>NZ_NINX01000024.1 GCF_002188635.1 Pigmentiphaga sp. NML030171 | reverse complement strand
ATGCCGGTGGCCTTGACTTCGATCAGCACCTCGCCGGCGCGCGGACCTTCCAGGTCCACTTCTTCGATGGTCAGGGGCGCGCCTGCCTTCCAGGCGATCGCGGCTTTGGTCTTCATGGGCTGCTCCTAGGCTATCGAGGGGATGCACCCGCGATTGTAGTGGGACCGACGAGGGGCCCGCGGGCAAATTGTCCTAAAGTCCGGCCGCCTTGCTGCCGTCAACCGTCATGAGTCGTTGTCCACACCAAGAGTCATGCGCAAGAATCTGCCCGTCACGTCGCTCGAGCGCTTCGTCGAGAAAAGCCGCCCCGTGGTGACCACCACCGACCTGAAGGGGCGCATCACCTATGCGAACCCCGCGTTCATCGAAGTCAGCGGCTTCTCGCGCGAAGAGCTCATCGGCCAGCCCCACAACATCGTCCGGCATCCCGACATGCCGCCCGAGGCCTTCGCCGATCTCTGGCAGACGATCAAGCGCGGCCAGCCGTGGCGGGCGCTGGTCAAGAACCGCTGCAAAGACGGCGGCTTCTACTGGGTCGAGGCCTATGTCACGCCGCTGTACGAGAACGGCAGGCACGTCGGCTACATGTCGGTGCGCAACGCGCCCGACCGCGCCGAGGTGGCTGCCGCCCAGGCCCTGCATGCCGACGTGTCGGCGGGCAAGGCGAAGTTTCCCGCCACCCCGCGTCCGCGCTGGTGGCATGCCCCCACCCCCTGGGGCGCGGGCGTGGCGGTGCTGTCGCTGGGCATGGCGCTGGGAGCCTGGCTGCTGCCGCACTGGGGCTGGATGCTGGGCCAGGCCGCGGTCGTGGGCGCAGCCGCGGCGGCATGGCGGTACCGGGTCTGGGCGCCGCTGCGCCGCGTCGACCGCACGCTGGCCGCGATGGGCGAGGGCATGCTGTCGGTCGCCGTGGAGGGCCGCCACCAGTTCGACCTGGGCGGCCTGCCCATGCGCATCGAATCGACCCGCATCCACCTGCGCTCCACGCTGTGCGACGTGCTGCAGGTCGCGCAGGCCGTGGACGGCAACGCCGACCGCGTCAACGGCGAGATCGCCGCGATCCGCCAGGTCATCGACGAGCAGCGCGACCGCCTGACCCGCATCGCCGCCGCGGTCGAGCAGATGAGCGTGGCCATCCGCGAGGCCTCGCAGCACACCGGCACGGCCTTGTCCCTGTCGGAATCGGCCTTGAGCGAAGTCGACACGGCCGAGGCCAAGATCGGCGACTCGGTGCGCGGCACGGATTCGGTGGCCGAGGCCGTGGGCCGCACCAACGAACAGATAGGCTCGCTGCACGACCTGGTCTCGACCATCTCCGGCGTGACGCAGGCCATCAGCGAGATCGCCAACCAGACCCGCCTGCTGTCGCTGAACGCGGCCATCGAAGCCGCCCGCGCGGGCGAGAACGGCCGGGGCTTCGGCGTCGTGGCCGAGGAAGTGCGCACCCTGTCCGACCGCACCGCCGGCAGCACGGGCGACATCGGCCACGCGCTGCAGGCCATCACCCGTTTCGCCACCGAAACCTCGACCTCCATGCAGGAGGCCGTGACATCGGTGCAGTACAGCGGCGAGCAGATCCGCGAGAGCGCCGGTTTCTTCGAACGCGTGCGCCGCTCGTCGTCGCTGGTGGTGGAGCGGGCGCGCGACATCTCCGGCATGCTGCAGCAGCAGTCGGCGGCGTCGCAGGAAGTGGCCGACAGCATGGAAGGCATCTCGGGCGAAGTCGAGCGCACTTCCGCCTCGGTGGCCTCCCTGGCCCAGGCCACCGAGGCGCTCAAGGGCACGGTGGGCGACATGCGCCAGTTGCTGGTGCGCTACGAGGCCTCGCTCCATCAGTGAGCCGCTTGCCGGCGGCCCAGCCGGGAACCGCTATGCTCTAGCCTGTTCGAATCACGGTACGGGAATCAGGGAGCGGGCGTTGTTGCAGAATGGCGTGCAAGCCGGCGTGGCCGAGAGCCGGCGCGGAAGGGGATGTGCCGGGGGAGCGCCCGGCGGGTGGATCCGGGCCGCGGCGGCGCTGCTCGCCTGCCTGGCAGTGGCCACGGCGCGGGCGCAGGCCCTGCCCGCGGAACTGTCGGAGGCCTGGGCCGCCACCGGGTTGCCCGAGAGCGCGCTGTCGGTGGTGGTCGAACCGGTGGACGGTCCGCGCATGGTCTCGGTCAACGCGGGACAGCCGCGCAACCCCGCTTCGGTCATGAAGCTGGTGACTACCTTCGCCGCCCTGGACAGCCTGGGTCCCGCCTACGTCTGGCGCACCCAGTTGCTGGTGGAGCCGGGCACCACCATCTCGTCCGACGGCGCCTTGTCCGGTCCCCTGTACCTGCGCGCCAGCGGCGATCCCTTCTTCAAGCTGGAAGACCTCTGGCAGTTGCTGCGCGAGCTGCGCGTGCGCGGCGTGCGCAAGATACCGGAGCTGGTCGTGGACCGCTCGGTATTCGGGCCGGTGGCCATCGACCCCGGTGCCTTCGACGGCGATCCCTCGCGGCCCTACAACGCCAGCCCCGACGCCTGGATGGTGGGGTTCGGCGCGGTGCGCCTGCTGTTCACGCCGGACCTGCGCAGCCGGCACTGGCGGGTGACCGTGGATCCCCCCCTGCCCGGGGTCAAGGTCGAGGGCGGACTGAAATGGTCGGACAACCCGTGCCCCGGTTCGCCGGTGGTGCAGACCGAGCCGTTCCTGACCTCCTCGGGCGTGTCGCTGCGGGTGGCCGGAACCGTGTCGGGGGGCTGCGGCGAGTTCAGCCTGTACCGGCTGGCGCTGTCCCAGCCGCGGCATGCCGAGGCCGTCTTTCGCGTGTTGTGGCAGGAAATGGGCGGCAGCCTGGCGGGCCGGATACGCGAGGGCAACGTGCCGGGCGACGCCGTGCTGTTCGCCACGCATGATTCGCCTCCGCTGGCCGAGGTGGTGCGCCATATCAACAAGCAGAGCAACAACGTCATGGCGCGCCTGTTGCTGCTGACGCTGGGCGCCGCCTACGAGCCGGGCCCGGCCACCGTGGCCAGCGGCGATCGCGCGGTCGACGGGATCCTTGCGGCGCGCGGCCTGAGGCTGCCCGAGCTGGTGCTGGACAACGGCTCGGGACTGTCCCGCGACGGCCGGATCTCGGCGGACAGCCTGGCGCGCCTGCTGGCCGCCGCGTGGCGGTCGCCCGTCATGCCGGAGTTCGTTTCGTCGCTGGCCATCTCCGGCACGGATGGAACCGTCAGGCGCCGCATGCGCGATTCCGACGCCGCCGGGCTGGCCCACTTGAAGAGCGGGTCGCTGCGCGACGTGCGGGCGCTGGCGGGCTATGTGCTGTCGGCGAGCGGGCGCCGCTATCTGGTGGTCAGCGTCGTCAACGACGAACGCGCGCAGCAGGCCAACGGCTTCAACGACAGGCTCATCGCCTGGCTGGTCAACCAGTGATGCAGGATGCAAGCGCCCGGTTGCAGGTGTTACCCGATGCTGCCCTTCGGATGCAAGGGTTCCGGTATGCGGGGGCGGCTGCTATCATCGGAGCGTCCAATCGTAAAAACAACGCAGGGAGCGCAACACGATGACTACCAGCACCGCAGGCAAAGAAAAACTCATCTCGGACGTCAAGGTCGTGCTCAATGACGCGGAAGACCTGCTCAAGCAGGCGGCTTCCAGCACCGGCGACCGCGCGGTCGAACTTCGCGAGCGTGCCCTGACTTCCCTCAAGCGGGCGCGCGAGAAGCTCCTGGACGTCCAGGACTCCATGCTGGAGCGCAGCAAGGCGGCCGCCCGCGCCACCGACGATTTCGTGCACGACAATCCCTGGCGCGCCATCGGCGTGGCCGCGGCGGTCGGCTTCCTGGCCGGCCTGCTGGTCAACAGCCGCCGCTGATCCGCGCAGCGTGTCCGCGTCGCCGCATCTGCTGAGTTCGCTCCGGGCGCTGGCTGCCACGTCCATCGGCATCCTGCGCACCCGGCTCGAGCTCGTCGCCATCGAGCTGGCCGAGGAAAAATCGCGCCTGCTGGGCATGGTGCTGGTCGCCCTGGCGGCCTTGCTGTGCCTGACTCTCGGCTTGATGATGTTCTCGTTCCTGATCGTCGTGGTGTTCTGGGATACCGAATACCGGCACCTGGCCATCGCGCTGGTCGGGGCGGCCTATCTGCTGGTCGGCCTCATCATGCTGATCATGGTGCGCCGGCAGGCCGTCCATGCGCCCCTGGTGTTCGAGGACACCCTGGCCGAGCTCCAGCGTGACCGCGACATGCTCGCCGCGGTCGCCGAGTCCGATTCCGACAGCCGCCGGGGGCCGCGATGAGCAGCCGGCGCAAGGCACGCGAGGCGGGCGACATCGAAGCCCGCAGGGAACTGCTGCTGGCTCGTTCGTCCATCGAACGCATGGAGCTGGCGGCTCATCTGCACCAGATCAAGGAAGCCGTGACGCCGGGGCAGGTGCTCAAGTCGGTCCTGCCCAGCCTGGGCGGCAGCGGCGGCATGGCCGCCGCCATGCAGGCCTGGCGCTTTCTGCGGCGCTACCCGATCGTGTCGTCGGCCGCCTCGATGGTGCTGGCCCGCGTGCGGCTTGGCGGCGTCTTCCGGCTGCTGAAGCTGGGCGGCGGTGCGCTGGCCGCCTACCAGGCCTACAAGCTCTGGCGGGCCATCAAGGAAGACCGCAGCCGGCCCGATCCGCGCTAGGGCCGGAAGGGGCCGCCGGGTTCACCCCGGCAGCCCCAGTTCCTGCCACAGGCCGTCCACCCGTTTCTTCACATCCGCATCCATCACGATGGGGCGCCCCCATTCGCGGTCGGTCTCGCCCGGCCACTTGTTGGTGGCGTCCAGGCCCATCTTGCCGCCCAGGCCCGAGACCGGCGAGGCGAAGTCCAGGTAATCGATGGGCGTGCGGTCGGCCAGCAGGGTATCGCGCACCGGATCCATCCGCGTCGTGATCGCCCAGACCACCTCCTGCCAGTTGCGCACGTCGATGTCCTCGTCCACCACCACGATGAACTTGGTATACATGAACTGGCGCAGCACGCTCCAGATGCCGAACATCACGCGCTTGGCGTGGCCGGGGTATTGCTTGCGCATCGAGACGATGGCCAGCCGGTAGCTGCATCCCTCGGGCGGCAGGTAGAAATCGACGATTTCCGGCAGTTGCCGGCGCAGCAGGGGGGTGAAGACCTCGTTCAGGGCGACGCCCAGCACGGCGGGTTCGTCGGGCGGCTTGCCCGTGTAGGTGGAGTGGTAGATGGCATCGCGCCGCATGGTGATGCGATCGACGGTGAACACCGGGAACCAGTCCTGTTCGTTGTAATAGCCGGTGTGGTCGCCGTAGGGGCCCTCCAGCGCCATCTCGTAGCCGTTGTCGGGCGGAGCCGCGACGCCGGGCGCCGGGACGGGGGCGATCGCCCGCGGGTCGGAGGAGGGAAGCAGATGGCCTTCCAGCACGATTTCGGCCGAGGCAGGAACGGACAGCGCGCTGCCCACGCAGCGGACCACCTCGGTGCGGCCGCCGCGCAGCAGGCCGGCGAACTGGTATTCGGACAAGGCATCGGGCACCGGCGTCACCGCGCCCAGGATGGTGGCGGGGTCGGCGCCCAGGGCGACGGCGACCGGGAACGGCTGTCCGGGGTGGGCCAGCATGTGCTCGCGGAAGTCCAGCGCGCCTCCCCGGTGCGACAGCCACCGCATGATGAGCTTGTTGCGTCCGATGGGCTGCTGGCGATAGATGCCCAGGTTCTGGCGCTTGCGGTTCGGCCCGCGGGTGACGACCAGCCCCCAGGACAGCAGCGGGGCGACGTCGCCGGGCCAGCAATGCTGGATGGGCAGGCGTCCGAGGTCGACGTCGTCCCCTGCGAGCACGATTTCCTGGCAGGGGGCGCCCCGGACTTCGCGCGGCGCCATGTCCCACAGGGCGGATTTCAGCATCGCGACCTTGCCTAGCGCGTCGCGCAGGCCGCGCGGCGGCTCGGGCTCGCGCAGCGAGGCCAGCAGTTCGCCCACGTCGCGCAGGGCGCCCACGTCCTCGGCGCCCATGCCCAGCGCGACCCGGCGGGCGGTGCCGAACAGGTTGGCCAGTACCGGCATGTCGGCCTTGCCGCGGCCGGGCTGCCGGGCGTTCTCGAACAGCAGGGCCGGTCCGCCGGCGCGCAACACGCGGTCGCAGATCTCGGTGATCTCGAGATGGGTCGACACGGCGGCCGGGATGCGCTTGAGCTCGCCCCGCGCTTCGAGTTGGCGCAGGAAGTCTCGGAGGTCGCGGTATTTCACGGGCGGAGCACCTTGATGGGGAAGGCTGGGGGAGGGGTCACTTTAACCCGCCGTGCCGATCGAGGCGTTCGGGGCGCGGATCCCGTGATCGGGGCCACGGCGGCGTGAAACAGGGCGGTCGAGACAAATTTTACATATGTTTCTGAATCTGATTCGGTCACGGCGATAGTGTATGCTCACTTTTATCTATCTTTCCATATACGGTCGGATGGGAACCGATAGAAAATCCCAATGATCACGATTGTCCGCCGGATGCACCGAAATGGTGAATTTTTACGGTTGACCACATCAAATCGCATTTCTACAATCCGCCAACTTTCAGCGTGTGCCCGGTGCCGTCGTCCTGATCGCCGCCCCTAGTGGGGCCGGACAAGACCACCGGGCTGCTTAACGGGCCATCGGGCGCCCACCATACTGGAGTTCTCTTAGCGGCGCGAACGCGCCCTCTGCCCGAAACAGGCATGGTCCCGAGCTATCTCTGCGGTAGCGACCATGCAGGTGTGCCGCCAGTCGTCCTGACAGCGGCGCGATGTGCAGCCAAGCAGGTTGTGGCCTCGATGTCCGGAGTCGTATCTCGATCGCTTCCGGATGCTGTGTTTTTGTGGCCCGCCGTTGCAAGGAGGTAAGTATGCCCGACGCGCAGTCGAGCTCGTCGACGGAGCAGCCCGACCCCCGGCCTCGACCGGGAGTCACGGATTGGTGCCGCTCCATCAATAGTTATGTAGGCCTGGCCGTGCTCGCCATGGCCGCCGTAGTATGGTCCGTTCCTGGTCTGCGTGACCAGGCTTCGCAATTCACCGCGTTCAACGGTGTCGATGCGCCCGTGGCCGAGCCGGCCCAGGTCGATGTCGCCTCCGCCGTCGCCGCGGCGGCCGCCGTTGCGGCCGTGGCCGACAACGTACAGCCGCACGCCCAGGCGACCTCTTTCCTGGGCTCGGTGACCAGCAATGCCGTCAAGCCGGCGCCGAAGCCGCATGCGACCAAGGTGTCGGCCGTGCAGGCCGAGTCCCTGGGCCGCTATATCGCGCGCAAGTACCGGGTCTCGAATGAGGCCACCCGCATGCTGATTTCCACCGCCTATGGCGTGGGACAGGAAATGGGCCTGGATCCGCTGCTGCTCCTGGCGATCATCGCCATCGAGTCCAGCTTCAATCCCTTCGCCGAAAGCCATGTCGGCGCGCAGGGCCTGATGCAGGTCCTGACCCGGGTCCACACCGAACGGTTCGAACCGTTCGGCGGCAGCCAGGCTGCCTGGAACCCGGTGGCCAACATCCGTGTCGGCGCATCGATCCTGAAGGAATACATCGAGCGTGGCGGTTCGCTGACGGCCGGCCTGCGCATGTATGTGGGCGTGGGTCCCGACGGCACCAGCCCGTACGGCGACAGGGTCCTGGCCGAACGCCGCCGCCTGGCTTCGGCCGCGGGCGTCAACGCCGACCTGCCGGGCGCCGCGCCGGCCACGCCGGCACGCTCGGCGTCCGCCAAGCCCATGCCCATCCCCACCGATCCGTCCTCGGAAGCGGTGTCGGTCAAGAACGCCGAGCCGGGTTCTCCCGCGGTCATGTAGGCCGGTTCCGGGCGGCGAACCTAAGCTAAGGTTCCCGCCACGTGCCGGAACCGGCACGCAGGTGCCGCAGCTTGTCCGGGTTGCGGATGACATAGATCGCGGTCACCTTTCCCTCCTCGACCTGCAGGGCCGTTGCCTGCAGGACTCCCCCATCTTCCATCGTGACGAAACCCGGCAGGCCGTCGATCTCGACGTAGCCCGCCAGGATCGACGGCGCCCGCGCGAAGTCGCCGGCCAGGCGAGCATGCCGGGCCAGGACCGCTTCCACGCCGACAACGGGGTAGGGCGTGGCGGGCACCTTGCCGCCGCCGTCTGCGTAGGCCGTCACGTCCTCGGCCAACAGCGCGCGCAGGCCTTCCATGTCGCCGTTCCGGGAGGCGGCGAAGAATGCCGCCGCGAGCCGGCTTCCCTGTTCCTTGGAGACGGGAAAGCGCGGGCGAGCGGCGTGGACGTGCTCGCGAGCGCGGCTGGCCAGCTTGCGGCAGGCGGCCGCCTCCCGGCCGATGGCGGCGCCCACTTCCGCGAAGTCCATGCCGAAGACATCGTGCAGCAGGAAGGCTGCCCGCTCCAGCGGGGACAGGCGCTCCAGGGCCAGCATCAGGGGCAAGGTGAGGTCATCGGCATAGGCTTCGCGGGTTTCCACGATGGGCTCGGGCAGCCAGGGGCCGACGTAGGTCTCCCGCCTGCGGCGCGCCGATTTCAGCTCGTTCAGGCACAGGCGCGTGACGATGGTGTGCAGCAGGGCTGCCGGCTGGCGGACCTTGTCGCTGTCGGTCGCCAGCCAGCGCACGTAGGCGTCCTGCACCACGTCTTCGGCCTCCGCCACCGAACCCAGCATCCGGTATGCCAGCCGGATGAGCCGCGGGCGCAGATGGTTCAGGTCCGGATCGGCCCGCGGTTCGCTCATCGCGTTGCACCGCCCGCGGTACGCGGCCGGGCGTGCACGGCGCTCACCTGGTAGAGCGCGGGAGCCACGCTCCTGGCAAGGCTTGCGAAACGCTTGAGCTGTTCCTGGGTGCCGGGTCGTTTCATGAAATCCTCGAAGTGCTCCTTCGATGCCCATTGAGCGTAGTTGACCACCCTGCGGCCGTCCAGGCTGCGGTGTAAGCAGACCGAAACGAACCCGGGCTGGTGCCGGATGAGGTGCTCGGTCGCCTCGGACAGGGCCCGGGTCAGTTCCTCCTGGTTCTCCGGTTCGACGTCGTAGACGTTGATCAGTGTCAGGCACGCGGCCTGGGGGTCGATGGTTGCGATGTTCCTGTTTGCCATGATCGTCTCCTTGGGACATTGCCGTTGGGACAGACATGACAACGCAGCGATGAAAAATGTGACGCCGCGAATGCAGCGACGGCTGATGCCTTTTCTTGCTGCCGTGGTGGTTGATGTGTCTCACGCATTAATCATTGTCTATTATGCAATTAACAACAGCCCCGGTTGTTCTTAATCTCTGGAGCGCTGGCCTCGAAAGACAAGTGCGCATAAATAGAAGACGGAGACAAACATGAGGAAGTACCGGGCGCTTCAGTTGGCGATGGTCATGGCGGGCCTTTCCGCATGCGGGGGAGGCGATGGTGCCAAGACAGGGAGCCCACCGCCGACTGCGCTGCAAGCATGCACCGGATTGCAAGACAAAGTGATCGCCGCCAGCCGCAGTTCGTTGCCGACTCAAGGCGCGTACATCGTCTCCGCCCGGCTCGTGGCCGGCTCCGAAGAGAGCAAGACCGGGGAATACTGCGAGGTACTGGGCGCCATCAAATCCGTCGATGCCGCGGCGCCCAACATCCATTTCCAGGTCAATCTTCCCTCCGACTGGAACGGCAAAGGCTTGCAGTTCGGTGGCGGCGGCTACAACGGCAGCATCCCCAACACGTTGGCCAAGGCACCGCTCGGCTCCAATACCGCGCCGGTTCCCCTGGCCCTGGGATACATGACGTTTGCCAGCGACTCGGGCCACCAGGCGCCCGACGCCGACGATGCATCGTTCGCATTGAACGATGAGGCGCTGCTCAATTACGGCTACATGCACATCAAGAAAACGCGGGATGTTGCTTCGGTCGTGGCCGAAATGCGCTACGGCAGCTCGCCCCGGCGGATGTATTTCGCGGGGGGATCCACGGGCGGGCGCGAAGCGCTGACCGCGGCACAACGCTTTCCCGACGCTTACGACGGGGTGATCAGCAACTATCCCACGGCGAACTTCCTGGGGCTTCGCCTGTGGGGCGCGGCGCTGGCACGCGCCGTGTATGACGATGAGTCCGAAGGCTGGATCCCGCCGGCAATGGTCAATGCCATCGCCTCGACCGCGTTGGCCGCGTGCGATGCGCTCGACGGAGTGGCCGACGGCCTCGTAAGCAACATGGCCGCTTGCCGGCAGCGTGCTCCCGCATTGCTCGATGCCTTGCGCTGCAAGTCGGGCGAAACAGGCCATCCGGACAACTGCCTGACCGATGTCCAGATCGAGAAAACCATTGCGGTCTACCACGACGGATACACCATCCCGTATTCGTTCGCCAACGGAATCCGTGCGTATGCCGGGTATAACAGCCTCGAAGGCGTCACCATGCAGCTGGGTTCGCAGGCTGCCTATATCGAGCCGCCGCAGAGCGGACCCAATGCCCACCACGCCAGCCGCGCGGACCAGTTCGTCAAGTATTTCGTGGCGCGCGATCCCGCGTTCAGTCTGCTTTCGTTCGATATCCAGAATCCCGGAGCCTACCAGGACCGGATCGTATCGCTGTCCGGCACGATTGGCGCCACCAGCCCCGACTACAGCGCATTCAAGGCCAGGGGCGGGAAGATCCTGTGGGTGCAGGGGCTGGACGACCCAAGTGTCAGTCCCTATGCGAATGCCGCGTTGTATGAGTCGGTCGTCGCCAAATACGGGAAGGGCGCGACCGATGATTTCGTGCGCTTCTATCTCGTCCCGGGATTGGCCCATGGCAACGGCAAGTTCGTGCCGGCCTGGGAGAACCTGGCGATCCTCGATGCATGGGTGGAGAAGGGAGAGCCGCCTCCGGCCGCGCCCATCGCGTTCGACAACAACACCGCCACGAAAAATCGCTCCCGGCCGCTATGCGTCTATCCGATGTGGCCCAAGTTCGACGGCACCGGCGACGTGAATCTCGCCGCGAGCTTCTCCTGCAGCGAATAGCTTCCCATTCTTCTGCGCAGCGGATCCCTCGGTAGCGCGTGGCTCCGTACGGCATCGCTGCGTCCATCCATCCCATCCTGATCCACGACGTTGTCTTGAGGAGAGTAGTCATGGCCACTCACGAAACCGGTCGGCGAGCCCTTTTGCGGGCGCTGGCGGTAGCGGTACCCGCAGGCGCTGCGGTTTCTCTTACGGGGTGCCTGGACGGCAACGATGCCCGGGCGGCCACGGCTGATCCGGGGCCGGAGCCCGGCGGCCAGGCCGCCCAGCCTTGGCAGTCGTTCGCCACCGTGGAGGAAGCGGGTTTCTCCAAGGCATCGATCGACTCGCTCGAAGCGGCGCTCTATCCGCTCGAGACGACATCCCTCATGATCGTGCGCCACGGCAAGATTGCGTACCGGTATGGGAACATCGATGACGTCGCGTACCTGGCATCGGCGCGCAAGAGCATTCTTTCCATGCTGTACGGCAAGTACGTCGAGGACGGCACCATCGATCTCGACAAAACCATGGGGGACCTCGGCATCGACGACAACGCCGGATTGCTGCCGATCGAGAAGACAGCCAAGATCAGGCACGTCCTGACGGCGACCTCGGGCGTCTACCATCCGGCGGGCAGTCCCGGGGGCTCGGCCAATACGCCGGAGCGCGGGTCCGTCACGCCCGGTACGCAGTTCCTCTACAACAACTGGGACTTCAACGTCGCCGGCGCGATTTTCGAGAAACTCACGGGCAGGACCATTTTCGACGCCTTCGCCAAGGAACTGGCCGAGCCGCTGGGCATGGAGGACTTCGACCCGTCGCGACAGCGCATGCTCGGCTACAAGACCAACGCATCCCGGTACCTCGCCTATCACTTCTTCCTGTCCGCGCGCGACATGGCCCGCCTGGGCGTGCTCATGGCCAACAAGGGCAACTGGAATGGCCGCCAGATCGTTCCAGCGTCCTGGGTCGCCGACAGCACGTCGCTGCATGTCCCGATGAGCCAGATTGCCGGCGAGCGGGACTGTGGATACGGCTACCTGTGGTGGCTGCCCTCCGAGTCCCGTTCTGCCGTCGAATGGCAGGGATCGTTCCTGGCCAACGGCAACTACGGCCAGTTCATCCTCGTGCTGCCGAACATCGATACGGTGATCGTGCATCGCAGGTCCGTGACGGATGAGTTCGCGGTGGCCCGGAACCTCGGGAATACCGACGTGAACAAGGCGGGGGTCAACGCGAATGCATTCCTTAAACTCGTCGATGGAGCATTGGTCGGCCATGTCTGAACGCCAGTCCATAACCGTGCGTCGCCGCCTGCGTATCGGCGGCCAAGTCCTCTGCGCCGCATTGCTGGGCGCTGCCATGGCGGGATGCGGCAGCGATGGCGCCAAGGCCCCCGAGGCTGGAAGTCCCGGAGGCAATCCGCCGGGCGAACCCCTTCCGCCTGGCATTGCGCGTACCTCTGCCGGCCTGGTCAGGGGCGATGTGGGAGAGATCGTGTCTTTCAAGGGAATCCCGTATGCCAGGCCGCCCGTCGGCGACTTGCGGTGGCGCCCGCCGGCCGATGCCGAACCGTGGGAGGGCGTGCGGGATGCCTTGGCGTTCGGCCCGGCATGCATCCAGGCCGGCTCGAGGGTCCAGAGCGAAGACTGCCTGACGCTGAACGTCTGGGTACCGCGCGAGTCCCTGGACCGGGGCGAGAAACTGCCGGTGCTGGTCTGGGTGTACGGTGGAAGCTTTGTCGGCGGCTCCGGAGACTTCGAGGCCGAGGGGCTGGCTCGCAAGGGGGCGGTGGTGGTGTCGATGAACTACCGCGTCAGTACGATGGGCTTCATGGCCCACCCGGGGTTGTCGGCCGAATCGCCGGAAGGCACCTCGGGCAATTACGGTCTGCTCGACATCGCGCAGTCCCTCAAATGGGTACGCAAGAACATCGCGAACTTCGGCGGCGATGCGGGGCGGGTCACGGTGTGGGGGCAGTCGTCAGGCGCCAGCGCCATCACCGCGTTGATGGTTTCCCCCCGATCGGATGGCTTGTTCGACCAGGTCATCCTCGACAGTCCGGGCGCGATGCGGCATTGGAAGACGCTGGCCGAGGCGGAGCAGGACGGTATCGCGATCGGGTCCGATATCGGCCAGTTGCGCAAGCTGCCCGCGGACCAGGTTCCCGTCATCCAGAATACCGGCGGCGGCACGGCGGTTCGGGCGCTGGCCGAGCCCCGGGTGATCGGTCCCGTGCTGGACGGGGTGGTGCTTCCGCTTGAGGAGCGGCCCGCATTCGAGCGGGGGCAGGCGCGGGCGGTGCCGGTCCTGGTTGGGTACAACACCGATGAAGGGGCGTCGTTCACCGGGGGATACCAGATCCGTACCGTGGATGCCTATCGGGCGTATCTCAAGGATCCGAAGATATTCGCGGAGTTCGGCGACGAGGCCTTCTCCTATTACCCGGTCTCCAGCGATAGCGAGGTGCAACGGGCGATTTCCGACAGCTTTGGCGACAACCAGTTCGTGTTCGGCACCCGGGGCATTGCCAGGGCGATGGCCGCGCAGGGGCAGCCGGTATATCGCTATTGGTTCCGCAGGAAGGGTAACGGCGGAACCGGCGCGGACGCCGTGCATGGCGCCGAGTTGCCCTATGTCCGGGCCGACGCGAGGCTCGATGCCGCGCCGTACACCGCGGACGACGTGAAACTGTCCCGCATGATGAACGATGCCTGGTTTCGCTTCGTCTCGACCGGAGACCCGAACGGTGGCGAGGTCACGAACTGGCCCCGGTACGACACGCGCTCCGAACCGGTATACGTCTTCGACGCGGCGACGGAAATCGTGAACGGTCCGCGCAATGATCGATTGGATTTCATCGGCAGGGTCGACGCCGCGCTGAATCCGGTCCCGTAGCGTGGCCGTGTTGGCCCCGCTACCCCAGCAGCCGCGCCATGCGCGCCACGCCTTCCTGCAGCCGCGCCATGTCGGTGGCATAGGAGAAGCGCAGGTAGGACGCGGTCTCGGCGGTGCCGAAATCGCGTCCCGGCACCGCGCATACCCCGGCCTCGTGCAGCAGGCGGGTGGCGAAGGCCGCGCTGTCGGCCGCATGGGCGCGTATGTCGCTATATATATAGAAGGCGCCGTCCGGCTGGACCGGCACCGTCAGCCCCAGCCGTTCGAATTCGGGCAGGAGGTAGTCGCGCCGCTGCCGGAAGGCTTCCCGGCGCGCCTCGAAGATCTCGAGCGATTCGGGGTGGAAGCACGCGATCGCCGCGTGCTGGGCCAGCGTGGACGGGCAGATGACCAGGTTCTGCGCGAGTTTCTCGAATACCGAGACCAGTTGCGGCGGCACCACCAGCCAGCCCAGCCGCCATCCGGTCATGTGGAAATACTTCGAGAAGCTGTTGACGATGATGAGGTCGTCGCCCAGCGCCAGGGCCGACCGGCGGTCGCCGTCGTAGCTCAGGCCCAGGTAGATCTCGTCGACGATGGTGAAGCCCTGGCGGCCGCGCACCTCGCGGACCAGGCCGGCCAGCGCGTCCGGCGCGATGGACGTGCCGGTGGGGTTGCCGGGCGAGGCCACGATCACGCCCGCGGTGCGGGGCGTCCAGTGGCGCCTGATGTGCTCGGCGGAAAGCTGGAAGCGGTCGGCGGGGCCGGCGGGGATCAGCACGGGCTCGCCGCCGGCCGCGGTCACGATGTGGCGGTTGGCCGGATAGGTCGGGTCGGGCATCAGCACCTGGGCGCCGGCGTCGACCAGGGCGGTGCAGGCCAACAGCAGCGCGCCCGAGGCGCCTGCGGTCACGATGATCCGGGCCGGATCCACGGCCACGCCGAAGCGCGTCCGGTAGAAGCCGGCGATCGCCTCGCGCAGGGGAGCGATGCCGACCGCCTCGGTATATTGGGTCCGGCCTTCGCGCGCCGTGCGTTCCAGCGCCTCGACCACGGCCGGGATGGCGGTGAAGTCGGGCTCGCCTATGCTCATCTGCACGATGTCGCGGCCCTCGGCCTGCAGGGCCGCCGCCTGCTTGACGACCTCCATGGCGTAGAAGGGGGCGATGCGGGCGATGCGGGGAGAGAGGCGAAGCATGGTGGTCGGACGGGAAACGATCGAAAGGACGCCGCCGCGGGCGCGGCGCGATGGAAGCTCCAAACCATTCATGATACGCCGCGCCGCGGCCGGCGCGGATGGCCGCTCGGCCGCCCGCGCCGTTACAATGACCGGCATGGCACCGCTCGTCCCGTTACGTCACCTCCCTGGCCGGACCTTTCCGCCTCCCGGGCCCGAAGGCCGGTACGGCCTTCTTCCTGGCACGGAGCCCTTGCCATGAAACCCGGCCGCCGCGCGTTCTTCCTGCCCCGCATGCTTTCCGATTCGCCCTGGCCGGCCTTCTGCCAGCGCCTGGCGCGCATGGCCCGCGGCCAGGTCAGCGACGAGACGCCGCAGGCCGGTGCCCCCGGGCGGGCGCGCCTGGTGGTGGCCCGGGAAGAGGACGTCTATCACGCCGCCGCGCTGTGCCGCGAATTCGGCGTGCTGCTGGTGCAGCCCGGCGCGCGGGAGGCCGCCTTGCCCGCGGAGCGCGGCTGGCTGCGGCTGGATACTTCGCAACTGGCGGCGATCGAAGCCTTCGACGAGCGCTCGGGTACCATCGTGGTGCAGGCCGGCTGTCCCATGGGCGCGCTGCGCGAGCGGCTGGCGGGAACGCCATGGCGCTGGCACGCGGGCGCCGATCTCGAACCGGTCGGGGCCTGGCTGCTGCGTACCCGCGGCTGGCTGCCGGGCCGCTGCCGGGATTCCGGCCTGGAGGCCGCCCAGGTATTGCTGGCCGATGGAGCATTCGAACAATTGGGCCCTTTCGGGGCCGAATCGACCCAGCCGCTTCGCTCCACGTCGGCCAGCCGTCTCGTGTCCGACCTGTTCCAGCTGGCTTCCGACTCCGCCGTGGCGGCGATGCTGGAGCTGCCGGTCTGGCCGGCCGGCTACCGAATCGATGCCCTCGTGCCGCGTGCCGCCACGGGCGGCGAGCCGGTGCCCAACCCCGCGCACTTCCTGCTGGGCAGCGAAGGCACCCTGGCCTGGGCGGGGCGGTTCCGGCTGCGTCTGCGCGATGCCGGGGAAGCGCCCCCGGTGCTGTCCGTCCAGGAGCGCGAAGACCGCGCTTCGGGCCGGGAAACCCCGGCCGACCGGCTCGATGCCATGGTCAAGGCCACGTTCGACGCGGGCGGTGTTTTCCCGTCGTCGGTTGTCTAACCCGTGCCGGGAGCGGATAATCCGCACCTCGCATAACTTCGTGTGACCGCCCTGCGGGCGTTATTTTTCATGGCTCAACCCCTCGACCCCAACCTGCGCAAGGCCGCTCTCGAATATCACGAGTACGGCCGTCCGGGCAAGATTTCCATTGCCCCGACCAAGCAACTCGTCAACCAGCGCGACCTGGCGCTGGCCTATTCTCCGGGGGTAGCGGCGGCGTGCGAAGCCATCGTCGACGACCCCGCGGCCGCGTTCCGCTACACCGCGCGCGGCAACCTGGTGGGGGTGATCTCCAACGGCACGGCGGTGCTGGGCCTGGGAGCGATCGGGGCGCTGGCGTCCAAGCCGGTCATGGAAGGCAAGGCGGTCCTGTTCAAGAAATTCGCCGGCATCGACGTGTTCGACATCGAGGTCAACGAGACCGACCCCGACAAGCTGGTCGACATCATCGCGGCGCTCGAGCCGACGTTCGGCGGCATCAACCTGGAAGACATCAAGGCGCCGGAGTGCTTCGCGGTCGAACGCAAGGCCCGTCAGCGCATGAACATCCCCGTGTTCCACGACGACCAGCACGGCACGGCCATCACCGTGGCGGCCGCCGTGCTGAACGGCCTGGCCGTGGTCGGCAAGAAGATCGACGAGGTCAAGCTGGTTGCGTCGGGCGCGGGCGCCGCGGCGCTGGCCTGCCTGAACCTGCTGGTGGACCTCGGCCTGCCGCTGGCCAATGTCTGGGTGACCGACATCGAGGGCGTGGTCTGGAAGGGACGCACCACGCTGATGGACCCCGACAAGGAGCGTTTCTCGCAGGATACCGACAAGCGCACGCTGGGCGAGGTGATCGAGGGCGCCGACGTGTTCCTGGGCCTGTCCGCCGGCGGCGTGCTCAAGCCCGAGATGGTGGCGGCCATGGCCAAGCGGCCGCTGATCCTGGCGCTGGCCAACCCCACGCCGGAGATCCTGCCCGAGGTCGTGAAGTCGGTGCGCGACGACGCCGTCATCGCCACCGGCCGTTCGGACTATCCGAACCAGGTCAACAACGTGCTGTGTTTCCCCTACATCTTCCGGGGCGCCCTGGACGTGGGCGCGACCACCATTACGCGCGAGATGGAAATCGCCACCGTGCATGCGATCGCCGAACTGGCGCGCCAGGAACAGAGCGAGATCGTCGCCGCGGCCTATGACGTGTCCGATCTCGCGTTCGGCCCGGAATACCTGATTCCCAAGCCTTTCGATCCGCGCCTGATCGTGCGCATTGCGCCCGCCGTGGCGCGCGCCGCCATGGACTCCGGCGTCGCCACGCGGCCGATCGCCGACATGGATGCCTACGTCGAGCAACTGCAGCAGTTCGTCTATCACTCCGGCGCCTTCATGCGTCCGCTGTACGGCGCGGCGCGCCGCACGGTGCGCGAGGGCGGCAAGGCCCGCATCGTCTACACCGAGGGCGAGGACGAGCGCGTGCTGCGCGCGGTGCAGGCGGTGGTGGACGACGGCCTGGCCCGTCCCATACTGGTCGGCCGTCCGGCGGTGCTGGCCAAGCGCATCGAGAAGCTGGGCCTGCGGATGCGCCTGGGCCAGGACGTCGAGGTCACCAACACCGAGTTCGACGAGCGCCACCGCAACTATTCCCAGACCTACTGGGAAATGACCAAGCGCAAGGGCATCACCAAGGAATACGCGAAGATCGAGATGCGCCGGCGCCTGACGCTGATCGGCGCGATGATGGTCCACCAGGGCGACGCCGACGGCATGATCTGCGGCACGGTCGGTCCCTACGGCAATCACCTGCAGTTCGTCGACGAGGTCATCGGCCGCAACCCCAGCGCCAAGGTCTACGCCGCGATGAACTTCCTCGTGCTGCCGCAGCGCACGGTGGTGCTGGTCGATACGCACGTGAACGAGAATCCCGATGCCGACCAGCTGGCCGAGATCACCATCATGGCGGCCGAGGAAATGAAGCGCCTGGGCGTCGAGCCCAAGGCCGCGCTGCTGTCGCACTCGAACTTCGGCTCCAGCGATTCGCCGTCGGCGGTCAAGATGCGCCAGGCGCTGGCGCTGATCCAGGAGCGCGCGCCGTGGCTGGAAGTGGACGGCGAGATGCACGGCGACTGCGCCATCGACGAGGCGATCCGCAACCGCATCATGCCGGACAGCGCGCTCAAGGGCGAAGCCAACCTGCTGGTGTGCCCCACCATCGAGTCGGCCAACATTGCCTACAACCTGCTGAAGACGGCGGCCGGCAACAACGTGGCCATCGGTCCCATCCTGCTCGGCTGCAAGGCCCCGGTCAACATCCTGACCGCCAGTTCGACGGTGCGCCGCATCATCAACATGACCGCGCTGACGGTCATGGATGCCAACGCCTCGCGCCTGGATGGCAGCGGCGGACGTTGATCCCGCAGCGGGGGCCGCGCGTGCGGCTCCCACCGTGCCGGTGCTGCGGCCCGCATGCACCGGCCTCGTGCTTGCCGGCGGCGGCGCCCGGGCGGCCTACCAGGTAGGTGTGCTCAAGGCCATCGTCCGCATCCTGGGCGAGCGTCCCGGCGGCCTGCACGCCAATCCCTTCCATGTCCTGTGCGGCACGTCGGCCGGTGCCATCAACGCCGCCGTGCTGGCCTGCGGCGCCCATCACCTGCAGCAGACGATCGAGCACATGCTGGACGTCTGGGAGAATTTCCACGCCGACCAGGTCTACCGGACCGATGCGCTGCGCACCGTGCGCGGCGGGGGAAGCTGGCTGTCCATGCTTTCGTTCGCGCTGATGATGGCCCGCGTGGGCCGCAGCCAGCAGCCCGCGCTGTTGGACAACCAGCCGCTGGGCGAACTGCTGCGCGGCGTGCTGGACTTCGGGCGGCTGGACGCCAACCTGGCCGACGGCGTGGTCCAGGCGCTGGCCATCGCCGCTACCGGCTATACCTCGGGCCAGCACATCACCTTCTACCAGTCTGCCTACGAGATCGAGCCGTGGCGCCGTTCCCTGCGCGTGGCGGTGCGGGCCGAAATCGGCGTCGAGCATCTGCTGGCGTCCAGCGCGATCCCGTTCGTGTTTCCTGCCCGCCGGCTGCTGGTGCATGGAGAGCCCGAGTGGTGCGGCGATGGTTCCATGCGGCAGCTTGCTCCCATCAGCCCCGCGATCCACCTGGGCGCCGGCCGCGTGCTGATCATCAGCGGCGGCCATTCCGAGGCGGATCCCCGGCGCAGGGCGGGGGCGGCCACCTACCCGACGCTGGCGCAGATCGGCGGCCACGCTTTGTCCAACATCTTCCTGGACAGCCTGGACGCCGACATCGAACGCATCCAGCGCATCAACCAGACCCTGTTGCGGCTGCCGGCCGGGGAGCGCTGGAGCGGCGCGCTGCGTCCCATACGCGTGCTATCGATATCTCCCAGCCAGCGCCTGGACGAGATCGCCGGCCGCCACCTGGACAGCCTGCCTGCGGCGATGCGCACGCTGCTGCGCGGCATGGGCGTCTCGTCCGGCCCCGATACCCTGACGGGCGCTTCCCTGGCGTCCTACCTGCTGTTCGAGCCCGGCTACACGCGTGAGTTGATCGCCCTGGGGTTTGGCGATACGCTCATCCGCAGCGACGAGGTGCTGGCATTCTTCCGTACCGACGAGGAATAGCGATGTCTTGGACACTAGGCCGTTTCCTGCGCGGATTCACGATCGTGCTGTTGTGGCTGGCGCTGGGGGCTGGCGCATGGGCCCGAGGCCCCGTGCCCGGCACGATCGACGCGCGCGACCTGCCGCCGGAGGCGCGCCAGGTGCTGGCGCAGATCCGGCAGGGCGGGCCGTTCCGCCACGCCCGCGACGGCGTGACGTTTTATAACCGCGAACGCCTTTTGCCCGTGCGGGCGCGTGGGTACTATACCGAGTACACCGTCCCCACGCCCGGTGCGCGCAACCGCGGCGCGCGGCGCATCGTCGCCGGCAAGGGCGACACGGGCGATCCCGCCACCAGCGGAGAGTACTGGTATACCGCCGATCACTACGCGTCGTTTCGGCGCATCCAGGAGTGATCCATGTCCTCGAATGCGAGAAACCTGAACGAATGCCTCAAGTCCGGCGGTGCGCTGGCCGGTCCGGACCTCGACGTGAAGGCCTTGCTCCAGGCCGCGCGGCACTTGAAGCTGGCCGTCTACGAGGTCGATTGTTCGCGGGCCAAGAGCAAGTCCGCCGTGCTGCGGGCAATCGCCAACGCGGTCGATTTCCCCGAGCATTTCGGCGGCAATCTCGATGCCTTGTACGACTGCCTGTGCGACACGGTGCTCGATCAGCCGGCCGGCATGGTGCTGGCGCTGCGCCAGCTGCACCAGGACGATCCCGGCCTGTCCGAGCACGCGGCGGCCATCGCCCAGGTAGGCGAGGACGTGGTCGAGTTCGCGCGCGAGAACGGCAAGGCCTTCACCTTCGTCCTGGACAAGGCCGACGGGGCGGTTGCGCCGGCCTAGGCTGGGCGGCGCGGCTGTCCGCCGGACTTGCCCATGCGGGGTGGCGCCATTCGTTTGTCCATGACGAGGTAAGGAGGATCCATGAAACGCCACATTGCGGCAATGCTGTTCCTGGGAACGTCCACGCTCTGCGCGCCGGCCCTGGCCGACCTTTCCATTCCGATGACCACCGTGGACGCCCAGGGCAAGGGGCAGGACATCGGCAAGGTCACGGTCAAGGAAACGCCCTACGGCCTGGTGTTCACGCCGGCGCTGACCGGTCTCGCGCCGGGCCTGCACGGCTTCCACGTCCACCAGAATCCCAGTTGCGACCCCGGCCAGCAGGACGGCAAGCCGGTGGCCGCGCTGGCGGCGGGCGGCCACTACGATCCGAAGAAAACCGGCAAGCACGGCGAACCCTGGGACGATGGCGGCCACCTGGGCGACCTGCCGGCGCTGTACGTGGATGCCAACGGCAAGGCGGACTATCCGGTGCTGGCACCCAAGCTGAAGAAGCTGTCGGAGGTGCAGGGCCACGCGTTGATGGTGCACCAGGGCGGCGACAACCATGCGGACCACCCCATGCCGCTGGGCGGCGGCGGTGCCCGCATGGCTTGCGGCGTGATCTGACGGGGCTCGCCCCCGTCAGATCCAGTCCAGCTTGGCGGACAGGGCCGAGATCAGCGCGGTGCCGGCTGTCTCGGTGCGCAGGATGCGGTCGCCGAAGCGGACGGCGCGCACGCCGTGGCGGGTGGCCAGCGCGTATTCCTCGGGCGACCAGCCGCCTTCCGGGCCGACCAGCAGTTCCAGGTCGGCCGGGGGGGAGGGCAGGCCGCCCAGCCATTCGGTGAGCCGGACTTCTGCGTCGGGGTCGCAGAACACCCGCCGGGTGCCGTCGGGCGCGGGGCGCGAGAGCCATTGCTCGGGCGTCAGCGGCGCGGCCACGGTGGGGACGCGGTTGCGGCCGCACTGCTCGCAGGCGGCAATCGCCACCCGCTGCCAGTGCTGCACCCGCTTCTCCAGGCGTTCGCCGGACAGCTTGAGGATGCTGCGGGCGGCCGCCAGGGGCTGGATGGCATGCGCGCCGACTTCCACCGCCTTTTCCACCACCCAGTCCATCTTGTCGCCCGACGGGATGGCCTGCGCCAGCACGATGCGGCCCGGCAGCTCGGCCTCGCGCGGATCGTGCTGGCCCAATTGGGCCATCGCCGTCCGGCCGTCCACTTCCAGCCGGGCGGGGTACTGGCCGCCCCGGCCGTCGAACAGGACGATCTCGTCGCCGTCGCGCAGGCGTAGCACGCGCAGGGCATGGTGGGCGATGGGCACGGGCAGGGCGAGCCGGGCGCCGGCTTGCAGGGGAAGATCGACGTGGAAGCGGGGCAAGGGCATGGATGGAAGAGCGATGTAACTTTTGACAAGCATCCTGGCCCCCGAAAGGGCGGGGGACTTGTACGAATGTTAAACTCGAAAGCTTTGTAGCAGCGGGTTTTCCCGCCGGAACGAGTGTCTTCATGAGCAATCAAGCCGCCTCTCAACTCAATATGGCGGATGCCATCCGTGCGCTGTCCATGGATGCCGTCCAGAAGGCCAACTCCGGCCACCCCGGGGCGCCGATGGGCATGGCGGAAATCGCCCTCGCGCTCTGGCATGGACACCTGCGCCACAATCCGGCCAATCCCGCCTGGGCGGACCGCGATCGCTTCGTGCTGTCCAACGGCCACGGCTCGATGCTGATCTATTCGCTGCTGCACCTCACGGGCTACGACCTGCCCATCGAGGAACTGCGCAATTTCCGCCAGATGCATTCGAAGACCCCGGGCCACCCCGAGGTCGGCATCACCCCGGGAGTCGAGACCACCACCGGTCCGCTGGGGCAGGGCATCTCCAACGCCGTGGGCATGGCGCTGGCCGAAGCGCTGCTGGCGGCCGAGTTCAACCGTCCGGGCCTGCCCATCGTCGACCACTTCACCTATGCCTTCGTCGGTGACGGCTGCCTGATGGAAGGCATCTCGCACGAAGTCGCCTCGCTGGCCGGCACGCTCAAGCTGTCCAAGCTGGTCGTGCTGTACGACTCGAACGGCATCTCCATCGATGGCGAGATCAAGTACTGGTTCGCCGACGATACCGCCAAGCGTTTCGAGGCCTATGGCTGGAACGTGATCCGCAACGTCGACGGCCACGATGCCAAGGCCGTCGAGGCCGCCATCGCCCAGGCCAAGGCCCAGGCCGGCAAGCACGGCGGCCCGACGCTGATCGAGTGCCGCACCGTCATCGGCAAGGGCGCGCCCACCATGGCCGGTACCGACAAGGTCCACGGCGCGCCGCTGGGCGACAAGGAAATCGCCGCCACCCGCGAAGCCATCGGCTGGCCCTACGCGCCCTTCGAGATCCCGGCCGAGGTCTATGCGTTCTGGGACGGCAAGGCCAAGGGCGCGCAGGCCGAAGGTGCCTGGAACGAGCTGTTCGCCAAATACGCCGCCCAGTTCCCCGGGCAGGCCGCCGAGTTCGAGCGCCGCATGCGCGGCGACCTGCCGGCCGAGTTCGCCGAGCAATTCGCCCGGTTCCTGGCCGAGACCAACCAGAAGCAGGAAACCGTCGCCACCCGCAAGGCATCGCAGTTCGCCATCACGGCGCTGGCCGGCATGCTGCCCGAGCTGCTGGGCGGCTCGGCCGACCTGACCGGTTCCAACTACACCGACTGGAAGGGCGTGGCGCCGGTGCGCGCCGGCAAGGACGGCATCGAGTTCGGCCGCCACATCAACTACGGCGTGCGCGAGTTCGGCATGGCCGCCATCATGAACGGCATCGCGCTGCACGGCGGCTACCTGCCGTTCGGCGGCACCTTCCTGACCTTCTCCGACTATTCCCGCAATGCCCTGCGCATGGCGGCGCTGATGAAACAGCGCGTGGTGCACGTGTTCACGCACGACTCCATCGGCCTGGGCGAGGACGGCCCCACCCACCAGTCCATCGAGCATGCGGCCAGCCTGCGCCTGATTCCCAACCTGGCGGTCTGGCGTCCCTGCGACACCACCGAGACCGCGGTGGCCTGGGGCGCGGCGGTCGAGCGGCCGGCCAGCATCGGCATGGACGTGCATGCGGGTGGTCCGACGGCGCTGCTGCTGTCCCGCCAGAACCTGCCTTTCGTCGAGCGCGACCAGGCCACCATCGCCAACATCTCGCGCGGCGGCTACGTGCTGCGCGACGCGCTCAACCCGCGCGCCGTGATCATCGCCACCGGCTCGGAAGTCGCGCTGGCGCTGGCCGCGCAAGAGGCGCTGGCCAAGGACGAGATCTTCGTGCGCGTGGTGTCCATGCCGTGCACGCAGGTCTTCGACAGGCAGGACGAGGCCTGGCGCCAGCACGTGCTGCCGCGCAGCCTGCCGCGCGTGGCGGTCGAGGCCGGAGTCACCGACTACTGGCGCAAGTATGTGGGACTGGACGGCGAGGTCGTGGGGATCGACACCTACGGCGAATCCGCGCCGGCCGGCGTATTGTTCAAGCATTTCGGATTTACCACCGAACGGGTCGTCGAAGCCGTCCGGAAACTGGTGGGCTGAGCGGGGCCGCCGTCCACCAGCGTCATAGATTCTTCTCATCAAAGCAAAGGAAACACCATGACTATCCGTGTCGCGATCAATGGCTATGGCCGCATCGGCCGCAACGTCCTGCGTGCCCACTATGAAGGTGGCAAGAAGCACGACATCGAAATCGTCGCCATCAACGACCTGGGCGATCCCAAGACCAACGCGCACCTGACCCGTTACGACACTGCCCACGGCAAGTTCCCCGGCACCGTCACGGTCGAGGGCGAGTACATGGTCGTCAACGGCGACAAGATCCGCGTGCTGGCCAACCGCAACCCGGCCGAGCTGCCCTGGGGCGAACTGGGCGTGGACGTGGTGCTGGAATGCACCGGCTTCTTCACCAGCAAGGAAAAGGCCGGCGCCCACCTGAAGGGCGGCGCCAAGAAGGTCGTCATCTCCGCCCCCGGCGGCAAGGACGTCGACGCCACCATCGTCTACGGCGTGAACCAGGACGTGCTGAAGGCCGAGCACACCGTCATCTCGAACGCCTCGTGCACCACCAACTGCCTGGCCCCGCTGGTCAAGCCGCTGCACGACAAGCTGGGCATCGTCTCGGGCCTGATGACCACCGTCCACGCCTACACCAACGACCAGGTGCTGACCGACGTCTACCACGAGGACCTGCGCCGCGCCCGCTCGGCCACCCAGAACATGATCCCGACCAAGACCGGCGCCGCCGCCGCGGTCGGCCTGGTGATGCCCGAGCTCAACGGCAAGCTGGACGGCTACGCCATCCGCGTCCCGACCATCAACGTGTCGGTGGTCGATCTGACTTTCATCGCCAAGCGCGACACCACCGTCGAGGAAGTCAACGCCATCCTGAAGGAAGCCTCGGAAGGCTCGCTCAAGGGCATCCTGAACTACTCGACCGAGCCGCTGGTGTCGTCCGACTTCAACCACGACCCGGCCTCCAGCACCTTCGACGCCACGCTGACCAAGGTCAACGGCAACCTGGTGAAGGTCTCGTCGTGGTACGACAACGAGTGGGGCTTCAGCAACCGCATGCTGGACACCACCGTGGCGCTGATGTCGGCGAAGTAAGTCCATGAGCAAGGTCATCACGCTGGCCGATCTGGCGGCCAAGGGAAAACTGGACGGCAAGCGGGTGTTCATCCGCGCCGATCTGAACGTGCCCCAGGACGACCAGGGCAACATCACCGAGGACACGCGCATCCGCGCGTCGGTGCCGGGCATCCGCCTGGCGCTGGACGCCGGCGCGGCGGTCATGGTGACGTCGCACCTGGGCCGTCCCACCGAAGGCACCCTGACCCCCGCCGATTCGCTGGCGGTGGTGGCCAAGCGCCTGTCCGAGCTGCTGGGCAAGCCCGTGCGGCTCGTGGCCGACTGGGTCGACGGCGTGTCCGTCGCGCCCGGTGAAGTCGTGCTGCTCGAGAACTGCCGCGTCAACAAGGGCGAGAAAAAAGACGACGAGGCGCTGGCGCGCAAGATGGCCGCGCTGTGCGACGTCTACGCCAACGACGCCTTCGGCACCGCGCACCGCGCGGAAGCCACCACGCACGGCATCGCGCGCTACGCCCCCGTGGCCTGCGCCGGCCCGCTGCTGGCGGCCGAGCTGGACGCCCTGGGCCGCGCGCTGAGCGCGCCCAAGCGGCCGCTGGTGGCCATCGTGGCCGGTTCCAAGGTCTCGACCAAGCTGACCATCCTCAAGAGCCTGGCCGACAAGGTCGACCAGCTCATCGTGGGGGGCGGCATCGCCAACACCTTCATGCTGGCCAAGGGCCTGCCCATCGGCAAGTCGCTGGCCGAGCCGGATCTGGTGAACGAGGCCAGGGCCATCATCGAGATCATGGAGAAGCGCGGCGCCGCCGTGCCCATCCCGACCGACGTGGTGTGCGCCAAGACCTTCGCCGCCGATGCGCCGGCCCAGACCAAGTCCGCCGATGCCGTCGCGGCCGACGACCTGATCCTGGACATCGGTCCCGTCACGTCCGAACGCCTGGCGCAGCTGCTCAAGGTCGCCGGCACCATCGTCTGGAACGGCCCGGTGGGGGTGTTCGAGTTCGACGCCTTCTCGCATGGCACCGAAACGCTGGCCCGCGCCATCGCGGCCTCGCCGGCGTTCTCGATCGCCGGCGGGGGCGACACGCTGGCCGCGATCGCCAAGTACGGCATCGCGGACCAGGTTGGCTACATCTCGACCGGTGGCGGTGCCTTCCTCGAGTTCCTGGAAGGCAAGTCGCTGCCCGCGGTCGCCATCTTGGAGGAGCGCGCCGCTCAAGGCGCCTGACCCTGTGGACGCACCTTCCGCTCGTGCCACGAAGATCGTGGCTACACTCGGGCCGGCTTCCAGCTCGGCCGACACGCTGGCGCGGATGATCCGTGCCGGCGTCGATGTAGTACGGCTCAATTTCTCGCATGGCACCGCGGAAGACCACGCGGCGCGCGCCGGCCTGGTGCGCGCCGCCGCGCTGACCTGTGATCGCGAGGTCGCGATCATGGCCGACCTGCAGGGGCCCAAGATACGCGTCGGCAAATTCGCCGACGGCAAGGTCCAGCTCGAGCCGGGCCAGCCCTTCATCCTCGATGCCGCCTGCGAACTGGGCGACCAGGGCAAGGTGGGCCTGGACTATCCCGACCTGCCGCGCGACGTGCGGTCGGGCGACATCCTGCTCCTGAACGACGGCCTGATCCGCCTGCTGGTGATCCGCGTCGCAGGCACCGAGATCCACACCGAGGTGCTGGTCGGGGGCGAGCTCTCGAACAACAAGGGCATCAACCGCCAGGGCGGGGGCCTGACCGCGCCTGCGCTGACCGGCAAGGACATGGAAGACCTCCGGTCCGCGGTGCAGATGGGCGTGGACTACATCGCCATCAGCTTCCCCAAGAACCGCACCGACATGGAGATGGCACGCCAGCTGGTGGCCATCGCCGGCGCCCCCACCGGCGCGCGGCCCCAGCTCATCGCCAAGATCGAGCGGGCCGAGGCCATCGCCGTGCTCGAGGAAATCATCGACGCCTCGGACGGCATCATGGTGGCGCGCGGCGACCTGGCGGTGGAGGTCGGCGCGGCCGCCGTGCCCGCGCTGCAGAAACGCATGATCCGGATGGCGCGTTCGCGCAACCGTACCGTCATCACGGCCACGCAGATGATGGAATCCATGATCGTCAACGCCATGCCCACGCGCGCCGAAGTGTCGGACGTGGCCAACGCGGTGCTCGACGGTACCGATGCGGTGATGCTGTCCGCCGAGACCGCGGTCGGGCGCTACCCGGTCGAGACCATCGAAGCCATGGCCTCCATCTGCCTGGAAGCCGAGAAGTCCCAGCATTTCGAGCTGGACAAGGATTTCCTGGACCAGACCTTCCATCGCGTGGACCAGTCCATCGCCTACGCCGCGCTGTTCACCGCGCATCACATGCGCTGCAAGGCGATCTGCGCGTTGACGCATTCGGGTGCGACCACCTTGTGGATGAGCCGGCACGATAGTGCAACACCCATTTACGCATTGACCCCGCGCGTGGCGACGCAGCGTAAAGTAGCGCTGTACCGCAACGTGCGGACGTTGCAGCTGGAAGAATCCGGCGATCGCGACGCATCGCTGCTGGCGGCCGAGAAACTGCTGGTGGAAAAGGGCGTGGCGGGGCCGGGAGACCTGGTCGTCTTCACTGTGGGCGAACCGATGGGTTCGCCGGGCGGAACCAATACTCTAAAAATCGTGCGCGTCGGCCAACACGGTTGAGCGCGGCATTACAACTTTCAATCAGGAGTTCACAATGGCACTCGTTTCCATGCGTCAACTGCTCGACCATGCGGCAGAAAACGGCTACGGCATCCCGGCGTTCAACGTCAACAACCTGGAGCAGGTCCAGGCCATCATGGAAGCCGCCGACGAGACCAACAGCCCGGTCATCATGCAGGCCTCGGCCGGCGCCCGCAAGTATGCCGGCGAAGGCTTCCTGAAGGCCCTGATCGCCGCGGCGGTCGAGTCCTATCCCCACATTCCCGTCGTCATGCACCAGGACCACGGCCAGTCGCCCGACGTCTGCAAGGGCGCCATCGCGATGGGCTTCTCCAGCGTGATGATGGACGGCTCGCTGATGGCCGACGGCAAGACCATCGCCGATTACGACTACAACGTCGACGTCACCACCCAGGTCGTGAAGATGGCCCACGTGCAGGGCATCTCGGTCGAAGGCGAACTGGGCTGCCTGGGCTCGCTCGAAACCATGAAGGGCGACAAGGAAGACGGTCATGGCGCCGAAGGCACGATGACCCGCGAACAACTGCTGACCGACCCCGAGCAGGCCGCCGACTTCGCCAAGCGCACCCAGATCGACGCGCTGGCCATCGCCATCGGCACCAGCCATGGCGCCTACAAGTTCTCGCGCAAGCCCAGCGGCGATATCCTCGCCATCGAACGCATCAAGGAAATCCACCGCCGCCTGCCGACCACCCACCTGGTGATGCACGGCAGCTCCAGCGTGCCGCAGGACCTGCTGGCCGAGATCCGCGAATTCGGCGGCGACATGAAGGAAACCTACGGCGTGCCGGTCGAGGAAATCCAGGAAGCCATCAAGCACGGCGTGCGCAAGATCAACATCGACACCGACATCCGCCTGGCGATGACCGGCGCGATCCGCCGCTTCCTGGCCGAAAACCCCTCGAAGTTCGACCCGCGCGAGTACCTCAAGCCCGCGCGCGCCGCCGCCAAGAAGATCTGCGTCGAGCGCTACACCCAGTTCGGTACCGCCGGCAACGCCAGCAAGATCAAGGCGATTCCGCTGTCGCAGATCGCCGCCGACTACGCCTCCGGCAAGCTGGCCCAGATCGTCAAGTAAGCCCTCAACCGTCGAAGCAGGCCGCATCATGTCCGCACCGCTCTACCAGTCCACCATCCGTTCCCTGCCGCTGCTGGCGCGAGGCAAAGTGCGCGACATGTATGCCGTCGGCGACGACAAGCTCCTGATCGTCACCACCGACCGCCTGTCCGCCTTCGACGTCATCCTGGACGATCCGATCCCGGGCAAGGGCGAGGTGCTGAACTCGCTCACCAACTTCTGGCTGGGCCGGCTCGGCAACATCATCCCCAACCACCTAACCGGCGTCGAGCCCGAGAGCGTCGTCGCCGCCGACGAACGCGACCAGGTCGCGGGCCGGGCGGTGGTGGTCAAGCGGCTCAAGCCGGTGCTGGTGGAAGCGGTGGTGCGCGGCTACCTGATCGGCTCGGGCTGGAAGGACTACCAGGACACCGGCGGCGTGTGCGGCATCAAGCTGCCGGAAGGCCTGGTGCAGGCGCAGAAGCTGCCCGCGCCCATCTTCACGCCGGCGGCCAAGGCGGAACTGGGCTCGCACGACGAGAACGTCAGCTTCGAGCACGTGGTCAGGGAAGTCGGCCCGCAACTGGCCGAGCAGATCCGCGAAGTCTCGCTGCGCATCTACCAGTTGGCGTCCGAATATGCCGCCCAGCGCGGCATCATCATCGCCGATACCAAGTTCGAATACGGCCTGGACGAGAACGGCGTGCTGCATTTGATGGACGAGGTGCTGACGCCCGATTCGTCGCGCTTCTGGCCGGCCGATTCCTACGTGCCGGGCAGCAGCCCGCCGTCGTTCGACAAGCAGTTCGTGCGCGACTGGCTGGAAACCCAGCCCTGGGACAAGACCGCTCCCGCGCCGAGGCTGCCGCAGAACGTGCTGGAGCGCACGTCGGACAAGTACCGCGAGGCGCGGGTCCGGCTGGTCGGGGTTTGATCGCGCGCTTGTGCCAGGCAGGATGACGGCGGGCAGGATGGAAACATCCTGCCCGTTGTTTTTCAGCGCGACCGTATGGCATAGAATATTTCCATGACCGCCGCTCTTGCCTTCGACACCTTGCAATATTCCAAACGCCTGCAGCAGGCAGGCGTGGCTGCGCCTGTGGCCGATGCGCAGGCCGAGGCCCTGGCGCAGGTGCTGACAACCGGCATGGATGCCTTGGCTACGCGAGCCGATCTTGAAAAGGTTACGCTGGCTACGCGGGCCGATCTTGAAAAGGTCACTCTCGCTACGCGAGCCGATCTCGAACGGGTCTCTCTGGCAGCGCGTACCGATCTCGAGCGGGTGGAAACCAGCCTCAAAGGAGATATCCACGCGCTGGAAAACCGGTTGATCAGCACCGAGGGTCAGCTGAGATCGGAATTTCGCTCGGAATTGCGCCTGCTGGAACAGCGCATGACCATCAAGCTCGGTTCCATGCTGGTCGTGGCCGTGGGCGTCATGGCGGTGCTCGACAAGCTGCTCTGAATCAGATCAGCGCGATCTCCAGCCTGACCGCATCCCCCCGGTATATCCCTTCCCCCACGTAGATCAGCTTGCCCGACGTGTCGATGGCGCGCCGCACGACGTGCGCCACCGGCGCGTTCAGCGGCAGTTCCAGCAGCGCGGCCATCTCGCGGTCGGCGCTGCCCAGGGTCATGACCTGGTTGGCCCGCGCGATGCGCTTGCCGGCGATCTCGTGCAGGATGGGCAGGGTGGCCTCGTGCCGGAAGCGCTCAGGCGGTCCTTGCCTGAACAACTCGCTGTCCAGAATGAAGCGGGCCGCCAGGTAGGGGTGGCCGTCGCGCGCGTGCAGCCGGCGCATCATCGTGTAATGCTCGGCCGGTTCGCCTTCGCCCGCCGCGAAGGCGGGCAGTTCGTCCAGCTCGCGCTGTTCCAGGACCTCGATGTCCGCACCCTCGTGGGCCGAGATCAGCGAGGCCCAGTCGATGGCCAGCCGGTGCGCGCTGCGCTCCTTGGGCGTCCGGCGAACGAAGCTGCCCTTCGCGCGGAAGCGCTCGATCAGCCCTTCGTCCTCCAGCACGCCCAGCGCCTCGCGTATGGTGCCGCGCGCCACTTCGAAGTCCACGGCCAGGTCCGCCACGTTCGGGATGCGGCCGCCCACCGGCCAGTCGCCGGTAATGATCTTGTTGCGGAACAGCGATGCCAGTTGCAGATAGCGCGCCATCCGGTCGAGCGTGGTGTCGGTGAATGAGGACATGGGTCGGAAGCCTGGTTCGGGAGCTGCGGTCGGCGCCGGGGCGCAGACCGCGATTATTCCATCCCCGCCATTATCCTGCGGACCGTCCATCATTCGGGCCGGATGTTCAGTTCGCGCGCGAGCCGGCCGAAGGCCGCGATGTCGCGTTCCACCGTGGACCGCATCTCCTCCGGGGTGCCCTGGGCAGGCTGGAAGCCGCTGTCGGCCAGTTTTGCCCGGATGGCCGTATCGGCCAGCACCTGGCGGATGGTGCCCGAGAGGCGGTCGCGGATCGCGGCGGGCGTGCCGGCCGGCAGGGCGAAGCCGAAATAGGTGTTGGGGATGGTGTTCTCGTCGCCGCCGATCTCGCTCACGGCGGGCACGTCCGGCAGCAGCGGGAAGCGGCGGCCGCCGCCCACCAGCAGCGGCCGCACGCGGCCTTCGCGGATCGCGCCCAGGGCGGGTCCGATCGTGACCAGGGCCATGTCCACCTCGCCGGCCATGGCCGCGGTCAGCGCCGGGGCGCCGCCCTTGTAGGGCACGTGGGTCAGCTGTATGCCCAGCAGCGAGCACAGCGACTCGGTGCCCAGCTGGGTCATGCTGCCGTTGCCGAAGCTGGCATAGGTCAGGCGGCCGGGCTGCTTGCGGGCGGCGGCGACGAACTCCTGGATGGTCTTGGCGGGTTGCTTGGAGCCGGCCACCAGCACATAGGGGCCCCAGACCGCGATGCCTACGTAGGAAAAATCCTTCAACGGATCGTAGGGCAGCTTCTTGTACAGGCTGGGGTTGATGCCCAGCGCGCCGCGGTCGACGAACAGCAGGGTATAGCCGTCGGGCGCGGCCTTGGCCACGGCCTCGGTGCCGATCAGGCCGTTGGCGCCGGGCCGGTTGTCGACCACCACCGGCTGGCCCAGTCTTTCCGCCAATTGCTGGGCCACCAGCCGGGCGTTGGAGTCGGCCCCGGCGCCGGCGGGGAAGGGCACGATGACGCGGATGGCGCGGCTCGGGTAGGTGTCGCCCTGGCCGCGCGCGGCGCCGGCCGCGGCCAGGGCCAGGCCGGCGCCGGCGGAGATGAAGCCGCGGCGGGTGATGGAAGTGTCGCGATGGTCTGGCATGGGGTGTCTCCTTTTCTTTTGCAAACGGACGGCTCTAGGCGGTCGGTCCCCGGGCGGCGGCGATTTCCTGTTCCGACAGGCCGGCCTCGGCCAGGATCGCGGCGGTCTGTTCGCCCAGCGTGGGAGGAGGATGGCGGCTGGGCGGACGCTGGCCGTCGTAGCGGATGGGCCGGCTCAGCGCACGCACCGGGCCCATCTCCGGATGATGCAACTGGTGGAAACTGCCGGCGGCCGCGAACTCGGGGTCGTCCAGGATGTCCGGCACGGTCAGGACCGGCGCGTGCGGGACGTCGGCGGCGCGCAGCGCGGCCAGCCAGTGCTCCCGCGGCCGCGTGCGGAAGCGCTCGCGCAGCAGGCCCGACAGCGCCTCGAAGTTGGCGATGCGCGCGCCGCGGGTGGCGAAGCGCGGATCGTCCCGCAGTTCGGGCATGTCCACCGCCCGCACCAGGCCTTCCCAGAATTTCGGCGGCGACGAGAGCTGCAGGCCGATACGCGCGCCATCGGCGCACTCGAATGCCAGGCTGTGCGAATAGGACGCGCGCGTGGTCGACTGCATGCGCGTGCCGTCGCGGGTATAGCTGGCGAAGAAGTCGGGCATGAAGGACATGGAGGCTTCGATCATGTTGACCTCCACCAGCCGGCCCCGCCCGCTGGCCTGGCGGGCGAACAGCGCGCCCAGGATGCCCTGGCACGCGTACATGCCCGCCAGCTGGTCCGAGATGGTGGGGCCGCGCACCTGCGGATCGGACGGATCCAGGAAGGTGTCCAGCATGCCGCTCAGGGCCTGCCCGATGGTGTCGAAGGCCGGCTGGCCCTCGTGCCGGCTGCCGGGCAGGAAGCCGCCGATGGCGCAATAGACCAGCTGCGGCCGCCGGGCGCGCAGCGTTTCCCATCCCAGTCCCATCCGGTCCATGACGCCGGGGCGGAAGTTCTCGATCAGCACGTCCGCCGTGTCCACCAGCCGCAGCAGGGCGTCGCGCCCGGCCGCGCTGCCCAGGTCCAGCCTGACGCTGCGCTTGTTGCGGTTGAAGGCGACGAAGTTCGGACTGTACTGGCCGTCGCGGAAGGCGCGGAAGGGGTCGCCTTCCGGCCGCTCGACCTTGATCACGTCGGCGCCCAGGTCGGCCAGCATCAGGCCGGCGTAGGGGCCGGTGATGAAGTTGCCCAGCTCCAGCACCCGGATGCCTTGCAGCACGTCGCCGGAGGCGGGCGCGGATGCGGCGCTCATTGCGCGTCCCGCCGGTATTCGCCGTAGCCGGGGCGATAGGTCTTCTCGTCCAGGAACTGGGTCATCGCCTGTTCGCGCCCGCCCTCGGTATCCATGAAGCGCATCTCGCGTTCCTTGGCCAGCAAGTAGTCGGCGGCCTGGTCCACGCTCATGCCGCGCACCAGGCGCAGGCTTTCCTTGATGGTGCGCAGCGTCTGCGGATTCTTGCGCGCCAGCGTGGCGGCCAGTTCCTCGGTGCGCGCGCGCAGCCGCTCGAGCGGCACGGACTCGGTCACCAGCCGCATCTGCGCGGCCACCTTGCCATTGAAGGGATCGCCCGTCATCGCATAGTAGACCGCGTCGCGGTAGGCCAGGCCGTCGACGATGACCTTGCCGACCAGGCCGCCGGGCAGGATGCCCCAGTTCACCTCGGACAGGCCGAACTGCGCTTCGTCCGCCGCGATGGCGAAATCGCAGGCGAACAACTGCACGAAGGCGCCGCCGTAGCAGTGCCCGTTCACCATGGCGATGGTGGGCTTGGGAAAGCTGCTGAGCAGGGTCCAGCGCCATTCGTGGTTGGCCAGACGGGCCAGGTGGCGCTGCTTGGGCTTGTCGTCCAGCGCGCGGAAGAACAGGCCTATGTCCTGGCCGGCGCACCAGCTGTCGCCCGCGCCGGTCAGCACCAGCACGCGCACCGACGGCTCCTCGGCCAGCTCCTTGAGCACGTCCACCATCTCGAAGTGCAGGTCCGGGCTCATCGCGTTGCGCTTGTCGGGGCGGTTCAGCGTGACCCAGCCTATGCCGTTGGCGATCTCGACTTTGACGTTCTTCAACTGATCGAATTGCATGCTTGTCTCTTCCTGGTTCAAAGCGTGATGTAGACGTTCTTCAATTGCGTGTAGGACACCAGTTCCTCGAAGGATTCCTCGCGGTTGTTGCCCGACTGCTTGTAGCCGCCGAAGGGTGCGGGGAAGAAATGCTTGGCGGCGTTGTTGACCCAGACGTAGCCCGCCTCGAAGCGGCCGGCGGCGCGGTGGGCCGTGTCCAGGCGCGTGGTGTAGACGCCGGCGGCCAGTCCGTACTCCAGCGAGTTGACCTGTTCGAACATCTCGTCCTCGTCCGACCACTTGAGAATGGACAGCACCGGGCCGAAGATCTCTTCGCGCGCGATGCGCATGTCCATGGTCACGTCGGTGAACACGGTGGGTTCGATGAAGTGCCCGTTGGCCAGCTCGGCGCCGTCGGGATGCCTGCCGCCCGCGGCCAGCCGGGCGCCTTCCTGCCTGCCCAGCTCGATGTAGTGCATGATCTTGTCGTACTGCTCGCGCGAGACGATGGCGCCCATGGTCGTGGCCTTGTCGGTGGGCAGGCCGGGGCGGTAGGCGCGCACGCCTTCCAGCACGCCCTGGACCACCTGTTCGTACACCGACTCGTGCACGAACAGGCGCGTGGTCGAGCTGCACGCCTGGCCGCACCAGGTGAAGCACATGCCGGCCACGGCGCCCTTGATCGCCCGTTCCAGGTCCGCGTCGGGATAGACCACTAGCGCGTTCTTGCCGCCCAGTTCCAGGCTGACGTGCTTGAGGTGCTCGGCCGCGCCGCGCGCGATGGCCTTGCCGGTGGCGATGCTGCCGATCAGCGTGACCTTGGGCACCAGCGGGTGGTCCACCAGCGCCTGGCCGCACTCGGTCCCGCCCGACAGCACGTTGATGACCCCGGGCGGCGCGATGCCGTCTATCAGTTCCATCAGCCGGTAGGCCGACAGCGGCGCCTGCACCGGCGGTTTCATGATGACGGTATTGCCGGCCGCGACTGCCGCCGCCAGCCGGCTGGCCGTGAACATCATGGGGTGGTTGTAGGCGACGATGCGGGCGCAGACGCCGTAGGGCTCGCGCACCGTCATGTCGATGACGCCTTCGCCCATGGGGATCGTGGAGCCGCGCAGCTCATAGACCAGTCCCGCGAAATAGTCGATGAGCTGGGTGGCGATGTCGACGTCGTTCATCAGCGCGGACACGGGATTGCCGCAGTCGATGGCGTCGATCATGGCCAGTTCCTCGCGATGCTCGCGCATGACCTGGGCGATGCGGCGCAGCACCGTGGCGCGTTCGCCGGGCGAGGTGCGACGCCACGAGCGATAGGCCTCGTGGGCGGCGCGCACGGCGGCGTCGACGTCGGCGCGGCTGGCCACCGCGCAGGGGCCCAGGTTCTCGCCGGTGGACGGGCTGAAGGAGTCGGCATAGCCGCCTTCCGGGCGATGCCAGGCGCCGCCGTAATACAGGTCGCGGTGCCGGGGCAGCAGTTTTTCGATGGACATGGTCTTCCTCCTGGTTCGGTGTCGTCGTGTCGTATCGGGCCGGCGGCCGGTTCAGCCGGCGGGCAGGAAGGCGCGCAGCACGCGCGCCAGGTCCCCGGGGTTGTCGCCGGCCAGGTCGTGGCTGCCGTCTATTTCTTCCGCGCGGCAACGCGGGTTGGCCAGCCGCAGCTTGTCCAGCGTGGGCGCCTCGAACATGTCGGACCGGCTGCCGCGCACGAACAGTGCCGGTATCCGCAGTTCCCTGACCATGGCCCACAGGTCCGGTCCCGGCGCGGCGGGCTTGCCCTGCAGGGTCTGGCGGAAACTGTCGCGGAAGTGCAGGTCGCGCTTGAGCTCGTAGCCGCCGGGAACGGGCCGCAGGAAAGCTTCGTAGCGTTTCCTGGCGGGAGCGTCCGCGGGCAGGCCGGCGGGCAGGCCGTGGTAGGCCAGTGCCTCGTCCACGGATACGAAGACGTCTGGCTGGTTGCCGATGCGCAGGGCGACATTGCGGCGGCCCGCGGCGGCCACGTCGGGCGCGAAGTCCAGGCAGGCCAGCGCCGCCACGCGGTCGGGATACCAGTGCGCGGTGCACAGGCAGATCCGCCCGCCCATGGAGTGGCCGGCCAGCACCGCGCGCGGCCACTGCAGATGGTCGAGCACGGCGATGAGGTCGCCGGCGAAGTCGCGCAGGTCGTAGTGCCGCTCGAGGCTGCGGGTGGAGTCGCCGAAGCCGCGCAGGTCGACGGCGACCACTTCGCGATCGGTGGCCAGGGCCTCGGCGATGCCGGTCCAGTCGTACGAGAAGTAGGACAGGCCGTGCGCGATGAGGACGGGCGTGGCACCGGGGGCGCCGAAGCGGCGATAGAAGATCTCGACGTCGCCGCTGCGGGCGGTGCCGGTGCGATGGGCAATGGGGGCCATGGTGTGTCCTGGTCGGTTCGTGGTCGGTGGGTCAGCCGGCGGTGACGATGCCCATGCCCGTCAGCCACTCGGGAATGATCCGGTAGTAGCGCACCTGCATGGGATGGGTCTCGATCGCGCGCGCGGCGGCCGCGGCCGCGACCCAGGCCCGGATCTCGTGCCCGCCGAAGCCGGCCTTGCGGTCGATCTCGGCATCGTCGATGGCATCCAGGGCATCGACGTCGTACGCGCACAGCTTGGCCATGAAGGCCTCGTCCCAGTCGCGGTCGGGCGGCATGCACGGCCCCTTGCCGGCGACCAGGTCGCGGCCGGCCTGGATCACGCGGGCCTCGCGCGCGGCCAGTTCCTCGGCCGTGGGGGTATGCCGCTTGACCAGCCGTTGCGCGATGTCGTGCGGCACCTGGCGCAGGCGCGGCGTGGGAGGATCGTGCGACAGGCCGCCCGAGCCGATGATGGTCACGCGCAGGCCGCGCGTGGCCAGGAAGCGGCCCACGGCCTCGCCGAACAGGCGCGATCGGCGCATGGACGGCCGCGGATCGGCGGCGCAATTCAGGAAGATGGGCAGCACGTCGTAGCGCGCCAGCGCGCCCGTCAGTTGCGTCAGCGAGATGGCGTTGCCGTGGTCCACGCACATGTCGTAGGAAATGGCGGTATCCAGGTCCTGCCGATGCAGCGCCCGGGCGCACTCCAGCGCCAGCTCGGTGGGCACGCGCAGCGGGCCGCCGGGCAGTCCCCAGTCGCGCGTGCCGTGTGCCGCCAGGCCCAGGCAGAACGCCGGCATCAGGTCGTAGAAGAAGCCGTTGAAATGGTCGGGGCCGAAGCTCACCACCAGGTCCGGCGCGAAGGCATGGACCTCGCGCGAGACCGTTTCCATCTGGTCGAAGAAGGCGCGCTGGCCCTCGGGGTCGGACGCCTCGATATCCGCCAGCATGAGCGGACTGTGCGAACAGCAGATCAGTTGCGCGGGCATGGACGGCTCCTAGATGTGGACGGGGTCGAGCGTGCTGGCCGCGAACAGTTCGTCCACGCCCAGTTGGCGGACGGCCAGCCCCTGTTCGTACGAATAGCGCGTCATCGCTTCCAGCGTCTTGCGGTTGGCTTCCACGCCATAGGGCCAGAAGTCCCGGCCCATGACCGCCTCGGTCGCTTCCAGCTCGGCGGTCACCCACGGCAGCCCGATCTTCAGCGCGGTGACTTCGCGCAGGTCGCGCTCGGCGATTTCCTTGGCCTGGGCGAACGCCTTGTACAGGCTGGAGGGCAGCCACGGATGCGCCTGGGCGAGGTCCTGGCGCACGCCCAGCGCGTGCATGATGGGGAACAGGCCGGTGCGGGCGTAGTACGCCTGCTCGACCGCGCGATAGTCGGGGTACAGGCGCTGCACCCGGGGGTGGCCGTCGAGCAGGCAGGAAGGCGCTCGGGCGGAGATGACGGCATCGAGTTCGCCGTTGGCCAGGAGGCTGGACAGCGAGCGGCCCTGGGGCGCGCTCGACAGCGGGAAGCCCGGCGGAAGATTGAGCGGGAACTTGTCCTTGCGGCCGTACTGTTCCAGGCCACCCTGGACCCATTCGATGTCGGCGGCCTCGATGCCGTACTCGTCCTTCAGGAAACCCCGCACCCACAGCACGGCGGACATCTGGTACTCGGGCAGGCCGATGCGCTTGCCGCGCAGGTCGGCCGCGCTGGCGATGGCGCGGTCATTGCGGATGTAGATGGCGGAGTGGCGGAAGGTGCGCGACAGGAAGACGGGCAGGGCGACGTAGGGCGCGATGCCGCGCGACAGCGCGATCAGGAACGGACTGAAGCCGATCTCGGCGACGTCGAATTCTCCGTGGAAATAGGCGCGATGGAAACACTCTTCCACCGGCATGGGAAGGTAGTTGACCTCGCAGCCTTCGACGGTGACGCGGCCGTCCAGCAGCGGACGGACCCGGTCATAGTCCCAGGTGGCGATGGTGATGGGTAAGCGGGCCATGATGCTCCTGCGGTTCGATCATCGGCGCCCATTCTAGACCTCAAAAAATCAAAAGTATAGATTTTTGAGTTTTAGAGGTTTAGCATCGAGTCTGCGCATGCCGGACCCTCCATTCGAAAGACACGGGCGTGCGTATACGAGGAGACTTCCATGCACCGATCCATCGCGCGTTGCGCGCTCGCCGCCCTGTTCGTCTGCGCGTCCGCGGCGGCCCAGAAACCTTCCTATCCCGACCGGCCCGTGCGCGTGGTCGTGCCCTATGGGCCGGGCACGGCGCCGGACCTGATCGCGCGCGTCGTGAGCGAACAGTTGTCGCGCCAGACCGGCCAATCCTTCGTGGTCGAGAACAAACTGGGCGCCGGCGGCAAGATAGGCACCGAGGCCGTGGCCGACGCCAAGGCCGACGGCTATACGCTGCTGCTGGGCGGCAAGGACACGCACGGCATCCTGACCCATCTCTATCCCGACTGGCGCATCAAGCCCGAGAAGGACTTCGCGCCCGTCGCGCTGCTGGCCCGCATCCAGAACGTGCTGCTGGCCAGCCCCAAGCTGCCGGCCTCGAACCCGCAAGAGTTCCTGGCCCTGGCCAGGCAGAAGGAACTGCGCTATGGCACGCCCGGCGTCGGCACCAACCTGCACCTGGCCGCCGCCTACCTGCAAAGCAACTATGGGCTCAAGCTGCTGCACATCCCGTACAGCCGCAGCTTCGCCGAGGCCCTGCCGGCGCTGGCGCGCGGCGAACTGGACCTGGTGGTGGCCGGCCTGCCGCCGGCCATGCCGCTGCTCAAGGACGGCCGCATCAAGGCCATCGCCGTGACGGGCACCCAGCGTTCGCGCTTCGCGCCGGACATTCCCACCTTCGCCGAATCCGGCGTGTCGGGCCTGGAGTCGGGCGGCTGGTTCGCGCTGTTCGCCCCCAAGGGCACGCCCCAGTCCGCCGTGGATGCATTGTCGAAAATGGTGGCGACCGCGCTGCGCGAGCCCGCCGTGACGGAGAAACTGTCCGGCGTCTACGCCGACCCGGCCCCCTCGTCACCCGCCGAACTGGCCAAGCTGGTCGCCGACGAAACGCAGCGCTGGGGCAAGGTCGTGGCCGAAACCGGCATAAAACTCGAATAGAAGAAGAGGACCCCCCCTACGCGCTGACGCGCGCCCCCCAGGGGGCGAAACCGGCGGACCGGCAAAGCCGGATCCGCGGTTTCCTGGGTCTAGAGAAAGTATCTTGGACTGAAGCACGGTTGCTATCGCTGGCTGCCCGCGGTAGCAACGGTGTGGCGTACCAAGAAACAGGCACTAGACCCTGGGCGCCGCGGATCCGGCTTTGCCGGTCCGCCAGCGCCGCCCCCTTGAGGGGGCCCGCGTCAGCGGGTAGGGGGTGGGCTTCCCCTGGGGGTCAGAACAATACCGTCGACAATTTCCGGCGGTACTGCGAGACCAGCTCGGGTTGGGCCGAGGCCATGTCGAAGACGGCGATCATGGTCTTGCGGCCGATCTCGTCCTGGAAGCTGCGGTCGCGCCGGACGATTTCCAGCAGTTCGTCCATCGCGCCGGCCCAGGCGCGGCGCGCGATGCGCTTGTTGGCCAGGTCCAGGCGCGCCTGCAGGTCGCCGGGGTTCTGCTGGATACGGGCCAGCAGCTCGGTTTCCTCGGGCGAATCCTGCGCCTGCTCGACCGCGTTCAGCGCGGTCTCCAGGTTGGCGTAGTGGGGGTCGGCCTTGGCCTGCGGCGTCAGCAGCGCGAACTGGGCCTTGGCGTCCTCGGGGCGGCCCGTGGTCAGCAAGAGCTCGACATAGTCCATGCGCGCCGGATCGTAGGCCGCGTCCAGGACCAGCGCCGCGCGCAGGTGCTTCTCGGCGGTGGGGACGTCCCCGGCCTGCATGGCCGCCATGGCCTGCTGGTGTTCCTGTTCGTGCGGCAGCGGCAGCAGGCGGTCGATGAAGGCGCGGATCTGGCCTTCGGGCAGTGCGCCGGTGAACTGGTCCACCGGCCGGCCGCCCAGGATGGCGACGACCAGCGGAATGCTGCGCGCCTGGAAGTGGGCGGCCAACTGCTGGTTCTCGTCGACGTTGACCTTGACCAGCTTGAAGGCGCCGCCATAGTCGCGCTCCAGCTTTTCCAGGGTCGGGGTCAGGGACCGGCAGGGGCCGCACCACGGGGCCCAGAAATCGACCAGGACCGGTTTGTCGCGCGAGGCCTGCAAGACCTCGCTTTCGAAATTGGCTAGCGTGACATCCATACCGGGAATCCTATGGCTATGAAGCGGTAAGCAAAAAGAGATTGTGCTTGATTTTTCGCTTCGGGGGGCCGCGCTGTCCGGGGCGACGCGCCTACGCCGCCGTATCCTGCGCGAAGGCCCGCAGGTAGGCCGTCAGGCGCCGCACGCCGGGCGTGGCCAGCTTGCGCGCGTGGGAGATCAGGTAGAACGAGCGGTCGAGGCGCGGCAGCCCCGTGGGCAGCTCGACCAGTTCCCCGGTCGCCAGCATGTCGCTGACCACCCAGCGCGACAGGCAGGTAATGCCCAGCCCGCCCGCGGCGGCGCGCTTGATCGCTTCCGAGTTGCCGAACTCGATGCCCGACTTCATGTGGTGCAGGTGCGGGGTCAGCGCCTCGCGTATGGTCTCGCGGGTACCGGAGCCTTCCTCGCGCAGCAGCCACGTGGCGGCGCGCAGCTGGGCGGTCGAGACCCGGCCGCCCGCCGGCGGCACGATGGGGTCGCGCGCGCCGGCCACGATCACGAGTTCGTCGGTCAGCCAGGGCTCGACGGTCAGTTCGGGCTGTTCGCACGGCCCCTCGACCAGGGCCAGGTCCAGCTCGAAATTCACCACCTGGGTGGCGATGGCCAGCGTGTTGGCGATGGCGACATGAGCCGTCCATTGCGGCTGGCCGCTGTCCGCCAGGTCGCGTTGGAAGCCCGCCAGCAGGGTGGGCAGCACGTAGTTGCCGATGGTGGTGCTGGCGCCGATGCGCAGCACGCCCACGTGGCCCTGGCCGTCGCGGGCCCAGCGTTCGATCGCGGTGGCGCGGTCCAGCAGCTCGCGCGCCTGGGGCAGCAGTTCCCGGCCGTTGTCGTTGAGCACCAGGCGCTTGCCCACCCGGTCGAACAACGCCATGTCCAGGGCCCGCTCCAGGTCGTTCAGCGCCGCGCTGGTGGCGGACTGGGACAGCGCCACGGCCGCGGCGGCGGCGCTGGTGCTGCCGGTGTTGGCGACGGCGGCGAATATCTGCAATTGGCGCAGGGTCAGGCGCAGGGCTTCCATATAACTCGAATTACCGGTTTTCCAGCTTGAATATACAAAAATAAACCGTTTTGACGGATCGAAGAGCGTGCTTAGAGTGGAGGGCGTTCATTCCAGAAGTTATTAGCTTATGTCGAATTCGTCTGCTACCTCCATCGCCGCCGCCGGCCGCCCGTCTCAGGGCAAGGCCGGATTCTTCCGGCAGGCGGGCCCCGGCCTCCTCCTGGCCACGGCCATCGGGGTGGCCGCGATGGGGCTGGCGGGCTGGGAATTCTTCGCCAGCCGAGGGTTCAGCGCGCTGACGCTGGCCATCGTGCTGGGCATGCTGGTGGGCAACACCGTCTATCCGCGCATCGCCGCGCCCAGCGCGGCCGGGGTGGGGGTGGCCAAGCAGACCCTGTTGCGTGCGGGCGTCATCCTGTATGGCCTGCGCCTGACGTGGCAGGACATAGGCGGCGTCGGCGCCGCGGGCGTGGCCATCGACGCGGTCATGCTGCTGTCGACCTTCGGCCTGGCATGGCTGGTGGGCACGCGGGTGTTCAAGCTCGACCGGACGTCGGCCTGGCTGATCGGCGCCGGCGGCTCCATCTGCGGCGCGGCCGCGGTCATGGCGACCGCGCCGGTCCTGCGCGCCAAGGCCGACCAGGTCGCGGTGGCGGTCGCGACCGTGGTGGTGTTCGGCACGGTGTCGATGTTCCTCTATCCTTTCCTGTACGAACTGAACCAGCAGTGGGGCCTGATCCCGGGCGGCACGCACGGCTTCGGCGTCTACGTCGGCTCCACGGTGCACGAGGTGGCCCAGGTCATCGCCGCGGCCCGCGCGGTGGGAACCGAAGCGGCCGACACCGCCGTGATCGCCAAGATGGTGCGCGTCATGATGCTGGCTCCGTTCCTGCTGGGGCTGTCCGCCTGGCTGGCCTGGGAGTGCGCGCGCGGCAAGGCCGACGGCAAGGGCGAGGGCAGCGGCCTGTGCATTCCCTGGTTCGCCGTGGGCTTCATCGCCATGGTGGTATTCAATTCGCTGGTGTCGATTCCCGACTGGCTGATGTCGGCCGCGATCGACTTCGATACCCTGCTGCTGGCCATCGCCATGGCCGCGCTGGGGCTGACCACCCACGTCGGCGCCATCCGCCGCGCCGGCTTGCGCCCGCTGCTGCTGGCCGGGCTGCTGTTCGTCTGGCTGGTGGGCGGCGGCGCGCTGGTCAATGCGTTGATCGGCTAGGTCCTGTTGCGGGATCGCCCAAGGGGGCGGGCATCCCGCTGCGGCGATGCCGTGGCGGGTTAAAATCGCGCTTTTCGACGCTCGCCCGCTGCCCCGGCACGCCGGGTGCCCGCAAGGTCCCACATGTCCAGTTCCCCTTCTTCCTCTTCTTCCCCCGAGGCGGTGCAGATCGGCATCGTCATGGGGTCTTCCAGCGACTGGGAGATCATGAAGCATGCCGTCGCCGTGCTCGACGAGTTCGGCGTGGCGCATGAAGCCCGCGTGGTGTCGGCCCACCGCATGCCGCTCGACATGGTCGAGTACGGCGCCGAGGCCACCCGCCGGGGCCTGCGCGCCATCATCGCGGGCGCCGGCGGCGCGGCCCACCTGCCGGGCATGCTGGCGGCGCTGACGCCGGTGCCGGTGTTCGGCGTGCCGGTGCCGTCCAAGTACCTGCGCGGCGAGGACTCCCTGCTTTCCATCGTGCAGATGCCCAAGGGCGTGCCGGTGGCCACCTTCGCCATCGGCGAAGCCGGGGCCGCCAACGCGGCGCTGCATGCGGTGGCCAACCTGGCCTGTACCGATCCGGCGCTGCGCAAGAAGCTCGAGGCCTTCCGTGCCCGCCAGACCGAGGCCGCGCGCGCGATGGCGCTGCCTCCGGGGGGACAGGCATGAGCGAAGGCAAGGCGAAGGCGCGCGTGGTGCAGCCGGGCGGCTGGCTGGGGCTGCTGGGCGGCGGCCAACTGGGCCGGATGTTCTGCCATGCCGCGCAAAGCATGGGGTACCGCGTGGCGGTGCTGGATCCGATCGCCGATTGTCCCGCCGGCGCGGTGGCCGACCTGCACATCCGTGCCGGCTACGACGACGAGGCCGGCCTGGCGCAACTGGCCGAGCGCTGCGCCGCCGTTACCACCGAATTCGAGAACGTCCCGGCCGCCAGCCTCGAGAAGTTGGCCCTGCGCTGCCAGGTCAGTCCGGCTGCCGGCGCGGTGGCCATCGCCCAGGACCGCATCGCCGAGAAGGGCTACATCGCCTCGATAGGCGTGCCCGTGGCGCCCTATGCCGAGATCCGCGCCGAGGCCGACATCGCCGCGGCGCCCGCCTCGCTGTATCCGGGCATCCTGAAGGCCACGCGCCTGGGCTACGACGGCAAGGGCCAGGCCCGGGTCGAGTCGGCCGAGCAGGCGCGCGCCGCGTTCGCCTCGTTCGGCAACGTGCCCTGCGTGCTCGAGGCCAGGCTGCCGCTGGAGTTCGAAATCTCCGTCGTGGTCGCGCGCGGCTTCGACGGCGAAGTGGTGACCTATCCGGTCTCCGAGAACGTGCATCGCGACGGCATCCTGGCGATCTCGACCGTGCCGTCGCCGCGCGCTTCCGAGGACATCGTGCGCCGCGCCCGCGCCGCGGCGCTGCAGGTCGCGGCCGGGCTGGAGTATTGCGGCGTGCTGTGCGTGGAGTTCTTCGTGCTGCCGGGCGATCGCCTGATCGTCAACGAGATCGCGCCACGGCCCCACAACAGCGGCCACTACAGCATCGATGCCTGCGTCACCAGCCAGTTCGAGCAGCAGGTACGGGTGCTGGCGGGCCAGCCGCTGGGGTCGTCCGATGCGCTGGCCGCGTCGGTCATGCTCAACATCCTGGGCGACATCTGGTTCCAGGCGGGCGAACAGGCCGCCGAACCGGCCTGGGGCCGGGCCCTGCAGGCACCCACCGCCAAGCTGCACCTGTACGGCAAGACCGAGGCACGGCGCGGCCGCAAGATGGGCCACGTGACCTGCCTGGGCGCGGACCGCGCGCAGGCCGAGCGCAGTGCCGCGCAGGTGGCGGCGGCGCTGGGCATCGCCTATCCGTAGCCGCATGAGCGCGCGCATCCTGCCGCCCACGCCGGAAGCCATCGCGCAAGCGGTGGCGCTGCTCCAGGCCGGACAACTGGTGGGCATGCCCACCGAGACGGTCTACGGCCTGGCCGCCGATGCCTCGGACGCCGAGGCGGTGGCGCGCATCTTCGCCGCCAAGGGCCGGCCCAACGACCATCCCGTCATCGTGCACGTCGCGGCCGGCGCCGACCTGTCGCGCTGGGCCGCCAGCATTCCGGAGGCCGCCCGCCGGCTGATGGACGCATTCTGGCCCGGGCCGCTGACGCTGATCCTGCCGCGCGCCGCCGGGGTGCTGGATGCCGTCACGGGCGGGCAGGACACGGTCGGGCTGCGCTGTCCCTCGCATTCGGCCGCGCAGGCCCTCCTGGCCGCGTTCGGCGGCGGCCTGGCCGCGCCGTCGGCCAACCGCTTCGGCCGGGTCAGCCCGACCACGGCGGCTCACGTGGCCGACGAGTTCGGCGACGCGGTGCCGCTGGTGCTGGACGGCGGGCCCTGCGAAGTCGGCATCGAGTCGACCATCGTCGACGTCTCCACCCAGATCCCCATCCTGCTGCGTCCGGGCCATGTCTCGGCCCTGGCCCTGTCCGAGGTGCTGGGCAGCCCCGTGCTGACCCGCGCCCAGATGGACGCGCAACGCCCGGTGCCGCGCGTATCGGGATCGCTGTCGGCGCACTATGCGCCGCGCACGCCGCTCAGGCTGGTCGACGCCGGCCGGCTCGCGGACGAGATCGCCGCCGAGGCGGCGCGTGGCCGCTCGGCGGGGGTCTGGTCCCGCCAGGATCCGGGCGGCGCGGCCTGCTGGCTAGAGGCGCCCGCCGATCCCGAACGCTATGCGCAGGCGCTGTACGCGACCCTGCGCGAACTGGACGGCAAGGGAGTGGATGTCCTGCTGTTCGAGCAGCCGCCCGCGGCGCCCGCCTGGACGGCGGTGCGCGACCGCCTGGGACGGGCGGCCGTGGGGTCGGGCGAGGCCTGATCTACTGCTTGCGCGCGTAGGCGAACCAGCCCGCCGACTGGCCGCTGTTGGTCGCCATGATCAGCAGCAGCGGCTGCTTGTCCTTTTCCGTCAACCGTATCGCCACGCCCTGCATGCTGGCGCCCGCGTGCTGGCTCAGGCAGTTCGTGGCGCTGCCGAACGAGAAGGTCGTGGTCGCGTAGTTCTTGCCCGAGGAAGCCCTGGCCAGCGCGCCGTTGATGTTGCAGGTGTCCGGCCGGCCGCTGATGGACGAGCGGGCCGAGAAATCGCCATTGGACTGCACGGTGATCGTGACGGCGGAACTGGTGCTGTCGCGGCCCGTCCACGTTCCGGCGTAGTTGGCCAGGTCGAAGGCATCGTTGTACTGGCTGTTGAAGCTGGACGTGAAGGTCACGTTCTGGCCCAGGTTGCCGTCGAAGCTGGACGCGCTGGTGACCGTCCCGGTCAGGTTGGCCGTCTCGACCGTGGTGTCGCCGGTGCCGAAGGTCTTGCCCGTGCCGGTGAAGGCCTTGCCGTTCAGGGACCCGGTGCCGCGGGTCATGCGCCGCACCTGGCTGAAGCCCTCGCTCCAGGACATGGCCCACAGTTCGTTGCTGGGCGTGACCAGCATGCTCAGCGACAAGGTGTCGCTGGTGAGGTTGCCGGTCCAGATGCCCTGGGCGTCGCTGTTGCCCCCGCCGCCTCCACCGCCGCCGCCGCTGTCATCGTCGGACGAGCCGAAATAGCCGTTGCAGGCGGTCAGGGACAGGGCGCAGAGCAGGGCGAGGACGGTGCGACGATGCATGGAAAGCCTGGCGGTCATGGGGTCAAGGAGTCTTGCGCGTGCGCTGCGGCGTCAGGTCGAAGCCTCCGGCATGGAACACCAGCGGCATGGCATCGGTGTGACCGCAATGCTCGACTTCGCCGACGAAGATGCAGTGATCGCCTTCGCGGTACCTGCTGCGGTTATAGCATTCGAACCACGCCGTGCAACCGTCTATCAGCGGGGCGCCATGCCTGCCGGGCCGCCAGGTGACGTGCGCGTAGCGGTCGGCGGCATGGCCGCGCGTGGCGAAGCGCCGGGCGACGTCGATCTGGTCGGCCGCCAGCACGTTCACCGCGTAATGGCTGGCCGCTTCGAGCGCCTGCAGGGATCCGGAGGTGAGCGACAGGCTCCACAGCACCAGCGGCGGCGATAGCGACACCGAATTGAATGAACTGACCGTCAGGCCGACAGGATGGCCGTCGGGGCCCATGGCGGTGACGACCGTCACACCGGTGGCGAAGCGGCCCAGGGCGGAGCGGAAGGCGGTGGAGTCGAAGTCCGGAAGAGCTGCGGGCATCCAGGGGGGAGGGCTGACGCACCCAGGTCGCGGGTTGCGTGGCTGATGTTGCTGTAATCCCTCATTCTATCCGGGCGGCGCGGAGCGTGTCGCGATTTCCCTTGCCAGCAGCTCGAGCGTCAGGGGCGCGCTGCCCTCGGCCTTGTTGTTGGCCACGATCCAGGCCGGCTGGCCCGCGGCGTGGGCGGCCAGCGCGGCTTCGGCCAGGACCCGCCGCGTTTCGGGATCCTGGACCTGGATCTTGTCGAAGGGCGAGAAGCGCGCCTTGGCCGCTTCGTAGCGCTGGCCCGCCAGCAGGCTCCAGCGCACCACCAGCGGGCCGGGGCCGGTCGCCGCCACGGCCTGCATCTGGCGCGCCGCCGACGGCATCCGCGCATGGATGGCGACGCAGTAGCGCACGCCGCGCTCCGCCAGCATCTTCATCATGCGCGGCGTGACCGCCTGCGGGTCGCGGAACTCCACCGCGTAGAACGGGCGTTCGTGGCCCTGCGAGGCGGGCAGCGCAGGCAGCGCGGCCAGGAACGCCGACAGGCGGGCGACCCAGCCGGCGGGATCGCCCAGGATCTCGGGGGGCAGCGGCGAGAACTGGAACACCAGCGGACCCGCCTTCGTGCCCAGGCCCTCCAGGCAGGGCGTCACGAAATGGTCGGTGGCCAGCACCGGGTCCAGGAAGCTGGGATTGGGGCCGGCCGGCGCGCCGCGATCGTCGCGCAGGACGACGTCGGTCACCAGGTTGGGCGCCTTGACGACGAAGCGAAAACCCGTGGGCACCTGGTTCGCGTAGTGGGCGTACTGTTCGGCGGTCAGCGGCGCGTAGAAGGTGCGGTCCAGGCTGACGCTATTGAGCAGCGGATGGGACGAGTAGGCCGGCAGGCCTTCGCGCGACAGCAGCGATTCGCTGGCCTTGGCGCCGTAGACGATGCCATTCCAGCCGGCGAAGGCCCAGGACGAGGTTCCCAGGTGCAACTGTGCGGGCATCGCGGCGCCGAGCTGGCGCAGCGCGTCGGGATGCTCGGCGGCGGGAATCGTCCTGGCCCGGCCCCTGGCCTTGGCGGGCGGCCTGGCGGGCGCGTCGTCGAAGAACGAGCGCTGTGCGCCGTTCTCGTCGTCCGCCGCCTCGTCCGGACCGGGAGACTGGTCCTGCGGGGTCATGCGGCGATCAAGGCGCCAGGCGCACGATGCGCCAGCCCCCTGCGGCCAGGGGACGATAGACCAGCCGGTCGTGCAGGCGCGACGGCCGGCCCTGCCAGAACTCGATGGAGTCCGGCACCACGCGGTATCCGCCCCAATGGGCGGGGCGCGGAGGATGCTCGCCCAGCTCGGCCCGCAATTGCGTCTCCCGCGCGCGCAGCACGTCGCGGTCGGGGATTTCGGTGCTCTGGTCCGAGGCCCAGGCGCCGATGCGCGAGGCCAGCGGCCGGCTGTGGAAATAGGTGTCCGACTCCTGGTCCGAGGTCCGTTCCACCCGGCCCTCGATACGGATCTGCCGTTCGTGGACGGGCCAGAAGAACAGCAGGCTGGCATAGGGCAGGTGGGCCAGGTCCCGGCCCTTGCGCGACTGGTAGTTGGTATAGAACACGAAGCCGCGTTCGTCGTAGCCCTTGAGCAGCACGGTGCGCGCGGCCGGGCGGCCGCGTTCGTCCACGGTGGCCAGCGTCATGGCATTGGGGTCGGGCAACTGGTCGGTGACGGCGCGGCCGAACCAGGCTCCGAACAATTCGAACGGCGAGGCGGGAGCGTCGGCTTCCAGCAAGGCGCCCTGCTGGTAGTTCTGGCGGATGTCGGCGATGGACATGGTCGGCGGAAAGAAAAGACTACAGCCCTCACTATACCGGGTCGCCGCCGCCGTCCTCGCCCGTGGCGGCCAGGCGGCGCGCCAGGCGTTCCAGCGCGCGATCGCGTATCCCGTGGGTGCGCAGCGCCCGCGCGGTGTCCAGCACGTAGTCCACGCAGGCGCCGTAGCGCCCGTGGCCCCGGCGGATGGCAGCCAGCAGCTCCGTTTCCTGCAGGCCGCCGGCATAGCCCGTGCCGCGCCGGTCGATCACGAAGGCCAGCGCGTCGACGGGCCCCTGGGCGGTCTCGCAACGCAGCCAGCGGGGCAGGTAGGAACCCATCATCATCTCGCGTTCCCACAAGACCGCGAAGACGGGCCGGACGTCGGCGGCGGCGATGCGCAGCACGAAGCCCCGGCAACTGCCGCCCCGGTTCAGGCCGAATACCAGGCCCGGCGCGGACACCGTTCCCCGGTTGATGCGCGACCACAGGCACAGCGAACGGTGGTAGCCGCGCACGACCGCCTGGCGCCGTTCCTGCAGGGGGAAGCCGGCGTTCCAGATGAGCGAGCCATAGGCGTACAGCCAGACGTCGTCGCCCGGGCGCCAGGCGCTCAGGGCCGCGTCCATGGAAGCCTGGCGCTGGGCTTCGGTAAGCAGCAACGGGTGGTATTCGGGGGGAAACGTCTCGGGGGACACGCGGTGTTCGAAAAGGCGGCAGACGCCTTCATTTTAGGGCCGCCCGCGCCGGCCCGGCGGCGGGCTGGTGGAAACGATAGGATGTCCATTTGCAATCGATAGCATTATAAATGCTATCGATTGCAAATCATTCTTATAGACAAAAAAAGGAGAGGAGATGGAACGCAGGAGCTTCATGAAGGCCGCCGCCGGCGCGGCCACCGTCTGGCCGGCCTGGGCGGCAGCCGCCCCTGCGGCGGATCGCCCCGCCCGGCGCGATTTCCTGGTGCGCGGCGGGTATGTGGTTTCCATGGACGCCCGCCTGGGCGACATGCCGATGGCCGACGTCCTGGTCGTGGATGGCCGCATCGCCGAGGTCGGCCGCAACCTGTCCGCGCCGTCGGGCGCCGCGGTCATCGACGGCACCGGCATGATCGTGTCGCCCGGATTCGTGAACGGCCATATCCACCTTGCCCAGACCATGCAGCGCGGCGTATCCACGGAACATACCTTCGCGGACTACTACAGCACGCTGGTGCTCAAGTATTCCAACCGCATGAGCCCGGACGACGTGCGGCTGGCGGAGTACGTGGGCGCGCTGGAGCAGATGTCGCTGGGCACCACCACGTTGATGGACTGGAACCGCGAGGCCATGACGCCCGAGCATGCGGAAGCGGCGGTGGACGGCCTGCTGGATTCCGGCGTGCGGGCCATCTTCGCCTACACCATCGCCGCCCGTACGCCGCAGGGCTCGGACGCGCCGCTGCGCCGCATGCTGGAGCACGCCCGTTCGCTGCGCGTGGGGCGGCTGTCGTCCGACCAGGGGCGCGTGATGCTGGGAGCCTGCCTGCCCGGGCCCGACTTCATGCCGCTGGAGCCCGCCTTCGCCGACATGCGCATGCTGCGCGACCTGCAGGTACTGACGTCCTTCCATTGCGCGGCGCCCATCTACGCGCAGCGCAAGAAGGGGCTGATCGCCACGCTGGCGCAGCAAGGCCTCCTGGACGGCAGGCTGCAACTGGTGCACGCCAACGACCTGGATGCCGGCGAGTTCAGGCTGGCGGCGGACCAGGGCGCCTGCCTGGTCAGCACCCCCGAGGCAGAACTGCACTGCGGCCACGGGCATCCGGCAATCTGGAAGGCCGCGCGTGGCCGCATGCCCGTCAGCCTGGGAACGGACATCCCGTCGGCCTTCGGCGGCGGCATGATGACGCAGATGCGCACCGCCCTGGCCGCCGAGATCGCGCGCCTGAACGCGCAGTCCTTCGCCGAGACGGGCAAGGCGCCGGCCGCCAAGGCGGTGTCGGCGCGCGACATGCTGGGCCTGGCGACGGCCGATGGCGCAAAGGCGCTGGGGCTGGGCGACGTGACGGGCTCCATCACCCCGGGCAAGCGGGCCGACCTGCTGCTGATCCGCAGCGACAGCGTCGCGACCGCCCCCATGCTGGATCCGGTCGGCACCCTGGTGCTGCAGGCGACGCCCGCCGATATCGATACGGTCATCGTCGACGGCCGCGTGGTGAAGACCGGCGGCCGCATGGTCGATCCCAGGATCGAGCCGGCGGCGCGCGAACTGCGGCAGCGTGCCCTGCGCATGGTGCAACGGTCCCAGCAGGCCTAGGCGCGGGCCTGGCGCCTCAGTTGGCCGGGCCGCGCCGCGTGGCCACGGGGCGCTTGGGCGAGCGGTTGAAGATGCCGCCCGCCAGCAGGCAGGCGGCGACGGTCCAGAAGGGCAGTCCCAGGCCGGCCAGCGCGCTCAGGCTGCCGAAGGCCAGCGGCAGCACGAACTGGCCGCCGTTGATGGTCGCCATGCGCAGCCCCAGCGCCTCGGCGGCGCGGCCGGGCGGCGCATGCGTGTGCAGCAGCGCCAGCAGGCTGGGCTGGCCGCTGCCCAGCGCCAGGCCCAGCAGGAAGGCCAGCATGATCAGGATGGGAACGTCGCGGAAGAACGGGTACAGCACGTAGACCGCGCTGGCGGTGAACATGGCGGTGCGCAGCAGGGTCCAGGGCGCCATGCGCCGCTGTATCCACGGCAGCAGCATGCGGATGACGAAGGTGGCCACGGCGAAGGCGGACAGGATGACGCCTATGGTCGTGGCCGACAGGCCGATCGAGGCGCCGAAGATCGGCACCATGAAGGAATTCAGGTCCCAGGCGCCCGACAACAGGGCCGTGGCGATCAACACGCGGCGCAGCGTGGGACTGGCCAGCAGGTCGCTGACCTGTTCGCGCGAGGCCGGCCGGGTGTTGCCGGCGGCGCGTGGCAGCCGGTGCTGCTGCCGCAGCAGCAATCCCAGCGCGCCCAGCTGGCACAGCAGCAGCACGCCGAAGGCCCAGCGCACGCCCAGGTGGTCGATGGACAGGCCGGCCACCAGCGGGCCGCCGAAGCCGGAGATCGACAGCGACAGGGACAGCCGCGAGAAATTCAGGATGCGCCGGTCGGGCGTGGCATGGATGCCCATGACGTTCTGCACCGCGATCTGGCACACCATGCAGCCTATGCCGGTCAGGCAGCTGGACAGGAACAGCACCTGCGTGCGGGGCAGGAGAAAGGGCAGCAGACTGCCCGCGATCAGCAGGCCCACGCCCATGCGCAGCGGGCGCCGCGCGCCGATGTGGTCGACCCAGCGGCCGGTGTGGACCGACAACAGCATGGGGACCAGCGCGAACAGCGCCATCAGCACGCCCACGGTGAAACTGGAGGCGCCCTGCGCCAGCGCGCCCAGCGAGACCGTCACCCGGCCGCCGGTCAGCGCCATGTGGCTCAGGATCGCCAGCGTGCAGAAGACGGCGACACCGCGGTCGTCGAGCGGCGCGGCGTGCGGCTCGGGGGCGGGGGCGTCCTGGCGCGGCGTGGGTGCAGGCAAGATGGGAGGGGGCGGGAAAAATGTCGCCGTGGTCTCGCGGCGGTTTCTTGTGGTGGGTCCATTCTAACCCCCGGGGCCCGCGAAGAGGGCGGTCCGGCGGGCTGCTAACATCGGAGCCGTCTTCGTTCCGGCCGCGCGCGCCGTTCCCATGCCTTCTCGCCTTCCCCTTCCGGAGTTTCCGTCATGAGCTGCGACATCGACAGCGAGCGCCGCTTCGGCGGGCTGGACCGCCTGTACGGGGCGGGCGCCCTGGACGCGCTGCGCGCCGCGCGCGCCACCGTGGTGGGGCTGGGCGGGGTGGGATCGTGGGCGGCCGAGGCGCTGGCCCGCAGCGGTATCGGCACGCTGACGCTGATCGACCTGGACCACATCGCCGAATCCAACATCAACCGCCAGGTCCATGCCCTGGGCCGCACGCTGGGGCAGTCCAAGGTCGAGGCCATGGCCGACCGCATCCGCGACATCTCCCCGCAGTGCGTGCTGAACCTGGTCGACGATTTCCTCGATCCCGGCAATGTCGCGCGGCTGCTGGCGGACGAGGCCAGCGTGGTGCTGGATTGCACCGACCAGGTGTCGGCCAAGATCGCCATGATCCTGCATGTCCGGCGCAGCGGCGCGCCGCTGGTGGTGTGCGGCGGGGCGGGCGGCAAGACGGATCCCCTGGCGCTGCGCGCGGGCGACCTGTCGGAAGCGGTCAACGACGCGCTGCTGGCCAAGATCCGCAACCAGCTCCGGCGCCAGCACGGCTATCCCAAGGCATCGACCGCCGCGGGCAAACCGGCGCGCCGGGTGCCGAAGATGAAGGTGCGTTCCCTGTGGGTGGACCAGCCCGCGCGGCTTCCGGCGGCCTGGTCCCAGGACGTGGACGCGCCGGCCGGGGCGCCGCAGGGCCTGTCCTGCGCGGGCTACGGCTCGGCGGTCACCGTGACCGCCGCCATGGGGCTGGCGGCGGCGCATGAGGTGCTGCGGGTGGTGTTTCCGGCGGCGCGCTAATCCAGGATCACGTCGAACCAGCCGCGCAGGGCGTTGGACAGCCGCAGCCCCTGCGCCCGGCCCAGGTCGGCGCGCGTCACCACGGCTTCTTCCACCTTTTCCTCGTCCAGCAGCGCGGCGCGCTGCACGCCGGGCAAGAGGCCGCAGGATACCGGCGGCGTGACCCAGCGGCCGTCCAGCAGCAGATGGACGTTGGTGCGGCTGCCTTCGCACAGCTCGTCGCGTTCATTCAGGTACAGCAGGTCGAAGTGGTCGGGGTGGCCGGCCAGCCAGGCCGCCGCGCTTTCGTACCAGGGCCGCCACGTGGTCTTGTGGCGCAGGAGCGCCGTGCCCGAGTCCAGGCGTTCGGGGGCAAGCGCCACGCGGGGGCGGGGCGGCAGCGGCGGCAGCGCCGAGGTCTCGACCTCGACGCTGCCGTTGTCCGCGACCAGCACGCGCATGCGATGCCCGACGCCTTCGGGCAGCCCGGCGGCGGCCCGGGCGATGGCCCGCTGCACCGCGTCCACCGACCAGTGGTAGGCCAGTTCGGAGCACGAGGCGCCGAGCCGCTCCAGGTGCCAGGGCAGCAGCGGCATGCGGCCGTCGTCCTCGACCCGGATGGTTTCGATCAACTGCGGCCGCATGCTCAGGACGCCTTGGCGGCCGCTTCCTGCGGCACCATGAACTCGGCCAGCACCCGGCCGGTATGCGAGCGCGCGCGCTGCGCCATGACGTGTTCGGGTGTGCCCTGTACGACCACCTGGCCGCCCTCGTTGCCGCCCTCGGGACCCATGTCCAGCAGCCAGTCGGCCTCGGCGATGACGTCGAGATTGTGCTCGATCACCACCACCGTGTTGCCGGCGTCCACCAGCCGGTGCAGCACGCGTATCAGCTTTTCCACGTCCGCCATGGACAGGCCCACGGTGGGTTCGTCCAGCACGTACAGCGTGTGCGGCGCCTTGTAGGCGCGGCCGGTGCGCATCGTGCCTTCGTCCAGCCTGGCCTTGGCCAGCTCGGTCACCAGCTTGATGCGCTGCGCCTCGCCGCCCGACAGCGTGGGCGAGGGCTGGCCCAGCGTCAGGTAGCCCAGCCCCACGCTCTGCAGCAGTTGCAGCGGGTTCAGGATGGACGGATGGGCGGCGAAGTATTCGACGGCATCGTCGATTTCCATCGCCAGCACCTCGCCCACGCTCTTGCCGCGCAGGTGCACGGCCAGGGTCTCGCGGTTGAAGCGCGCGCCGTTGCAGGCGTCGCAGGGCACCTTCACGTCCGGCAGGAAGTTCATCTCGATGGTGCGCATGCCCTGGCCTTCGCAGACCGGGCAACGTCCCTCGCCGGTGTTGAAGCTGAAGCGCCCGGCGGTCCAGCCGCGCATGCGCGCCTCCATCGTGTCGGCGAACTGCTTGCGGATGGTGTCCCAGAAGCCCACGTAGGTGGCGGGGCAGGAGCGCGGCGTCTTGCCGATGGGGGTCTGGTCGACCTCCAGCACGCGGTCGATGCCTTTCCAGCCATCGATGCCGGCGCAGCCGGTCCAGCCGTTCTGCCCGGCGGCGTCCTTGCCCACGCGGCGTTGCAGGTTGTCCAGCAGCACGTCGCGCGCCAGCGTCGACTTGCCCGAGCCCGACACGCCGGTCACGACGGTCAGCCGGCCGACGGGGAAGCTGGCGTCGACGTCGCGCAGGTTGTGCAGGCGCGCCTTGCGCACCGCGATGCGCGGCGTGTCGTCGCCCACCGGGCGCCGGGGCTGGAGCGGATGCTGCAGGGGATGGGCCAGGTACTTGCCCGTCAGGGACGCGGGATTGGCGATGATGTCCTGCACCCGGCCCTGGGCGACCACGGTGCCGCCCCGCACCCCGGCGCCCGGGCCGATGTCGATCACGTGGGCGGCGCGCCGGATGGTGTCCTCGTCGTGCTCGACCACCACCAGCGTGTTGCCCTTGCCTTCCAGCCGCGACAGCGCGTTCAGCAGGATGCGGTTGTCGCGCGGGTGCAGGCCGATGGTCGGTTCGTCCAGCACGTAGCACACGCCCTGCAGGTTGGAGCCCAGCTGCGCGGCCAGGCGGATGCGCTGGGCCTCGCCGCCGGACAGCGTGGGCGCGGCGCGGTCCAGCGCCAGGTAGCCCAGGCCGACTTCTTCCAGGAACTCCAGCCGGCTGCGCAGCTCGGCCAGGATGTCCCGCGCGATGTCGGCCTCGCGGCCCGAGGTTTCCAGGTCGCGGAAGAAGGCGCCGGCATCGCGCACGGCCAGCGACGACAATTGCGCGATGGAGCGATCGCGCCAGCGCACCGCCAGCGCGTTGCGGTTCAGGCGCTGCCCGTGGCAATCGCCGCAGGGCTGGGCCTCGCCTTCGTACCAGGCGTTCCAGGCGGTTTCCTCGCCGGTCTGCTCGGCGTCGAAGCCCTGCAGCTTGACGCCGGTGCCGAAGCAGGACGGGCACCAGCCGTGCTTGGAGTTGTACGAGAACATGCGCGGATCGGGCTCGGGGAAGCTCAGGCCGCACGAGGGGCAGGCGCGCTTGACCGAGAACACGCGTTGTTCCAGATCGGGCGCCGGCGCCTCGACGCCGCTGGCCATCTCCACGCGCAGCTTCTGCAGTGGCCAGGCCACGCTCATCACGCCATGGCCGTGTTCCAGCGCCTCGTGCACGGCGGCCCGCAGCGCGGCCTCGTTGGCCGGATCGACCACCAGGTCGGCCACCGGCAGGTCGATGTCGTGTTCCTTGAAGCGGTCCAGCCGGGGCCACTTCGCGGTCGGGATGAAGGCGCCGTCCACGCGCAGGTGGGTGTAGCCCTTGTTCGACGCCCACTTGGCCAGGTCGGTGTAATAGCCCTTGCGCGCGCTGACCAGCGGCGCCAGCACGCCTATGTGCTGGCCCTTGAGCTCGCGCATGATGCGGCTGACGATCAGGTCGAAGGTCTGGGGCTCGACCGGGATGTCGCAATTGGGGCAGTACTGGGTGCCCAGCTTCATGTACAGCAGGCGCATGAAGTGATGGGTCTCGGTCATCGTGGCCACGGTCGACTTGCGGCCGCCGCGGCTGGTGCGCTGCTCGATCGCCACGGTGGGCGGGATGCCGAAGATGGCGTCCACGTCCGGCTTGCCCGCCGGCTGGACGATGGAGCGCGCGTACGCGTTCAGCGATTCCAGGTAGCGGCGCTGCCCCTCGTTGAACAGGATGTCGAAGGCCAGCGTCGACTTGCCCGAGCCCGACACGCCGGTGATGACCGTGAAGGTGTTGCGCGGGATCTCGACGTCGACGTTTTTCAGGTTGTGCTCGCGGGCATTCTTGATCTCGATCGCGCGCGCGGCGTGGCGGCGGCGGGACAGCAGGTTCTGCAGCGGCACGCCCGCGGGCTCGTCGTTGCGCGCCACCACATAGGGTTCGAAGCGCTCGGCCACGGCGGTTGCCGGCGCGGCGGCCGCGGCCTGGGCGTCGGCCAGGCTGCCGATCTCGGCTTCGTATTCCCGCAGCGCGCGGCCGGTGTGGGAGGCCGGGTGGTCCATGATGGCCTGCGGCGTGCCGGTGGCCAGGATTTCCCCGCCGGCGTCGCCGCCTTCCGGACCCAGGTCGATCAGCCAGTCCGAGGCCCGGATCACGTCCAGGTTGTGTTCGATCACGACCAGCGTGTGGCCGGCCGCCAGCAGCTTGCGGAAGGCGCCCATCAGGCGCGAGATGTCGTCGAAGTGCAGGCCGGTCGTGGGCTCGTCGAACAGGAACAGGCTGCCTTTCTTCGACAGCTTGGCGCCGATGGTGGAAATGCCCGAGCGCGCCGCCTCGGCCAGGTGGCCGGCCAGCTTCAGGCGCTGGGCCTCGCCGCCCGACAGGGTCGGCACCGGCTGGCCCAGGCGCACGTATTCCAGGCCCACGTCGGCCAGCGGCGCCAGGCCGTACTGGATGTCGCGCTCGCCCTCGAAGAAGTCCAGGGCCTCGGTCACGGTCATTTCCAGCACGTCGGAGATCGAGGCCGCCCGGCCCTTGCGCTCGATGGTGACCTCGCGGATCTCGGGCCGGAAACGGGTGCCGTCGCAGTCGGGGCAGCGCAGGTACACGTCGGACAGGAACTGCATCTCGACGTGCTCGAAGCCGGTGCCGCCGCAGGTCGGGCAGCGGCCGTCGCCGGCGTTGAAGCTGAACATGCCGGCCGTGTAGTCGCGCTCCTTGGACAGCCGCGCCTGCGCGAACAGCTTGCGCACGCCGTCGAACGCGCCCACGTAGCTGGCCGGGTTGGAGCGGGCCGTCTTGCCGATGGGGGACTGGTCGACCATGACCACCTCGGTGATCCAGTCGTCGCCCAGGATGCGGTCGTGCGCGCCGGCGGCCTCGGTGGGCTTGCCCTTGAGCTTGAGCAGGGCGGGGTAGAGCACGTCCTGGATCAGCGTCGACTTGCCCGATCCCGACACGCCCGTCACGCACACCAGGCGCCCCAGCGGGAACTCCACCGTCACGTTCTTCAGGTTGTGTTCGCGCGCGCCCTCGACGATCAACCGGGGCGTGTTGGCGTTGACCGGCATGGGACGCGGGGCCGCCACGTGGCGGCGGCCCGACAGGTAGTCGCCGGTCAGCGTCTGCGCCTTGCGCAATTGCGCCGGCGAACCGTTGAAGACGATGTTGCCGCCGCGCTCGCCCGGCCCCGGGCCGATGTCGATGACGCGGTCGGCCGCCAGCATGACCTGCGGATCGTGTTCCACCACCACCAGCGAGTTGCCCGCGTCGCGCAGCCGGTGCATGACCTCGACGATGCGGTTCATGTCGCGCGGATGCAGGCCGATGGACGGCTCGTCCAGCACGAACAGGGTGTTGACCAGGGACGTTCCCAGCGCGGTGGTCAGGTTGATCCGCTGCACTTCGCCGCCCGACAGGGTGCGGCTCTGGCGGTCCAGCGTCAGGTAGCCCAGGCCCACGTCGCACAGGAACTTCAGCCGCGCGCGCACTTCCTGCAGCAGCAGTTCGGTGGCCGCATCCATCACGCCCTCGAAGTGCAGGGCGTCGCAGAAGGCGCGCACCCGCTCGATGGGCAGCAGCATCAGGTCATGGATGGACAGTCCCGGCAGGGCCGCCAGGGTGGCGTTGCTCCAGGACACGTTCACCGGCCGGAAGCGGGTATAGCGCCCGTCGGACTCGGGCAGCACCTGGTCGGCCTCGGCCTTGGTGCCCACCCGCCACAGCAGCGAGTCGGGCTTGAGGCGGGCGCCGTTGCAGGCCGTGCACGGCGTGTACGCGCGATACTTCGACAGCAGCACGCGGATGTGCATCTTGTAGGCCTTGGTCTCCAGCCAGTCGAAGAAGCGCTTCACGCCGTACCACTGGTGTTTCCAGGCGTCGTTGCCGCCCTTCCAGTCGGGCGTGCCCTGCAGCACCCACTCGCGCTGGGCCTCGGTCAGCTTGCGCCAGGGTACGTCCAGGGGGATGCCTGCGCGGGCGGCGTATTTCACCAGGTCGTCCTGGCATTCCTTGTAGCTGGCGGTCTGCCAGGGGCGGATGGCGCCCCCGCGCAGGGTCTTGCTCTCGTCGGGGATGATCAGGCCGTAGTCCACGCCTATCACCCGGCCGAAGCCGCGGCAGGCCTCGCAGGCACCCAGCGGCGAATTGAACGAGAACGAGCTGGGGGTCGGGGTGGAATAGGCGATGTCGCAGTCGGCGCAATGGATTTCGTCGCTGAACTTCCACAGCGCGGTTTCCTGGCCTTCCTCGTCCACCACGCGCACGTCCACCCGGCCGGCTCCCAGCCGCAGGCCGGCGTCCAGCGCCTCCATCACCCGCGCCCGCTCGGCATTGCCGAAACGGAACCGGTCCTGGACCACGTCCAGCAGTTGCACCGCGTTCTTGCCGGTGCCGACCTTGCGCTTGGCGTGCACCCGCGTGTAGCCCTGGCGTTCCAGGAAGCCGCGGATCTCGTCCTCGCTGTAGTTGGCCGGCACCTGGACCGGGAAGGTCACGACCAGACGCGGGTCGCCGGCTTCGGCCGAGCGGCGGGCCAGCGACGCGTGGATGGAATCGGGCGTGTCCTTTTGCACCGGCCGTGCGCACTGGCGGCAGAACAGCCGGCCGGCCCGCGCGTACAGCAGCTTCAGGTGGTCGTTCAGCTCGGTCATGGTGCCGACCGTGCTGCGCGACGTGCGCACCGGATTGGTCTGGTCGATCGCGATGGCCGGCGGGATGCCCTCGATGCGGTCGACCTGCGGCTTGTCCATGCGATCCAGGAACTGGCGCGCGTACGGCGAGAAGGTCTCGACGTAGCGGCGCTGGCCTTCGGCGTACAGCGTGTCGAAGACCAGCGAACTCTTGCCCGAGCCGGAAACACCGGTCACCACCACGAGTTCGTTGGTGGGGATGGTCAGGCTCAGGTTCTTCAGGTTGTTCTGGCGCGCGCCAACCACCCGGATCTCGGGTTCGGCGGCGGTTTCCTGGGGGGCATCGGGGGAGTTGGGGGCGGAGGACATCGTTCGTTTCACGTGCCGGAAGAAGGCCGGCGATTCTTCAATCGTAGCCGTTTAGCGGATGCTGCGAAAATCGCAACGTTTGACAAGATTGGGTAACAGGAAGGTACGGCGGCAAAAGGGCGGCCGGGTTACGATATTGCTTATGAGCAAGCGCAAATCCTCACCTCTGGACCTGTTGGGAGCCGAGGCCGGGATGTACATCCCGCCGCCCACGCTCGGCGACGTCCCGCCTCCGCCGCGCAGCCTGCGCGTGGCGGTGCTGGTCGCCATCGCGCTTGCCCTGACGGTCGGCACCATCGCCGTCCATACCATTCCCGAAGTCGGCCATACCTGGCGGGTCGTTTCGCACCAGACCGAAAAGGCCCTGGGGCGGGTTCTGGGCAAGGCCGAGCAGAAAACGACGGAAGTCGTCGGCGGTGTCGCCGGCGGCGCGGTCCAGCATTGAACGGCTTGACGGAAATGCAAGAAAATCCGCTAGAATAGCGGGTTAGCCGGATTCAATGACTGGAGATCGACATGGCGGAAAAGAAACGCACGCGCCGCAACACCCTTGAGCGCCGTTGCCTGGGCAAGCCCTTCAAACGTCTTTTTGTTGGGGCGCCGAAGGGTATTTTCAAGATGCTCGAGAAAGTTAAGCGGGCTTGATGGGGTAAAACCCTCCCCCCTACGCGCTGACGCGCGCCCCCCAGGGGGCGGCACTGGTGGACCGGCGGAGCCGGATCCACTGTGCCCATGGTCTGAAAGCCTCCACTTCGTGGGGGCTTTTTTTTGCCGCGCTCCCTGGGGGGCGGGTATGGCTCAAGAGGCCGGCGTGACGCAGCGGAAGTTCTTGGCGTCTTCCAGCGAACCGCTGCCGGTGTAGCGAGCCTGCTGGGGGTAGGGGCATAGCGGGCGGGTGCGGTCGGGCCAGGGGGCGTCGGAGCCGGGGCGGGCGGCGGCCGGGATCGAGGTGGGGGCGACGCCCTTTTCGACCCAGTCCACGATGGCCGCCACCATGTCGAATTTGTCGGTGGCCGGGCCGCCGCTGCAGTGGTTCATGCCCGGTATCGTGAACAGGCGGGCGAAGTCCGCGGCGTCGGCGTGCGCGCGGCGCAGGCCCTGGTACCAGGCGATGGTGTCGTTCACCGAGAACACCGGATCGCTGTTGCCGTGGTAGACGATCATCTTGCCGCCCCGGGCTTTCAGGGTGCCCAGGTTTGTCGGATCGGGCGGCGTCATGAAGCTCATCGGCGATTCGGTGTAGACCGGGGTGGTCGCGAAGATCTTCGGCGCGTCGGTATCGAAGTCGAAGCCCAACAGGTAGTCGATGACCTGCGTGCCGGTGCCGCGCACCTGGGTGGGCGGGGTGGTGAACACATAGGGCAGGGAGCCGCCGCCCAGGGTCGCGATCAGTGAATTGGGAACTTCGGTGGTCGACGTGCCCAGTTTCCAGAAACGCCAGCCCATCGTGGCCACGCCGGCGTCGTACGGCCAGTCGGCGTACAAGGCCTCGCCCTTGCTGTTCTTCGGGCCGCCGAATACCTTCTTCAACGCATCCACCTGCGGCGCGCTGAGGCAGGCGTCGGTCTTGGCGCCGGCGCAGGTCAGGGTCTCGGGCTTGAAGACGGCCTTGCAGGCCACCGGATCGTCGATCATGCCGTCGGCCGCGCCGTCCAGCGCGTCGCAGGCGGCTACCGTCCGGTCCGCCACCAATTGCATGTCCTGGAACGAGAATGCCTGGCTGATGATGGGGCGGCCTTCGCCGGTGCGCGGCGCGGCCGCGGCGAAGGCCTGGTTGTCCCAGGCGTGCTGCACGGCGGCCTGGGGCAGGTTGAAGCCCGGGTTGCCGGCGACGATGCCGTCGAACTGGTCGGCGAAGCGCGAGGCGGCCACCATGGCCTGCCTGCCGCCGTTCGAGCAGCCGACGAAATAGGAGTGCTCGGCGCCGCGTCCGTAGAAGCGCTTGAGGATGGCCTTCGCGGTCGGGGTGACGGTGCCGACCGCGTTATAGCCGTAGTCCACGCGGGCCTGCGGGTCGAGGCCGAACAGCGAGCCGCCGACGATGGGTTCGCTTTCGCTGGTATGGCCGCCGTCGGTGCTGGCGACGGCGAATCCCATGGACAGCGCGTTGGTGGAAGCGCCCGCCCCCGTCAGCGCGCCCAGGGCCGGATTGACGGCACCATCCGTGCCGCCTCCGCCCTGGAAGAAGAAGCGGCCGTTCCAGGTGTCCGGCATGCGCAGTTCGAAACCGATGGCGTAGGTCTTGCCGTCGACGTCGCTGTTGCGCAGGTTCAGCCGGCCTTTCAGGCGGCAGTGGGCGGGAACGGACTGCGCGGGATTGTCGGCGGCGGCCGCGGCGACGGTTTCGGGGGCGTCCAGTTCCAGGCGGGGGATCCCCAGCGCGGCCGCCGTGATCTCGGCGCAGGCCAGGCGGGGCGGATCGGAGGGTTCCTGAACGGATGGCCCCGGATCGTCGGAACCGCCACAGCCGTGCAGCGTTCCCAGGGCGGCGAGCATACCGCCGGCCAGATAGCGTTTCTTCATGCTTGTCTCCTCCTCGTGGGCGGCCGCGCGGAATGTCGATGGGCTTCTTCGGGGCGCGGCGGATGGCGGAATTCATCGCCATTTATTTAATATAGTTAAATAAAAATGAATCAGAATCAGGTGTAAACCCTAGAATTATTCAGGGGTGGTGAGTATTTATTGTTTCATTCGTTAATTATTCGGGTGGCGGTCACGGACAAAGAAAAAGGCATGCTCGCGCATGCCTTTTGCGTGGCGCGGCCGGGCTGGCCGCGGGGCGATACGATCAGCGGTGCGTGGCCACCAGGGCGTCGCCGCCTTCCAGGTCGGTTTCGATCTGGCGGGCGCCTGAGGCGCTCAGGGCCCGGTCCAGGCGCTCCTTGTCCAGCTCGCCTTCCCAGCGGGCCACGACGATGCTGGCCACCGCGTTGCCCACCAGGTTGGTCAGCGCGCGGCACTCGGACATGAAGCGGTCGATGCCCAGGATCAGCGCCATGCCGGCCACCGGGACCGCAGGCACGACCGACAGCGTCGCCGCCAGGGTGATGAAGCCCGCGCCGGTGATGCCCGCCGCGCCCTTGGAACTGAGCATCGCCACGAGCAGCAGCAGGACCTGGTCCACCAGCGACAGGTGGATGTCCGTCGCCTGGGCGATGAACAGCGCCGCCAGGGTCATGTAGATGTTGGTGCCGTCCAGGTTGAAGGAATAGCCGGTGGGGATGACCAGGCCGACCACGGGCTTGGAGCAGCCGGCGCGTTCCATCTTCTCCATCAGCGTGGGCAGGGCCGCCTCGGACGAGCTGGTACCCAGCACGAGCAGCAGTTCCTCGCGGATGTAGCGGATCAGCTTCAGGATGGAGAAGCCGTTGTACCGGGCCACCGCGCCTAGCACCACAAGCACGAACAGCAGCGAGGTCAGGTAGAAGGTTCCGACCAGCAGCGCCAGGTTGGCGATGGAGCCTATGCCGTACTTGCCGATGGTGAACGCCATGGCCCCGAAGGCGCCTATGGGGGCGGCCTTCATCAGGATGGCGACCAGCCTGAAGAAGGCGGACGAGATGGATTGCAGGAAATTCAGGACCGGCGCGCCCTTGTCGCCCACGGCGCCCAGCGAGATGCCGAACAGCACGGAGAAGAACAGCACCTGCAGGATGTCGCCGCTGGCGAAGGCACTGACCACCGTGTCCGGGATGATGTTCATCAGGAACCCGACCAGGGTCTGGTCATGGGCCTTGGCCGAGTACGAGGCCACCGCCTTCGAGTCCAGCGTGGCGGGATCGATGTGCAGGCCGGTGCCAGGGTGGATGACGTTGGCCACGACCATGCCGATGATGAGGGCCAGCGTGGAAAAGGTCAGGAAATAGATCATGGCCTTGCCCACGACGCGGCCCACTTTCTGCAGGTCCCGCATGCCGGCGATGCCGGTCGTGACCGTCAGGAAGATGACCGGCGCGATGATCATCTTCACCAGCTTGATGAAGGCATCGCCCAGGGGTTTCATCGATTCCCCGATCTGTGGGTAGAAGTGGCCGAGCAGGATGCCCACCGTGATGGCGAACAGCACCTGCACGTACAGGATCTGGTAGAACTTCTTCTTGCGCACGGGCGCCTGCTCCGTGCCGGGTATGTCGATCATCGGGATGTCCCCTTCCAGTGGCTGCCTGCCCGCCGGGTGTCGTGGCGCGCGCAGCCTCGTTTTCAACGGATGCCGAGCTCGTTGGAGCTTCGTTGACGCTCGTTATGCAATCGGCATGCCTGGCCCATGGTGCCGGTCTTGCATCCGTAACTCATTGATTCAATAGAATATTTTTTCCCGCTGAACACCTATTGCCGGGATGGTTGTGCGGTTTTTCGCCCATTCATGGTTTTGGTGTGTGAAAATCCGCACATTGCCTTCCCGTCCGTCGCCATGTCCTCGTCTTTCGCGCCGCGCCCGGACGCGCCCTCCGCGTCGCCTTCCTTCCGGGTTCCCGGTCATGGCCGCGCATGGGCCTGTTTCGTCCTGATCGGCGCCGCGCTGCTGGCGGCCGCGCTGTGGGCGGCCGGAGGCATAGGCCGCGAGCAGGCCTACGCGGAGGTCGCGGCGGCGGCCCGCAACGCGGCGGCGCTGAAGGTCGCGCTGCTGACTGCCGAACTCGACAAGCAGCGTTCGCTGCCATTCGTGCTGGCGCAGGATTCCGAGGTCCGGGCAGCGCTCGCCACCGGCGACCCGGCGCGCTATGGCGCCCTGAATCTCAAGTTCGAGGCGCTGAGCCGGGATACCGGCGCCGCCGTCATCTACCTGCTCGATCCTCGCGGCGTGAGCATGGCGGCCAGCAACTGGAACCAGCCCACCAGTTTCGTGGGCTCGGACTATGCCTTCAGGCCCTATTTCCAGGGGGCGGCGCATGCCGGCCAGGCGGAATATTTCGCGCTCGGCAATGTCAGCAATCACCCTGGCCTGTACCTGAGCCGGCAACTAGAGCAGGACGGCCGGACACTGGGGGTGGTGGTTGTGAAAGTGGAGTTCGACGGCGTCGAGGCCGGTTGGCGGCGCTTCCCAGATCCGGTGTTCGTGACCGACGAGCACGGCGTCGTGCTGCTGTCGTCCAGGGACGACTGGCGCTTCCAGGTCTACGGCACGCTGTCGGCGGCGCAGCGGGACGCGCTGCGGACCAGCCTGCAGTTCGGCGATGCGCCGCTTGCATCCCTGCCGGTGCAGGCGGCCTCGGACCGCCCGGGGCAGGTGGTGGCGAGCCTGCCCGGACAGGCCGTCCAGGAGTTCGTGCACGTCCAGGAGCCCGTTCCGGGCACGCCGTGGCAGTTCCACCTGTTGGGCGCGACCCGCGAGGCCATGGCGCGGGCGGCCGCATCGGCCCGCGTGGCCGCCGCGCTGCTAGTGCTGTGCGCCCTGTTCGTGGCGGGGATCTGGCTGCATCGCCGGCACCGTGCCCACGATCTCGTGCTTGCCCAGGCGGCCGCGCGCCAGGAACTGGAGTCGCGCGTGGCGGCGCGCACGGGCGAGCTGCGCGCCGCCAACGATCAACTGCGGGCCGAGATGGAAGACCGGCGCCGTGCCGAAGCCGAGCTGCACAAATTGCAGGAAGAACTGGTGCAAGCCAACAAGCTGGCCTTCCTGGGCCAGATCACCGCCGGCGTGGCGCATGAGATCAACCAGCCGGTCGCGGCCATCCGCAGCTATGCCGACAACTCGGCGGCCTACCTGGACCGCGGCAACGTCGAACGGGCGCGCGGCAACATGGCGTCGATCGCCGCGCTGACCCAGCGCATAGGCGTCATCACCGACGAGTTGCGAACCTTCTCGCGCAAATCCTCCGGCGCTTCCTCCGGTCCCGTGCCGGTGGCCGCCGTGGTCGACGGCGCGCTGACGCTGGTCGGTGCGCAGATGCGCCGGCACGGCATCGCGCTGGAACGCGCCGGCATCGGCGACGGCCTGGCGGTGCGCGCCGAGCGCGTGCGCCTGGAGCAGGTGCTGGTCAACCTGCTGCAGAACGCCATCGAGGCGCTCGAGCAGACGCCCGGCCCCCGGATATGGATACGCGCCGTGCGCGACGCGGACCAGGTCGCCATCGAGGTCGGCGACAACGGCCCCGGCCTGCCCGACAGCGTCATGGCGGCCCTCTACACGCCCTTCGTCACCACCAAGCCGCGCGGCCTCGGCCTGGGGCTGGTCATCAGCCGTGACATCGTCGCCGACTTCGGCGGCACGTTGTCCGTGCAGACCGGGCCGGGGCGCGGGGCGTGCTTCACCATCCGTCTTCCCGAGGCTGTTTCGTGAACGCTTCCTTCCCCATCGCCCGCGCGACCGCCGGCACCGACACCGCCGTCGACCGCGTGCTGTTCGTCGACGACGATCCCGCCATGCGGGAGTCCAATCAGCAGACCCTGGAACTGGCCGGCTTCCGCGTCGAGACCGCCGCCTCGGCCGCCGAGGCGCTGGAGCGGGTTCCGGCCGATTTCGAAGGCGTGGTCGTCACCGACGTGCGCATGCCGGTGGTCGACGGGCTGGAACTGTTCCGGCGGCTGCGCGAACGGGATCCGGACCTGCCCGTCATCCTGATCACGGGCCACGGCGATGTCGAGATGGCGGTGGCCGCCATGCACGAGGGCGCCTATGACTTCCTTGCCAAGCCGTATCCGGCAGAGCGGTTGGCCACCGCTGCCCGCAACGCCCTGGACAAGCGGCGCCTGGTGCTGGACAACCGGCGGCTGAAGCGGCTGGCCCGCGACGCCGGCGAAAGCCTGCCGCTGATCGGCGAGACGCCGGTCATGCAGCGCCTGCGCAAGACGCTGGGCCATCTGGCCAGCGCCGACGTCGACGTCCTGGTGCTGGGCGAAACCGGGGCGGGCAAGGAGGTCGTGGCCCAGGCCCTGCATGCCTGGGGGGCGCGGCATGGACAGCCGTTCGTCGGACTCAATTGCGGCGCCTTGCCGGATACGGTCATCGAGAGCGAGCTGTTCGGCCACGAGGCCGGCGCGTTCACCGGCGCACAGCGCCGCCGCGTCGGGCGCATCGAACATTCCAGCGGCGGGACGCTGTTCCTGGACGAGATCGAAAGCATGCCGCTGGCGGCGCAGATCAAGCTGCTGCGGGTGCTGGAGACGCGCGAGGTCTCGCCCCTGGGCACCAACGAGGTCCGTCCGGTGGACCTGCGCGTCGTGGCGGCCACCAAGACCGACCTGAGCGACCCGGCGCAGCGCGGCCAGTTCCGCGCAGACCTGTTCCACCGGCTGAACGTGGTGACCGTCCGCATCCCGCCCCTGCGCGAACGCCGCGACGACATTCCGCTGCTGTTTTCGTACTTCGTTTCCCGCGCGGCGGCCCGCTTCAAGCTCGACCCGCCCGCGATCACGCCGGCGGTGCGCCAGCACCTGCGGTCCCACGCCTGGCCCGGCAATGTCAGGGAATTGATGCACTACGCCGAACGCGTGGTGCTGGGGGTGGAGGAGACAGCGCCCGAGGCGCCCGAGACCGAAGCGACCCTGCCGCAGCGCGTGGAGCGCTACGAGGCCGACCTGATCCGGGAAGCGCTGGCGCGCCACCAGGGCGACATCAAGGCCACCCTGCAAACCCTGGGCATCCCGCGCAAGACTTTCTACGACAAGCTGCAACGCCACGGCATAGACAGGGGGGGGTATGTGCCCCCCCCTACGCGCTAACGCGCGCCCCCCAGGGGGCCGACGGCGGTGGACCGGCGGAGCCGGATCCACCGTGTCGTGGTCTGTATCGTCGTTCTCGGTGCGGAGCACCACGTTCTTGCTTTGATCCTGGGCGCCGCGGATCCGGCTTTGCCGGTCCGCCAGCGCCGCCCCCTTGAGGGGGCGCCCGAAGGGCGTAGGGGGTGGGCTTCCCCTCAGCGCGTAGGGGGGGTTATCCTATACCGGGGACGACCGTGGAGAAGCCGGCGTCCACGTGGGTGACTTCGCCGGTTACGCCGGCGGCCAGGTCAGACAGCAGGAAGGCGGCGACGTTGCCGACGTCGTCGATGGTGACGTTGCGGCGCAGCGGCGCGAAGGTTTCGACGAAGTTCAGGATCTTCGAGAAATCCTTGATGCCGGCGGCGGCCAGTGTCTTGATGGGGCCGGCCGAGATGGCGTTGGCGCGGATGCCCTTGGGGCCCAGCGAGGTCGCCAGGTAGCGGGTGGCGGCTTCCAGCGCGGCCTTGGCCACGCCCATGGTGTTGTAGTTGTCGACCACTCGCTCGGCGCCCAGGTAGCTGAGCGTCAGCACCGCGCCCGTGCCGTTGCCTTCCGGCCCCTGCAGCAGAGGCAGGGCGGCCTTGGCCATGGCGGGGAAGCTGTAGGCAGAGATGTCGTGCGCGATGCGGAAGCCTTCGCGCGACAGGCCGTCCAGGAAGTCGCCGGCGATGGCTTCGCGCGGCGCGAAGCCGATCGCGTGCACCAGGCCGTCGAGCTTGGTCCAGGTCTTGCCCAGGTCGGCGAACACGGCCTCGATCTGCGCGTCGTCGGCCACGTCGCACGGGAACACGAGCTGGCTGTCGAATTCGGCGGCGAATTCGGTGATGCGATCCTTGAAGCGGTCGCCCACATAGGTGAAGGCAAGCTCCGCGCCTTCGCGGCGGCAGGCCTTGGCGATGCCATAGGCGATGGAGCGATTGGACAGCACCCCGGTGACCAGGATGCGTTTACCGGCGAGAAAGCCCATGTCGAGGGTCCCTGTAAAAAGAATGTACCCCCCTACGCGCTGCGCGCGCCCCCCAAGGGGCGGCACTGGTGGACCGGCGGAGCCGGATCCACGGTGCCCGGGCAACTGCCTGGGGCTGATGGGGGCGTGGGAGGTGCGAGTTTACTGGATCTTCAGCGTGCGGCCGACAGGGATGGCGGAGCCTTTGATGCGGTTCAGGGCGCGCAGGTGATCGACCGAGACATCGTACTGGCGGGCGATGGAGCTCAGGGTGTCGCCCTTGCGCACCTTGTACGTGCGGACCTGGACGGTCTTTTTCGCGCGGCCGTTGCTCTGGACGGTGGCGCGCACGGGGGTGATGCCGGCGCTGGCGACCAGGGTGGGTTCGGCCTGGCGGCTGGTGGGCACCATGAGGATGTCGCCGGAGCCGATGCGCGAGCGGGTGCCCAGGCCGTTCGCCTTGCGCAGCGTCGCCACCGAGGTGCCGTACTTGCGGGCGACGGTGGTCAGGGTCTCGCCATGGGCCAGCTCATGCGTGTGCCACGACGACAGCGAGCCGCTGTAGGCGCGCAGGTTGGCCTCGAAAATGCTGATGCGGTCGGCCGGCAGCAACAATGTGGGTTCGTGGCTGCCCAGGATCACGCCGCGGTTGAACGACGGGTTGAGCGCCTTGAATTCCTCGAGCGGCATCTCGGCCAGCTGGGCGGCCAGCTTCACGTCGATGTTGCGGCTCTTGGTGATGGTGACGAAATAGGGCTGGTTGTCGATCGACGGCAGCGCGATGTTGTAGGCGGCCGGGTTGGAGATGATGTTCTTGATCGCTTGCAGCTTGGGGATGTAGTTGCGCGTCTCGTCCGGCATGTCGAGCGACAGGTAGTCGGTCGGCAGGCTGCGGGCCGTGTTCTTGTCGATGGCGCGCTTGACCGAGCCTTCGCCCCAGTTGTAGGAGGCCAGCGCCAGGTGCCAGTCGCCGTGGAAGTCGAACAGGTATTGCAGGTAGTCCAGCGCGGCGCGGGTCGAGGCGATGGGGTCGCGCCGTTCGTCGCGCCACCAGTCCTGCTTCAGGTTGAAGCCGCGGCCGGTGGCGGGAATGAACTGCCACAGGCCCGACGCCTGCGAGCGCGACAGCGCCCACGGGTCGTACGAGCTTTCCACGAAGGGCAGGAGCGCCAGTTCGGTCGGCATGCCGCGCTGGTCGATTTCCTCGACGATGTAGTACAGATACTTGCCGGCGCGTTCGGCCGTGCGCTGGATATAGTCCGGGCGCGAGGCGTAGAAGTTCTCCCACTCCTTGACCAGCGGCGTGTCAATGTTGGGCACCGCGTAGCCGCGCCGGATGCGGGTCCAGATATCCGCCGGCTGCACGGTCAGGTCGACCATGCGCGGCTCCAGGCCATCATCGGGCGTTTGCAGGCTCAGCGGGGCGTCGATGCGTCGGCCGGCGGTACGGGGGGACTGGGCGATTCGCGGGGAGGAAGAGAAGCCGGCGGGGTTGTCGGTGCCGGTGGAGGCGGCGGACGCCACACCTTGCATGTCCTGGCCGGTTGCCGCGGGGCGTTCCATCGAAGCGCAGCCCGCCAGGACCATCACGCACCCGGCGATCAGGATTTTGTACAGGGAGGCTGGACGACCATCGCGGACGCCCGCCCGCAGATTCCAGACGCCGCGGGGGCGCAATAGCATGTTTCGTGTCCTTGACCGCATGCCTCGCTGGGCCTCGTCCCGGAGGACGGGGCCCAGCGAGGCAGTTTCAATTTGGAGCCGCGGGGGATCCCGGGAAGGGGCGGGGCCCCGGCTCGGGGGACCGGCGCGGCTCACGGTGCATTTAGCGCGGCATAGTACGAATCGAGAATGGTTTCCGTCAACCCGCTTTTACAAATTCGAAGCTTTTGGCGGGCATTGAACGGAAATCGAGGCAAGATGCGGCGTGCTCTACCGGAAATCGTTCTTCCATTCGCGCAGCGCGGCAAACACCTCGACGGCGTCGGCCAGTGGCCTGCCGGCGTGGGCCGACGCGGCGGCCGCCACCTCGGGAACGGCGGTGCGCAGGAACGGGTTGACCTGGCGCTCCAGGTCCAGCGTGGTCGGCACGGTGGGCTGGGATTGTTCGCGCAGGTGGCGCGCCTGCTGGTGCCACACCTGGAGCGCGGCGTTGTCGGGTTCGACCGCGGCGGCCCAGGCCAGGTTGGACAAGGTGTATTCGTGCGCGCAATACACGCGCGTCTTGGCCGGCAGGGCGGCCAGCTTGTCCAGCGAGGCCTTCATCTGCTGCGGCGTGCCCTCGAACAGGCGGCCGCAGCCCGAGGCGAACAGCGTGTCGCCGCAGAACACCAGCGGTTCGACGCCCGCCGCGCGGCCGGCGTACGCGATGTGGCCGGCGGTATGCCCCGGCACGTCCAGCACTTCCAGGTCCAGGTCCAGCTCGGGCAGGGTGACCCGGTCGCCCTGGGCGAGGCGGCGGTCGCAATGGGGCAGTTTCTCGCCCGCGGGGCCGAACACCGTGGCGCCGGTGCGTTCGACCAGCTCCAGGACGCCGCCGACATGGTCCTTGTGGTGGTGAGTCAGTAGAATGGCACGAAGCTGGAGACGCTGCTGCTGCAGCGAGGCCAGGACCGGCGCGGCGTCGCCGGGGTCCACCACGGCTGCCAGCGTGCCCTGCCGGATCAACCACAGGTAGTTGTCATTGAAGGCGGGAATGCCGGTTATGCCGGCCGTCGGACCGGTATCTTGCGGGCCGGCCGATCGCTTGCTTCCTTTCGAGTCTTTCATTCCGATGCTGCCGTCTGACGTCCAGGATTCTCCGATTGTAGAGCTTGCCGCGTGGCTGGCGTCCGATCCCGGCCGCCACGCGCTCGCCTGGGAGCAGGCGCGGCTGGACGAGGCGGTCTCCGACGTATTCGGCTTCCACGCCATGCAGGCCGGCCTGGCCGAACTGGACGCGCTGCGCGCCAACCGCATGCCCTTCAAGGGCTATGTCGCCGGCGCGATGCCGTCCGAGCCGCAGCGGGCGCGCTGGAACGTGTTCGTGGTGGCCGACCTGGAGGCGCTGCCGTTCGATTCGCAGAGCCTGGACCTGCTGGTCCTGCCCCACACCCTGGAATGCTCGGACGATCCCCACCAGGTCCTGCGCGAGGCCGAGCGGGTGCTGATTCCCGAAGGGCGGCTGGTGATCACCGGCTTCAATCCCTGGAGCCTGTGGGGCGCCGGCCGCCTGCTGGGCCGCCGCCGGTCCTTCCTGCCGCCGGGCATCCAGCCCCTGTCCCCCGCGCGGCTCAAGGACTGGCTCAAGCTGCTGTCGTTCGAGGTCGAGGGCGGCCGCTTCGGCATCTATGCGCCGGCCTGCCGCACCGAGAAATGGCTGCGCCGCTACGCCTTCATGGAAAGCGCTGGCGAGCGCTGGTGGCCGGTATGCGGCGGGCTGTACGTGGTGTCCGCGGTCAAGCGCACGGTGGGCATGCGGCTGATCGGCCCCGCCTGGAAAAAGCAGAAGGCGCCGCGCCGGGCCGCGGTGGCCACGGCCCGGGAGGTCCATCCGCTGCGGACCGGGCGCGAACCTTCGCGATAAGCCGCCCGCGGGCGTCAGGCGTCGAACAGGTTCTGCCGGATCTGCTGCAGGTGGCCCAGCAGGAGATCCCGCGCCTGGGCGGCGTCGCGGTCCTTCAATGCCTCGACGATGGCGCGGTGCTGCCGCTGGTACTGCGCCCGCCGCTCCGGCGTGAGCGAGCGGCGCTTGAGGCGGCCCCACTCGCCTTGCTCGCGGACGCGGTTGGTCAGCTCCAGGATCTGGAGGAAGAACGAGTTGTGGGTGGCTTCGGCGAATGACTTGTGGAGTTCGCCGTCCCAGTGCTCGAAAGCCTCGATGCTGGCGGCGAGCTCGGATTCCTCCACGCATTGCTGCATGCGGGCGAAGTCGGCGGCATTGGCGTTGCGCGCGATCAGGGCCGGCATCAGGGGTTCGATCAGCAGCCGTGCTTCCATGAGTTCCGCCGGACTGGTGCTGACCTCGGGCGCGGGCGCCGGGCCGCCGGCCAGCGCCTGCGCGCCCTCGGCGACGAAGGTGCCGCTGCCCACCGACTGGACGATCAGGCCGCGGGCGCGCAGGTCGGCCAGCACCCGGCGTACCGATCCGCGCGAAATCGCGAAGCGCTGGCTCAGTTCCCGCTCTGGCGGCAGCTTGACGCCGACGTGCAGTCGGCCGCTCGATATTTCCCCCAGTAGGTGATGCATGAGCTCCTTGGCTCCAGGGGCGCGCGAAATGGGGCTGTGCGCTGCGGATTCGTCCATGGTGGCTGTCCCTCGTTCTGCCGCTACCTTAATCCAATGGTACCAATTGGTCAAATATCGAAGCGCCATATGCTTGATGGAGATCCATTTTGGTTTTATATTGGTATATGAATTTACCAATTGGACCTGTGCAAGCACCATGAAATTCGCTCACCTGATTGCCGACGGCAAACCCGCCATCGTTCTCGTCGATGCCGACATGCGGCACTATTGGCCGTTGGCCGACCTGGTCCCCGGGTTCTCCGGCGACATGATCCAACTGGTGCAGGATTTTGGGAAGTTCCGTTCCAGCCTCGCCCCGCGCGGCACCGGCCGGCCGTTGGCCGGCGCGCGATTGCTGGCGCCCATCGATCGCCCCCGGCGCAACATCTTCTGCGTGGGCAAGAATTATTTCGAACACGCCGCGGAATTCAGCAAATCGGGCTTCGACTCCAGCGCGAAAGAGGGCGAGCACGCGCCCGAAGCCCCCGTGGTGTTCACCAAGGCGTACAACACCGTGATCGGGCCGGGCGCGGCCATTCCCTCGCACGAGGGCGTCACTTCCCAGCTCGACTACGAGGCCGAACTGGCCGTGGTCATCGGCAAGCCGGGCCGGAACATCCCGCGCGAGCGCGCGCTCGAGCATGTATTCGGCTACACCATCGTCAACGACTTCACAGCGCGCGACCTGCAGAAGCTGCATCGCCAGTGGTTCCTGGGCAAGTCGCTGGACGGTTTCTGCCCCATGGGGCCGGCGCTGGTCACCGCCGACGAACTGGATGCCGCCAATCTCGACATCCGCTGCTGGGTCAACGGCGAGCTGCGCCAGAATGCCAATACCCGGCAGTTGATCTTCGACATCCCGACGTTGATCGCGACCATCTCGGCCGGCATCACGCTGGAACCCGGGGACGTGATCGCCACCGGGACGCCGGCGGGCGTGGGCATAGGCTTCAATCCGCCCCGCTTCGTCAAGCGCGGCGACGTGATCCGCATCGAAGTGCAAGGCATAGGCGTGCTGGAGAACGCCGTCGATTGAAGGCGCGGGGCGCAGGCCGCGCGCCGCCCGGCATCCCCGGATACACGGGGGCGGGCGCAACCCGAAGGGAAACGAGGAGACGACATGAAACGCACCTTGCTGGTCTGGGCGGCCTGCTGCGCCGCCCTGGGCGGCGCGCCGGCCGCCGCGCAGGAATCCTGGCCGACCCGGCCCATCACCATGATCGTGCCTTTCCCGCCGGGGGGCGTGGCCGATACCGTTGCCCGGCCGGTGGCCGAGTCCATGAGCCGCTTCCTGGGCCAGGCCGTGGTGGTCGAGAACCGGGGAGGGGCCGGCGGCGGCGTCGGCATGGGGCATGTCGCCAAATCGGCGGCCGATGGCTACACCATCATGATGGCGCTGTCGTCCATCTCCATCCTGCCCGAGGCCGACAAGCTGCTCGGCAGGGAGCCGATGTACCAGTTGTCCCAGTTCACCCCCATCGCGCGCTTCACCGCCGACCCGACCGTGCTGGTGGTGCGGTCCGACAGTCCGTGGAAGACGGCGCAGGAGTTCATCGCGGCGCAGAAGAAGGGCGACCGCGACGTCGCCTACGGGTCCTCGGGCAACTACGGCACCATGCACGTTCCCATGGAAATGCTGCGCAACGAGGCCAACCTGAGCCTGCTGCACGTGCCCTACACCGGCGCCGGGCCGGCCATCGTGGCGCTGCTGGCCGACCAGGTCCAGGCGCTGTCGACAGGGCCCGCCTCGGTGCTCCAGCACATCAAGGGCGGCAAGGTCCGGGCCCTGGCGCACTGGGGCACCGGGCGCCTGGAATCCCTGCCCGACGTCCCCAGCCTGACCGAACTGGGGCACCCGGTGCAGTTCGCGCAGTGGTCCGGCGTGTTCGCTCCGGCCGGCACGCCGGCGTCCGTGGTCGGCCGCCTGCGCGCCGCCGCCAAGGCCGCGGCCACGGATCCCAAGGTATTGAAGACGATCCAGGGAGCGGGCAGCCCGGTCATGTACCTGGACGCGCCGGAGTTCGCCGTCTACTGGCAGGCCGACGCCAAGGTCCTGGCCGAGGCCGTCCGCCGGATAGGCAAGGTGGAGTAAGGGAGGAAAGCGAGGGTTTTCGCGGGGCCGGAAAAGCACGGGATCCCGCGCAATCGTCATGGTCCGATGCTACAGTGAGCGATACACCTTGTTGCGCTTTCCGCTCGCCTGTATGCAGAAGAATTCGTTGGTCCCCGCCGTGGTGGTCGCTCTCGCCGTCGGGGCGGGGGTCGGCTATTTTTCCCCGCGCCTGTTCCATGCGGGCGCTCCCGCCGACGCCCCGGCGCCCGCCGAGGCCAAGGCCAAGGGGCCCCAGGCCATCCTGGTCGAAGTCCAGAAGGTTGCGCGCAAGCCGTTCGAGCGGGGCATCACCGCCGTCGGCAGCCTGCGGTCCGATGAATCGGTGACCTTGCGTCCGGAAGTGGCGGGGCGCATCAGCGACATCCGCTTCACCGAGGGCCAGCGGGTCGGCAAGGGCCAGGTGCTGATACGGCTGGACGATTCCGTGCCGCGCGCCGAGTTCGAGCAGGCCCGCGCCAACTTCACGCTGGCCAAGAGCAACTACGACCGCTCCATCGAGCTGCAGCAGAAGGGCTTCATCAGCAAGCAGGCCAAGGACGAGGCCGACAACGCCATGAAGGTGCAGCAGGCCGCCATGGTGCTGGCCCAGGTCCGGCTCGACAAGAACGACATCCGCGCCCCGTTCGGCGGCGTGATCGGGCTGCGCAACGTCTCGGTGGGCGACTACATCGGCGCCGGCCAGGACCTGGTGGCGCTCGAGGCCATCGATCCGCTCAAGGTGGATTTCCGCATCCCGGAAATCTACCTGTCGCAGATCCGTACCGGCCAGACCCTGCAGATATCGCTCGACGCCATGCCGGACAAGTCCTTCGGCGGCACCGTCTACGCCATCAGCCCGCTCATCGACACGGGCGGCCGTTCCATCGTCATGCGCGCCCAGGTCAAGAACCCCGGCGGCCAGTTGCGTCCCGGCATGTTCGCGCGCGTGAAGCTGCTGCTGGATACGCCTGCCCAGGCGCTGGCGGTACCCGAGGCGGCGCTGGTTCCGGTGGGCGACGACCAGTTCGTCTACCGCGTGCAGAACGGGCGTGCCGAGCGGGTGCAGGTCGAGGTCGGCCAGCGGCGCGAAGCCATGGTCGAGATCGTCTCCGGCCTGGCCGAGGACGACGTGATCGTGGTGGCCGGCGCGCAGAAGCTGCGCGACGGCGTGCCGGTGAAGCTCGCCGGCGCAACGGCGTCCGCGCTCTGAGGCCCGGCACATGGTCCTGTCCGAAGTCTGCATCAAGCGGCCCGTGTTCGCGACGGTGCTGTCGCTGCTGGTCCTGCTGGTGGGCCTGATCTCGTATTCCCGCCTGACCGTGCGCGAATATCCGCAGATCGACGAGCCGGTCGTGTCCGTCAGCACCGTCTACAAGGGCGCGTCGGCCGAGGTGATCGAGTCCCAGATCACCAAGCCGCTGGAGGATTCCCTGTCGGGCATCGAGGGCGTGGAGGTCATGACCTCCACCAGCCGGTCCGAGCGCAGCAACATCAACGTCCGCTTCCGCCTGTCGATATCTCCCGACGCGGCGGCGGCCGACGTGCGGGACAAGGTCGCGCGCGTGCGCGGCCGCCTGCCCGACGAGATCGACGAGCCCATCATCGCCAAGGTCGAGGCCGACTCCCAGCCAGTCATGTACCTGGCCGTGGAGTCCGGGGCGCTGTCGGCGATGGAAACCTCGGACTACATCAACCGCTTCATCAAGCCCCGGCTGTCCGTGCTGCCGGGCGCGGCCGAGGTGCGGGTGTTCGGCGAGCGTCTGCCGGCCATGCGCGTCAACGTCGATCGCGGGAAACTGGCCGCCTACCGCCTGACCGTCCAGGACGTCGAGGACGCGCTGCGCAAGCAGAACGTCGAGATCCCCTCGGGACGGATCGAGTCCATGGCGCGCGAGTTCTCCATCGTCGCCGCCACCAACCTGCGCACCAGGGAACAGTTCGAGAACGTCATCATCGCCAACGTCGGCGGCTACAGCGTGCGGGTCGGCGACGTCGCCTCGGTCGGCCTGGGGCCGGTGGACGAGCGCGTCACCTCGCGCTTCAACGGCAAGCCGGCGCTGAACATCGGCGTGGTCAAGCAGTCCACGGCCAACCCGCTGGACCTGTCCAAGGCGGTGCGGGCCGAGATCGAGGAAATGAACGCCACGCTGCCCAGCGGCATGAAGCTGAACATGGCGTACGACACCTCGGTCTTCATCGAGAAGTCCATCGAGTCGGTGTTCCACACCATCGGCGAGGCCATCGTGCTGGTGGTGCTGGTGATCTTCCTGTTCCTGCGCAACCTGCGCGCCAGCCTGATCCCCATCGTCACCATTCCCGTGTCCCTGATCGGCGCCTGCACGCTCATGTATGCGTTCGGCTTCTCCATCAACACGCTCACGCTGCTGGCCATGGTGCTGGCCATCGGCCTGGTGGTGGACGACGCCATCGTCGTGCTCGAGAACATCTTCCGCCACATCGAGGAAGGCAAGTCGCGCATGCAGGCCGCGCTGCTGGGCTCGCGCGAAATCGGCTTCGCCGTCATCGCCATGACGCTGACGCTGGTCACCGTGTACGCGCCGCTGGCCTTCGCCACCGGGCGCACGGGCCGCCTGTTCATCGAGTTCGCGCTGGCCCTGGCGGGCGCCGTGCTGGTGTCCGGCTTCGTCGCGCTGACGCTCACGCCCATGATGTGCTCGCTCATGCTGCGCCACCAGGAGTCGCACGGCTGGCTGTACAACTTCATCGAGAGCGGCTTGAACGCGCTCACGCGCGGCTATCGCCGCGCGCTGTCCTTCGCGCTGTCCCATCGCGGGTGGGTGGTCGCGCTGGGCCTGGCCGTGGGCGCCTGCAGCGTGCCCCTGTTCAAGATCATCAAGAGCGAGCTGTCTCCGGTCGAGGATCGCGGGGTCATCTATGGCCGGATCGTCGCGCCGCAGGGCGCCACGGTCGGCTACACCACCAGCTACCTCGAGCGCATGGAAGAAATCTACAAGGACATCCCGGAGATGGCCGCCTACCAGGCGGTGGCCGGCTTCCCGGTGGTGACCGAGGGCAACGCCGTGCTGCGGCTCAAGCCCTGGGAGGAGCGCACCCGCAGCCAGCAGGAGGTCGCCCGCTCGCTCCAGCCGAAGTTCGCCGCGCTGCCCGGCGTGCAGGCCTTCCCCACCAATCCCCCGTCGCTGGGCCAGTCGCCGCGTTCCTCGCCCATCGAATTCGTCATCATGAGCCAGGTGTCCTATCCCGAACTGGCCACGATGACCGACGCTTTCCTGGCCGAGCTGTCGAAGTACCCCGGCGTGCAGAACGTGCAGACCGACCTGCGCCTGAACACGCCCGAGCTGCGGGTGCAGGTCAATCGCGACAAGCTGGCCGACATCGGCGTCGACGTGGACCGCGTCGGCCGCACGCTCGAATCCATGCTGGGCGGCCGGCAGGTGACGCGCTTCAAGGACAACGGCGAACAATACGACGTGCTGGTGCAGGTGATCCCGCGCGACCGCTCCAATCCGGCCGACATCTCCGACATCTACGTGCGGCCCCGTAGTGGCGAGATGGTGCAGCTTGCCAACCTGCTGTCGGTCCGCGAGGGCGTGTCGCCACAGACCCTGAACCACTTCAACCGCATGCGCGCCGTCACGATCTCGGCGTCGCTCGCGCCCGGCTACGCGCTGGGCGAGGCGCTGGACGTGATGAACGGCATCGCCGCGCGCGTGCTGCCCGCCACCGCGCAGACCGACCTGAACGGCCAGTCGCGCGAGTTCCGCGATTCGTCGGGCAGCATCTACCTCGTGTTCGCGATGGCGGTGGCGTTCATCTACCTGGTGCTGGCGGCGCAGTTCGAGAGCTGGCGCAATCCGTTCATCATCATGCTGTCGGTGCCGCTGTCGATGACGGGCGCGCTGCTGGCACTGTGGTTCTCGGGCGGAACCCTGTCCATCTACAGCCAGATCGGCCTGATCACGCTGGTGGGCCTGATCACCAAGCACGGGATCCTGATCGTCGAATTCGCCAACCAGCTGCGCGACCAGGGCAAGGAGCTGATCGAGGCGGTGTCCGAGGCCAGCGTGCTGCGGCTGCGCCCCATCCTGATGACGACCGGCGCGATGGTGCTGGGCGCCGTCCCGCTGGCGGTGGCCACGGGCGCGGGCGCCGAGTCCCGCGTGCAGATCGGCTGGGTGATCGTGGGCGGCATGAGCCTGGGCACGCTCCTGACCCTGTTCGTCGTGCCCTGCGTGTACGCGCTGGTGGCCGGCAAGCGCAAGCGCCCGCTGCCGGTGGGCGAACACCCGCTGGAACCCGATCCCCACGGCGCCCCGGTTGCGCCGGCCCCGGAATCGGTGGGTTAGGGAAGCAAGAGTCGTCGGTAACCGCTTGCGGCCGGCGGGGCCCCACCCCCTCAGGGGCTGTTCGGAGCCGCCGCGCCAGGCAGGCAAAACGGGGAAGCAAGGGCGTGCATGTGTGAGCGCGGCAGTAGGGACAGTCCGGGGGACTGTCCCCGCGCGAGTTCACGCCCGCCCCGTTTTGCCTGCCTGGCGCGGGAAGTTTCGGCGCAGCCGAAACCGGCTACGTCAGCCCCTGAGGGGGTGGGGCCCCGCCGGCCGCAAGCGGTTACCGACGACTCGCTCGGCCAAATATCCTAAACTTGGGGGCCTCCGCAATTTTCTCTCTGGTGCCCCCGCATGCGTTATGTCGTCCTGGATACTGAAACCACCGGCCTCGATCCGCTCCAAGGGCACCGCGTCATCGAAATCGGCTGCGTGGAGATCGTCAACCGCCGGGTCACGCAGCGCCACTTCCACACCTACCTGAATCCCGACCGCGACAGCGACCCGGGCGCCCTGGAAGTGCACGGGCTGACCACCGAGTTCCTGTCCGACAAACCCCGGTTCGAGGACAAGGTCGACGAATTCCTGGACTTCATCCAGGACGGCCACGTCATCATCCATAACGCCGAATTCGACATCCGCTTCCTGAACGCCGAACTGGCGCGGCTGCAGCGCGGCAGCTTCCGCGACAAATGCCTGGGCGTCGTCGACTCCCTGATGCATGCGCGCGAACTGCATCCCGGCAAGCGCAACTCGCTCGATTCGCTGTGCGACCGCTACGGCATTTCCAACGCCCACCGGGTGCTGCACGGCGCCTTGCTGGACTCGGAACTGCTGGCCGAGGTCTGGCTGGCCATGACGCGCGGCCAGGACAGCCTGGTGATCGACCTGGGCGATACCGGCGGGCAGGCCACGACCAGCTTCGGCGCCTTCGATACCTCGGTCCTGCAGGTGGTGCCGGTGGACGAAGCCGACCTGGCCGCCCACCAGGCCTATCTGGCGGGCCTGGACAAGGAATCCAAGGGGCAGACCCTGTGGAGGAAGTGGGAACCGCTTCCCACTGCATAAAAAAGATATGCTATAGTTATGGGCTGTCGCGGATGCGGCAGTCAAACCGAAGGTTCTCTTCGGGCGGTTAGCTCAGTGGTAGAGCACTGCCTTCACACGGCAGGGGTCACTGGTTCGAACCCAGTACCGCCCACCAATCCCTCCCCCCCATACCGTCTTTCCCATCCAGGGAATGCGCTCGCGTTCGCGCGTCCGGCGTTGCTCCGTGATTTCAATAATTACGTGAATAATCACGTAATTTTGATTGATTGTTCACAAGCTTCTAGGTGTTTTCACCAGAATAATGGCTAGATTTATTGACTTGGCTGGCCATTGATAAATAAAAAGATCGTGAAAATTCACCGAAATATAAATGAGCCGGTGCTTGCCGGCTTCTAAGTCGCACCTTTTGTTTCGACCTGGAGCAATCATGAAAGCGATGCGAGCACTGCCCTTTGCCGTCTGCCTGATCGTTGCAACCGTACCCAAGCTCGCCCATGCGGCGGAGGTCGTGCTGAAGGCGGTAAGCGCCTTCCAGGAGGGCACGTACTTCTCCAGGAACTTCGAGAGCTTCGTGAAGAAGGTCAACGAGGAAGGCAAGGGCATCGTCCGGATCGAGTACATAGGCGGCCCCAAGGCGATTCCGACCATGGAGCAGGGGGCCGCGCTGCGCAACGGGGTGATCGATCTGGCCAACACCACGGCCACGTTCACGGCAAGCATCGTTCCGGAGGGATTGGCGCTGAACTACGCGACCCTGCCTTTCTCGGAAATCCGCAAGAACGGCAGCCTCGACTATCTCAACTCGATCATGCGGCAGAAAGGGCTGTACTACTTCGCGCGCACCGGCGATCGCATTCCCTATCACATCTATCTGAACAAGAAGATAGACAAGCCCGATCTATCCGGCCTGAAGATCCGCATCACCCCCATCTTCCGGGACTTCTTCGTCAAGCTGGGAGCAGGGGTCGTCCAGATGGCGCCGGGCGAGGTCTACACCGGCCTGGAGCGCGGGGTGGTGGACGGCTACGGCTGGCCCGCGATCGGCATCTTCGACCTGGGCTGGCAGGAGCGGACGAAGTATCGATTGGAACCGGGTTTCTACACGCTCGAGCTGGGCATCCAGTTCAGCGCCCGGCGGTGGGACAGCCTGACCCCGGAGCAGCGTGATTTCCTGCAAAAGCAGGTGGCTTGGCTGGAGAATATGTCCCTGGACGCATCGCTGCGCGACGCGGCCGCCGATATCAAGAGGCAGTCCGAGGCCGGCATACAGCCCATCAGGCTGTCCGACGCGGACTCGGCGGCTTTCCTGGCCAAGTCGCAGGAAGCGGGCTGGGCGACGGTCTTGAGCGCCAGTCCCAAGCACGGAGCCAAGCTGCGCCAGATGATGGCGCCCTGAGGCAAGGGGCTGTCGTGAAAATCTATGTGTGGATCTTGAATGCGTTCGGCCTGCTCGCCGGATTGCTGGTGGGTGCCATGGTCATCCTGGTCAGCTACGACGTCGTCGCCCGCAATCTGGGGCTGCCGTCGTTCGCGGGGGCCATGGACGTTACCGAGCATCTGCTGCCGGTGGCCACGTGCATTGCCGCGCCATGGCTCATGTACAACCGCCAGCACATCCGTCTGGATGTGCTCAATACGCTGTCCGAGGGGATCAGATTCACGATCTTCCGGATCGCGGCGGCGATCGGCTGCGTCGTCAGCGTCGTGATCGCCTGCTACTCGGTCGCGGTGATGCTCGATGCCTACGAGGCCGAAGCGGTCGTCATGAAGAGCATCGTCTTTCCCGAATGGTTCATCTACATTCCCTTCCCCGCCTGTTTCGCGCTGCTGGCCATCGAGTGCGGCAGGCAGGCCGTGGTCGGAGAGCGGGCGGACGCCGAGAATCGCGATTCGCTGCTCAAGCCGGAGAACCTGCTATGAGCTGGTGGGAAAGTCTTACGCTGCTGTTCGGGCTGCTGTCCGTGCTGCTGCTGGTCGGGGTGCCGGCCGGGTTTGCCTTCCTTGCGATCAATCTGGTCGGCGCGCTGGTCTACCTCGGCGGCACGCCTGGGCTGATGATGGTGGTGCGCAACGGCGTGGCGTCGGTCACCAGCTTTTCGCTCACGCCCATTCCCTTTTTCCTGCTGATGGGCGAGGTGCTGTTCCATACCGGCCTGGCCATGAAGGCCATCGACGCGTTCGACCGGGCGGTGCGCCGCGTTCCGGCGCGGCTGTCGATCGTGGCGGTCGTGGCCGGTACGGTGTTCTCCGCCATATCCGGGGCGACGGTGGCCACGACCGCGCTGCTCGGCAGCCTGCTGTTGCCGGAGATGCTTCGGCGCGGCTACCATCCGCGCATGGCCATGGGGCCCATCATGGCCATCGGCGCGGTGGACATGCTGATACCGCCATCGGCGCTGACCGTGCTGTTGGGTAGCCTGGCCAATATCTCGATCTCGGGACTGTTGCTGGCGGGTGTCCTGCCGGGCCTGCTGCTGTCGGCGATCTTCGTGCTGTACATCGTCGTGCGTGCAAAGATGAATCCCGAGCTCGCGCCCAGCTTCGTCCGGGAAGAGGTAGCGGGTTGGGAGCGGTGGCGTCCCCTGGTCGTGCACGTGACGCCGCTGGTTTCCATCTTCGCGGTGGTCGTCGCCTCGATGACCGCCGGGTGGGCAACGCCAACGGAGTCCGCCGCGCTGGGGGCGTTGTGCACCGTGCTCGTGTGCGCGCTGTACCGCAGCCTGTCGTGGCGCATGCTGGTCAAGGCGCTGACCGGAACGGCCGCCATCAGCGGCATGATCCTCTTCATCATCATCGGCGCCACGACTTTCTCGCAGATCCTGGCGTTCTCCGGCGCGACCAACGGCCTGGTCGGCCTGGTCCAGGGCTCGGGGCTGTCGAGCTGGCTCGTGTTGGCCGTCATGATGGGCATACTCCTGGTGCTGGGGTGCTTCGTCGACCAGATAAGCATGATGCTGATGACCCTGCCGTTCTTCATGCCGCTGGTGGCGCACTTCGGATGGGATCCGCTGTGGTTCGGCGTCATGTACCTGATATGCATGCAGCTGGGCCTGCTGACCCCGCCGTTCGGCATGCTGCTCTTCACCATGCGCAGCGTGGCCCCGGCCCACATCCGCACCACGGAGATCTTCGCCGCGGCCGTGCCCTACGTGCTGTTCGGCCTGCTGATGCTGTTCATGGTCATGCTCGTGCCGGACATCGCCACCAGGCTGCCGCGTTGGCTGATGGCGAGGTAGGGCCCGGGATTCAACAAGCGAGTGGCGCGCCGCCACGTCGGAGGAAAAGATCTTGATACCCGCTCCAGACAAGCAGGAACGAAGGGGAACGCCGGAAGCGGAGCTGTTCCATGTCGCCGATTGGCCCATGCACTACATGCTGGCCATCGACCGCCAGCACGTCCACAACATGGCGAAGATACTCAAGCCGTTCGATTGCTCGCCATTGATGTGGCGGGTGGTCAGCGTGCTTTCCGACCAGGACGGGCGCAGCGTGGCCGAGCTGGCCGAGACTACCGTCATCGAGCGCTCCAACCTGAGCCGCCTGCTCGATGCCATGGAGGAAGACGGCCTTGTCACGCGGTCCCACGGGGTCGAAGACAAGCGCCAGACCATGGTCTATGTGACGGCGAAGGGGCGCAGCCTGTTCGAGCGGTCGCTGCCGGCGGTGCTGGGCTATTACCAGATATTCCTGGCCGATATTTCCCCACCGGAAATGACGGTCCTGATGAAGGTCATCCGGACGATCAAGCGCAACGTCATGGAGTTCGACCCCCGGCCCGACGAGGATGAAACGCCATGACCCGGCCCGAGAGCTCCGCGCCGTCGAGGCCGGTCCGCAACGTGCTGTTCATCATGTGCGACCAGTTGCGCGCCGACTATCTGGGCTGCTATGGCCATCCGTCGATCCGGACCCCCAACATCGACGCCCTGGCGTCGCAAGGGGTGCGATTCACCCGGGCCTATTGTTCGGCGCCGACGTGCGGCCCGTCGCGCATGTCGTTCTATACCGGGCGCTCCATGACTTCGCATGGCGCCATCTGGAATTTCATGCCGCTGTCGATCGGCCAGCCGACGATCGGCGATTGGCTGCGGCCCCGTGGCGTGGAAGTGGCGTTGGCCGGCAAGACGCATTTCGCGCCAGACCTGGACGGCCTGCAACGCGTGGGGGCACACGTGCCGCCGGAGGCGCCGGTGCTCGAAGGCGGCTTCCTGGTGGTCGACCGCTACGAGGGGCATGCCAATCCGGGGCCCGAGCATCCCTATACGAAGTACCTCAGGGCCGCGGGATATGACGTGGCCGATCCCTGGTCGGATTTCGTGATCGCCGGCGAGGACGAAGCGGGCCGTCCGGCCAGCGGCTGGGAGATGCGCAATGCGCACTACGCCGCCCGTGTCGATGAGCGGCATTCCGAAACGGCCTACACCACGGATGTCGCGATCGACTTCATCCGCCGCCAGCAGGGACGTCCGTGGCTGCTGCACGTCAGCTACATCAAGCCCCACTGGCCGTACATCGCTCCCAGTCCCTATCACGCCATGTACGGTCCGGAAGACTGCCTGCCGACATGCCGCGACGACGCGGAGCGCGACGATCCCCACCCCGTCTATGGCGCCTATCTGCGGCATGGCGAGTCGTCGGCGTTCTCGCGGGAAAAGGTGGCTTCGCACGTCAAGCCCACCTACATGGGCCTGGTCACGCAAATCGACGATCATCTCGGCCGGTTGCTCGAAGCGCTGCGCGCCACCGGCCAGTACGAGGACACGCTGATCGTCTTCACGTCCGACCATGGGGACTATCTGGGCGATCACTGGCTGGGCGACAAGGATCTTTTTCATGACCCCTCCGCCCGTATTCCCTTCATCATGGTCGATCCCCGGGCCAGGCCCGACACCCGGGGCTCGACCGTGGATCGGCCCGTCGAGTCCATCGACTTCCTGGCGACGGTGGCCGATGCGTTCGACGTGCCCCATACCGACCACGTGATCGAAGGCATGTCGCTGCTGCCTTTTTCGCGCGGGGGCGCCGGCGCGCCGTGGCGATTCGCCGCCGTGAGCGAGCTGGACTATGCCTTTCGCGAGGCCCGGGTGCTGCTGGGCCGGGACGCCCGCCGCTGCCGGGGCTACATGGTCAGGAGCGACCGCTGGAAGTACATCTACTGGGAAGGGTTCGCGCCTCAGCTGTTCGACATGCAGGAAGACCCGATGGAGTTGCGGGACGTGGCGTCGAACCCCGGGCATGCCAGCGTTCTCGCACTGCACAAGGAGTACCTGTTCGACTGGCTGCGGCAACGCAAGACCAGCCTGACCGTTCCGTCCACGCGTATCGTCGTCTCGCGGGACACCATCGAGCCGGCTCACGGTATCCGGATCGGTGTCTGGTAGGCCGGCCCCAGGCCGGAGTTTCATCGGGTAATCAAAGGAGACGGTATGGAAAAAGATCAGATCCACGGCTGCCTGCGCTGCGTCGCAGCATCGAAACCGGGACGCCAGTCCCGCCATGACAGACTCGGCATTGTCCTTTCCCCGCACCCGGGAAAGAATGGGCTACCCGGACGCGCGTCGCGCGCCGGTTCCAAGAAGGAGGTCGTATGAAAGGCTCCATCGTCGGCGGCTACCTTGCCCCGCATCCCCCCCATCTGGTCTACGGCGAGAATCCCCCACAGAACGAACCGCGTTCCCAGGGCGGCTGGGAGCCGCTGCGATGGGCGTACGAAAAGGCCCGGGCCTCGCTCGAAGCGCTCAAGCCCGATGTCCTGCTGGTCCATTCGCCCCACTGGATGACCCAGGTCGGACATCACTTCCTGGGCGTGCCGCACCTGAGCGGAAAATCGGTCGATCCCATTTTCCCCAACCTGTTTCGCTACAGCTTCGAGCTGGACGTCGACGTCGAACTGGCCGAGGCCTGCTGCGAGGAGGCGCGCGATGCCGGGCTGGTGGCGAAGATGATGCGCAACCCCAACTTCCGGGTCGACTACGGCACCATCACCACGCTGCACATGATACGGCCGCAGTGGGACATCCCCATCGTGGGCGTGTCCGCCAACAATTCGCCGTACTACCTGAACACCAAGGAAGGGCTGCAGGAGATGGATCTCCTGGGCAAGGCCACGCGCCGCGCCATCGAGCGGACCGGCCGCCGTGCCGTGCTGCTGGCCTCCAACACGCTGTCGCACTGGCACTTCCACGAAGAGCCGGAGCTGCCCGAGGACATGACGCGGGAACACCCCGAGCGCTTCGACGGCTACAAGTGGGATGTGCGCGTCATCGACATGCTGCGCCGGGGCGAGGTGGACGAGTATTTCAAGCTGCAGCCGCAGTTCATCGAGGAGGCCTTCGCCGAAGTGAAGTCCGGCGCTTTCACCTGGATGTTCGCGGCCATGGGATATCCCAACATTCCCGGCGAACTGCATGGCTATGGCACGGTGATCGGCACCGGCAATGCCGTGATGGAGTGGAACCTGGTCGAGGCCGGACTGGCCGATGCGCCCGCGAAGGCCGCGGCCTGATGCCGGCAACCCTGAAGAGAGAAAAGACATGCCCATAGCAAGCGCATTTCTGGTGCCGGGTACGCCGCTGCCGCTGCTGCGGCGGGACAATCCTCCCTGGGAGGCCATCGCCCGCGGCTATGAAGCCGCGGGGCAGGCGCTGGCCGCAAGCAAGCCCGACGTGGCGCTGATCTATTCCACGCAATGGATCGCCGTGCTGGACCAGTTGTGGCAGACGCGCGGCCGCATCCAGGGTTCGCACGTGGACGAGAACTGGCACGAGTATGGCGAACTGCCGTTCGACATCCGCGTCGATACCGACCTGGCGAAGGCGTGTATCGCGTCCACGGCGCAGATCGGCGTGCGGTCGCGCGAGGTGGACTACGATGCCTTCCCCATCGACACGGGCACCATAGTCGCCACGCATTTCCTGTTGCAAGGACTGGATATCCCGGTGGTGCTGACGTCCAATAACCTCTACCACGACGGGCAGACCACCGAGAGCCTGGGCCGCCTGGCCGCGCAGGCGGCGGATGCGCAGGGCAAGCGCATCGCGGTGATAGGCGTCGGGGGGCTGTCGGGTTCGAGCTTCCGCCAGGACATCGACATCGCGACCGACCATATCGTCAACGGCGACGAGGACCGCGCCAACCGGGAGATGCTGGCGCTGCTGGAGCGCGGCGACGTGGCCGAGGTGCGCCAGAAGGCGCCCGACTACGCGCAGTCGGCCCGGGTCGACATGGGATTCAAGCATTTGTATTGGGTGCTGGGCGCCCTGGGCGGGCAGTACAGGAAGGCCCGCACCCATGCCTACGGCCCTGCCTTCGGCAGCGGTGCGGCGGTCGTAGAGTTCCAGCACTAGGGCCCATGTCCTTCCCCTCGCGGCACGCCGCGAGGGGTCTTCATGCAACGAGACCTTTCATGGCATCTTCCCCATCCGCGGTCGTGTCCGGCCGCGCGGCTCCGCTCGGCCGCTATCCGCATTTCCGGCGGGCCGGTCCTTTCCTGTTCGTGTCAGGGACCAGCTCGCGCCGGTCCGACAACACCCATGCCGGCGTCGAGATCCTGCCGGATGGCGTACGCCTGGACATCCGCGAGCAGACCCGCGCGGTCATCCAGAACATTGCCGCCATTCTGCAGGAGGCGGGCGCGAGCCTGTCCGATCTGGTCGAGGTGTCCACGTTCCTGGTCGACATGGATGACTTCGCCGGCTACAACGAGGTCTACAACGAGTTCTTCGGCTACGACGGCCCCGCGCGCACGACGGTGGCCGTGCGCCAACTGCCCCATCCCCACCTGCTGATCGAGATCAAGGCCGTGGCCTACGCGCCGCAGGCCTGAGGCGGTCAGGGCGCGGTTCCATCGCGCAGCCAGGCCGAGACCTTGCGCACCCACGGGTGGGCAGGGTCCGCCAGGCCCAGCGCCGTGTCGAAATGGCCGTGCTCCGGATAGACCTCGCTCACCACGCCGGAGGGCTGGCGCGCCAGGGTCTGGGCGGCGAGCAGGTTGCTGGCGATGATGCGCGGAAAGTCGCGTTCGCCATGGCTCAGGAAGAAGGGCGTGCGGTTGCCTTCCATCTGGTGCAGGGGGCTGGCCGCCGGCGCGTCTTCCGCCCGCGCCAGGAAGATCTCGTAGATGCGCGCTTCGCCGCTGCCCGGCTCGGGCGCATCGAAGACCAGGTTCAACTGCGAGCTGACGGGAAAGCAGGCCTTGATGGTGTCGGGCGCCAGGCCCGCCTGCCCGAGCAGGTCGTGCCTGAGCGTCGCGAGCGCGTACAGGTGTCCGCCTGCCGAGTGCCCGCCCACGTAGATGCGATCCGGGCTGCCGCCGTAGTCCGAAATATGGTCGCGCACCCAGCGCAGGGCCGCCACGCAGTCGTCCAGCGGCGCGGGAAATCGGACGTCGGGCGCGAGCCGGTACGATACCGAGACGAAGACGGCCGGCGTGGCGACGATGGCGGGCGCCATCAAGCCCATCCATTCCTTGTAGCCATGGCTCCAGGCGCCGCCGTGCGCGAACACCAGCACGGGCAGGCCCTCCAGCCGCTGTTCGGGCAGGTAGACGTCCACCTTCTGCCAGTAGTCGCTGCCGTAGGGCAGGTCCAGCACGCAGCGGGTGCGTCCGGCTGCTTCCCGCGATAGTGCCAGGGCCTGCCGGGCGTAGGCCTCGGCTTCCTCGGGATAGATGGGGGATTGGGCGGGCAGGTCGTCAAAAGCCATGGGGTCGTCCAGAATGGGTCACTTGGGAACGAAGCGCGTGGTGAATGCGGCGGGGGGGACGCTGTCCAGGAACCCGGCGCCCATGACCTCGTTGGACAGGCGCGCGAAATTCCCCAGGTAGCGGATGTATTCGTCGTTCCAGGTCAGTACGTAATCGGCGTTCACCCGTTCCTGCAGGATGCGCACGTTGTCGGCGTCGAAGCCGAACTGCTTGCCGTAGGCGACGAATACCTCGGGATGCGTCTTCACGTAGTTCACCGCCTCGATCCACGCGCGGACGAAGTTGGCGAGCGCCTCGGGCCGGGCCTTCATGAAGTCGTCGTTGGTCGCATAGCCGGTCCAGAGAAAGTCCTCGCCAACCTTGTCCTTGTAGACGTCGGCCAGGTTGCCGATGGAGCGGAACTTGCCGGAGGCGATCGCCTTGGCCGCCAGCGGGTCGAACAGCAGGGCGGCCGCGATCTCGCCCTTCTCCAGCAGCGAGGGCAGGAGGCCGGGGCCGGCGTATTGCAATTGGCCGCCGGTGCCCGGGTCATAGCCGAAATACTTGCTGGTCAGCACCCGCAGCAGCACGGTCGCGGTGCCCGCCGCGCCCGCGTACGAGCCGATGCGCTTGCCCTTGAGGTCGGCCAGCGAACGGATGGGCGAGTCCTTGGTGACGAGCACGTCCAGCGAAGCGCCGCGGCCCACCGGATACAGCATCGTCACCGGCACGCCCTTGCTGCGGAACTGGGCGAAAGCCGTCCAGCCGCCGAAGCCGATGTCGACCTGCTTGCCGCGTATCGCGGTGAACAGGCCGTCCAGGGTGGGGTAGACCGAGTACTCCACCTTGAGTCCGTACTTCTTGTCGATGCCCTGGGACACCATGACGCCCGAGGCGATGCCGTTGACCGACTGCGCCAGGTCGCCCAGCCGGATGGTGACCGGTTCGGCGGCCTGCGCGGCCGGATACCAGGTTGCCGCGGCGAGCAAAGCCAGGCGGCAAAGACGAATTGCCAGCGATTTCCACATGCCAGTTCCTTGACGAAGATGATGTGCCGGCCGAGCCGGCGGACACGCCCGGTCAGGGCGTGGCGGGCGCCGCGGCTTGTGCGACTTCGAGAAACAGCTTCACCACCCGGCGATTGATCTCGAAGATCTCGGGGTCGTCGTAGTCCCGCGGCCGGGCTACGTCTATGGGTATTTCCTGCTGCACCTCGCCCTGGGACATCATCAGGATGCGATCCGACAGGAACGAGGCCTCGTACGAGTTGTGGGTCACGAAGATGATGGTCTTGCCGGTGTCGCGCCAGATGTCCAGCAGGTCCACGCGCAGCCGCCGCGCGGTCAGCTCGTCCAGCCCGCTGAAGGGCTCGTCCATCAGCAGCACGTCGGGTTCGACGCACAGCGCGCGCACCAGCGCCAGGCGCTGGCACATGCCGCCCGACATCTGGTGGGGGTAATGGCCGCGGAACGCATCCAGCCGCGTCAGATGGAAGTGGCGGTTTTTCAGCCCGGCCCAGCGCGAGGAGGGGACCCGGCAACTGCGCATGGCGAAGTCCACGTTCTGCTCGGCGGTCAGCCATGGCAGCAGGCGGGGTTCCTGGAACAGATAGCCGATGCGCAGCGGCGGCTTGCCGGCCTTGAACCTGCGGCCGCCCACGTCGATCTCGCCGCTGTAGCGGGGATCGAGGCCGGACAGGATGTTCAGGAAGGTGGACTTCCCGCATCCCGAGGGGCCCAGGATGCAGATGAATTCGTTCCTGCGCACGACCAGGTCGAGACCCTTGAGGACGCGCAGCGGCGCAGCGCCGTCGCGGCCGGGGAATTCCTTGACCAGGTTGCGGACGGAGAAGACGACGTCGTTCATAGTTCCACCCTCGGGCGCCAGGAGAAGAGTCGATGCTCGATCGGCTTGAGAATCGCCAGTTCGATGATCAGCATCACGATGGTGAACAGCAGCGTCCATGCCAGCACCTGGGGCATGTCCGCCAGCTGGTACCAGTAGAAGAGCTGGAAGCCGACGCCGTTGGGGCGGCCGATGAGCTCCACCAGCACGGCGATCTTCCAGATGATCCCCAGGCCGAAACGCACCGAGGCCATCACGTAGGGCAGTACCTGGGGCAGGACCACGCGCCGGAACACGGTCCAGCGGTCGGCCTCGAATACGCGGGCCATGGCCACGAGCCGGGTGTCGATGTTCTTGACTCCTTCCCACAGGTTGATGGCGATCGAGGGGGCGGCGGTAATGCCGATGGCGACGATGGTGGCCGCCTCGTTCAGTCCCAGCCAGATGAAGCACACCAGCGCGTAGCACAGGCTGGGGACGGTCAGGCCCACCATCACCCACAGGTCCAGGGCCCGCTCGACCTGCCGGTACAGGCCCATCAGCACGCCGATGGGCACGCCTATCAGCAACGCCAGCGCCAGGCCCGCCGTCACCCGGGCCAGCGTCATCCACAGATGGACGAGGACGTTGCCGGCGGCGATGTTCTCCACCAGCGTCTGGAGCGTGAGCAAGGGACCGGGCAGCACCGAGGCCGTGAAGGCCAGGGACAGCAGCCACCACAGCGCGATCGCCGCGGCGATGGAAACGAGCCTAATCATCATGGGGTTCCTTGGGAGGTCAGGGTGCGATGCTGCGGCCGGCGGACCCCTGCCTTGGCCAGGGCTCGCCCGGCCAGGTCCTCGGCGCGATCCAGCAGGGCGGTTTCGTCGACGCGGGTCAGGCGGCGGTCCCGCATCAGCCATTCACCGTCCACCATGGCGTCGCGCACGTCCGTGCCCCGCGCGCTGAAGACCAGCGCCGCCTCGAGGTCGAAGGCCGGCACCAGGTGGGGCTGGCGCAGGTCGACCATGATGAGGTCCGCCTGCTTGCCGGTTTCCAGTGAACCCGTCCGGCGGTCCAGGCCGAGCGCACGCGCCCCTTCGATGGTCGCCATGCGCAGTGCCCGCCGCGCGTCCAGCGCGTGGGGATCGCCCGCCGCGGTCTTGGCGGTCGCGCACGCGTACTTCATGCTCTCGAACAGGTCCTGGCCGCAGTTGGCCGCGGGTCCGTTGGTGGCGAGTCCGCAGTTGATGCCGGCTTCGAGGAAGGGCGTCAGCGCGGGAAAGCCCGTGCCCCAGAAGAGCCGGGTCTGCGGATCGAGAACGACCGAGGTGCCGGTCTCGGCCAGCAGGGCGATTTCGTCGGAGAAAAGGTCCGATACGCCTACCGCCTGCACATCGGGGCCCAGACAGCCGGTTTCGTGGAGCAGCTCGACGTTGCGGACCGGCCGGCCGTAGTAGCGCTCGATGATGCGGTTGAACTCGCGCGACTCGGCCACGTGCATGTGCAGGCAGATGCCCAGTTCGGTGGCGAGCGCGCGGCTGGCGCGCAGCATGGACTCGTCCAGGGTCCAGGGCAGCAGCGGGCCGAAGGACAGTCCCAGGCGCCCCTGGGCGCGGCCGTGCCAGCGCGCGTGCAGGCTGCGTACCCGCTGCGCCTGCTGCGCGGGCGTTTCGACGAATGCGGGGTCGAAACGGACGGCTTCGAAGGCGCGGGCCACGATGCCGCGCATGCCCGTGCTTTCCATGGCGGCGAAGGCGCTGTCTTCGGGCGATACCGAGTCCGACCGGGGGGCGAACAGGTTTTCCACCAGTGTCGTGCTGCCATTCTTCAGATTCTCGATGCAGCCCAGGGTCTGCGCCGCCAGCATGGCTTCGGCGTCCAGCGCGCGCATCAGCGGCATTTGCAGGTCCAGCCAGGACAGCAGGTCGGTGTTCGTCGCCAGCGTACGGCCGAAGATCATGCACAAGTGCGTGTGGCAATTGACCAGGCCGGGCATGACCGCGCGGCCGGCGGCATCGTGGCGCCGCGCTTCGAGGTCGCGGGGCAAGCCTTCCCTGGGGCCGACATACGCCAGGCGGGAGTCCTCGACCAGTACGCAGCCGCGCTCGTGGATGTCGCCGGCCGGGTTCATGGTCAGGACCACCCCGTTCTCTATCAGTGTCCGTGTCATGGAAACTCCGATGGGTCAGGCGGCGGATGCGCGGCGCGACTGCGTGGCCGAGGCCGCGTCGCTGATATGGCGCGCGGCGGCCACCACGCGCAGCACGGCCTGCTTCAGCACCTTGTCCTGAAGGCGGAAGGCCGGCGCGGCAAGGGTGATGGCGCCGATCAGCGAGCCGGATGGAAAGAAGGCGGGAGCGGACACGCTGCGCACGCCGGCCTCGATCTCGCCATCGCTGATGGCATAGCCCTGCTCGCGTATGGCCGCCAGGGACCGCTCCAGCGCCTGCGGGTCGAAGGGCTTGCCGCCGGGCTTCGCCGCGCGCAGGCGCGGCAGCACGCGCGTGCGTTCCTGTTCTTCCAGATAGGCCAGGTGGACCTTGGCCGACGAGCCCAGGTGCAGCGGCACGTTGCGGACGGGATCGACCGAGACCCGGACGGCCTGCCGGCTCTCCAGCGCCACCGTGCAGATGACGCGATCGCCGATGCGTGTCGTGAAGAGCACCGTTTCGCCGCTGGCCAGGGCCAGCTCGTGCACGAAGGGCTCGGCGATGGAGGCCGAGGTGCTGGGGTCCTCGCAACTGCGGACGAGGTTGACGAAGGCGGACCCCAGGCGATAGTTACCCGCTCCGTCCACGTCCTCGATCAGCCCGCGTTCGCGCAGGATCTGCAGGTAGCGGTAGGTGGAACTGCGCGAGGTCCCGAATTCCCGCGCGATGGCCTGCGCGGAATGGACGGCGCCGGGGGTGACGAACGACAGCCAGATGTCGACGATGCGTTCGAACGACGGGTAATGCTCCACACCTTCTGCCTGGATCGCCATGATCGCTCCCTGCTGAGTCCGGCCATACCGGACAAGGTGTGTCTCATTATAGGAATGCGTTTTCATCCCTCAATGGCCAGTCCAGCCATGAGGGAATCCGGTGCTCCTATACGGGAAACCCCCAGGCGTCAGGCCCGTCGCCGCAACCCGATCGTGGCCATCCAGGCCCCGCACCAGCCGATCGCGATGCCCAGGCTGTCCGCGAACAGGTCCGCCCATTCCGCCGACCGGTCGGGTGTCATGGATTGCAGGATCTCGATCAGCGCGCCATAGGCCAGGAGGCCCAGCAGGCGTGGCCACGCGGGGCCAGGATAGGCGAAGCGGGCCAGCGCGGCCAGCACGCCGAAGCCCAGCAGGTGATTGGTCTTGTCCCAACCGGTGGTGGGCAGGGGAGTGGCGGAGGGCAGGAGGGATAGCGCGAGTATCCCCAGCAGGGCCGCCCAGAACAGCGGCTTCCATCCGCCGAAGGCGGTCAGGCGTAGATTCATCGGTGTCCGAAGTCAGGCGAAGGGCGGGGAGGTCCCCCGCCCGCCATTATCGCCGTGCTTCGAGAACGCCCGGTGTCAGTTCGTTTCTTTTTCCAGCAGGTGCCGGTAGATCAGTCCGCCGATCGCGCCGCCGATCAGCGGCACGAGCCAGAACACCCAGAGTTGTTCCAGCGCCCAGCTGCCCTGGTACACGGCCACGCCGGTGCTGCGGGCGGGGTTGACCGAGGTGTTGGTGACCGGGATGCTGATCAGATGGATGAGAGTGAGCGTCAGGCCGATGGCCAGCGGCGCCATGCCCGCGGGCGCGCGCTTGTCGGTCGCGCCGTGGATCACGATCAGGAAGAAGGCCGTCAACACCAGTTCGCAGACGACCGCCGCGGCCAGCGTATAGCCGCCGGGCGAGTGTTCGCCGTAGCCGTTGGACGCGAAGCCGGCGCTGGCATCGAAGCCCGCCTTGCCGCTGGCGATCAGGTACAGGACCCCGCCGGCGGCGATGCCGCCCACGACCTGGGCGATGATGTACGGTATGGCGTCCTTGGCCGGAAGACGGCCGCCGGCGACCAGGCCCACGGTGACCGCCGGGTTGAAGTGCCCCCCGGAGATGTGTCCGACCGCGTAGGCCATGGTCACCACCGTCAGGCCGAAGGCCAGCGCGACGCCGGCGAATCCTATGCCCAGCTCCGGAAACGCCGCGGCCAGGACCGCGCTGCCGCAGCCACCCAATACCAGCCAGAACGTACCCAGGAATTCCGCGCAAAGCTTTTTGCTCATATATCCCCCATATCGTGCAGTGGTCGAGTAGCACGCGGAGCATGCGCCCACTGCGGTTCATGCGCAATCGCGCCGTGATTCTATGAGGCGTTTGCGCAACGCATGGCGCGGTGTTTGGGCTTGTTTAGCGTGCGGCCGTCAGGAGGCGGGCGCGGTCTCCATGGCATGGAGCGCGTCGAGCACGTTGCGCTCGGTGCCGCTGATGTGACGGCGCAGGAGTTCGACCGCTTGGCCGGTGTCGCGGGCCAGCACCGCGTCGACGATGCGCCGGTGTTCGTCGTTCTTGCTGCGGTCGGTCTGCCGGTGGCGGGCGGAGAAGCGGCGGAACCGCTCCGCCTGGTCGAACAGGTTCTCGACCAGCCCCAACAGCAGCGGCGAGCTACAGGCCGAATAGATACCCAGGTGCAGGGACCGATGGCGATCGGACCAGTCGTCGTCCAGCACCACGGGGCCGGACGCCAGGCGCTTTTCGACCAGGGCCAGGTTGTGGTGGGCCGCCACGACGCGGCCTTCCCAGAGATCGTCGCCGTGCTCGATGGCGTCGCGCAGGGTCTCGGTTTCGATCATCAGCCGCAGGCGGGTCAGGTCGCGCATCGCGTCGGCGTGGATGGGCGCGACGCGGAAGCCGCGGTTCTCCAGCGTCCGCACCAGTCCCTGCTGCACCAGCCGGCTCAGGGCCTCTCGCAGCGGGCTGCTGCTCAGGCCGAAGCGGCGTTGCAGCTCTTCCACGCGCAGGCGCTGTCCCGGCTCGAAATCGCCGCGCACGATCGCCCGGCGCAGGGCGAGACAGGCCTGTTCGGTCAGCGGCAGCGCCTCGGGGGCGAGGGTCTCCTGGATCATGCGGCGACTATGCCAGAAACGGATGTTGCGCACAAACCAAGTTTTATGCACAATAAATAAAAATGTGCATAAAAAGGAGGGCGCATGCGACTCGTTTCTTTTCTCAGGAATGGCCGTGCCGGCTACGGCGTCGCCAAGGATGGCGGCATCGTGGAGCTGGGGGGCCGGCTGGATGCCCCCGACCTGCGCACGCTGCTGGCGCGCGGCATGCAGGACGAGGCCCGGGCGCTGTCGGCCCGGCTGGCGGCGGATTTTCCGCTGACCGAGGTCCGGCTGATGCCCGTCATCCCCGAGCCCAGCAAGATCATCTGCGTGGGCATCAACTACGTGGCCCATGCCGCCGAGGCAGGACGTACGGTGGGCAAGCATCCGGTCATCTTCCATCGGTTCGCCGACACCCTGGTCGGCGCCGGGCAGCCGCTGCTGCGGCCCCGCGTGTCGGACCAGTTCGACTACGAGGGCGAACTGGCCGTGGTGATCGGCAAGGGCGGGCGGCATATCGCGCCCGGCGACGCCATGTCCCACGTCGCGGGCTACACCATCTTCAATGACGCGTCGGTGCGCGACTGGCAGTTCCACACCCATCAATACGGCATGGGCAAGAACTTCGCCGCCAGCGGACCGCTCGGCCCCTGGATGGTGACGGCGGACGAGATCCCCGACTACCGCAGGCTGGAACTGCGCACCTACGTGAACGGCGAGCAGGTCCAGGAAGGCCGGCTGGACGAGCTCGCTTTCGACATTCCCCACCTGATCGCCTATGTGTCGCAGGCGCTGCCCTGGAATCCGGGCGACATCCTGGCCACCGGCACGCCCAGCGGAATCGGCTTCAAGCGCACGCCGCCGCTGCTGCTCAAGCAGGGAGACAGCGTGCGCGTCGAAGTGACCGGGATCGGAGAGCTGGTGAACCCCGTCATGGACGAGTAGCGCGCCCCGGGGGCGCCGCCCGCGCAGCCGGCGCCTGATCCATTCCTACAAGAACCAGGAGGAGACATCATGCGCATCTGGACACTGGCGGCGGGCGTTTGCCTGGCCGCCGCGGGACACGCGCACGCCGGCGATTTTCCGCAGCCGGGGCAGGCCGTGCGCATCGTGCATGGCTATGCGGCGGGCGGCAATGCCGACATCATTTCCAGGGTGGTCGGCCAGGAAATGGCCAGGAACCTGGGCGTGCCCGTCGTGATAGAACCGCGTACCGGCGCGGGCGGCAACATCGCCTCGCAGGCGGTGGCGAAGTCGGCTCCCGATGGCCATACGCTGGTCATGCTCATGGGCGGGCACAGCGTGGCCGGGGCGCTCAGCGACAAACTGGGTTTCGATCCGGTCAACGATTTTTCGATGATCTCGACCGTGATGAATTTTCCCTTTTTCCTCATGGTCAGGCGCGATGCGCCTTATCGGAACATGGGCGACCTGCTGCGGGCGATGAAGCAGCGCGCCGGCGGCGTCACGTACGGGTCCGCCGGGGTGGGCACGACCCAGCACCTGACGGGCGAACTGCTTGCCTCCCAGGCGGGAGTGCCGCTGCTGCACGTGCCCTATCGCGGCGGCGCCGCGGCGCTGACCGGCATGCTGGGCGGCGAGGTGGACTTCGTCATCGATACGGCCACCGTGGCGGTGCCGCAGCTCAAGGCCGGGACCATACGCGTGCTGGCCGTCACCAGCCGCGAGCGGTGGAGCGGGCTCAAGGACGTGCCCACGCTGGACGAGTCGGGTTTCGCGGGCTTCGACGTCAGTTCATGGGCCGGCCTGGCCGCGCCGGCGGGGACGCCGGCCGCCGTGGTGGAGCGCTTGAACGCCGAGTTGCGCAAGGCGCTGGCGGCGCCCGAGGTGCGGGCGCGGCTGGAGCAGATGGGCGGAGAGGTCGCCCCGGGTTCCCCGGACGCGATGAAGCGCCGCATCGCGGGCGAGATCGATCGCTACCTGGCCGTGGCCAGGGACAAGAACATACCCCGGCTCCAAACTGCGCCGACCCTTCGACTTCAAGGCACAGTAACCGTGAAAATCGTGCAGATCTTCCAGCCCGGCGGACCCGAGGCGCTCGTCATCTCCAACGTTCCGGAGCCCACGCCCGGGCCGGGGCAGGTCCGGGTCGCGGCGCGTGCCATAGGCGTGGGTCGCCCAGACGTGCTGATGCGCAATGGCACCTACAAATGGATGCCGCCGCTGCCGGCGACGCCGGGAGGAGAGATGGCCGGCGTGATCGACGCGGTGGGCGAGGGCGTCGCGCCGGGGCTGGTGGGCCGCCGCGTGCTGGTCAGCGCGCGGGAGCTGGTCCAGCGCGGCGGCTGCTATGCCGAGGCGATCTGCGTGCCGGCCGATGCGCCGTTCGAACTTCCTGCTTCGATTTCCTTCGAGGCCGCGCTCAGCCTGCCCAACTTCCTGATGGCCGACGCACTGCTGAATCGCTGCAATCCCGGTGTGCGGGCGCGTCGCGTCCTGCTCACCGGTGCCGCCGGCGGCGTTGCCTCGGCGGTGATCCAGCTCGCCCGGCTGCAAGGCAGCGAGGTCATCGGCGTGGTCAGTTCCGCCCAGAAGGCGGCCTTCGCCACCGCCATGGGAGCCACGCACGTGATCGACCGCCTGCGGGACGCCATTCCCGAGCGTGTCATGGCGCTGACCGGCGGCGAAGGCGTGGACCTGGCACTGGATCACATCGGCGCGGGCATCCTGGTGGACTGCCTGCACGCGCTGGCTCCCTTCGGCATGGCCGTGTCCTACAACATCGTGGGCGGGCCGCCGCAGCCGGAAATCTTCGGGGAACTGCGCAAGCTCGTGGGTCGCAGCCTGGCCCTGCGCTGTTTCTCCATCCATAGCTTCGACCATGATCGCGCGACGCGGCGCGAGGCCACGGAACGCCTGATCGGTCTGATGGCCGCCGGACGCATCGCACCCCCCGCGGCCACCCGCATGCCGCTGGATGCCGTGCGCGACGCCCATCGCATCCTGGATGCCGGCGAAACCATGGGCAAGATCATCCTGACTCCCTGACATCCTAGGAATCCTCATGTCGCTCGTCGCCGTCCGCAAGACCCAGTTGTCCATCGAAACCATCCTGCACGAGCGCGGCCCCGCGGCGGCGACGCCGCTGCGCGTGGGCACGGCGCTGGCCGTGGTGGCCAATCCCTACGCCGGCCGCTACGAACCCGACCTGCTGCCTTTCATGCAGGCGCTGCGCGAGCTGGGGCGCAGCCTGTCGATCCGGTTGGCCGATGCGCTGGGCGGGGCGGCGAGCGTGGAGGCCTATGGCAAAGGCGCGATCGTGGGCGAGGATGGCGAGTTGGAGCATGGCGCCGTCTGGCACGAGGCGGGAGGCTGGGCCATGCGCGAAGTGCTGGGCGAGCGCAAGGCCATCGTGCCTGCCGCCAAGACGATAGGCCACGCGGGGACGCGGCTGATGATCCCCCTGGGTCACACCCAGGCCGCTTTCGTTCGCAGTCATTTCGGCGTGGCCGAGATGACCCTGTGGGATGCGCCGCGGCGCGACGAGATCCTGTTCGGCCTGGCGATGGCCACGGGAGGGCGCGTCCATGCGCGGCTGGGCGGGCTGGCGGCCCGGGACGTACAGGGCCGGGACGGCCTGCGCTGACGATAGACGGATAAGGGAGAAACCCATGGCGGTAACGGCATTGCCCAGCTTGTCCCATTTCGGCATCTACGTGCATGACGTGGAGCGCATGGTGGCCTTCTATACGCGGGTATTCGGCCTGAAGGAGACCGACCGCGGCATGGGATCGACCTTTCGCAACACCCTGGTCTTCCTGAGCGCGCGGCCGGAACAGCACCACCAGCTCGTGCTGGCTTCGGGCCGGCCGGCCGACGCCACCTTCAGCACCGTGATGCAGATGTCGTTCAAGGTCCAGGCCATCGACGACCTGCGCCGCATCCGGCGCGACGCGCTGGCCCAAGGGGCGACCGGCATGCGCGGCCTGAATCACGGCAACGCGCTGTCCATCTATTTCTCGGACATCGAGGGCAATACCGTCGAGGTGTACATGGACACCCCCTATCACGTGGCCCAGCCGCACGGCGATCCGCTCGACCTCGACCTGTCCGATGCCGTGCTGCTGGAGCAGACCGAACGCCTGTGCCGCCAGGACCCGACCTTCATGCCGCGCGAGGAATGGGAACGGCGCTTCGTCGCGTCGCTGGGCTAGCGCGCCGGCCCGGGTGTCAATGCTGGCAGCCGGGGTATTACCTTATGGGAAGGAGGGGCAGGCTACTATGGCGGCCATCCGCAATACCGCACGTTCCAGGAGCGAAACATGCCCCAAGCCCCCATGCGCCTTCCCGTCTACATGGACTACAGCGCCACGACGCCGGTCGATCCGCGCGTCGTCGACGCCATGGTGCCCTATCTGTACGAGAAGTTCGGCAATCCCGCCTCGCGCAGCCATGCCTACGGCTGGGAGGCCGAGGAAGCGGTCGAGACCGCGCGTGGCCACGTCGCGGCGCTGCTGAACGCCGACCCCCGCGAGATCGTCTGGACCTCGGGCGCCACCGAAGGCAACAACCTGGCCATCAAGGGGGCGGCGCATTTCTACGCCGAGCGCGGCAAGCACATCATTACCGTCAAGACCGAGCACAAGGCGGTCCTGGACACCTTCCGCGAGCTCGAGCGCCAGGGTTTCGAGGCCACCTACCTGGACGTGGACGAGGACGGCCTGCTGCCGCTCGCGCGCCTGGAGGCCGCCATCCGCCCCGATACCATCCTGGTCTCGGTCATGCTGGTCAACAACGAGATCGGCGTGATCCAGGACGTGGAGGCCATCGGCAAGCTCTGTCGCGAGCGCGGCGTGCTGTACCACTGCGATGCCGTCCAGGGCGCGGGCAAGGTGCCCATCGACGTCCAGTCCTTCCCGGTCGATCTGCTGACGGTGACCGCGCACAAGCTCTACGGGCCCAAGGGCATAGGCGCCCTGTACGTGCGGCGCAAGCCGCGCGTGCGCATCGAGGCGCAGATGCATGGCGGCGGCCATGAGCGCGGCATGCGCTCGGGCACGCTGGCCACGCACCAGATCGTCGGCATGGGCGAGGCCTTCCGCCTGGCCAAGCTGGAAATGCCGCTGGAATCGGCGCGCGTGGGCAAGCTGCGCGACCGGCTGCTGGCCGGCCTGTCCGAGATGCAGGAGGTCTACGTGAACGGCAGCCTCGAACACCGCGTGCCGCACAACCTCAACATGAGCTTCAACTTCGTCGAGGGCGAATCGCTCATCATGGCGATCAAGGACGTCGCCGTGTCGTCGGGATCCGCCTGCACCTCGGCGTCGCTGGAGCCGTCCTTCGTGCTGCGCGCCCTGGGCCGCAGCGACGAACTGGCGCACAGCTCCATCCGTTTCACGCTGGGCCGCTTCACCACCGAGCAGGAAGTCGATTTCGTCGTCGACCTGATCAAGGGCAAGGTCGCCAAGCTGCGCGAACTCAGCCCGCTCTGGGAGATGTACCAGGACGGCGTGGACCTGAGCACCATCCAGTGGGCGGCCCACTAGGGAAACCGACCGGAACGGCGATGCCGCCGTTTCGTCTGCCGAAATAGCCCAAGAAAGCCCGGCACGGCGCGGTCCGGCGGGGCTATGCTGCGCAGGTCCGTCGTTTCCGGCCGCGCAGCGCGGCCTTCCGTCATGTCCGATCATTCCGCTTCCGGCGCCCGGCGCGCCCTGTCCGGCATTCGCGTCCTCGATCTCACCTCGGCGGTGGTCGGGCCCTACGCCGCCAAGATCATGGCCGACCACGGGGCCGACGTGATCAAGGTCGAGGCCGCCGATGGCGACGTCATCCGCTGGATCGCCGGGCCTTCCCCCACGCCCGGCATGTCGGGCAAGTTCCTGCACCTGAACCGCGGCAAGCGCAGCATCGTGCTGGACCTGAAGCAGCCGCGGGGCCGCGAGGCCGTGATGCGGCTGGTCGCGCGCGCCGACGTGCTGCTGATCAACATGCGGCCGCAAGCGGTCGAGCGCCTGGGACTGGACTACGACAGCGCGGCGCGCGCGAATCCCCGGCTGGTGTACTGCGCGATGGTGGGCTTCGGCCCCGGCCCGTACCGCGACACGCCCGCCTACGATTCCATCATCCAGGGCGGGGCGGGGGTGGCCGCGCTATCCGAGATGGCGACCGGCCAGCCGCGCTACGTGCCCTATGTCGTGGCCGACCGCACCGTGGGCCTGATGGCGCTCAACGCCGTCATGATGGCGCTGTTCCAGCGCGAACGCACCGGCGCGGGCCAGTGCGTGGAAGTGCCCATGTTCGAGAACATGGCGGCCCTGATGCTTAGCGAGCATCTGTACGGCGCGACTTTCGAGCCTCCGCTCTCGCCGCCCGGCGACCTGCGCCTGATCGACCCGCAGGCCAGTCCCGTCAAGACGGCGGACGGCTACGTCTGCCTGACGACCAACACCGATGCCCAGGCTTTCGCGCTGATGCGCGTCATGGGGCATCCCGAGATGCAGACCGATCCCCGCTTCAATACCAAGCAGGCCCGCGCCGCCCATAGCCGGGAGTACTTCAGCATCCGGGCCGAGGCGATCGCCCGGCGCACCACCGCCGAATGGCTGGCGCTGCTCAAGGAAGCGGACATCCCCGCCATGCCCTACAACACGCTGGACAGCCTGCGCACGGATCCGCACATCGTGGCCTCGGGGCTGTTGCGCGAGGTCGAGCATCCCACCGAAGGAAAGATGTGGGACCTGGCCGATCCCACGCGCATGAGCGGCCGGGACGACGTGCCATCCAGGCCGGCGCCCAAGCTGGGCGAGCACGGCGCCGAGATCCTGGCCGAGGCCGGTTATTCGGCGGAGGAGATCGAGGCCTTGGCCGGCAGCGGCGCGCTGGGGCCTTCGTCGGCCTGATCCACGTGCCGCAGGGGCGCCTGCGCGGCCAGGATCTCCAGGACGGTCTGCTGCAGGATGGGGATGTGGCGGTCCAGGAAGCCCTGCGTCATGGTGGAGCCGAAGGTGGTCATGCTCAGCACGGCCAGCAGTTCGCCGTCCTCGGCTACCGGCACGGCGCAGGTCGCGCTGTCCCATTCCACGGTCGCCTGCCGGACCGCGTATCCGCGGGTCCGCGTGGCGTCCAGGACGGCCAGGAGTCCGGCGGGAGCTCCCTGGGGCAGCAGGAAGCGCCGTTCCGGCTCCGAACAGAAGGCCAGGTAGGCCAGGCCGACCGAGGATTGCGTCATCGGATGGCGGCGGCCGTAGGTGGTGGGCAGGTAGGCCAGGGGACTGTAGGGCATGGTGCTGTAGCGCACGGCCATGCGGTCGCCGTCCAGGGTCGACAGGCCCAGCGGCCACTTGATCCGGCGCGTGGCCCGGATCATGCAGGGAATGGCCGCGTCCACGATGAGCAGGCGCTCCGAGCAGCCGTCGCTCAGGTCGCGGACCTTGCCGGTCAACTGGTAGCTGCCCCGCGCGTCGACCTCGCGCACGTAGCCTTCGTCGCGCAGGGTTTCCAGGATGCGGAAGACGGTGGGCTTGGGCAGGCCCGTGTCCCGGTGCAGGTCCGCCAGCGTGGAGTGCATGCGCCCGTTCATCGCGCGCAATACCGCCAGCCCCCGGGCTATGGACCGTATCATGGCGCCGTTCCCCGTCAGGTCCGGGCGTGGCGGTCAGGCATCGGCCCGGGGAGAATAGCGGGAGACGGGCGGCCGTTCGAAGATCAGGTCCCACACGCCGTGGCCCAGCCGCAGGCCGCGGGTCTCGAACTTGGTCTGGGGCCGCCAGGCCGGGCGCTCGGCATAGCCTTCGCAGGTATTGCACAGCTGCGGCTCGCCGCTCAGCACTTCCAGCATCTGTTCGGCATAGGGCTGCCAGTCGGTCGCGCAATGCAGATAGGCGCCGGGCGCGAGACGGCTGGCCAGCAGCTCGACGAAGGCGGGCTGGATCAGGCGCCGCTTGTGGTGCCGCTTCTTGGGCCAGGGATCGGGGAAATAGATATGCACGCCCGCCAGCGAAGCCGGCGGGATCATGTCGCGCATGACTTCGACCGCGTCGTGCTGGATGATGCGCACGTTGCGCAGGGCCGAGTCCTCGATGCGGCGGAGCATGGCGCCGACGCCGGCGTTGAACACCTCCACGCCCAGGAAGTTGCGCTCGGGCTGGGCCAAGGCGATCTTTTCCGTGGTTTCGCCCATCCCGAAGCCGATTTCCAGCACCGTGGGCGCCTCGCGGCCGAAGACCTGGGCGAACGAGATGTGCCGGTCCGTATAGGGCAGGGACCAGGTATCCATCAGTGTCTCGAGCGCTTCCTTCTGGCTGAGCGTGATGTGGCCGCGGCGGTGGACGAAGCTGCGGATGTGCGTGCCCGGCCGGGCGGCCTTGGGCAGTTCCCCGGCGGCCAGGGCCGGATCGGCCGGCAGCGGCAGGGCGGGAGAGGGAGTGGTCATGTTCATCGTGATCCTAGCCTCCGCCCACGGCGACGACGATTTCGAGCCGGTCGCCATCGGCGATAAGGGTGTGCTGGTGCGCGCTGCGCGGGACGATCTCGCCGTTGCGCTCGATGGCGACGCGCTTGCCCGCGTAGCCCAGCGCCTGGATCAGATCGGCCACCGAGGAGGCCTCGATGGTGCGCGATTCCCCGTTCAATACGATATTCATGGCGCGATTTTAGTCGGTCTGGGACGGCGGTGCGGCAAGCTCCGAGTCAGGTCGGTAACGGATTGATGGTCATGGATGATCAGTCATGCGACTGATTGAATTCGGGTTTGCCCCATAGACCCGTGTCCAAGTGTGACCTACTATGTATTTATGCCATATATAAACCATCGTTTTATATATGGTACAAACCGGTCTCCCCGGTTTTCCTCCCACTTGCCGGCGGGATGCCTCCCGCGCCAGGCCTGGCCGCCGCGATGCCGGCGGCCGCAACTGGAGTCCTTTCATGAAACGTCGTGAATTCCTCGGCAGCGCGGCTGCCGCTGCCGCCACGCTGTTGCCGCTGCCGGGCCTCGTGTCCGTGGTGCACGCCCAGGGCAAGGGCAAGCTGACCTTCCTGACGCCGTCGTCGTTCTCGCTGGCCTTCTCGCCGGTGCTGTATGCATCGGTGGCCGGCTATTTCGCCAAGGAAGGCCTGGACCTGAAGATCGAGGCCGGGCGCGGCGCGGCCCAGGTCGTCCAGCTGACCGCGGCCAAGCAGGTGCAGACCGGCCGCACCGGCGGCGCCAACTACATGATGGCGCGCGTCAACAGCAATGCCCCGGTCATTGCCATCGCCACCATCGCGCAGCGTTCGCCGTTCGCGGTGATCTCGTCCAAGGACGCCCCGATCCGCACGCCCCAGGACCTGGCGGGCAAGGTCATCGGCGTGCAATCGGCGGGCGGCTCGATGGAGGCCACGCTCGACCTGATGCTGATGCGTGCCAAGATCGATCCCAAGTCGGTGCGCCGCGAGCGCGTTGCCGATTCGGCCGCGTCCTTCGGCATGATTCAGTCCAAGCGCGTGCAGGGCTTCCTGGGCAACGCCAGTTCCGCCATCCGGCTGACCGCCCAGAACTTCCCGGTCTCGACCATGCAGATGGACGACGGCGTGCCGGGGCAAGTCTACGTGGCCGAGGAAGCCGAACTGGCCGCCAACAAGGACGCCTACGTCGCCTTCCTGCGCGCCGCCTATCGCTCGGCCCGGGAACTGATCGCGATGGACGACGCGGCGCTGCAGAAGGCCGTCGCCCTGATGCGCGGCAAGTACGACATTCCCGGATCGGACAACACGCCGATCGCGCTGGCCGACATGCGCGCCAACCGCGAGCTGTGGGCGACCGCGAACCCCAAGCAGGTCCTGCGCTGCAACGAGGCGCAGTGGACCGAGGGCGAGTCGCTGCTGCGCCAGGCCGGCCTGCTCAAGCAGCCGACCACCAAGCCGCTGTACACCAACGACATCTGGGAGGCCGCCAATGGCTGACAACATCGTGCGCGCGGTACCGCCGGCCGGTAACGTGCACGCGCTGAACGCCGGCCGCGGACCGGTGGTCCGCGTGGACGGCGTGTCCAAGCGCTTCGACACCAAGTCGGGTACCGTCCAGGCCCTGGAGGGCATCCGCCAATCCATCGGCGCGGGCGAGTTCGTCGCCATCGTCGGGCCTTCGGGCTGCGGCAAGTCGACCCTGCTGCGCATCCTGTGCGGCCTGGAAGAGCCCACCGAGGGCCGGATCGACTGGGGCCGGGACGGCCAGGCGCCGCGCATGGGCGTGGCGTTCCAGGACCATCGCCTGCTGCCCTGGCTCAGCATCGAGCAGAACATCATGCTGCCGCGGCTCATGCAGGGCCGGGCCTCGGCCGCCGACGTCGATCGCGCGCTGGCGCTGTGCAAGCTGGTCGGCCTGACCGGTTTCGAGAAGCGCCGTCCGTCCGAGCTGTCGGGCGGCATGAAGCAGCGTGCCTCGGTGGCGCGCGCGCTGTTCACCGATCCCGAACTGCTGTTGCTGGACGAGCCGTTCGGTGCGCTGGATGCGCTCACGCGCGAGCAGATCACCGCCGATACCGAACGCATCTGGACCGAGCAGGGATTCGCCGCGCTGCTGATCACCCATTCGATCAGCGAAGCGGTGCACCTGGCCGACCGGGTGATCGTGATGTCGGCCCGCCCCGGCCGCGTGGTGGCCGAATTCAAGATCGACCTGCCGCGTCCCCGCACCGAAGCCCTGGGCTCGCCCGAGTTCGGCAAGCTGTGCAGCGACATCCGGAAAAAGCTGGAGCTCTGACCCGACATGAAACGACTCGCGCTACAAGTATCCGCCGTCGTGGCCTTCTTCCTGATCTGGAAGGGATACGTGCATTTCTTCGACGTCTCGCCGCTGGTGCTGCCGGCGCCCGAGCTGGTGGTGGTGGCCCTGTTCCGCCTGCTCGGTTCCACCGACACCTATTACCACCTGGGCATCACGCTGACCGAGTGCCTGGGGGGCTTCCTGTTCGCCATCGTGTTCGGCACCATCGTCGGACAGCTCCTGGGCCGCGTCGCCATTCTCGACACCGTGTTCAAGCCCTTCGTGATCGCCTTGCAGGTCACGCCCAAGGTCGCGCTGATCCCGCTGTTCATCCTGTGGTTCGGCTTCGGGCTGGAGTCCAAGATCATCGTCTCGGCGGTGCTGGCCTTCTTCCCCGTGTTCGCCAACAGCTACCTGGGCGCGAAATCGGTGGACCGCGGGCTGTCCGAGGTGTTCACCGTGGGCCGCGCTAGGCAATCGCGGCGCTTTCGCCTGCTGGTCATTCCCAGTTCGCTGCCCTATATCCTGACCGGGATGGAAATGGCCATCGTGCTGGCCATCATCGGCGCGGTGGTGGGCGAGTTCGTGGCCGGCACGCGCGGTCTGGGCTACCTGGCCACCATCAAGCTGCAGGAACTGGAGGTCGATACGCTGTTCGCGGTGGTGCTGCTGCTGGCGGCCATCGGCTTCTCGCTGTATTTTGCCGTCGGTTCGCTGCGCAAGATGATGATCCCCTGGCACGAGTCCGCCAACAAGGTCGCCATCTGATGTCCGGACATCGCCACTGATGCGGGCCCTGGACGAACTGCGGGCGGCGCTGGGCGACGAAGTCGTCCGCGCCGCGGCCGACATTCCCGAACGCCATCTGCGCGACTGGGTCGTGGCGGCGGGAGCCGGCGACGAGCCGCTGGCGCTGGCCCTGCCGCGTACGACCGACGAGGTCTCGCGCCTGCTGGCCTGCTGCTCCCGCCTGCGCGTGCCCGTCGTGCCGCAGGGCGGCCTGACCGGGCTGTCCGGCGGCGCCACGCCGGTGCGCGGCTGCGTGCTGTTGTCGTTGCAGCGCATGCAGGGCATCGAGGAAACCGATGCGCAGGCCGGCACGCTGACCGTGCTGGCCGGCACCCCATTGCAGCGCGTGCAGGAAGCGGCCGATGCGGCCGGCTGGCTGTTCCCGCTGGACATCGGCGCGCGGGGTTCGTGCAGCATAGGCGGCAACGCCGCCACCAACGCGGGCGGCAACCGCGTGCTGCGCTACGGCATGATGCGCGACCTGGTCCTGGGGCTGGAGGCGGTGCTGCCCGACGGTAGCGTCGTGTCCTCGCTCAACAAGATGCAGAAGAACAATGCCGGCTTCGACCTGAAGCAGCTGTTCATCGGCAGCGAGGGCGCCCTGGGCGTCATTACCCGCCTGGTGCTGCGCCTGGCGCCCCGGCCCGCCAGCCAGAACACCGCGCTGTGCGCGCTGGCCGATTACGCCGCGGCCAGCCGCCTGCTGCGCCTGGCCCGCGAGCGGCTTGGTCCGGCGCTGTCGGCGTTCGAGGTCATGTGGCCGGAGTTCTACGAACTGGCGCTGGCGCATGCCGCGCGCCAGGGGCGCGGGGCCGTGCCCTTGTCCCCGGGCCATGGGCTGTACCTGCTGGTCGAGTCCTCGGGCTTCGAGCCGGACAAGGACGTCGACCAGTTCACCGCCCTGATCGAGGCGGCCGTCGAGGAAGGACTGGTCGAGGATGCCGCGCTGGCCCGGTCGCTGCGCGACACCCAGGCCTTCTGGGAGCTGCGTGAATCCGGCAGCGACTTCCTGCCCGCGCTCGGGCCGCGCGTGGGGTTCGACATCAGCGTGCCCACCGGGCAGATCGGCGACTTCGTCCAGACCTGTCGCGAGCGGCTGCGCGCGCGCTGGCCATCTCTGCGCAACATCGCCTTCGGCCATGCCGGCGACGGCAACGTCCACTTCATCGTGCAGGTGGACGACCGGCCGCTGCCGGTGCATGAGATCGAGGAAACGGTCTACGGTTGCGTGCAGGCAAGAGGCGGTTCCATCGCTGCCGAGCACGGGGTCGGGCTGCACAAGCGGCCGTTCCTGCATTATTCCCGCTCCGCCACCGAAATCGCGCTGATGCGCACGATCAAGGCCGCGCTGGATCCGCTGGGGATCATGAATCCGGGGAAGGTGGTGGCGGGAGACGGCCAGCCGCACGCCCCGGCGTCTTGGGCGCGGCGGCCGGCGCCAGCCGCGCCGCCGTCGATGCTGGTGGCGCGACTATAGCGCCTGCCGGAAGGAGGAGTTGCCTGCCCCGAGCACTGTGCGCAGGCGCAGGTAGGGGGAAAGCGGCTTGTTCGCTATCATGGCCGGAGTGGCCTGGATTCGAGCGAACATTCATGACTGACGCGTCACCCTCCTCCGCCGGCAACGGCAACGAAGCGCTTGCCGCCGTGCCCGGCGAACTGCGTGTCTTCCAATGGCATGACCATGCCTCCCTCTGGTTCAGCCTGGGCGTGGGGCTGCTGGTCATGCAGATGGGCTCGTACCTGCTGCCGGCCCTGAGCCCTTCGCAAGCCTTGCTGGCCATCGTGCTGGGTTCCGTGCTGGGCGCGGGACTGCTTGGCTGGGTTGCGCAGATCGGCTGCCGCAGCGGCCTGTCCAGCGCCGGGCTGATGGTGGCTGTGTACGGGCGCAGCTTCGCGCGCCTGCCCATCCTTCTGAATATCGTGCAACTGCTGGGCTGGGGTGCGTTCGAGCTGGTGGTGATGCGCGATGCCACGGTCGCCGTGGGCCGCCATGGCGGCGCCATGACCGCCGGTTACTGGCCCTACCTGGCCACGCTGCTCTGGGGCGCGGTGATCCTGCTGCTCATCGGCGGCTCCATGGTGCGCCTGGTGCGCCGCATCGTCTCGCGGGTGGCCCTGCCGCTGGTGGTGCTTTCGCTGCTGTGGCTGAGCTGGCAGTTCCTGTCCATGGCGCACGGCCAGGGCCTGGCTGCCTTCTGGAACCGAAGCGGTTCGGGCGGCATGAGCGCGCTGTCCGCCCTGGATCTCGTGATCGCCATGCCCATCAGCTGGCTGCCCCTGGTGGCCGACTACGCGCGCCACGGCAAGAGCGGCCGTTCGGCGCTGACGGGCGCCTGGACCGGCTATGCCGTGGCCAACATCTGGTGCTACGGCCTGGGCGTGCTGGTCGCGCTGACGCTGCCCAGCCAGGACCTGATCATGGCCCTGCTGCAGGCCCAGGGCGGCCTGATCGCGCTGTCCCTGGTGCTGATCGACGAAGTCGACAACGCCTATGGCGACACTTATTCGGCTTCCGTGTCGGCGCACGGCATCGCGCCTCGCTGGAGCATCCGCCGCTGGGGGCTGCTGATCGCTTCAGCCTGCTGCCTGTTGGCGATGGTGCTGCCCATGCACAGCCTGGAGCCGTTCCTGCTCCTGCTAAGTTCCTGCTTCGTGCCCTTGTTCGGCGTCATGCTGGGCACCCTGGGCCTGGGCGCCGACGCCAACCGGCTGCTGCGGCAGGCGCCCGCGGTAAGGGTCAAGGCCGTGCTGATCTGGATCGGCGGCATTGCGTTCTATCATCTGCTGCCGCTCGCCAGCACCGCGCTGGGGTCGGCCCTTCCCACGCTGGCGCTGAGCTTCGGATTGGCCGTGTTGTTCATGCGCCGGCGGGAGCGGGCGGAACCCGTTCCCGCCTAGCGGGCTCCGAAGGCCGGGGCCGGGGCCGCGGCCCCGCGCGGCCCTTAGCGGCAGATGTAGCTCGCCGCATCATCCGGGTCGCCCGTTCCCCGATAGGCCGCCTGTTTGGGATAGGCGCACAGCGGACGGGTTCTTCGTACCGATCCTTCCGCCATGCGCGAGGCGACGAAGTCGTCCGGCGGCTTGCCTTGTTCCACCCACCGGTCCATGAGAGCCAGAATGTCGCGGCTCGGATCCGGAGCCGCATCTCCATCCGCGCGCAAGGTGGTGGCGCCGGGGCCGCCGCTGCAGTGGCCCATGCCGGGAACCAGGAAGAGCCGGTAGAACTCATCGAGCGCGGCCTGGGTTCCTTGCGCGGCGAGTACGCGATCGTAGTAGCCGATGCTGTCGTAGGCACTGACCACCGGGTCGCTCCAGCCGTGGTAGACCATCAGCTTGCCGCCCCTGGACTTGAATGCCGACAGGTCGGCGCTGGTCTGGTCGACCAGTGGCGCGATCTTCGCATACGCGTACGAAACGTCGCGGTCGAAATCGAATGTCCACCAGTTCCACTGCGGATCGTCGAAAACCCAGTAGCGCCAGAAATCGGCCCGCACCGGTTCGGTCGATCCCATGTAGCCCGACCAGCCCGACTCGCTGCCTACCGGCCAGCCGGGATAGAGCTGGGCCTTCGTACGGGGGTTGCGCGGACCCTGGTAGATATTCCGAGCGGCGCCAAGCTGGTCGGACGTCAGGCAGTCCGCGGCATCGCCGGCGGTGCACAGCAGGCTGGCGACGTCGAACTTGTCCGCGGTGCACGCGCGAGGATCGTCGATGACGCCGTCCGCCACGCCATCCAGCGTGTCGCACGCCGCGACGGCGCGATCCGTGATGAGCCGCAGTTTGGCCGGCGTCAGGAACTGCGTGAGGTTGTCGTTGGCCGGACGGTTGGAGCGGAAGCGCCACATGAACTCGATGTTCAGGGCCGTGCGGTTATTGCCCGGCGCGCCGGCGATGATGCCGTCGAAATCCTCGGGGTAGCGCTGCGCCTCGGCGAATCCCTGGTGGCCGCCCGTGGAGCATCCCAGGTAATAGGCCCGACGGGCCGCCGTGCCGCGCAGCTCGGTCAGCAACTGCTTGCCGGCGACCGTGATCGCGTTGATCGACCGTGAGCCCCAATCGATGATTTTCTCGGGATTGCTCACACCCCACAGCATGTCTTCGGTCTGATGGCCGGTATCGCCGCCCAGGACGGCATAGCCTTGCCGCATGGCGTAGGCCATGTCGCCGTAGCTCAGCGCCGGGCTGTAGCCGCCATTGCCGGTCGCGACCAGCTTGCCGTTCCAGGATGCGCCTTCGGGCACCCAGAGCTGGAAATTGATCCGCGAACTGGCCGTGGGCGTGGCCACGGCGTCGATGCGGCAGAACGCGGGAACATCATTCAGGTCCTGGCGACTGTCGGAGGGGCGATAGGTGCCGGCGGGAACGGACGATACCGCCGTGATGCGCGCCGCGGGGATCCTGACATCGGCGAAGCTTTCCAGCTGGCAGGCGCGGGCAGCGGGCCCCGGCGGGGCGGGCGGCGTTCCGCCGCCGCCGCTGTCACCGTCGCCGCCACCGCAGGCCGCGAGCGAGGCGGCCAGGGCAAGCGCGAGAGGCAATGCGGCGCGTGCGGGAAGGGGGTATCCCATGACTTCTCCTTTGGTGTGGCGCCGCGCTCGTTGTCGATCTTGTGCGTGCGGCGAAATGGTGCGGAGCCTTCTTGTCCGCCGCACTCTATGCCAGGAGATTTCATTTGGGAATCCGAAAATTTACATGAATTGATCGATTGTTCAGGACAGTCGAGACGACGGATGATGACGTGCCAAGGCGATCCCTCCCTCGGCCACCAGGACCAGCACCGCCATCCAGATAGCCAGATAGGTCGGCCACTGCGCGGGAGCAATGGATTCGCCCAGCACTCCCGCGGCGACGACGACCAGCAGGACCGGCTCCACATAGATCAACAGGCCGAACAGCGTCACGTTCAGCTTGGGCGCCGACAGCGCCTGCAATCCCAGCGCCGAGGCACTGATGATGCCCAGGCCCAGGATGAGCCATGGCAGGCCGGGCGGCGCGTCCGCCGGCAGCGCATAGCCGCCCTGCAGGACGAAGAACACGCTGACGGGAAGGCCCAGCGTCATGTCCAGCCACAGCGACCCCAGGGTATTGGTATGGGTGGCGCGGCGCAGCCAGAAATAGCCCGGGTAGCCCAGGCACACCAGCAGCGCGGGCCAGGAAACGGTACCGACGATCGCCAACTGATAGACGATGCCCGCGAGCGCCAGTCCCCCGGCCAGCAGTTGCATCCGGCTGATGCGCTCCTTGAAGACAAGCCGTCCCAGCGCGACCATCGCGATCGGCAGCAGGAAATACCCCAGCGACACGTCGAGCCCGTGGCCGTTGACCGGCGCCCACATGAACAGCCAGAGCTGCGCGCCGAGCAGGGTCGCCGACAGCACGCGCTGCGCCCAGAAGAACCGCTCGCGGCGCACGCGCGCGGCAAGCTGGCGGATCTCATGCCAGCGCCCCATGGCCAGGACGAGCAGCGTCAGCGCCGGAACGGTCAGCAACATGCGCCAGCCGTAGATGGCCGCACCGTCCAGGGGGCGCAGCAAGGTGGTGTACGCGGACATCAGCGCGAACAGCGCCGAGGAGGCGACGTTGAGCAGGACGCCGGTGGAGGTGTTGACGGGGGAGGGCGGGGCGGTCATCGGGATGGATAGGGCGCAGGCAGGGGATGCCGCGTGGTGGGGCGTCCAGGCAAGTGAGAATAACTACAATCTACAATATGAGGGCTTGCCCCTTATTTGCCGGCCTTCGAATTCGGGCTTAGAATTGCAGTCCTGCCGCGTCTGGCGGTAGTGCCTTCCGTCCAGGCGGTCAGCCCGGGCATCCAAGGCGGGTGTAGTTCAATGGTAGAACGGCAGCTTCCCAAGCTTCATACGAGGGTTCGATTCCCTTCACCCGCTCCACTGCATCATTCTGCGGACTTCCGCAGAAGTCCAAGAGAGTCTGCAAGTCGTTGCCGCACAAGGACTTTTCCTCTCTTTGACGTTCTGCCGTGGTCCACTGCGATCCGCCTACAGTCGGGACTTTTAAGTCCACAAACAAGTCCATTTTTGCGGGCGCAGCTGGTTCCGGATTGTTGATGGAGGGGCGAGGTCGACGTGACCAGCATCTGGTTCCTGACTCATGTTCAGGAGCAAGAGCATGGCACTCTCAGACCTGGCCGTTCGACAGGCCAAGGCAACAGGCAAGGCATACACCCTCCCTGACTTGGATGGCCTCTCCCTGGCCGTCACGGCTGCAGGGGGCAGGACTTGGCACTTCCGCTACTACTGGGCGGGCAAGCAGAAGCGGATGTCGCTCGGCACCTACCCGGAGGTGACGCTTCGCGAGGCCCGCAGCCTACGCGACGAAGCGCGCGCCCTGCTAGCCAAAGGCACCAATCCTCGCGTTCACCGCAAGCAGAAGCGCACTGCTGTCCGGCTCGCCGACGAAAACACCTTCGAGGCGGTGTATCGCAAGTGGCTCAAGCATCGCGGGCTCAGCCTCAAGGAAGGCCGGCAGACGACCCTCTCGATACTTCCGCGCATCTTCGACAAGGATGTGCTGCCCGCCTTGGGCAAGCGGTCGGTCTATGAGATCAAGCGTCCCGACCTCTTGGAGGTGATCGCCAAGATCGAGAAGCGCAAGGCGCTCTCCGTCGCCGAGAAAGTCAGGACGTGGTTCAACCAACTGTTCCGCTACGCGCTGGTGATCGTGCCGGGCCTGGAACAGAACCCCGCCTCCGATCTCGATGTGGTGGCGCTGCCACTGCCACCCGTCAATCACAACCCGTTCCTGCGCATGGCCGAGCTGCCGAAGCTGTTGCAGCGGCTACGCAGCTATCGCGGCAGGCGGCAGACCCAGCTCGGGCTGCGGCTATTGCTGCTGACCGGCGTGCGAACCGGAGAGCTGCGACAGGCGACGCCGGATCAATTCGATCTGGACCGTGGGCTGTGGATCATCCCGCCCGACGTCGTGAAGCAACTCCAGTTGGATATGCGCAAGAAGCGGCAACAGCCAAAGGACATCCCGCCCTACATCGTGCCGCTGTCGATTCAGGCCATGGAGATCGTCCGGCACCTGCTGGATGAGTTCAAGCCGGCCCAGCGCCACCTGTTCCGGCACGACAGCGACTTGAAGAAGCGCATCAGCGAGAACACGCTCAATGGTGCGCTCAAGCGCATGGGCTATCAGGAACGCCTGACGGGACACGGTATTCGCGGCACGATGTCCACTGCGCTCAACGAGATCGGCTACCCGAAGGTCTGGGTGGATGCACAGCTCTCGCATGTCGATCCCAACAAGGTCAGCGCGACCTACAACCATGCCGAGTACGTGGAGCAGCGTCGCCGCATGATGCAGGACTGGGCCGATCGGCTCGACCTCTTCGAGCAGAACCAGGTCGAGGCGGCCAGCATGCCGCTCACCGTGCATCTGGAAGGCGTGCCCGCATTCCCGAGTGAGCAAACCGCAAGCGCCCCCTCTACGCCGGTTGCCGCTTCGCCAATCCTGCTCGTGACGAAGCCGGGCGACGCCATGCCGTTGGTTTCTGCCGCCGCACATCGGCTGCCGGCGGTTCCGCCCCCTCGATCGGCCGCGCCGCTGGTGCCTTCGGACATTCAGCGCGAGAGGATGGAGCTGTTCGATGTCTTCGAGGCGCCGCACAACCTTCCCGTCGCGGCGTTTGCCAAGATGGCGGGCAAATCCCGCAGGTGGATCAGCTACGAGATCAAGGCGGGCAACTTGCTGGCGTTGAACGTAGGCAACCGCGGCCAGCGCGTGCCGGACTGGCACCTCGACCCACTCAAGCACGAGCTGATCCAGTCCGTCCTGAAGTTGACCAGGGGTGCGGACCCTTGGCAGATCTACCATGCACTGCTGCAACCGCGCTCGATGCTGCGGGGGCATTCGGCACTGGAGGGCGTGACGGCCAGCAATCTCGACAAGCTCGTCATGGCAGTGAGCACAGCCGTGAAGGAAAGCGAATGGACCCCGCCGCGAGTCGGGGTCGCATAGCAGCAGGAATGCGGGATCGTGGCGAAACCGCGATTCCCGCGCGTCTGTCAGGACACCAAGCGCGCGCGGCGGGCGAATCTTGCCTGGGTGTCCGACAAGGAAGCGTTGCGGCGCAGCAGGTAAGCCATCACGATCGTTGGTGCGCCGGCCAGCGGCCGCACGGCGATGCCTCGGCGTAGGTAGCTCGCCAGTCTCGCGGCAGGCGCAATGGCGATCCCGTACCCGGCGGCAACCAGCGTCATCGCCACATCGAATGTCTCCACCGTTTGCTCCCGCTCCTGCAGCGCGTTCTCGAACACGCGCTGCACGGTCATGCGCCATGGTTCATCGGCCGTGGACTGCGAGCAGATCAAGGGCTGCTTGAGCACTTCCTCGCACGGCACTTCACGGTAGGCCAGCAGGTGGGAGCGCTTGGCCACGGCGACCGCCAGCGTGTCATGCCACAGCGGCTCGCATACCCAGCCAGGCCACTGCCGGGCAACCGCAGACAAGGCGAAGTCGAAGCCGTCGCCCGGCAGCTCCGCGCCTCGAACGGGATCTGTCCATCCGGCCAGGACGGCATGGGTCTCCGGCTCTTCGGCACGCTGCAGGGCGAGCACGTCGGCGAGCTGGGGAGGCACCCATTCGCCGAGGACGGCCATGCGAATTTCGGCGGTGATGTCACTCGATTCCACGTCCAGCTCCCCCAAGGCGGTGAACTCGTGGCAACTGATCTCGAAGCCGTTGAATGAGTTAAGTTTAACGTGGTTTAAATCGTGACCGTGTTCGACGCTCTTGGCAATGCCAAAGCGTTCGATCCAAAGGGGCCGCCCCACCGGCACCACTACCTACGAAGCGGAACCAGCCATCGCGTTTGGGGCTGCCGTGCGGGAAGAAAGAACCAACCAGGGTATAGCTCAGGAAACGCTGGCCCACATGGCCGGCATCGAACGGTCGCACATGGGCAAGATCGAGCGCGGCGAGCATGTCCCCACGCTCCCTCTCATCCTCAAGATTGCCCGTGCGCTGAAATGCAGTTCCGCCCACTTGATGACTCTGACCGAAGCCAAGCTGGCGGAGTCGGCCCCATCCGCAGATTGAAGCCGGCCCGCACAGCGGTCGCATGCCTACGCCTGATCGTCGTCCTTGCCCCCAAGGGCTGAATCTTCGCGCTTTGCGGCCTCGTTGAGGAGCCGCAGGTATGGGTTGTCTGGCGGCGTCTCCTGGAACAGCGTATCCGGGCTGACGAGCAGGTAGCCGTGCAGCCGGCGCGACTTGCGCGGCCCCGTGACTTCGCAGGTCCAGATGTTCAGCCCGCTCGGCTGCTTGCGGTGCTGTCCCAGCTTCTCGAAGCGCTTCTGTACCCACTGCCACCCCTCCAGCTTCTCCTGCTTGGCCAGCGCGGCGACTTGAAGGTACTCCTGCGCGTAGCGCTGGAACACGCCGGGGCTGACGAGATAGGTCGTGCCGGCGACGGTATGCACCAGGGCCTTGGCGTCGTTGATGATGAGCTTGCGCGTCTGGATGCTCTGGCGCAGCCAGGCCATGAAGTGCGCCCCGGAGGGCTCCGTGCGATCCTGGGAAGGCGCGAGGCTCATCTGTGGCGTGGGGCACGGTCGAAGGGGCCGGCTCGGGCTCGGCGACAGGACAACTCGGGGTCTCCGGTGTTGTGGGCGGAGCGGTGTCGCCGAGCAGATCGAGCAGCGCGGCCACGCCGGTGTCCGTGGCTATGGATGCGATCGGCGCCGTGCTCGCGGGTGCAGCTTCGGTACCTTCCACGCGCGGCCCATCGGCCACCGCCGGCGCTAGCGGCGGCGGCTCCGCCTGTTCCTCTTCGACCTGCACACGGCCTGCGAACGGCGCCGGCCGGTCGGCGGCATCCCAGATCATCGCCGGCGAGAGTTTCAGGAAGGTGAAGGCGTGCGACCAGCCGGTTTCGCTCGTAATGGTCGCCCGCCAGATCGCCTTGCCATCCGGCGTCGGTTGCACGATGCCGTGATCCTGCAGCACGTTGAACACCGCCGTGTTGCTCGCCGGGATGCCGTCGATGCCCTGCGACAGCAGATGGGCGCGCAGCTTGTCGGAGACGGTCTTGCTCACCAGCCACAAGGCGTCTTGTGTCAGCCAACCGTCCGCCGGTCCGGCCTGGTTCAACTTGAACGCTTCCTTGAGCAGGTAGCGCAAGCCGTCGAGCAATTTGCGTTGCAGCGCATGTTTGGGCGCCGCCAGCGCCTTGCTGGGATCGCCGCCGAGTTCCTGGGCGACCGATGCCTGGTCGGCCTGCACGACCAGTTCGCCGAGCGTGCCGGCATGCTCGTACTGGCCGGCCAGCACGTACAGCAGCGCGGCCCAGAGGTCGGGATAGCCGCTGAGCCAGTCGAAGATGTCCCGATCGAGAAGGCGCGCGTAGAGCAGCCCGGTGGCGGCGCTGTGCAGGCGGTACTCACGCTCCTTTCGGTAACGGAAGCGGTAGGGCTTTCGCAGCGGGCCGTGCCAGGGATGCCAAACGCTGCCGTCGGCATGCTCGACGTGCAGATCGACCGCAATCTTGCCGATGTCGTGCAGCAGGGCCGCGTAGGCCGTGCCTGCGGTCCAGGCCTCGGCCTGGGCCGCCTGTGCCTCCGGCGTGACGCCCGCAGGCAGCAGGTATGACTGCCGCAATTTCAGCGCATAGGCGACGATCTCCAGGCCGTGGTCCAGCATGCCGCCCGGATAGGCGTGGTGGTGGCTCTCGGAGGCCGGGAACTGCTGGACCAGCTCGGCGTAGCGTTCCAGTGGGGCGAGGTAGAGCGTGGCGAACTGTCGGCGCGAGAGCGATGTGCGCTGCCAGATGTGCTCCAGCAGTTTCTGCCGACGCGGCGTGGCCAGCAGCGATGCGGCCGACTCCGGCCGCATCAACCCTTTCGGAGTTTCGATGGCGGAGGTGGGCGGTGTGCCGGTGGTGGGTGGCACCCGTTTGCGCTGGAACAGCGAGAGCATGGCGAACCCCGGATGACGGGCTGCTCGGGGCGCCTTTTGGCCTTTTCAGGATAGGGCCTTTCCCCTTGGCACCCTTCCTTTGCCCCTTCCCAGCCCTTTGGCCTTTGTCGGAAGCCTTTGGGTATAGGGCCGCTGCTTCGCGGGTGCCACGATGAATGCGGCATGGGGCAATCCCGGCAAGTGGGGCGCTGCGGGATGTTCGTCAGCTCTGGCCCAAGCCGGTGTCGAGGGCGGCGGATTGCGCTGCGAAGTCGTCGGGACGGCGCTTGCGGAAGGTTTCGAGATTGGCGAGCTTCCAGCGCAGTGCCGGCAGTTGCGCGGCGTGCTGGCACTGCACCAGCGACCAGTCCGGTTCTGCGCGCGCCAGCCCGCTCAGAAACTGCTTGTGCGCGGTGCTCAGTCGCCGTGGCAGCTCGCGCCGCAGCGTGGCGCGAGCGTCGAGCAGTGTCTCCAGGGAGCAGTCCACTTCGGTCATGCCGACAAAGGCCCGCTCGTACTCGCCGGCGATGTCCTTGTCGTTGCCGAACAGCACTTCGTGGGGTGGCCGGTTGTGACCCGCCAAATAGACCACGAAGCACTCGACCATGCCGTCGCTGATGTCGCCCGATTCGTAGAGCTGCCACACGTCGAACAGGTCGCGGGGGTGCTGTCGATCCAGCGCGGCCACCAGCTTGCTGGCGTACAGCTCGTCCGGTGCCAGAACCGGCAGCTCGAACTCGACGCCGAACAGATCGCTGGTCTTGGCGCTCAGCGGCCGCCGCTCGACGGGCAGCACGCTGCCGCGGAACACGACATTGACCTCGATCTTCACCTGGCTGGCGTCGTTCTCGACGATCAGCTTGGTGTCTCCCAGGTCCTTGGCGCGAACCAGGCGTGTCTGCACGCCCAGTGGCGCAACGCGCGTGGCGATGGCGGCCAGCTCCTGGTTGATGGCTTGCAGCGCTTCGTCGCGCGGCGTCTGCCACGGGAGGTACACCACGTCGATGTCCACCGACAGGCGCGGCATGTCCCGCACGAAGAGGTTGATGGCCGTGCCGCCCTTCATGGCGAAGATGTCGTTGGCGAACACATCGGGCGCGACGGCCAGCAGCAGGCGAACGGTGTCCGCGTAGGTCTTATCCATGAGGTCTCAGGCTCAGCAAGGTGCCGTCATCGAGCCGGCTCATCCAGCGCGTGTTGCTGCCGGTGCGAACCGGGTACTGCTCCAGCAGGGCATCGACATCCACGAGGCTGGTCTCGCGCGCCCAGGTGAGGAACAGGCGCACGGCCTTCACGCTGGCGCAGCAGGACAGCAGTTGCCCGAGCAAGTCCTTGCGGGGGGAACGCAGTCCATCAAAGATGTTGCGGGCCTCTTCGAGGCTCTGCTTGACGCCGGCTTCGTACAGCAGCTCCAGAACGGCTCGCTCGGAGGCAGCCACCCGCAGATCCTCGGGCAGGCCAGGCGGCGTGGTCAGGGTCTTGCTGGCCAGCGCCGTGTCCGGCCAGTCGAACAGGCGGGCGTGGACGTAGCGGGCCGGAAAGCGCGAGGTGAACCAGGCCGGCAACGCGAAACGACCGTCGCCCCACAGCACCAGCGTCTCCCGGCTGCCCAGGTTGTGCCGCACGCCCTGCAGGGCCAGGGCGCTCTTGCCGCCAACGTGCAGGCCGGGCACGCGCTGTTGCAGGAACTTCAGCGCACCGTAGACCCCGAATTCATCGTTCGGGAAGGCATAGACGCCGTGGGCCAGGCGCACGAGCCACCCGCCGTCGGCATAGTGGGCGGCGAGCTGGGGCGACACCCCGAACTGGCTCAGGGTGGCAAGGTCGAACGGCGCCCCGCGGGGGAGTCCCGCCTGCAGCCGCTTGATTACCTGGTGCCTAGAATTTCCATCCATGTTATAAAAATAACACAGAATCAAATCGACCCCTAGAGCCATTGCAAGAACGTGCATGGAAAGTAGTATAAGGTTTGATTTATCGTGCAGAATCTAATCGACCTGCGACCCGAGCCAACCCGGCTCTGCCGGCCGCAACCCGCCCTCCTGATCGCGGTCTATGCTGGAGGGCAGGCCACGACCGGCCGCTCCGCGAGGTGAGGCACCACTGAAGCCGAGGCATATGAGCATGACCACCAACACGCACAACGGGCGCTGGAGCCACCGGCTGGGCCGGGGGGCTGGCCGTGTCTGGCGTGGATACCTGCGCCGCGAGCAGCGTGTCACCGGCTGGCTGGTGACGCGCGGGATGCCCGCAGGCGCGGCGACGGCGGTGCTCTGGATCGTCAAGCTGGCCGTGCTTGGTGTGCTGCTCTACACCGTATCCTGGCTCGCCCTGCTGCTGGCCTTTGCGGTGGTCGCCGCATGGCTCGCGCGGAATGCCGATGAGGACGACGAGAAGCAGCCGGAACTTAGAGACGGACACTCGGGCGTCGGCCTGTACGACAAAGATGACTGGCGGATCGACATGGGCGATCCCGACGAGCCGTAGCTGTCGCATCAACGCGAGAACGTGCTCCTTACTTCGCCGCACCTTTCGATACGGCCGTCATCGCAAGGCGAGAGCCACTACCTCCAGCCGACTTCGCATCGGACGTGCCAGTGATGAGACCGCCCAGGAAGTTTCCAGCGCGAACTCCTGCCCATCCGAGTGCCATGACCCAGAACGTCGGCAGCACGATGAACATCATCGCCATGACGAAGTTGAGCAGCATGTCGCCAAAGGCGTTGTTCAAACCGATCAACGGATCGAAGTTCGTATGCGGCCTGTCCGCGCCAAACCCCCAGCCGTAGAGCGCGTCCAGGATCGTGCTGTCGATCCAGCGCGCGAGCTGGAACCAGAAGTCCACGAAGAACAGCGCGAACTGGACGCAGCTCACCGTCACCACCGTCTTCAGGTCGTAGGTGCCGATCAGCAGCACCAGCGGGATGCAGATGACCAGCGCCATCTTGAGCATGGTCAGCACCATCGGCAGCGCCTGGCGCACCACGTCCATCGCCGGAAAAAAGCCCAGCGAGCCGACGGTCAGCCCCAGGTCGCTCGCGCCGCGCGTGACGATGTTCGGCAGCGTCTTGTCGATCTGGCCGCCGTAGTCGGTGTAGACGGTGCCCTGGTTCATCTTCTGCTGCCTCGGCGAGACCACGGCGCGGATCACCGAGTCATTGACCTCGCTCTGCGACAGGAAGCCCACCCAGCGCCCGATGCGGGTCAGCAGGTCCGGGTCGACCTGTGCCAGCAGCCGGCTGCGCAGTCCCTGGCCGCCATCGGCCCACCACTGCCGGCAGGACGGATAGCCGCCGCCGCTGTCCACCTGTGCCAGCCCCGCATCGCGGGTCGCGTCGTAGGGCCAGGCCGTGCGTGGGGCCTTGGCGCGATAGGTGTCATAGAAGCCGGGCATGTCGAGGAAGTAACTCGACCCGATCCAGGTGACGTCGTTCATCTGCTCGTCGGAGAGCGTCGGCCGGTTCATGAACAGCTTGGCGCGCGACGGCCCGTAGCAGTCGTGCGTGAAGTCGGCGACCTCCTGTGCCAGCACCGGATCGTCGATGCGCGTGGCATCCACATCCATGCGAATCTGACGCAGGTCCGTGCCGCAGGGAATCGCCGCCACCGCGGAGGCCGTCACGGCTTTCGACAGCGCGTGCATGAAGAACCACCACACCGGCACCAGCGCGCTCTGGTCGTTGAGCGCCGTGTAGACGTTGGACCAGCCCGTGTCGTTGGGCAGCGGGACACTGACCTGGCATTGCGCGGAGCGCGTGGTGTCGAACTTGATCGTGGCGAGATCCACCGGGATGAACGGGATGCCGGCGAACATGATGACCACGATCGCCACCCACACCCGGTTCTCGATGCGCATCGACGACAGCACGCCCTTGTTGCCTTCGTCCGCACCTTCGCTGCGGGCATTGAGCCACTCCTGGATCACGATGGCCACGAACGGCAGCGCGAACACGCCGCTGGCCACGAGAATGCTCCAGATGCCGTTGTTGACCACCCAAGCCACCAGGGTCAGGTAATACTCCAGGTAGTCCGTGGTGTAGAGCGTCATGCCTGCCTCCGGGTCTCAGCCGTGCCGCAACAGTTGGCTGACTTCCAGCGCGACCACGGCGATCACGGCCGCGATCTCCGTGCGCAGCAGGCGCTGATGCGTCTCGCGGGACGGCTCCCGCCGCAACAGGCGCCGACGCATCCACCACCAGCCGTAAGCCGTCGCTCCGTAGAGGCACAGCCGCCACACGAAGAAGTGGCCGGCGTGCGCCTGCAGCCAGTGGTGCCAGCCCTCGACGCCGCCGACCACGTGGATGCCGGCGATGTTCACCGCCACCGCGGCGGCGGCCACCAGCAAGGTCCACAGCAGCGCCACGCCGACGCGGCGGTTGAACAGCCATGGCAGCCGCAGCCAGGCGAGCCGGCTCATGGCGTACCGCTCCGCGGCTTCTGAACCTCCCGCAGACGGTCGCGTGTAGTGTCGCCCTCGAAGACGCCACGCGAACCGGCCGCGCGGGTGCTGTGGCGCTGGATGATCGCCATCGCCGAGTTACCGGCCAGCGTGCGGCGCAGTTCCAGCTCGGTCTTGAGGTTGTTGATCTCCTGCTCCAGCGCGCTGTTCTCCTGCTCGACCGCTCGCACGGCCAGCTCGTTGGCGGCGACGTTCGGCTCCTTCTTGCCGGTCAGCAACGTGCGTTGCAGCAGCAGGGCCTTCTCCAGCACGCTGGACAGCGCAGCCTCGGACGCGAGGCGCCGGCCCAGCACGTCCTGGTCGGGTTCGTCACGCAGGGCCTCGATCACGCCGCGGGTGATTGGCAGCGAGCTGCTGCCGGCTGCGTCGAGATTGGCCAGCGTCGTCGGCCGGGCGCCCGTCACCAGTTCCTGCAGCGCCTGCAGCTTGGTCTCGTACTCTTCCTGGATCATTGGCGTCAGCCCGACGCCAGGCGTGGTCTGGGTCTTCGTGCAGTTTTCGCAGGTGCGTTGCTCGCGTTCGCCCAGCACGCGGTTCGCAAAGGCCGCGGCCGCGCCAGGCGACGACCAGGTCTGGCAGGTCAGGCGGTTGCCGCAGGCGCTGCGCGCGATCGACGAGGTATCGGTGGCGCTGCGCCCGTTGAGCAGGTTGTAGCCCGCGCGCGTCACGTCGCCGACCACCTTGATCGAACTCTGGCCGGAGCCGCCCGCGTTGCCGCCGCCGACCCAGGGCACGCCGTTGTTCCCCTTGTTGGACTCGGCCTGCTCGATGGCGGAGACGGCATCGGTGCTGCTGACCGCATCCCGCAGCGCCATCCCCTCGGCGAGCTGGTCCCAGCCGGCCTGGCCGCCGGCCATGTCCGCCATGCGATTGGCGATGGCCCGGCAGGTCATCTTCGAGCGGTCGAAATCCAGGCGCGCCTGCAGGATGCCGTTGGTGAGCAGGTTGTACAGGCCCGGGTCGGCGCGCTGGATGATCAGCGCCGGCAGCGAGGCCACGGCGCTGGTGGCGTTCTGGATCACGTTGCTCATGATCGTCTGGAAGCCGTTGGTGATGCCGTTGAGCTGGTTCTGCAGCGTCGTGGTGATGCTCATGTCGCCGCAGATCAGGTTAGGGCGTCGATGTTGGACAGCGTCATCCCGCCCAGATGGGCGCGGATCTCGATGACCATGCGGCCGTTGGCGTTGTACGTGGCGGGGCGAATCTCGACGATGACGAAATCACCGTCGTACTTGCCCTCGCAGTACTGATCGAGTTCGGCGTTCTTCACGACGAACTCGCCGATCGAGGTCGCCAGGCGGCCGACGTTGAAGTCGCCGTTCCTGCCGTGGATGGTCTTGATGGCCAGTTGGCCGGGGATGGTGATCATGAGGTCTCCTGCTGACGAAGAGAAGACAAGGCCCCGGGGATGGGGCCTTGCGGATCAGAACGACTCGGCAGCGGCCGATGCGGGGGCATCGGCTGCGTCGTCGGCAGCATCGGCGACGGACTCGGAAGGCTCCGGTGCCGAGGCTTGCTGCGCAGCGGGCGCGTCGGACGTCACAGGGACTTCCGGGTCGCGCTCGTCGGTCTCGGTCGGCTTGGGTTCGGCCTTGTAGACGAGCTTGCCGTCGACCTTGATCCAACTGACGAACAGCAGGCGGGCCTTGAGGCTCACCCCCTGCTCGCCGGCACGCTTGCCCTTGGAGTAGGTGAAGGTGTCGGTCCACAGGTCGCCCAGGCGGAAGCCGATCATCACCTTCTTCTCGGCGTCGACCGCCTGAATGCAGCGGCGCACCAGGTGCTGCGCTTCCGATCCCGATACGCGCGTGTCGAAACGCACATACGAGACGTCATCGCTGGGACCGTTCAGGGCTGCGATGTCGCAGGCTAGGAACGCATCGCCTTTCTTGGGCTTCACTTCGCGGATGCGATTGAGGTACCCGAGGCCGGTGATGTGCAGATCGAAGTAGGACTTTTCGGTGGAAGTGGTCATGGTGAATCTCCTGGGAACAATGAGGCGGAGACACACCCGACCCAAGGCGGGGAAGGTGTGGAACCCCCGCGTGGGTTGATGGAACAGCTTGGTGGCATCGCCATCGAGAACCGATGGCCGTTCGCGCATGGATGCCGGTGCGAACTGGTGTGATCAACGCGGTCGGAACCGCGTCGTAGCCTTGAGGATCATGGCTACCTGGGCATGTTGCTGACGGCGGTCAGCGGAACACGGCATCAGCCTGTCATTCTTCAGCGTTAAGGGCGAGAGGAAATCAGCATCGAAGTCCAACCCGATTCGTCTCGCCATCGCTTCCTCGAAAAGTGAGGGTTGACGAAATACGGTCGCCATTCGTGACGGGAGGTGGTAACTCCGTCCGGTGCATCCAACAGTCCAATGTCAGCTTCCGCAGCCACACGCTCGAGGCTCTGTAGCCACGCTATGAGACGGGAGCAGGTGCGCGAACAAGGCATGGGCGCCGCTGCGAGCTTCGGCCGGGGCGGTAATGGTCACCGAAATACCAAGTGCGGTATCGGCCATCGCAAAACTGAGGAAAGCGCAGCACGCTTGCTCTTGCCGGACCAACTGTTCGACCTCCTTCTTTGCATCAAGGCGATAGAGGAAGTGTGCGGTGTCGCCTTCAAGCCGGTGGGCCACGAGCGAGGTCTCGGTCAGCTGGGAAATCCACGCTGCACGGCTTTTGAACTCGTTCGGCGTGAGTGTGCAGGCAATAGGCGCAGGCTTACTGGCATCCATGCTTTTTCCCTTCGTCAGGAGCGGAAGTCGCGCTGGATCCGCAACCGCCCGGCGCGGCCGGGCTCGGCTGGGGAGTATGCTTGCCGATCTTCCTAGCGAGCATCAGCAGCCCGGGGACGGCCAACAGAAGCAGGAACCACGGCGAAAAGACCAGACCAAGGGTCGTCGCCCCGGTCCAGGCCAGCAGCGGGCCCATGAAAAGCGGCGCGGGGCAGCAGGCGGCGCAGGCCGCCGCAGTGCCGCCTATCAGCCCGTATTTCTTCAGAACATTCTTCATCGTTTTCTCCTTTTCGCACCCGCATTGATAGGTACTTGCGCTAACTGTAGATCCTCATGTAACTTGAGGATCAATTACTTTTTGAGCAAAAAGCCGATGAAAAATGACAACTTGTCGATTGGTGCCTTGGCCAAGCAGGTGCAGTGCACGGTGCCGACGATTCGCTACTACGAAGAGATCGGATTGCTGCCCCACGCTACGCGTGCTGCCAACGGTCGCCGGTACTATGGCGACGCCGACTACAAGCGCCTGTTGTTCATCAAGCGCTGTCGGGATTTCGGGTTTCCCATCGAGCAGGTGCGCAACCTGGTTAGCCTGTTTGAAAATGGAGACCGCTCATGCGTCGAAGTGCGCGACGTAGCGCAGGAACATCTGAACGCGGTCAGGGCGAAGATCGCCGAGTTCCGGCAACTGGAAGCAAGCCTTGAAGACTTTGTGGAAAGTTGCGACAGCGCCTGCTGCGGCGGGACGACCAGAGACTGTACGATCATCGAAGACCTGTCTTCAACCTCCAGTGCCATTGCGGCAGGTTGCGGCGGTGGCGCTTCAATGGGAGTTCCCGCAGACGCCTCCGGCTTCGTCAGCTTGAAACGCGGCTGAAGTCCGGCGCGCATACAACCCTCTGTCGACGGCGTTACTCAGCAGTCGCGAATATAGGCGACAGATGGGGTATTGAAGAATGAGCGTACAAGGTCCGGCTGATTCTGAATTTCAGAAAGCTGTTTGGTGATTTTCTCTTCAAGCTTTTCTCCCTTTTGCAGCGGGCGGCGTGCGACGCCCGTTCGCTTGACGTGGCTCCACACCAGTTCGTCCGGATTGAGGTCGGGCGCATAGCCGGGTAAAAAATGCAGTGTCAACTTTCCCTTGGTCGATGCTACATATTCGCGCACACAAGCCTTCTTGTGTGCCGGCAGACTGTCGAGCACGAGATGCACCGGCCGTTTGCGATGGCGCATCATCTTCCGAAGCAGTACGACAAACAATTCCGCGTTCAAAGCGCCGGCGTACGTGCAAAACCAGAATGCGCCTTTGGCGTTGACCGCAGAGGTGGCGCTGATCGATTGCCGCTGGCCGGGACGCTCAACCACGGGTGTCTGACCACGCACGCCCCAGGTCTTGCCATGAACCGCATCGGCGCGAAATCCGGATTCATCCCAGAAGAACACGTCCGCCTTCTCCCGCTTGGCCGCTTGCGCAATCGCTGGGTAGCGTTCACGCTGCCATTGCTCGATCGCCTCCGGGTCGCGCTGGTAGGCGCGCTGCAATGGCTTTTGCGGTGTCAATCCCAGCTTCGCCAGCAGTTCCCCTACTGTCGTCAGGCCCAGCGTCACCTTGAACTTCTTCTCGATCAGGTCCCGACTGGCAGAGACTCCCGAAGAGATGCAGGCAACGATCGATTGCACCGATCCCGCGCTGGTGACCATCGACCTGATGCGCAAGCGGGTGCGCACCGCCCCCGGCTGGGCCGCGCGGCTGCGTGATGCGTCACGACGCAGCGACCGCGCCCGCCGCGACGAACAGCTCATGCCGCAAGTCCAGCGGGTCTGGCAGGAGAACCATCGCGTCTACGGCGCTGACAAGGTCTGGCGGCAACTGAACCGCGAAGGCGTGGCGGTGGCGCGTTGCACGGTCGAACGCCTGATGCGCGCCCAGGGCCTGCAAGGCGTGCGGCGCGGCAAGCGGTTGCGAACGACCATCGCTGATGACGCGGCCAGTCGCCCGCTGGATCGGGTCAACCGGCAGTTCCGGGCCGAGCGGCCGAACCAGCTATGGGTCTCGGACTTCACCTACGTCTCGACCTGGCAGGGCTGGCTATACGTGGCCTTCGTCATCGACGTCTACGCCCGGCGCATCGTCGGTTGGCGCGTGAGCAAATCGATGACGACGGACTTCGTGCTCGATGCGTTGGAGCAGGCGTTATACGCCCGCCAGCCCGGCAATGACGGTTCTCTGACCCATCACTCCGATAGGGGATCGCAATACGTGAGCATCCGATATAGCGAACGGCTGGCCGAGGCCGGCATCGAACCCTCAGTCGGCAGCCGTGGCGACAGCTACGACAACGCCTTGGCCGAGACGATCAACGGTCTGTACAAGGCCGAGTTGATCCATCGTCGTGCGCCCTGGAAAAGCCGGGAATCCGTCGAGCTGGCCACCCTGGAGTGGGTCGCCTGGTTCAACCATAAACGCCTGCATTCATCGATCGGCTATATTCCGCCGGCCGAAGCTGAGGCAAACTACTACAACCAACTCGGCAGAATCGCCGACGAGGCTGTTTTACTTTAACCAAACAGTCTCCGCGAAACTGAACTGACCCCCAAGAGTTGGACGGTTAAGTTTTAATGGGATACTGCCCGTAGCCGATATTCCATTGGACTCATTCCGCCAAGCTTGAGTTTGATACGGTGCCGGTTGTAGTAGTCGATGTAGCGCCTCAGGCCCGCATTCAGTTGCTCGATATCGTCGAAATCGGAGAGATGGAAATACTCGGCTTTCAAGGTAGCGAAAAAGCTCTCCATAGCTGCATTATCAAAGCAATTCCCCTTTCTCGACATACTTTGCTTCATGCCGTATCGGGCTAGGGCCGCTTTATACGGCTGCATCCGGTAGTGCCAGCCTTGGTCGGAATGAAGTAGGGGACCGTCCGTCCCTGTGCATTTCCTTGCGGCTTTCTTGAGCATATTAATGACCAGTGAGAAATCGGGTCGATTGCTGGTCTGGTAAGCCACGATTTCACCATTGTATAGGTCCATAACCGGCGACAGATACAGCTTCTTGCCTGCCACGGCAAACTCGGTCACGTCCGTCACCCATTTCTGGTTTGCTTGCGATGCAGCAAATTCGCGGTTCAGAGAGTTGGGGGCAGCCTCACCGAGTTCGCCCCTATAAGACCTGAACTTCTTTGCGCGCACGCGCGATTTCATGCCCATTTCACTCATAAGTCGCTGTACGGCCTTATGATTGACCAGATGGCCATCACGACGGATAGTCGCCGTGATGCGACGATAACCATACAGGCCGCGATGTTCCGCATAGACGGCCTGAATTTTCGCTTTGAGCTCGTCATGTCGACCAGGCGACCGCAAAACCTTGGCCTGATAATAAAACGTGCTACGGGGCAGTTGCGCAACATGCAGCAAGTCTGTCAAGGGAAATTCATGCCTCAGTTCCAGCACTATTTGCGCCCTTTCCGCTGCCCCAATTTCTTCGCTAGAACCAAGGCACTGACTTTTTTTAAGTACGCGACCTCCGCGCGTAACCGTTGATTCTCGCGCAGTAGTCCGTCTTCCGCTGACAGCTCAGATCCTGGCGACCGAGGCGACCTCTTTTTCTTTGTCGACATCGAATGGTCCAATGATGGAAGGCTCTGCGGCGCACGAAGCTCGCCGCGTTCATGTTGTTGCTGCCATAACATGATGCTATGAGGGTTACCGATATTGTAAATAGCGCCAAGCTCACGGTAAGACAGATTTTCAGCTGCCCTACGGTGCAGCACTTCCAGTTTGAACTCTTGTGTGTATCGGCCGCGCTGACGCACGAGACCGGCACTGCCATGGTGTTGGTATGCCGCCACCCAACTTCTGACGAGGCTGTTAGCGATGCCGTATTTGGCTGCGAGGATTTTGTATCCCCCTTTGCCCGCGAGGTAGTCACGAACCACTTTCAGTTTGAACCTGAGGTCGAATTTCCTCATATGCCCTCCAAGGTTGTGTCCAACTCTTGGGGGTCAGTTCAAACCCGGGGCGGTTCAAACAATTTCGCAATGGTCTCATCGCGCGAGACTAACATGCGCTGGAGCGTATCGATATCGTTAGGCAGAGTGTTGGCGGGCATGCTCGCCAGTATAAAGTAACGCTGCAGTCCTGGAGAGTGATTTGCCCGGCATCAGGCAGCGCAAAACCACACGCAACTGGATGGGATCGACCTTGCCATGCACCCGCACAAATGTGCCGTTCAATGTAAGCGCTCAATAACCCACGCCCTATCGAGTTAGCGCAAAATGCTTGATGCTTGCGTCCGCCACGAACTTTGCGGACGCAAGCATGACGATAGAATCCTTAGACCTGTTACCGCTACGGCCTGTGCGAGTACGCAGTAACGGCAGGCGAGACTTTGACCCCGAGGACAAGCGCCGGCTGGTGCAGATGTGTCTGGAGTCCGCGATATCGGTCTCGGGCATGGCGTTGAAGGCTGGCGTCAATGCCAATCAGCTACGCAAGTGGATTGACCGGTACCAACCATCGTCAGCGGGCGCAGATTCGGCATTGACGCCTTTTGTGCCGGTCCAAACGTCTATGCCGAACCAGCCGTCAGTGGCGGCACTCAGTGCCAGGCTGCCCAATGGCGCGGTACTGGAATTATCGTGCGCCGTGGCGGCCGATACTGGCCTGTTCAAGGCCCTGATCGAAACGCTGTGGAATCAGCGCTGATGCTTCGCTTCGATTCGGGGCTGAAGGTCTATTTGCATCGCGAGGCAGTCGATTTTCGGCAATCCATCAACGGCTTGGCGGCCTTGGTCGAGCAGGCGTTGGGGTTGGATCCGTTCTCGGCCGCGATTTATGTGTTTCGCAACCGGCGGGCAGACCGCATCAAACTGTTGCTGTGGGAACGCAACGGATTCTGGCTGCTGTACAAACGCCTGGAGAAAGACCGCTTTGCCTGGCCACGCCGCGAAGCGGTTGCCACACTCAGCGTTGAGCAGTTGCATTGGCTGCTCGATGGCATTGATCTGGAGGCGGTGCGCCGTCATCCCGAACGCGCGTATCATCGAGCCTCGTGAACGCCGTGCTCTGGCGGCGGTCTAATCCCCTATGCCGAAGACTGTCACCATCACTGCCGAGGAGTACGAAGCGCTGCGCGCCAGCCAGGCCGCGCTACGTGTGGTGACGGTCGAGCGGGATCTGTTAAAGGAACAGCTAAAGGCCTTCCAGCGCAAGCTGTTTGCCGCCAAGAGCGAAGCTCGCGGGTCGGAACAAAAGGACCTGTTCTTTAACGAGGCGGAATGTCTGGCGCCGACCGCAGCCATCGCTGCAGCGCAGGAGGATGACATCGGCTCGAGCGTTGCCGTTGCCTGTCACTCCCGAGCCAAGCGCGGACGCAAGCCGCTGGACCCCGCACTGCCACGTATTGAGATCCGCCACGAACTGCCCGAGTCCGAGCGGGTGTGTGCGCACGATGGCCAGCCGCTGGTCGAGATTGGCGTCGAGATCAGCGAGCAGTTGGATATCGTGCCGCAGCAGGTTCGCGTTGTGCAACATCAGCGCGTCAAGTACGCCTGCCCGTGCTGCGATCAGAGCATCAAGACTACACCGGCTGCGGCTCGCATCATCCCGAAGGGATTGTTGACCGAGTCGGCACTGGCGTGGTGCATTACCGCAAAATACCAGGATGGCTTGCCGATTTACCGGGTCGCGGGCTTGCTCAAGCGCTTCGGTGGAGACTTGTCGCGTGCCACGCTGGCTGCCAGCACGGTGCGTGCCGGCCATGCCGTGCAACCGGTGATCAACTTGATGCGTGATCACCTGTTAGAGGCCGACGTGCTGTATGGTGATGAAACGACCGTCCAGGTGCTCAAAGAGCCTGGTCGGGCGGCACAGAGCAAGAGCTTCTTGTGGGCGCAGATGAACGGCTCGGACCCACCCGTGCGATTGTTCACCTATAGCCCGACGCGCAACACCGAACAGGCGGCAGCCTTGTACGCCGGTATCCGGCCGCACGCGGTGCTGATGACCGATGGCTACGCGCCATATGACACGATTGCTGATCGCTATGGGCTGGTGCACCTTGGGTGTTGGGCCCACGCCCGGCGGTATCTGATCGAGGCCCAAGAGGCGGTGCCCGCAGCACAACGCGCGACGCATCCGGTTGCAGGATTCGTCGAACGCATTGGCAAGTTGTTCGCCGTCGAAGCGGCGGGCAAAGCGATGACGCCTGGACAGCGGCAGAAACTGCGCCACGAAAAGAGCCGGCCTATCCTCGCTGAACTCGAATCGCTGCTGCTGCAACATCTGCACAGCGTATTGCCCCAAAGCCTGTTCGGCAAGGCGTTGCATTATCTGCACGGGCAATGGCCCAAACTCATTCGCTACGTCGATAACGGCTCCTGGCCGATCTCGAACAATCCGTGCGAAAACGCCATCCGTCCGTTCGTCGTCGGACGCCGCAGTTGGCTATTCTGCGACACGGTGGCAGGGGCCAAGGCATCGGCGAATCTATACTCGCTCGTGGAAACGGCAAAAGCCAATGGGATCGATCCGTACGAGTATCTCCTCGTCCTGTTCAAGGCGCTGCCGCATGCGCGAACCGTTGATGATTACGAGGCGCTGCTGCCCTGGAAGATTGCGTCGGCTACCGCGCCGTGCTGATACGCTGAAAAGACTGATCGAGCGGTGTTGAATGACCGCTTACCGTTCAATTCGATCTCAATGCGGCTGTCCGTACCCAGTGTCGTCTCAACCGGCGACGGCCCGGCCCGATCAGTGTGAGTCGCCTTTGTCCGGACATCCGATACCGTCACCGGCACCAGCGTGCAGCCTTCTTCGGGCCCGAACAACCCGGCCCGCAGCTCACGGCGCCACTTGAACACCATATTGGCGTTCAATCCATGGGCCAAGGCCACCTTAGCGACCGAGACATCCAGCTCGCATGCCGCCATAGCTACCTCACGTTTGTAGGCCTTCGGATAATTGAGCCGTCCCTTGCGGTTAGAGGGCCGCACTTCACTCGTGGACATAGTGATCCCCACTACTTTTTGGTGGACACCACTTTGGCTCTTTCCGGTTGCTCCGACTAGGCGGCCTTCACGTGACGCTTACATAACAGGGTGGACCCTAATTGACGCACCCTGCCCGGGGGACAAATGCACTACGCGACCTCGCCTGGCCAACGCTTGCAGGTTTTGTTCGGCATAACGCCCGGCAGCCATGTCGAGAATGACGTCGGCGCCATCGGTGCTCGCGGCCCGTATACCCGCAACCCAATCATCGCGCGTGTAATTGAAGGCTTCGATAGCCCCAAGCTCGCGCGCAACGGTGCATTTTTCATCGGTGCCGCAAGTGACGAAAACCTGGTGACCCAAAGCCGTGAGCAATTGAATGGCAATGGTACCGACGCCGCTGGTGCCGCCGTGAATCAGCACCACCTCCCCGGCTCTCATGCCGGCCACGTTAAAGAAGTTATGCCATATCGTGAACAAGGCTTCCGGAAGCGCTCCGGCTTCCAGCAGGCTCATGCCGTCGGGAATCGGCAAAGCGTGCGACGCCGGCATCGTGGCGTAACGGGCATACGCCCCGCCATCCACCAGGCCGCAAACCTGATCCCCTACGTTCCACCCCTTTACACCTCTGCCCACGCGTACAACGGTGCCGGCAAGCTCCAGGCCCGGAACATCGGGCACACCCGGCTCTGGACCGCGACGCCGCTGATTGACGTCGTGACGGTTGATACCGGCAGCAGCGACGGCCACCAACAAGTCGTCGTCGCCGCAACGTGGGACATCGCGGGTAGCAAGCTTCAAAACGTCGGCATCGCCGGGGGCGGAAATATGTATGACTTCGTGCGTGGCTGGGATCGTGCTCATGATTACGTCGGAATACGAGTCGGGATTCGGTGTTTGTATCACGGAACCCCGGGTTGTAGCCGCACACCCCTACGAGGCAGGCGCCTTGCCGTGAGCCGAAAGCGATCGCGATAATTCCGCCCCTGCGTTGATCAGCGGCTTCAAATGCCGGGTGAGTGTTTCATGGTTCAGGCGATCGGTCTGGCCTGACACGCATAACGCGCCGAAGAGCTCGCGGCTTGCTCGAAACACCGGAATCGCAATGCTCGACATCGTCGGGTCACGTTCACCTGTTGATATATAAAACCCTGAGCGACGAATCCGGTCGTAAAGTTCACCACGCTGACCCGAAAATGCCAACAAAACACGTCCCGAAGCCCCTTTATCCAAGGGCAGCTTCTCTCCGACCCGCAAGTGAACGCGCGTCATGGTGTGCCGATCGACTCTTGCGACGCATGTGCGCCAGTTACCTTCTCGAACAAAGAACGCTGCAGTTTCCGACGTGACGCCGTGCAGACGTCGCAAAAGGACGTCGATAACGTTGTCCACGTCAAAAGAGGTTTGATACCGCACTCCCAACCAACCCGCCGCTGGGCCGAGCCGCCAACGGCCGTCTTCGGTTTGGGTAAGGTAGCCGGCCAGTGCAAGAGTGCGGGCGGTGCGCAAGACAGTTGTCTTGCCCATCGCCAATCGGCGGCTCAGCTCGGACAGCGAGACGGGCTGCTCATCAACTTGAAACGTATCAAGAACGGCCAAAGCGCGGGTCACAGCGTGGACGGTATCGCGTGAACGCTCCTGAATGCCGGAAGAAGAATGTCTGGGGGAACTCGGAGAGTTTTTCATAGTGGTGTTCCGCAGTGCGCAACGCGATTGTACGGCGCCACGCGTCCGTTCACAATGCATTCATTGACGAACCGGCCGGGAGGAAAAGACCGGTTGATCCTTCTTCATTACGTTTCATTCACGAGAACACGATGCTCATTGATTCACTCAGCAATACGTCTGCCCCACCAGCGCCGGGAGCCCGGCTGCGCGCTGCACTCGCTGCGAATCGGATCTTGCCGATTGTAGGCACTATCAACGCCTACAGCGCAATCCTGGCGCAGCACGCCGGCCATCAAGCGATTTACCTGGCGGGCGGCGGTCTGGCGACCCATTCGTACGGGCTTCCCGACCTGGCCCTGACCACCATGACGGAGGTGCTCACCGAGGTGCGTCGTATCACCGATGCCTGCGACCTGCCGCTCATGGTCGACGTAGATACCGGCTTTGGCGCCATATTCAATATTGCCCGACTGGTAAAAGGACTGATCAAAGATGGCGCAGCCGCCCTGCACATCGAAGACCAGGACACATTCAAGCGCTGCGGACACCGCCCCAACAAGGCTTTGGTAAGCACCCAGGAAATGCTCGATCGCCTGAAATCGTGCGTCGACGCCCGTAGCGACCCGTCTTTCTTCATCGTGGCGCGCACCGATGCGCTGGCGACCGAGGGCTTACAAGCCAGCATCGACCGAGCGTGCGCATATGTTGAAGCGGGTGCCGACATGGTCTTTGCCGAGGCATGCACGGAATTATCGCAATACCAAGCCTTTGCAAAGGCTCTTAACCGGCCGCACTCCCTATTGGCGAACGTCACAGAGTTTTCGCTGACACCGAACTTCTCTCAGAGCGAGCTGGCCAAAGCCGGGGTATCGGCAGCCCTTTACCCGCTGTCGGCGGCGCGCGCAATGGCGCACGCTGCCACCCGGGTATACGAAGCCATTTTGCGTGACGAAAGCCAAAAGAGCGTGCTGGATATCATGCAAACCCGCGACACGCTCTATAACGCACTTAAGTACACGGCATACGAAGCCAAATACGACGCATTTCTTGCGAACCGCGCAGCAGCCGCGCGATAACGGCCGTTCACTCAGGTCATCACGCAATAATGGCAAACTCCACTTCCTACGCGGTCGACAGCCACGTACATGTGCTGGACCCCGCACGCTTTCCGTTGTCGAACCCTGAAGGTTACGTGCCGCAACCCAACGAGTGCGGCACAGCTTACGATCTGCGTACGACGCTCGATGCACACGAGCTGACGCACGCACTCCTCGTCAACCCGTTCGCCGGCTACGCGACCGACAACCGGTGCATGCTCGATGCCATCGCGAACTCACGCGGCCGCTTTAAAGGCGTTGCCTTGGTCGGTCACGATACCGATGACGCCACGTTGCGGCAACTCACCGACGGCGGCGTAATCGGAGCAAGGTTCAACACCTTATTCACTGGCTCGACGTCGCTTCAGGGCGAGGCGGGTGAGCGTTTGCTGCGACAAATCCGCGAACACGGCTGGTTCGCCCAAATTTACTACCACCACGACGGGTTGCAGCAACTGCTGCCGATCCTGCGCAGAACGGGCGTGAAGATCGTGGTAGACCATTGTGGCTGCCCCAACCCAGCACTCGGTCTCGATCAATCGGAATTCCAGGCCTTGCTCGAATTGGGACGCAGCGGCGAAGCCCTTATAAAGCTCTCGGGCGCCTTCCGATACTCGCAACAGGCTTGGCCTTACCACGATGCAGAACCCTATATCGAGGCGCTGATCGACGCATTCACGCTCGACCGCTGCGTTTGGGGCTCCGACTGGCCTTTCGTGAGAATACCGAAGCGCATGGACTACGGCCCGACTTCAGGTCTTCTCAAGCGCTGGATCCCTGACGATAACGATAGGCGCAAAGTGCTCTGGGAAACGCCCAAACGCCACTTCGGTTTTACTGAAAAATGACGAAATCTCAAATGGAAAACATGTCGTCGGCACGAGTCAGGCTAACTGCAGATGAAGCGCGCGAGCTGTCACGCCAAAGCCTGGCCGGACTCGGATACACGCCGGTCGAAAGCCAAGTGTTGGCCGAACACATGCTCGACGCTGCCTTTTGCGGATACGAGTACTCGGGCTTACCCAAGATTCTGAACGTCGCCGAGCAACTCGAACGCCGGCCCGCACCCACACCGATGCGCGTAATTCATGAAACACCAGTATCGGCTCGCCTGCATGGTGGAGGTCAAAACGGGATGCTTACCCTGCATCGGGCAAGCGAAATCGCCATCGAGAAAGCTGTTGCCGGCGGCTTTGCCGTTGTCGGGGTCAATCACACATGGATGAGTGGCCGCGGCAGCTATTACGTCGAAATGTTGGCAAATGCGGGACTGATCGGCATTCACACAGTCAGTTCCAGGCCACAGGTAGCGCCGCCGGGCGGAGCTCGAGCCGCTATTGGCACCAACCCGATCTCGTTCGGGTTTCCTACCGAAGGCGCGCCGTTCGTCATCGACCTCGGCACTTCCGCGCTGATGTTCACCGATTTGGCGCTACGTGCTCGCCGCGGAGAAACGCTACCGGAAGGTGTTGCTATAGACGCCAACGGTGAACCCACCCAAGACCCGATTCTCGCAAGCATGGGCGCCGTTCTACCGTTCGGTGGTCACAAAGGCTTTGCTTTGGGGCTGGCCATGCAGGCTTTGGGAATCCTGGCCGGGTCAGGAGACGATAACGAAGAACGTGCGGGCTATCTCATTATTGCAATAAGACCCGACCTGATGGTGCCCTTGAACGAGTACCGCAGAACACTCAGTGAAACGTTGGCTCGAATCAAGGCCACCCCGCTACAACCCGGTGTCGAATCCATTCGTCTTCCATCCGAACGTTCTCAACAGGAACGCGAACGAAACCAACGAACCGGCATTGTCATCGACAGGCAGGTACAGGTCGCGCTGCAGCGTCTGGCGCGGGGAAATAACGAACACGCGCGCAGCCTGATATAAGCTAAGAAGGAACACTCATGACCGCAAGCAGTAAAGCGTTGTTGACGCTATGGCTTCATCTTGACCCTGTTTACGAAGAAGCCCTCGATGCATGGTACGACTACGAACATACCGACATTGTGCTGGGTGTACCCGGCGTCGTCGGGTCGCGCCGCTTCAAATCGACTAAACCGTATACGCCCGACCAATTGCGTTATCTCGTTTTTTACGAAATGGCCGACGAAAACGTGCAGCTTAGCGCCGAATTCCAAGCCATTGTCGACGCACCCACGCCGTGGTCTCGCTACCTCAGAACGCTTTACCAAATGCGCCGCAGAACCAATTATCGATGCCTCTGCGAAGTTGAAAAGCATCCGATCGAAAGCGAAGCCGCCATCCTGATGATTCGCTCGAGCGTTGACAGCCTGCAAGATTATGAATCCGGGTACGACGACTTGCTGCGCGACTCGCTCGAACAACCCGATGCTCGCGCCGCGCAGATTTACCAAGCGGTGCCCAACCAGTTTCGCATCGTCAACGAAGACGCTGCACCGCCGCAAACCGAGCTGCTCGAGCTTTACAGCTTTACGCACTTCGACGCCAACCGCATCAATGACTGGATTGCGCGCAGACGAATGCTGATACAGCAAATGTCGTTACCGCTGAACGAGTTATCGAGCGATACCTTCGTGCCGACGATAAGGCCCCGAAGAAAGCGAATCGGCGCGATGCCCTGATCACCTGAAAGCCTGCACTAACCGACCAACCAATGAGAGCAACCATGGAACAAAGAGAACGTTTATCCGCAATTTGGTCCGCCACCGTCGAAAAACTTAAAGAAGTCGTTCGAGAGTATGAAGTTACCGAGGACGAGCTTCATTTGGCAGGCGATTTTCTGAACCGTCTCGGCGCCTCCGGCATGTGTCGAAGCCTCCTGGACGTCGGCCTTGCCATGACCAGCATTGATGTCCATGCGAAGCGAGAGACCGGAACACGCGCCAATCTTACTGGGCCTTATCACCGCGAGCACCCGATGAAGCCGGACGGCAAGCTGGCCGAAACGGATATTCCGCCTGACGCACCTTTGCTTATTCTTACCGGAACCGTTAAAGACGCGGTAACCGGAAAAGCGATATCGAACGCCGAGATCGATGCCTGGCACGCTGATCACAACGGGATATACGACCTGGAAGGCACTCATCTGCGCGGCGTGGTACGGGCTGACGAAAATGGCGACTATTGTATTCAGACAATATTGCCCCACGACTATTCCGAACATGACCACGACCCTATCGGCGAACTGTTCAGAGCCATGGGGCGAACCAATATCCGCGCCGCACACATCCACTTGAAGGTACGAACCGGAGACACGTTGCGTTTGACCACACAAATTTTCATGTCGACGTCAAAGTCGCTGAAAACCGACTATGTCGAAGGAGCGGTCAGTGATGACTTGACCGTCGCCCTGGAACGTGATGCAAGCGTAGCCGACCAGGTTACTTACCGAGGCCGGTTCGACATCCTTTTGTAGAAGATGCCTTCTTCAACCATACCGCTGTAACCCCGCAGCAGGTCAACAGCTTTATCAACCGCGGATCAATTTCTTGTAGAACCGCAACGAACTTCTAATAATCAGGAGAGCAGATCGTGACGTCCCGCTTTAACATTTACACACTCGCAGGCGCGTGCCTGGCCGCCACCATGACCATTGGCGCACAAGCACAGGAATTCCCGACCCGACCCGTAAAGATCACCTCATCCTTTTCCGTCGGCGCTGGTCCCGATGTCGCACTTCGTCTCGTGGCCGACAAGCTTTCAAAGAAGTGGAACCAGCCCGTCATCGTCGAGAACAAACCCGGCGCTAACGGCTTCATCGCCGTTGAGGCCGGCAAGCGAGCGCGTCCGGATGGCTACGAGCTCGTCCAGATGGACGCCGCGCAAATGGTGACCCAACCGTTCCTGTTCAAAAACCTGCCGTACGACTTGCTCACCGACTTCGAACCGGTAACCCCCATTTTTCGCAACTACTTCTTCATCGTCGTGCCCACTGCCAGCCCGTACAAAAATGTCGGCGACCTGGTCAATGCAGCGAAAGCCAAGCCCGACTCCATCAATTATGGCTCGTGGATGGTGGGCAGTCCCGCACACTACGGCACCGCCATGCTTGAAGACGCTACCGGCGCCAAAATGACACACATACCGTACAAGGATATTGGAGGACTCTACGTCGCGGTCGGTAACAACGAAGTCGACTGGGCTTTTGGCAGCGCGGGCAGTGCCGGCCCTATGTACCGTGCCGGTCGCGTTCGATACCTTGCCGTTTCTGCACCAGTGCGCGACGCAGCTTTCCCAGACGTGCCCACGGTTGCCGAATCGGGCGGCCCCGCCGGTTTCGAATTGTCGTCCTGGGTCAGCCTGGTGGCACCGAAAGGAACGCCAAAGGCAGTCGTCGAGAAAATCCAGAAAGACGTTGCTGACATCATGCAAGACCCCGAGGTCCGCGAGCGCTACGCCACAATGTTCTACGAGCCTTATGCTCTGAACTCAGCGCAGTTCCATCAACTGCTCAAGACCGACACCGATCGCATCGGGGCAACGCTAAAACGTCTCAACATTTCGCTGGACTAACCCGCGCAACACGGCTCGCGATGGTTGCCCAGAGCTACGATAAATAGTCGTCCCTGAAATATTCATTTGAGCGCTCAGCGCCCCTTTTCACGCCGCCAATAGCCACTTCTTTCGAACGCCGAGACTGTCATTCAAGCGCTCGACAGGCCGACTCGCGGCGAAGGCTAGCCAGAACCAGCGTGGCATCGTGCCTTTCACGAGGCGCAAAAAAAGCGCCCTCAGGAAGGGCACGCCCTTCTTGGCGATCATGCGCAGCAGCCACTTGATGTTGTAGCCCGCCGCGCAAAGCACCGCGTGCAGCCGGTCGCCGTATTCGCCCTTCAAGTGACAGCGGTCCATCCTGTGATCTGCCTTCAGGTGTCCGATGATCGGTTCGATGGCCTGGCGTCGCTTGAGCTGCCGTCTTTCCTGTGCCGTCAAGCGCTTGGGCTTGCCCCGGTGCACCACACGTACGCCAGGATTGTCGGCATCGACGCCCCGGTAGCCCAGATCAACAAAGACCGTTTCAGGCGCTGCGGCACAGTCCTGCATGAGAATGGTCGCCTGCTCCAGTTGGGAACTCAGCGTGTGGCCATCATACGGATTGCGATGAAACGCCCGAGCCCCCACAATCAGGTTGCCGTTGAAGGTGCTGGCAATGCCCACCTTCACGCCAAACTCGTAAGGCCGGCGCGCCTTGCCCTTGCTGATGCAGTCCACCTCCGGAGCGTGCCAGGCGTACAGCTTGGGCTGGCTGTTGACGGCCTTGCGCTGGGCGCTCTGAGCCCCAATACGTTGGGCCTTGCCCAACACCTCGTCCAGTGCCTCGCGCACCGCCTGACCGATCACACTGGCTTTGCGGTCGATCTCGCGGGCCAGCCGCCCGACGATGGTTCGCTGACGTTTGATTGCCCGGCGCATCCGCTTGAACTGCCGTGCATGGGCGAAGCGCCCGGCCTGGCGGCTCAGTTGCTCGCCTTCCTTGGCAAAGGTCTGCTTGAGCGCAATGCCGGCATCCTTGGCTGCTCCCACCAGCTTGATCCGTGCGATCTCCAGCAGCCGGCTGTCCGTCGGGTGGGCGATGGCCTTCTCCTGCACCGTGCTGTCCACGATGACTCGACTGAGCTCCTGCGGCTTGATGAGCTTGAGCTCAGTCGAGTGCGCGGCTTTTCGGCGTTGCAGCCGAGGCAATGCCGATGCTGCAGTCGCACATCGATCCAGACTCTATGGCAAAAATGCAGAGCCTGGGGCAATGCCCTCAAACGGATGCACCTGTAAAGTGCATTGCACATAAATGGACGAGGTGCGCTTCGCAGCATCCGGCCGACACAAGAAGCGAAACAAAAAGAGCGCCCGAGCGCTCGTCAATTCCTAGGAGAAGACGATGCAATTCAAAAAACTGTTAACCATTCTTGCCGTGGCCGCCGGCGCGACCCTGAGCGCCGCTGCCGGGGCGAAGGAACTGCGCCTGGGCCTGATCGTGCCGGCCACCCACGAGTGGACCAAGGCCGCCAACGCGATGGGCGAGGAGCTCAAGCAGAAATCCAACGGCAAGTATTCGGTCAGCACCTTCCCGGCCGGCCAGTTGGGCAACGAAGCGCAGATGATGCAGCAACTGCAGACCGGCGCACTCGACATGGCTTTCATGACCGCCGCCGAAGTGACCAACCGCGTGCCGGACATGAGCGCGCTGTTCGCTCCGTTCCTGGTCAACAGCCCGCAACAGGCCGAAGTCCTGCTCAACGGTCCGACCGCGCAAAAGATGCTGCAACGCCTGCCCCGTGAAATCGGCGCCGTCGGCCTCGGCTATGGCGTGGCGGCGATGCGCCTGATGCTCAATGCCTTCCCGACCAACAGCGGCGCCGACCTGAAGGGCCGCAAGATGCGCATCACGCCGTTCCCGCCGGTGCGCGACTTCTATCAGTTGCTGGGCGCGGCTTCGACCCCGATGCCGACCGACGTCTACGACTCGCTGGCCAACGGCCAGGTCGACGGCGTGGATGCGGACCTCGAGCTGGTGTGGCGGATGAAGTTCTACGAGCGCGGCAATACGCTGGTGCACTCGAACCACATGATGTTCCCGGTCGTGGGCCTGATGTCGGGTCGCGTGTGGCAGCAACTGCCGCCGGCCGACCGCGAGCTGATCGCCACCACCGCGCGCAAGCACCTGAACAGCCTGTTCACCACCTACGCCACGGTCGAAGGCGAGATGCTCAAGAACATCGAAGACACGAAGAAGGTCAAGGTCGTCAAGGCCGGACCGGAATTCTTCGGCGATGTGCCCCAGAAGTGGGAAGAAATCTGGATCAAGCGCACCCCGATCCTGGCCGATCTGCGCAAAGAAGCCGCCGCCATCAAGAAGTAAGGCTGCCCACTCCCTTGTGTGTTGAGCGTTCCCGAGCGGAACGCTCACATTCGATTTCCTCGCTCCTGGAGATTTCGTGGTTCAAGTCATTCATTGCTTGAGCGATGGCATCGAGCGTGTCGAGCGCGCCGCCCTCCGTGCGCTTGCGTTCGCATTGCCCGTGATGATCATCGCCAACACCGTCGGCAGGGCATTCCGTTCTCCCATCTACTGGATGGACGAACTTGCCATTCATTGCATGGTGTGGCTTGCCATGATCGGCATGTCGCTGACCTTGAAAACCCGTGCCGCGGTGTCCGTCACGATGCTGGTCGACGCGGTTCCGCCGGGTCTGATGAAGGGCATGAAAGTGCTCGTCGATCTGATGATTCTCGGCTTCGCCGGCACGCTGCTCTATCTGTGCATCCGCTGGTTCGATCCGGTCACGCTGGTGCAGGTCGGATTCGATCTGCACGAGTTTTCCGGCCAGACCTTCAATTTCATGTACGAGGACATCACGGCCACGCTGGGCATGAAGAAATTCTGGTTCTGGCTGATCGTGCCGACCGTTGCGCTCACCACTTGCGTGCATGGCATATCGAACCTGATGAAAACCGTCGCCACACCGGCCGGCACACTAAAAGAATTGAGCGCGTCCTCGGGCGCGAGGGGGCTTGACTGATGTCCATCGCAGCCATTTTCGCCGTCCTGCTCGCCGTCGGCCTGCCGATCGCGCTGGTGCTGGCAGTGACCGCCCTGGCCTATATCTACCTGAGCGGCAATACGGTGCTGTATCTGTCGTTTCCGCAGCAGTTGTACGGCAGTCTCGAAAACTACGGCCTGATCGCCATTCCGCTGTTCATGCTGGTGGGCGAGCTGATGAACGAAGGCGGCATCACGCGCCGCCTGATCGCGCTGGCCTCGGTGTTCGTCGGCCATGTGCGCGGAGGGTTGGCCTACATCAACATCATGGCCAACATGTTCCTGGCATCCATCATCGGTTCGGCCAATGCGCAGACCGCGGTGATGGCGCAGGTGATGGTGCCCGAGATGGAGAAGAAGGGCTTCTCGCGCGGATTCGCCACGGCCACCACCTGCGCCGGGGCGCTGATGGCGCCGATCATCCCGCCCTCGATGCTGTTCGTGATCTTCGGCGTGCTGGCGCAGGTATCGATCGGCGACATGTTCATTGCCGGGATCATTCCCGGGCTTCTGATGGGTTTCGCCTTCATCGTGGTGATCGCGCTGCTCGGCATGCGCTACAACTACCCGCCGGGCGAGCGCTTGAGCGGCAAGCAGAAGATCCGCAACATTCTTGCCGCGATTCCCTCGCTGCTGGTGCCGGCCGTGATGATCGGCGGCATTCTGGGCGGTTTGACGACGCCGACCGAGGCGGCCGCCGTGGGCGCATTGATGTCCATCGTGGTCGGAAGGTTCGCGCACGGTGAAATCAAGACCGTTTCGGCGGCATGCTCATGCGCGTGGCGATCAATACCGGCGTGGTGCTGATCCTGGTGGCCGCAGCCGGCGTGTTCGGCTGGGTCATCGTGTTCGAGAAGGTGCCGCAGCAGATCGCCGTGGTCCCCGGGCCTGCGTGTGAGGAGGGCCGCCAGCTGCAGTTGCCAGACTTGTTCCCATCCCCTGTCTTCTCCTGCCTGATCCAGGCTGCTTCCGGCTGGAAGCAGCCGCAGCCTGGCGCCCCGTTACCGCCTCACACGTTGGCCAGCACGTCGTCCGGTCCGGTGCCGTCGTGCTGGTGCGTCCGTATGCGCATCTGCTCCTTGAGCAGCGCGATGAACGCATTGGTCGCCGAATTCAGGGGGCGGCGCGGGTGCGACACCGCGACCACCTGCCGGATCAGGCGCGGCGACACGATCGCGTGAGCGCGTAGTCGCCCAGCGAGCAGGCCGCCGTAGACGGCGATGTGCGGCAAGATGGTGCCCAGGTTCGGCGTCTGTTCGACCAGTTTGACCGAAGTCGCCAGCGAATCGATCTCGAAGGTCGGCGCCAGATCGACGTCTTCATGCTGCGCAAAGCTGTCGAGAATGCCGCGCAGGCCATGTTCGCGCGTAGGCAGGACCAGGTTCAGGCTGGAGTTGACGATCTGGTGCAAAGTCAGGCGCGCCGGCAGCGGCACCGGTCCCATGGTGCCCGTCACCAGCAGCAGTTCCTCGTCGGCGATGTGCTCGACGTTGAGTGCCAGCTGGCGCCGCGGCTTGTTGATGATGGCCGCGTCGATCTGGCCGCCGGCCACCCAGTCGCTCAGAGTCGCGGTATAGCCGTCGGCGACGCGCACCTGGACCTTGGGATAGCGCGCCGAAAAAACGCTGAGCGTCTCTGCCAGTACGCCTTCGGTCACCGAGGCGATCATGCCGATGTTGACGTGGCCGCTGATCTCGCCGTCACTGCTGAGTAACTGCGTGCGCGCATTCAGGAACTCACGCATGATCGGCAGGAACAGCCGGTACATGTTGCGCGCGGCAGCCGTCGGCACCATGCCCTGTTTCGTGCGTTCGAACAATTGCTGGCCCAGATCGTCTTCCAGCTTGGCGATCTGCATGCTCAGCGCCGGCTGCACGATATTCAGCCGGCGCGCAGCGCGCGTGACCGTGCCTTCTTCGAACAGGCAGATGAAGTACTGGATCTGGCGGAATTCCATGGCTACCCGGTGGCGTGATGTGTCGGCGAGGATCGCAGACGTCATCTTAGCGCCTGTTCACACCGGGGGGCAGACTGCGGGAAGTCATGCCTGCGCACAGGCATGACTTCCGGGACCCGCGTCGCCGCTATTGTGCGCTATCCAGGCGTGCGTGCCGCGGCGCGCTCGCACTGCAGCCGTGCGCCGCGCCAGAGCCAGGCGATGGCCGCAGCCAGCACCGTCACGTTTACTGCCGTCAGCATCGGATCGGGCAGCAAGGTCATCATCCCGCTGATGGCGAAGAACAGCCGCCATCCCGCCGGCAGTGGGCGGAACAGCCAGCCGACCAGTGCCACGCCGAGCGAGAGGAAGCCGAGCAGCACGTTCGCGATGCCCCAGGCGGTGCCGCCGAAGTCGCCGATCAGCAGCAGTCCCGGATGCAGCACGGCGGCGAACGGGATCAGGAAGCCGGGCACGGACAGCATGAATGCCGAGATGCTCGTCTGGTTCGGCGAGCCGCCGCTGATCGATGCCGCCGCGTAGGCTGCCAGCGCCACCGGCGGGGTGACCATCGACAGGATCGCGAAGTAGAAGATGAAGAAGTGCACGACCAGCGGTTCCACGCCTGCACTGATCAGCGCCGGGCCGAGCAGCACCGCAGCCATGATGTAGGCCGAGGTGGTCGGCATGCCGGCGCCGAGCACCAGGCTGGCGAACATCGTCAGCAGCAGCAGCGGAACATAGCCGCCCGCGATCATGATCATCAGCGACGAGAACTTGGTGCCGAGACCGGTGAAGGAAATGATGCCCACCACCAGACCCGCGAGAGCACAGGGCAGCGCCACGGTGACCGTGCGTTCGGCCGAGACGATCATCGATTCCACCACCGTTTTCAGCGTGCGGCGCGTGCCCGGGAACAGGCTGCCGACCACGACGGTGGCGACGATAGCTTCCAGTGCCGCGTTCTGCACCGGGTAGCCGGTGACAATGCGATACACCAGCCAGCCCAGCGGGAGCATCATGTGGCCGCGCGTGCGCATGACTTCGCCGAGCGATTTGCCGATCATGCCTTCCTGACGCGTGAAGCCGGACGCACGTGCCTTCAGGTCGACCATCCAGATCAGGGCTACGTAGTACAGGATCGCCGGGACGATGGCGGCCAGCGCGATCGTCTGGTAGGGCACCTGCAGGTAGTCGGCCATGATGAAGGCGGCCGCGCCCATCACCGGAGGCACGAGCTGACCGCCGGTGGAGGCGGCCGCCTCGATGCCGCCGGCGAAGGCCGGCGAGTAGCCGACCCGGCGCATCAACGGAATCGTGAAAATGCCGGTACTCATCACGTTAGCCACCGCGCTGCCCGACACGCTTCCCAGCATGCCGGACGAGACCACCGCCGCCTTGGCCGGACCGCCGACGGAACGGCCGGCCATCGCGAACGCGAGATCGATGATCATGCGCCCGCCGCCATAGATGTCGTAGATGGCGGCGAAGAAGACGAAGTAGAAGACGGTGGTGACCGAGACGGCGACCGGCACGCCGAACAGGCCGTGCATGGACAGGAACTCGGTATCGATGAAACGTTCGAGGCCGCTGTAGCGGTGCGCCAGCTCGCCGGGCAGGTAAGGGCCGACGAAGAAGTACGCAAGGAACATCAGCACGAACAGGGTCAGACCCCAGCCGAGCAGACGGAGCCCGGTGATCAGCAGCGCGACGATCAGCAGGATGCCGAGCACGTAATCGACGGTCGTGACCGGGTCCAGGCCCTGGATCCGCTCGGCCGTCAGGAAATCTGCGTTCAATGCGATGTAGAGCGGCGGCAGGAACGAGATCGCGGCGGCGAGGTAATAGGCCACCCGCTTGCCGAGTCCTTGTTCCTTGCGGCCGAACATCGCGAACGCGAGCGCGACCGCGAAGCCCACATGCAGCGAGCGCTGCTGGAGCGTATCGATGGAGGGCCAGATCACGAAGGCGATCTGGGCCAGCGTCCATGCCAGCGCGATCAGCAGCGCCGGTTCGAGCAACTGGGACCAGCGTTGCAGCGTCAGATCGCTCGATTCGGTTGCTTCGCTGTCGTTGGTTTGGGTTTGTGCGGTCGCCTGCATGATCACTTCATCCAGCCACGTTCTTTGTAGTACCGCACGGCGCCCGGATGCAGCGGCAATCCGTTCACCTCATCCTTCCAGACGCCGTTGGCGCAGTCGAACTGGGACAGCGCCTTGTGCGCGGAGCGCAGGCGGTCGGTCTTTTCGCAGATCGTCTTTACCACCAGGTAGGCGTGATCGTCCGACATGGCGGTGCTGGCAAACAGCGCGGTGGTCGTGGACGGCAGCGTGATGTCCTGGTCCTGTCCGGGGAAGGTGCCCTTCGGCAGGACGTTGGTGCCCCAGCCATAGCGCTGGGTCATGCCGTCCAGGACCGCCTTCGAGGGCTGCAGGAAGGTGACCTTGTTGGTCTGGGCGATTTCGCTGATGCCCGGATGGCCGGCCGTGGCGACCTGGACGAACACGTCGCCGGTACCGCCGGAAAAGCGCGTCTTGACCATGTCGAAGGAGCCGTATTCATAGGCGCCGCCCTGCTTGGCCAGCGTGCTTTCGCCTGCGCCTGCGATATCCAGCAGTTGCTGGCCGCCGAAGGCGCCGGCGCTGCCGCGCTGCAGCAGGGTCACGCGCGACTTCGGACGTACCTGCGTGAAGAAGCCGGACAGATCGTTGGCGAAACCGGTGCCCCGTGCCAGCGGAACCAGGAAGTAGTCATCCCAGCCGCCGACCAGTGCGCGCAATTCCTTCTGCGGCTTCTTGAAGCCTGCGGTGCCTTCGTAGGCTCACTTGTTGACCACGGCCATACCGAAACCCATCTGGGCCTTGTTGGCAGCTACCAGCAGCGGGTTGGCCATGCCGCCGGCGATGGGCGGGGTGTCGACGGTCGAGCCCGGCGGCAATGCCTCGCGCAGCACTTCGCCCAGGTTCACCGAGTACACATACCAGCTCGACCCTTCCGAGAATGAGCCGATGGTCCAATTCACCGCCTGTGCGGAAGCGGTGAGGGGCGCGGCAGCGCCCAGGAGGCCGACGCTTGCTGCGACGGCAATGCTTGCGATGCCCTTGCTCAGCGCACGGCGGGTAGTCTGGGTGGTCTTTGGCAGGCCGGTTTTCATCATGTCTCCTTGTTCTGGTAACGTGGTTGGGGCACCCGTCACAAGGCCTGAGGCTTTCACGAGCGCAGGAAGCCTGGCAGCGCTGAAAAGGGGCCGCCGTCGGAATGACAGGTCGAGTATATGAAGAGACAAATATCAGAACAAATAATTTTTTATCATCTAAATCATCATCTTTGGTGATATTTCACGATCCTGGCAAACGTGCCGCCTCCAGCAAGGCCGCGCTCTCGGCGCACCGGGGGAGAAATGGGAGGGCGAAAGCTTAGCGCGTTCGAACGCGTAGCGCGGGGCCGGGTGTTCGTGCGGTCCGGTCGTGTCCTGCTACAGGCCCAGCACCAGCTCGCCTTTGTGCGTCAGTTCGATGCGGTCGCCATGCACTTCGGCGACGCCGGCGTCGAGCGCAGTCTGGTGCAAGGGGTTGGCCGGGTCGAAGTCGGCCGGCTCCTGCTGGATGTGGAGTACTGCGTCGTAGACGGAGCGTGAGACGATCATGGTGACGAGCTGGTGAGATTGGCAAAGGACGAGTGTAACGGGTATGCGTGATTGCGGCCTTCGTGCCCGCTCGCTTGCCGCTCGATGGCCTTTATGCCATCAGCGCCCGCGCCAGCTCGTCCGGCATGCTGACCATGGGATCGTGGCCAGTCTTCAGCTCGATCACCTCCCGCTTGAGCCCAACGCAGCTACGCTGCTGGGCGCGGCTGCGGCGATGTCGTCCACGGCACTCGTCAGCAGGAAACTGGCCGATCAAGGCGAGTTGACGACACGACATGGCCGCAGCGCCATTGCTGTGCTGGTGTTTCAGGATCTGGCCAGCGTGCCACTGCTCCCCCATCCGCAATCGGCGTCCCGCATTGTGCGGGCGGTGCGTCAGCACCACCCGGCTTTGCCCGTCGTGGTTGTGTGCTGGCGTGAGAGCGAAGCCCTTGTTTTGAAGGAACTGCCGAACGTTCACGTGTACAAGGCAGCCATTGCCCCGGCGCTGGGGCTGGCAGAACAAGTGATGCAGCTCGGCGGTATTCCAGTCACCGCTGCCAATGGCGCACTGTCCTCAATGCGCAATGCCACTACTTTATGAACTACACGGGTGCAAGTTTCTTATGAAATCAGAACGTCTCAACCCATTTCGGCTTTTTCGCGACCAGTGGGCCGTCATGAGCTTCTATGAACGCTTCGAGCAGGTCGTGGCGCTGCTCCTGTCGGCGGTGATTGCCGTGATCGTCGTCGTGTCGCTGATTCAGCTGATCTCCATCGTCTTCACCCTGCTCATCATCAATGCCTTCAATCCGCTCGATCACAAGGTGTTCCAGAGCGTGTTCGGCATGATCATGACGCTGTTGATCGCGATGGAGTTCAAGCACTCGATCGTGCGCGTGGCATTGCGCCATGACAGCATCATCCAGGTCAAGACGGTGATCCTGATCGCGCTGATCGCGCTGGCGCGCAAATTCGTGATTCTCGACCCTGATGTCAGCCCGGGCAAAGTGGCCGCCTTGGCGGGGGCGACCCTGGCCCTGGGGGCTACTTACTGGCTGCTGCGCGAGCGCGATGACAGAGTGACCGAGGAAGCCCCGCGTGAACCGTCATGAATTTGGCGACACCGGAGAGGCCTGGTCGCGGCATCACTGGCTCAACCGCTTGCAAACAGCGCTACTCGTGGTGACCCTTCTCGGCATCGCCGCCATGGCCGGCAGCCTGCTTTTCGGCGATATGGGGCTATGGCTGGCACTGGCAGCAGGGGGCCTTGCGCTGCTCGTCGAGCCTACCGCTGGGTCGAGTCTGACCCTGCGACTCTATCGTGCGCGTGCCTTGCACCCGAGCGAAGCGCCCGATCTGTGGGCCTTGGTGCGCGAGCTGGCGGCACGGGCCGGTTTGCCTGCCGTGCCGGTGCCGCACTACGCCCCCAGTGCCATGGTCAATGCGTTCGCCACCGGTTCGGCCCATCGCTCCGCCATCGTGCTCACCGATGGACTACTGCGTAGCCTCACGCCGCGCGAGCTCACCGGCGTCGTTGCCCATGAGGTGGCCCACATCGCCAACGAGGACCTGCGCGTGATGGGGCTGGCGGACTCCATCAGCCGGCTGACATATTTCATGGCTGTGCTCGGACAAGTTGCCATCCTGTTCAGTTTGCCGGCGTTGCTGTTGGGTGCGGTGGATGTCAATTGGCCCGCGTTACTGTTGCTGGCGATCGCGCCGCAACTGGCGCTGCTGGCCCAGCTCGGCTTATCGTGGGTGCGCGAGTTCGACGCCGATCGGCTGGCGGCCGAGCTGACGGGCGATCCGCAGGGGCTCGCCCTTGCGTTGGCGAGAATCGAGCGGGTCAGCCGATCCTGGCGTGCCTGGCTGCTGCCGGGCTGGGGCAATCCTGAGCCTTCTTGGCTGCGAACACACCCTGCAACCGCTGCGCGAATCGAACGTTTGCGGGAGCTGTCGGCGCCGGTTCATCCGACGCCACTTCATTCGCCTCACTTCTTGCCAAACTCCACTGTTTCGCCGCGCTCTCCGCGTTGGCGGCCGGGTGGTCTGTGGCGCTGATTTTCAACCGGAGATATTTATGGCCTACATCGACCCCTATAACCGCGCAGCACCAGACCATTTTGTCCGACGCTGGCTGGTCATCACTGCCTGCATCGCGGCGCTCATGCTGTTGTGGCAGTTTCTCCCCGCCATCGAAGCGTGGTTCACGCCTGAGCAGGCGGCCGAACGCACTGTCACGCCGCGCGGTGACCTGGCGCAGGACGAAAAAGCCACGATCGAGCTGTTCGAGAAGTCGCGTGCATCGGTCGTCTTCATCTCCACGGCGCAGTTGGTGCGTGATGTCTGGTCGCGCAATGTTTTTTCGGTTCCACGCGGAACGGGGTCAGGCTTCATCTGGGACGAAGCGGGTCATGTCGTGACCAATTTCCATGTCATCCAAGGGGCATCCTCTGCTACGGTCAAACTGGCCGACGGACGCGACTACCAGGCCGCACTCGTCGGCGCCAGCCCGGCGCACGACATTGCGGTGCTCAAGATCGGTGTCGGCTTCAAACGCCCGCCGGCGGTGCCAGTGGGTACCAGTGCTGACCTCAAGGTGGGGCAGAAGGTGTTCGCCATCGGCAATCCGTTCGGGCTCGACTGGACGCTGACCACCGGCATCGTGTCCGCGCTCGACCGAAGCCTGCCGGGCGAAGCGGGAGGCCCAGCCATCGAGCACCTGATCCAGACTGACGCCGCCATCAACCCGGGCAACTCCGGTGGTCCGCTGCTCGATTCCGCCGGACGACTCATCGGCATCAACACCGCCATCTACAGCCCATCCGGCGCATCGGCCGGCATCGGTTTTTCCGTGCCGGTCGATACCGTCATGCGGGTGGTGCCGCAGCTCATCAAAAACGGCAAGTACATCCGCCCGGCGCTGGGCATCGAGGTGGACGAACAGCTCAACGCGCGCCTGCAGGGCATGACGGGTAGCCGAGGCGTGTTCGTGTTGCGGGTCACCCCAGGCTCGGCCGCACAGAAGGCGGGGCTTGTCGGGATCGAGGTCTCACCGCAAGGCATTGTCCCGGGTGATCGTATCGTCAACATCGATGGCGCGCCCATAGACGATGTGGCCGAGTTGTTGGCCCGGCTCGATGACAAGCAGGTTGGCGATGTGGTGGTTTTATTGGTGGAGCGGGATGGCAAGTCGCGCGAGGTGCGTGTGGAGCTGCAGCCCGGCGTTTGATCCAGCAATAGACTGTTGCGATGAGAAGGGGCGTCATTCAAGGGTCGAAGCACCCTCTAGAGGTCATGGTTTGGCCTGGGCATCAGGGAAGCGCCATGAGCGTCGGATGTCTCCGGAAATCGTCTTCTGAAAACGGCAGCCGCCACCGAGTTCGATGAAGAAGAAAGAGCCCCGACATGGGGGTCGAATGGGTTGCGGGTTACTCGTCGTCGTAGAGCGTCAGTCCGTCCAGCACGGGCGCGTCGGCATCGAACACCAACATGCGAACGTCGGCGAGCGCAGCCAGGTGCAACACTTCCACGAGGGACTCCGGCATGCCCTTGGCCCGGTGCTCCTGCCGCAGTTCTTCGGCTGTGATGCCCTCGACATGCTGCAGGTTCGCATCCGTCCAGGGGGTGGCAATCAACTTCACGCCGATCGCGGGTCTGTACGGGATGCGGAAGGCGACGAACAGAAAGCCGCTCGGCGTGGCGATGTCGGCCAGGTTGGCCAGATAGCGGCTGGCCTCCTCGGTGATGTGCGCCGAACTGATTTCCCAGGCACGGCTGTAGAACCCGGTCTCGAAGCGCAGGCGGCGTAACACCCCGCGCGCGGCTTCCTCGGAGTAGGTATCGCCGACGTGCAGCGGCTGGCCGGCTTCTTCGGCCATGACGGCGTAGACGAGGTTTCGGGCGATGCCGTGGCTGGGGCACTGCGCGTCCAGCTCGGGCGGCACGTTCTGGCCCTCGGTGATCAGCGCGAAGTCGTCGCAGAAGACGCAGGCATGGCGCTCAACCTGGCTGTCCGGCAGGTGCGACTGCGAGACGTGCAGCGGCAGATAGCTCAGCGGGCAGTCGTCGTCGTAGGAAATCGCCAGCAGCCGTTGCACGGACAGGCCATCGTAGCCGCGGACGAAGGGATTGTTGGAATGGGACATGGGATTCCTCCAGCAGAGGATGGCCGCGGCAATCCCCTGCCGGGGATTGAACCCCAGCGAGTGGATGAAGTGGCAACCGGTCAGCCGGCCGCGGCGTCGGGCCGCCTTGGTGGCGGGCGGTGCAGGTCAGTGGAAGATGCTGACTCGGGACATGGCCGCTCCTGCGAAAAGAAGGAGGGACATGGCCCCGAACGGGGACGCATGTCCCTCGTGGGGTGGGATGAAAAGACGGTGGGTTGCCAGGCGCGGCTCACCAGCCGTTGTAGTGCAGCGTGAGGTCAGCGATGACCTGGCGCCGTTCCAGATCGAGGCCGCCGAAGTCGGACAGCCCCTCGAAGCCGCAACGCTTGAGCATCGCGCCGCCCTCGCGGGCGTTGTAGAAGCTCACCATCGCGGAGAGGAACATGCGTTGACCGCTGCTCAGCACGCCCAGGGCGTCGTTGAGCATCAGCATGTTGGGCCGCAGGTCCCACTTGGTGGTGGCACGCTGCAGACCTTCGCGTGTGCCGTCGCCGAACCATTCGGCACCGGCGATGTTGACGCCGCGTTTCCACGCCTCGAAGAAGGCTTGGGGCGCGGCGGCGAAGTGCTGGTTTTCCAGCTTGATCTGATCAAGTACCTCTTGAGGCAGAGCACGGTTCATGACGGGGGCTCCTGATGATGGGATTCACGGGTGGAGGCGCTGCTGCCAGCGGCCCGTTTGCAGGGCGTGCTCGGCAGCGTGGTGCGAGCGGAAGAAGCTGACCGACTCGCGCGAGACGGGACCATCCGCATCGGCGGTGCCGATGTAGTGGCCGGCTGCGCTGCAGAGCACCTGCAGGGGCAGGCGCTTGCCAACGTAGGCCAGGGCCTGGTAGCCGATGGATTCGGCGCGGGCCTGTTCAGCACTCAAAGGTGCCGATGCGAACGCGAGGGACATATGGTTTCTCCTGGTGGTTGAAGACCGGGAGCACCACGCCCTGTCGGGAGCGGAGACCTCCCGAAAGGTTGAACATCGAAAACACCCGCGTCGTGGCGACGCGCGTCCGCGGTGGTCGGTGCGAGGCGGACTGGATCGGTCAACGCGGCGAGGCGCGTTGCAGCCTTGAAGACCGGAGCTGCCAGGGCATGGTGCTGACGACCGTCAGCGACACATGCGGGAAGGATGGAAGCGCGGCGGCGCACCGTCGCCGATCAAACGGAACCGCCCGCCGTCCGGTTTGGCCCGAGCACTGCCGGCAGCAGCAGTGCACGATCTGTCCGCCCACGACAAAGGCGCCGAAGCCCCGTAGGGCTTCGGCTGGAGAAGAATCAATCCACCTGTGGGCTGCAAGCAGGCCAGGCCGTCGTCAAAGCCATTCGCTGCGTCAGCAATCTCACCCGGCCCGTTTCGTGGCTGGGGCCGGCATCCTCTGGCGTGCATCCACACACAAAGGGAACCCGTTGTTCCGCCGGCGGGCACCGGCACCGAATACCGTCGACCGCAAGCGGTCTCCTGGCACCTCGCAGCCTTGCGGGCCAAGGCGTCAGGAGACCGCTCGCGGATGGACGGAAGCACGTCAATCAGCGGAATCGCGGCGAGCGCGATTCGACGAAGCAATGACCTTCTCGCCCTGCAAGCCGTGATTGGTCTGTGCAGGACGCGCACACCGTTGCAGAAGGGAACGCGCGCTGGGGAGTCCCGCGGGGCGCGGGAGGTTTGCCCCGCCGTCCGCAAGAGCCGGCGTGGCAGAGGGAGACGTGGGCGTCAGTTCGCCTTGGGGCGCCGACGCCGCGGGCTGGGTGCGCCGTGCTTGCCTGCCGCGGCATCTTCGACCGGCTGCGTACCCTTGCAGTCCGGGTAGCGGCTGCACGACCAGAACGCGCCGCTCTTGCCGCTACGCTGGCGCATCGGGGCGCCGCACTGCGGGCAGTCCGGCGCGGGCGGCAGCTTGAGGTCTAGCGTGGCGCCGCGGTACTGCTGCACGAGTTGGGCGACCCAGCTCGATTGCTTGGCGATGAAGGTGTCCAGCGTCATCTGGCCGGCCTCGATCATGTCCAGTGCCTGCTCCCACGCCGCTGTGGTCCCCGGGTCGGCGATGGCCGCCGGCACGGCGTCGATCAACGTGAAGGCCGCATCCGACGCGCGGATGGCACGGCCTTTCTTCAAGAGATAGCCGCGGGCCAGCAGCCCGCTGATGATGTTGGCGCGCGTCGCCTCGGTGCCGATGCCCGTGGTGTCCTTCAGCTTCTGCTTCAGGCGCGGGTCGGTCACGAGCTTGGCGACGCCCTTCATGGCCTTGACCAGCTCGCCCTGCGTGTAGGGCTTGGGCGGCAGCGTCTTCAATGCCTTCAGCTCGACCTGACCGACTTGACAGGCATCGCCAGCCTTCAACGCTGGCAATACTTGGCCGCACCGTGCATCCTCTCCGTCCGTGTCGTCAAGGGCCGGCGCCGCCAGCACCTGGCGCCATCCGGCCGTCGCGATCTGCTTGCCCACCGCCACCAGCGACTGCCCGCCGCACGTGAGCTGCGCCACCGTCCGGTCAAACTCGTGATGCGGCAGGAACTGCGCGAGGTAGTGGGCGCGGATCAGCCGGTAGACGGCCAACTCCTTGTCGCTCATCGCCGAGAGATTGGCCGGCTCCAGCGTGGGGATGATGCCGTGATGCGCCGTGACCTTGCCGTCGTTCCACGCTCGCGAACGCTGCTGGCGGTCCAGGCGGTCGATCAACGGCCGCAGGCTGGGATCGGTCTTGACCAGGCTGTCGAGCACGGCCGGCACCCCGGCCAGCATGCTCTCGGGCAGGTAGCCCGAATCCGAGCGCGGATACGTCGTCGCCTTGTGCGTCTCGTACAGCGCCTGTGCAATGTCCAGCGTCTCCTGCACGTCGAGGCCCAACTGCTTGGAACACACTTCCTGCAAGGTGCCCAGGTCGAACGGCAGCGGCGGGCCTTCGCGCACGCGCTCGGTCTCCACCGACAGCACCTGGGCGGTGCCGGCCGCGCGCAGGCGTTCGGCGGACTGCTGCGCCACCGGCTGCTGCAGGCAACGGCCGGCTTCGTCGGTGCTACCCTGCGGCGGTGTCCAGCTTGCGACAAAGGTCTGGCCAGCATGCGACAGTGCGACCTCGATGGCCCAGAACGGCACCGAGACGAAGCGCGCGATCTCGCGATCACGGTCCACGACCAGCTTGAGCGTCGGCGTCTGCACGCGCCCGACCGATAGCACGCCGTTGTAGCCGGCCTGGCGGCCCAGCAGCGTGAACAGGCGGCTCAGGTTCATCCCGATCAGCCAGTCGGCGCGCGATCGGGCGAGTGCGGAGAAATACAGCGGCAGCGTCTCGGCGGACGGCTTGAGCGCGCCCAGCGCCTTGCGGATCGACGCATCGTTGAGCGCCGACAGCCACAGGCGCTGAATCGGCCCGCGGTAGCCGCATAGGTCGATGATCTCGCGGGCGATCATCTCGCCCTCGCGGTCGGCGTCGGTCGCAATCACCAACTCGCTCGCCTTGGCGACGAACTGCTGCACGACCTTGAATTGCGCTGCGGTCGCCGCCTTGGGCTCGACACGCCAACGCTCAGGAAGAATGGGCAGTTGCTCGATGGCCCAGCGCTTGTAGTGCTCGCCGTAACCTTCGGGCGGAACCGCCTCCACCAGATGACCGATGCACCAGGTCACGACGACACCGGCGCCGCTGTAGCAGCCGTTGCCGCGTTGACCGGCACCCAGCACACGGGCGATGTCCTTGCCCTGGGACGGCTTCTCGCACAGGAACACGCGCATGAAGCCTCCTTGGAAATGTGCGGGTCATCGGATGGGCGTCAGCTTGGCGGGACCGGGAGATGCCGGCAGCAAGGAAGCCGATTGATGCAGACACCGCTTTGTGATCGGCAGGCGGTCCGTTGGCGCAGCCGCAGGTGCTGGCACAGCAAGAGCGTCGTTTCGGGAGGGCGGCTGGAACTCCGTGGACGACCTTGGAGCTATCCCCTGGGGATAGCTGCTGGTGCATCGCGGGCGTATGACGGTTGCTACAACCGCCCTCGGGGGAACGGCGATGGGCGAACTACTGTCCGCCGGCCGGCTTGGCGCTGAGCGCCACCGACTCGATGCGGTACGGCAGGATGCCCACGCGCCGGGCCTCAACCTTGAAGGTCACCCGTTCGTTCTCGTCGGCGTCCTCCCATTCGTCGCGCACGGTGCGGCCCTCGACCAGCACCCGCATACCCTTCTGATACAGCGTCTTCCAATGATCGGCGTCGCGGTGCCACAGCTCCACCGGCGCCCAGAAGCCGCCGCGATCTTCGTACTCGCCGTCCTTCTTCGGGATCGGGTTGTCGAAATAGACGTTCAGGCGAAGCAGCCGGCGCGGCTCGTCGTTGCCGTTCGGGAATTCGCGGTAGTCCGGCGCAGAACCGATGTTGCCCTCGCCGACGAAGTGCGTGCTCATGGTGACTCCTTGGTGGTGGGTGGAACGGACGCGATACGCCCGTGGACGCGCCGCAGGTAAACCGCTTCGGCCTGCGCGGCCTTGTTGGCGCATTCCAGGGCTTGGCGAGCGATGCTGTGGGTCAGGCTGATCTGCATGTTCAGTACGATGCGCTGCAGTTCGATCGCGTACAGCTCGTCGATCAGCGAGCCCGGCGTTGCGGGGTTGGCCAGCAGGGCCTCCCACAACGCCACGCCCATGGAGGAACGGTCGAGGTTGCGCCAACGCAGGAAGGTCGTCCCTGCGCCAGTGGCCTGCTGGGCCAGTTGCACGTCGAGCAGGCTGAAGGGGTAGGCGCGTGCCTGGGGCAGCACACGCCGCTGCGCCAGGCCAATCAGGTCGTCGCGCAGCGCTGCGCACTGGCTGGCCCAGGTCTCCAGACGCCCCTTACCCTTAAAAGGCTGTAAAAGGCCTTTTAGGTAGGCCGCATGTTCCAGCCGCCGGAAGTCCGTCTGTTCCAGCGGAACGAAGCGCGCGGAAGGGGGCAATGCCGTCATGCCGCGGCATCCTCGTCTGGTGCCCCATCGGCTGCGCCATCTTTCGGTGCCAGCTTCACCGCATCGGCGGCAGGCGCCGCAGCCGGCGCACCGGGCCGGTTCGCCCGCCGTGCGATGGGTGGCGCAAAGCGCGAGCGCCGCGTGCCTTCCAGCACGTCCTGCGGCAGCTCGCCGAACTTCTCCAACGCAGCTCGCGCCGCCGCGTTCTTCGCCGCGAAGTCGTCGCGCGTCGTACCCGAGTAGCGGTACTGCTGGGCCAGCGAGAACAGGCTGCGCAGCGCGTGCGCACCATCATTGAGCCAGCGCTCCAAGGTGCTGCGGTCGATCAGCGCCGTGTGGTGCGCCAGGATGAGTTTGCGCGCCAGGTCGTCGTAGTCGGCCAGCAGGTACACCGCCATGAAGCCGAGTTGGGCATTCACGAACAGCGGCAGCTTCACCGGCTGCACGTTCATGTTATCGCCCAACGACAGCGCCGGGGGTACATCAGCCAGCGCCTGGTCCACCTGCTCGCGCAGCGCCTGCAGCGTGCTCTTGGTCTGCTCCAGCTTGTCTTCGATACGCAGCATCCAGAAATCGGAGTACGGATCGTCCTGCTCGGCGCCGCGCTTCATCTTGTTCATGGCGCTGATGAAGCCGTTGAGACCGATGATGCCGGCGCGTCCCTCGGTCGGCGCACGGCCGTGCCAGATGCGCGAAGCGTGATGAGTGTGCAGCGTCAGCGACATCGCGCTACGCAGCGACCCGAGATTCAATTGCAGGGGTTCATTGGCCATGGGTGACGACTCGCATTAACGGAACGAGTCGCCAGCATCGGCACCGACCGGAAGGCCGTCAGTCAACAAACCGCAATCGGCGTGCGCCTGGTTTGTCCGTGCCGGGAAGGCTGGCTGTCCCAGCTATCCCCTGGGGATAGCCTCGCGGCGGGTAGCGACGGCAAGCGCCGTCTGCTGTCCCAACTGTGCAATGAAACCTTCGAGTTGGCCGTCGGCGACACCGGCATGGCGGCCGGCGGCGATGTCGGCCCAGCCCATGCAAGCTGCTTCCTGCAGCGCCTTGAGTTTGGCTGCTTCAGGCTCCTTGGCATTCATGGTGAATCTCCAGTGAGGAAAACCGCCTTCACTCCCGTGCCGGCGGCCACTGCTGCGCGGCGTGCAACACGCGCAGGATGGACACCGCGCGGGTGTCCTCCATGTAGACCACGACGTAGTTCGCACGCACGACCATCTCCCGCGTGCCGGCCACGCGGCCAGGCCGGTAGAGCTTCGGGCGCTCCGGCAGCTTCGCGGCCTTGGCCTCGATGTCGTCCTTCAACCGCTGCGCGGCATCGGGGTTGTCGTCCGAGATGTAGTCAACAATCGCCAGCAGGTCGGCGCGGGCAGCTTGCCGCCACTCAAGTACGCGCACGCCGCTTCCTGTCGATCAGGGCCTGCGCCTCGTCCATGACCTGCTGGTGCGGCACCGGCGGCCGTGTGTCGGCCAGCGCCTCCTGAACCTTCGCCCGGAACCAGGCATCGTAGGCCTCCGGGTCGGCCGTGAGGCCAGCCGGCAGCGCGCCTTCCTTGACCACACGGGTCAGCAGGATGCGCACGGCGTCCGAAACGGTGAGGCCGACCCCGGCGAGCTTCTCGGCGGCATCGGCCTTGAGCTTATCGTCCACACGGATGTGCAGCATCGAAGTCTGTGCGGCCATCGTTACTTCTCCTGTTATGCATTAGCCCCTATTTTGTATCTCAATTGAGACCTTGGCAAGGGTGTAGCCGGATTGACCCGCCAGAAGGCTCCCTGTCCCAGCTATCCCCTGGGGATAGCTCGGCCGGTCACGGGTCGCGCAGGGCCGCCCGCAGCCGCGCCAGGTGGGCGCGCGCCACTTCGGGGGATACCGGCGGTGCCGATGGCGCCGGTGCCGGCGCGGGTGGACGGGAAGCAGGCGGCACCGTGGCGCTGTCGCCCGCCCAGGCCTTGAACTCCCCACGGATCGCCTTCTGGATGATGCCGAACAGGTAGCCAGCCGGGTTGCGCACCGAGCTGTTGCAGCAGCGCGCCTCCCATTCGTCCAGCACCGCCTGCCGCTGGGCTTCGTCCACCTGCCGCAAGGCCACCAGCGCGCCGGACTGCTGCTCGTGCTTCAAACGCTGGAAGCGGTCTGGCAGCCGCAGGTTCTGCAAGGCCCTCGCGCGCGGTACTGTACGTACTTCATTTATACGATCATTACGTACTGTACGGTCCTCCTTCGGAATCCGAAGAGAGCTATCCGGCGCGGGTTTCGGCCCTGCTTCGGATTCCGAAGACGGGCGCGCAGCATTCCGAAGAAGGGCTTCCTGGCCTTCTTCGGATTCGTGGTCCGCACCCTCCTGTGGATAACCTGGCGTCGTCCAGCCATGCTGCGCCATGCGCTGCGCCAGCACCTGCAATCGGGTCGGCAGCGTGCGGCCGCTGAGCAGTGGGTCTTCGGCAATCTCCTTGAGTGTGTTCATGCCCACGATCTGTACCGCCTTGGCGGCATGGGTCAGCGCCTGGCTGACCAGTCCGAGGTAGTCGGCATCGAGTTGCATCGCCTCGAAGGGCGACAGCGGTTCGTCGTGCAGCACGTAGAGGTTGCCTTGGATGCGGCCGGTCTTCGGGTCGCGCCGTCGTCGCACCAGGCTCAGCCAGCGCGTCAGCCGCAGCAGCGTCAGGGCGCGCGCCACAGTCTCGTGCGAGGCTTGTGCCACGCAGGGCATCGAGGCCAAGTAAGGGCGCAATTGGTCGTAGGTGGGAAAGGCGGTCACGCCGTCGTCGTTGATCTGCAGGCGGAACACCTGCCAGGCGTTGCGCTCCAGCGGTGTCAGGCGCCGGTCGAAAAGCAGCCTGCGCGGCACGCTCTCATGGCGGTTGCCGCTATAGAGGAATCCGTCGGCGGCCGGCGCGGTGCCCTGTGCCGGTTCCTGCGGCCCAAGGTGCCGCAGCGCCTCGTCGAACACCGCCGACAGCGCAACGGGGCCTTCGCGCCGTGGTGCGCCGCCCGTGGTCATGGCTACACCAGCCCCTGGTCGACCCAGTTCCGTATCGCCGACCAGATCACCGACATCGGCAGGCTCATGGCCTCGGCCAAGTCCATGGTCAGCGCCAGCATCGCCATGTCGTCGTTCAGTGCGATGTGTCGCTCCGTGATGCCGGCCTTCCAGCGTTCCCACAAAGCTACGTCCTGCGCCTCGTCGAGCACCGGATGCCGGCCCTTGCGCTTGGGCAGCCCGAGGATGTCGCGGCGCAGCGCCACTTCCTGATGCGTGAGGCCGTAGAACTTGCTGACCATCTCCGTGCTCGCCCCCAGGCGCAGCATGCGGTCCACCGTAGCGATCTCCCGCTCCACGTCGTGCACCTGGCTCAGCAGCCGCTTCAACACTTCCCGGTTCACCGACACCGAACACCACGACACCGTGGCATTCACCAGCATGCTCACGAGTTCGGGGTGCTTCAGCGCGTCCAGTTCCTCCTCGCCGAAGCCCATGGCCTTGCAGCGGCGCAACTGGCCGTTGCGCAGGTCATGCAGGGCCTGGGCGATCACGGCCTGGTTGAGTGGGTGCGGTGCCGACATGCGGGAGCCTCCTGCGCTCAGGAATCCTGGCTCGCTACGCCGGCTTCCAGATCCAGCAGCCGGCGCGCCAGGCGCAGCAGGCGGAACAGCTTCACCAGCGCAGCATCGCTCAGGCGTGTGGCCGAGCCGCCGTGGCCATGCAGCAGCGCCGCCAACTCGTCGGCCAGCAGTGCACGGTCCAAGCCGTTCGCGGTGGGTGGCGCCGAACTCAGCGCATCCAGCAGGGTCAGCACCGCCCTTGCGAATGCTGGCAGCGCCTTCGCGTGGCCCACGGCCGGCGCCGCGCAGACGAAGCCGATGCCACCGATGCTGGCCTCGATGTGGTCGGCGACGGCCGCTTCCTCGGCGATCTCGCGCGCGAACTGCGCAATGTGCACGCGCAGGCGATCCGGCACGTCCAGCCCCGGCTCGATGTACCAGACGTCCGAGATGGGAAAGAGCCCCCCGGCCTGCACGGGGATCGCACGCAGCGCGTCGGTCTCGAAGTCGGGCAAATTGTCTCCGAGCTGATCCGCGACCATCCGTTGGATGGATTGCAGGCGCTCGGTGGTCGGCGCCGGTGTCACGATGTGCCCTTGCAGGCGATCGTCGCGTGGTCCGTGCTGGTCCTCCAGCGCTTCGGACGATGCAGGCGGTGTCGCTGCTGGCGCTGAAGGCGCGACTGGCGTGGTGTCGCGCGGTACGGACGACCCGGGTGGCTGCTGAGGCTCGGAGACCGGTGCGGAAGTAGCAGCAGGCACGACAGGCGCTGCCGGAGGCGTCAGCGCCGCCGGATCGCTGGTCAGCGCACGCTGGCGGCTTTCGCTGTCGTCGATCTCCAGCGCTAGCGTGTCGTAGTCCGCCTCCAGCAGTTCGGCCATCTGGCCCGCCAGTTCGTCCTGCACCCGCTGCGGCGAGAAGTCATCCGGCTGCGTGTCGAACCCCGTCAGCACATCCTGAAACAGCGTGGCGAAGTCCACGGCCACCGTGCGGCCCAGCGCACGCCGCTCCCAGGTGCGCTCGCACGCCTTGCGCAGTACCGCGATCCGTTCCACCTGATGTCGTCCCAGGCCGCCGTAGAGCAGGTTCGGTATCGCCGGCAGCAGGTAGCGCACCGCATCGTTCATGCGGCTGATGTGTGACTGCGGCACCGGATAGCCGTCGGCCGTCAGCCGCCGCGCGAGTTCGCTCTGTGACAGCGCCTGGCCGCTTTCCTGCTCGTAGAACTCGCGCGCCTTCTCGATGGCCAACGCCCGCTCGATGAAGGTCAGCCCGCCACGCAGCTCGTTCTCGGCCAGATGCCCGGTCAGCGCCACGATTTCGCCGCGCGCCGGCCACGGGCGGAACAGGCACGCGATCCGGAAGAAGCGGTCTTCCCTGGTTTCGCTCCACAGTTCGCGCAGGATCGCCAGCCGCGTATTGCCACCGTTCCTGATGATGTAGTGCGCCTCGCCCGGCCGGCGCGTGATTGCGGGCGGTGCATCCAGCCCGCGCTCGCGGATCGAGGTCTTGATTTCCTCGTAGGCCGGGTTGCGCGTCACGCGTGGGTCATGTTCATAGGGGCGCAACTCGTCCAGCGTCACCACCATCGGTGTGTCGGCAATGGGGTCGGTCAAGACTGCGGCCGAAGGACCGCTGCGTTCGAAGCCCTTGGCCAGCAGCTTGACGGCCATGTCCTGCGGCGTCGGCTCAGCCATCGCTGCTCTCCCGAGATGCCGCCGGTGCCTGTCGATCGGCGCGGCGAAGCTGCGCGCGTGCGTTGCGGCTGGCACGGTGATCGCTCGCAGTCGAACTGGTGTAGATCGCGGCGCAGCCGGGCTTGGTGAACATCAGGTGCCCGCCGCGCGTGCGTTTCACGTGCCAGCCTTCGCCCAGCGCGAACTCGATCAGCGCGCGCAGCCGCGCATGGCCGCGGGCCAGTTCATGCGCGTTCGGCATGACTGGTTCCCCCTGCGCGGCCTCTGCCGGTAACGCACGCGAAGCGCTCCCGCCATGCCGGGAACAACTCGCCAGCCAGCGCACGCATCGTCTCCAACGCCGCAGGCGCAGTACGGCCCACTGGTTGCCGGTACTCGACGCGATGCACCGGCAGTCCTCGTGTTGCGGCACGTGGGTAGGCTTCGATGGCCGGGATGTCGGTGTTCAGGACCTGTATGCCAGCGTGCGCCTGGAACACTTGTCGCAGGGCCTGCTGGATCAGTCGGGCGTTCGACGAAACCGGATGCACGCGGTTGATGAGCAAGCGCAGCGGCGGTGGCTCGATGCCGAGGTGCCGATACGGAGCGATGTCCTCGATCAGTTGCAGCGTGCCGCGCCTCAGCTCACGCGCCGCCAGGATTTCCGGTGTCACCGGCGACAGCGCCAGGCTGGAGGCCAGTACCGCCATCTCCAGCAGCACACTGCGCGCTCCCTGGGTATCGATCAGCAGCAGGTCGTAGTGCGACGCCAGCGAGGGAAGCAGGTGACGCAGGCGCAGGCGCCCGTCGGGTGCATGCAGCAGCAGTGTGTTCAGTTCGCCGCGGTGGTCGTTCGACACCACCAGGTCGAGACCTGCCACAGCGGTCTGCGAAGCCAATTGCTCGATACGCTGCTCGTTGAAGGCCAGCATCTCGTAGATACCGGCAGGCGCATGCGTGCCGAGCGTGAAGTAGCTCGACAAGGTGGGCTGTACGTCCAGGTCCAGCAGCAGCACGCGCAGCCCTGCATCGGCGATGAAGCCGCCCAGGTTCGCCGCGGTGGTCGTCTTGCCGACGCCACCCTTGGTCGAAATGATGGATACCACCTGCATGGCGCGACTCCTCGTGGAAGGGATTCCGACGGAGCGCGGGCTCACGCCCGTTCCCTGAGTCGATCGGTGATCCACTGATCGATCTCCACCGAATCCCAGCCGATGGCGCGTACCCCGAGGCGCAGGGGCTTGGGAAACTTGCCCTCCTTGATCAGGTTGTAAATGTGGGCGCGCTTGAAGCCGGTCTTGGCCTCGACTTCCGCGCGGCGCAGGATGCGGTGTTCGTTCGGCGTCGCGGTGGCGATGGTCTGGGCAGTCACGAGGGGCACTCCTTGGCGCTGTGTAGCGGCGGTGATGGACGTGCCCCGTATTCGATAGCGCGGTTCCCGCGCAGTCACCGCAAGTGCAGGCTCGGCGTCTGCACTTGCAGTCAGCGGTCCTGGGTGGCGAGATGACGCCTGGCTGCCGAAAACTTCGCCCACAGCGTTCGCTCGCTGATCCCGGACTTGTCGCCGTAATGGGCAACCAGCGCACTGATGACCGATTCCAGCGTCTCGAAGGACGAATAGGGAACGCCATTGGGCGACTTGCCCAGCAGCAGGGTCAGAAGACCGCCAACGATGTTCAGGTAGGTGGACTCACTGCGGGCGCCCGGCACCCCGGAACGCTTCTCGCGCTCCGTGCGCGCCTGGTGCTCCTGGCTGAGCGCCTGGAACTGGGCATAGAGCGCATCCCAGGCTTGCACCCTGTCGGCAAGCTGGAGCTTCAACGCCTCGCGATCCATGACCAGTGCCTGCACCGCATCGACACTGACGGCCGGGTGCAGGTGACGCTCGAAGGCATCGAACAGGAAGGCCGGTCGCTGGTCGGGATAGAAACGGATCATCCATGCCTTCAGATCGACGTGGCGGATCGTGAGGCCAGGGTCATCGAGCAAGGCGGGATCGTTGCTCGTGAGGCCATCCTTGCCGTAGGGAAGGTCGAGATGCACCAGTGCGTCGTAGATCCGTTCCGCGTTCAGGCGAAGCTGTGGCCAGCGCGCCAGTTCGGGGTGCTCGGGCAAGCGGTTCATCCCCTTGGCGACATCGAGGATGCGGCGTTCGAAACGCGACAGCCCCGCCCACTGGATGGCTGCCTCGATCGGACGGTAGAAGACCTTGGCTTGGGGGCCGGATGAAGGCTTTCGCATGGCTGCTCCCTGGTAACAGGATTCAGGACATCTGTTTCCTCTCGTTGATTGGAATCGCTGCCGGGACGCGCCTTCACGGCGCGAGACGGTGGCGGCTTGGCTTGTGGGAAAGGCCAGGATGACGGATGTTCACCAGAGCAGCCGCCTGTCGATATGGCGCTTGTCCACCAGCACCGAGCCTCTGCGTGGCGGTATGCTTCAAGCGGTTGACTGCACATGGCAGGATGGCTCGATAACGAGGTTTTGCTACAGACGCCATCGCGGCGAAAGACGGATTCGGTCTTCTCGCGTTCGAGCCAGGGCGATACCGGCGTGCAAGACAGCGACGGTCTATCAGCAGACGCAGTGCAGGCGGAAACAGGTGTGGCGATGCCGCCTCGACGGGGTGCGGCGAGATTTGGGGCAAGACGCGAGGGGTCTTCCCCCAGATCGACAAAGCATGACGCCCCGTTTCTCTCACGTGCGTAGGAGCCGTTTGGTGGCTCCTGCGAACAATCGAGCGGTGACGAGGTGAGATCACCTGCCGGATTTCATCGGGAGTTGGCAGCCCGGTGATACCTCTCACGAACAGGACGGCTGGCAATGGCGCAGCGCGGTCACCAGAACTGCAAGGGCAGACATGGACTGGGTTGACTGACCCCCATTTTTGCATTCAAATATGAATGCTTATTTCGAAAATAACTTCATATTTGAGGCCCTAAAAGATGTCTTCTTCCGAGCAAAAGCGCTCCGGTGCGCAGGTGGCGATGCCGCAGCCTGTCGCGCGCGCGCTGCGCCGCCTGGGGCAGGACATCTCGGCGGCGCGGCGCATGCGCCGCCTCAGCCAGGAAGACCTTGCTCAGCGCATCGGCACGTCCCTGAGCACCGTCCGGCGCATGGAAGATGGCTATCCCGGCACCGCGCTGCACACCTTCCTGCGCGCGCTGCACGTGCTGGGCCGGCTCGATGACCTGGCCCAGGCGATGACCCTGGAGAACGATGCGCTCGGCATGGAACTGGTGCGGGCGCAGTTGCCGCAGCGGGTACGCACCTCTGCCGGCAGGAAGCGGCAGGCAGCGCCCGTCGTCGACAAGGGCGATGCGCCCGCGCCTGCCGATGACCTGGAGGGCTTCTGATGGCAACGCCTCGGCCCGCACGACGTCCGGACCTCGAAGTCCACCTGGGGGCGAGCGGCTTGGTCGTGGGGCGCCTGCATCTTGGCAGCGGCCGGCGCAGCGCGTTCAGCTATGACGAAGGCTGGCTGCGGGATGCCCGGTTCTTCACGCTGTCGCCCGACCTCCAGCCGGTGGCCGGCGTGCAACATCCCCGGCAGGTGTTCTTCCTCGCGCTGGAGGACACCGCGCCCGACGCCTGGGGCGAGCGCGTGATCCGGCGCGCCCATGCGAAGCTGCGGCAGGAGGACCGCGACACGCCTGCATTGGACCCGGTGGACTTCGTGATGTGGGTGGACGACGAGGCGCGCATCGGCGCGCTGCGCCTGTTCGATCCGCACTCTGGCGCCTACCTGCGCGCCGGAGGAGCGAACCGGCACGTACCGCCACTGGTGGAACTGGAGAAGGTGCTCCACGCGGCCCGCGCCCTGGAAGACGGAACGGAAAGTGCGCAGGACCTGCGCTACCTGCTGGGGCAAGGCACGTCGCTGGGTGGTGCCCGGCCGAAGTCCACGGTGCGGGACGCTGACGGACGCCTGGCGGTCGGCAAGTTTCCCAGCCAGGCGGACCGGCGCGACGTGATCCGGGGCGAAGTGCTGGCCATGCAACTGGCGGCCAGGGCCGGCATCCGCGCGGCGCCGGCCCGCGTGGAAATGATCGGCGGCACGGCGGTCGCCGTCATCCGGCGTTTCGACCGCACCGACGACGGCGCTCGCATCCCCTACGTGTCGGCCGCGACGATGCTCCAGTCCGATGGCCGCGATGCGACGCATGCCTACACCGAACTGGTGGATGTGCTGCTTCAGTCGGGCGCCGATCCGATCGCCGACATCCATGAGCTGTGGCGGCGGCTGGTCCTCAATTTCCTGATCTGCAATACCGACGACCACCTGCGCAACACCGGCTTCCTCTACGACGCGCGCCGGCGCGGCTGGCGCCTGTCGCCGGCCTTCGACCTGAACCCGATGCCGGGCGACCGTCGCGAGAGCAAGACCTGGCTGACCGAGGACACCGGCGTCATCGACAGCCGTGACATGCTGATGGCCGCCGCGTCGTATTTCAGGCTGGATGCTGCGCAAGCGCAGGCGATCTGGAACGAAGTGGCCCAGGCCGTGGCGGGCTGGCGTGCAGTGGCCCGGGGATTGGGCATGCGCGGTACCGACCTGCTGGATTTCGAGCCGGCGTTCGTCGAATCGACCACGCCCTGACGACATCGGCAGGACATACCGCTACGGCCGAGAATCGTCCTGGACTGTTGTCGCCAACGCCGCGCATAGCCAGCGATAGCTGATGCGTTCCTGTTCCAGCCGCAGCTGTGGCCGGATTCGGTCATGACGCAAGTCGTCGTAGAGAGCGGCCTCCTCATCGACCAGTCGGGACAAGGGCAACGTATGGCGTTTGTCGAGGGGCTCGTCACCCCATTGAAGTGCGTGGGCCATCAGGGTGGAGCGGTCCATGAGGAACGAAGCGGCTAGCGGGAAATACTTGCGCAGGCTGTCCAGAATGGCAAAGCCATGGGTATCGATGTCTCCCCAGTAGTGCAGAGAGGCGCGATGCAGCCAGTTGGCTCGGGCGAGCGCTCCCCAGCCATAGCCGGCACCGAACACGACGATGGCACTGGAGACCGGTGGGAACGCTAGGAAGTTCACCTCGTTTTCGGTGATGAACACACGCTGCGCAGGCAAGGTGAGCGTGGCGAAGCTATCCTCATCCAGGGTGATGTCGGTCAGTCCGGTGCAGCCGGGAAGCTGGGGCAGTTGCGGATCGAGCAAGCGCAGGCGGATGCGAACGGGCTTCTCCAGAAAACCGTAGCGACGGGCAAACCCGGCCATCCCGGTAGCAGCGTGGTCGATGGCTTCCGTCGGCAAAGCCAGATCCAGCCACTGAGCCAGCGTACCGCGATGGGCTTCGATGAATTTGCTGTCCACGCCCGGCGCGTCAACCTGCCGAAGATAGACGCCTGGGCGCGGATGGGCTTGCACCCAGGCCACCACGGCCAGCAGGCGTGGCCAGTGTTCGGCCAGCGCCAAAGTCTGCAACGGCGATCTTTGCAGCCATGCCAGCAGTGTGGGTTGCGCTTCGGCAGTTTGCTGCCAGAGCGCCTGGAACCGGCGGGCATCGCCGGTCTTGCCGATCATCGCCAGTGCATCGTCCAACGTATCGATCCACAGCGTGTCCGGCAGGCGCTGCCGGCCCTGCACCCGGTGCATCCACTCGCGCCATTCGATGCGCACGCGCGGCATGGCGCTGATCTCCCGCACCCAGCCGCGCACGGCATCGAAACGGTTGCTGAGATCGGCGGCGGACGGCGACTTCAGCGACAGCCGCAATGGCCAATTCAGTGTGTCACCGCCGACCACGGTACGCAGCAGTTCGCCGCGCTGCCACAGCCGTTCGACCTGCGTGCGCAGATCGGTGGGCTGGCTCCAGGTCATGGGGCGGCTCCCGTGGCAGCAGCCTTCTGCGCACGATACTCTTCAATGCTCAGGTTGCGCAGCCGCGACTCGCGGCCGCCTTCGTTGTGCACGAAGCCGACGCTGGACACGTAGGGCTCGATGATGTGGATCTTTTGCAGCGGCGTAATGATCAGCAGTTGCAGGTTGAGCTGGCGGAACAGTTCCAGCCCATACTGGGCCGATTCATCCGAGCCGCGCCCGAAGGCTTCGTCGATCACGACAAAACGGAACGAGCGCGAGCGCACCGCCCCCCATTCCAGGCCGAACTGGTAGGCCAGGCTGGCGGCCAGCACGGTATAGGCCAGCTTCTCCTTCTGCCCGCCGGATTTGCCGCCGGAGTCGGAGTAGTGTTCGTGCTCGGCATCGTCCTCGCGCCAGCGCTCGCTGGCGGAAAACAGGAAGCCGTTGCGCACGTCGGTCACCTTCTGCATCCAGCGCCGGTCGATCTCGGCCAGTCCCTCGCGCCCCCGGAAGCGGTCGATGATGGCTTTGACCTGCAGAAATTTGGTCTCGGAATACTGTTCGTCTTCCGAGCCGCTCAGCGCTCCTTCGGTGCAGGCACGCAGATCCTGCAGGAAGTCGCGGATCTCCGCATCGGGGCTGGGTTGCGCCAGCAACCGGATGTAGCGTCCGGGGTTGTAGTCGATCACCTGCAAGGATTGGTTGATGACATCGACCCGCTCCTTGATCGTTTCACGCTCGCGCGCGAGCTGGGCGTTGAAATTGGCGATCTCGTTGATGGTATTGACGTTGAGCAGTTCCTTGAAACGCGCTTCGAAGCGCGGCAGGTCGTCGTGCTGCAAATCCTTCATCAAGCGCTCGAACTCGGGCAGCGCGGCCAGGCTGATGTCGATCTCGGCGGTCTCTGCCTTGAAGGCCTCCTTAAAACCGCGCATGGCGTTGATGATGCGTTCGGTCAGGCGTGAGAGACGCTTGTCTTCGGCATCGATGCGCGCCTGCAAGCCATTGCGCACGTCCTGTTCGCGGTTGTCGCAGGATTCCACCGTGAGCTGGTGGTCGCCCAGGACTTCGGCGCGCCAGCCCTCAAGAGATTGCAGCAACATGTCGTCGAGTGCGGCTTGCGTCTGGATTTCGAGAGCCTGCGCATGCTGTGCCTGGGCAGTTTCGTGTTTGCTGCGAATTTCTCCGCGTTTGCCTTGTGCCTCGCCAAGATCGCCTTCGATCTCCTTCAGGCGATCAACGACCTGCGCCAGTTGGCTTTCCAGTTCCCGCAGGGTATCGGAGGCCGCCTTGAGGCGGTCGCGTTCCTCGGTCAGCCGGGCAATCTCGCGTGCCGGTGCCTGCCAGTCGATCTCGCTGTAGCGGGTGAAGACTTCGAGCTTGGCCAAGGCCTCCAGTTGCGCCTGGCATTGCCCGCGCAATCGCTGTGTGTTGGCAATGCGCAGACCGATGTCGCCCAGTCGCTGTTCCAGGCCTTCACGTTCGTCACGCAAGGTCCGCAGCTTGTCGGCGTTGCTCCAGCCCAGCACGTAGCGACTGCGGTCGTCGATGCGGCGGCGGTCGTCCTTTTCGTGGCGTCCGCTCGGGTCCTTGATCTGTCCGGCGCGGGTGATGGCTCGGGTCTCGCGGCGGAACTGCTCGGTGTTGTCGCAGCAGGCCAGGTCGAAGCGGTGGTGCAGTTCGCGTTCAAGCCAGTCGTAGTACGGCGTGTCGGGCTTGATGAGCAGCTTGCGCACCAGCGATTGGGGGTGCAGGCTAATGGCCTGAGTAGGCTTGCGCGCACGCACGTGGAAGTACACCAGCCGCGTGCCCAGGTGCTGGCGTTCCACCCAATCGGCCACGTCCTTGTAGTGCGCATCCGGCACCAGCAGGGACAGGCCGAAGCCATGCAGCAGGCGTTCGGCCGCGCCCTCCCAGTCGCGTTCGTCCTCGCGCACCTGGATCAGTTCACCGGCAAAGGGCAGGTCTTCCTCGGCGATGGACAAGGCGGCGCACAATGCGTCGCGGATGCGTACCTGGGCCGCATCGATATTGCTTTTTCGACGCGCAAGGCTGTCGATCTCGTCGCTGAGCGCTTTGTGTTCTTCCTGACCCCGCCGCAGCGCATATCCGTCTTCATTGATCTGCGTATCGTGGTCCGCAATGCTTGTGCGCAGCGCTTCGGCGTGTTCTCCGATGGTGGATCTTTGTGTCATGAAAGCAGCTTCGTCTCCCGGCGCTGCTTCTCCAATGCGCGTCAATAGCGTGGTGTAGGCGTCCGCTTTCTCCTGCCGTTGCTGTTTCTCTGCCTCCTGCTGCTGAATGGCGGCAGCGAGTTGTTGCAGCCGGTCGCCGCCGTTCTCGCGCAGTGCGCCTTCGAGCTTCCCCTGCTCGATTCGGGCGTTGTCTCGTTGCTCTCCCAGTTGCTTGATGCGGGCGTCCCAGCGCGTCGCATCCTGAGTCAACAATTCCAGGCGCCTCTCCAGCAGTGCTGCCTTCAAGCCGGCGAAGTACGGGCGTAATGCATCGCGTCCTTCGCGCAGCGCCTGGATCTCGGCGGCGATTTGCCCGTGGCGAAGGCCATCCTCCACCAGCGGCGTCAACAACTCGATCTGCCGCTTGGCCTTGAGTACCGACTGGTGGGCGCGGTCGAGGTCATCGAAATGGCCGAGCAGTGCCTCGATGCGCCCCCCCACGTCGAACGGTTCGAGCATATGGCTGCGCACGAAATCGGTCAGATTGCCAACCGATTTCATGGAAACCGTCTGATGGAACAGCTCCAGCGCCTGCTCGTGCTCGATGCCGAAGCGGCGGCGGAACCAGGCGCCGTAGGGCGGGAAGCTGTCATTCAGTTCGCAGCCCATCGCGCGCAGCTTCTTGCGCAGGCCGTTAATGTCGCTGCCGAATCCGGAAAAGTGCTCGGTGATGGACAGTTCCCGCTCTACAGTCACGAACAAGCGCGCGGGCTGGCCCTGTGGTTCGCGAAACCAGAAGACTTGCGCCAACGTGACCGCCTGGCCGTAGCCTTCGTTACGGAAGACACCCAGGATCACGCTGTAGCTAGTGGTGTCGCGTAACGCCACCGGGCGGGCGCTGCCGGTGGTTTCGTTGCGCTCGCTCTTGTAATGGCCCAGCACGTAGGACCGCAGTGATCGCTCACGCGTCTCGGCGCCTGCGGCCTTGTTGTAGGCGATGCGTTGCGCTGGCACCAGCAGCGTGGTGACGGCATCGACCAGGGTGGATTTGCCCGAACCGATGTCGCCAGTGAGCAGGCCGTTACGCCCATCGAGTTCATAGCGCCAGACGCGCCGGTCGAATGTGCCCCAGTTCAGAACTTCCAGCCGCTGCAGGCGAAAGCCGACGCGGCTGTCGTCGGCCACGAAATCGAGCTCCTGTGGCGAAAAATCGTTCATCGGCCAGCTTCCTTGTCGCGATCGGCACCTGATAATGCGGTGCGATAGCCCTCCAGGCGCGCATCGAAGTCGGCCAGCCACTGTGCATCGACGAACGCCTTGAGGATGCGCCGCACCTCGTAGCGAGGTGCCTGCTGAGCTGCGCCGGCAACGGGCTTGAGCTTGCGCAGATACCCCAGTTCCACCACCTTGGTGATGGTCGAATCCACTTGGTCGACGAGGCGCGCCTCGTTGGTGCCGTCCGGCAGGAACACGCGCATCAATTCGGCGATATCCTCGCGCGACAGCACCAGCCGGGTATCGCCGCCGCTGGCGTCGGATTCGGCCAGGCGCTTGCGCAGCAAGGCCAACATCAGGCTGACCGGGTAGGACAGCGGCCGTCGCGCGATCAGGCGCGGCGGACGGGGTGTGGCGTCCACATCCTCCGGCTCCGGCTGGCTTTTGAGGAAGGCGTAGCCCTCGGCTTCGTCCAGCACCAGATCCAGCAACAACACCGCCGCCTGCTCCCGTACACGCGCCTGCAGGCTCAGCAGACTGGCCCATAGGCGCTCGTCGTCCTGGCGGTACAACACGCCTTTGAGCAAATGCACCATCAGTTGCGAGAGTTCCGCTACAACGGGCGGGAGCGACTCGGTACTGCCTTCTGGATCATCCTGATGCATATCGTTCATGGGTCTTCGCTTTATCCGTCGCAGTTTGCATCAACGCGCAAAAATCACGCGTGGCATTCGCGCCCGCCGTCGTACCGTGGAGCCATCGCTGTCCTGCATGGCCCATTCGATGATCTCCTGCACATCGTCATCCACCGTGGCCCTGAGGCCATCCAGCCAGCGGCTGCCCGCGTGGGCCAGTTCCAGCCAGGTGACCAGTTCGGCCAATCCCTGTTGCAGCGGCTGGGTCTCCAGCAACGCGCGCAAGCTGATCTGCGACTGCTGCCGCAATGCCTGCCGCAGGGCCTCACGCAGGCGGGTCTTGTCCACGACGTGCTGGTCGAACAGGCGTGCGGTGTCGATGTCGTCGTCACCGTCCTCAAGGACCAGTTCCGCCAGGCGTGGTTTGGCATGGAGCGCAAACAGGGGGCGTTCCTGCGGCAAGGCGATGTCCGCGCCCATCTCGTCGAGGCGCATCACGTCGCCGGCCGGCGGCATGTCGCGCAAGGCCAGCGCCTGGGTCTCGATGCCGTGCAAGAGTTCGAGGATGCGGCGGTTTTCCTGGAAGGCCCGGTCATCCAGGAAGCGGCGCAGTTGTTGCGACAACTGCGCTACCGTGCGCTGGGTATGTTCGCCCGCTTCCAGCCAATCGTGGTGCACCCGGCGGGTGCGCGGCTCCGGCTTGAGCGCAGCCACGGCGGGCAAGCCGAGGATCTGGTCGAGCCGTGCGGACAGTTCTTCCTGGCGACGGCTGGACATCAGGAAATCCCAGAATGCACGGAAGCTGCGGCCCTGGTCGGAATCCCCGATGGCGTCGCGCTCGCCCATGACCTCGTCGAGCAGTGCCCCCTTGCTGCCGTCCCACAACGCGATCTTCTCGCGGACGCTGCGGTCGAGTTGGCGGAAGTTGTGTTCCACCTGGCGGAAGTCGCTCAGCAGTTCGCGCGCCAACTGCTGGAATTGCAGGAAGCGATCCTTGATGGCCGTGTCATCCATGAGCGGCACGTCGCCGGACAGGACGCGGCCGATCTCGGCGTCGATCTCGTCGCGCTTGCGGCGCAGTTCCTCCAGGCGCCTGGCTGGATCGGCCTCGCTTCCGGTGCTGATCTGCTCCAGCAGCGCGAACAAGGTCAGCAGGCGAGATTCAGTGCCGACGAAAGGCCGTTCGGTCAGCGATACCAGCCAGGCGATGGCTTTTTCGGTGGCGGGGGTGAGATCGAACTGGGCTTCGTCGGTGCCGGGCTTGTAGAACTTGCGCAGCCAGCCCTTGTCCGGCGCGCACCAGTCATTCAGGTATTCAGTTGCGGCTTTCGGATACACCTCTGCACCGAGCTGTTCGCGCAGGGCAAACAGCTCATCTTCCAGCATTTCGGCCAGATCCGCTTCGCTCGTCAGCCGCACGTTCGGTGCAACGAACACCCGGTATAGGAAGCTTGCTACCAATGGCGCATGTGGCGAGGCCAGCAATCGCCATGCAGGATGCCGATCGCGGTATGTGGTGAGTGTGAGGTGGTCGAGTGCCATGATGGGCTGCCTTATCCGAGCCGTTCGTTGACAACGACGTCTCGATCCGAATGCACGGATCGGCTTGCCCGGAAAGCGCGAATCAAGGCGGCGTGGTCACTCATGCGAAACCGCCTCCAGGTAAGGACGCATGACATTTGCGACCCGGCAGACCTTGGCATGGCGCCATAGGTCATCGGCTGAAGCCTTGCGTGTCTTCCAGGCAGCCTTCAGCGCCTCAATGGCCACGTCCAGGCCGATCTGGTTGCGGTGCTTGAAGCAGTCCGCCACGGTTTTGGCGGCACTGTAGATCCGCAGTCTGGCGCCATCGCGTTCGTGCTCATCAATGCCCAAGGCATAGGCATCACCCGCCATCTGCACCATCTTGATCGGCGGGTGCTCGATACGTGGGGTGTGGCTGCCACGAGGCATGGCAATCCAAACTTGGCGAGGCAGTTGCGTGGTCAGTTCGTGGAACTGGAGTGCCGTCAGCAAGCAGAACACGGCTTTGGGAACCTTGACTGCAATCGTGGCGAGGTCCTCCTGCTCGGACATGGGGTTGCCTGGCAAACGGTAGAGGCCGCGCCCGACACGCTCCAACTGCCCGGAAGTGGACAGACGTGTCAGCACCACCCGCGGCGCGCCGATGGTGTCCAAGTCGCTGGTGCGCAGAAAGCCCTGCTTGTGGAGCAGGGCAAGAGCGCGCTGGGCATGTGAGGATCTTTCCATTGCCCCAAAGATGTTCCTTGATTTCGTTGATCTTATACATCAAACGATAGAATGAAACACGTCTGCCTGGAGCGCGCGTTGATGACTGACCGTGAATGTCAGCAGACAAATGCGGATAGGATCTGGTTGCCGACGCGGTACGTCCGGTACATAATCTGGCCTAGTTCCGTAGCGCCAACGGAATAAACCCGTTATCAATCAATGATTTGAGTGCGGCGTGATGTTCCCTTCACCCGCTCCAGTCTTTCAGGCCGTCACTGCCCTTCCGATCACGGGGCACGTCGATGCGGATCGGATCGTCCTGCAATTGCAATGCGGCACCGAGGACATAGGAATCTCCCTTTTCAATGCCCCAGCAGCGCAGCCGTAGCATCCATCTGTTTCAGACAGCCAGGTCTTGGATTCCCGTTCCTTGTCCGGAAAAGGGTTGACGTCGAAGGCGGGCGCAAGACGCCACAGTCCATGCGCTACATGAAGGAAACCATGGTTCTGCAAGTGGTCGTCTACGTTCGTAATCAACAAGTTGAATACAAGGCGACGCCATAGCTGGCGCAAATCCCGGGCAGGTTCATGACCGTGGGAACGGATGGCATCCGCGATTTCCGTGTAGCTGCGATCTTCCTCACGCGAAGCCTGCAACAACGATGCGGCTGACTGGTATGGAATACGGCCATCGGCGCCGTCACGATCGCAAGTCTTCGGCCGTCTCCTGCCCGCGCTCGACAGCGCGGCTGGCTTGATAGATGTGTTCGAGCTCGATCAACGGTGGGGTAGTGCGTCGGCCTTCGGGCACTGTTCGATGCCAGGCCCCGTCCGGGCCGTGCAGGCGCAGCGCGCCGATGCGACTGAAGTCATCGACCGCCAATAGATAGTCCAACTCCGTCAATGCAGCCAATTTGGGATCGGTTCGGCGCCCGGCAATACCTGGCGGACCACCAGCCGCCCACATTGATTGTCTTGGGGCCGCAGGACCACTACATGCCTGAAGCCTCCGCCCGTGCCTATCTGCGCGACTTGCCGGATGCCGAACTCCACCTGCTGGACGGCGGCCATTGGTTGCTGGAAACGCATCTGGACGAAGTGGTCGCGCTGATACGGGGGTTCCTGCAACGGGTGCAGGCGGCCTGATCGGCCGATACCGCTTCAGGTGAACGCTACACCCGCTGCCGCGATGCTGAAGCTGTCCCGGACATGGGCGGAAATGCCGGCGACGTCCAGGCCGACGCCTATGCCGGGCGCGTCCGGCAGCGTGATCGATCCCCGGGCGATCCAGCCCGCGTAGCTGGCGCTGGCTCGCAAGGGGTTGTCGTTCACATCGAGTTCCAGGTAGCCCCGTCCGCCCACGGCGGCCAATACGTGGGCGGATGTCATCGCGGCGATGTGGGTCCCGAACGAATGGGGGCAGAACAGGCCGCCGCGGCGTTCCACCTCCCGCCCGAGGCGTAATGCCTGCGAGACGCCGCCCCACTTCGCCACGTCGGGCTGGACCACGCCGAGCCAGGCGGACGCGCGCGAGAACTCCGCTGCGCTGAACAGGTTCTCGCCGCCCGCCAGCGCTGTCGCGGCAACCTCGCGCAGCCGCATCCAGTCGTCGTCGGCGCAGTCTGGCCGGATTGGCTCTTCTATCCATTCCAGTTCGACCTCCCGGAGTTCGCGCACGGCGGCAAGGGCGGACCGCGGGGTCCAGCCGCAGTTCGCGTCGATCATCATGCGCTCGGACGGCATGAGCCGGCAACGCTGGTCCGCCAGCAGGGGCAGGGTACGGGCATCGTCGAAACCCGCCTTGAATTTGAAGGCGCGGTGCCCCTGGGACCTCAGGCGGTCCAGGACCGCCTCGGAGGCGTCGGGCGCGATGCCGCTGGCGTAGCAGCGCAGGGTGGGGCTGCCGGTCCCCAGCAGCGCATGGAGCGGAAGGCCCGCCACCCTTGCGCGCAAGTCCCAGAGCGCGCTGTCCAGTCCGGCCAGGACCTGCGAGACGGGACCGCGTTCGCCCGCCAGGATCTCCACGGGTGCCAGCCGCGTCGCCAGTGTCCGCACGCAGGCCGGAATGTCGCGCACGAGCTGCCCCGCCAGAAAGGGGGCGACGAATTCGCGCAGCAGCGCGAGGCGGTGCAGGGCGCCGGCCGCCGGCATCCCGCACCAGATTTCTCCCCACCCGACGTGGCCGGTCTCGTCTTCGAGCGCGACCAGCAGGGCGCCTCGCTCCCGGCGAGCGCCGAAAGACGAGACGACGGCGGGCGTGGGGGCGAGGCAGGCGTAGGCGGAGATCTTCTTTACCCGGAACGCGAAGGGCGCTTGCCGGTCCGCCGGCAGGATGCGGCCCTCGTCCGCGCTAGACGTGTCCATACTTCTCCAGGGCGGCGGACAGCGACAGGCCGTTGGCGAGTTCCTGCCGGATGCGGGCCTCCTGTTCGGTCAGGCGCTCGGCCTCGACCAGCACCTTCTCGGCGTGGGCCGCGGGGATGACGATGGCGCCGTCGGCATCGGCCAGGATGAAGTCGCCGGGGGACACGGCGACCAGGTTGCCCGTGGCCCCGGCCAGGTAGACCTTCTCCTGCCAGCCTGTGACGCGCCAGCGGCCGATGGACTGGACCGGCGTGCGGTAGGTGGCGAAGATGGGGAATTGCATGGCGTTGAGCCAGTGCAGGTCCCGGATGCCGCCGTCGATCAGGGCGCCGACGCAGCCGCGTTCCTTCATGCCTATGGCGATGAGTTCGCCGAAATAGCAGATGCCGCGGCCGTCTCCGCTCCAGACGCTGACCTCGTCGTCCGAGATTTCCTGGCACGCCCGCATTTTCTGCGCGTCGCCCCCCTGGGGGCCGGGCACCATCTGGCCGCGGATGGTGAAGGCCCAGCCGGCCAGCTTGCCGGTGCCGCTCAGTTGGCGGAATTCCGGCGCCAGGCCCTGATCGAACAGGCCCAGTTCGTCGAGCACGTCCGCCACGTTGGCCGTGTCGACCTTGGCATAGCGCTCGCGCAGGGTGCGGCGTTGCTCTTTCGTCATGGTCATGAATCTGCTCCTTGGTCTAGATGCTGGGAATCAGGCCGCCGTCCACGCGCAGGACGCTGCCGGTGATGTAGCTGGCCCGCGCGCTGGCCAGGAAGGCGACCGCGTCCGCGTATTCGCCAGGGTCGCCATAGCGGCCGGCGGGGATGCTGGCGAGGCTGGCCGCCGACACCTGGTCCGTCGAGAGGCCCGAGGCGGCGGCCCGGGCCTGGTCGAGAGCGGCCACGCGAGAAGTGGCGATGCGTCCGGGGACGGTTACGTTGACCGTCACGCCGTCGCGAGCGACTTCGTTGGCCAGCGACTTGGACCAGCCGACCAGGCTCAGGCGCAGCGCGTTCGAGACGGCCAGATTGGCGATGGGAGCGACCACGCCCGACGACGTGGAGGTAATGACCCGGCCCCATCCGCGTTCGCGCATGCCCGGCACGATGCGCCGGGACAGCGACATCAGCGCCAGCACCATGGCGTCGAAATGGCGGCGCCAGTCGTCGTCGGGAACCTCCAGGGTCGAGGAGGGCTTCGGCCCTCCGGAGTTGTTGACCAGGATGTCGACGGGACCGAGGGCCGATTCCAGCCTTGCGAGCTTCTCGTCGTGCTGGTCGAGCCGGCCGAGATCCCATTGCAGCGCGACGGCTTCTCCACCTCGTTCGGCGATGCCGGATGCCACCGCCTGCGCCGCCTCCAGATTGAGATCGGCCACCGCCACGCGGCAGCCTTCGCGGCTCAAGGCCTGCGCGATGGCGCCTCCCAGGCCGCCTCCGCCACCCAGGACCAAAGCGACTTTGTCCGCGATTCCAAGATCCATGCTCAACGCTCCAATTGCAATGCCGGTGCGTGATCCACCGTCTTTTTCCACATGGCCGATTCGGCCATCCACAATTTCTGGAACTCCACGGGCAATGCCTCGCCGGGCAAAAAGCCGGCGGCGGCGATCTTCCGCACCAGTTCGGGGTTCTTCAGCGCCTTGGCCACCGCCGCGGCGATCCGGTCCAGCCTGTCCGCGGGCAGGTCCCTGGCGGCGAAGAGGCCGGCCCAGGTCGTCACCACGAATCCAGGAAGGCCGGACTCGGCCACCGTGGGGACGTTCGGCGCGAGTTCGAACCTGGCGGGTCCCGTCATGGCGATTCGGCGCGCCCTGCCCGTGGCAACCACCGACTCGGTGGATGGAATGGTTTCGAACAGCATGTCCGCGTCGCCGGAGGCTACCGCCAGTGCGGCGGCGGGGCTGCCGTTGAAGGAGACCGTATAGATGTCGACGCCGGCGGCTTGCTTGAAGCGTTCGGCCGACACATGGGAGGCGCTGCCGGGAGCGGCGTAGGCCGCCGTCAGCTTGCCGGGCGCCTTTCTGGCCGCGGCGATGACGTCGCTGACCGAACGCAGGCCCGAGGCGTTGCTGACGATCAGGCTGAAGTCGGTTCTATAGATCTGGCCCACCGCGACGAACGACGTCGGAAACGCGCCGGCCTGCCTGGGATAGACGTGCGGGCTGACCGACATGGTGCTTTGCGGGGCGATCAGGAAGGTGTAGCCGTCGGCCTGCGCCTTGAGTACTTCCCGCGCGGCCAGGATGCCGTTCACGCCGGGTTTGTTCTCGACCACCACGGGCTGCTTGAGGTCTTCCGCCAGGAAATGTCCCAGCAGGCGCGCGCCGATGTCCGGCGTCGAGCCGGGAGGCGTGGCGACGACCAGGCGGATGGGCCGGTCGGGATAGGTCTGCGCGGAGGCGGCGCAGGGAAGGGCGCTCAGCAAGAGCAGGCCCCATGCCGGGGGCAGAGATCGGGAGCCCATGAATTCTCCAGGCGGGTTCGTTGCACGGCGGTGACGTGGGGTTGACTGTAAGATGCCGGGGGTAATGCGTCCAATATCTTTGAGCTGCATGGTGATACACGATGGATATACCCTCGGGCTTGCCCGATCTGCGGGTGCTACGCCAGTTCGTGGCGGTGGCGGAGTCCGGAAGCTTCCGGCGTGCCGCCGACATGCTCCACATGTCGCAGCCGCCTCTGAGCGTGGCGATGCACAAGCTGGAGGCCCAGCTGGACGTGCGGTTGTTCGAGCGTTCTCCCGTCGGGATCAGCTTGACGGAGGCGGGAGCGGTCCTGCTCAAGGAGGCAACGTTGCTGCTGGCCCAGGCGCGGCGGTCCGTCGAGTTGACCCAGGCGACGGCCCGCGGCGAACTGGGCGAGGTACGGGTCGCCTTCATCACCTCGGCGATGGTGAGTTTCCTGCCCGAGGTGCTGGGCCGCTTTTCCGAGGAGTATCCGGACGTCCGGTTGCGCCTGGTCGAGGGGGTGTCGGTGGACGTGGCCGGCCTGGTATCGAGCGGCCGCGCCGACGTCGGCCTGCTGAGTCCGCCGGTGGAGCTGGCCGCGGGGGTGGACGGCGAAACCGTCCTGGTCGACCGGCTGTGCGCCGTGCTGCCCGATGACCATCCCCTCGCGTCGCGGCGTTCGATTCCGTTATCGGCGCTGGCGCGCGAGCGGTTCGTCTCCTATTCCGCCGACCGGGTCCCCGCTTTCCATCAACGGATCGTCGGGGCCTGCATCGAAGCGGGCTTCCAGCCCAACATCGTCCAGGAGGCGGCGCACATCTACACGATCATGGCGCTGGTCGCCGGACGCCTGGGCGTCGCGCTGATTCCGGGGTCGGCGGCGGCGAGCGGGCATCGCGGCGTGGTCCGGGTGCCGATCGCGGGGAACAGCCGGCTGCTGGAAACGCGTATCGACGTCGTCCATCCGCGTAGCGGAGCATCGGCCGCCGTGGCCAACTTCCTGTCGCACTGCCGGCGGTCGAGCGGAGTGTCTTTGCTATGATCAGCCGCGCAAGGCCGGTACCCACGAAAATCTAGACCGCGAATGGATAAGACAGTCATCAAAGCCTTCCAGGTGTTCGAGCGCCTGTGCCAGCACGACGGGCCGGTGAGCCTGTCCGAGCTGACCCGCGAGACCGGGCTTCAGAAAAGCAACGTCCACCGCCTGCTCAACACGCTGATGCACCTGGGCTATGTCTGCCAGGCACCGGATGCGAGCTACATGCCCACGCTCAAGACCTGGACTCTGGGTAACAGCGTGCGGGAACGCTACAACGTGGCATCGCTGGCCCGGCCGGCCCTGGTGGCCCTGCGCGACGAGTTGGGCGAGACCTCGTATCTGGCCGCCCTGGACCGGGACAGCATCGTGTATCTGGACGTGGTCGAGGGTACGCATCGCATCCGGGTGAATGCGAAGACGGGTGGGCAGGCGCCCATGCATGCGACGGCTTCGGGCAAGGTGTTGCTGGCGTTTTCGTCCGGATCCGTGCTGGATTCGCTGGCCGAGCCGTATCCCCGCTTCGGTCCCAACACGCCGACCACGCGGGCCGAGCTGGAGAAGATCATGGCGAAGGTCCGGCGCGACGGCTACGCGGTCAACAACGAAGAGTGGGCCGAGGGGGTGATGGGTATTTCCGTGCCGATTCGCGATGCCGGGGGCGAGTGCGTGGCGGCGATAGGGGTGACGGGCCTGGCCGTGCGGTTGGCCAAGGCGCCGCCCAAGCGGATCATCGCGTTGCTGCAGGAGCACGCGCGGGCGATATCGGCGACGCTGGGCTTTTCCGGCTGAACGGGAAAGCCTTTTCTTTCCGGGTCAGTTGGACGCGGCGAGCTTGCCATCCACGATGACCTTGTTCCAGTAGGCGGTTTCGGACGCCATGAATTTCGCGAAGGTGGGCGGATCGCTGAAGTCCACCGGCATGCCCGCGGCATTGAAGCGTTCGATCACGGCGGGTTCCGACAGTACCTTCTTCAAGACGCTGCTGTAGCGCTGGACGATGGCCGGCGGCATGCCGGCGGGCCCCGCCAGTCCCATCCAGCCCGACCAGTCGATCTCGCCGAAGCCTTGCTCGCCCAGTGTGGGAATGTCGGGAAGGTCTTTCGAGCGTTCTTTCGAGGTGACGGCCAGTACGCGCATCTGTTTGCTCTGGATGTAGGGCATGACCTTGCTGGGAAAGCCGACCACCATGTCTATCTGTCCGCCCAGCGCATCCTGCAGCGCGGGCGCGGCGCCTTTGTAGGGCACGTTGAGCAGTTCGAAATTGCCCAGGCGCTGGAGCTGGAGCATGACCAGGCTGCCCAGCGTACCCTGCGAGACGCCATAGCTGGCGCTTCGGGGCTTGGCCCTGGCGGCTTCGGCGACGTCGCGGAAGGTCTGGTAGGGCCGCTGCGCGTTGACGCCGATGGCCATGGGCGCGCGCGTGACCAGGCCGATGGGGGTGAAGTCTTCCAGCGGGCGATAGCCGGCATCCTTCATCAGACTTGGCACGATGGTGTGGGCGTCCATGATCAGGCTGATGGTGTAGCCGTCGGGCTCCGCCCGGCGGACGAAGTTGGCGCCCAGCGAGCCGCTGGCGCCGCCGCGGTTGTCGACGATGACGGGCTGGCCGAGTTCGTTCGCCATTTCGTTCGAGAAGGCGCGCGCCATCTGGTCGACCGGACCGCCCGCGGGGTAGGCGACGATGAGTTTGATGGGCTTGGCCGGTTTCCACGTGGCGTCCGCGGCCAGGGTGGTGGGCAGGCCGCCGGCGCAGGACAGTGCGAGCGCCGCGAGGCCAAGGACGGGCTTGCCGAGTCTTTGCTGTGTCATGAGATGTCTCCGGTTTTCTTATCGTTTGCGAACGGCGCGCGGCCTCAGGTGGGCCGCTGCGGCGCATAGGCCTGGAAGTTCAGGCTGCCGTCCAGGCGGGCCTGTTCCAGCAGGTCGACTTCCCACGACAGGTATTCGTCCATGGCTTGGCGGGTCTGGGTCGACCTTTCGAAGGGGCGCAGCCAGACGTCTTCGGGTTCCACCGACCAGTGTTGTTCGTCGCTGGTCAACGGCAGGCCGGCCGCGGACCAGGCCGCGATCCCGCCCGCCAGGTAGTGGACAGGCTTTCTGGTAAGGGCCTGTGCCTCGGCCAGGGCGAAACCCGAGACGCGGCCGTCCTCGCAGGTCAGCAGGTAGCCCGCGCTGCCGGCATGGGCATTCAGGGCCGCATCCAGGTGGCTGCGCGAGGCGAACACGGCGCCCGGCACGTGGCGCCGCTTGTAGTGGCGGCTCCAGGACAGGTCCAGCACCGTCACGTCCATGGCCTGCATGTAGGCCTGGGCCTCGGCGGCGTCCAATCCCGGGCTGGCCGGCGTCGGCAGCGGAGCCGGCCGCGTCGCGAGCAGGGCGGCCATGTCGCGGACCCGGTGCGGCGGTGCCACGTAGACGTCGCGCCATCCCATGCACCGCAGCCAGGCTCCCGTCATCAGCGCCCGCGTGTGCTCCGGATCGAGCAGGACAATGCGCGATTGCAGGGTGCCGACATAGAGATCGGTTGCCTGTACCAGTTGACCGCCGGGGGCGGACAGCGTGCCGGGCAGCGGATCCCGCGCGGCTTCATCGGGCGTGCGTACGTCCAGCGCATAGAGCGTGCGCGCCTCGCGCTCGTCCAGCCATTGGTGGAGCATGGGCAGGTCGGCCTCGCGTACGCCGGCGGCGTCGGCAAAGCGCTGCGCGGCCATGCGCGAGGCCTGCGCGGCTTGAGGCGAGGGCGCGGCCAGGCGGCGTTCCGCGCCGGTTTCCACCGCCAGCCCCGCCAGGCGCCACCCCATGGTGCCGTTGCGCAAGGCAACGACGCGTTGCGGCAGGCCGGCGTTGATGATGGATTGCGCCCCCAGGATGCTGCGGGTGCGGCCGGCGCAGTTGACTACCACCAGCGTGTCGTCGTTCACGATGGCTGCGGGAACGCGGAATGCCAGTTCCGCGCCCGGCGCGCTGGTGGATGTGGGGATGGTCTCGGCGGTGTAGTCGTCATAGGGACGCGAGTCGAATACCTTCACGTCGGCACGGGCGTCGAGCAGGCGCTGCAGTTCCTTCGCGTCTATCGAGGGCGTGCGATAGGCATGCTCGACGAATTCGCCGAAGGCCTTGCTGGGTACGTTGACGCCGCTGAAGACCGGCAGGCTGGCCCGGGCCCAGCCCTCGATCCCGCCTTCCAGGGCGGAGACGTCCGTATAGCCGAGGCTGGCCAGCCGCCCGCGCGCCCGTTGGTTCAGCGCCGCGTCGGCGCACAGCACGATGGGCGTCGATCGGCGGGGTATGCGCTGCGGCATCAGCACCTCCAGCCGGGACAGCGCGATGCAGCGCGCTTGCAGCAGGTGTCCGCGGGAGAAGGGAAGTTCTTCGCGAACGTCGACCAGGGCGAGTTCCCCGTCGCGCCGCAGGCGCGCCCGCAATTCGGCGGGGGTCACGATCCGTTCCTGTCCTGGCATGTTCATGTCGGTTGTTCCATGGTGCGGGGCGCCACGTCAGCTCGCCCGCTGCGGAGTCATGCGGGTGACCGTTCCCGTCTCGAGATCGAACATGTCGCGATGGAAGGCGTCCAGGTCGCGTCCGGTGACGCGCGCGAACACGGCCTGGTCGGGGTAGTCGATCGCGTGGATGGCGCCTTGCGGGAACAGCCGGGCCTGCCCGGGTTCCAGCCGGAAGGACTCGGTCGGCGTCAGGTCGGCGCGGCCGGGCTGCCGGCCGTCGTCGACGCGCCGGTAGTTGGTGATATCCACCCACCGGGTGACCTGGCCATAGATCGCCCAGGATTCGCCATGGTCGTGGGGCGGGGACTTACGCGCCGCCTTGTTCAGGTGGACCAGGACCTCGAAACCGAGTTCGGGGTCGGTATGGACGCGGTACAGCTTGCGTTCGAGCTCCGGCGCGCAGTACTTGTCGACGAAGGCCGGCGATTGCAGCAGCCGTTCGAAATCGGCGCAGACGCGCTCCTGGCCGGCGCGGCCGGGATCCTGGCGCAGGGTCGCGCGGGTGTTCTCGCAGAACTGTTCGAGCGTGTAGGGATGATTCGGCATGGGTTCTCCTTACACGATCTGCGGCAGGCACCAGACGCGCTCGGCGTGCTCGCGCGTGACAATGTCGAACACGATGCCGTTCGGGTCGCGGTACTTGCGCTCGGTGGCCGGGCCCTTGCCCACGCCGTTGATCTGGCCGTGGTACTGGGCGCCGGCGCCCAGTACCCGGTCCGCGGCGTTTTCCATCTCGTCGATCAGGAAGCCCATGTGATGAAGGCCCTCGCGTTCTTCCGCGTTGGGATTCTTGGTCGAGCTGATGATGGCCAGGCTGACCACGCCGTCGGACATCATGACGGCGACGTTGGACTGGCGCACGCGGAACATGCCGAATGCCTGTTCGTAGAAGCGTGCGGTTTCTTCGATGTCCTTCACCGAAAGGGAGATGTGGCGGAGCTTGCCAAGCAGGGGTTGAGTCATGGTGGGGTGGTCCTTGTCATGTGTACCGAGTGCGCCCGCCGGCCCGGCATCGCGTAAATTCCAAATATTGGACCGACCGTTCTAAAATATTAATTGTCTGCTTAGACCAGGGTCAAGCGCGAAAAACTCATGAAGAAGTGCCCGGGCGCGTCCGGGGCGGCGATACAAGGGGGCGTCCAACGGCGCGGGTTCACGGACAGGGACATCGTCATGCCCATGACCTAGGGAAAGTCCTAGCGTGTCGCTCGCGAAGCGGGATTCGACGCGGCGGAAGCGAGATGCTCCGGAGAATTTCCCAGAAATATCAATGGTTTGGTATCGATGACACGCCTCATGTCTGGCCGGAATTGGCTTGCTCCGGACGCTTTTTCACCTGCCGATCAAATAATTAAAATGAAATTAGACTTTTAAAAACGAAATAAGAATCTAGAATTCGGCCATCCGCTCGAATGGAGGCCCGGATTCGATGATTACCCAGCCTTTCGACGAACTGTCCCTGGGCCAGCGCCGCCGCTCCGGTGGCCGCACCATGACCGAGACGGACGTCGTCAATTTCTGCGGCCTGACCGGCAACTGGCTGGCCATCCATGCGGACGCGGAGTTTTCCAAGCGATCTCTTTACGGCCAGCGCGTCGTACAGGGCGGCCTGGTGTTCGTGGTCGTGAATGCGTTGCTCGGTTTCGATTCGAGCGTCGTCGAAGCCTTCTACGGCGTGGACAAGCTGCGTTTCCTCAAGCCTACGTTCATCGGCGACACCCTGCATGCCGAGAGCGAAATCATCAACCTGCGCGACAAAGGCGAGAGGCACGGCATCGCGACGACGAAGCTCGTCGCGGTCAACCAGCGCGACGAAACCGTGCTGAGTTGCGAGTTCAGCCTGCTCGTGCGGCGCCAGCGCCTGCCGGCCCAATGATCATTGCCATCTTTCCATCGAGAGAACGACATGGATTTCCTGAACGAAGAGCAGGTCTTGTGGCGCGACACCGTCGCGCGCGTGATGGAGCAGGAGATCGGCCGCGAGTATGTGCGCAAGTGCGACATCGACCGCGCCTATCCCTACGAAGCCTATGAAAAGGTGGCCAAGCTGGGCTGGCTGCGCCTGCTGATACCCGAGGAGCAGGGCGGCGACGGCGGCACGATCTTCGACTACGCATTGATGTGCGAGGGACTGGCGCGCTATGGCTTCGACTTCGCGACGGCTTTCATGGTCGCGACGTTCACCGGCATGAACATCGTCAAGTTCGGCACCCCGGAGCAGAAAGAGCGCTATCTTCCCGCGTTCATGCGGGGAGACCTGCGTTTCTCGATCTCGATCTCCGAGCCCCAGGCCGGCTCCGACGCGGCGTCGACGCGCACGCGGGCCGAGCCGCGCGACCAGGGCTGGGTGATCCGGGGCCAGAAGCTGTGGTGTTCCGGCGCGGCGGCAAGGAACGTGGTGATCGCGATGCTGGTGCGCACAGACAAGGAAGCGAAGAAGCACAAGGGCCTGTCGGTGCTGCTGGTGCCCAACGACACGAAGGGGCTGGATATCCGGCGCCTGCCGACGATGGCGCGCCGCGCCACCGGTACCACCGAGATATTCGTGGACGACGCATGGGTGCCCGATGCCAACATGTTGGGCGAGCCGGGGGACGGCTGGCGCATCATCACCGATCATCTGGAGCTCGAGCGGATAGCCGTGTCGGCCGCCTACGTCGGCAACGCGCAGCAGGCCGTCAGCGATGCCCTGCGTTATGCGCACGAGCGCATCCAGTTCGACCAGCCGATATACGACTTCCAGGTGATCCGCCACATGCTGGCCGACATGCAGACCGCGGTCGACGCGTCGCGCCTGATGGTGTATCGCGCCGCCGACATGGCCTCGCGGGGCTTGCCTTGCTCGCGGGAAGTCAGCATGGCCAAGCTGATGGCGTCCGAGACCCTGCAGACGGTGACGCGCCAGGGCATGCAGATCCTGGGCGGACACAGCATGCTGCCCGAGTCCGACATGGAGCGCTATTTCCGCGAGGGCATGCAATCGACCATAGGCGGGGGAACTTCCCAGATCCAGCGCAGCATCATCGCCAAGGCGATGCGCATGTGACTGCCGGGATGCGGTCCGGGCGGTCACCCGCCGGACGTGCACGGACGGACACCAAAGGAGACACGACATGAGAACGATCCAGAAATTGCAGGCGCTCGTGCTGGCGGGGCCGCTGGCCCTGGCCGCCTCGCCGCAGGCGCAGGCCCAGGCCGGGAACTTCCCCAGCAAGCCCATCACCATCGTCGTGCCGTTCGGCGCCGGCACGACGACGGACCTGGCTGCCCGCTTCCTCGGCAAGCACATCACCGAGATCACCAAGCAGCCGGTGATCGTCGACAACAAGCCCGGCGCCAGCGGATTCATCGCCTTGCAACACGTCCTGCGCCAGCCCGCGGACGGATACACCATCGTCGTCGGGACGAATACGACGCATGCCGCGAACCTCGCGCTCTTCAAGAAGCTTCCGTACGACCCCGTGGCGGATTTCGTGCCCATCACCGCGATGATCGTGGGTGGCGTGGTACTGACGGTCGCGCCCGGCGCGCCTTACCAGAACGTGCAGGAGCTGATCGCCGCGGCCCGGAAGAATCCCGGCAAGCTGACGTTCGGCTCCGGCAATTCCTCGTCCAGGGCCGGCGGCGAAGTGCTCAAGGAGCTTGCCGGCATCGACATCCTGCATGTGCCGTACAAGACGCTGCCGTTGGCCGTCACGGACGTGATGGGGGGGCAGATCGACATCGTGTTCGGCGACGCGCCGGCGGTGATGCCGCACGTGCGCGCGGGCAAGCTCAAGGCCCTGGGCGTGTCCACGCCCACGCGCATGCCCGGCTATGAGGACATTCCGACGATAGCCGAGCAGGGCGTTCCCGGCTACGAGGCCAGCGGCTGGCTGGCGGTGTTCGCGCCCAAGGGTACCCCGGACGACGTCGCCGACAAGCTCAACGCGCTCATCGTTCCCATCATGCGATCGCAGGAGGCCGCCCGGTACTTCGGCGACAACGCATGGAAGCCGATTGCGGGAACCCGCCAGGAGCTGGCGGAGTTCCAGAAAGTCGAAATCGCCCGATGGACGAAGCTCGTCAAGGCGGCGGGCATCGAGCAGCAGTGACGGGGAGGGGGACCGGCCGCCAGCTGCGGGGGTAGCAAGAGCGGCAGATCGACACGGCAACGGGCGCCTGGGGACGGCCCATGTACGGGCGGGTCTTCCGACCTACGTATAATCCGCCCATTCTGTTCTGTTGATCTTCGACGGCGAGCACGCATGATCATCCGGCCCCGCCCGCACTGGCTGCGCATGCTGTTCATCGTGCGCGGCTCGGTGCTGCCCGGCATCCTGCCGCAACTGGCAGCGGCGACGCTGTTCGCCGTCCTGGTCACCGTGCTGCACGGCCAGGTCTTCGAATGGAAGGTGCAGCTCAATTTCGTGCCGTTCTCGCTGATCGGGTTGACGCTGGCCATTTTTCTCGGCTTTCGCAACAGCACCAGCTACGCGCGTTATTGGGAGGCCCGCAGCCTGTGGGGCACGCTGCTGAACGAGACGCGCTCGCTGGTCCGGCAGGCCCTGACCCTGGCCGACGCGCCGGACAAGGCGCGCGAGTTCGCCATGTGCCTGGCGGCCTTTGTGCACGCCTTGCGTCATCAATTGCGGAACAGCGATGCCGGCGGCGATTTGCGGCGCCTGCTGGGCGACGAGGGCGCGGCCTTCATCGGCCAGGCTCGCTACAAGCCCGCCATGCTGTTGCTACAGGCCGGACGCTGGGTGGGTGAACGGCGCCGCGACGGCTCCCTGGACCCCGTGCTCGTGCCACCGATGGAAGCGTCGCTGCGCAAGCTGAGCGAGGCGCTGGGCGGCTGCGAGCGGATCGCGTCGACGCCCATCCCTTTCACCTACGCGGTGCTGATCCATCGCACCATCTATCTGTATTGCCTGCTGCTGCCGTTCGGCCTGATCGATGCCATCGGCGCCATGACGCCGGTGATCGTGGCCTTCATCGCCTATACGTTCTTCGCGTTGGAAGCCCTGGCGGCCGAGATCGAAGAGCCTTTCGGCCTGGAGCCGAACGACCTCGCCCTGGACGCGATGTCCGGCATGATCGAATCGACCCTGCGCGAGATGCTGGGCGAGAAGCTGCCGCCCGAAGCCGACCGGTCGGACACCATCGTGCTGAGCTGATATCTTTCATCCCCACCCCCTGGACCCACCATGGAAAACTATCCCAAGGACATCTATACCGAGCCGGAACCGGATGTTCACACGCTGGCCAACCTCGGGCCGCTGACCGGCATGGCCGGCATCTGGACGGGCGCGCGCGGGCTGGACATCAACCCCAAGGCGGACGGCCCCGAGAAGCAGGCGTTCATCGAGCACATGGAGCTCCAGCCCATCGATGCGCAGACCAACGGTCCGCAATTGTTCTACGGGTTGCGCTATCACACCCGCATCGTCAAGCCGGATGACGTCGAAACTTTCCACGACCAGGTGGGCTATTGGCTGTGGGAGCCCGCGACGGGGGCGGTGATGCAGACGCTGTCGATCCCGCGAGGGCAGACGGCGATGGCGGTGGGCCAGGCCTCACCCGACGCGCGGCGCTTCACGCTCCATGCCGTGCGGGGTTCGCTGACGAACGGGATCGTGTCGAATCCGTTCCTGGAATACGCATTCAAGACCGAGAGCTACACCATCACGGTCACGATCAACGACGACGGCACCTGGTCCTACGAGCAGGACACGATACTGGTCATCCCCGGCCAGGCGGAGCCGTTCCACCATACCGACCGGAACACGCTGCGCAAGATCGGCGAGCCCACGCCGAATCCCACGGCGCAGGCGGCTGCCAAGCGAGGGCTGGCCGGGGGCGCGTGAGAGAAAGTCTCCTCGATCCTACTTCATTCATGCGTGTTAGCGCTTGCTACCTCTTGTAGCATCTAAATTCAAAGAGTTACGAGAAAGCGGGTACTTTTACGTGCGATGGCAGGGGTATTGCCAGAACACCGAAAACAAACCGCAACACATACCGGGGGGATCCTATGAAGGGATCGATGAGCACCGGCGTTCGCCGTCTATGGTGGACGCTGGCGGGTAGTATCGTGCTGACGCTGGCCGCCTGCGGCGGCGACGGCGCCAAGCCGGGCGGCGAGGAGCCGCCTCCGGCATCAAGCAGCAAGGCCGTGATCGAAGTTCAAGCCGATCGCAGCAATGTGTCGGTGGGCAAGCCGGTAGGCTTCAGTGTCGCCGCCGTGACGGACGGCACGAAGATCGACCAATACCGCTGGACGTTCAGCGATGGACAGCGAGCCACGGGGCAGCGCGTCTCGGCGTCCTTCGGCAAGGCGGGCCCGGTAACGGCCACCGTGCAGGCCATCTCGGGCGGTCAGTCCGTGGCCGAGGCCAGCGCCGCAGTCGTGGTGATGGATGCCGGTAACTCGCCGTATGCCGAATTCGGCATTCCCTCGAAGATCGGCAACATCGCCGGCAATGCGAAGCCCGGCCTGGTCGACGCCATGCGCCTGGGCCAGTACGTCGGGGGCCTGAACACGCTGGACGAGATCCAGGTCGCGCGTGCCGACATCAATCTGGACGGCAAGGTCGACGACGCCGATGTCGCGCTGGCCATGCAGGCGGCCGCCGCCGGCCAGGAACTGCCGTCGGCCCTGCTGAATCCCCAGGCCTATCCGGGAGCCGTGGTGGCGATGGTGTCGCCGGCGCTGTTGGATCCGGAAGCCCAGGTGGCCATCAAGGTGGACGGCGTCGCCTCGCCCCAGGTATTCCGCATGCTGCCGGGCTACGCGTCGTTCCTCGTTCCGGCCGGCCTGGCACGCAACGCGCAGGCGCAGGTCGTCGTGTCGGTCAACGGCGCGGCCAGCGAGACCCTGGCGCTGGACTTGCTGGCGCCGCTCCAGCCGGCGGTGCCTGCGGCCCAGGACGTTCGCGCTTTCTTCGATCGGATCGATCGCCTGATGCAGGCGCAGCACGATGCCATCGTGGCCGAGCCGAGCGGCCTGAGCGCGCAGGACGCCGAGCAGCTGCGCAAGGTCGCGGCCGCCGGCCGCAGCGCCTTCGGCAACGCCAGGCTGGAGCTCGAGCGCGTGCTGGCCGGGCCCAATGGCGACACGCTGGCCAAGGTGTTCCAGAAAGCGCTGCTGGCCAACGGCATGCGCGAGTTCCAGGCCCAGAGCCAGGAGGTGCTGGGCAAGGTGTCCGCGAACGCCGCGGCCGGCCCCATGGCGGCCGCCATCTCGCCGGACCAGATCTGCGACTTCGTGCTGCCCGAGCTTTGCCGGCTGAAGAAGACCGCCGACATGCTGGGCGAGGCCTCGTCGATCGCCAGCGCGGCTTGCAGCGCGGTCACCGCCACCATCTTCATCGCGGGCGCGGTGATCCCCGCCGACGGTCCCGCCATCGAGATCGGCGCCGTGGCGGCGTTCGTGAAGTTCTGCGTGCCGATCAGCGCGACGCTGTCGGTGGCGTCCACCTTGGGCGAGATCGTCAAGCCCATCGATCCCAAGCTGTACCTGACCGTGAGTCCGCTCAGCCTGAAGCCGGGCGAGTCGGCGCTGGTCAAGCCGGAAGTGGCTTTCATCGGACTGCAGCATCTGTGCGGCATGGGTGCCAGCCAGGGGGCGGGGTACCTGGTCAAGCAGATCATCGGCAAGCGCGTGGTCGCGGGCATCCTGCGCAGCAATACGGCGGCTCGCACGCTGGCGGATTTCTTCGCGAAATATGCGGAGGATCTCTACGTGAAGCTGCTGGATGGCCTGGCCGATGCCGCCGGCAATGCGCTGGACGCCGCCGGCGTAATGGGCGCAATCGAGAGTTTCGTGACCAACCGCTGCGCGGTGGTGCCGGCGGGCCGGGCCACGATGCCGGCGAATCGCGTCCTGATGCCGTTGAGCGCGGACAAGGGCAGCTACAGCTTCAACTCGGACGGGACGGCGAACTACAACTGCCCGAGCGCGTCGCCCACGTCGGTCAGCACGGCCACGCTGGAGGCGTCGTGGCCGATGTGCGACGGATTGGGCAAGGCGACCGAGATCGTCGGGTGCAGCACGTCGGACGTCCTGATCACCATGGGAGACAACGGTTCAGCGCTGGACGACATCTTCGAGGTCATCGTCGCCGGCCAGACGGTACTGACCAGCAGTGCGCCGGTGCGCAGCGTTTCCGCTTCGGTGCCGATCCCGGGGGGGCAGACCGAAGTGCTGATGCGCGGCCTGGCCGCGCCGGACGGAGTCGGCACCTATTTCATCACCTTCAGCAGTAATGCGAGGGTGGTGGGCGGGGATTCCCTGTCCGGCAGCGACCTGACCCCGGGCGTGACCAAGCGATTCATCATCGAGGTGCAATGACATGCGTATTCGTTCGTTCATCCTCCGGTCCCTGTTGGCCGGTCTGCCGCTGGCGGCAGCCATGAGTGGCACCGCGCATGCCCAGTTCGTCGGCGATGCCTTCTTCGTCGATCCTTCGGTGACGGCCGTGACCGGCGCCGAAGGCGCCATACAAGTGGCCGTGTTCTCCGGCACCCACGCGGTAGGGGCGGCCCATGCCACGGTTACCTACGATCCGGCGGCGCTGGAGATCCTGGCCATCGATCCCGTCGCGGCCGGCCGCGTCACGCCGGCGGTTCAATGGCGCAAGGACGGCAACGTCCTGCACATCGTGATGGTCAACGGCACGTCGCTCACGCAGCCCATCGGAACCGTGCCGCTGGGCAACATCCGCTTCAAGGTGCTGGGCCCGGCGCGGGCCACGACCACGCTCACGGCCAAGGCGACCGAGATCCTGATGCCGGATGCGACGGCCATTCCACCGGGCCTCAAGAGCTACGACGGCGAAGTGACCTTCGTCGAAGCGGTGGCCTCGCCGATGCCCCGGTTGGCTGGGCTGGCCCAGAAGTCATCGAGTCCCGATCTGGTGGAGCGGGCGCGGCGGATGCGGCCGGCCGGCGGTACGGTGACGCTGCAGGTCCCGAATGGGTCGGGGCAGGCCCAGCCTGTGGAGGTCCGGATACCGGCCGCCACGGTGCCGCGAGAGTAGGACAGAAGGAAGGTCCGAGCCGGCATCCCGCCGGCTCATCCAGCCGCCAGGCTGTCCAGCAACTGGACGGCCAGGTACGCCAGCAGTGTCAGCACGAGGACGGCCTGGAACACAGCCACGAACCAGAACAGCAGGGGCGTTTCCCGGCGCCGGATGGTGCGCGGCGGAATGACGAGTTCCCCCTCGCGCAGCCCTTGCAGGTACAGAGGAAGAAACGCCAGCGGCAGGCATAGCAGGAGGGCCTGCATGAGACTGTCGGGCAGCGCGATCCAGCCTTGCTGCCTGGCCCAGGCGGCAAGCACGATGAGGACGAGCACCCCGCCGAAGATGGCCTGGCGCATGGAACGGCTCCTGGGAAGACCGGAGGATGAGGGAGTCTACCAGTCCCTGGCGGTTGCGCGCTTCGGTTCCCGGCACGGTGATGGTACGCTTGCCCGCGGCCGGAGTCCGACCGTGCGGGGGAGCATGGAAGATCGATGCACGGACTTGCCGGCCATATGCCAACAAGAACTGCGGAGACTTCCCGTGAACGTTTTTCCTCGCATCATCCCGCTAGTCTGTGGCCTGGCCATGGCCGGAGCCAGCCTGGCGGCGGATCCCGACCCATTGGGCATGCTCGAAAGCGCCAATACGCAGACCGCGCAGGTCCAGGCGGCGTTGGACTTCTGCAAGCGGGATGCGGGCCCGGTCGTCCGGGCACTGGACGGATTGATAGGGGCGGCCGGCCTGTCCTCGTCGCAGCGTGACAAACTGCGGCGCGCTTACGAACAGGCGATGCGCGACGAATCGGCCCGCATCGCCGGCATCGCGAACCAGAAAGGTTTTTCCCAGGGGGCCTGCCCGGCGGCGACGCTCGATACGCTGGACAAGCAGGCGCCGGTCATCGTCAAGTCGCTGGACGACATGCGCCGTGGCTGGCGGCCCGCCCCGGTCCAGGCCCCGGCGCAGAGCGCGCCTCCTCCCGCGCAGGCCGCCGACATCGCCCCCGGCAAGTACACCTGCTACACCTTCGATGCCGGTCAGCTGAACTACGCGTATACCGACGTCGTGGTGCAGAAGAGCGGCCAGTACGCGGTGGGTGCCAAGGGCGGCAGTTATCAGTTGAAGGACGGACGCGTCAGCTTCACCGGGCCGCTGTCCAACGCGAGCGGACGCTATGCGGTGAAGCAGACCGGCGTGCCGCAACTGGACCTGGTGTTCAACGGCGACAACCGGGCGTCGATGACCTGTCCGCGCGGGCGCTGAGCGCCGATCCGTGGCCGGTCAGCGTCTCCCCTCGGGCTGGCCGGCCGAGCTTGCCGCAGCCGGAGCCGCCGCGGCCGGTACATCGTTGCGCGCGAGCTCGGACGCCCCGGTTCGTGCCGGGGCGCCGGCAATCAGAACGGCTGCGCCGTGGCCGACGCTTCGATTTCCGCGCCCTGGCCGCTCGAGCAGAACGACGGGTTGTACTGATAGACCCAGTTCGTCTTCGGAATGGCGGTGGGCGCCGTCCAGGAACTCATCTGGGTCATGGTGTTGAAGATGAGCTCGGAGCGCTGGGTGACCTTGTTGGTGAAGTCGCCGCCGCTGGCCTCGACCGTGAACGAGGCTTCGGCCACGACGGGCGTGGTGTCGCTCTCGTTGAGGTACCAGAGCGAGACGGTGAAATCGGCCCCTTGCTGGCCGAGGTCGCTGTCCGGGCCGTCGTAGGTCTTTTCCCAGATCGACAGGCCACCCACGACGACGAGCGGGTCGTCCCGCACGATGTCCAGGCCGGTCGCGACGGGGTAGAGGTCGGTGACGTCCTTCATCTTGTTCAGGTTCTTGCCGCTCGAGAAGTTCTGCTTGGTCGAGCGGGAATAGGCCGTGGCCGAGGCGGTCTTGTCCATCTCGAACTTGGAGTCGGCGCCGGATTCGCTGCCGGTGATGGTGACGCCCGCGGCCGCGGACTGGGAGGTCGAGCGGAACTTCAGCGTGGATTCGCGCTTGTCGCTGACGCGTTCGCGGAAGGAATAGGACTGCGCACGCAGCTGGCAGCTGCCCGGCGAGTCGTAGAAGCGCACGGTGCGCTCCTTGTCCTTGGCGAAGCTGCCGTCGATGCTGCGGTCGAAGCCGGCGGAGGCCAGCGCGGCCTTCAGGTCGGCCAGGTACGCGTTGGATGCGTTCTTGGGGTGGTCCGCGAACAATGCGGGCTTGAGCAACACCTTGTATTCCCGCGATGTCGGGACGTCGGCCTGCGCCGCTCCGACCACCGCCCACGCCGCGCCCAGCGCCGCGATCTTCAGCCATGCCATGGTTTTCTCCTTTGTATGGACCTCGCGCCCGCGGGAATGATCGTCGGCGCGTGTGTCAGGCATGTGTCGGCCGCCTGGGCCGATGACGCGGCGGGCCGGGTCAGTCGATGGCCCGTGCCCACGGTTCGCCGACGAAGTGCGCCGTCAGGTACTCCATCAGCGCCTGCACGCGTGCCGGCCTGCCGCGTCCGGGCGGCGTGACCAGGTGCAGCGCGATGGGGTCCACCTGCCAGTCGTCCATGGCCGTTTCCAGCGCGCCCGACTGCAGGTCCTGCCAGGCCAGGAATTCCGGCTGCAGGGCCAGGCCGGCGCCCGCGCGCAAGGCGGGCGCCAGCGCCTCGGCATTGTTCACCCGCAGCGGCGTGGGCATGGCCTGGGTGAATTCGCCATGACGGGCATGGCGGAAGCGCCAGCTCGATCCGCCGCGCGCGTAGGCGTACTGCAGGGCGCGGTGCCCGGCGAGTTCGCGCGGGTGCCGGGGCCGGCCGTGCTGCTCGAAGTAGGCGGGGGAGCCGACCAGCAGGATGCGCACGGTGCACAGCCGGCGCACCAGCAGGCTGGAGTCGGCCAGCGTGGAGATGCGCAGCGCCAGGTCGAAGCGCTTCTCGATCAGGTCGACCTGTTCGTCGCTGAAGTGCACGTCCAGGGTGACCTCGGGATAGCGCGCCATGAACGCCGGCAGCACCGGCGCCACGTGCGAGATGCCGAAGGACATGGGGGCCGTCATCCGTATCGGTCCGCGCGGGCTGCTGGACTGCTCGGTCACTTCGGATTCGACGGCCTCGCCTTCTTCCAGAATGCGCGAGGCGCGTTCCAGGGCGGCCAGTCCGCTTTCCGTCAGCGAGATGCGACGCGAGGTGCGATGGAACAGCACGGTCTTCATCCGCCCTTCCAGGCGCGAGACGGCCTTGGAGACGGTGGCCTGCGACAGCGACAGTTCGGCCGCGGCCCGGGCGAACGAACCGGTTTCGGCCACCTTGGCGAAGATGGCCCAGGCTTCCAGGTCGGGGAGTCGGCTCATGGATGCGTTTCCGGCGTGTGGATATGTTGACCTAAAAAATGGAAAGTATGGTTTTCAATTAATTCTATTTCAATCATGTCGGCAAGTTTCTATAGTTCTCTTCATCGAAGCAACGAAAGCGGAGAACATCATGATCGAACGTCGTCCCTACGAGAGCCTGGGTGGTGCCAACCACGGATGGCTCGATGCCAAGCACCACTTCTCGTTCGCCGGCTATGCCGACCCGGCCCGCATGAACTGGGGCGCGCTGCGCGTCTGGAACGATGACACCATCGCCCCGGGCACCGGCTTCCCGCCGCATCCGCATGCCGACATGGAAATCATCACCTATGTCCGGGAAGGCGCCATCACCCACCAGGACAGCCTGGGCAGCCGCGGCCGTACCGAGGCGGGCGACGTCCAGGTCATGAGCGCGGGCTCGGGCATCCGGCACTCGGAATACAACCTGGAGCCCGGCGTGACCCGCATCTTCCAGATCTGGATCTTTCCGGACAGCCGTGGCGGCCAGCCGTCTTGGGGTGCCAAGCCGTTTCCCAAGGGCGACCGTTCGGGTCAGTTCGTCGCCCTGGCCAGCGGTATGCAGGGGGACGAGGATGCCCTGCCCATTCGTGCCGATGCGCGGGTTTCCGGCGCCACGCTGAAGGCGGGCGAGACCGCGGAGTACCGCTTGGGAGCCGGCCGCTACGGCTACCTGGTGCCGGCCACGGGCCGCGTGGACGTCAACGGCGTGGAGTTGCGGGCGCGGGACGGCGCCGCGATCCGGGACGAGGACGTGATACGCCTGACCGCCATCGAAGATACCGAACTCGTCCTCGTGGACGTGGCCGGCTGACACATTTCCTGATCGTTTCCCCAACGGAGAACCGCCATGTCTCATTATCTAGACGTCCTGACCCCGCAGAACAGCCAGATCATCTTCATCGACCAGCAGCCGCAGATGGCCTTCGGCGTGCAGTCGATCGACCGCCAGGTCCTGAAGAACAACGTCGTGGCGCTGGCCAAGGCGGCCAGGGTTTTCGATATCCCCACCACCATCACCACGGTGGAAACCGACAGCTTCTCGGGCAACACCTATCCCGAGCTGCTGGCGGTGTTTCCGCAGAACAAGATTCTCGAACGCACCTCGATGAACTCCTGGGACGATCAGAACGTGCGCGACGCGCTGGCCGCCAGCGGGCGCAAGAAGATCGTCGTGTCGGGGCTCTGGACGGAGGTCTGCAACACCACCTTCGCGCTGTGCGCGATGAAGGAGGGCGGCTATGAGATCTACATGGTGGCCGATGCCTCGGGCGGTACGTCGCTGGATGCGCACAAGTACGCGATGGACCGCATGGTGCAGGCGGGTGCGGTGCCGGTGACCTGGCAGCAGGTCATGCTGGAATGGCAGCGCGACTGGGCCCGCAAGGAGACCTATGACGCCGTGACCGGCATCGTGAAGGAACATTCGGGCGCCTACGGCATGGGCATCGACTATGCCATCACCCACGTGCACAATGGCGCGGAGCGCGTCCAGCACGGCGAGCGGATCGGTCCCAACCCGGCCAGGTAAACCTCCGCGCGTGTGCCGGCTCCCGGCCGCGCACGGCGGTCACCCAGGTCCACCACCGAGGAGCAATCATGAGCGCCACCACCGCCGATGTCATCCTGCGGCATGGCCGCATCACCACGCTGGACCGGGCCAATCCGTCGGCTACCGCCGTCGCGGTCAAGGACGGGCGCTTCCTGGCCGTGGGCGACGATCGGGAAGTCATGGCCCTGGCCGGGCCGGCGACCCGCATCATCGACCTGGGCGGCCGGAGCGTGCTGCCCGGGTTGATCGACAACCATACCCACGTGATACGCGGCGGACTGAACTTCAACATGGAACTGCGCTGGGACGGCGTGCGTTCGCTGGCCGACGCGATGGACATGCTGCGTCGGCAGGTCGCGATCACGCCGCCCCCGCAGTGGGTGCGCGTGGTGGGCGGCTTCACCGAGCACCAGTTCGCCGAGAAGCGCCTGCCGACCATCGCCGAGATCAACGCGGCGGCGCCCGACACACCGGTGTTCCTGCTGCACCTGTATGACCGCGCGCTGCTGAACGCCGCGGCGCTGCGCGCGGTGGGCTATACCAAGGATACGCCCGAGCCCCCGGGGGGAGAAATCACCCGCGACGCCCAGGGCAATCCGACGGGGCTGCTGCTGGCCAAGCCGAACGCGCAGATCCTGTATGCCACGCTGGCCAAGGGCCCGACGCTGCCGTTCGACTACCAGGTGAATTCCACGCGGCATTTCATGCGCGAGCTGAACCGCCTGGGGGTGACGGGCGTGATCGACGCCGGCGGTGGTTTCCAGAACTACCCCGACGACTACGCGGTGGTCCGGAAGCTGGCCGACGACGGCGAGTTGACGGTGCGCCTGGCCTACAACCTGTTCACGCAGAAGCCGAAGCACGAAAAGGAGGATTTCCTGAACTGGACCTCCAGCGTGCAGTACAAGCAGGGCGACGACTATTTCCGCCACAACGGCGCGGGCGAGATGCTGGTGTTCTCGGCCGCCGACTTCGAGGATTTCCGCCAGCATCGTCCCGAGATGCCGCCGCAGATGGAAGGCGACCTGGAGGAGGTGGTGCGCATCCTGGCGCAGAATCGCTGGCCCTGGCGCCTGCATGCGACCTACGACGAGACCATCTCGCGCGCGCTGGACGTGTTCGAGAAGGTCGACCGCGAGATCCCGCTGAAGGGATTGAACTGGTTCTTCGATCACGCCGAGACCATCTCGGACCGGTCCATCGACCGCATCGCCGCGCTGGGCGGCGGGATCGCCGTGCAGCATCGCATGGCCTACCAGGGCGAGTATTTCGTCGAACGCTACGGCGCCGCGGCGGCCGAGGCCACGCCGCCCATCGCCCGCATGCTGGAAAAGGGGGTGAAGGTGTCGGCGGGCACCGACGCCACGCGCGTGGCGTCCTACAACCCCTGGGTGTCGCTGGCCTGGATGATCACCGGCAAGACGGTGGGTGGGCTGTCGCTGTATCCCCGGCGCAATTGCCTGGATCGCGAGACGGCGCTGCGCATGTGGACCGAGAAGGTGGCCTGGTTCTCGAACGAGGAAGGGCGGCGGGGCCGCATCGCCCCAGGGCAGTTGGCAGACCTGATCGTGCTCGACAAGGATTTCTTCGCCTGCGCCGAGGACGAGATTTCCTTCCTGACCTCGGAGCTGACCATGGTGGGCGGCCGTGTCGTGTACGGCGCGGGCGGATTCGCCGGCCTGGACGACAATCCCCTGCCGCCGCCGATGCCGGACTGGTCTCCCACTCGCCTGTTCGGCGGCTATGCCGCCTGGGCCGAGCCCGAGGGCGCCGGCCGCCATTCGCTGGGCTACCGCCGGGTGGCCGCGTGCGGCTGCGCGCAAGCCTGCGGCCTGCATGGGCACGAGCATGCCAGGGCCTGGGCATCGAAGCTGCCCGTGTCCGATGCCCGGGGCTTCTTCGGAGCGCTGGGCTGTTCCTGCTGGGCGGTCTGAGGAGGACGCGACGTGAGCGAAGCGGTCAAGAGCACTTCCCGGGGCGGCTTCGGGCCCCTGAAGCAGAAGCTGTTCGCCGTGTTGTGGGGCGCGACGATCATCGGCAACACCGGCAGCTTCATTCGTGACGTGGCCAGTGCCTGGCTGATGACGGACCTGTCGACCTCGCCCACGGCGGTCGCCATGGTGCAGGCCGCCGCCACGCTGCCCATCTTCCTTCTGGCGATCCCGGCCGGCGTGCTGTCCGACATCCTGGACCGGCGCAAATTCCTGATCGCGATCCAGGTTCTGCTGGCCTGCGTCAGTGTCGGCCTGATGCTGCTGACGGCCTGGGGCATGCAGACGATCGGCTCGCTGGTCGCGCTGACCTTCCTCGGCGGCATCGGCGCGGCGCTGATGGGGCCCACGTGGCAGGCCATCGTGCCCGAGCTGGTGGACAAGAAGGACATCAAGAACGGCGTGGCGCTGAACTCGCTCGGCATCAACATCGCGCGCGCCATCGGTCCCGCGCTGGGCGGCCTGATCCTGGCGAGCCTGGGCGGCGCGGTGACCTATGGCGTGGACGTCATCAGCTATGCCTTCGTGATCGCCGCGCTGCTGTGGTGGCGCCGGCCACCCACGCCGCGCGACGAACTGTCGGAGCAGTTCCTGGGCGCGTTCCGGGCGGGATTGCGCTATGCGCGGGCCAGCCGCGAACTGCACGTCGTGCTGGTGCGCGCGTTCTGCTTCTTCGCATTGGCCAGTTCGGTATGGGCCTTGCTGCCGCTGGTGGCGCGCGGGCTGCTGGGCGGCGGGGCGGGGTTCTACGGCATCCTGCTGGGGGCCGTGGGCCTGGGCGCGATAGGCGGCGCCGTGGTCATGCCCATGCTGCGCGACAGGCTGGACGCCGATGGCCTGCTGCTGGCCGCGGCGCTGGTGACGGCGGCCGTCATGGCGGGCCTGTCCTTCGCGCCGCCGCAGTGGCTGGCGGTGGTCGGACTGCTGGTGCTGGGGGCGGCGTGGATCACCGCGCTGACCACGTTGAACGGCACGGCGCAGGCCATCCTGCCGAACTGGGTGCGCGGCCGTTCGCTGGCCGTCTACCTGACCGTGTTCAACGGCGCGATGACCGCGGGCAGCCTGGCCTGGGGCGCCGTGGCGGAATGGGTGGGCGTGCCCGCCGCCCTGCTGGCGGGCGCCGCGGGACTGGTGATCGTGGGCGTGGTGTCGCATCTGCTCAAGCTGCCCAAGGGCGAGGCCGACCTCGTGCCCTCGAACCATTGGCCCGAGCCCTTGACGGCCGCACCGGTGGAGAACGACAGGGGGCCGGTGCTGATCCTGGTCGAATACCGGATCGATCCCGCGGACCGGGCGGCTTTCCTGCGCGCGCTGGAGCGGCTGTCGGCCGAACGGCGGCGCGATGGCGCCTATGCCTGGGGCGTGACCGAGGATGCGGCCCGGCCGGGGCTCATGCTGGAATGGTTCCAGGTGGAGTCATGGGCCGAGCATCTGCGCCAGCACAAGCGGGTTTCGAAGGCCGATGCCGATGTCCAGGAGGAAGCCCTGCGCTTTCACCGGGGACCGGAGCGGCCCTCGGTGCGCCACCTGCTGGCGGTTCACAGCCGCACGGCCTCCTGATGGGATGTGCCGAGGAGTCCGGTTCCTGGCGACGAGGAAAGCCCCGCGGGCGCGGCCGTGGCGGCCGCGCCCCGTGCCGCTCAACGCGCCGGCTGCAGCGTGACGCTCTCCGCCTTCAGGCTCTCGACCTTTTGCCGGCTGAATGCCATGGGGAAGAGCTCCCCCTTGACCCACAGCGGCAGCAGGTTCTTGTAGTAGGGGCTGGAGGGATCCGACGACTGGCCCGGCACGTTCATGGCCAGCGAGTTGTCCCAGTTGCCCACGTCTATGGCTTGCCGGTAGGACGCGCCGTGGATCTTGCGGAAGTCGGCGCCATAGGCGCCCAGGTAGACGGTCTCGATGTTGCCGCTCATCGGATACCGCTCGGTCGCCAGCGCGGCGCGCTGGTCGGCCGGCAGCAGCGCCGCCAGCTGGTGGTCGAACTTGATGTGGAACAGGTCGCCCCACTTCCACCCGGCGGGATCGTTGCCCAGGATCTCCTTCAGATTGGCCAGTCCTTCCTTGAGCGCATCGAGCAGCAGCGTGTCGCGGCCCTTTACCGGTTCGGCGCCGAAGGCCGCGTCCGGTGCCCGTAGCTTGTTCATCACCAGCCGCTTGTCCAGGTCGCCGAACGTGGCCCGGCTGGCGGCCGGCACGTACAGGTCCGAGACCTTGGCGACGATGACGTACTGCCAGAACTCATAGATGGTGGCGGCCACCGAATCGGCCGACATGCGATGGTTCCAGGCCTTGAGCCGCTGCAGCGCGTCGGCCACCTCGGCCTCGGGCGAGGACAACGATGCGGCCAGGCCCATCAGGTCGCGCGCGGGGATGGACAGGTCGTCGTATTGCAGCTTGACGGTGTCCTGCACGGTCAGGCCGCGCGCGCCGCCCAGGACTTCGCCGATACGCTGGACCCGGTTGGGATCGGACCATTCGCGTGCCGACATGTCCTTGCGCGCATAGTCGTCCGGCACGTTGTACTCGTTGGCCGTGGCGTAGAACCCCTTGGCCGGGTTCAGCACGCGCGGCAGCGAGGCGCCCGGCAGGATGCCGTCCCATTCGTAGCTGCCGTCGCCCGGGACGGGCAGGAGTCCCGACCATCCGGCCTTGGGCCGGATGGGGGCGAGCGCGCCGCCGAACCAGCCGATGTTGCCGTCCACGTCGGCATACACCATGTTCTCGCCGGGGGTGTAGTGGCGGGCCATGCCGGCGGTGAACTCGTCCCAGTTGCGCGCCTGGTTCAGGCGCAGGCTGGCCAGGTAGGCGGCGGTGCCGGGAAACTCCAGGTAGGCCGCGCGCATGGCGTAGGCCTTGCCCCGGGCGGCGTCCTCGTGCAGCACGGGGCCGTGGCGAGTGAACTTGATCGTCGCCTTCACGTCGGCCTGGCCCCGCACCTTGATCGTCTCCTCGACCAGGCGCATTTTTTCCCACTTGCCTTGATAGCGGTATTCGTCGCGGTTGGCGGGGTTGGTCTCGTAGACGTACAGGTCTTCCTCGTCGCCGAAGGAAAAGATGGTCAGGCCGAAGGCGATGCGTTCGTTATGGCCGATGGACACGCCGGGCAGCGCCGGCTCGCCCGCGCCGATGACGTTCCAGCCCGGCGAGTTCAGGTGCACCATGTAGCGCAGCGAGGGCATGGACAGGGCCCGGTGCGGATCGTTGGACAGGATGGGCTTGCCCGACGCGGTGCGCGCGCCCGAGATCGTCCAGTTGTTGCTTTCGTAGCGGGTGATGCGGCGCGCGTTGGCCCGGGCCATGCCTTCGGCCGCGCTGCTGGCGGCGGGCGCCTCCCCGGGACCCGACAAGGCCTTGGCCAGCGTGTCGCGGGCCTGTCCGCCCAACGGCCTGTCGGCCATGCTGCTGGGATTCGGCGTGGCCAATTTCGTCGGCACGTCGCTGTCGGGCCTGCTGCTGCAGCGCAGCCTGCGCATGACGCTGCTGCTGATGCCGCTGGCGATGGGCGGCATCGGCCTGGTTCTGGCCGCCACGGGGACGCTGCCCTGGATCGCGGCCGTGCTGGTCGCGCTGTGGGGCATGGCCTTCGGCGCGGTACCGGTGGCCTGGTCCACCTGGTTGACGCGGGTCGTGCCCGACGAGGCCGAGAGCGGCGGCGGGCTGATCGTGGCGGCCGTGCAACTGGCCATCACCGTAGGCGCGGCCGCAGGCGGCGTGGTGTTCGACGCGGGAGGCGCGCACGGCGTCTTTGCGGCCAGCGCGATGCTGCTGCTGGGGGCGGCGCTGGTGGTGTTCAGGGGGTTCTGGCGGCGGCCGGTACTGGCCGCCGCGCCCCTGGCCCGATAAGGCTCCAGGCCCGCGGCCGGTACGCTAGCCCAGGCCGGCGTTGGCGCCCAGCACCGCGAGGGCGGTCATGTTGATGATGCGGCGGACCGTCGCGCTGGACGTCAGGATGTGCACCGGCGCGTTCACGCCCAGCAGGAAGGGCCCCACGGCCACGTTGCCGCCGGCCGCGGTCTTGAGCAGGTTGTAGGCGATGTTGCCCGCGTCCACGTTGGGGCAGACCAGCAGGTTGGCCTCGCCTTTCAGCGTGGAGGACGGCAGGATGCGTAGCCGCAGGGCCTCGTCCAGCGCGCAGTCGCCGTGCATTTCGCCATCGACCTCCAGGTCGGGGGCCTGTTCGCGCAGCAGTTCCAGCGCGCGGCGCATCTTGCCGCCCGAGGCCGAGCTGCCCGAGCCGAAGTTCGAGCGCGACAGCAGCGCGGTCTTGGGGACCAGGTCCAGCCGGCGCATCGCCTCGGCCGCCGCCTGCGTGTATTCGGCGATCTGTTCGGCGCTGGGGTCGTCGTTGACGTGCGTGTCCACCAGCGCGATGGTCCGTTCGTTCAGCAGCAGGATGTTCATCGCGGCGTAGACACCGTGTCCGGGCCGCCGGCCGATGACCTCGTCCACGAAGCGCAGGTGGTCGTGGTAGGCGCCGACGGTACCGCATATCATGCCGTCGGCATCGCCCAGGTGGACCATCATGGCGCCTATGAGCGTCATGCGGCGACGCATCTCCACGCGGGCCATTTCCTTGGTGATGCCGCGGCGGCACATCTTTTCCCAATACGTCGTCCAGTACTGGTGGAAGCGTTCGTCGAACTCGGGGTTGGTCACCTCGACGTCCTGCCCCAGCCGCAGGCGCAGCCCGAATTTCTCGATCCGCGCGAGCAGCACCGCGGGCCGGCCGACGAGGATGGGCCTGGCCAGGCCCTCGTCCACGATTACTTGCACGGCCCGCAGCACGCGTTCGTCCTCGCCCTCGGTGAACACGATGCGTGCCTTGCCGCCGTCGCGCACGAAGCGCTTGGCGTTGGCGAACAGCGGCTTCATGAAGGCGCCGGAGCGGTAGACGAACTGCTGCAGTTGCTCGGCGTACGCGTCCATGTCGGCGATCGGCCGCGTGGCCACGCCGGAGTCCATGGCGGCGCGCGCCACGGCGGGCGCGATGCGAACGATCAGGCGCGGGTCGAAGGGCTTGGGGATCAGGTAGTCGGGGCCGAAGCGCAGGTCGTAGGTGCCGTACGCGGCAGCCACCACCTCGTTCTGTTCTTCCTCGGCCAGGGCGGCGATGGCGTGGACCGCGGCCTTCTCCATCTCGCGCGTGATCGTGGACGCGCCCACGTCCAGCGCGCCCCGGAAGATGTAGGGGAAGCACAGGACGTTGTTGACCTGGTTGGGGAAGTCCGAGCGTCCCGTGGCCATGACCACGTCGTCGCGCACGGCGTGGGCCGCATCGGGCAGGATTTCGGGCGTGGGGTTGGCCAGCGCCAGGATCAACGGCCGGGGGGCCATGGACGCCACCATGCCGGGCTTGAGCACGCCGCCAGCCGACAGTCCGAGGAACACGTCCGCGCCGGCGATGACCTCGGCCAGCGTGCGGGCGTCCGTCCGCTGCGCGAAGGCCGCCTTCTGTTCGTCCATCAGCACCGTGCGCCCTTCGTACACCACGCCTTCGATGTCGGTGACCCAGATGTTCTTGCGCGGCAGGCCCAGGTCCAGCATCAGTTCCAGGCAGGCCAGCGCCGCGGCGCCCGCTCCGGAGGTCACGACCTTGACCTGGGCGATGTCCTTGCCGACCACCTTCAGGCCGTTGATGAACGCGGCGCTGACCGTGATGGCGGTGCCGTGCTGGTCGTCGTGGAAGACCGGGATCGTCATGCGCTCGCGCAGCTTGCGCTCGACGGCGAAGCATTCGGGCGCCTTGATGTCCTCGAGGTTGATGCCGCCGAAGGTCGGACCCAGCGAGGCGATGATGTCCACGAGCTTGTCCGGGTCGGTCTCGTCGATCTCGATGTCGAACACGTCGATGCCGGCGAATTTCTTGAACAGCACGGCCTTGCCTTCCATGACCGGCTTGGAGGCCAGCGGGCCGATGTTGCCCAGGCCCAGCACGGCGGTGCCGTTGGAGATCACGCCCACCAGGTTGCCGCGCGCGGTGTAGCGGAAGGCGTTGGCCGGGTCGGCGACGATTTCCTCGCAGGCGGCGGCGACGCCCGGGGTATAGGCCAGGGCGAGATCGCGCTGCGTGACCAGCGGCTTGGTCGGGTAGACCGACACTTTTCCGGGAACGGGGAACTCGTGATAGTCGAGGGCGGCCTGGCGAATCGTGGTGCTCATCTTCCTGTCCTTCCGTGCCAGCGGGCACAGGGTTGCGTCAAGATCCAGGCATTCTAGGCGGCGGTTATCATTGAAATATTCTGATTGACGATGTATCCATAATGTTTAGCTGATATCTTGGCTGCCGCAGATATGCCGGATTCCGCATTTCCCTCCGATGACGTCGTCCGCCGGCTGGTTTCGCGGCTGAAGATGCGCCACCTGCAGCTGATCGTGCAGGTCCACCGGCTCGGCTCCCTGACGCGGGTGGCCGAACTGATGGCGACCAGCCAGCCGGCGGTGACCAACGCCTTGTCGGAACTGGAGTCCATGTTCGGCGTGCCGCTGTTCGTCCGCACGGCGCGGGGCATGGCGCCCACCGACATCGGGCGGGTCGTGGCGGGGCGGGCGCGGGCCATGTTGCAGGACCTGGGGCATCTGGTGCGCGACATGGAAGCGTCCGGCGCGGGCCTGGCCGCCCGCCTGCACGTGGGGGTGACGCCCTTCGTCTCCGGGCGGCTGGTGGCCGAAGCCGTATCCGCCGTCCAGGCGGGGCCGAGGCGGCTGGCCGTGCGTATCCACGACGGCACGAGCGAAAGCCTGCTGCGGGAACTGCGCGATCATGCGCTGGACGTGGTCATCGCGCGGGCGAGCCCCACGCTGGACCTGCAAGGCCTGGTGTTCGAGCCGTTGTACCGCCAGCAGGCCCGGCTGATCAGCAACCGGCGCCTGGCGGCGCAACTGGGCCGGGCGCCGCTATCATGGCCGCGGCTGGCCGAACTCGACTGGGTCCTGGGAGAGCCCCGCACCGCGCTGCGCGAGCAGGTCGCCGGCCTGTTCATCCAGGCGGGCGTGACGCCACCCGTGCCTGTCACCGAGGGCTATTCCGCCAAGCTCATCGGCGAGATCATCGCCGCTTCCGAGCGCGCGGTCTCGCTGCTGCCCGCCGACATCGCTGAGGAACTGGTGCACGTGGCGGGCGTGGCCATCGTTCCGTATTCCATCGCCTGGAGCCTGCCGCCCATCGCGGCCATCGTGCGCGAGGACAGCGGCGAGAACGACACGCATGGGCGCTTCCTGGCGGCGGTGCGCCAGGCCAGCGCCGGCATGCGCCGGGACGTGCCGGATCCGGGCCGGCAGACCGAGTTCTGACCGGCGCGGCTAGCGCGCGCCGGCCTGCAGCAGGATGCGTTCGATGGCGGTGAACCCGCGCTGGCGGGCATGCTGCAGCGGGGTGACGCCGTTGCCGTCGGCCAGGTTCACGTCGGCATGCGCATCCACCAGCAGGCGCACGATGTCCGTGTGGCGGGCGCCGCCCGTGCCCAGGATGATGGCTTCGAGCAGCGCGGTCCAGTGCAGGTTGTTGACGTGGTTCACGTCCACGCCCGCCTCGATCAGCGTGCGGACCGTCTCGACGTGGCCGCGCTCGGCGGCGGGGATCAGCGCCGTGCCGCCGTAGCGGTTGGTGCTTTTCAGGTCGGCACCGTGCGCCAGCGTCATTCGCAGGATCTCGTCGTGTCCCCGCGCGCCCGCATACAGATAGGGGCTGTCGTTGATCTTGTCCTTGGCGTTGACGTCGGCGCCCGCTTCGATCAGAGCGCGGGCAGCGTCCACGTTGTTGCGGTGGGTGGCGGCGAGCAGGGGTGTGGCGCCCGCGGCATCGCGCGCTTCGATGTCCGCTCCCTGGCTGATCAGGGCCCGGATCTCGGCGGCGGTTCCGCGTTCGGCGGCGGCGCGCAGCCGGGCATCCAGGCTGGCGCCGTTCGCCGGCGACGAGAGCCAGGCCAGCAGGGCCGCCGCGACCCCGAGATGGATGGATAGGCGCTTCCACAACATGCGCGGGTCTCCTTGGACTGTTGCAGACGTGATGTTAAGAGCGCCGCCGGGGTTTGGAAAATCGTATATGTGAATGGGGCGCAGTGGAAAAAGCTATGGAGCCGCCGCAGGCAGGTGGGCTCGCAGGCGGGTGCCGCCCATGCCCGATTCGACCGCCAGACGCCCACCGATGCGCGCGATGCGCGCCCGCATGCTGCGCAGCCCGATGCCGGCCATCGACCGGTCCGCCAGCTCGACGTCGAATCCCGCGCCGTCGTCTTCGACGCTCAGTTCCAGGGCTCCGTTGCCGGCATCGGCCAGGGTCACGGCGACCGTATTCGCGCGGCTGTGCTTGATCACGTTGGTCAAGGCTTCCTCCAGGAAGCGGGCCAGCGCGAGCAGGCGGGCCGTATCCGGTTCCGCGGGCCATTCCGGGGCGACTCGCCAGACGCACCGGACGCCCTGATCGTCGAAGAGGTCGCCGAAGCGGCGGCGCAACGGCGCGATCCAGTCGGCGGGCGAGGCCGCCGTCGCCGCGACCGCCGCGAAGCTGTGGTCCAGGACCTGTCGCAGGTCGTCCCGCAGGCTTTTCAGGACCGACACGTAGTGCTGCGGCGGCAGCGTGGCGTCGCCCTTTTCCGCCATGACGATGGACCGTACCAGCGAACTGCCCAGGCCGTCGTGGAGGTCGTGGGAAATCCGCAGCCGTTCGCTCAGCCGGGCGTTGGCCACTTCCAGCTCGTGTTGCCGGCCCAGCGTATGGGCGAGTTCCCGCCGGGCTTCCTCGACATGGTCGGCCAGTTCACGATTGAACCGCTCCACGCGCCCGAGGGTGGAGGTGAAGCTCCAGGCCAGGACCAGGGCCATGCCTATCATGATCAGCGGCGCGGTGGCGGCCGTGTAGCCGTGCACGTCGTCGATGATGCGCAGGAAGGCCAGGATGTCGTGGATGGCAGCCACCAGGAAACCCAGCATGCAGGCCGCCAGGAACAGGTGCTCGGGCTGGCGCGTGCGCGCGGCGCGGAACTGGAATTGCACGCAGGTTCCGACGAACACGGCGGCATAGCCCACCGCCACCAGGTAGAACACGGCCTTGGGCTGGGCCGGCCCCAGTGCCAGCAGCGCCGCGCACACCGCTCCCGTGACGGTCCACAGCGCCTTTTCCAGGCGGGGGAAGCGCTGGCCGCCGAACCGCCAGGCGAACATCGAGAAGGCGCTGCAATAGATGGTGAAGACCAGGGTGATCCACGTGGACCAGCCGTGCGTGGTGGCGAACGGCCAGGGGGAGGTGACGGCCGAGTTCAGGCCGAACAGCAGCCAGGCCAGCGACGTCAGCGCATACCATCCGTAGGCCTGCTCGTTGCGCCGCAGGAGCCAGACCATCAGGAAGAAGCAGCCCAGCGTGATCGAAATGATCAGGTTGGCCTGCGGCAGGACGCGCCGCAGCAGCCATTCTCGTTCGTAGCGCGGACGGACCTCGTCGGGCGGGCCGATGTGCACCCCGCCCAGCCCGGAACTGTAGAGGTCGTAGCCCGCCACCCTGATCCACAAGGTGTTGATGCCGGCGCGCAGCGCCGAGGGCGGCAGCAGGGAATAGCGCGGCAGGTTCCAGCTGCGCGTCAGGGGTTCGACCAGGCTGGCGTCTGCCCAGAGCGGGTCGTCGTTGAGCCGTCCCGCGCCCGCCATCGAAAGATATTCGAGGAACAGCGCCACGGGCTGGCCGGGGCAATGCGTCCATTCGACGCGGTACCAGACCGTGCCGTCGTGGCCGGGCCAGCGCGTCGACCAGATGTCGGGCAGGGCGACGGCCTCCCAGCCCGTGGCGGGCGGCGTGTCCGGGGACTCGTTCGCGCGGGCGGCGCTGATGGAGGAAATCGCCGGGCGGCATGCGTCCGCGCGGGCCGTCTCCGGCAGGCACAGCCAGAGCGCCAGGACTACAGCAAGCCAAGCGAACGTGCTTCGTGGATCGCGCGCGTGCGGGACGTGACCGCCAGTTTCCGGTAGATGTTCTTGATGTGGCATGCGGCGGTGTGGGGGGAGACGAACAACTGCTCGGCGATCTCTCGATTGGTGTGGCCCTGGGCGACCAGTTCGAGGATTTCCAGCTCGCGCTTGCTGAGCGTCGCCTCGGCCTGGGCCCGGGGCGGCGACGCGGGGGCAGGCAGCAGCGCCAGCAGGCGCCGGGCGATGAACGGGTCGATGGGCGCGCCGCCCCGCAGCGCGCTGCGCAGGGACATCGCGATTTCCTGGTCGTCGCGTTCCTTGAGGACGTAGCCGGTGGCGCCCAGCTTCAGTGCGGCCAGGATCATGTCTTCGGTGGAGCAGGCCGAGATCACCAGGATCGCGGTCCCATGGCCGCGCGCGTGCAGCGCCTCGATCAGGTCCAGGCCGTTGCCGTCGGGCAGGCCGAGGTCGATCAGCGCGAGCGCGAAGCGGACGTCGCTGTCGAGGTGGAAGCGGGTCTCTGCCAGCGAAGCGCACGAGACCAGCGTGCCGGAGGGGTAGCCGAGCCCGGTCAGGAGACGCAGGATCCGCTGTCGCATCGAGGGCTCGTCTTCGACGACGAGGACCGGTGCGGAAAGGGGAAGATCGGTCATGGTGAAGCGGCGCGGCGTGCCCCGGACTGCGCGCCGGGGCACGGGCGGTAACACGATGTTGCAGATATGTGGACTGTACCACCACGAAATGAAAACGGCCCCGCCGGCAGGGCCCCGTGGGGACCTTCAGGCGGGGCCGTGCGCGCGGACGCGCGCGGTCAACCGTCCTGCCAGACCTCGGACGGAATCAGCACGCTGCCCTCGAACAGCCGGCGGGCGGTGCGTATCACCGCGGCGCGGCGGATGACCGGCGTGGCGCTGACCAGGTCCACGTCGAGGTCGATGGAGATCGTGCCGGACGGATGCTCGATGCGCACCACGCCTTGCGGCGGTGCGCTGTCCAGGCCCGAGAGCCGGGACGCGATGGTGCCCGGCACGGCGCAGGCCGAGGCCACGCACAAGGCGCCGGTGACGGCGTGCGCGCGGTGGCAGGAATAGGGCACGAAGTAACGCGACGATATCGTGCCGCCGTGCTGCGGTTCGGCCAGCAGCCCGATCTTGGGCACGACCGATCCGCTGACGTCGCCCAGGCCCATCAATTCGCCCGCCTTGCGCCGGATGGCTTCCATCCTGGCGATCAGGGCGGTGTCGGCATCGAGCTCCTCGGCGCTTTCATGGCCGGTCTTGCCCAGTTGCGTCGCCGAGAACAGCACCATGGGCATGGCGACGTCCACGCAGCTGACCTCGATGCCGTCGATCACGTCCAGCGGCCGGCCGGTGGGCAGCAGCTTGCCCGTGATGGAACCGATGGCGCTGCGGAAATTCAGCTTGACCGGGGCGGCGGTGCCGGGCACGCCGTCGATCGCCGCGTCGCCGGAGTAGGTCACCGAGCCGCCCGGCGTCTGTACGATGGCGTGGACTTCGGCCTGGGTGTTGACGTTGAAGATGCGCACCGTCGTCTCGTCGCCCTGCGCCGGCACCAGTCCGGCGTCGATGGCGAACGGGCCGACCGCGCCCAGGATGTTGCCGCAGTTCGGGCGCGTGTCGACCATGCGTTCGTTCACCAGGACCTGGGCGAACAGATAGTCGACGTCTATGCCCGGACGCCGCGAGGGGCTGATGATGGCGACCTTGCTGGTGAACGGCGTGGCGCCGCCGATGCCGTCCACCTGGTAGGAATGCGGCGACCCCATGGCGGCCAGCAGCACCTCGTCGCGCCGCGCCGGATCGGCCGGAAGGTCGGAGGCAAGAAAGAACGGTCCGCGCGAGGTCCCGCCTCGCATCATGACGCACGGTATTTTCGTCTGCATGGTCATTCCACCTGGATCTTGGCATCGGTCACGACGCGTTTCCAGAGGGTCAACTCCTTCTGGATCTGCGCCATCAACTGTTCGGGCTTGCCGACGGCGGGCTCCTCGCCGTTGGCCTTCAACTGCTCCACGGTTTCAGGCAGGGCCAGCGCGATGTTCATTTCCTTGTTCAGCCGTTGCTGGATGTCGGCGGGCAGGCCCTTGGGGGCAATCAGCCCGTACCAGACGATCACTTCATAGCCGGGCACGCCGGCCTCGGCCACGGTGGGGATGGACGGCTCGGCCTGGATGCGCTTGGGCAGCGTCTCGGCCACGACCTTCAGCCGGCCGCTCTTCATGTAGGGAAAGGCGGCGCCGGCCGTGCTGAAGAAGACGTCGGTCTGGCCCGCGACGGTGTCGGTCAGGGCTGGAGCCGTGCCGCGATAGGGCACGTGGGTCATCTCGATGCCGGCGGTGCGCTGGAACAGTTCCGTGGCCAGGTGGGAGATGCCGCCCTGGCCGGACGACGCGTAGGTCAGCCCGCCTTTCCTGGTCTTGGCGAGCTGGATCAGGTCGGCCAGGTTGTTGACCGGCAGCGTGGTCGGCACGGAGATCAGGAGCGGGCCGCGCGCGATCATGCCGATGGGCGTGATGTCCTTGATCGGGTCGAACTTGATGGGATAGAGGCTGGGGTTGACCGAATAGCTGTTGGAAATGAGGGTGAGCGTGTAGCCGTCGGGGTCGGCCTTCACGCCGGCTTCCACGCCCAGCTTGCCGCCGGCTCCGGCGCGGTTCTCGATCACCACCGGCTGGCCCAGCGCGTCGCCCAGGCGCCGGCCCAGGGTGCGGGCGATGGCGTCGTTGCCGCCGCCGGGGGCGAAGGGCACGATCAGCTTGATGGGCTTGGTCGGATAGTCGGACGCCTGCGCGGCCTGCCAGGAAGCGGCGGCCAGCGTGCCCACGATCGCGGACAGGAGGGTGCGGCGGAAGGCCTTGAACGCCGAGCCGGCGCGAGGCGTAAGGGGGTACGTCATGGGGGTCTCCGGGGACGGTTCTTGTGTCTGAATGGAGGACTGTCGAGCAAGGTGCGTGCCATGCGGCGGGTGCTATCGCGGATCCCGATCCAAGCCATTGATTCGTATGAGGATTTCCAGGCGCGACCGTCGGGCGGCCGCGCGTCGGAACACTGGTGGTGTTTCAATAATGTAACGCGTTTCTACGAAACGGCGTCACCGTCCGGTGGGGGCATAGACCTCGCCGCGCATCAGCCGGCGCGCGGTGCGCGTGACGGTGGCGCTTTCCACGCGCGGCTGCTGCCCGCCGCCGACGGCGGCGCCCACGGGCAGCGAGCCCGAGGCATGGCCGATGACGATGTCGCGGCCGTCCGTGGGGACGCGGCCCAGTTCGGCGCCCAGGGTGCCGGGCAGGCGCACGCAGGCGGCCAGGCACATCGCGCCCGTCAGCGGCGTTGCCCGGTGCGGCTGGCCCGCCGAGAACATGCGGGCGGTGATGTCCACGTCCTGGGCCCGCAACGAGGCGCCCGACGCAAACGCCACGTCCGCGGGCGGCGACAGCAAGCAGACCAGCGGCAGGTTGCGCAGGCGGGTGCGCGCTTCGTCCTCGGTGGCGAGCCCCATCAGGACGGCGGCCGCGACGCGCAGCTCCTCGCATTGCCGGACCACGTCCGGCCGGGCGTCGATCTGCGCCGCCGACTCCGTGCCGGACAGGCCGAAGTCCGCGGCGCGCGCGAAGACGGTCGGGTTGGAGACGTCGACGCACGAGATCTCGATCGTGCCGACGTCCGGGATCGTCACGGTGTCGCGGGCGGCGCCGGTGGGGAACAGCTTGCCCGTCGTGGCGCCGCCCGGGTCCAGGAAGGACAGCCGGATGGGCGAGCCGGTGCCGGCCACGCCGGGCAGCGCGAAATCGCCGGCGACCGCGGCGCGGCCGTCGCTGAGGGCGAAGTCGGCTACGATGATCTTGCCGGTATTGGTGTTGTGGATGCGGACCGATGCGTGGTCGCCCGATGCCCGCACCAGCCCTTCGTCCACCGCGTAGGGGCCGATGGCCGCCGAGATGTTGCCGCAATTGCCCCGGTACTGGACCAGCGGCGCGTCGATCGCGACCTGGCCGAAGGTGTAGTCCACGTCGGCATCGGCGCGCGAAGGCGCGCCCACCACGGCGATCTTCGACAGCGACGAGATGCCGCCGCCCAGCCCGTCCAGTTGCCGCTTGCCGGGATCGGGGCTGCCCAGCGTGGCGAGGAAGATGCGGTCGCGGGCGTCGCGGCCGGCGGGCAGGTCGCGGTCGTGGAAGACCAGGGCGCGGCTGGTGCCGCCGCGCATGTAGACGGCAGGATAGGCTGCTTGAGGCATCGAAGTCTCCGAGTGGAATGGCCGCTTCTTGCAAGGCGCATGCCAGCGGGCGCGATCGATGGGGGCCGCGGCGCCGCAAGGCGATGGGAGGCGTGTGTTTCACCTGGTGCGTGTTCATGTTTCAATATTGAAAAGGAGTGAACATGAGCATCGCCGCATCCGATGACCGCCGGCCCCTGATCTGGGCCATCAGCGCCCACCGGCTGACCGAGGTCTTCCGCACCGTCAGCCCCGAGCTGGCCGACCGCGCCGCCATCGAGATCATCGACAAAGGCTTCGACGACGCCATCGCCGAGATCGCCCGGCGCAGCGAAAAGCGGGCCTGCGACGTCATCGTCGCGGCGGGCGCCCATGGCGCCTATCTGCGCCAGAACGTCGGCATTCCCGTGGCCTTCGTCAAGGTGGGGGGCTTCGACCTGATGGCGGCGATCTGCAAGGCGCGGCAGTTCTCGGACCGTATCGCCATGGTCATGCACCGGCGCGTGCCGCCCGCGCTGAACCGCTTCGCGACGCTGTTCTCGCTGCCCATGCAGATCCGTGCCTACCAGACCGCCGAGGACGCCCGGCACTGCATCCAGGAACTGGCCGCGGCCGGCATCGAGGTGGTGGTCGGTCCGGGCCTGATCGCCAACCTGGCCGACGAGGCCGGATTGACGGGCATCCTGGTCTATTCGCTGGATTCGGTGCGCGCCGCCTTCGACGACGCGATCGAGATCGCAGCCGCGCAGAAGGCCGAGAAATCGCGCCGCACCCAGCTCGATTCGGTGCTGTATCACCTGAACGACGGCGTCATCGCGGTGGACATGGCCGGCCGCATCGTCGCCGCCAATCCGTCGGTGGACAAGCTGACCGGACGCCGCGTGCGCGAGGCCCTGGGCCAGCCGCTGCGCCAGGTGCTGCCCGACCTCGAGCCGGGGCAGGTCATGACGCGCGGAGCGGGCGAGATCGGGACGGTACAGGAGATGGGCGGCAAGTCGGTCGTGGTCGATCGCGTCCCGCTGCTGGACGAAGGCATGCAGACCGGCGCCATCTTCACGCTGCATGCATCCAGCGAGCTGGAGCGCGCCGTCAGCAAGCTGCGGGCGCATACGCACCGGCGCTCGCGCGTGGCCCGGTACCGGCTGGACGACGTGGTGGCCGAGTCCGCCGCCATGCGCCAGGTGATCGCGCAGTGCCGGGTATTCGCCGAGCACAGCGACGCGGCCGTGCTGATCCACGGCGAAAGCGGCACCGGCAAGGAACTGCTGGCCCAGGGCCTGCACAACGCGAGCCGGCGGCGCCGGCATCCCTTCATCGCCATCAACTGCGGCGCCTTTACCGAGACGCTGCTGGAGAGCGAGCTGTTCGGCTATGACGAGGGCGCCTTCACCGGCGCGCGCAGGCAGGGCAAGCCGGGCCTGTTCGAGTCGGCGAACGAAGGCACGCTGTTCCTGGACGAGATCGGCGAGATGCCGCTGCCGCTGCAGACCCGGCTGCTGCGCGCCTTGCAGGAGAAGGAAATCACGCGCGTGGGCAGCGTCGATACCATTCCGGTGGACGTGCGCATCGTGGCCGCCACCCATCGCGACCTGCTGGCGATGGTCAGGGCGGGCGCCTTCCGCGAGGACTTGTACTACCGCCTGAACATCCTGCAGGTGGTGGTGCCGCCGCTGCGCGACCGGCCCGAGGACATCGAGGCGCTGGCGCGGCGGCTGCTGCCGGCGGCGCTGGGGCGCGCGGGCTTGCAGGAGGCCGTGGCCCCCATGCTGGAGGCGGCGTTGCCGGTGCTCAAGGAAGGCGCATGGCGTGGCAACGTCCGGGAACTGGAAAACGTCTCGGAGCGCCTGACCATGGCCTGCCTGACCGAGGGCCGGCCGCTGTCGCGCCGCGAGGTGCGGGCCATGCTGGCCGACGCGCCGGCCCGGCGCCAGGCGCCCGCGGCGCGCAGCCTGTCGGCGGTGCGCGCCAGCCAGGAGGCCGCCCATGCCCGCGCCGTGCTGGCCGAGTGCGAGGGCAACCACCAGGAAGCCGCGCGGCGGCTGGGCATCAGCCGTACCACGCTGTGGCGCAAGATCAAGGCCGCGCGGGAATAGGGCCGGTCAGTCGCGTAGCGCCGCGCACATCTCGTGGATCGCGCTGCGCAGCCAGCAATTGGCGGGATCCTTGTGGAAGCGCTCGTGCCAGAACTGGTGCACCGTGATGGAAGGGCCGGCGAAAGGCAACTCCACGATGCGCAGGTTCGCATAGCGCGCACAGGTGTGCGCCACATCGCGGGGCACGACCGCGATCAGGTCCGAGGACTCGAGTATGGGCAGCAGGCTCATGACGTGGTAGACCTCCACCACCACCCGGCGCGGCGTATGCCGCGGCGCGAACATGCGATCGAGTTCCTCGCCGCGTCCGTCCGGCCGGACCAGCGCATGCGGCGCGGACAGGTATTCCTTCAGCGTCATGCGCTGGCCGATGGTGGGATGGTTCTTGCGGACCAGGCAGACGACGGGGATCTCCAGCAGCTTCTGCTGGAAGAAACCGGCCTTGTGCAGGTCGGGGAAATAGCCCAGCGCCAGGTCGGCTTCGCCGGATATCAGCGCCGACGCGGTCTCTACGGCGGGCCGGGCGATCGTGCGCAGGCTGGCGTGGGGAGCGTCGCGCGACATCCTGGCCAGGAGCGGCGGAAGAAAATGCACTTCGCCCACGTCGGGCGTGACGATGGTGAACGTCTTCCGGGTCGTGGCCGGATCGAAGCCGGCGCGCTGGAGGACGTCCGTCGCGATCGAGGCCAGCACGCTTCCGACCGGCCCGGCCAGCTCCAGCGCGCGCGGCGTCGGCCTCATCTCCAGGCCGGATCGCACGAACAGCGGGTCGCCGAACAGGTCCCTCAGCCTCGCCAGCGCCGCGCTCATGGCGGGCTGGCTCAATCCCAGCTTCTCGCCGGCACGCGTCACGCCGCGCTGGTCCAGGATGGCCTGGAATACGACCAGCAGATTCAGGTCTATGGCTTTCCAATCCATTTTTTGGATGCAGTGTATTGGCTGAATAATCTGGAGAAATGGAGAACCCGATCATAAACTGCGTCTCGCAAAAGAAAGCCGGCTCGCAGGAGACCCGGATGCCAGCCTGCCCTTCGCACCCAGCGAGCCCCTGAGGGCCCGCCCCGCGCTTCCCGCCTGAGCGGCGGGTATTCCTTCCCCATGTGTTTCATGCGTGTGCCTGTGCCAGGCGCGGCGCGGGATGCGTTCAACCGTGCATGGGGGCGACGCGATGCGCGGGAGAAGCCGGCGTCCATACGAGGAGACGAACGAAGAACATGAAGATGACGACATTGGCTGCCGCCATGATCGGGCTGGGTGGCGCGGTCGGAGCGGCGCCGGCACGGTCGGCGGTGGAGATCTATGGCGTGCTGGATACCGCCGTGGAGCACCTGCGTTCCAGCACGGGACAGCACGCGTCGCTGATGAAGCAGACCGGCCACGTGCCGTCGCGGGTGGGGTTGCGCGGCAGGGAAGACCTCGGCAACGGCATGCAGGCGCGTTTCGAACTGGAAAGCGGCCTGGGCCTGGACAGCGGCAGCCTGCTGCAGGGTGGCCGCATGTTCGGACGCTCCGCCTATGTGGGCCTGGGCTCGCGGCAATGGGGGGAAGTGCGGCTGGGGCGCCAGCTGTCCCTGATGCAGGGGGCGCTGGCGCCCTACGACCCCGATCATTTCTCGCCGTATTCGCCGGCGCTGGCGATGCAACTATCGGATCTCAGCCAGACATCGCTGGACAACGTGGCCAGCTACTGGTCGCCGACGGTGGGCGGCTTCGCGCTGGCCCTGGCGTTCGCATCGGGCGAGAACGCCCCGGTGGCCCCCAATCCCGGCGCGCCGCAAGTCGTCGGTCCCGGTACCGCCAGGCATACCCGGGCGGCCCTGCTGACCTATCGCCGCGCCGGCCTGTCGGCGGGCGTGGCCGCCATGGCCCTGGTGCAAGCCATGGTCTTCAGCTTCCTGGAGCGCATGGGCATGGACCGGGGATTCGGCGCCGGCGCGGTGACCGCCGTGTTGATCGCGCTGGGCATCGTGAACCTGTTTCCCGCTCCGCTGGCCGCGGTGCTGGAGCAGCGTTGGCCGGCCCGGGCTGTGCTGTGCTGGGGGCCGCTGGTCCAGGCGTCGCTGGCGTTGCTGATCGCGCAGGGCACGGCGTTCCCGCCCTACGCGGCCGGAGCCCTGTTCTTCTCGGCGGCGATGATCTTCACCCATACCTTTGCCTTCGGCGTGCTGGCCCGGCTGGAACCGAGCGGCCGGCTGGTGGCCGCCACCCCCGCCATGCTGATGACCGGTTCGGCCATCGGGCCTTTCCTGGGCGGCACGCTGGTCAAGTCCGCCGGCTATGGCGCGCTGGGCTGGGCGGCGGTGGGCATCGCCGGCGCGGCGGTGCTCGCCTTCCACCTGGCCTGCCGCCGCCTGCCTTCCGCGCGCACGCTGGCGCGCACCTGAACATTTCCTACGGAGACACCCATGAAATTTCCCTTTGTGTTCTTGCTGGCCGCCGCATTGGCCAGCGGCGCGCCGCAATGGGCGGCTGCCGCCGATGCGCGGGCGGAGCGGCCCATGGCCTGGACGACCCTGGGCACGGCGGGCGGCCCCATCATCCACGCCGACCGTTCGCAGCCCGCCAATCTGCTGACCGCCGGCCAGCGGGTCTGGCTGGTCGATTGCGGAGATGGCGCGCTGGAGCGCCTGGCCGCCGCGGGCTACCAGCCCTCCCGGGTGGGGGCGGTATTCATCAGCCATCTGCATCAGGACCACGTCGGCGGCCTGCAAGGCGTGATCGGCCTGCGCTGGATGCAGGTGGCGCCGGGAACGCTGACCATCTACGGTCCGCCGGGCACGGATGAAGTGGTCGACGGCATCCTGCGCTCCTTGCAGCCGTCCCACCTCGTCAGCGCCGAGGATGTGGGCGGCGGCCGGGGCGCGCGTACGCCGGCCGATACCGTCAGGGTGGTGATTCTGAAGGACGGCAGTGACGTGGACGTGGAGGGCGTGCGCGCGGCGCGCAATTCCCATTTCGACGGCCCGGTGGCCAGGATAGGCACCGAGTCGCTGTCGCTGCGCTTCGACCTGGATGGGCAGGGCATCGGCTACACGGGGGATACCGGCGAGAGCGCCGCGGTCGCTCGGCTGTTCAAGGGGGTAGAGCTGATGGTGAGCGAGGTCATCGACCTGGACGGCATCGTCGCCAACCTCAACGGCCCGGCTTCGCCCATGCCGCCGCAGGTGCGGCCCGCCTTGATCGACCACCTGAAGAAGCATCACCTGACACCGGCGCAGGCCGGCGCCATCGCGGCCGAGGCGGGCGCGCGGCGCCTGGTCTTCACGCACCTGGGCATCGCCGCGGCGTTCCAGCAGTCCGCGCCGGCGCTGGCGGCCGGTGCCCGGACGACCTTCGGCGGCGACGTCTTCGTGGCGCGCGATCTGGATCGTTTCTGAACATGGAGAAAGGGATGAAGATTCTCTGGATGATGGCCGCCGCGATGGTGACCGCGGCCGTGCCTCCCGCCGTCCTGGCCGCGGATGTCGCGCCGGCGGCTGCATTCGTGACGCTGGGGACGGGCGGAGGTCCGGTCATCCGGCGTGAACGCGCGGAACCGGCGAATGCGGTGGTGGTGGGCGACAGCGTCTATCTGTTCGACGTGGGGGCGGGCACCGAGCGCCAGATGGTGGCGGCGGGGCTGTCCATGCACAAGGTCAAGGCCGTTTTCGTTTCCCACCACCATATCGATCACAACGCCGACCTGGGCCAGATCCTCGCCAGCCGCTGGATGTTCAACAGCTACCAGCCGTTGCCGGTGATCGGGCCGCCGGGCACCGCGCGCATGGTGGCCGACCTGGTCGCCGCCGCCCGTACGGTGGAACTGGCGCCCATAGGCGGCGGCCCCGGCGGCAAGCCGCCGCTGGCTTCGACGGTCAAGGCGGCGGACCTGGACGCCGAGATGGACGAGCCGGCCGAGATCTATCGCGACGCCAACCTCCGCGTGCTGGCCGTGACGAACACGCACTATCACTTCCCGCCAGGCAGTCCGCAGGCGGCGTTCTCGCGGTCGTATGCCTTCCGCATCGAGACGCCCGGACGGGTCTATGTCTTCACGGGCGATACCGGCCCGTCCAAGAACGTGGAGCGCCTGGCGCGGGGGGCAGACGTACTGGTGAGCGAAGTGATCAACCTGGACAGCATGGTCGGAATTCTCAAGCGCGCCCCGGACCTGAAACCGGCGATGCTGCCTTCCATGATCAGGCACATGGAGCAGAACCACCTGACGCCCGTCGAGATCGGCAAGCTGGCCACGGCGGCGGGGGTCAAGGAAGTCGTGCTCACGCACCTGGCCCCGGGCGAGGATGGGGAGCGCGACCTGTCCGGCTATGTCCGCGGCATTCAGCCGGCCTTCATGGGGCCGGTGCGCATCGCCAGCGACCTGCAACGATTCTGAGAAAAGAGAGATCTCCATGAGTGCAACCGTATTCACCGGCGTCCGTGTCTTCGATGGCTCGGGTACGCCGCCATTCCCGGCCGAGGTCCGGGTCGAGGGCGAGCGCATCGTCCAGGTGGCGCGCGAGGCGGCGGTGCCGCGCGAAGGCGCCCGCATCGTCGACGGCCGCGGCGGCGTGCTGATGCCGGGCCTGGTCGAGGCCCACGCCCATCTGTCCTGGCCCACGTCGGTGGAGCGCTTCGTGCCCGGCATGTCCCTGCCGGAACAGGACCTCGTGCTCAATACCGCGCGCAATGCCCGCATCCTGCTCGATCATGGCTTTACCAGCGCCTATTCGGCGGGGGCGTTGGACAGGACCGTGGAAATCACGCTCAAGGCGGCCATCGACGCGGGGGGCATGCCGGGGCCGCGCCTGGTTCCTTCCTCGGTCGAGCGCGAGCCGCCCATCGAGTCGGCGATGATGGACCCGGGCAAGGTGGACGAACACGGGCGAGGGCCCGAGGCGGTCCGTGCCTTCGTGAAGGGCTGCGCGGCGCTGGGCGCGAAATCGCTCAAGTTCCTGTTGTCGGGGGAAAGCGCGCTCAAGCCCGGCGCCTCCATGGAGCTGCTCTACACCGAGGACGAGGCGCGGGCGGCGGGCGAGCAGGCACGCGAGTCGGACGTCTGGCTGACCGCCCACGCGCACGCCGCCGAGGCGGTGAAGATGGGCCTGCGCCATGGCTTTCGCGTGCTGTACCACTGCACCTACGCGGACGAGGAGGCGCTGGACATGATGGAGGCGCGCAAGGACGAGATATTCGTCGCGCCCACGCTGGGCATCGTGCAGGCGACACTGGATGCCGTGCCGCCGCCGCATTTCGACATGCGCCACATGAAGGAGGATGCCGCCATCGTGCTGGAGCGCCAGCGACGGCTGGTGCCGGAGTTGCGGCGGCGCGGCGTGCGGGTGCTGCCGGGAGGCGACTACGGTTTCCCCTTCAATCCCAATGGACGCAACGCGCGCGACCTGGAGCTGTTCGTGCGCCACCTGGGCTATACCCCCGCCGAAGCGTTGTCGGCGGCGACCATGCTTGGCGGGCAGATCATGGGCCTGGACGGCGAACTGGGGATGGTGCGCAAGGGCTTCCTGGCCGACCTGTTGCTGGTCGACGGCGATCCGTGCCAGGATGTGGCGATCCTGCAGGACAAGTCCCGGCTGTCCGCGATCATGAAGGATGGCCGGTTCCACAAATCCCCGGAGGGACGGCAATGAATCGTTTCTGGCAACGCTGGTGGTGCGCGGTGGCTTGCGGCATGCTGCCGCTGGGCGCGGGACCGGTCCTGGCGGCGGAGGGGGGCGTGCCGCCCGAATTGCAGGCCAGGTTGCGGCAGATGGGGCCGGTCATCGACGTGCCGGCGACCAAGGGGCTGTACCAGCCGCTGCTGGCCGCGCAACCGCGCGATGGGGTCAAGGTCGAGGCCGGTCTTCCCTACGGCCCGGACGAGCGGCACAGGCTGGACGTCTACGCGCCGGCCGAGGCCGCCTCGCGCCGGCCCGTCCTGGTGTTCGTCCACGGCGGCGGCTTCGTCCGGGGCGACAAGTCGGACAGCGCCAACCAGGGCTATTTCTATGCGCGCCAGGGCTACGTGGTCGTGGTGCCCAACTACCGGCTCGGGCCCGCCCACCGGTGGCCGGCCGGCGCCCAGGACATCTCGTCCGTACTGGCCTGGGCCAGGACCCACGCGGCCGGGCTCGGCGGCGACCCCGAACGCATCGTGCTGATGGGGGAGTCGGCGGGGGCGGCCCATGCCGCGGCTGCGACGCTGGTCCGGCGGTTCCATCCCGCCGAAGGACTCAGAATCGCCGGCGCGGTGTTCATCTCGGGCGTCTACGATGCACGGCTGGAGGGAATGGCGCGGCGCCAGTTCGGCATCCCGACGCCGGATCCCCGCAACGAGGCGTACTTCGGGCCGGACCGCGCGCAATGGGGTGCCATGTCGACCGTGGACCTGGTCGACGCGGCGCCCTTTCCGGTGCTGATCAGCTACGCCGAGATGGACCCCATGCAGATGCAGGTGCAGGCCGGCGAACTGTTCGCCCGGCTGGTGACCCGGCACGGCTTCGCGCCGGAACTCAATGTCGTGCGGGGGCACAACCACCTGAGCCAGGTCTATTCGGTGAACACCGGCGACGAGTCGCTGAGCGCGCCGGTACTGCGCTTCCTGAAGAGCTTGTTTCCCGGGCAGACCCCGTAGCGGCGAGCCGGCCGCTCGCGCACTGGAAGGGCGGCGGCCTCCGGGTGCAAAATACCGGCAAGCCGCCTGCATGTCCCGTGGCCTGCACGGCGGATCGCCATAGGGAGATTTGGTGAAGCTCACGACCCTGAACGCGCTGGTCGCGGCGGTGGAAGAAGGCAGTCTGCGCGGAGCGGCGAGGCGGGTGGGCACGTCGCAGCCGGCATTGACCAAGATGGTCAGGGAACTGGAGCTCGAACTGGGCGTGACGCTGTTGCAGCGGACCTCGCGCGGCGTCGTGCCCACGGCCCAGGGCCGCGTCCTGTACGAACGCTCGGTCAAGGCACGCCGCGAACTGAACCTGGCGGTGGACGAGATCCGGCAGATGTCCGGCTCCATGGTGGGCGAGCTGCACCTGGGCGCGGTGCCGGTGGCGGTCATGTTGCTGGTGCCCGAGGCGCTGAGGACCTTCGGCCAGGAATTCCCCGGCATCCGGCTGCGCGTGAGCGAAGAGCTCTATGTCGCGCAATTGCAGAAACTGCGGGCCCACGAGGTGGACGTGACCCTGGGGGGGATACCGGAAGACCTGTCGGCGGGCGAGTTTCCATATCGAGCCGCTGATCCGCACGACCATGGTACCCACCGCGCGCCGGGGCAGCCCGTGGCTGAAGGCGCGCACGCTGGCCGATCTGCAGGGCGCCCGCTGGGTGTTCACCGGTGCCGACGGGGAATCGGGCTATGCCCGGCCCTTGTTCGAGCAGCACGGGCTGGAACCGCCGGCGGTGGCCGCGGTGGCCAATTCGACCCTGGCGCTGCTGTCCTTGCTGGCGGCGGGCGACTATGTGGGCCTGATGCCGCGCCAGATCGCCATGCAGCCGCTGGCGTCCCAGTTCATGTCGGTGATCGACGTGGAAGAGAAGGGCTACGACCTGACGGTGGGCGCCATGCTGCGCAGCGATTCGCTGCCCTCGCCGCTGATGCGGCACCTGATCACCCACCTGCACCGGGCCGCGCACCACATCGGGCGCGACGATGCCGCGCTGGCGCCGGCCCGGCGGGCCTAGGAACGGTTCTAGCGGTTGACGACCACGCCCGCGTCTATGGTGCCATAGACGCTGATGCCGCTGCCGCCTTGGGCGGAATCGGACGGGGATCGCGGCGCGGGCGTGCAGGCCACGCAGAAGGCCGCCAGCAGCGGCCAGGTCGAGTTGAGCAAGAGTCGGAACATACGGTTTCCTGTCCGCGTCAATGCGGGCCCCAGGCGGACATGCCGTCCGGCAGCCCCGGCTGGGAACCGCCGGCGATGAAGGCCCGGACCTGTTCGTCGGTGATGAAGCTCGCGGCAGAGCTGGCGCGCAGGATGTCCTCGGGCGCCATGGGCTTGGCGATGGCCCAGCCCTGTACATAGTCTACCCCCAGCTCCGCCAGCGCTTCCACCGTGGCATAGTCCTCCACCCATTCGGCGATGCTGCGCATGCCGAGGTTGCGCGCCAGCTCGACGATGGCCTCGACGATGGCATAGTTGGCCGGATGCTCGTGCATGCGCTTGATGAAACCGCCATCGATCTTGAGCGCGTCGGCGGCGAACTCCTTCAGGTACGAGAACGAGGTGTAGCCCGCGCCGAAGTCGTCGAGCGCGATCTTGGCGCCGCAGGACTTGAGCCGGTCGATGAAGCGGCGGGAGTTGGCGATGTCGTGCAGGGCCACGCTTTCGGTGATCTCCATGCACAGGTACTTCACCACCGGTCCGAAGCGCGAGAGGATGCGGAAGGTGTCCTCGATGAAAGCCTCGTCGTTCAGCGACGCGCCGCTCAGGTTGACGCAGACGAAGCGCGTGTTGGGCAGGCGCGGCAGGTTCTCGGTCAGCCACACCAGCGTCGAGGTCAGCACCCACTTGTCCAGTTCACCGATGGTGCCGTTGGCCTCGGCCGCCGCGATGATCTTGCCGGCCGGCACCATCGCGCCGGACGAGTCCTGCATGCGGATCAGCACTTCGAAATCCAGCGAGGCCTCGGGCGCGCGCAGCGACATGATGGGCTGCATGACCAGCGACAGGCCGGTGGGCGTGAAGGTGCTGCCGAGTTCCTCGATCAGCCGCAGCTCTTCGGCGCGTTCCTGGAAGGCCGGCGCGTTTTCCTTGTAGATGACCAGGTGGCCGTGCTTGCCCTTCTTGGCTTCGCGGCAGGCGCGGTCGGCCGCCGAGACGGCATCCTGGACGCGCATCTCGGGCGTGATCTCGATCAGCCCGATGGATACCTTGACCTGGAACGAACGCCGGCGCAACTGGAAGGGCATGTCGCAGATGTCGCTGATGATGCGGCGGCACAGGTCGGTGGCCGGCAGCATGGCGGTGTCGCGCAGTACGAGGATGAACTCGTCCCCGCCGATGCGCCCGATGTGGTGGTGGTCTCCCAGCGACCACTTGACCCGCTGGCAGACCTGCTTGAGGACTTCGTCGCCGGTCTGGTGGCCGTACAGGTCGTTGATCAGCTTGAAGCGGTCCAGGTCCAGGTAGGCCAGGGCGATGGGATGGGCCGGATCGAAGTGCTTCAGCGAGGTTTCGAGGATGTGTTCGATGCCGCGGCGGTTCAGCGCGCCGGTCAGGGTGTCGTTGTTGGCCAGGAAGCGCAGCCGTTCCGTGGCCTTGCGCCGTTCGGTGATGTCCTGCAGCGAGCCCTCGATGCGGGTGTGGGCCAGCGTGGCCTTGGCCAGGTACCAGCGCGGCTCCATGCCGCCTATGGGCTGGGCCTGGATTTCGGCCTCGCCGCCGCGGTCGGCGATCTCCTTGAGCCGGGCCAGCGCGCCCGGCTCGAAGTAGTTCTGCCAGCGCAATTCGTGCAGCGGCCGGCCTTCCAGGCCGAGCTTCTCCTGCATGGCGGTATTGGCGCGCACGAAGCGTCCATCGGGTTCCAGCGTGAACAGCCCCACGGGCGTGACTTCATAGGCGCGTTGCAGTTCGGCCTCGGCATGTTCGCGCTCGACCCGTTCCACGCGTATCTGCTCGGCGAACGCGAACGCGGCCACCAGGCTGGACGCCAGGGCGGCGGTGACGCTGTTGAGGGCGCCGACCAGGGCCTTGAAGTCGAACGCCGCGGCGATGACCTCGGAGAAGGTGGAGAACAGCACAATGCCCAGCGCCGCGGCGTACCAGAGCGCGATGCGCGAACGCGTGACGATGACGATGCGGGCGAGGAAGAAGATGACGACGAAGATGCCGAACGAGGCCACCACCCACATGGCGGGGAGGAAGGCGGCGAAGCTCAGGAAGAGGGCCAGGACCAGCAGCACCAGGCCGGCGCGCGCGCCGGCGCGCAGCAGCCAGGCATAGCCCACGCGGCTGAGCTCGGTGCGCATGAACTGGGCGAACAGCGTGTAGGTGACGATGTAGTAGGCGGCAATGGTCAGCTTGCGGGTCATCGCCATCCATTCGTTGGGGATGGCGCGCTCCAGCCATTGGGTGTCGAACCCCATGGTGATGCCGCCCAGGCGCAGGTTGCCGACCAGCCAGATCGCGAACAAGAGGTAGCGCGCATCGCGGTTGATCAGCGCCGTCATCAGCGTCAGGACGGCCAGGGTCAGCAGCCCGCCCTCGAGCACGCCGGTGGCGTGGTGGTAGGCGAGATGCGACAGGGCCAGCTCGGATTCCGGCCAGGCCTCGACGGTGATGCGGGCGGGGCCCGAGAAGTGGGCGCGGCACAGCAGGTCGCGGGGTTGGGCGTGCACGCCCAGGTCCAGCGCGAAACCGGACTTCACCGATTGCAGGATGCCCGACGTGCCGCTGCGCGTGGCCGCGCCCACGGGGGCCAGCCCGGCGGCGTTCCAGCACGAGATTTCCTGCGCATGGCGAGAGGGGAGCTCGACGCTTTGCGGCGTGTTCGAAGGGGGAACGGTGAAGCGGAACCAGAACGGCGTCTCGGCCAGGCGGGTGTCGTGGAACCGGACCGCGGGCGCGGACGCAAGGGCGGCCAGCGCTTCGGAAGGGGTCTGGCCGTTCTTGTCGGCGACCACCGCGAAGGGCAGGGTGCGATTGTCGTTGGTGTCGTAGATGCTGTGTTCCAGCGTGAGCGCCACCAGCGAGAAGACGAAGATCGCGGCCGGTACGAGGTAGTACGAGAAGTTGCTTAAGAACCAGTCGATCTTGGCTGTAACCCAGGCTATGCGGGTAGAGGGTTCCGCCGAAGGGGGCTGCATGTTCGCCTTGTGAAGGAGGGGGGGCTTGTCGGTCCGCGGGCGGCCCGCCCCCCCGGATGGGCCGCTGATCGTGCCGTATCAGGCCTGCGGTTGGAGGAGTTCTTCCCGTTCCCGCGAAGCGCTGCGCAGCGCGTCAATGTTAATCAAATTCCCATCGATGCGAATGTCCGGATGATGGGTCTTGAACACAAACTGATACAAAGGATGGCTGCCCTCGCGCCACCGCTTTTCCGCCGTCGCGATCTCGAAGGCCAGCACGCGGTGGGGAATGTTGCCGGCGTGCCGCATCGGCATGAAACCTTGGCCGGGGAACACTTCGCGGAACATCAGCGCCTCGTACTGGCGGTCGAGCGGGGACCGTCCGGCAATGACCATCCAGTCTATGCCAGCCTGCACGCAAAAGAGGAAATAGGCCTTGAAAAGGGCGGTTTTCGCCACGCGGCCCATGCGTTCGCTGGCCACGCCCAGCCGGGTGGCCTCGGCCAGCGCATAGCCCGAGAGCCAATCGGGCAGCGTGACCGACTGTTCCAGCCACAGCGGGCCGCACATGTTGGTCTGGACGCGCATGGTGCCCAGCGGCGCGCCATCGAACTTGGATTCGGCCAGCAGCACGACCGAGCCGGGATCGGTGTCGTGCAGTTCCGGCTCGCCCAGGTTGCGGGCGATTTCCGGCACGTGGCGGCCATAGGCCGACTGGCGCATGGTGATGGCTTTTTCCATCGCCTCGCCGTCCCGCGCGATGCGGACGGTGAAGGGCAGGTTCTCCGGGGTTTGCTCGGAAAGCGGCAGCAGCAGGCCGGACCGGGTGGACAGAGTGTTGTCGTAAGACATTTGGACTTCCTTGTAAGAGTGGGACGGTATGGCCGTTGCGGATATCGCAGCGGTGACACCAGATTCGCACGTCTGGACGGGAAGTTGCTTACAACTGAGGGGAAAAAGGGGTTAAGGCCCGATTTTTGTTGTGCGTTGCACAATGGGCGGTTTCAACCGCCCAGGCTGGCCCATATCAGGCTGGCGCCCGCCAGCATGAGCAGCCCGCAGACCAGCCATTTGATGGCGCGCCGGGAAATAGGAGGCGGATGGCGGGCCTGCCACCACGACACGCCCGCGACGACGGGAACGGCGCAGACGCCCAGCAGCAGCGAGCTCCATTCGAAATGGCCGCTGGCGGCCACCAGTACCAGGCGCAGGGCGGCGCTGGCGGCGAACATCATGAACAGGCATTCGCGCACCAGGTTGCGATCCAGGGGCTGCCGGTACAGGTGATAGACCATGGGCGGTCCCGACGTGGAGAAGAGCCCGCCGAGCAGGCCCGACAGCACGCCGAAGAACCACAGCGCCGGCTTGCCCGACGGCTGGGCGCGGGGGGCGCTCTGCACCAGCAGCAGGACGGAACAGCCGATGATGGCCACCCCCAGCAGCAGCCGCAGCGTCGTCACCGCATTCGTGCTGAGCCAGGCCAGCAGCGCGACGCCGCCCAGCACGCCCAGGAGACTGCTGGTCAGTATGGGCCGCAGCAGCGTCCAGTCGAAGGTGACCCGGTTGTAGCGCCAGTAGGCCCAGGCGTTGGCCAGGCTCAGGACGCTGGCGACATTGGCCGCCTCGGGAATGGGCATGAGGCCGAAGGCGCCGACCATGCCGAGCAGCAGCAGGGCGAAGGCAAAGCCGGTGAGGTTCTGGCAGTAGGCCGACAGGCCCACGCAGGCGAGGAATAGCAGAAAGGTCAGTACGGTCATGAGCCCGAAATACTAACCCGAAAAGGAGGGGCTTTCCCGGCAGGACGGTGCGCGGTCAGCTCGCGCGCAGCACGGCCGAGATGCTGGCCGCGCTGCGCAGCGCGTGCTGGGCCAGCGGGGCTTCCGGATCCAGTTCTTCTTCCAGCGCCAGCCCGGCCACGATCAGCGCGGCCACGGCTTCGCCGCCACGGCCGAACACCGGGCAGGCGAGCGTGCCCACCCCCGGCCGCATCTCGCTCAGGCCGAACGACAGGCCCCGGGCCGCGCGTATCGCTTCCAGCCGTTCCGAGACGGCCGCGTAGCGTTCCTCGCCCACGTGCGCGATGCCCTGTTCGCGCGGCCACGCGGCCAGGATGGCGCGCCCGCTCACGCTGGCGTCCAGCGGGAAATGGGTACCGATGTCGGTGATGATGTTCAGCGGCACCGACGGAGCCCAGATGCGTTCGATGATGACCACCTCGTCCAGCGCCGGCACGGAGATGGAGACGATCGCGCGGCGCTTGCCCACGCCTTTTTCCTGGAGCTCGATCGCATGCGGCAGGGCGGCGCGCCGTATGCCGAGCCGGTCGTGCTGGGCCGTTCCCAGCACCAGGCACTTGGGTCCCAGCGCATAGACCCCTTCCCGTGCCTGCACCATGCCCCAGAAGGCCAGGGTGCGGAGCACGCGATGGACCGTGGTGCGGTCCAGTTCCGTCGCCTGTGCCAGTTCGAGCGCCGTCGCGCCTCGCGGCATCCGCATCAGCACGTCGAGCAGGAGCATGGCCCGGTCGATGACCTGCACCCGATTGCCGGGCGGAGCTGCGGAAGGGATGGACGGGCGGGGCATGGAAAAGGTCGCGGGAATCGTTGACGTCGCGACATGGTATCGCTAATCTCCAAGTGCGTATTACAAGCTTTATGTGCGTAATATGCACATAACCAACGGTCATGAGAGGTTGTCGCCATGTCGTCCCTGCGTGTTTCCTGGTTTGCGTCGTTTCTCCTGCTGGCTACGGCCTCCGCCGCCGCGGCGGATGGATATCCCTCCCGGCCGGTCAGGCTGGTCGTGCCCTTCGCGGCCGGCGGCGCGGTGGACGCGGTCGCGCGTACGCTGGCGCTCCGGCTGTCCGAACAGTTCTCGCAGAAGGTGGTGGTCGAGAACCGCGCCGGCGCCTCGGGCAACATCGGCGCCGAGGCGGTGGTCAGGGCACCGGCCGACGGCTACACGCTGCTGTTCACGGCTTCGACCCTGGTCGTCAATCCGCTGATCATGAAGGACAAGCCGCCTTTCGATCCGGCCAGGGACCTGACGCATCTGGCGCTGGTCGCGTCCGGACCGCTGCTGTTCGTCACGCCCGCGTCCGCGCCGGCCGAATCGGTCCAGGATTTCGTGGCCAAGGTCAAGGCAACGCCCGACCGGTTCAGCTTCGCGGTAGGCGGTTTCGGCGCGGCGGGCCACCTGGCGGTGGAGTCCTTCAAGTACCGGGCCGGCCTGGCCGTGCCCACCGTGCTCTACAAGGGCACCGGGCCGGCGCTGGTCGACCTGATGGGCGGCCAGGTCAGCGGCATGATCGATCCGCTGCTGTCGTCGCTGCCGCCGGTCAAGGCCGGCAAGCTCAAGGCGCTGGCCATCACGGGGAGCAAGCGCAGCGCGCTGGCTCCCGACGTGCCGACGTTCGCCGAAGCGGGCTATCCCGAGGTCAACTTCTCGACCTGGTATGGCTTGTGGGGGCCGGCGGGATTGCCGGCCTCGGTGGTGGACAAGCTGGAGGCCGCCGTCAAGCGCTTCGTGGCGGAGCCCGACACGCGCGCCTGGTTCGAGCGCCAGGGGCTCGAGCCTTCGGGCGTGTCGGGCGCCCGCTTCCGGGCCTTCATCGACCAGGAAACGGCCAAGTCGCGCGAGATCGTGAAGCTGGCCAACATCGCCGAGCAGTGACGGGAAGTCCGGCTCTCAGGCCGGCTCCGCGAGCAAGGCCCGTACCTTGGCCCGCTGCACCTTGCCGTAGTGGGACTTGGGGATGGCCGGAGCGAAGCGGATCACGCGCGGCTTCTTGAAGCCCGAGAGCGACCGGCGGCAGTGTTCCATCAGTTCCTCGGCCGTGGCCGCCGCGCCCGCGCGCAGCACGACGGCGGCGCCGACGATCTCGCCCCACTCGGGATCGGGCAGGCCGGCGGCGGCCGCTTCGGCCACGGCCGGGTGGCTGCACAGCGCGCGCTCCACCTCGTCCGGCAGAATGGACTTGCCGCCGCTGCGTATCACTTCCTTCAGGCGGCCGGTGATGCGCAGCACGCCCGAGGCATCCAGGATGCCGAGATCCCCGGTGCGGAACCAGCCGTCGCGGAAGACCCCGGCGGTCAGTTCCGGTTGCCGCCAGTAGCCCGCCGCGACGTGGGCGCCGCGTATCAGCACTTCGCCTTCGGTGCCTGCCGGCGCGGTTTCCCCCTCGCTTTCGATGCGGATTTCGCAGCCGAACAGCGGACGGCCCACGCTGCGTATGGCCTGGGCCCGGGTGGCCGGATCGGCCAGCACCTGTGGCGGCTGGTAGCAGCTCCACGAGGCTTCGGTCAGCCCGTACAGAATGCCGAAGCGAGGTCCGAACGCCTGGATGGCGGCCAGGAAGGTATCGGGCGGAATGGCGGCGGCGCCTACGTCCATGCTGCGCAGCGCGCCCAGGTCGTGGTCGGCGGGCCGGGTTTCCTTCAGCAGCCGCACCAGGTGCGTGGGGACCAGGGACGTGGACGTGGCGCGGTAGTGCGCCAGCAGCTCCAGGAAGCGCGTCGGCTCGAAGCGGCCGGCCAGCACGACGGTGCCCCCCGCGGCCAGCTGGGCCAGCACGATGATGGCGGCGATCGGCCACAGTGGCCGCATGTTGAGCATGACGTCGCCGGGGTGCTGGCCTCGGGCCAAGACGATGTTCTGCAAGGCGGAGGTAAGGCTGCCATGGGTGATGACCACCGCTTTCGGCGTCCCGGTACTGCCGCCCGTGTAGTTGAGCGAGGCCATGGCCTGGGCGGCGGGGGTGGCCGCCGGGGTCTCGCGGCTGCCGGCGTCGGTCTCCAACGGGCGCAGCCGCAGGCCCGGCACGCGGGCGGCCAGTTCGCGCGCGCGATCGGCATATTCGGCCCCGTGGGCCAGCATGAGGGCCTGGGCGTCGATCAGTTGCGCGGCTTGTTCATCGGCGCTGAGCGCCGGATCGAGCGGCACGCGGACCAGTCCCGCCGACATCGCGCCGTAGTCCCACAAGAGGTAGGCGGGCGTGTTGTCCCCCAGGATGGCGACGCGGTCGCCGTCGCCGAGCCCGTCCGCGCGCAGCGCGTGGCCCAGTCCGAACACGCGCGCGGCGAATGCGCGGAAGTCCAGGACGCCGCCGTCGCGCGCGTCCACGATCGCGGGCCGGCCGGGCCAGTGCTGCGCGCACCGTTGAAGCAGGGCACCGATGTTCATAGCCAGCCCTGCATGATCACGCGGCCCTCCACGGCCTTGGTGTCGAGTAGCTCGTGCGCGCGGCGGATCTCGTCGAAGGGCAGGGTGGCGGAAATGACGGGGCGGATCTGGCCGCAAGCCAGCATCGCCAGCGCCTGGCGGATGTCCTCCAGCGTGCCGCTGCCCGATCCCATGACGCGTATCCGCCGGCCGATCAACAGGCCGGGCAGCACGTCCACCGCCTGGCCGTCGATGTTGCCCAGCACCACCACCGTGCCGCCCTGGGCCATGCTGCGCAGGGTCTCGGGCAGGGACAGGCCCAGGTTGTCGATGGCGATGTCCACGCCCTGCTTGCCGGTGAGCTGCCAGGCCTGGGCGCTGAATTTCAGGTCGGGCGACACGATCACCTCGTCCGCTCCGAGCGATTTCAGGTGCGCGGCCTTGGCCGGACTCGAGGTGACGGCGATGGAGCGGGCACCCAGGGCGCGCACGATCTGGATCTGATGCATGCCCAGGCCGCCGCTTGCGCCAGTGATGAGGACCGTGTCGCCGGGACTGGTGCCGGCCAGGATGCGCAGCGCGCGCAGGCTGGTGCCTATCGGGCAGCACGACAGCGCCGCGGCCTCCCAGGGCAGGCCGCGCGGCACGGGAATGGCCATGGGCGCGGGCACGCAGACATATTCGGCGTAGCCGCCCACGGTATCGACCGCCGGCAGGCCCAGGGCACGGCACATGTCCTGCCGGCCGCGCAGGCAGTTGCGGCACAGGCCGCAAAACTGGCGCTGGTAGATGACCACGGGGTCGCCTACGCGATGCGTGATCACGCCGTCTCCTACCGCGACGACTTCGCCCGCGGTCTCGTGGCCCAGGACGACGCCGGCGCGCGCGCCCGGCAGCTTGCCGGCGCGGTGCAGGACGTCGTGGTGACAGATGCCGGCTGCCCTGACCTGGACCAGCACTTCGCCGGCCGCGGGGGAGGGGGTGGGAACCTCGCGGATTTCCAGGGTATCGGGTGCGCCGAAGGCGGAAAGGATGACGGCTTTCATGAGTAGGTGTGTCCTAGGTTTGTGCATTATATGCACATAATGTTTACTATTTACACATATGCGGTATAGTTTGCATAGCCGGCACCGGCCTGTCAACGTGTCGCCGGCGTCATTCAACGGAAGAGGCCTGCATGGGTATCGACTATCGTCCGCTCGAGGGCGGCATCCACGAGATCGTCATCAACCGCCCGGAGCGCATGAACGCGCTGGACGTGCCCGCGAAGCGGGAACTGGGCCGCATCTGGCGCGACGCGGCGCAGGACCCCGCCGTATCGGTACTGGTGCTGCGCGGAGCCGGCGAGAAGGCCTTCTGCGCCGGCTCGGACATCAAGGAGATGCAGGCGACCGGCACCATGGTCGACACGCCGACGCTGATGGACGCGATTCCCGGCATAGGCGTGGAGCTGCACAAGCCGGTCGTGGCGGCGCTGCACGGCTTCACCATAGGCATGGGGCTGACCCTGGCCATCCATGCCGATTTCCGCATCGCCGCCGAGACCGGCAAGCTGGGATTCCCCGAAGTCCAGCACGGCATGCTCTCGGGCGTCAGCGCCGTCACGCTGCCGGGGCTGGTGGGCGAACCGCGCGCGCTGGACCTGATGCTGACGGCCCGGCTGATCGAACCGCGGGAAGCGCTGCGCATCGGGCTGGTGGACGAGGTCGTGCCCGACAGCCTCGCGGCCGCGATGGCGCTTGCGCGGCGCATCGCGTCGAATTCCGCGGCGGCGGTGGCGCAGACCAAGCGACTGATCCTGCTGGAGCGCCGGCGCCGCGCCCGCGAGCATGCCGCCGCCATCGACGACGCGCGGCTGGCCATACTCGAATCGAAAGAGTTCGGCGACGTGGTGGCCCACAAACCCGGGGCGGGACGCATCCGCTAGGGCATGCCTATCCGTTGATGCGCCGCCCGGCGTCCAGCAGGCGGCCGATGTCCTGTGCCGCCAGCAGTTCCACCGTTCCCTGCGCGAGCTGCGACAGCGGCCGCTCGCGGGCGGTGGCCAATACGAGGTTGTTGCGCATGCGGGGCGAGCCGATGGCGGAGATCCTGAACGGGCCGCCTTCGACCGTGCTGGCGATGGGCGCCGCGCTGCGCGGCACGATGGCATAGCCCTGTCCGCTCAGCGCGAGCTTGAGCAGGGTATGCACGGCGTCGACCTCGGCCACGACGTTCAGCTTGATGCCATGGGGCCGGCAGCCGGCCTCGATCACGTTGCGCACGGCGTTCGGAATGCTGGGCACCAGGACCGGATAGCGCTCCAGCTCCCGTGCCGCCAGCCGCGCCGGCAGCGGAAAGGCGGGCTTGGGGCGGCCGCACAGCACCATGTCTTCGCGATACAGGCTGCGGTATTCGAGCCGGGGGCTGGGCGGAGGATCGAACAGCAGCGCGATCTCGATCTTGCCCAGTATCAGGTCCTCGCGCAGCGCGACGCTCAGGCCCTCGGAAACGGAAATCGATGCCTCGGGATAGCGCTGGCGGAATTGCTTGACGAGTTCCGGCGTCAGCACATGCGCGATGCGCGGAGGCAGGCCCACGGTCAGCCTGCCGGTGGGCTGTTCGCGCAGCGCCTGGATGTCGGCGCGGGCCTGCCGTGTCAGCTTCAGGATGGCGTTGCCGTAGGAAAGCAGGCACTTGCCGGATTCGGTCAGTTCCACGCCGCGGCCGGTGCGGACCAGCAGATGGGATTTCAGCTCGAGTTCCAGCAGGCGGATGTGGCGGCTGAGCGTGGGCTGGGAGACGCCCGCCACCAGCGCGGCGCGGGTCAGGCTGCCCAGTTCGGCCACGCGCACGAAGGATTCCAGCTGCTGCAGGTCCATGGTATTTGATTTATGGATATCAGATGTAGAAGCTATTTTATTGATGAAAATGGCACGCGTGCGCACAATGCCGCCTCTTGACTAAACGCCGCCAGCGGGATTCCGCCAAGGCGGCATGCACGAGGAGACCCCATGCAGATGTCCCGCAAGTTCCTGGTCCCGGCCGTTGCCCTGGCGCTGGCTTCCACGCTCGGCGCCGCGCGCGCCGAGGACTACCCCGCCCGGCCGGTGCGCATCGTGATCCCGTTCGCGCCCGGTGGCAGCAATGACATCGTCGGCCGCCTGATCGGCGAGGAGCTGACCAAGCGCCTGGGGCAGCCGTTCATCGTCGACAACCGGGGCGGAGCGGGCGGCACCATCGGCACCGAAGTGGTGGCCAAGTCCCGTCCGGACGGCTATACGCTGTTGCTGATCTCGACGCCGCACACGGCGAATTCGACGCTGTACAAGAAGCTGCCCTACGATCCGGCCAAGGACTTCTCGCCCGTTGCCCGGCTGGCGACCGCGCCGCTGTTGATCTCGGTCTATCCGGGCCTGCCCGTGAAGACGCTGTCGGACCTGATCGCCTACGCCAAGGCCAATCCCGGCAAGCTCAACTACGTGTCGTCCGGCGTGGGCAGCTCGCAGCACCTGGTCAGCGAACTGTTCGAGATCCGGGCCGGCATCTCGATGACGCACGTGCCCTACAAGGGCGCCGGCGCCGCCCTGACCGACGTTGCCGCGGGCCATGCCCAGGTGTCCGTCGGCACCGTGCTGCAGGCCCTGCCGCACGTCAAGGCCAACCGCCTGCGGCCGCTGGCCGTCAGCGGTTCCAAGCGCCAACCCGTGCTGCCCGAGGTGCCCACGGTCCAGGAAGCGGGCCTGGCCGGCTACGACGGCGACAACTGGTGGGGCATCCTGGCGCCGGCCGGCACGCCGCCGGCCATCGTCGACAAGCTGAGCAAGGCCATCGGCGACATCCTGGCCGAGCCGGACATGCGCCAGCGCCTGGAGGCCGAGAGCGCGTCGGTGGCCTATCTGTCGCCGGAGCCCTTCGGCAAGTTCATGGCCGGCGAGACGACCAAGTGGGCGGAGCTGATCAAGCGGCTGGGCATCCAGGCCGATTGACGCGTCCGGCAGGCAATTTCTGGAAGATGCATCTATGAGCAGACCCGCCGCGGTGTTATTGCGGTATTCCCCGGTGCCCGCCGACCTGGCGGCCATCGAACGACTGGCGGCCGAGGTGGTGGCCGCCCACCCCGGATGCTTCGAGCGCGTGGACGCGAACCGTGCGCTGGATGGCTCCCATCTGTACCTGTACTTCTGGTCGGCGCGGCCCGGCGGCCTGGAACTGGCCGGCGCCATCGCCGAGCGGGCCGGCAGGCTGCTGCCCGGCCAGGCGCCTGACGTCCTGCTGCTGTCGCCGGTGCAGGACCTGCCCGGCGTCTCGCAGGGCCAGCCGGTCACGCACCACTACGTGGTCGAGACCGACGTGCGTCCCGATGTGGCCGAGGATCTGTCGAACTGGTATGGGCAGGAACACCTGCCCGGGCTGGCCGCCGTGACGGGCAACGTGCGCGCGCGCCGGCTGGTGGCGGACAATCCCGACGGCAGCCAGCGCTCGCTGGCCTGCTACGACCTGACCACGCCCGCCATCCAGCAGGATCCCGCCTGGCTGGCGGTGCGCGCGACCGGCTGGAGCAGCCGCGTGCGCCCGCATTTCCAGAACACGCGCCGGGTCATGTGCGAACGGATCTACGTACTCGAACCCGGCCTAGGAGCGATATGACTTCCGCAATCAGACAAGGCGGCGTGCCTGCCCTGGTGGACGCCCGCATCACCCGCATCGAGACCATTCCGCTGAGGGTGGAGCTGGAGCGGCCGGCCACGGGTTCGACCCTGAAGCTGACCCATCGCTGCACCATCGTCACGCGCGTGCACACCGACGCCGGCGTGGTGGGCGAGTGCTTCAACGGCAACGACGACGAACTTCAGCCGGCCATCATCCGGCTGATCCACGATGAACTGGAGCCCTTGCTCAAGGGCCGCCGCGTGGCGGCCATCGACGACGCCTGGGCCGCCACGCGGCGCGCGACCGAGCCTTTCCTGCGCGACCGCCGGGTGGCGCTGCGGGCCCAGGCCTGCGTGGACAGCGCGCTGCACGATGCCGTGGGCAAGCTGGCCGGCCTGCCGCTGCACCTGTTGTGGGGCGGCGCGCGCGAGCGGGTGCCGGTGGTCGCGCTGGGCGGGTACTACCGCCAGAGCGGCGACCTGGAGGCCCTGGCGGACGAAGTGGCCGAACTGAAGGCCTTCGGCATCCATGGCCTGAAGCTCAAGCTGGGGGGCAAGACGCCCGCCGAGGACGCCCTGCGCGCCCAGACCGTGCGCCGGGCCGGCGGCGATGGCTTCGTGCTGGCTTGCGACGCCAACCAGGGATGGAGCCGCGAAGAGGCGCTGGAGTTCGTGCGCCGGACGCGCGACCTGAACCTGGCCTGGTTCGAGGAGCCCTGCCGCTGGGACAACGACCGCGCCGACATGGCGGTGGTGCGGACCGTGGGCGGCGTGCCGGTGGCCGCGGGGCAGAGCGAGCTGTCGCGCTTCGGTTGCCGCGACCTGCTGACGGCGGGCGCCATCGACATTTGCAACTTCGATGCGAGCTGGGGCGGCGGTCCGACCGAGTGGCGGCGCGTGGCGATGCTGGCCTCGGCCTTCAACGTCTCGGTCATGCAGCACCTGGAGCCGCAGATCGGCCTGATGATGTCGGCGGGCGTGGTCAACGGCCGCTATGCCGAAGTCATGCTTCCCTGGCGCGATCCGTTCTTCTACAAGCTGATCGCGAACCAGCCGGCCCGGCCGTTCGTCGATGGGTTCTACACGCTGCCGACCGCGCCGGGATGGGGCATGAGCTTCGACCCGGAGTACCTGGAGTTCGCGCGGCGCAAGTAGCGGCCGCCGGCTCAGCGCGCCGCGAGCAGGGCCTCGACGGCGCGCGCCACCGCCAGCAGGCGGCGGTCCTGGCCGCCCGGCGCGGCCAGCATGAGGCCGACCGGCGCCGTGCCCGGTGCGTGGCAGGGCAGCGAAATGGCGCACCCGTCCAGGAAGTTGATGAAGGTCGGGTTGCGCAGCACCAGCAGGTTGGTCCGGCCATAGGCCTCGTCGTCGGCCAGTTCACCCAGCGCCGGCGCGATCACGGGCACCGTGGGGCAGGCGATGGCGTCCAGCGTCTCGAAGTGGCGGCTCGTGCGCCGTATCCAGTCGGCGCGGCGGGCGTGCAATTCGGCGAGGTCCTGCGCGGTCAGCTGCGCGCCTTTCTCGATGCGCACCTTGACGCGCGGGTCGTACAGGTCGCCATGCCGGGCCATCATGTCCCGGTGCAGCGGATAGGACTCGGCGGCCGTGTAGCCGCCCTTGGCATTGATGGCGGCCAGTTCCGCGAACTCCGCGAAGGGCACGTCCACGATGGCCGCGCCGGCTTGCGACAGCCGCCGCAGCGCGTCCTGGAAGGCCGAGGCCACGTCATGGTCCATGCCGTCCAGCACCAGTGTCTGCGGCACGCCCATGCGCAGTCCGGCCAGGGACGCACGCTCGTTCGGGTAAACCGGATCGCCGGACAGGATGGCGTCGACGATGGCGCAGCAATTCACCGTGCGGCCGATGCCGCCTATGCTGTCCAGCGTGGTCGACAGCGGGAAGGCGCCGGTGGCGGGTACGCGCGCGGCGGTGGGCTTGAAGCCGGTCAGGCCGGTCAGCGCGGCGGGGATGCGGCACGAGCCTCCGGTATCGGTGCCCAGGCCCACGGCCGCCATGCCGTCCGTGACCGACACCGCCGCGCCCGAGGACGAGCCGCCGGGAATCCGGCCGGTCTTGCGGTCGTAGGGGTTGAGCGGCGTGCCGTGGTGGGGATTGAGTCCCAGCCCCGAATAGGCGAACTCCGTCATGTTCGTGCGGCCCATGACGACGAAGCCCGCCTCGCGCAGGCGGGCGACCGCCTCGGCGTCGCGCGCGGCGGGCGGGGCCTCGGCCAGCACGCGCGAGCCCGCCGTCGTGACCTGGCCTTCGATGTCGAACAAGTCCTTGATCGAGATGGGAATACCCGCCAGGCGCCGGGTGCTTTCCCCTCGCGCGCGCGCCGCGTCGATCGCGTCGGCGGCCCGCCGCGCGCCATCGGCGTCCACCAGGGTATAGACGCGCGCGCCTTCGCCGGAGGGGTCGGCGATGCGCGCCAGGCAGTCTTCCACCAGCGCGCGGCTGGTGACGCGGCCGGCGTCCAGCTCGGCGCTCAGGTGTTCTAGGGACTTGTCGGGCGGAGTCATATCAATCATCCATGCGTGCTGGGCGCCCGAAGGGCGTAGGGGTGGGCCTCAGGCAGGGTCGTAGTAGTGTATTTCCAGAAGGAGACAGCCGCCGTTGGACTTGAACGGGCCGTGCCAGGCGCCGGGCGGGCGCACCGCGTAGGTGTAGCCGGAGAACGGCGTGCCGCCGTTGCCGTCGGCGTCGTTGCCCACCGTGAGGTCGCCGGAGACCAGGAAGACTTCCTCCCAATGGTCATGGACGATGGCCTCCCGCGTGTGGAGTCCGGGCGGGAAGCGCAGGAGGCGGGTGCGGCTGCCCCGCTTGTTCAGGACGTCCAGCGCGCCGGCCAGGATCTTCTCGCGGGCGCCGGAGGCGGGGTCGTAGCCTTCGGGCAATTGCCAGCCGTTCTCCATGTCCACGTTATGGAATTCGTCGTGCAGTTTGTTCACGGGCATAAAAAGGGACTCCTGATATGAAAGGGAATCAGCCGGCCACGGGCAGCGACTCGGCGAGATAGCCGTGGCGCAGCGTGCGGTCCAGCACGGGGTCGTGCAGTTCGAAATCGAAGCGGGCCGAGTGGCGGATGCCGCCGTGGGCGGGCAGCGTGCCGCAGAACATCGCGCCGCCTTCGGGCAGGGCGCCACCGCCGTCGGCATAGCCGGCGATCAGCTCGAGCGGATGGCGCATGGCCGTCACCGGGCCGTCCTGGTAGGGCACGCGCCGGCCGTCTTCCTCGATGAAGGCGCGCAGCAGCAGCCGGTCCCAGTGCGCGGCCACATCGTCGAACAGCCACCAGTCAGCGCCCACGGGTTTCTCGCACAACTGCTTGGAGATCGCCACGCCCATGGTCTCGACCTTGCGGTCGGTGTGGTCCGAGCCTATGCCTACCCACAACCGCCCGCCCGCGCGCAGCATGACGAACTCGACCTCGCCGCTGGAGTCGGTGCCGCAGACCTCGATGCGGTCGCGTGTGGTCAGGCGGGAGGCCGCGACGCGGTAGTACATGGGGGTGGCGGCCGGGCGCGGGACACCCAGGGCCTCCAGCTCGGCGATGTGTTTCTCCATGGCCTCGCGGTCGCGGCCGGTCCAGCCGGCGATGACTGCGTGCGAGATGGCGGTGTCGCGCGAGGCGGTGCCCGCGCCGGTGATGAAGTTCAGGAGCATCGTGTATCCATCGGAAAACGTGGCGGCCGCGCATGCGGACATGGCGGCCGGATCGGGCGGGCCGTCAGTCCAGCCTGGCATTGGCGGCCTTGACCACCTTCTGCCAATGGGCCGATTCCTGCGCGATGAAGGCGCGGAACTCGTCGGGCTTGTCGGCGATGATGGTCAGCCCCAGCGATTCCAGCCGGGAGGTGACGGCGGGGTCGTGCAAGGCCTTGGCGAACTCGGTGTTCAGCCGGTCGACGATGGAGCGCGGCGTGCCCGCGGGCGCGACGAAGCTGTACCAGTTGCCGGCCTGCACGTCGGGGTAGCCGGCCTCGGCCGAGGTCGGGATGTCGGGCGCCTGCGGGCTGCGTTCCTTGCCGGTCAGCGCGATGGCCTTCAGGCGGCCGCTCTTGACGTACTGGAGGACGTTCGAGAGGTTGTCGCACATCAGGCTGACGCGGCCGCTCAGGACGTCCTGCATGGCCGGGGCCGGTCCCTGGTAGGGCACGTGCACCAGGTCCACGCCGGTGGCCGCCTTCAGCGATTCGCCGCACAGGTGGCTGGTGCTGCCGTTGCCGGCCGAGGCGAAAGTCAGCTCGCCGGGACGCTTGCGCGCCAGGTCGACCAGTTCCTTCAGGTTGGAGGCCGCGATGCCGGGGTGGGCCACCAGCAGGTTGGGGGTGGACGCGGCGTTGATGACGGGATCGAAGTCCTTGGCCGGGGCGTACGACAGCTTGCCGTACACCCAGGGATTGATGGCCAGCACGCCGGTCGTGGCCATCAGCAGCGTGTAGCCGTCGGCCGGCGAGGTCGCCACTTTCGCGGCGCCCAGCGAGCCGTTGGCGCCGGCGCGGTTCTCGACGACCACCGTGGCGCCCAGGGCCTTCGAGACATGGGGGGCCAGCAGGCGGGGAATGATATCGCTGGTGCTGCCCGGGGGGAACGGCGTCACGATGGTGATGGGACGGCTGGGATAAGAGTCGGCCCAGGCCGGAGCCGTGGCCGACACCAGCGCGAGCATACTGCCTAGTGCGAATTTGCTGAACATGCTGAACTCCCGATGGAGGATGGTAGGGAAGGGGAGCGCATACTGCGGGTCACGCGCCCTGGTGCATCTCCGGCCGCCGCAGGCTGCTGATCATGGACACCTTCAACAGGTACTCCCTGGCCAGTTGCCCGTCGCCGGCCGTGCGGGTCATTTCTTCGCGCCAGGTCTTCTGCCGCGCCTCGTCCCGCGTCTCCAGGTTGTTCTTGTTGGCGATGGTGATCTTGTTCACGTAGTCGAGCGCCACGGGCCGCCGTTCCGCCTCGTACCTGTCCAGCAGGGCCTCGCCGGCCTGCCCCAGGCAGACGCGGGCCAGCTTGTCGGCAAGATTGAAAGCATCATGTATGCCACCGTTCATGCCCATGCCGCCCAGCGGATTGTTCAGGTGGGCCGCGTCGCCCGCCAGGAAGGCCCGGCCCACCCGGTATCGCGGCGCCACGCGCTGGTGCACGGAATAGATGGTGCGGTGCTCGATGGCGTAGCCGGCCGGGTTCGGGTGCACGCATTGCAGGCGGCGCTGGATGCTGGCGTCCGACAGGATGTCGGCATCGGTCTCGTCCGCGCCCACCGGCAGCATCACGCGCCAGAGGCCGGGCACGCGCAAGAGGAAGAACCACTGCTCGGGATCGGCGAAGTAGCTGACTTCGGCCAGGCCGGGGATGACGTCGGCGAAATCGAAAGGGGTGCTGGCCACCAGGAAGCGTTCGGTCCAGGTGAAGCCTTCCAGCACCACGCCCAGCAGGTCGCGCACCGCGCTGCGGCCGCCGTCGGCGCCGATCAGCCAGGTGCCGCGTTCCGTCGTCGTGGCGCCGTCGGCGCCCTGGAGCGTAAGCGTGACGCCGTCCGCATCCTGCCGGACGTCGGTCGCGCGCGCGTCGAAGCGGACCTCGGCATGCGGGATGCGCGCCAGGCGTTCGACCAGCAGGCCGTTCAGCTTGAACTGCTCGCACTGGAGGCGATAGGGGTGCGCGGTCTCGTCGCCGATGGCGCCGAAGTTGAACTCTGCCACCCAGCCCTGGCGGTCGCGGTACTGCATGCGCGGGGCCACCAGGCCCATGTTGATGAGTAATTTCGAAATATCCAGGCGAGCGAGCAGGTCCAGCGTGGAAGGCTGGAAGGTCGAGGCGCGCAAGGTCTGCGGCAGGCTGGCCTCGGCCTCGAACACCGTCACGGGGATGCCGGCATCCGCCAGCACGTTGGCGGCCACCAGGCCCACGGGGCCGGCGCCGGCGATCAGGACTCGTTCGTTGTTTGCGGTCATGGCATGCAGGAATGTGGAGGAACGGGACACATCCTAGGAGTCTTGTCCGCGGTCCGACAAACGATTTATTCTGGAGACATCTTGAGTTTTTGGAATGACCCAATGCGACGCAGGCTGCCCAGCATCGGTGCGTTGACCGCCTTCGACGCGGCGGCGCGCCACCTCAGCATCACCCGCGCGGCGGCCGAGCTGTCACTGACCGAAAGCGCCGTGTCGCGCCAGATCTCGCTGTTAGAGGAACAACTCGGCGTGCGGCTGTTCCACCGCATCAAGAAGCGCATCTCGCTCACGCGTGCGGGAGCCATGTATGGCGAGCGGGTGATGCAGACCATCGAACGCATCGAGCGCGATACGCAGGAAGTCATGGGGCACGAGGGAGGCGGCGTGGTGCTCGAGATCGCCGCCCTGCCGACCGTGGGATCGCAATGGCTGGTGCCCAGGCTGGCCTCGTTCTACGACGACCAGCCCGGGGCCACCGTGCACGTCAGCGCGCGCAGCACGCGCTTCTTCTTCAGCGAAAGCGCGCTGGACGGCGCCCTGTATTTCGGCGCGCCCGACTGGCCCGGCGCGGGGATCGACCACTTGTTCGACGAGGTGCTGCTGCCGGTGGGCAGCCCGGCATTGCTGCGGGGCGCCGCCGCGCCCGGTCCGCGAGACATCGTAGGCTGCCGGCTGCTGCACCTGATGACCCGCCCCGAGGCCTGGCGCCACTGGTGCTCGGCGGCTGGCCTGCCCGACGTCAACGTCATGCGGGGGCCGCGCTTCGAGATCCAGTCCATGCTGATCAGCGCCGCCTGCGCCGGCCTGGGCGTGGCGCTGCTGCCGCGTTTCCTGATCGGCGACCAGCTGCGCTCGGGCAAGCTCAAGGTGTTGTCGGACCTGGCCGTGCGCAGCGAAGGCGCCTACTACTTCGCCTATCCGGTCGAGAACGCCGGCGACCCGGTGCTGGCGGATTTTCGCGCCTGGCTGCAGGCGCAGACCGCATCCCTCAGGACGCGGACACGGGCAGGCGGTACCGCTCCAGCCGCTCGCGGTCTATCCAGTCGTCCACGCAAGGGGACGGCGGCAGCGCCACGCGGCCGCGCCGGATGACGGGTTCGGCCGGCACGACCTGCTCGGCCAGGGTCAGGAAGAAAGTCTGTTCCGCGGCGAAGGCGCAGTCGGCGGCAGGCACGGCCCCGGCTTGTTGCAGGTTGATCAGGGTACCGAGCGCGCTTTCCGCATAGATGCCGGTGGCGATCCGGGCTCCGTACTTGCGCGCCAGGTCGCCGATGGCCAGCGTCTCGGTCATGCCTATGCGCCCGGGCTTGGCGCTGAGCGAGCGCGCGCCCCGTTCCAGGAACAGCGCGGCGTCGGCGACCGTGGCGCAGGGGCTGTCCACCAGGATGGGCAGGGCGGTGCCCCGCTGCAAGGCCTCGAAATGGGCATCCGGGCGCAGCGGGCAGGGATCTTCCGCGGTCTCGACCCCTTCGTCCTCGAGCAGGCGCAGGTAGGCCGCGGCCTCGTCCGGCGCGTAGGCCGAGTTGGCGTCCACGTTGAAGACCGCGCCGTCGCCCACGGCCCGCCGTATGGCGCGCAGCGCCCGCCGGTCGACGTCCATCCCCTGTCCGCCCTTGATCTTGAACGCGCGGATGCCATGGCGCTCGGCCGCGCCCGCGGCTTCGCGGGCCATGACCTCCGGAGGCTGGCGGGTCACGGTCCAGGTCACCTCGACCTCGGGCGTGCCGCCCCAGAATTGCCACAGCGGCTGCCCGGCGCGGGCGGCGCGCAGCATCCAGCAGGCGGTCTCCAGCATGCCCTTGGCCAGTCGATTCTCCGGCAGGGGAGCCAGCGCCTGGCGCAGCGCGGCCGGGTCGGATACGTCCAGGCCCGCCGCCGCAGGCATCACCAGGTCGCGGAAGGCCGCGGCCAGCGAGGCCGGCGAGACGCCGGACCAGGTCGCCTTGACTGTGCCTTCGGCCATGCCGGCCAGGCCGTCGTCCGACTCGATGCGCAGCAGGGCGTAGACGCCGGCGTCCTCGATCGCGTTGGCCCAGACCACCTGGCGGCGATAGGCCAGGTGGTAGAAGTCCAGCGACCAGCGGGCGATCTTCATGGCAGGGGGTCAGCCCATCGTGATGTTGGCTTTCTTGATCAGCTTGCGCCAGGTTTCCATCTCGCGCTCGACGTGGGTCCGGAACTCGTCAGGCGTGGTGCCCAGCATCTCGACCCCCTGGGACTTGAAGTGCTCCTTGAAGTCGGCCGATTGCACGATCTTGTTCAACTCGCGATTGAGCTTGTCGACGATGGGCTTGGGCGTGCCGGCCGGCGCGACATAGCCCCACCAGCCCGAGGCATCGTAGCCGGGCAGGGTTTCGGCGATGGTGGGCACGTTGGGCAGCACCGACATGCGTTCCTTGCCCGTGACGGCAATCGCCTTCACGCGGCCGGGCTGCAGGTAGGCCATCGCGCCCGTATAGGTGCTGAACGTCAGTTGCACCTGTCCGCTGGCGACGTCGTTCAGGCCTTGCGCCAGGCCCTTGTAGGGAATGTGCATCAGGTCGATCTGGGCCATGTCCTTGAGCAGCTCGCCCATCAGGTGGGCGCTGCCGCCGTTGCCGGTCGAGGCGTACGAGATCTTGCCCGGTTGCGACTTGGCCAGCGCGATCAGCTCGGGGAGCGTGTTGGCGGGCAGGCTGGGGGTGGCGGTCATCACGTAGGGGGAGGTTCCCACCAGGGTGATGAAGCTGAAGCTCTTGATGGAGTCGTAGGGCAGCTTGGGAACCAGGCTCGGATTGATCGAGTGCGAGGCTGCCGTCTGCAGCAGCGTGTAGCCGTCGGGTTCGGCGCGTGCGACGTATTCGGTGCCGATGACGGTGCCGCCGCCGGGTTTGTTCTCCACGACGACCGATTGCTTGAGCGCTTCGGACAACTGCTGCGCGATGCGGCGCGCCAGTACGTCATTGATCGCGCCCGGCGTGTAGGGAACGATGATGCGTATCGGCCGCGACGGATAATTGGCCGCGGATTCGCTTTGCGCCCATGCGGGCAGCGTCGTCGCCAAGGCAGCCGCGACGGCTCCCAGCCGGAGGGCGAAACGGGTCTTCATGCTGTCTCCTCGATGGCGGCTGTCCGGAGGACTTCTCGTCCTTGCCGGGGAAAAGCCAGATTGTTGCTTAAATCAACTATGGATTTTATCAACTATACCGTAACAAGTTGCCGCTTTCAACGATGGCGCGCTGGGGGAAAACCCCGGGCGCGCCGCTTGCTTCATTCATTCGTAGGACAGGGTGTCGAACAGCGCTTGCAAGGCCGCCGGCGGCGTGCCGGCGCCCAGCGCCAGCATCAGCGCGATGCGCGCCTTGTATGGGTCCAGGCCGGCGGCCTGGATGAAATCGCCGGTGCCCGGATGTGCCACCCGGCCGGCGCCGGTACGGGTGGCGCGCACGATCGCCAGGCCGCGGCGTCCGGCCTCGCGCAACAGCGGCTCGATGCGGCCGCTGATGGAACCGTTGCCGTAGCCGGCCCAGACCAGCCCGCGCGCGCCGGCGCGCAGGACCGCATCGACCATCGAGGTGGAGATGCCGGGGTAGTCGAACAGGATGTCCACGGGCGCCAGCGGCGTGTCCGGCGGGAAACGTGGCGGCCGGCGGCGGGGCGGCGAGAGCCAGCCCACGTAGCCATCCTGGACGAAGCCGGCGGCGCCGGCTTCCCCGCTATCGAAGGCGTCCACGCGATGCGTGTGCGCCTTGCGCAGATGGCGGGCGTGGTGGACCCGGCCGTTCAGGACGGCAACGACGCCGTGCCGCGCCACCCACGGGCACGCCGCCACCTGCACGGCCTGCAGCAGGTTCATGGGACCGTCGGCGGAGATCGCGGTGGCGGGGCGCATGGCGCCGGTGATGACCAGCGGCTTGGCCAGGGCCAGGGTCAGGTGCAGGAACCAGGCCGTCTCCTCCAGGGTGTCGGTGCCGTGGGTCAGCACCACGCCATCGACGCCGGGGTCCGACTGTGCCTGCTCCAGTTCCCGCGCCAGCATTTGCCATAACTCGGGCAGCGCGTCCTTGCTGTCCAGCGAAGCCAGTTGCCGCGCATCCAGGCGGATGTCGTCCTGAAGGGGAAGGTCGGCCAGCAGCGCGGCGGCCGGAAGGGCGCCGGCGCGGTAGCCGCTGGTGTCCCGCGGCGATGGCGCGGCGCCGGCGATGGTGCCGCCGGTGGCCACGATGCGCACGGAGGCGGGTCGGCGCGTCATGCGGCCTCCGCGGAGTATGCTCGCGTGGGGACGCGCAGTCGCGCCCCCCTGCCAGGACTATCCGTATGCACGATGCGACACACCGCCTGCTGGCCGCGCTCAGGATGCGCCAGCTCGAACTCATCAGTACCCTGGCCGATGCCGGCAACATGCGGGCGGCGGGCCAGCGGCTGCATCTGAGCACGGCCGCGGTCAGCAAGGGGCTGCGCGAAGTGGAGGCGCTGTTCGGCACGGCCATCTTCCATCGCCTGCCGCGCGGCGTGGTCACGACCGCGGCCGGCGACCTGATCGTCCAGCGTGCGCGGGTGCTGCTGGGCGAGGTGGCCCAGCTGGCGGACGAACTGGCCGCGCATGGCATGCCGGCCGACCAGGGCATGCGGCTGGGCGCGCCGCCCTTCATCGCCTGGACGCTGGTACCCAGGCTGCTGCGTGACCTGGCGGCCCATGGGGGCCTGCCGCCCGTGCGCATCGTCGAGGGCCGGCTGGCCGACATGTGCCAGAAGCTGGAGGCCGGCGACCTCGACGTGCTGGTCACGATGAACACGCCGTCCGAGCTTGGCGGGCTGAGGCCGGACGGTTTCGTCATCGAGCAGATAGGAGTCGAGGAGTGGACCGTGGTGTGCGCGCCCAAGCATCCGCTGGCCGCGGACCGCCGGCGGCGCCACGCGTGGCGGTCGTTGCGCGACGAAGCGTGGATCCTGCCGCCCCGGCCGACCAATGCCCGCATGATGGTCGAGCAGGTCATGCTGCAGCACGGCCTGGCGCCCATCGTGCCTCGCATCGAATCCACCAATGCCATCACCAACCTGCAACTGGCCGAACAGGCGCTGGGCGTGACCCTGGCGGCGCGTTGCGTGATCGAGGATCGCCTGCGGCGCGGCACCCTGGTGGAGATCGGCATGGAAGACCTGCCCGCGCCGGTACCGATCGCGATGGTCTACCGCTTCAGCGGCGCTCATCGCGGGGGCGTGTCGGCGCTGCGCGAGGCGGCGCAGCGGCTGCGCAGCGCGGCCACGCCGCCCGAGGCCAGTCCCAGTTCGTCCACCAGGAAGTTCTCGGCCCGGAAGTTGCGCGCATAGACGGATTCCAGGATGTCGATGCAGGCCGACAGCAGCGGCGTGTCCACGCCCGCGGCCCGGGCCAGCGCTTCCTGGAACACCAGCCCGAAGGGGGCGTCCTCCAGCACGTAGCGGTGGTCCAGGCGGGCGGGGCCCGATGGACCCATGCCGCGCGCCTGGATGGCCGCGGCCATCTCGTGCAGCGGCCCGGCTTCGATATGGTAGGACCGGCTGTAATGCTCGGCCAGCGTGGGAAGGGCGAAGCCCAGCGCCGCGGCGGTGGCCAGGCGTTCCCGATCGAGCCCTTCGGCCAGGCGGCCGACCACCGGCGTGAAGCAGCCGAACAGTGGCCAGTCCTCGCCCCGGTCCATGCGGGTCAGGTTGGGGATGACCTCGGCGGCGTGGGCGATGGGGTTGATGTTGGCCAGCGTCGGCGCCAGCAGGTCGCCGGCGTCGACGAAGCGCTCGCCCAGCAAGGCGGCGCAAAGCGCCAGGATGCGGCCGCCATCTCCGGTCGAGGCCATGTCGATGCGATGGCGCAGCGGATTCGCGTGCAGCCGGCCGTCGGGCAGGAAGTGGGCGGTCGTGGGCGTCGTGGCCCAGCCCGCGGCATGCAGCTCGCAGCCGCGCCGCGCCGCGCGCTCGCGCAGCCAGAGCGGCGCTAGGCTGAGCGCGCCGCTGACGATGACGGTCTGGCCGTCGCGCCACAGCGGTGCCAGCCGTCCCAGCACGTCGGCATAGGCGTTGCCCGGCAGGCAGACGATGACGGTATCGAACCCGGCCAGCCGTTCAGGCGCGGCCAGCAGCTCGATCTCCACGTCGCCGTCCAGGGCGCCGGTGCAGGCGATGCGCGCCATGCCGCCGCGGCGTTCGAGCTGCGATGCGGTGGGAGACCACAGGAAGGGACGGTGTCCGTGACGAAGCAGATAGGCTGCGGTGGCGCAGCCGATGGGCCCGGCGCCGACGACTGCGACGTCGAGCGCGGGGTGGGAATGCGAGGCCATCCTAGTCCAGGGAGATGTGGCGTTCGCGGATGATGCGGGCCCACTTGGCGCTTTCCGCGGCCGCGGCGCGGCGAAGCTCGTCGGGCGAACTGTCGACGATCTCCACGCCCTGCCGGCGCAGCTTGTCGCGCAGGTCGCTGCCCGCCAGCACCTTGTGCACGGCCTGGTGCAGGCGGTCGATGACCGGGCGCGGCGTTCCCGCGGGCGCGAACAGCGCGAAGTTGGTCGTCGACTCGAAGCTGGGCACGCCCGATTCGCCCACGGTGGGAACCTCGGGCAGCAAGGGTGAGCGGGCGGTGCCCGTCACGGCGATGGCCTTCAGGCGGCCGGCGGAAGCGAAGGGCAGGGCGACGCCCAGGTCCAGGAAGGCCGCGTCGACTTCTCCGGCGGCCACCGCGTTGTTGGCCGGACCGCCGCCCTTGTAGGGGACATGCGTCATGGAAATGCCCGTCAGGCTCATGAACAGCTCGGCCGCCAGGTGGCTGGTCGAGCCGTTGCCGCCCGAGGCGACGTTCAGGCGGCCGGGCTGCTTGCGGGCCAGGGCCAGCAATTCCTTCACGCCGCCGGCCTCCAGCGTGGGGCGTACCGCCAGGATAAGCGGGCTCGAGGCCAGCAGCGAGATCGGGGCGAGGTCGCGTTCGTGCCGGTACGGCAGCGATTTGTACAGGTGCTCGGCGATGGCGTAGGTGCTGTTGGTGGCCAGGATCAGCGTGTAGCCGTCGGCCGGGGCGGCCGCCACCTGGGCGTGGCCGATCGTGCCGTTGGCGCCGGGCCGGTTGTCCACCACCACCTGCTGGCCGAGCTGCTGGCTCAGTTCCGTGGAAACCATGCGGGCCAGCAGATCGGTCGCGCCGCCGGGCGACCACCCGACCACCATCTTGACGGGACGGGAGGGATAAGCGCCGGATTGCGCGTGGGCGGCCGGGGCAAGGGCGATGGCCAGCGCGGCCCATAGGCTTATGGCGGGTAAGGTTTTCATCGAAGGGAGTCCGGGGTGAAGGGTACGATGAGTGTATTGAGCGCCTGTCCGCCTGACGAGCGACGTCTTTTCAAGCCTCGTCAACCTTCGGTTAACGCAGCGTGGCCACCGCCCGCTTTCCCGCCGGGCGCATTCCTTGCACGAGAACGAAATGACCGCACTGTCCGTACTGGATCTGTCACCCATCTGCGCCGGCGGCACCGCCGCCGACGCGTTCCGCAACACCCTCGACCTGGCCCAGCATGCCGAACGCTGGGGCTATCGCCGCTACTGGCTGGCCGAGCATCACAACATGCCCGGCATCGCCAGCGCCGCAACGGCCCTCGTGATTTCCCACGTGGCCGCCGGGACGCGGCACATGCGGGTGGGCGCGGGCGGCGTCATGCTGCCCAACCATGCGCCGCTGGTCATCGCCGAACAGTTCGGCACGCTGGCCTCGCTATACCCGGGCCGCATCGACCTCGGCCTGGGCCGCGCGCCCGGCTCGGACCAGGCCACCGCCCGCGCGCTGCGCCGGGGGCAGGGCGATACCGCCGACCGCTTTCCCCAGGACGTGGCCGAGCTGCAGCACTATTTCCGGGCGCCGAGCCCGGGGCAGGCGGTGCAGGCCGTGCCCGGCGGCGGTCTGGACGTGCCGCTGTGGCTGCTCGGATCCAGTCTTTTCAGCGCGCAGCTGGCGGCGCAGATGGGGCTGCCCTTCGCCTTCGCCTCGCACTTCGCGCCGGGCTACCTCACGGCGGCGCTGGACCTCTACCGCACGCGCTTCCAGCCTTCCGAGGCCTTGCGCCAACCCTATGTGATGCTGGGCATCAACGTGTTCGCCGCGGACACCCGGGGCGAGGCGCGCCGCCTGTTCACGTCGCTGCAACTGCAATTCGTCAACCTGATCCGGGGGACGCCCGGCAAGCTGAACGCCCCCGTGGACAACATCGAGGAGATCTGGAGCGGGGCCGAGAAGGCGCACATCGAGCGCTCGCTGTCCTGCGCGGTGGTGGGAACGTCGGAGGACGTCGAGGCCGGACTGGACGAGTTCGCGCGCCGGCATGGGGCCGACGAGCTGATGGTGACCGCGCAGGTCTACGACCACGCCGCGCGCCTGCGATCGTTCGAGATCACCGCCGCCGCGGGAGCTCGGCTGGGGTGGATGGAAAACGCGGCGTGAGGGGGGTCAATCGTCCCGCTCGGGCAGGCGCTCGGCCTTCAGCGGCAGCACCCTGCCCAGCCAGAACCCATGCACTAGGTGGTCGCGGCGCGGAAGTCCGGTGTCCGGATGCACCAGTACGTCCAGGCCGCGCCGGTTCAGCATGAGCCAGGGTACGAGCGAGGCGAAGACGGCGGGGTCGAACAGCAACTGGTACATGGCCTGGGTATGCGGGCCGACGGGTACGTCGTGCCAGCGGCCGGCGCGCAGGGGGAAGCGCGCGACGGCTTCCTCGCGCACGATCGCGGCGACGTCGCGGGTGGTGGCGGGGTCGTAGTAGACATGGGCATGGAATGCGCGAATGATGCCGGTGTCGTGGAAGTCTGCCTGCATGGCTTGGGGCCTGGATGGCGGTGCGGACCGCGGTGGTGAACGAAAGAGAGCAAGGCGCGGCGGTGCCGCGTCCTGTATGGATTCTATGTGACGGAGCGACAAGTGGATCTGGGATTGAAAGGAAAAGTGGCGGTGGTGACGGGCGCGACGGCCGGCATAGGCCTGGCGTCCGCGCTGAAATTCGTGGAAGAGGGCGCCCGGGTGGCGATCTGCGCCCGCAGCGCGGACAAGCTGGCGGCCACCGTGGAACTGTTGCGCGCCAAGGGCGGCGACGTCTTCGGGCTGGCCACGGACATCTCCAGGCCCGAGGAAATCGAGCGTTTCTTCACGGCCGTGGCGGATCATTTCGGCCGCATCGACATCCTGGTCAACAATGCCGGCACCTCGATGCGCGGCCCGTTCCTGAAGGTCAGCGACGCCGACTGGGATGCCGATCTCGAACTGAAGCTGTACGGGGCGATCCGCTGTTCGCGCCTGGCCGTCCAGCACATGAAGAAACAAGGGGGCGGCCGCATCGTCAACATCTCGACCATAGGCGGCAAGCAGCCCGCCGCCACGTCCATGCCGACCTCGGTCTCCCGCGCGGCCGGACTGGCCCTGACCAAGGCGCTGTCGCGCGAGTTCGCGGCCGACAACATCCTGGTGAACGCCGTCTGCATCGGCAAGATCAAGGCCGGACAGCACGAGCGCGCCGCCGCCTCCAAGGGCCGGGATGCCGACGACCTGTACCGCGAATTCGCTCAGGACATTCCTCTGGGACGGGTGGGCGAAGCCGAGGAAGCCGCCAACGTCATCGTCTTCCTTGCCTCCGGCGCGGCCAGCTATGTGACCGGCTCCAGCGTCAACCTGGACGGCGGAGCCTCCTCGGTCATGTGACGCGGCGCGGACCTTGGTCCGCGGCGGGACTTGCAATCGCCGGCCTGCGCCTATATAGTTAGTTCAACTAACTAACTTATTGGGCGCGGCGCCCATGCGTGCGCCCCCGCCAGGATCATGTTGGACCCCACCGGTAACGAATCGATCGACCTGGCCGCGCAATTGCGGCCGGCCATCCTGCGGCTGAACAGGCTCTTGCGGCGCGAGACCCAGACCTTCGGCGTATCGCCGCTCATGGTCATGCTGGTGTCGGCCATCGACAAGGAGCCGGGCATAGGCGTCAACGACCTGGCCAATCGCGAGAACATGCGCGCCGCCAGCATGAGCAACCACATCAAGCAGCTCGAGGCCGCCGGCTACATCCAGCGCGACCAGACCCTGCACGCGGACAAGCGCCGCGTGGGACTGGCCGTGACCCCGGAGGGACGCCGGCTGGTGGCCGAGGTGCGCAAGCGCCGCACCGACTGGCTGGCGGGCCGCATCGCCAAGCTCGATCCCGACGACCGCGCCGCGCTTGGCCGCGCGGCCAAAGCCCTGCAGCACCTTGGGGAGTGAAAGACATGGCCTTGTCCACCAACGATCACTCCCCGTTCATCGCCCGGATCACGCAGCGGCTCGGGCCCATGGTCGTGCCGCTCATCGTCGGCTGCGCGCTGTTCATGCAGATGCTGGACTCCACCGTCATCGCCACGGCCTTGCCCTCGATGGCGCATTCCTTCGGCGAGGATCCGGTCAGGCTCAACGTCGCGATCACCGCCTACCTGCTCAGCGCCGCCGTGTTCGTGCCCATCTGCGGCTGGGCCGCCGACCGGTTCGGCGCGCGCCAGGTGTTCGCCTCCGCCATCGTCCTGTTCACCCTCAGCTCCACGCTGTGCGGCCTGTCGCAGACCCTGGGCCAGATGGTGGCGGGCCGGATGCTGCAGGGGTTCGCCGGCGCGATGATGGTCCCGGTGGGACGCATCGTGCTGCTGCGCACCGTGTCCAAGTCGGAACTGGTGCGCGCCATGTCCTTCCTCAGCATGCCCGCCTTGCTGGGGCCCATCTTCGGGCCGGCCGTGGGAGGCTTCCTGGTCGAATACGGATCCTGGCGCTGGATCTTCTTCATGAACCTGCCCATCGGCGTCCTGGGCGTGATCCTGGCGCTGCGCTACATCCACGATACCGAGGCGGGCCAGCCGCAGCCGCTGGATATCATCGGCTTCCTGCTGACCGCCGTCTGCCTGGGCACGCTGGTGTTCTGCTTCGAGGCCGTGGGCCACGGCGTGCTGTCGACGCCCATGGTGCTGGCGATGCTGGCGCTGGGGGGCGTATGCGGATTGCTGTATGTCAGGCATGCGGGGCGGTCGCCGCATCCCATCCTGGACTTCCGCCTGCTGAAGATCCCGACCTTCTCCATCGCGCTGCTGGGCGGCAACCTTTGCCGGCTGGCGGTCGGCGCCGTGCCCTTCCTGCTGGCCATGCAGCTGCAGGTGGCGTTCGGCATGGGGCCCTTCGCCGCGGGGATGCTGACCTTCGCCGGCGCGCTGGGCGCGCTGATGATGAAGATGAGCGCCAGTCCCATCATCAAGCGCTTCGGATTCCGCCGTACCCTGGTGGTCAACGCCTTCCTGACCGGGGTGTCCATCATCGGCTGCGTGCTGTTCACCTCGGCCACCCCGCACGCCGTCATCATCATCGTGCTGCTGCTGGGCGGTTTCTTCCGGTCGCTACAGCTGACCGGCGTCAATTCGCTCGCCTATGCAGACATCGGCCCCGAGCAGATGGGCTGGGCCACCGGCATGGCCAGCGCGGTCCAGCAACTGGCTATCAGCCTGGGCGTGGCCGTGGCCGCCTTCGCCCTCAAGGTCAGCATGGCCGCGCGCGGCACCTCCACGCTCGATGCCTACGACGTGATCCCCGGCTTCCTGGTCATCGGCATCACGATGATGATGTCCGTGATTTTCTTCCGCCGTCTTTCCGCCAACGCCGGCTCCGCCGTCAGCGGAAGGCGGGAGCCCCCCCCTACGCGCTGACGCGCGCAAGGGAAACCCACCCCCTACCCGCTTGCGCGGGCCCCCTCAAGGGGGCGATGCGGGTGGACCGGCAAAGCCGGATCCACCGCATCCTGGGTCTAGTACCGCTGTCTTGGGTTGTGGCGCCGGTGCTTCGCTGGCTACCAGTGAAGCACCGGTGATTCAGTCCAAGACAGTTTCCCTAGACCCAGGAAACCGCGGATCTGGCTCCGCCAGTCCGCCGGTTTCGCCCCCTGGGGGGCGCCCGAAGGGCGTAGGGGGGGCTTCGCCTCTACACCATGTTTTTCGGGACGACCCAGGCGTCGAACTGCTCGTTCGTCACGTAGCCCAGGGCCAGCGCGGATTCGCGCAGGGACAGGTTTTCCTTGTGGGCCTTCTTGGCGATCTGGGCGGCCTTGTCGTAGCCGATGTGGGGATTGAGGGCGGTGACGAGCATCAGGGAGCGTTCCACCAGTTCGGCGATGCGGTCGCGGTTGGGTTCCAGGCCGGCCACGCAGTTCTTCTCGAAGCTTTCCATGCCGTCGGCCAGCAGGCGTACCGACTGCAGGAAGTTGTGGATCAGCATGGGCTTGAAGACATTCAGCTCGAAGTTGCCGCTGGCGCCGCCGATGTTGATGGCGACGTCGTTGCCCAGGACCTGGGCGCCGAGCATGGTCAGGGCCTCGGACTGCGTCGGGTTGACCTTGCCGGGCATGATGGAGCTGCCGGGCTCGTTCTCGGGGATGCTGATCTCGCCCAGCCCGGAGCGCGGGCCGCTGGCGAGCCAGCGCACGTCGTTGGCCAGCTTGATCAGGCCGGCCGCCAGGGTCTTGAGGGCCCCGTGCGAGAACAGCAGGCCCTCGTGCGAGGCCAGCGCCTGGAACTTGTTGGGCGCCGACTCGAACGGCAGGCCGGTTTCGCGGGCCAGTTCGGCGGCCACCTTCGCGCCGAATTCCGGATGGGTGTTCAGGCCGGTGCCGACCGCGGTGCCGCCTATGGCCAGCTGCAGCAGGCTGCGCTGGGCATGGCGGATCTGTTCTTCGGCCAGGAGGAGCTGGGCCTCGTGGCCCGACAGTTCCTGCCCCAGGGTCAGGGGCGTGGCATCCTGCAGGTGGGTACGGCCGATCTTGACGATGTCCGCATAGGCCCGAGCCTTGTCCCCCAGCGTCTTGCGCAGCCGCGCCAGGGCGGGCAGCAGGCGGGCGTGGATCTGCAACGCCGCCGCCACGTGCATGGCCGTGGGAAACACGTCGTTGGAGGATTGGCCGCGGTTGACGTGATCGTTGGGATGGACCAGGCGCGCCTCGCCCCGTTCGCCGCCCAGCAGTTCCGAGGCCCGGTTGGCCAGTACCTCGTTGACGTTCATGTTGGTCTGCGTGCCCGAGCCGGTCTGCCAGACGCTAAGCGGGAATTCGTCCGGCCAGCGGCCGGCGATGATTTCGTCGGCCGCCGCCTCGATGGCGTGGGCCGCACGGCCGTCGAGCAGGCCCAGTTCGGCGTTGACGCGGGCGGCGGCGCGCTTGACCTGGGCCAGGGCCGTGATCAGCGGCGCGGGCATCTTCTCGTGCGAGATCGCGAAGAACTGCAGCGATCGCTGGGTCTGGGCGCCCCATAAATGCTGGGCGGGAACGTCGATCGGACCGAAGGTGTCCTTTTCAACTCGGGTTTGCATGTTCATCTCCTTGCCTGCCCGGCCCGGCCTGCGGGCCTGGATGATTCCAGGTTAGCAGAAGCCTTGCGCGCATCGGCTTGTGTCCCTGCAAGCGACTGTGGTAAAGGATGAGCGATGCCAGAACCAGGGAGCTTTTCGTGTTCGAACGAGCCGAGCGGGACCCGTCCATGGACGAGCGGGAGTACGAGCGGCGCGAGCTCGTGCTCAGGACGGAACTGCTCCAACAGCAGTACGAGCTCCTGAAGCAACGCGACCGTGCGGTGCTGATCGTGGTGGCGGGGATCGATGGCGCGGGCAAGGGGTCGGCGATCAACCTGCTCAACGAGTGGATGGACCCGCGCCACATCCGTACCCTGGCCTTCGGCGATCCGAGCGTGGACGAGGCACAGCGGCCGGCCATGTGGCGCTACTGGAACGCGCTGCCCGCGCTGGGACAGACCGGCATCGTCTTCGGTTCCTGGTATGCGCCGCTTTTCAAGGAGGCGGCGCGCAAGAAGCCCGACATGGACCGCATCGGGGCGATGGCCGCCGAGATCCTGCGCTTCGAGGCCATGCTGGCCAGCGAGCGGGTGCGGATGCTCAAGCTCTGGTATCACCTGTCGCGCGGCGCGCAGATCGCCCGCATCGATGCGCAACTGGCCGACCCCGCCACGGCCTGGCGAGTGTCCGAGGCCGACCTGAAGGTCCGCAAAAAATTCGACCGGCTGCGCACGGCTGGCGAGATCGTGCTGGGCGCCACCGACGCGGCCTATACGCCCTGGCGGGTGGTGCCGAGCGCCGATGCCCGGCTGCGCGCCGTCGAGACCGCTGCGGCGGTATTGCAGGCGATGCGCGAGCCGTTGCCGCGCGCGCCGCGCCGGCCGCCGCTGCAGGCCGCGCGCCATGGTGACCGGTCCAGGGCGATGCTGGAGCCCGCGCCGGGCGGCAGCAAGCTGGACGAGGTCGATTACGAAAGGCAACTGGCCCGCTGGCAGGCGCGCCTGTCGGAGCAGGTCCGCGCCAAGCGCTTTCGCAAGCGCTCGCTGGTACTGGTGTTCGAGGGCGTGGATGCCGCGGGCAAGGGCGGCGCGATCCGGCGCGTCTCGCACGCGCTGGACGTGCGTGACTTCGATATCGTCCCCATCTCCGCGCCCAGCGACGACGAGCTGGCCCATCCGTATCTGTGGCGGTTCTGGCGCCACCTGCCGCTGCATGGCCGGGTGTGCATCTTCGATCGCTCCTGGTATGGCCGGGTGCTGGTCGAGCGGGTCGAGTCCCTGATCCCGCCCGCCACGTGGCGGCGCGCCTATGACGAGATCAACGATTTCGAGGACCAGTTGCGCCGCGGCGGCGCGGTGGTGCTGAAGTTCTGGCTGTCGGTCTCGCGCCAGGAGCAACTGCGCCGCTTCAAGGAGCGCCGCGATTCCCCCTTCAAGAACTTCAAGCTCACGCCGGACGATTGGCGCAACCGGCGCAAGTGGGACGACTACATGTCGGCCGCGCGCGACATGATCGCGCGCACGGACACCGCGCACGCGCCCTGGATCGTGATCGCCGACGACGACAAGCGCACCGCCCGGGTCAAGGTCCTGGAACACATCGTGAAGGCCATGGATGAAGCATAGCCCGCGCCAACCTTCCACGGCGTGGGTGTTGGCCGTCACGCTGGCGATCCAGTCCCTGGCCTCGGCGGCGACCATCGCGCCGGCGGTGGTCGGCCCGGTGGCCACGCGCGAACTCGGCCTGCCCTCGAGCGCCATCGGTTTCTACATGGCCCTGGTCTACCTGGGCGCCATGTTCACCAGCGTGGTCGGCGGCACCCTGGTCAACCGCCTGGGCGCGGTGCGATGCAGCCAGGCGGCCCTGCTGCTGTGCGGCCTGGGCATGGGCCTGCTGTGCAGCGGCGGACCCGCGGCCGCCGCCCTCGGGGCCCTGGTCATCGGCGCCGGGTATGGGCCCATCACGCCATCGAGTTCCTACCTCTTGATGCGCAGCACGCCCGCCCACCGCATGTCGCTGGTGTTCTCGATCAAGCAGACCGGCGTGCCGCTGGGCGGCGTGCTGGCCGCGCTCGTCAGTCCGCAGATCGAGCACGTGCTGGGCTGGCGGTGGGCGCTGGGGGTATGCGCCGCGGCCTGCCTGCTGTGCATGCTGGTCGCGCAGAGCGTGCGGCGCAGCCTGGACGCGCCGGGCGAGGCCGCCGCACCGTGGCGCTGGCAAGACCTGGCGCGGCCGGTCGGACTGGTCTGGCGCACGCCCGCGCTGCGCCTCATGGCCGTGTGTTCGCTGCTGTTCTCCTTCATCCAGCTGGCGATCACCGCCTATCTGGTGACCTACCTGAACCTGTCGCTGGGATGGACCCTGATCGCGGCGGGCGTCATCCTGTCCTTGTCCCAGGTGGCCGGCGTGGCCGGACGGATCCTGTGGGGCATCGTGGCCGATCGCTGGGCCCCGCCACGCAAGGTCCTGGGCGGACTGGCCCTGACGATGGCGGGAAGCTGCGTCGCCACCGCCTGCCTCCAGGCGTCCACGCCATGGATCCTGGTGGCCGCCGTCGCCGTCGTGTTCGGCGCTTCAGCGATAGGCTGGAACGGTGTGTTCCTGGCCGAGGTCGCTCGGCGCTCGCCGGCGGGCCAGGCCGGCGCGGCCACGGGCGGGACGCTGCTGTTCACCTATTTCGGGGTGCTCGTGGGCCAACCCCTGTTCAGCTACGTGGCATCGCTGGCGGGCGAGGCCGGCCAGCCCGGCTATGCCTGGGCATACGGGCTGCTGGTGATTCCCGCGCTGTTCTGCGCCAGCTGGCTGTTACGCGCGCGGGGCTAGCGGACCTGGGCGATGACGTGGGCCACGGCCGCGGTCAGCTTCTTCACGTAGGGAATGTGCAGGAACTCGTTGGGTCCGTGGGCGTTGGACCGGGGGCCCAGCACGCCGGTGATCAGGAACTGGGCCTCGGGGAATTTCGCGCCCAGCATGCCCATGAAGGGTATGGTGCCGCCTTCGCCTATCCACGCCGTGCCCTGCCCGAAGGCCGACTGCGAGGCCGCGTCCAGGGCGCGTGCGAGCCAGGGCGCGGTCGGCGGCGCGTTCCAGCCGCCGGCGCCACCCTCGCTTTCGAACCGGACCCGGGCCTGGTAGGGAGGGTCCTGCTCCAGCGCGGCCTTCATCGCCCGCGTCGCGCGGTCGGCGTCCACCGTGGGCGGCAGGCGCATGCTGAGCTTGAGCGAGGTCTTGGGGCGCAACACGTTGCCCGCGGCGTCGATGGACGGCAGGCCGGCCGCGCCGGTGACGGACAGCGCCGGCCGCCAGGTGCGGTTCAGGATGCCCTCGACCGGGTCGGTGGTGGTGGGCAGGGCATGGGCGTGGCCGTCGGCGCCGTGCGAGCATCCTACCCAGGGAAACTGCTTCCACACCTGGTCGCCCAGGATGGCGCCGGCGGTACGGGCCTGGGCCAGGCGTTCCCCGGGGATGGCGGCATGCAGTTCAGGCAGCAGCACGCGGCCGGTGGCCGGGTCGTCGATCCGGTTGAGCAGCTGGCGCGCGATCCGGAACGACGAGGGCACCAGGCCGCTGGCCATGCCCGAATGGACGCCCTCGTCCAGGATCTCGACCGTCAGCACGCCGCCGGTCAGTCCGCGCAACGAGGTCGTCACCCACAGTTGCTCGTAGTTGCCGCAACCCGAGTCCAGGCCCACCACCAGCGTCGGCGGACCGATGCGCGGGGCGAGCAGGTCCAGGTAGGCGGGCAGGTCATAGCTGCCGCTTTCCTCGCAGGTCTCGATCAGCCCCACGCAGCGGGGGCGGGGTATGTCCTGGGCGTCCATCGCGGCCAGCGTGGCCAGGGCGGCATAGACGGCGTAGCCGTCGTCCGCGCTGCCGCGACCGTACAGCTTGCCGTCCTCGATCTTCGGCGTCCACGGACCCAGGTCCTGGCGCCAGCCGGTCATCTCGGGCTGCTTGTCCAGGTGGCCGTAGAACAGCACGGTGCGGTCGCCCCCCAGGCCCTGGGTGGCCGGCGCCTCGAAATACAGGCAGGGCGTGCGGCCCGGGATGGCGACGATCTCGACCTGCAGCCCCGTGACCGGCTGAGCGCGCGCCCACTTCGCCGCCGCGTCCACCACCGCGGCCAGGTGACCGTGCTCGGCCCAATTGGGATCGAACATGGGCGACTTGGCGGGCACGCGCACGTAGTCGGCCAAGAGGGGGATCAGTTCATCGTCATAGCGGCGCGCCAGCACCGCGGCGAGGTCGGACAGGTCCATGAGGGGCTCCCGGGTCAGCCTCCAGTGTAGAACTTGTAGCCGGAGAAGGCAGCCTGCGGATCGCTTGCAAGATTTACATGTAATTCTTACCTGAGGCGGGACAGGGCACCGTGCAAATCTTATAAGAGACCCCCCGATTACCCAGTGCAACAGGCTTTTCAAAGGGCAAGCGCGGCATGGTACGGAATGTGCTCGTCATCCGGCACGACGTCCAACGCGTCGAACAGAGCCCGCCGTCAGCGGGACGCGTCTTTACGGGAAAGCCAAGGAGAAGAACCATGTTGCGCTGGGCTACTATCTTTTTCGTGATCCCCTTGCTGGTTGCCGTCGTGGGACTCGGCGATTTCGCGGCCGGTGCCGCCAATATCGCCTTCGTCCTGTTCCTGGTTTCGCTGGGAGCGTTCCTGGCCACCTTCTTCGTCCGGTCCCCCGAGGAGACGGAAGAGGGCTATGAGGGCGAATGGTCCCGCTGACCGCGGAGGGCAAAAAAACCGATGAACATGCAGCGCCTTTTTCGCGGTTGAACATGGTTGCACGACGCGTTTCGCAGGCGGCCGGGCCGTCCGGTCCTTCCTATCGCATTTTGGCGGAGCACGCCCCGGGCGTGCTCTGGTCCGCTTCCACGACGGGGGAGTGGGTGTATGTGAATCCCGCCTGGACCCGCCTGACGGGGCAATCCGCCGAGGCGGCCCTGGGCTGGGGCTGGCTGGCATGCGTGCCGGCCGACCAGCGCGAGCGGGTCCGGGCCGCCGTCGCCAAGGGAGCCGCCGATGCGGCTCCTTTCGACGTGGCGCACCGGGTGGCCACCGCCGACGGCGGCAGGTGGACGCGCATACCCTGGCCCACCCCAGCCTGGAGGCCAACCGGCAATTCGTGGGGTTCAGCGGCACCTGCCTGCCCGCGCGCGAGTCCGCCGCGGCGCGCCCGCCTGATGGCAACCAGGCCGACGAGGGCCGGCTGCTGGACCTGCTGCCTCATGCCCTCGTCGCCTACGACGCATCCTTGCGCTATCTGTACGCCAACCGGGCGGCCGGCGAGTTGTTCGGCATCGAGCCGGTGGCGTTTGTCGGCAAGACCGCGCGCGAGCTCGGCGTGGCGCCCTACATCGCGTCGGCCTACGAGCAGGCGGTGGCGGACGCGCTGGCCACGGGAAAGGCCCAGACCTTCGACTATCGCATAGACACCGGATCCTCCACCCGCCACTTCCGCGTCCGCGTCGTGGCCGACGGCGCCGGCGGGCGCGCCTTGGCGGCGACCGTGGATGTCAGCGCGTGGGTGCGCGCCCAGGTGGAGCTCGACACGCTGCTGCTGCGCGAACAGGCGGCGCGGACGCAGGCGGAAACGGCGATCGGGGTACGCGACCAGTTCCTGTCCATGGTTTCCCACGAACTGCGGTCCCCGCTCAACGGCATCCAGAGTTGGGCCCACGTGCTCGAGAGCCGCGTCGACGCCGGCGTGCCGACGGTGGCGCGAGCGCTGGCGGGCATCAGGACCGGCGTGCAGCAGCAGGTCAGGCTGATCGACGAATTGCTCGACGCCACCCACGCGATGACGGGCCGCCTCCAGCTTTCGATGAGGCTGGAAGCGCTGGCGCCCATCGTCGAACGCGCGGTCGCGCAGGCCGCTCCGAAGGCCGCCGAACGCAATGTGAACCTGCGCGCCGAGCTGCCGCCCGGCGAGGTCCGGGTCTGGGGCAGCGCCGAGCGCATCGAGCAGATGGTGGGGCACCTGCTGGACAACGCCATCAAGTTCAGCCTGCCCGACGGCCAGGTCTCGGTACGGGTCGAGGCGACGCAGACCGAGGCCAGGATCGCCGTCGGGGACACCGGCAAGGGCATCGCGGCCGACGTCATGCCTTATCTGTTCGATCCGTTCCGCCAGCTCGATGCCTTCCGTGCCCGCCGTCCCGACGGGCTGGGCCTGGGGTTGACGCTGGTGCGGCATCTGGCCGAGCTGCAGGGCGGCAGGGTAGCCGCCCAGAGCGGAGGCGAAGGCCAGGGCGCGCTCTTCTCCATCTACCTGCCGCTGGCCGGCGAAGGCCAGGCGCCCGGGCCGGCCGCGGGGACCGGCACGCGAGCGGCCTCACCCGCGACCCTGAACGACGTGCGTATCCTCCTGGTCGAGGGGCATGCCGAGGCGCGCGGCGAACTGGCCGACTCCTTGAAGCAGGCGGGAGGAGAGGTCGTCGCGTGCGAATCCGGCGGGTCGGCCCTGGAGTACCTGCGCAGGGCGGACTCGGACGGCCTGCCCCATGTCATCGTCAGCGACATGACCCTGCCGGGCATGGACGGCAGCGATACGCTGGCCCGGATCCGCGAACTCGAGCGCGGCGCGCCCGATCGCTTTCCCACCCCGACTCCCGCCGTCGCCCTGACCTCGGCCAGCCGGTGCGAGGACCGTATCGGCGCGCTGGCGGCGGGCTTCCAGGTCTACCTGGCCAAGCCGGTGGAGTTTCCGCAACTGGTCGGATTGATAAACAACCTGGCGCGAACCGCTTTCCTGGAGCGGCGCTAGCGGGAAGGCGGCCGGCAGGCCGCCCTCCGTCCACGGCTACGCGTGTGCGCGCATCCGGTCGCGCAGTTCCTTCACCTGGTCGTGATTGCGCACGACGCCCTCGTATTGCACCTGTACCAGGGCCAGGAGCTGGGGCGGGAGTTCCTCGCGCAGGGCAGCCTGGTAGCGGCTCTTGGCCACGTCCTCGCCGCGTTCGCATTCCTCCAGGATGGCGAGGTCCGTACGCCCCGCCACCGCCGATTTCAGCCCCAGCCAGCCGCGGTGCAGCGCGCCGGCCGCGGTACCGCCTTCCTCGGGCTGGTCGCCCAGCGCCGCGACCTGCTCCTGCAACTGGGCCGCGGCTGTCGAGCAGTCGCCCGCGCGCCGGGAAAAAAGTGTCTTCAACTCGGGATCGTGGGCGTCCTGGGCAGCTTGCCGAAAGCCGTACTCGCCGTCCTTGCAGGTCTCGATCAAGTCGTTCAGTACTGTCGTCACATCTCGGGCCATCTTCGTCTCCTGGGTAGTCCGAATGAACCGGGCCACACCGGGCCCGGTCCGGGACTCCAGCAGGAAACGGACCCGCCGGAGGATCGGTCATTTCTTGGGATGGCTGGGCTTGAGCTTCCAGTCCTTGTCGTCCTTGCCGGTACGGACTTCCTTTTCGGCATGCGCGGCGGCCCCGGGCGAGATCGGATCGCTGGCCGGGAAAGTGTCCTCCAGCGAGTCGTCCAGCAGTTCCTGGTAGGTCGGCAGCCCCTCGTCGGACTGCTTGGCCTTGTCCTTCGAGTCCTTCTCCGAACGGTTCTTGGGTTCAGTCTTCATGCGATGCTCCCGCAAATTGTCGCGTGGTCGAGTCGGCAAGACTCATGCCCGGGGTCAAGCCTCCGAGCCGCCGCCCGCCGACGGTTGCGGCGCCGCGGCCTGCCGTCCGTCGCCGTCCAGGCGGCGGACGAAACTGGCCTGCGGATTTGCAAACTGTATTCCCAACTGCTTGAAACGGCGATAGAGACGCTGGTTGAAGCCGCGCTGCACCGCGGCCTTGCCGCGATCCAGCGTGCGGATCTGTCCGGCCAGGGTGACCGAGGCGCCGTCCACCTGGTCCACGCCCCACAGGTCCAGGTCGGCCAGCATCAGCGGACCCAGGTCGGGGTCGTTGCGCATTTCCTCGCCCACGTTGCGGATCGCGGCGATGACCTCGTCCAGGTCCGAGTCGGCGCTGACGCTGACCCGCACGGAGGCGTTGCCGATGCCGCGGTTGCTGTTCGAGACCGTGCCCACGGCGCTGAAGGGGACCACGTGCAGGGCGCCGTCGCCCGCGCGCAGCCGCACCGTGCGTATGGACAGGTACTCGACCGTGCCCGATACCCCCGCCAGCGTCACCGAATCGCCCACCTGCATCGCGTTCTCCATCAGCAGGAAGATGCCGGTGATGAAATCCTGCACCAGCTTTTGCGAGCCGAAGCCGATGGCCACGCCGATGATGCTGGCGCCGGCCAGCAGGGGCGCGATGTTGATGCCCAGTTCGTTGAGCGCGGTGAACAGCACGATCAGCGCGATTACGATGAACAGCGTCGTGCGCAGGATGGGGACCAGCGTGCGCAGCCGCGTGGCGCGGGCGAGATCGCCGGCCCGGGTCCAGCGCTCCATTCGGCGGTTGATCGACAGATTGGCGGCTTCCCAGGCGACCAGCGCGAGGACGCAGGCCACCGCGATGGTCGCGGTGGCCGAGACCAGCCTGCGGCCCACCGTGCCGGCCTCGAACCAGTCCAGCGCGTGCACGCCCCAGACCTCCAGCAGCGCGATCGCGGTGGCGACGAAGACCAGGATCATCACGACACGCTGCGCCAGCGTCTGGTAGGGCCGCCGGCCCGGCTGGCCGCCGCCCGCCGCGGGGGCGTCGCTGTAGAAGGCGCGGTCCAGCGCCCCCAGCAGGATCATGCTGAGGACGGTAGCCGCCAGCATGACCAGCGCCGTGCGCCAGACATAGTGCAGCAACTGCGACAGCCCGCTGGCCGTGCCCAGCGCCCATACCACCCAGAGTCCGGCGATGACCGCGATGGCGGTGGGCGCCCAGACATTGGCCAGCACCGCCCGCAGCCCCTCGTGTTCCTGTCCGCGTATCCAGCGCGACACCTGGCGCCGCCGCTGGACCACCATGACGATCAGCATCGCGTGCACGGCCAGGCCCACCAGCTTGGACAGCGCGTTGCGCGCATCGTCGCCGGCCCCCAGCAGGTAGGCGATCTCGGTCGCGGCCACGCCGAAGGCGCCGACCGCCACCACGCGCCGCAGCCAGGTGTCCAGATAGCGCGCCGATTCGTCGCCCAGCCGGGACAGGCGCAGGCAGGCACCCGACGGCGAGGTCAGCAGGCGCAGCGCGGTCATCGTCAGCCGCATGGCGAGGTAGGCGCCGATCAGCGGCAGGATGAACGGATAGAAGCCGGCGGCCGGCGCGCCGAACAGCCTCATCAGTATCGTCGCCACCACCAGGAAGCCGGCCAGCGGCACCAGGGCCAGGATGGCATGCGCCAGCGCGGCGGGCAGCCGGCGCACGATGCGCAGGTGCTGGTCGGGCTCGGCGGGCGTTTCCGTGTCGGGGTCGGGCGCGGAGGGCGGAACGGTATCCGGGATGTACCGGCGTTCCGCGTAGGCCAGCAGCATCGCGCGCGGCCGGCGCAGCAGTCGCCCGATACCCGCTTCCACGCCCAGGGCCACGGCCAGGATCAACAGAATCGTGCCCAGGCCCTGGAAGGTCGCCGTGCGGGCCTCCGGCGTGCCGAGGTAGTACTGCCACCAGGCGCCCGCCGACCGCAGCGACCACAGCGTCGCTCCCGTCAGCCGCAGTTCGCCCAGCGCCGAGTCCACCCACTTGCCCGCCTGCGTGAAGGCCTGGGCGATGAGCCCGTCCTTCTCCAGGGCGACCGGCGCTTCCGGCGCGGCGGGCGCGGCCGCCGGCGGGGCGGCCTGCTGCTCCGTCGCCTCGGCGATGACGCTCAGCGTCTGCTCCAGTTCCGCCCGCCGGGCGTCGTCGCGCAGCAGGTCCAGGACCTGGCGCGCCTGGGCCGGCGTCACGGCCGCGGGGTCGGGAGCGGCGGCGTCGGCCGGCCGCGACATCCAGAGGGCCAGGCACAGCAGGGCGAGGGCGGTCCAGGGGCGTGGGCGTCGTGTCTGCATGGGGGCGGTCTGAAGAGGGGATAGGGCGATTCTACCCAGCCGCGCGGGCGGCTTGGCGGGGGCGGCCGCGGAAGTCGATGCCGGCCGGAAAGGGAGCGGCAGGCCTTGATTCGCACAAGTCGAAAAAAGTCGTTATAATCTTGCTTCTTTGCAGGGCTGTTAGCTCAGTTGGTAGAGCAGCGGACTCTTAATCCGTAGGTCGAGTGTTCGAGCCACTCACAGCCCACCAAGAATTCAGCAAGGAAAGACGCCTTAGGCGCCCGGCGGCCTAGGGCGTTTTTCTTTTGTGCGTTTTTTGTCGAAAGAACCGTCATGGCCGTGGCCATGAAGGGCTTTCATTCGCAGCCACGTGTGGTGAAGATGAACAAGCCTTTCATTTCGCTATGTCCAGAGATCACTCGGGCAGACGCGCTGACTCTGATGGACTGGTTGGAAGATGAGCGCGTCATCCGCTATCTGAGCGATTCGCGCCATGTCTCCCGCTTCATCGAACAGGTCATCGGCCGGGTCCAGTTGCCCATCCTGACCCATCTGTTCAACCAGGGCGGCCGATTCTTCATGGCCTACGACCGGCACGATGTGCCGGTGGGCTTCGTGCGCCTCGTCAAGACGGGGCCGGACTGCGAGATAGTCCTGGTCATCGGGGATCGCGACAACTGGGGTCGCAAGCTCGGCGCCAGCGCCATCCTCGAAGGCATGAAGCTCGCCTTCTTCGACATGCGGGCCGAGAAACTCATCGCCAAGATCCACCCGGACAACGCGCGTTCGCTGAAAGCCTTCCTGCGCTGCGGCTTCCTGCCTGAAAGCGAAACGCCGACGCTGAAGTCGTTTTCCATGACTGTCGAGCACTATCTCCGGCTCTTGCGCGAAAACGCCGTGGGCGATTCCACCGATATCCATATCACCGAAATCGACAAGGCCCGGCTCAGCAGCCTGATCGCGCTCGAGCAGGGGCCGGCCGTGGTCGATCTCGAGCACGAGATCGAGCGAGCCATCGTCGTCGATCCGCGGCAAGTGGCGCGGAGCGTCGTCACGATGAATTCCCGCGCCTTGCTGCATCTGGACGACGAGGAAGTGGAGGTGGCCCTGGTCTACCCCGAGGACGCGGACGGCAGTGCCGGGAAGCTGTCGGTGTGCTCCGACGTCGGCGCGGCGATCCTGGGCTACCAGGAGGGAGATGCCATCGATTGGCGGATTTCGGACCGCACCCGCCGTATCTGCATCGAGAAAGTGCTTTACCAGCCGGAAGCCGCCGGGGATTTCCACCTGTAGGTTCGTGCTGTGCTCACAGCCGCCGATCGGCCTAGCCGATGGACGGCTGGTGCCGCCGATGCATGACCAGCCACTTGCCCACCGCGATGACGGACAGCGCGGCGACGATCTGCACCGCGAGTTCGACCATGGGGCCGGGTTCGCCCACGTGTTCGAGCACGAAGGTGTCGCTGATCAGCATGCCGCCGGCGATCCAGCCCAGCATGCCCGCGCCCAGCGTGACGATCACGGGGAAGCGGTCTATCAGCTTGAGCACCAGCGTGCTGCCCCAGACGATCACGGGTACGCTGACGCACAGGCCGAAGATCACGTAGTACAGCTGGTGCCCGAGGTGGGCGCTTTCGGCCGCGCCGGCGATGGCGATGACGTTGTCCAGGCTCATGGCGAAGTCGGCGATGATGATGGTCCGGATGGCGCCGAAGACGGACGTGCCGCCATCGATGTCGCCATGCGCGTCCTTCTCCTGGGCCAGCAGCTTGATGCCTATCCAGATGAGAAGCGCACAGCCCACGATCTTCAGGAAGGGCATGCTGAGCAGCGCCAGCGCGAAGGCGATCAGCAGGACGCGCAGCAGGATGGCGCCGGCGGTGCCCCACAGGATGCCCTTTATCCGTTGTCCGTGAGGCAGGTTGCGGCAGGCCAGGGCGATGACGATGGCGTTGTCGCCTCCCAGCAGGATGTCGATCAGGATGATCTGGAAGACGGCGCCCCAATGAAGCGTCTCGATGAGTTCGAGCATGACCCTGGCCCCCTTTGAAAGAACGTGGACGACGCATCGAGGCGACCGGGATGTCCGTTCGCGCGGGATGGATTGCCAGCCATTCTAGGCAGGAAGCGCGGGAAACGTTCTAATAATAGTACTATTGGAATGGTCACTCTTGCCGGGGGCGGGCGGCAGGGGCCGGCTTGTGCCGCCCGCACCCGGAAGCGGGGTCAATCTCCCCGGCAGGCGTTCTTCTGCGGCACCAGCGTGGCGGTCAGCAGGTAGTCCGACTGCACGTCGACCACGCAGGCCTTCCTGCCGGGACCTCCTCCCATGGCCACGTGCTGGTCCGCTTCGAAGACGAACAGCGATGCGTTCGCGAGCTGCGCCACCACGTCCTTGGAGCTCTGGAACGGGGTGGCGGGGTCGCCGGTCGTGCCCCACACCATGATGGGGGGCGAGCCCTGCGCCCGGTAGTTGGTGGGCACGGGATCGGGCGCCACGGGCAGGTGGGCGCAGGGCCGGTTGATGTTGGCCTGTACCGCGCCGGTCAGCGGCGCCGCGGCGGCGGCTTGCGCCACGATGTCCTCGAACGCCGCGCCCTGCGGCAGGGGCTGGTCCATGCACGTCGTCCAGACCGCCGGGCCGAGCGATTCGCTGTTCGCCAGTCCGGAGGCTTGCGCCCGCATGGGATCCCAGTCCGCCGGCGTCTGCGCCGCGGCGCCGATGGCGACGGCCAGGGACGGATAGGCCACCGGTTCGTAGATGCTCAGCACGGAGACCAGCGTCAGCCAGCCGGTGGAAAGCGGGATGGGCGTGCCCTTGTAATCCATCCGCGCCGGCGCGGCATGCGCCCGGGCCAGCATTTCCCTGAACTGCCCTTCGGCCTGGTCGCGCATCGGACATTGCCCGGCGTTGCCGGCGCACCAGGAGAAGAATCGCTCCAGCCCCCGGTTCCAGGAGACTGCCTGGTTCACCAGTATCGTGGTCCCGGACTGGGCGGGATTGACGACGCCGTCGATGATCATCGCGCGGATGTGCGAAGGATAGAGGTCGGCGTAGACGATCCCGACCTCGGTACCGTAGGACACGCCCAGGTAGGTCAGCCTGGCGTCGCCCAGGGCGCGGCGCAGCACTTCGACGTCGCGGACCACGTTCATCGTGCCCATCAGGGGGAAAACGGGGTCGTCGCGGCAGGTGCGGGCGTAGGCGGCCGCGGCGGCGTCGAGCGCCTTGGCGCCGACGGCGGTGGTGTCGCCCAGGTCGTGGGCGAAGTACGTCGCCAGCGCGCCGCCGCAGCGCAAGGCGGGCGCGTCCGGCGGCGAGCCGGTGGGACGGGTGTGGCCGACGCCGCGCGGATCGAAGCCGACGATGTCGAAGCGTTGCCGCACTTGCGCCGACAGCTTGCCGGCGAAGTCCGGGACGGCGCCGACGCCGGAGCCGCCCGGTCCGCCGGGTTCGATGACGAGCGAGCCTATCCTGTTCCGTGCGTCGTCGGCCGGCCGGCGGCGCAGGGCCAGGTCCAGGGTCTTGCCCTTGGGGTCCGCGTAGTCGAGCGGGACCCGGACCACGGCGCAGTCGTAGCGTTCGCCGTCGACCCGGGACGGCACGGTGCCGTCCGGAAAGACCGTTTCGCAAGCCCGCCAGTCGGGTGCGGCGACGGCCACGGTGGTGGCGGCCAGGTTCTTGCTCGCGGCCGTATCGCCCTCGTCCGAACCGCCACCGCAACCGGCCAAAAGAAGGGCGGCGACCGCCGCCGCCCGGGGGTGGCCATGCCGGCCCCGGTGCCTCGTTCTTGTCCTTGCCATTGTCCCTGCCCCCATGCCTGGAACGCCCGACGCCCCTGCGGCGATCCCATCTTGCCAGTTGGGGCGGGGCTTGGCTAGGGCGGGCTCAGTCGATCTTCAACCCGATCTGCCGTATCAGCTTGCCCCAGCGCTCCTTCTCGGCGTGCGAGAAGCTGGCCATCTCGGCCGGGGTGGTGGGCATGGCCTCGATACCCAGGGCCTCGAAGCGCGCTTTTACCGGCGCCGATTGCAGCGCGCCCACCAGCGCCTGGTTCAGGCGGTCGATGGTGGCCTGCGGCGTGCCGGTGGGGACCGACAGGCCCTGCCAGGCGAAGGCGACGAAGTCCTTCAGCCCTTCCTCCTGCAGCGTGGGCGTGTCCGGCAGCGACTCGATGCGCCGGGCGCTGGCGACGGCCAGCGGACGCAGCTTGCCGCCGGTGATGTAGGGGATGCCGCTGCCGCTTTCGACGAACATGAACGGGATCTGGCCGGCCATGATGTCCTGGATGGCCGGGGCCGCGCCGCGATACGGCACGTGCACGAGGTTCAGGCCGGTGCGCTCGCGCAGGAGTTCGGTGGCCAGGTGATGCGGCGTGCCGGGGCCGGGCGAACCGTAGCTGACGCCCTGTTGCTGGGTGCGGGCCCAGGCCATGAAGCCCTTGAAGTCCTTGATGGGCGAGTCGGCGCGCACGACCAGGATGAGCGGAAAGCGGACCAGCATGCCCACCGGGCGCAGGTCGCGCTCGGCATCGTTGGTGAGCTTGCTGTACAGGAAGGGGTTGGTGGCCAGGGTGGCGTAGTCGGCGGTGACCATGACGTGGCCGTAGTCCTTGGAACGGACGACATAGTCGGTGGCGATGTTGTGGGCCGCGCCCGGTTTGTTGACGACCACGATGCTCTGTTGCAGCGTGCGTCCCATGGCCTCGGCCAGCACGCGCGCGACGGTGTCGGTGCCACCGCCGGGTGCCATGCCGACGACCCATTCGATGGGCCTCGAGTCCTGGGCCCAGGCCAGCGGCGCCGTCAGCAGCAGTGCCGCAAGTCCGGCCATCGCCCTCGATAGTGCGCCACGCCGGGCGCGGTGGGGGGATTTCATCTGTCGTCTCCTTGGTGGTTGGGGCGCTCAGTACACGCTGCCCGCCGGCGGATCGGCGGAGGCGGCCGGAGGCTGCCCGGTCTTGAAACCTGCGGCCAGGCGGCGCGCGGCCTGGGCCAGCAAGGTGATGTCCACGCCCACGGCGACGAAGCGCGCGCCCATTTCCAGGTAGCGCCTGGCCAGCACCGGATCGGCCGACAGGATGCCGGCGGCCTTGCCCGCCGCCCGCACGGCGGCGATGCCGTCGGCGATGGCCCGCTGGACCTCCGGTTCGCCCGGCCGGCCGATGAACCCCATCGAGGCCGAGAGATCGGAGGGGCCGAAGAACACGCCGTCCACGCCCTCGGTGGCGGCGATCGCCTCGAGGTTGGCCAGCGCGGCCTTGGATTCCACCTGGACCAGCACGCACATCTCGTCGTCGGCGCGGTGTAGGTAGCCTTCCACGCCGTTCCAGCGCGAGGCGCGCGCCAGCGCGCTGCCGACGCCGCGGATACCGTGCGGTGGATAGCGCGTGGCGGCCACCATGCGCGCGGCCTGTTCGGCGGTCTCGACCATGGGCACCAGCAGGGTCTGGGCGCCGACGTCCAGGTATTGCTTGATCAGCGCGGGATCGCCGGTCACCGGCCGCACCACGGGATGGACCGGGTAGGGCGCCACGGCCTGCAATTGCGACAGCACCGTGCGTACGTCGTTGGGGGCGTGCTCGCAGTCGATCAGCAGCCAGTCGAAGCCGGCGCCGGCCAGCATCTCGGCGGCGCAGCCGTCGGCCAGGCCGACCCACAGGCCGATCTGCGGCGGACCATCGCGCAGCGCGCGCTTGAAGGTATTGATGGGCAGTTGCATGGCGGCTCCCGGCATCAGGCGATGCGAAAGGCGATGGAGCCCAGGGGCCCGTAGTCGGCGTGGAAGGCGTCGCCGGGCCGGGCGGGCACGGGGCGGGTGAACGAGCCCGCCAGCACGATCTGTCCGGCCTGCAGCGACTCGCCCCAGGGAGCCAGCTTGTTGGCCAGCCACGCGATGCCGTTGCCGGGGTGGTTCAGGACGGCGGCGGCGATGCCCGATTCCTCGATCACGCCGTTCTTGTAGAGCAGCGCGCCGACCCAGCGCAGATCCACCGCGTCGGGCCGGACCGGCCGCCCGCCCGTGACGATGCCGGCATTGGCGGCGTTATCGGAAATGGTGTCCACCACCTTGCGCGGCGCGCGCGTGTCGCGGTCGAACTGTTCGATGCGCGCGTCGATGATCTCGACGGCGGGCACGACGTAATCGGTGGCGGCCATCACGTCGAACAGCGTCACGCCTGGTCCGCGCAGGGGACGGCCCAGGATGAAGCCCAGCTCCACCTCGATGCGAGGCGCGATGAAGCGTTCGGCGGGGATGTCGGTGCCGTCGTGGAAGAACATGTCGTCCAGCAGCGTGCCGTAGTCGGGCTCGTCGATCTGGCTGGACAACTGCATGGCGCGCGAGGTCAGGCCTATCTTGTGACCGCGCACGACGCGGCCTTCCTGGATCTTGGTACGGACCCAGGCGCGCGAGACGGCGTAGCCGTCCTCGATCGTCATGTCGGGGAAGCGCTTGGAGAAGTGTCCGACCTGGCTGCGGCTTTTCTCGGCCTGGTGCAATTCGGCCGCCAGCTCGGCGATGCGGGTTTCGCTAATCATGGAGGGTCATTTCCGGTTGAACAGGGGATGCAGGCTGCTGTGCTTGGCGTCGTAGACCTGGTCGCGGCTTTCGTCGACCTGGACCGTGATGCCGACCGGGCGGCGCGCCAGCAGCGGGTTCAGCGCATCGCGCAGCGTGGCGGCCAGCGCGTCGCCCACCGCCCGGTGCACCGCCGGGCTGCGGTCCGGCGCCATGCGCAGGTTGGCGTACAGGAAGCCATAGTCGCCCGCGCCGTCGGCGACGGCGGCATGCGCCGCCGGATAGGCCAGCACGCGGGTGCCGCCGGTGGGGAAGACCTGGCGGCCTTGCTCGTCGCGTTGGGCGATCAGGGTGTCGGCCAGCTTGCGGCACAGTGAGGGCATGTCGGCATCGCGCTCGATGTCCGGGCTGTAGAGCAGGACGAGGTGGGGCATGTCAGGTTCCCGGGGGCGTGTCGAGGAAGGTATCCGGCGGCAGCGGCGTCACCGGGAAGATGGCGTTGATCTGGCCGGTGCCGGAACTGCCGAAATAGGGGGTGACGATCTCCACCGGCTGGTCGTAGGCGGTCCAGCCCAGGGCGCCCAGCAGCATGGCCGTGTCGTGCATGCCGCCTTCGCCCCAGCACTTCTCGTTGTACATGGGCAGCATGGGGCAGAAGGTTCGCCAGTCTCCCCGTTCCCACAGTTCCACCACTCGCCGGTCCACCTGCTCCAGGAACGGATCCCATACCTTGTGCATGAACTCGGGCGCCATGCCGTTCTGCGCGAAATGGTGGCTGAGCGAGCCGCTGGCGAAGATGGCCACCGTGCCGTCGTAGCGTTCCTCGATCGCGCGGCGCACCGCCAGCCCCAGCCGGGCGCTGGCGGCCAGGTCGTGCCAGACGCACCATCCGGACATGCCCACGACCTTGAAGTGCCGGTCCGCGTTCATGTAGCGCATGGGAACCAGCGTGCCGTACTCCAGTTCAAGCGTGGTGGCGCTGTGCGCGCGAGTAGGCACGCCCATCTCGTTGGCGACGTCGGCGATCAGGTGGCCCAGTTCGGGGTTGCCGGGGTACTCGTAGGACAGGTTCTTGATGAAGTGCGGCAGCTCGTTGCTGGTGTAGCAGCCCGAGAAACGCGGCGCGCAATTGATGTGGTATTCGCTGTTGACCAGCCAGTGGACGTCGAACACCACGATGGTGTCCACGCCCAGTTCGCGGCACCGCCGGCCGATCTCGACGTGCCCGTGGATGGCGGCCTGCCGGCAGCCCTTGTGCGGCCCGTCCAGTTCCGACAGGTACATGGACGGCACGTGGGTGATCTTGGCGGCCAGGGCGAGTGTTCCCATATCTGCTCCCGGCCTCGTCAGACGTCCACCGTGATGCCCGCGCGGCGCACCACCTCGGCGTATCGGGCGGTCTCGCTCTTGAGGAAGGCGTCGAACCGGTCCACCGATCCCGCCATCGACGCGATGCCGCCGTCGCGCATCGTTGCCTGGACCTTGGGGGCCTGCAGGCTGGCATTGATCGCGCCGTTGAGCTGCGCCACGATGGCCTCCGGCACGCGCGCCGGCGCCAGCACGCCTTGCCACGAATTGGATTCCAGCGGCACGCCCTGTTCGGCCAGGGTCGGCACCTGCGGCGCGTACACGGAGCGTTCGGCCGTGGCCATGCCCAGCGCCACCAGCCGGCCGGCGTCCACGTGGCCGCGGAATTCCGGCCAGTTGCCGAACATCACCGTCACCTGCCCGCCCAGCAGGTCGTTCAGCGCCGGCGCCTGGCCCTTGTAGGGCACGTGCAGCAGGTCGATGCCGGCCTGCATCTTGAGCATCTCGCCCGCCAGGTGGGCCGAGGTGCCGTTGCCGAAGGAGGCATAGCTGAGCGAGCCGGGCGCCTTGCGCGCGGCGGCGACGAGGTCCGCCAGATTGCGCAGGCCGCTCTTGGGGTTGGCCGCCAGCACGTGTTCGGACATGCCCATCAGCGCCACCGGACGCAGGTCGGCGGGGTCGTAGGGCAGCTTTTTCACCAGCGAGGTGTTGGCGCAGAAGCTGTTGGCCACGGTGATCAGGGTGTAGCCGTCGGGGGCGGACTTGGCCGCGGCTTCCACGCCCACGACCGTGCCGGCCCCCGGCTTGTTCTCGACGATGAAGGATTGCCCCAGTTGGCGGCCCAGCTCGGCCGCGACCAGCCGCGTGACCACGTCGGTCGTGCCGCCGGGCGTGAACGGCACGATGATGCGCACCGCCCGGTTCGGATAGGACGATTGCTGGGCGCGCGCGCCGCGCAGGGCGAGGCCCGACAGGGCGCCGCCCGCCGCGAGCCGGAGCAGGGCGCGGCGGGACACGGGGAGGGGGGCTTGGGTCATGTCGTCTCCTGGTTGTCGTGGGTGCGCCGGGACTCAACGGCCCCAGTGCGGGATGTGATGGTCGGTGATCGAGACGCAGACGTTCTTGGGCTCCAGGAAGACCTCGTAGCTCCAGGTGCCGCCCTCGCGGCCGGTGCCGGAGGCCTTGGTGCCGCCGAAAGGCTGGCGCAGGTCGCGCACGTTCTGGCTGTTGACGAAGCACATGCCGGCCTCGATGGCCGCCGCCACGCGATGGGCGCGCGCGAGGTCCCGGGTCCACACGTACGACGACAGCCCATAGCGGATGTCGTTGGCCAGGCGGATGGCGTGGGCCTCGTCGTCGAAGGGGATCAGGCAGGCGACCGGACCGAAGATCTCGTCCTGCGCGATCTTCATGTCGTTGCCAACGTTGCCGAACACCGTGGGGCGCACGAAGTTGCCGGCGCGGACCTCCGCGGGAAGATCGGGCGCGTCCAGCCCGCCGGCCAGGAGTTCCGCTCCTTCGTCCTGGCCCAGTTCGATGTAGCGGCGGACCTTGGCCAGGTGGTCGCGGGAGATCATGGGACCGACGATGGTGCCGGCATCGAGCGGGTCGCCCACGGTGATGCGCGCGGCGCGGGCCGCGAACTCCTCCGCGAAGCGGCGGTAGATCGACCGCTGGACCAGGATGCGCGAGCCGGCGGTGCAGCGTTCGCCGTTGTTCGAGAAGATCATGAATACGGCCGCGTCCATGGCCCGTTCCCAGTCGGCGTCCTCGAACACGACGAAGGGGCTCTTGCCGCCCAGTTCCATCGAGAACTTCTTCAGGCCCGCGGACTGGATGATGCGGTTGCCGGTGGCGGTGCTGCCGGTGAACGATATGGCGGCGACGTCCGGGTGGCGCACCAGCGCCTCGCCCGCCGTCCTGCCATAGCCGTGCACCACGTTCAGCACGCCTGGGGGCACGCCGGCCTCGAGCGCGAGCTGCCCCAGCCGCCACGCGGTGATGGGCGAGAGCTCGCTCATCTTCAGCACGGCGGTATTGCCGAAGGCCAGCGCCGGCGCGATCTTCCAGGTGGCCGTCATGAACGGCACGTTCCACGGGGAGATCAGCGCGCATACGCCCACGGGATGGTAGAGCGTGTAGTTCAGGTGCGTGGGCGTGGGATAGGTGTGGCCGTCCACCCGCGTGCACATCTCGGCGAAGTAGCTGAAGTTGTCGGCGGCGCGCGGCACCAGCTGCTTGCCGGTCTGGGCGATGACCTGGCCCGTGTCGCGCGTTTCCCAATCGGCCAGCTCGGGCACGTGGCGCTGGATCAGTTCTCCCAGCTTGCGCATGATGCGGCCGCGATCGGCGGCGGGAGTGGCGGCCCACCGGGGAAAGGCGGCCCGGGCCGCCGCGACGGCAGCCCGGACCTCGGCTTCGCCGCCCGAGGCGACGGTGGCCAGCACGGACTGGTCGGCCGGGTTGACGGTGTCGAAGGCCTGGTCGCTGTCGACCTCGCGGCCATCGATCAGGTGGGAAATGTGCAGGGACATGATGGAGTCCTGTTGAACGGCGGAAAGGAAGTTCAGCGGCCGAACACGTCGTCGCCCACGATGGTGTTGCGCAGGCTGCCGATGCCGTCTATCTCGGTAATGACTTCGTCGCCGGGCTTGACGTCGACCACGCCGTCCGGCGTGCCGGTCAGGATGACGTCGCCGGGGGCCAGGGTCATGAAGCCGCTCAGGTATTCGATCAGCGCGGGGATGTCGAACACCATGTCGCGGGTGTTGCCCTGCTGTGTGACGACGCCATTGACCAGGGTGCGCAACGCCAGCGCATGCGGGTCGGGCACGTCGGCCGCGTCGACGAACCAGGGGCCAAGCACGGTGCACGTGTCGCGGTTCTTGACGCGCAGGTTGGGGCGGTACCAGTTTTCCAGGTAGTCGCGGATGGCGTAGTCGTTGGCCACGGTGTAGCCGGCCACGTAATCCATGGCGCAGTCGCGGCGGACGCCGGCGGCGCTGCGGCCGATGACCACGGCCAGCTCGCACTCGTAGTGCATGAAGGTGGCGTCGGCCGGGCGGCGCGTGTGCCCGCGATGGCCGATCAGCGCGCCCGGCCCCTTCAGGAAGGCCAGCGGTTCCTGCTGGGCGCCGAAGCTGAGTTCCTTGGCATGCTCCGCGTAGTTCAGGCCGAGCGCGACGATGGTGCCCGCCTCGAACGGCGGCAGCCAGACGACGTCGTCGTGCAGGACGATGCGGCCGTCCGCCAGGCGCAGCCGGCTGTCGTCGTAAGGCGTGGCGGTGTGGATGGCGCCGGAGTAGGCGACGCGGGCGGTCTTCATGCCGAACCTCCCTGGACCGACGCGCGGACGACCGGGTTCTCGAGCCGGCCGACGTTCTCGATCTCGATGGCCACGCGCTGCCCGTCGTGCGCCAGCGGTCCGTCGAAATCGCCCGGCCAGGGCAGGCCGGTCAGCAGGACGTCGCCCGGCTGCAGGGTCATGAAGTCGGTCACGTCGGCGATGAGCTGGGGCAGGGGCCGCAGGAAGCCCCGGGTGCTCGACCGCAGGCGCAGGGCGCCGTCTATCCAGACGCGCAGGTCGAGCGCGTCCGGATTGCCGACCTGCCGCGCCGCGCGCACCCAGGGGCCCATGGGGCAGAAGCCGTCGCGTACGCGCAGCCGCAGCGACGGCCGGTAGAACTCGCGGTGGGGAAGGGTGACGTCGTTGACCACGGTATAGCCGGCCACGTAGTCCAGCGCGTCGCCGGGGGCGACGCGGCAGGCGGTGCGGCCGATGACCGCGCCCAGCGCTGCGCCTACCTGGACGGCCTCGGCACCGGGCGGGAGCGGGATGGCGCGGCCATGGCCCAGGTGCGTGTTGCGAGGCTTGATGTAGAGCACGGGGGCCTTGGGGGCTGCCTTGTAGGGCGGGGCCAGGACCCGGTCTCCCATCGCGGCCAGCGCCGCCGGGTCGTTGTGCAGCACGCCGTAGACCGTGCCGGCCATGGGGGGCCGCGCCGGCTCGCCCGTGGCCAGGGCATCGCATGCCCGCGCGTGGGGAAGGTCGAGCGGCAGCGGGGCGCCCGCGGCATGGAACAGCGTGTCCTCGATGAACAGCCTCATGCGGAGGTCTCCCTGGTTTCGTTCTTGTCGCATCGCCGATGGCTGGATTTAATCACTAACATGTTAGTGAAGTCAATTTGCGCGCGTCATCGGGGGACCCGTATTTACCCGGTGATAACATTGGCTGGTCCCCAATCCGGTGTGCGCTCGCGCGCGCCTTTCACCGCATGCCGCCAGCCCCTTTCCGCCATCGCAATCTTCCGCTCATGATGCTCCAGGCGCGCGAGGCCCTGATGGCCCAGTTCCGGCCCTATCTGCAGGAGCAGGGATTGACCGACCAGCAATGGCGCATCGTTCGCGCGCTGTACGACAGCGGCGAGCTCGAACCCAGGCAACTGGGCGAGTGCTGCCAGATATCCAGCCCGAGCATCACGGGCGTGCTGGCCAGGATGGAGGAGATGGGTTTGATCGCGCGCCAGCCGGTCCCGGGCGACCGCCGCCGGCTGCGCGTGTCCCTGACCGCGCAGGGCAAGCGCATCGCCAAGGCCATCGCGCCCAAGGTGGAAGCCAAGTACCAGGAACTGGAAGCGCTGCTGGGCGTCGAGGCCATGCGTCGCGCCTACGACGTGCTGGATGGCCTGCTGGCCGGCTTGCGGGACGGAGACGGCGAGCCGCCCGGACGCCGTTGAACCGCTCGCCCGGCGCCGCCGGGGATCAGGTGCCCCCTATGTTGCGCATCAGCCCGCCGTCCACGAAGTAGCTGCTGCCCGTGACGTAGCTGGCCTCGTCCGAGGCCAGGAAGAGGACGACGTTGGCCACTTCCTGCGGGTCGCCCGGGCGGCCCAGCGGAATCTGCGCAGCCGATTCGCGCGCCTGGGCCGGATCCTTCAGGCGATCCTGCGTCATGGGCGTGGCGATCATGCCGGGGGCGACATTGTTGATGCGGATGCCGCGCGGCGCCAGTTCCAGGGCCAGCGTCCGCGTGACCGAGCGCAAGCCCGCCTTGGCCGCGTCGTAGGACGCGCTGCCGGGCAGGGAAATTTCTTCATGCACCGACGTAATATTTATGATGGCGCCCCCTCCCTCGGACTGCATGTGGCGCGCGGCGGCCTGGCACAGCAGCCAGGGCGACACAAGATTAATGTTCAGCATCCACGAGAACTCGTCGGGCGGGATCTCCAGCGAGTTCTGGCGCGAGGATCCGGCGCCGGCGTTGTTCACGAGCACGTGCAGGCCTCCCATTTTTTCGAACGCCTGTTCGAAGAAGGCCTGCGTCTTGGAGGGATTCGAGAAATCCGCCTGCAGGATCTCGGCGCGCCGTCCCGCCGCGCGCACCTGCGAGGCCGTGGCGCGCGCGCCTTCCTCGTCCCGGTGATAGTGAACCAGCACGTCGGCGCCTTCCCGGGCGAACGTCGCGGCCACGGCCTGGCCGATGCCGCTGTCGGCGCCGGTCACCCAAGCTATCTTGTCCTGGAGTTTCATGTCGTTTCCCTGATCGTGTGCGGGAGCCGCTACGGACGCAAGCCGCATGCCGGCCCCGTGCCGCCGGGCCGAAGAGTGTTGTAAAAAAGCCGTTTCGCCGATCCGGGCGGGGCGCCGGCGCTAAGATACGCGCCACCTCCGAACAAACGCGTCGCGTCGAACGCCGGTTCGCCACTCCCTTGGCCATGTCCACCGCCACTCCCCGCATGCCCCTGATCGATGCGATCAAGGCCGTCGCCTGCCTGTCCATCGTGCTTCATCACCTGGCCTTCTACGGCCCCATGTCCGACATCGCCCACCCCCTCATGCCGCGCGTGCTGGATGCGCTGATGCATTACGGCAGGATGGCCGTCATGGCGTTCTTCGTGGTGTCGGGATTCCTGGCCGCCCGCGCCTTCGCCCCGGCGGGCGTGTCACGGGTGGAGCAGCCCCTGGCGGTGATCAAGCGGCGGTATTTCCGGCTGGCCGTGCCCTTCATGGCGGCGCTGGTGCTGGCCATGGCCTGCGCCGCGCTGGCGCGGGCCTGGATGCAGCACGATTCCATCCCGGACTCGCCCACGGCGCCGCAACTGGCGGCCCACATGCTGCTCAGCAACGGCCTGCTGCGCCAGGAGTCGCTGTCGGCAGGCGTCTGGTACGTGGGCATCGACTTCCAGCTGTTCAGCGTCATGGCGCTGCTGCTGGGACTGTCGCGCTGGATCAGCCTGCGCCGCCCCGCCTGGGGGTGGCTGGGCGCCGCGGCGATAGGCGGGCTGACGCTGGCGTCGCTGTTCGTCTTCAACCGCAATCCCTATTGGGACGAGACCGCGCTCTATTTCTTCGCCTACTACGGCCTGGGATGCTGCGCCTACTGGCTGACCGGCCGTCCCAGGGGCGGCCTGCTGCTGGTGGCCATGGCGGGGGTGGTGGCCGCGGCGCTGGCCACGGACTTCCGCGAACGCATCGTCGTGGCGGCGGCCATCATGCTGCTGCTGGGGGCGGCCCGCCAGGCGGGCTGGCTCGAGACCGTCGGCGTGCCGGATTTTCTGAGCCGGCTCGCGCGCATCTCCTATTCGGTGTTCCTGGTGCATTTCCCGCTGTGCCTGGTGGTCAGCGCGCTGGTGTTCCGCTTCTATCCGGAACAGGCCGGCATCAACGCCCTCGGCATGGGGGTGGCGGTGCTCGTCAGCTTGGCCGGCGGCGCCGCCTTCCATCGGCTGGTCGAGAGCCGGACGCTGGATCCGGTGGCGCGGCGCGCCGTCGTCGCGCTGTTCGCCGTGGGCGGTGCGCTGGCGGTCTACGCGCGGCTCTAGACCAGCCTCGGCCCGGGGCGATGGCGCCGGGCTCCGGCGGCCGAGGTCAGTCCCGCTTCCTTCTCGAAATCCGCGCCCTGGCTCTGGACCTGGGTATAGGCGTGCTCGCGGAAAAGGTTCTCGGCCCGGTCGGCCTGCCCGCTTTCTATGGCGGTGACGATGGCGTGATGCTGCCGGTGGGCGTAGAACAGGAAATTGAACATCATGTCCCGGCTCTGCGTGTCGAACGCCAGCGTGAGCGGGTCGGTGAACGGCACGATGTTGCAGCGGCTGACCAGGCTGGCCAGCAGCGGCATGTCGGCGCCTTCCAGGATCAGCGTATGGAAGCGCGCGTTCATTTCCGCGTAGCGGATCTCGTCGTCGTCCGACAGGCGGCGGTCGGTGAAGATGCGATCGCCCTGGGCCAGGCAGTCCTTGAGTTCGGCCAGCAGTTCGGCGCTGGCGCCGTTGGTGGCCAGCGCGCGCGCCGCCAGCCCCTCCAGCGCGGCACGCACGTGCAGGGCCTCCGTGCTTTCGCGGGCGGAAAAGGCGCGCACCGCGAAGCCGCGGGCGCCGGACGGCACCAGCAGCCCTTCCTGGGCGAGCGCGGGCAACGCCTGGCGCACGGGCGTGCGCGAGGTGCCCAGCCGTTCGGCCAGGTCGGCTTCCCGGACCCGTTCTCCCGGCGCGAGTTCGCCCCGGAGGATCATTTCACGAATATGCAGCATGGTCGTGGTCTGCTGCATGCGTGCTCCCTGAGTGATGATGCGGCCGCCCCGCGGTTGACGAGGTGGATGCAAGTATAAGACCCGTTTGGGATCCCGTATTGGATCCCAAACGGGCATCGAGCCTCGAAAAAACCCCTAATTGCTTTATTTTGGGATCCCATATAATCTCCGCTACGCATAAAAAGGTCGGTGGCGCATGGCGATGCGGCCGCGCCGGCTTCCTAAAGACGGAGTACGCATCATGGCAAGAATCATCGGCGGCATCGGCAGCTCGCACGTGCCGACCATAGGCGTCGCCTACGACAAGGGCAAGCAGAACGATCCGGCCTGGGCGCCGCTGTTCGACGGCTACAAGCCGGTGGCTGCCTGGCTGGCCGAGAAGCAGGCCGACGTGCTGGTGTTCTTCTACAACGACCACTGCACGACCTTTTTCTTCGACATGTATCCCACGTTCGCGCTGGGGGTGGGCGAACGCTTTCCCATCGCCGACGAGGGCGCGGGCCTGCGCAACCTGCCCGCCATCCGTGGCAACGTCGATTTCCAGGCCCACATCGCCGAGTCCCTGGTGAACGACGAGTTCGACATCACCGTCTTCCAGGACAAGCCCATCGACCACGGCTGTGCGTCGCCGCTGCCGCTGCTCTGGCCGCACCAGCCCGACTGGCCGGGCACCGTGGTGCCCGTCGCGATCAACGTGCTGCAATATCCGCTGCCCACGGCGCGCCGCTGCTATCGCCTGGGGCAGGCCGTGCGCCGCGCGGTGGAATCCTATCCCGAGGACCTGAAGGTGGTGGTGGTGGGCACCGGCGGCCTGTCCCACCAGGTCCATGGCGAGCGCACCGGCTTCAACAATACCGAGTGGGACATGGAGTTCCTGCGCCTGCTGGAAGAAGATCCCGAAGCCTTGATGCGGATGAAACACGCCGACTACGTACGCCTGGGCGGCGCCGAGAGCGTGGAGCAGATCATGTGGCTGTCCATGCGGGGCGCGCTGGGCACCGGCCCGCTGCGCAAGCTGCACCAGAACTATTACCTGGCCACCACCACCGCGATGACCGTGGTGCTGTACGAGGAAGGCGAGCCCATCGCCCGGCAGACCGGTCCGGCCGCCGCGGCCGTGGCCTGAGGAGCATCCGATGAATCCGCAACTCGAAGGCATCGAGCAGATCCCGGGCACCTACGCGTTCGACCTGCGCGTCAGCAACCGCACGCTGAAGATCAACCGCTTCTTCTGGAACATGATAGGCGCCGACTGGCGTGACCGCTTCGTGGCCGACGAGGAAGGCACGATGGATGCGGCCGGGCTCACGGAAGAGGAAAAGGCGCTGGTGCGCGCCCGCGACTGGCTCGGCCTCATCCGGCACGGCGTGAACTTCTTCGTGCTCGAGAAATTCGGCCGGGTCGTCAAGAAAACCAACCTCGAGATCTACGCCATCATGCGGGGCGAGAGCTTCGAGGCGTTCATGAAGACGAGACGGGTGCCGGACGCCAGGTAGAGGTCCCCCCGTACGCGCTTCGCGCGCCCAGCATGGTGAGCCCCCAGCCGCTACGCGGCAGCCCCCCGAGGGGGCCGGGACCCGCCTTGGGGCGGCCCGGCGCTGGGTCCCGTGGGGGCGGCACTGGCGGACCAGCGGAGCCGGATCCACTGTGCCTTAGCTACACCATTACATCGCAACACCACCGACGATAGGCGCAGCGCGCCAAGGAGAGAGACTATGCGAATCGCGAAACGCGTGGCGGGGCTGCTGTGCGCGGCCGCTGCCGTGACGGCGGCGGGAACGGCCGCCGCGGCGGAGATCAAAGTCGGACTGCTGAGCCAGTTCTCGGGCGCCTACACCTGGTGGGGCCGGGAATATCAGCGCGGCGTGGACCTGTACCTGGCGCAGCACGGCGGCAAGTTCGGCGAACATACCGTCACGGTGCTGTCGCGCGACGAGGCCGGATCCAATCCCCAGCGCGCGCGCCAGTTGTCGCAGGAACTGGTGGTGCGCGACAAGGTGCAGTACCTGATCGGCGGCGTCTTCACGCCCACGGTACTGGGCGCGGTCGATGTCATCAACCAGACCAAGACGCCCTACGTCATCCTGAACTCGGGCACCTCCAGCGTGACCGACAAGTCGCAATACTACGTGCGCGCCGGCTTCACGCAGTGGACGGTCAGCATCCCGCTGGTGCAGTGGGCCTATGACCAGGGCATGAAGAACGCCGTGATCCTGGCGGCGGACTACGCCCCCGGGCACGACGCGCTGCAAGCCTTCGGCCAGACCTTCACCAAGCTGGGCGGCAAGGTGGTGGGCGAGATCAAGGTGCCCATGGGCACCACCGATTTCTCCAGCTACCTGCAGCGCGTGCGCGATCTCAAGCCGCAGGCCGTATTCATGTTCATGCCGGTGGGCCCCATGTCGGCCGGCATGATCCGCAGCTTCAAGGAGCGTGAACTGGACAAGGCCGGCATCACGCTGCTGGTGACCAACGAAGCCCAGGAAGAGGACATCGCCCCGATCGGCGACGCGGCGCTGGGCCTGACCTCGGCGCTGCATTACTCGCCCTACCTGGACACGCCCCTGAACAAGGAATTCGTGACCGCCTACAAGGCCAAGTATGGCAAGGACGAGCTGCCGAGCGTGGCGTCGGTGGCGGCCTATGACGGCATGCGGCTGATCGACCAGATGGTACGCGCCACCAACGGCGCGAAGGACGGCGACAAGGCCATGGCCGCCATCAAGGGCTACAAGTGGGATAGCCCGCGCGGCCCGGTCAGCATCGACCCGCGCACCCGCGAAATCGTCCAGAACGTCTACATGCGCAAGGTCGAGAAGATCGACGGCAAGCTCGGCAACAAGGTGTTCCATACCTATCCCGCCGTGAAAGATCCCTGGCACGAAATCAACAAGTGATTCCCCGCGCGGACGCGGCCCCGGCGCCGCGTCCGCCCCATCCCTTCCTCGCGCCGGATGACGCATGACATCGACGCTCGCCACTTTCCTGAGTCTTGCCGTGGACGGTATCGCCTACGGCATGATGCTGTTCCTCATCTCGGTCGGCCTGACCATCACGCTGGGCGTGATGCGCGTGGTCAACCTGACGCATTCGGCCTTCGCCATGATCGGGGGCTACATCGCGCTCTGGTTCATCCAGCGCGCGGGCGTCCATTTCTTCCTGGCCGTGCCGCTGGCGGTCGTGGCCACGATGGCCATCGGCGCGCTGCTGGAACGCACGCTGTACCGCTGGGTCTACGGCACCCACGGACTGGGCCAGTTGCTGATGACCATCGGCCTGACCTTCGTCATCACGGCCATCGTCAAGAACCTGGCCGGCACGCAGCTGCAATCCCTGCCGCTACCATCTTCGCTGCAGGGCAACTTCAGCGTGGGGCCGCTCAACCTGTCGGTCTATCGCGCCTTCCTGATCGTGGCCAGCGCCGCCGTCGCGCTCGCGCTGTGGCTGGGTATCGAACGCACGGCTTTCGGCGCGCGCCTGCGCGCCGCGGTCGACAACCAGCGCATGGCGCGCTGCGTGGGCATCAACGTGCCGGCGGTGTTCTCGGTCACGTTCGCCATCGGCTGTGGGCTGGCGGCGCTGGGCGGCGCGCTGGGCAGCCCCATGCTGCCGCTCGAGCCCTACTATGGCCTGAAGTATCTGGTCATCGTGCTGATCGTGGTGGCCGTGGGCGGCCTGGGCAGCCTGCGCGGCTCGCTGTACGCGGCCCTGCTGCTGGGCCTGATCGACACATTGGGCCGCTACTACCTGCCCGCGCTGGGCGCTTTCGTGATCTACCTGGCGGTGCTGGCGATTCTGCTGGTGCGCCCCCGTGGCCTCGTGGCGAACTGATCATGACGACACCTTCCCTGAACTCATCCGTCGCGCGCGCGTTCTCGCGCCATCGCTACAACCTGCTGGACCTGGTGCTGCTGGGCGCGGCGGTCGCGACCTTCTTCCTGGCCGACCTGTACCTGGCCCTGGCCACCGCCGTGCTGATCATGATCGTGTTCGCGCTGTCGCTGGACATCGCGCAGGGCTACGGCGGCATCGAGACCCTGGGCCACGCGGCCTTCTTCGGCACCGGCGCCTATGCCGCCGGCCTGTACGCCATGCACGTCTCGTCCGAGCCGATCTCTGGCCTGTTCGTGGGCATGGCGGCGGCCGCCGTCGTGGGGCTGCTGTCCGGCCTGGCGGTGCTGCGCACCGCGGGTCTGACCCAGATCATGCTGACCCTGGTCTGCGCGACGCTGCTGCTGGAGCTGGCCAACGTGGCCAAGCCGCTCACCATGGGCGACGACGGCCTGACCGGCTATTCGATCGCCCCGGTGCTGGGCCTGTTCCAGTTCGACATCGAAGGCCGCACCGCCTATTGGTATGCGCTGGCCGTGCTGGTGCTGGTCTATGTCTTTTGCAAGTTCCTGGTCAGCTCGCCGCTGGGTCTCACCGCGCAGGGCGTGCGCGAGAACCCGACGCGCATGGCGCTGCTGGGCGTGCCGGTGCGCCGGCGCCTGCTGACGCTGTATGCGATCTCGGCCGCGCTGGGCGGGGCCGCGGGCGCGCTGTCGGCGCAGGTCAACAACATCGTCGGGCTGGACAGCCTGGGCTTCACCATGTCGGCCAACGTGCTGGTCATGCTTGCGCTGGGGGGCACGGGCCGGCTGTACGGCGCCTTCCTGGGGGCCATCGTCTTCATGCTGCTGGCCGACCGCGCGGCGGCGCTGGACCCGACCAACTGGCTGGCGGCGCTGGGCGTGCTGCTGATCGTCGTGGTGCGCTTCGCGCCCACCGGGCTGTCGGGCTGCCTGGCCCGGTGGACGAGCAGGGGGGGCGCGCAATGAGTAACCCTCCGCTGCAACTCGTGGGCTTGTGCAAGCAGTACGGCGCGCTGAGCGTGACCCGCGACGTGAACCTGACGCTGGAGGCGGGCGCGCGCCACGCGCTGATCGGCCCCAACGGCGCCGGCAAGAGCACGCTGGTGCACCAGATCACCGGCGTGATCCGGCCCAATGCGGGCAAGGTCCTGCTGGAGGGCAGGGACGTCACCGCCATGCCGGCCGAGAAACGCGTCAAGCTCGGGCTGGCGCGAACCTTCCAGATCAACTCGCTGTTCAACCACCTGACCGTCGCCGAGAACATCGGCCTGGCGCTGTCCGCGCATCGCGGCCTGGACGGCCGTATCGGGCGGCCGTTGCCGGCGCGCCCGGCATTCGTCCAGGAAGCGGTGGAATGCCTGCGCGAACTGGGGCTGCTCGACCTGGCGGGCAAGCGGGTGAGCGAACTGGCCTACGGCCAGCGCCGCCAGATCGAGATCGCGCTGGCCCTGGCGCTCAAGCCCCGGGTACTGCTGCTGGACGAGCCGGTGGCGGGCGTGCCGTCCACCGAGGGCAAGCGTCTGTTCGAACTCTTGGAGCGCCTGCCGCAGGACGTCGCCGTGCTGGTGATCGAGCACGACATGAGCCTGGTGTTCCGTTTCGCGCGGCGCATCACCGTGCTGGTCGAGGGAGCGGTACTGCTCGAGGGCGGCGTGGACGAGGTCCGGACGGATCCGCGCGTGCGCGACGTCTACCTGGGCAAGCGGGGGCATCATGACTGAACGAGTATTGGAACTGCGCGACCTGTGCGCCGGCTACGGCGAGACCGTGGTGCTGGAGGACGTGTCGCTGCACGTGGACGCCGGCGAGGCGCTGGCGCTGCTGGGCCGCAACGGCGTGGGCAAGACCACGCTGCTGACCACCCTGCTGGGCCTGAACACGGTGCACGGCGGCAGCGTGCGCTACGTGGGCCAGGACATCGCCGCCTGGCCGGCGCACGTGCGCGCGCGCAAGGGCCTGGGGCTGGTGCCGCAGGAGCGGGAGATCTTCCCGTCGTTGACCGTGCAGGAGAACCTGACCGTGGCGGCGACGGCGGGAACCTGGACCCTGGAGCGGGTGTACGAATTGTTTCCGCGTCTGGCGCAGCGGCGGCGCAACCTGGGCTACCAGTTGTCGGGCGGCGAACAGCAGATGCTGGCGATCGGCCGCGCGCTGATCGGCAACCCCAGGGTGCTGCTGCTGGACGAACCCTTCGAAGGGCTGGCGCCGGTGATCGTCGATGCGCTGGTCGAGGCGTTCGGCAAGCTGCGCGAGGGCGGCGCGCTGTCCATCGTGCTGGTCGAGCAGCATGCCGAACTGGCGCTGGACCTGACCGAGCGCGCCGTGGTACTGGATCGGGGACGCATCGTCTGGCAGGGCGCCAGCCCCGATCTGCGCGGCGATCCGGAGCGGCTGGCGTCGTTGATAGGTTTGGAGGAAGTGCAATGAGCAGTCTGTCGAATCCGCCCCTGGTGCTGCTGCCGGGCCTGCTGTGCGATGCCGCTGTCTGGGAAGGGCAGCGCGCGCGCTTCGGCGCGCAGTGCGAATGCCAGGTGCCCGACTATGGCACGCTGGATACGCTCACGGCGATGGCCGAGCACGTGCTGCGGCATGCGCCGGCCGAGCGGTTCAACCTGGCCGGCCATTCCATGGGCGGGCGCGTCGCCCTGGAGGTCACGCGCCTGGCGCCGCAGCGCGTGCTGCGCCTGGCGTTGATGGATACCGGCTACCAGGGCCTGGCCAAGGGCATCGCGGGAGAGTCCGAGCGCGCCGGGCGGCTGGCGCTGCTCAAGACCGCGCGCGAATCGGGCATGCGCGAAATGGGGCGGGTCTGGGCACGCGGCATGGTGCATCCCGACCGGCTGGACGGCCCGGTGTTCGAGGCCGTGCTGGACATGATCGAGCGCCGTACCCCCGAGGTGTTCGAAGCGCAGATCCATGCCCTGCTGAACCGGCCCGACGCCTCGGGCCAACTGGCGGGCATCGCCTGCCCGACGCTGGTGCTGTGCGGGCGGCAGGACACCTGGAGCCCCTTGTCGCGCCACGAGACGCTGGCCGCCGCGATCCCGGGCGCGACGCTGGTCGCCATCGAGGACGCCGGCCACATGACCACGATGGAGCAACCCGGCGCGGTCAACGAAGCCCTCGCGCAATGGCTGGGGTCGGAGGTTCGCCACTGATTTCGCAACCCTTCGCGCGGGGCCGGCTCGCGGCCCGCGGCGCGAAGTCATCACAGAGGAGACTCACATGTCGTCCAATCGCGGTGTCGTCTACGTAGGTCCAGGCAAGGTAGAGGTGCAAGGCATCGCCTTCCCCAAACTGGTGAATCCGGCCGGCAAGTCCATCGAGCATGGAGTCATCCTCAAGGTTCTCTCCACCAACATCTGCGGTTCGGACCAGCACATGGTGCGGGGGCGGACCACCGCGCCGGCGGGACTGGTGCTGGGCCACGAGATCACCGGCGAGGTGCTCGAGGCCGGGCGCGACGTCGAGACCCTGAAGAAGGGCGACATCGTCTCGGTGCCGTTCAACGTGGCATGCGGCCGCTGCCGGCTGTGCAAGGAACAGCAGACCGGCGTCTGCCTGAACGTCAATCCCTCGCGCGCCGGCGGCGCGTACGGCTACGTCGACATGGGCGGGTGGATAGGTGGGCAGGCCGAATACGTCATGGTGCCGTACGCCGACTTCAACCTGTTGAAGTTTCCCGACCGCGACCAGGCCCTGGCCAAGATCCGCGACCTGACCTGCCTGTCGGACATCCTGCCGACCGGGTATCACGGGGCGGTCACGGCGGGCGTGGGGCCGGGCAGTACGGTGTACGTGGCCGGCGCGGGGCCGGTGGGCCTGGCCGCCGCCGCCTCGGCCCGCCTGCTGGGCGCGGCGGTGGTGATCGTCGGTGACGTGAACCCCGCGCGGCTGGTGCACGCGCGCAAGGTGGGCTTCGAAACCGTGGACCTCTCGCAGGATGCGTCGCTGGGCGATCAGATCGCGCAGATCCTGGGCGTACCCGAGGTGGACAGCGCCGTCGACGCGGTGGGCTTCGAGGCCCGGGGGCATGGACACGAGGGTGCTCGCCACGAGGCGCCGGCCACCGTGCTCAATTCGCTGATGGAAGTCACGCGCGCCGCCGGCAAGATCGGCATTCCCGGCCTGTACGTGACGGACGATCCCGGCGGCGTCGACAAGGCCGCCCAGCACGGTTCGCTCAGCATCCGCCTGGGCCTGGGCTGGGCCAAGTCGCACAGCTTCTTCACGGGCCAGACGCCGGTGATGAAGTACAACCGTGCGCTGATGCAGGCCATCCTGTGGGACCGCATCAAGATCGCCGAGGTCGTCGGCGTGGAAGTCATCACGCTGGACGAGGCGCCCAAGGGCTATGCCGAATTCGACGCCGGCGCGCCCAAGAAATTCGTCATCGATCCGCACGGCCAGTTGCCCAAGGCCGCCTGACCGTCCTGGACGCGGGCTCGCGCCCGCGTTTCCTCCACCCTAGGGAATGTACCGAGGCCCACGGCGCCCGCCAACGATTGACGTTGGGGGCGCCGTGTTTCATTATTCTCCTGCAATTCACCAAAAGGTGAATTAAGCGCGAACGGCTGGTCCGGCGTTCGTGCCGCACCGGTCGCATGCGTATAAAGACACCGCACCAGGAGACAACCATGAACTTCGTCCGCGCCGCAGCACTCGCTCCGGTATCGTGCCTGATCGCCCTGGCCCACGCGCCGGCCGGTGCCCAGGATGCCGCCTACCCGACCAAGCCCATCCGCGTGATCGTGCCGTTCACGGCGGGCAGCACGACCGACATCATCGCCCGCGCCATCACCGACAAGCTCGGCGCCAGCCTGGGCCAGCCGGTGGTGGTCGAGAACCGGGCCGGGGCCGGCGGCACCATAGGCGCGGCCCAGGTCGCCCAGGCCACGCCCGACGGCTACACGATCCTGATCCACTCCTCGTCGCATACGGTCAACCCGTCCACCTTCGCCAAGCTGCCTTTCGACACGGTGAAGGACTTCGCCGGCGTGACACCGATCTCGACGCTGCCCAACGTGCTGGTGATCGCGCCGTCCAAGAACATCAAGTCCTTGTCGCAACTGCTGTCCACCGCGCGCAGCCGCCCGGGCACGCTCAACTACGCATCGTCGGGCACCGGCAGCGCCACGCACCTGAACGCCGAGCGCTTCCGGCTGCAGGCCAAGATCGATGCCACGCACATCCCCTTCAAGGGATCGCCCGAGGCCGTCGCCGAGGTCATCAGCGGCCGCGTCGATTATTACTTCTCGCCGGTGGCGCCGGTCATCGGCCAGATCAAGGAAGGCCACCTGGTGCCGCTGGCGGTCGGGTCGCCGCGCCGCTCCAGCATCCTGCCCGACGTGCCGACCACCGCGGAAGCGGGCGTGCCGGGATCGGAGTTCAACTTCTGGATAGGCATGATGGTGCCGTCCAAGACGCCGCGCTCCATCGTCAACAAGCTGCAGGCCGAGGTCGCCAAGGCGCTGGCCACGGAAGAAGTCAAGACGCGCTTCGCCGCGGTGGGCGCCGATGCCTTCGTGCTGACGCCCGAGAAGTTCGATGCCTACATCAAGGATGAAATCGAGTCGAACGCCCAGCTCGTGAAGGCCGCGGGCATCGAGCCGATGTAAGGCTTCAGGCGATGGCCGGGTGGGGCCAGAGCGCGTTGCGGCCGATGTCCTGCAGCGTGCGGCAGCCAGCCAGGGCCATCGCGATCTCGAACTCGGTGCGCAGCATGTGCAGCACGTGGATGACGCCGACGGCACCGGCCGCCGCCAATCCATGCACGTAGCCCCGGCCCACCATCACGGCGGTGGCGCCCAGCGCCAGTGCCTTGAAGACGTCGGTGCCGCGCCGGATGCCGCCATCCATCAGGACGGGCAGGCGGCCGGCCACTTCGGCCGCGACCCAGGGCAGGGCCTCCAGCGTGGCGGGCACCGTGTCCAGGCCGCGGCCGCCGTGATTGGACACGACGATGGCGGCCGCGCCGGCGTCGATCGCCAGCCGGGCATCGGCCGGCGCCAGGATGCCCTTGAGCACCAGGGGCAGCCGGGTGGCCGAGCGCAGCCAGGCGATGTCGTCCCAGGACGGGGCGCCGTCCAGCGCGCCGCTGCCGAAGATGGCGCTTTCGCCGGCCCGCGCCACGGCGCCCGCCATGGGGCGCATGCCCCGCAGGTTGACGGCTTCCACGTCCGGCGGCAGGCCGAAGCCCAGCCGCTGTTCGCGGTTGCGCACGCCGTTGATGGGCGCGTCCACGGTGACCACCAGTGCGCGGTACCCGGCGGCCTCGGCGCGCCGGACCAGCCGCAGGGTATCGTCGCGCTCGCGCTGGAAATAAAGCTGGAACCACAGCGGCGCCTCGGCCGCCCGCGCCATGTCCTCGAGGCCGATGCTCGACTGCGTACTGGCCACCATCACGGTTTTCATGGCCGATGCCGCCAGCACGCTGGCCAGTTCGCCCTGAGGATGGACCAGCTTCTGGTAGGCCACCGGGGCGAGCAGGACGGGGAAGGGCAGCGGCGTGCCCAGCAGATCGAGTCCGGTGCCGCCGCCGGCCAGGTCACGCAGCACCCGGGGCTGGATGCGCACGCGGACATAGGCTTCGCGGTTGGCGCGCAGCGTGTGTTCGTCGGCAGCGCCGCCCGACAGATAGGCCCAGGCGGCATCGCTCATGCGCTCGCGCGCATAGTCCTCGTAGTCGGCCACGGCGGCGATCTGCGGCGGAATCTGCGTCAGGGGAGGCAGCGGCATGTCGGTTCCCGGGCGCCGGGTCAGGTCTGCGACCATTGCCGCAGCAGGTTGTGGTAGATGCCGGTCAACTGGACCAGGGCATCGCTGCCCGGGACTTCGCGGGACAACTGCTGGATGGCCGTGTCCATTCGATACAGAGTTTCGCGCCGGATTTCGTCGCGCACCAGGCTCTGCACCCAGAAGAAGGCCGAGACGCGGGCGCCGCGGGTCACGGGGGTGACCCGGTGCAGGCTGGTGCCGGGATAGATCACCAGGTGGCCGGCGGGCAGCTTGACGCGGTGGGCGCCGTAGGTGTCCTCGACCACGAGCTCGCCGCCGTCGTAGTCCTCGGGCGGCGTCAGGAACAGCGTGGCGGAGATGTCGGTGCGCACGCGGTGCGCGGTGCCGGGCAGGCTGCGGATGGCATTGTCGATGTGATTGCCGTAGTTGCCGCCGCCTTCGTAGCGATTGAAGGCCGGCGGCAGCACCTTCAGCGGCAGCGTGGCGGAAATGAACAGCGGATTGGCGCCCAGCGCGTCCAGGATCAGGTTGCCCAGTTGCGCGCCCAGCGGGTCGTCGGCGGCCAGTTGCCGGTTGTGCTTGGCGTGGACCGCCATGTGGCCGGCCGTGGTTCGGCCATCGGTCCAGGAGGCGCCCGCCAGCGCCTGCCGGCAGCGCGCCACCTGCTCGGCCGTCAGCACGTCGGGAAGGGTCAGCATCATGGCGGAGTATCCTCGTGGGTATCCCGGCAAGTTTACCCTTGCCGCCCAACCAGGAGCCCCGCATGCCCGCCGAGTTGCCCGACCTGCAATCCCTCTGGATGCCCTTCACCGCCAATCGCCAGTTCAAGGCCGCGCCCAGGCTGCTGGTGTCGGCCAAGGGCATGTACTACACCGATGCCGATGGCCACCGGGTCCTGGACGGCACCGCCGGCCTGTGGTGCTGCAACGCCGGGCACGGGCGCGAGGAGATCATCGAAGCCGTGCACGCGCAGATGCGCGCGCTGGACTATGCGCCGCCTTTCCAGATGGGGCATCCGCTGGCGTTCGAGGCCGCCGGCCGGCTGGCCGCGCTGATGCCTCCGGGGCTGGACCGCATCTTCTTTACGAACTCGGGGTCCGAATCGGTCGATACCGCGCTCAAGATCGCGCTGGCCTACCACCGCGCGCGCGGCGAAGGCCAGCGCACCCGTTTCATCGGCCGCGAACGCGGCTATCACGGAGTGGGCTTCGGCGGCATGTCGGTGGGCGGCATCGGCGCCAACCGCAAGGCCTATGCGGGCAACCTGATGCCCGGCGTGGACCACCTGCCGGCCACGCTGAACATCGCCCAGGCCGCGTTCACGCGCGGGCAGCCGGCCTGGGGCGCCCACCTGGCCGACGACCTGGAGCGGCTGCTGGCCTTGCACGATCCTTCCACGGTGGCGGGGGTCATCGTCGAGCCCATGGCCGGTTCGGCGGGTGTGATCGTGCCGCCGGTCGGCTACCTGGAGCGCCTGCGCGAGCTGTGCACGCGCCATGGCATTCCGTTGATCTTCGACGAAGTGATCACCGCCTTCGGCCGGCTGGGCGCGGCCACCGCGGCGCAGCGCTTCGGGGTGACGCCGGACCTGCTGACGATGGCCAAGGGCGTCAACAATGCCGTCATCCCCATGGGCGCGGTGGCGGTGTCGCGGGAGATCCACGACACGATCATGGCGGCGGGGCCGGGCAACGCGATCGAGCTTTTCCACGGCTACACCTATTCGGGACACCCCGCCGCGGCGGCGGCCGCGGTGGCCACGCTCGACCTGTACGAGAAGGAAGGGCTGTTCGCGCGCGCGGCCAGCCTGGAGCCGGCGTTCGAGTCCGCGGTGCACGGCCTGCGGGGAGCGCCGCACGTGAAGGACATCCGCAACATCGGGATGGCGGCGGCGATCGAGCTGGAGCCGCGCGCGGGACAGCCGGGGGCGCGCGCCTACGAGGCGTTCCTGGCCTGCCTGAAGGCGGGAGTGCTGGTGCGATTCACCGGCGACATCCTGGCGTTCTCGCCGCCGCTCATCATCGACGAAGAGCAGATAGGCGTGCTGTTTTCCGTGGTGAACAAGGCGCTCGACTCCGTGCGGTAGCGCCCCACGGCCCAGGATGCGGTGGATCCGGCTCCGCCGGTCGGGGAAACCCACCCCCAAGCGGCCTTCGGCCGCTCCCCCTCAAGGGGGCGGCACTGGCGGACCGGCAGGAGAGCCCACCCCACGCGGCCTATGGCCGCGCCCCTCAAGGGGCGGCACTAGCGGACCGGCAAAGCCGGATCCGCGGCGCCCTGGGTCTAGTACCGGTTTTTTGGTACGCCACACCGCTGCTACCGCTGGCAGCCAGCGATAGCAACCGTGCTACGACCCAAGATGGTCCCACTAGACCCAGGATGCGGTGGATCCGGCTCCGCCGGTCAGGGAAGCCCACCCCCAAGCGGCCTTTGGCCGCTCCCCCTCAAGGGGCGGCACTAGCGGACCGGCAAAGCCGGATCCGCGGCGCCCTGGGTCTAGTACCGGTTTTTTGGTACGCCACACCGCTGCTACCGCTGGCAGCCAGCGATAGCAACCGTGCTACGACCCAAGATGGTCCCACTAGACCCAGGATGCAGTGGATCCGGCTCCGCCGGTCAGGGAAGCCCACCCCCAAGCGGCCTTTGGCCGCTCCCCCTCAAGGGGGCGGCACTAGCGGACCGGCAAAGCCGGATCCGCGGCGCCCTGGGTCTAGTACCGGTTTTTTGGTACGCCACACCGTTGCTACCGCTGGCAGCCAGCGATAGCAACCGTGCTACGACCCAAGATGGTCCTACTAGACCCAGGATGCGGTGGATCCGGCTCCGCCGGTCCACCCGCATCGCCCCCTGGGGGGCGCCCGTAAGGGCGTAGGGGGGGGTAACTAACTACTATAGTCCGGCTGTTTGGCCGGCGCGGCCTGCTGGAAGGCCGGCTGCTGCTGGCAGTGCTCGTACACGGCCATCACCCGGGGGTAGGCCGAGGTGTCGCAGCCCATGCGCTGGGCGTTGCCGACCTGGGGGACCAGGCAGCAGTCGGCCAGCGTGGGCGCGTCGCCGAAGCAGTACGGGCCGGAGCCGTGGGCCTGGAGCAGGCGCTCGACGGCGGCCAGGCCGTCCTGGATCCAGTGGTCGTACCAGGCCTTCTTCTGTTCCTCGGTGACGCCGATGACGTCGGTGAGGTACTTCAGGATGCGCAGGTTGTTGACCGGATGGATGTCGCAGGCGATGGCCAGCGCGACCTCGAGCACGCGGGCGCGCCGCATCTTGTCCTGGGGGATCAGGCGCGGCTCGGGATAGGTGGCGTCGAGGTAGTCGATGATGGCCAGCGACTGCCCCAGTTGCACCTCGCCGTCGACCAGCAGTGGGACGTTGGCCGAGGGGTTCCTGGCCACGTAGTCCGCCGCGCGGTGTTCCAGCTTGCGGATGTTGACGCCGCGGTATTCGTAGGCCAGGCCCTTGAGCCCCAGCGCGATGCGGACCCGGTACGAGGTCGAGCTGTTGAAGAAACTGTAGAGTTCCATGTCGGCTCGTCCGGCCTCAGACCACGCGGACCTTCAGTTCGCCCAGGCCGGCCACGCCGCCTTCCATCAGGTCGCCCTTGACCACCGGGCCCACGCCTTCGGGGGTGCCGGTGAAGATCAGGTCGCCCGGTTCCAGGCGGAAGTACTTGGACAGGTAGGCCACGGTCTCGGCGATGGACCAGATCAGCTTGGAAGTATCGCTGCGCTGCTTGTCCTGGCCGTTCACCTTGAGCCACAGCTCGGCGTTGTCCATGTTGCCGACGTCGGAGGCCTTGTGCAGGGGAGCGGTGGGCGCGCTCTGGTCGAAGGCCTTGCCGAGTTCCCAGGGACGGCCGACCTCGCGCATCTTGATCTGCAGGTCGCGGCGGGTCATGTCCAGCCCGACGGCGTAGCCCCAGACGTATTCCAGCGCCTGTTCGACGGGGATGTTGGAGCCGGACTTGCCGATGGCGGCGACCAGTTCGATCTCGTAGTGGAAGTTCGAGGTCTCGGACGGGTAGGGCAGGTCCAGCGTCGTGCCGTAGGGCACGGCCACCACGGCGTCGGCCGGCTTGCAGAAGAAGAACGGCGGTTCGCGGTCGGGGTCGAAGCCCATTTCGCGCGCGTGGGCGGCGTAGTTGCGGCCGACGCAGTAGACGCGGCGCACGGGGAACTGTTCGTTGCTGCCGGCGACGGGCAGCGTGGTGACCGCTTCGGGTTGGAATACGTACGACATGGGCGGATAACCTTTGGGTGTAGGGATGGGAAAGGAGATCAGGCGATGCGCTCTTCGCGCAGCAGCCCCAGCGCGGCCTGCACCGGACGATCAGAATAGCTGAAGAGCGCCGCGTCTTCGAGCGCGGCCAGTTGCACCGGCTTCCAGGGCGGGACCGCGAACACGTCGCGCGGTCCGAACTGGAAGACTTCGTCGCCGATGCGCACGCTGCCCTGGCCCTCGACCACGCTGAACACGGTGGAGTCCGAGGTGCGGTAGGTCTTGCCCTGGAAACCGGCCGGCAGCCATTGCATGAAGGTCGCCATGGTGGGCATGGGGTAGCCGCCGGTGGCGGGGTTCACGTAGCGCAGCTTGACGCCGTCCCAGGGGTCGAGTTCGCCGCGGCGCGCCAACTGGTCGAGGGCTTCGCGCGAGCGTTCGTAGGGATAGTTGAAGATGGGCGAGGAGGTGCCGCTGAAGGTGTGGCGCACGGGCGCCATGTTGTAGCCGTAGCGCGCGAAGCTGTCCCCCTCGGGACGCATGACGGGCTGCGAGGCCTCGGGATAGTTCTCGGCGAAGCCGGCATCCAGCGACCGCAGCAGCGGGATGTCCAGGCCGTCCAGCCACACCACCGGCTCGCCGCCTTCGGCTTCGGCGGGATTGCCGTGGTCGTGCCAGGTCCAGGACGGCGTGATGATGAAGTCGCCGGGATGCATGGTGGTGCGTTCGCCGTTGACCGCCGTGTAGGCGCCCTTGCCTTCGACGATGAAGCGCAGGGCCGACTGGGTGTGGCGGTGGCTGGGAGCGATCTCGCCGGGCAGGATCAGTTGCAGGCCCGCGTACAGCGTCTGGGTGATGGCCGACTGGCCCTTCAGGCCGGGGTTCTCCAGGATCAACACCCGGCGCACGGCTTCCTCGGCGCTGATGATGGAGCCCGACTCCATGACGTCGGCGCGCAGCTTCTCGTACTTCCAGATCGCGGGCACGCATCGCGGCTGCGGCTGGGGCGGGACGAGGGTGTGCAGGGATTCCCAGAGGGGGCTCAGGTTCTTCTGCGCGATGCGGTCGTAATAGGCGCGGCGCGCGGCATCGGGAGCGGTCTTGTCGAGCATGGGGTCTCCGTGTCTGGCAGGGTGGCGCGGCATGCCCGCGTCCGTGTCCGGGCCATTGTATGCGTCGAGGTATGCAAAATGATATGAAATTATCTTATCAACCATATCAATAAGAATATGGCTCGCCGATCGACGCGGCGAGGCACCGTGCACCGCCCTGGTGCCGCATGGTTTCCGATCGGCGCACGCGTTCTTCCGCATGGTGCGTTTTCCGGCGGCCCTGCCGCCGCGGCACGTGTCCGCGCACGATGCGCGTGCATTGCCATCCCGGTACGGCCCTTGCTTGAGCAGCTTCGGATATGGCCAGGAACGAAGGTGCCCATGCTGTCCTACGACGAGATGCAATTCGAGACCGGCGTCGTGCGCCGGCACTACCAGCGGTTCTGCGCCTGGCTGGACCGCCAGAGCGGCGACACCATGGCGCGCAAGCGAGCGGAGGCCGATCTGGTGTTCCGGCGGGTCGGCATCACTTTCGCGCTGGGGGGCGATGCCGGCGACGTGGAACGGCTGATCCCGTTCGACCTGATCCCGCGCATCATCCCCGCGGACGAATGGCAGTTGCTGCAGCGGGGCATGGCCCAGCGGGTGCGCGCGCTGAACATGTTCATCCACGATGTCTACCACGAACGCCACATCGTGCGCGCCGGCGTGGTGCCCGCCGAGCAGGTCTACACCAATGCCCAGTACCGGCCCGAGATGCAGGACGTGGACGTGCCGCGCGACATCTATGCCCATATCGCCGGGGTTGATATCGTCAAGGCCGGCGACGACCGCGACGGCACGTTCTACGTGCTCGAGGACAACCTGCGGGTACCGTCGGGCGTGTCCTACATGCTGGAGAACCGCAAGATGATGATGCGGCTCTTCCCGGAGCTGTTCGTGCAGAACCGGATCGCGCCCGTGGCCCACTACCCCGACCTGCTGCTGGAGAACCTGCGTTCGGTCGCGCCCATGGGCGTGGACGATCCCACCGTGGTCGTGCTGACGCCGGGCATCTTCAATTCCGCCTACTTCGAACACGCGTTCCTGGCGCAGCAGATGGGCGTCGAACTGGTGCAGGGCAGCGACCTGTTCGTTGCCGACAACACCGTTTTCATGCGCACCACGCGCGGGCCCAGGCGGGTGGATGTGATCTATCGCCGGCTGGACGACGACTTCCTCGACCCGATCGCCTTCCGCGCCGACTCGGCGCTGGGGGTGCCGGGGCTGCTGTCCGTGTACCGCGCGGGCCGCGTCACGCTGGCCAACGCGATCGGGACCGGGGTGGCCGACGACAAGTCCATCTATCCCTTCGTGCCGGACATGATCGCGTTCTATCTGTCCGAGGAACCCATCCTGAGCAATGTGCCGACCTGGCAGTGCCGCAAGCCCGACGAACTCTCGCACGTGCTCGCGCACTTGCCGGAGCTGGTGGTCAAGGAGGTGCATGGAGCGGGCGGCTACGGGATGCTGGTGGGCCCGACGGCAAGCCGCGCCGAGATCGAGTCCTTCCGCGCCCGTCTGCTGGCCAGGCCGCAGGGCTACATCGCCCAGCCCACGCTGGCACTGTCGACCTGCCCGACCTTCGTCGAGCAAGGCGTCGCGCCGCGCCACATCGACCTGCGGCCGTTCGTGCTGTCGGGCCGGAATGTCTCCATGGTGGCGGGCGGCCTGACACGCGTCGCGCTGCACGAGGGATCGCTGGTCGTGAATTCCTCGCAGGGCGGCGGAACCAAGGATACCTGGGTACTCGACGCCGTCGAAGGCGCCGGCACGGAGGAAAAGACATGCTGAGCCGCACCGCCGACCATCTTTTCTGGATGGCCCGCTACATGGAGCGGGCCGAGAACACCGCGCGCATGCTGGACGTCACCATGAAGGCGCTGCTGCTGCCCCAGACCGACGAAAGCGCGCTGCGCAGCCAGCGGGCCGTGCTGGCGATATCCGAACTGGGCGAGGTTTTCGCCGGCCGCTACGACGCGGTGACGGCGGACAACGTGCTGCGTTTCATGGTGGCCGACCCCGGCAATCCTTCCAGCATCCTGTCCAGCCTGCGTGCCGCCCGCGAAAACGCCCGCGCGGTGCGCGGCGCGCTGACGACGGAGTCGTGGGAGACCATCAACCATACCTGGCTGGACTTCAACCGCCAGATCGACGAAGGCATGCTGGCGGTGGACCCGGACTCGGTGTTCGAGTGGGTCAAGCTGCGTTCGCACCTGTCGCGCGGCGTGACCCTGGGCACCGCGCTCAAGGACGAGGCTTTCTATTTCACCCAGCTGGGGACCTTCCTGGAGCGCGCGGACAATACCGCGCGCATCCTGGACGTGCGCTTCGCCGACGGCGCGCCGGCCTCGCGCGCGTCCTCCGGGGCGCCGCTCGACGATTTCTATTACTGGACCTCCATCCTGAGTTCGGTGTCGGGGCTGGAGACATACCGGCAAGTCTATCGGGACGTGCTGGTCCCCGAACGCGTGGCCGAGCTGCTGATCCTGAACCCGTCCATGCCGAGATCGCTGCTTGCCTCGCTGGACCACGTGTGCGAGAACCTTGCCATGCTCAGGACGGACAACTCCCGCGATTGCGAGCGCGAGGCCGGCCGGCTGCGCGCCGAATTGCTGTATGCCGAGATACGGCCCATCCTGTCCCGAGGCCTGCACCTGTACCTGACCGAGTTCCTGGGGCGCATCGCCATCCTGGGCAACAAGATCAGCGCGGCCTTCCTCCTGCCCTTGACCGTCTGAAGGGATATCCATCATGCGCCTGTTCATCCATCACGAGACCACCTATCGCTACGATGCGCCGGTGCTCTACTCGATCCAGCAACTGCGGCTGGTGCCGGGATCGGGTCCGGCGCAGGTCGTCGTCCATTGGGACCTGAACGCGCCCGGCAAGCTGGACATGGCCACGGACGCCTATGGCAACGCGGTCCAGATGCTGGTCATGACGCGGCCCTTGTCGGAGATGAAGTTCGCCGTGCGCGGCGAGGTCGAGACGACGCCGCTGCGCGACGGGCGGCTGGGGGAAGGCCCGGGGCGCATCCCGCTCGAACATTTCACCTGCGCGACGCGGCTGACCGAGGCCGACGCGGCCGTGCGCGAACTGGCGGGCGACACCGGGCCGCTGGACAGGCCGTCGGCCCTGCTCGAGCTGGCGTGCCGCATCCAGGAGCGCGTGGCCTACCGTTCCGGCATCACCCAGGTGACCAGCACCGCGGCCGAGGCGCTGGCGCTGGGCCAGGGCGTATGCCAGGACCATTCCCACCTGCTCATCGCCTGCTGCCGCGCCCAGGGCGTGCCGGCGCGCTATGTCAGCGGCTATATCGATCCGGGCGACGTCCCGCATGCGGCCAGCCATGCGTGGGCCGATGTCTGGCTGGACGAAGGCTGGGTTTCCGTGGACGTGACCCATGGCCGCTATGCTTCCGGCCCCTATTGCCGCATCGCTGTCGGTGCCGACTACGACAGCGCCGCGCCGGTCCGCGGCATGCGGGTGGGGGGCGGCGCCGAGGCGATGGCGGTCGACGTCAGGGTGGGCGCCGGGCAATGAGCCCCCGCACGGCGGGGGCCTGCCCATCCATGCGCCCCTCGGAAGCCGGCGCTAGAATTGTTCAATATTCCGACCAGCATGATTCCGGTATGACCTATTGTGTGGCGACGCGCGTGGACCAGGGCCTGGTGTTCCTGGCGGACACGCGTACCAACGCGGGCGTGGACCACGTCAGCACTTTCCGCAAGATGACCGTGTTCGAGCAGCCCGGCGAGCGCGTCATGGTGCTGTTGACGGCCGGCAATCTGGCGCTGACCCAGTCGGTCGTGCAGTTGCTGTCCGAACCCTCGGACCCGGACCTGCCCACGCCGTGGAACGTGCCCAACATGTTCGAGGCGGCCTGCCTGGTGGGCCGGGCCGTGCGCGAAGTCCATCGCATGCACGGCAGCGCGCTGGGCGATTTCAACATCGAGTTCAATTGCAGCTTCCTGCTGGGCGGCCAGATCCAGGGACAGCCGATGCGGCTGTTCCAGATCTATGCCGCGGGCAATTTCATCGAGGCCTCGACCATGAGCCCGTATTTCCAGATCGGCGAGGCCAAGTACGGCAAGCCCATCCTGGATCGTGTGCTGACGCCCTCGATGCCGCTGGACGAGGCGGCCAAGTGCGCGCTGATCTCGATGGATTCCACGCTGCGGTCCAATGTGTCGGTCGGCCTGCCGCTGGACCTGCTGGTGTACGAGAAGGACAGCCTGCGCGTGACCAAATTCGCGATGATCGACCACGACAACGACTATTTCCGGATGATCCACTCGTCGTGGGGCGAGCGGCTCCGCCAGGTATTCGCCGAGATTCCCGACCCGCAATGGGCCCCGGTCTCGGCGCTGCCGCAAGGCAAGTCGCCGATGCGCTCGGAACCGCCCCTGGCACCGGGGCATGGGCCCTATAGATCGGTGCACGAGCCGGCCCAGGCGCAGACCCTGGCGCAAGCGCAGGGCGGGCCGTCCGGACCGGACTAGGACCCATTCCCGGCCTGTGCGAGCCTCCTTCCCGCGTGAACAGGCCCTAGACTTCAGGCGATGGGCGCCAGCGCGTTCTCCAGCGCCTGGGCGGTCAGCGGCCGCGAGAACCAGAATCCCTGCGCCTCATCGCAGCCCAGTTCGCCCAGGCGGCGGGCATGGGCCGCGGTCTCCACGCCTTCGGCGGTGACCTTGATGCCCAGCGCATGGGCCATGCCTATGATGGCGCTGATGATGGCGTCGCCGTTCTTGACCGACGAGATCGCCCGCACCAGCGAGCGGTCGATCTTGATGCGGTTGACCGGGAAGCGGGCCAGGTAGGCGAAGCTGGAATAGCCCGTGCCGAAATCGTCGATGGCAATGGCCACGCCCAGTTTGCGCAGGCTTTGCAGCGTGTCCGAGACCTGGCGGGTGTTGTCCAGCAGCAGGCCTTCGGTGATCTCGAGTTCGAGATAGCCCGGCGGCAATTGCCAGCGTTCGAGCGCGGAAGCGACCACGCCGTAAAGCTTGCGATCGCGCAACTGGGTGGGAGAGATATTGATGGCCATGCACGGCGACTGGCCGAACTTGGCATGCAGGCGCACGGCCTGCTGGCAGGCGGTATCGACGACCCACGCGCCCAGCTCGTCCATCAGGCCCAGGTCTTCCGCCATGGGCACGAACTCGGCGGGCCCCACGGCGCCGAGCCGCGGGTGCTGCCAGCGCAGCAGCGTCTCGGTGCGGGTGATGTGGCCGGTGCGCAGGTCGACCTGCGGTTGGTAGGCCAGCGAGAACTGCCGTGTTTCCACCGCCTCGCGCAGCAGGCTTTCGAGATGGTTGCGGCGCGCCGACTGGGTCTGCATGCCGAAGTCGAAGTGGCGGGCGGTGCCGCCGCCGCTGCGGCTGGCGGCGTGCAGGGCCAGCATGGCCCGTTGCAGCAGCGCGCGCGCGTCATTGCCGGCGGTGGGATAGGAGCTGACCCCGATGCTGGCGCTGACGTGCAGGGTCGCCGACGCGAACGGGATGGGCCGCGATACCTCGGCCAGCAGCGCGGCTTCGCGCTCGGCGGACAGCGTGTTGCGGCCGGTGGAGATCATGACGAACAGCGAGCCGCGCATCAGCCCCAGCACATGCTCGTCGCCGCACAGGCGTTTCAGGCGGGCAGCCACCTGCTTGATGGCGATGTCGGCGGCGGCATGGCCGAGGGTATCGCGCAGCTTGCGCAGGTTGTCCAGCTCCAGCAGCACGAGCAGGACCGGATCGCTGCCGGTTTTCGCGCGTTCCAGCGCCAGCCCCAGGCGCTCCTCCAGCAGTTCCTGGTTGGGCAGGCCCGTCAGCGGGTCGTGGTGCAGCAGATGCCAGAGCTGCAGGCCATTGCGGGGGCGGCGCGAGTTGTCGAACACCGTGCCCACGTAGCCGGCGGTCTGGCCGTCGGCCTGGGTCAGCCGGCTCAGGGCCAGCGTGACGGTGACACGCGCGCCGTTGCGGCGCAGGTAGGTCCAGTCGGCTTCGGCGCCCTGGCTGGCGATCATTTCAGAGTCGGGATGCAGGCCCACGATGTCGCGCACCGGCGGCGAAGCCAGTTCGCCCTGGCGCAAGGCCAGTTCCGACGGGTCATGCAGTGCGTCGAAGCGCAGCTTGCCGATCAACTGGCTGGAGGAATAACCCGTGATGCGTTCGTAGGCGGGATTCACCATGGTGAACACGCCATGCGCATCGCACATGAATATGCCGCAAGGGGCCGACTGCATCGCCAATTGGTAGGCGGTGGCGGTCCATTGCTGAGCGGACCACGCCGTCGTGGCGCCCGCATCGTTGTGCACGGTCTCATTCCTCCACGACCAGGACATTCTGTTGTGCCGGCCCCGCCGGCGCGGCATATATTGAATCACAAGCGGCCTGGGCGCGGCGGGCGATGATGGCGCCGCGCCACGCCTGTCAGGGATCTCCCTGGGTAGCGTCAGGCCGGCCGTGGACCTTGGTTACAAAAATGCCCCCACGCTTGCCGCTACGCGGCGGCGCTGCCCCCCGAGGGGGCGCTTTTTGCCTTGGGGCGGCCCGGCGGCAAAAAATGCCTCCACGCATGCCGCTACGCGGCGGCGCGGCCCGGCGGCAAAAAACCGCCATGCCCCATCCCGGGGCATGGCGGTCGCACGGTCCGGTGCCGGATCAGCGGTGGGGCCAGGGCCTGGCGGGGGCGCCCAGCACCGGTTCTCCCAGCAGCGGGGTCGACAGCGCGTAGGCGCCGTTTTCCGCGAAGGCCCAGATGATGTTGCGGTCGTACTCGGTATAGATCGCGAAGATGCCCTTGCCCAGGGTGTACTTGGGCAGTTGCGTCTCATCGGCCAGGGCAGGCACGAAGTAGCCGGCGATGGTCGGCTTGGCCGGATCCTTCACGTCGTAGATCTGCACGCCGGCGTTGTAGAACGAGTACGGGACGATGCCCTGGCGCCACTGCCCGGGCTGGCCGATCGCGTTGGCGCGCTTGGGACCGTAGTTGCCGCCGCGTTGGCAGAAGTGCGTGAACGGCGCGCCCTTGGGGACTTCCGGCTCGGGCATCTTGGCCGCGACCTTCAAATTGGACGGGTCGCGCGCATCGATGACGAAGATGTCCTTGTACGGTTCATAGCAATCGCGGTTCATCGGGTAGCCGTTGGTGAACACGTACCCCGTGCGCGCGTACTGGCTGACGTCGGCGTTGTCGAACTCCGTGCCGGCGAAGCTCGGTGGCGTGTTCACGCCGCTGAGCATCCGCGGCTTGGCCGGATTGGACAGATCGAAGGCATAGATGCCCAGGCCGCCCATGGCGCCGAAGCCGATCTTGCCGCCATCCTCCAGCGCCTTGGGCAGGAAGATCGGATTGCGGGCGCCCATCCACGAGGTGCGGTTGCCGGCGCGAGGGTTCATCAGATAGGCCGATTCGTGCTCCGGGTTGCCCAGGATCTGCCCCGGCACGGCGATCTGCGACACGAACACCGGATCGGCCGGATCCGACATGTCCCAGACCTGGTAGCCGGGCGAGTACAGGTAGTTGGGATATTCGGTCAGCGCGTAGGTGTCGTCCGGGGCCGCCGCCACGATCATGTACTTGCCGCCGTAGTATTCGGGCGCATCGAGCGAGCCCGATCCCTGCTGCTGGCCAATGGGGGCGTCGGGATGTCGGACGTCGGTGGTACGCGTGGCGAGCAGCCGCCACTGGCTGGGCAGCGGACCGTCCATCGCGAATACCTTGAAGCCCTTGAGCGAGTTGTAGCTGCGCTGCGCCGCCACTTTGTCCGGCTCGTCCAGCTTCTCGGACATCAGGCCATAGCGGCCGATCTCGTACGAGGCCACCAGGACCGGCTTGCCGAGTTTCTTGCTCCACGCGATGGTCGCGCCGCCCAGGTAGTCCTTGACGTTGGCCGCGTCGTACCACTCGCTGGGGCCCTTGGGCCCCCAGACGCCGCCGCTGGAGAAGACGATCTTGCCGTTGGCCGGATCGGTGACGTCCATGATGCGCAGGTAGTCGCGATCATGGATGTACAGATAGCGCTTGCCTTCGAAATCGATGATGTTGTTCCAGGCATGGAAGGGAGAATTCACGCCCGGATAGAAGGCCAGCACCTTGACGTTCTTCGCGTAGCTGTTCTTGTCCCAGCTCGTCATTTCACCGGGGAAGGGCTGGCCCTCGTGGACCTCCGGCGTGGCCTTGGGCCAGATGAATCGTCCGGTGGCGGGATCCATGCCGTAGTCGACGCCGGGCTTGAGCGGTGCGGGACGGCGCTCGGGCGTCAGGCGCAGCCAATCGGCCAGGTAGCGGTCCTTGACGTTGGGGGTGCCGGGCGTGGCCTGGCCGGTCGCGGGCGGGGCCGAGGGGCCGGCGGCCCACGCGGGCGGGAAGGCCGCCACCAGGATGGCGGCCAGGGCCGTGGCGGCGTGCTGGATTCGAGGGGAGAGCCTGTGCATCGATTCCTCCTTTATGACATCGATACGTTTTTCAAACGCTGGGCCGGATGGCGGGAAAATCAGAACGCGTGGCGGATGCCGAGCTGGAAGCCGGTCGGGTTCTGTCCACCTTCGGGATAGGCCTGCCAGGTGACCGGATAGGGCACGGGCGTCTTGTTGCGGTGCTGGACGTGGGCCACGGTGCCGTACAGGTCGGTCCGCCTGGACAGGCTGTAGATGTAGCCAAGCACGCCGCCCGTGGCGTTGGAGATGGCCTGGTTGTGGTCGTCGTGGCGATGGACCAGGCTGGCGAAGATGCGATGGCGGTCGTTGATCTTCCAGCGCACGCCGGCCTGGACGTCCCAGCCCTGGGAATCGAAGGCGACATAGGGCGGATAGGCGTAGTACCCGCTGTAGTTGTGAAAGCTGATCGTCGGTTCGAGGTTGCCCACCCGGTAGACCATCGACACGAAGTTGTCGCGTGCTGTGCGGATCTGCGAGGGCTGGAAGATGTCCCGCGTGCGCTGCAACTGGCTGACCGCGCCCAGGTACAGCGGACCGTTGCGGTATTCGAGCGACGCGCTCAGGAAGCGTCCCGATCTGGTGCCGTCTTCCGCGCCGGCGCCGTACATGGCGCGCACCGTGAAGCCGCCGAACGACGGCGAGGTGTAGTTGACCGCGTTGTCGACCCGGTAGGACGAGTAGAAGAACTGCATGTTGTTGACCATGCTGAACGCGGCCGCATAGGACGGGTCCGCGTAGCCCGCGATCCAGAACGAGGGCGTGAACTGCCGGCCCAGCGTCAGCGTTCCCCAGTTGCCCTTCAGGCCGACGAACGACTGGCGAAACTGCGCCGACTGCGCGCCGGTATCGGCCGAGAACATCGGTTCGATGGTGAACATGGCCCGGTTGCCGTTGCCCAGTTCCTCGAAGCCGCTGATGTTGAAACGCGAGTTGTTCAGGCCGCCGCTCGATACTCCGGTGCGGTTGCCGCCCGCGCCGGAAGCGCGCAGGTGTTCGATGTTCAGGTCGACGAAGCCCGACAGCGTCACGCCCGATTGCGCATGCGCTCCCGCGCAGGCCACCGCCATGGCGCAGGACGCGGACAGCCTGGCGCATCGCGTGGATGATCTTCTTTCCATACTCCCTCCAAATGCTCGTTGTTGTCGTGCGCAGGTAGACGCGCCGGCACGCGGTTGGCCAGGCTTCGTTGCAGGCTTATCTCCTGTCGGCGTCAAGTGTATACATATGAATATAAAAAAGTTCATATAGATTATTAAAAATCCATTATTCATTTAAGGAATACAAGATAGGAAAACGGACTGGAAGGGAGGAAGTGACGGAAATTCGCGAAAAACTCATGAAAATGGGCTGTTGGCCGGAAATCCGGGGCGGCTGGGCGAAAAATTCGTTAGCTATTCCTTTGTCGAATACCGTATTCCTTATTTGCTATTGAGAATACATATATTTTGATATGTATACTTCATGGCCGTCAGCTATCCCGGCTCGGCGACTTCCCGTCCATTTCTTCAGCGATCCGTCCGATGATTACTCGCGAACACTGCGCCGCGCTCGACGCGGCCGACCCTCTGGCCCATTGCCGGGCGCGCTTCGACCTGCCGCCCGACACGATCTACCTGGACGGCAACTCGCTGGGAGCGATGCCGGCCAACGTCCCGGCCCGCATCAGGCGCGCGCTCGAACAGGAATGGGCGCACGGCCTGATTCGTTCGTGGAACGACGCCGACTGGTACCCGGCACCGCAGCGCACGGGCAACCGGATCGCCACGCTGATCGGCGCGGGCCGGGACGAAGTGATCGTGGCCGATTCGACCTCGGTAAACCTGTTCAAGGTGCTGGTGGCGGCCACCCGCATGCGTCCGGGGCGTCCGGTGATCCTGGCCGAGCGCACCAACTTCCCGACCGATGTCTATGTGGCCGACAGCGTGGCCGAGATGACGGGGCGAGAACTGCGCTGCGTCGATCCGGCCGACGTGCTCGGCGCCATCGACGAGACTGTCGCGATCGTGTCGCTGACCCACGTGAACTACAAGAGCGGCTGGTGCTACGACATGGCGCAGGTAACGCGACGGGCACGCGAGGCGGGCGCGCTGATCGTTTGGGACCTGTGTCATTCGGCGGGCGCGATGCCGGTCCGCCTGAACGACTGCGGCGTCGATTTCGCGGTGGGCTGCGGCTACAAGTACCTGAACGGCGGGCCTGGCGCGCCGGCCTTCGTTTTCGTGGCGTCGCGCCACCTGGCACAGGTGCGCCAGCCCCTGACCGGCTGGCACGGCCATGCCAGGCCCTTCGCGTTCACCCATGACTACGAACCGCATCCGGGCATAGACCGGATGCTGACCGGGACGGCGCCGCAGCTTGGCGTGATCGCGCTGGAAAGCGCGCTGGAGGCCTTCGACGGCGTGGACCTGGACGTGCTGCGTGCCAAGAGCGTCGCGCTGGGCAACCTGTTCATCGACCTGGCCGACCAGCAGCTCGCCGGCCTGGGGTGCCGGCTCGCGTCGCCGCGCGATCCACGGGAGCGCGGCAGCCAGGTGTCGCTGGCGCATGAGGAGGGCTACGCCATCATGCAGGCGCTGATCGCCCGCAACGTGATCGGCGATTTCCGCGCGCCCGACATCCTGCGCTTCGGCTTCGCGCCCCTGTACGTCCGCTACGTCGACATCTGGGACACCATCGCCGCGCTCGAGGACATTGTCCGCACGGGTGCCTGGAACACCGAGGCGTTCAAGACGCGCAAGTCGGTGACCTGACCGCTTTCCCCGGCCACAAGAAATCAACAGCCGCGCCGCGGGGCGCGGCCCATGGAGGAGATACTCATGACGCAGCAGCCTCGGGGCTTCGACACGATCGTCGAGCGCGAGCAAGGACTACAGCGCGGATTGTCGACGGGACAGCTGTCGATGATCGCGATAGGCGGTGCCATCGGGACGGGACTGTTCCTGGGGAGCGGCTTCGCCATCGGATTCGCCGGCCCCAGCGTGCTGGTCAGCTATGCCATCGGCGCGCTGATCGCCCTGCTGCTGATGGGATGCCTGGCGGAAATGACCGTGGCCCATCCCACCTCCGGTTCGTTCGGCGCCTATGCCGAGCACTACATCGGCCCATGGGCGGGGTTCCTGGTCCGGTACGCCTATTGGGCGTCCATCGTGTTCGCGGTCGGCACCGAGGTGACCGCCATCGCGGTCTACATGAAGTTCTGGTTTCCGGCGGTGCCCGGCTGGTACTGGATCGTGGGGTTCTCGGCCGCGCTGATCGGCGTGAACGCCCTGAGCGTGAAGGTTTTCGGCGCGGTGGAATATGTGTTCTCGATGCTCAAGATTGCCGCCATCGTCGGCTTCATCCTGCTGGGCGCCCACCTGGTGTATGAGGCGCCCGCCGGTTCAGGCGTCGGCTTGGCCAATTACACGTCGCATGGAGGGTTCTTTCCCAAGGGGTGGTGGGGCATGTGGGTGGCGGTGATCGTCTCGATCTTCAGCTATCTGAGCATAGAGATGATCGCGGTCGCCGCCGGCGAGGCGCGCGACCCGCAGCAGGCCGTCAGGCGGGCCTTCCGCGCGACGCTGTTCCGGCTGGTGTTCTTCTACCTGCTGACCCTCGCGCTGATGCTGGCCATCGTGCCGTGGACCGCCGCGGGCGTGGATGAAAGTCCTTTCGTCAAGGTCATGGCGGCTACCCGGGTGCCTGGCGCGGCCAGCGTCATCAACTTCGTGGTCCTGGTGGCGGCGTTGTCGGCCATGAACAGCCAGCTCTATATCACCACGCGCATGATGTTCAGCCTGTCCCGCGCCGGCTATGCTCCCGAACGCCTGGGCCGGGTGAACGCACGGGGCGTGCCGGCGGCGGCCCTGTTCCTGTCGGCCATCGGCATCGCGCTGGCCGCGGTGCTGAACGTGGCCTATCCCGAGGCCGCGTTCACGCTGATGATGTCGGTATCGATGTTCGGCGCGATGTTCACGTGGCTGATGATCTTCCTCACGCACCTGTTCTTCCGCCGCCGCTACCGCGGCCAGGCGCTGGTCTTCAGGATGTGGGGGTTCCCGTCGACGTCCGTGCTCGGGGCCGCCCTGATGCTGGCCGCGCTGGCCACCACTTATTTCACCCGCGAGTTCCGGATGACGTTGCTGTGCGGCGTGCCCATGCTGGTCCTGCTGTCGGCGGTCTACGCCGGCTGGTACAGGAAGCGCGCCCCGAAAGGCCAGCCCGGCCTCAGGCCTTCAACCGGGCATCCATCGTGATCTGCGCGTTCAGCACCTTGGACACCGGGCAGCCGGCCTTGGCCGAATTGGCCGCGGTCTCGAAGGCCGCCCGGGAGGCGCCGGGAATGGCGACTTCCACGTCCAGGTGCACCGCGGTGATCGAGAAGCCGTCTCCCACCTTGTCCAGCGTGACCGTGGCGGTGGTCGCTATGCTTTCCGCGGTCATGCCCGCCTTGCCGAGTTCGGCGGACAGGGCCATCGAGAAGCAGCCGGCATGGGCCGCGCCTATCAATTCCTCGGGGTTGGTGCCTTTGCCTCCCTCGAACCGGGTGTGGAAGCTGTAGGGGGTTTGCGAAAGCACGCCGCTTTCGGTACTGAGCGTACCCTTGCCGTCCTTGATGCCGCCTTTCCAGACGGCCGAAGCCGATTTCTTCATGAGACGCCTCCTGGTTGACAGAGCCATCCAGCTTAACGCCTGGCGGCCGGCCCCGGCCGGGAGGCAATCGCAAGCGGCTGTAACGCCTCAGGCGTGCAGGGCTCGCTGCCAGGCGGCGCTTTCCAGCATGGGTGAGAGATGCCCCGCCCGGCCGTGGACGACGGCCTGGCGGATGAACGGGGAAAGGACGAGCCCGTGTTCCGGCGGGAAGAGCCGGTCGCCGCTGCCCAGCAGCCAGCGTACCGGCGTGCGGCAAGCCGGCAGCCTCGCCCGCACATCGAAGCTCATGGCCGCCTTCCGAAGGGCGGCCAGCGACCAGGGGGAGAACCGCTCGGTCCAGCGGGCGGCTTCGTGGGCGATGGCCGGCGCGGGATCGGCCACGCCGCTGGCGGCCAGCCAATCGGCCTGGCCGTAGCGGGTCAGCGTCGCCTCGCGCAGCCGCTGCCATTGCGCCCGGGCTTGCGGCTCGCCGGCCTGCCAGGCCCGGGCCAGGGCGCGCAACCGGTCCAGTTCGGCGGGCGTTCCGTTGCCCGCCGGCCCGGAGGCCAGCACGACGACGCGCGAGGTGTCCGCGGGAGCCGCCACCGCCCATTGGAAGGCCTGGTAGCCGCCGTAGGAATAGCCGATGACTTCGTCCAGCCGCGAGATGCCCAGCGAGGCGAGCCAGCGTCCTTGCAGGCGGACGGTATCGCCGATGGTGACGGCGGGAAAACCGGCCGGGTCGGCTTGCGACGACGGTCCGCTGGAGCCGAAGCAGGATCCGAGCGCGTTGGGGACGAGCACGCAGCAATCGCGCGTGTCGTAGTGGCGGCCGGGCCCTATCCACCCGGCGCCCCAGCCCGCGTCGGGAGCCGGATCGGCTCCGGGTATCGGCAGCGCCTGCGGGCTGGCGGAGATGCCGTGCAGGAAAAGCACCACGCGCGAGGCCTGCGCGGGTTCCGGCCCGTAGCGGCACCAGGATAGCCGGGCGGGCGCGAGGCGCCCGCCCAGGTCCAGGGGCAGCCCCGGTTCGATGTGGACGCCGGTCGCGGCGGGAAGGTCGGTCATGGTGCTGGCCCGGGCGACGTGCCTTCAGACCGGCCGGTCGCCCAGCACGGTGGTGCGCAGGATGGTCCGCTTCAGGTGCGCGGGCAGGTCGCGCGTGGTCGCCTTGTGCATGACGCAGCGGTTGTCCCACATGACCACGTCGCCGGGCGACCATTGCAGCGCGTATTGGTAGCGGTCCTGCGTGCAGTGCGCGAACAGGCGGTCCAGCATTTCGCGGCTTTCGCGCTCGGGCCAGCCCACGATCTCGGCCGTCATGCCGGGATGGACGAACAGCGCGCGGCGGCCGGTTTCGGGATGGGTGCGTACGATGGGGTGCTCGACGTCGGGCGTCTGGGCCAGCTGGCTGCGATTCATGACCACGCGCGTGCCGTCGTCGGTCCTGTCGCTGCGCGGCCGGTAGCGATGCACCGCGAGCTGCCCCTCCAGCCTCGTCTTCAGGCTGTCGTCCAGTTCTTCGTACGCGCGATACATGTTGACGAACAGCGTGTTGCCGCCTTCGGGCGGGATGACCTGGGCGTTGAGGATGGTCGCCTTGGCCGGTTTTTCGCGGAAGGCGAAATCCGAATGCCAGTATGAGCCGCCGTCGGCGATGCCGGCGGGAACGCCGTCCTTGACCTCGTTGGACAGCACGAAGATCTCGGGGTATTCGGGATGGTTGTATTGGGACAGCACGTGGATGTCCAGCGGCCCGAGCCGGCGGCTGAATTCCAGCTGCTTCTCGGGGGTCAGGGCCTGGTCCTTGAAGACCAGCAACTGATGATCCAGGAAGCTGCGGTAGACCGCGTCGTAGGTCGCGTCGTCCAGGTTGCCCAGATCGACGCCGCGCAGGGCGGCGCCGATCAGCGGACTGAGTGGAGTAGCTTGCATGTCTGGCTCCTTGCGTGTCAGGAAAGGCGCTGCACGCGCGCGGGCGTGCACACCAGCGGCTCGGCGCCGTGCTCGCCGATGAGCACGGGATACTCCAGGCGCAGTCCGCCCACGCCGGGCTGGTAGAGATGGGTGCCCAGGGCCGCCACCATGCCGGGTCGCACGGTGTCCTGGCTGCGCAGATTGATGAAGGGGCGGGTGCGCGCGCAGGTGCCCAGTCCGTGGCCGAACAGCGGCAGGCCGAATTCGCCCAGGCCGAATTTCTCGAACACGGCCAGGCCTTCCTTGACGCAGTCGGGAATGGGGCGGCCGGGCCGCAGCGATGCCAGCATCGTGTCCACGGTGGCTTCCCAGCAGTCGATCATGGTCTGCTGCCGCGCGTCCGGCTTGCCCAGGAACACTGGCAGCGCGGTGTCGGCCAGATACAGGTCCAGCATGGGGTGCAGGTCCAGGATGACGAACTCTTTGTTGCGGATGGGGCGGTCGGTGGCCTGCTGGGTCACGCCGCGCAGGAAGCCGGTGCGTTCGCCCGCGCCCACCTCGGTGCCGCCCGTGACGGCCCAGGACCAGGTGCTGCCGCGTTGCCGGATCGCGCGTTCGATCTCGCCCGCCACCTCGTTCTCGGTCGCGCCCGGGCGGACGGCCGCGAGTCCGCGCTCGAAGCCGTAGTCCGACACGTGGGCCGCATGGCGCAGGCGCTCGATCTCTGCGGCCTCCTTGATCAGCATCGCTTCATCGAGCAGGTCGACGCCGTTTTCCAGTTTCGCGCCGGGCAGGTGCGAGGAAATCTCGAAATACTCGGCCGCGGTCAGCATGCCGGGCGCGACCTGCGCCGCGCCGGGGTGGGCCAGGTCGAGGCCGATGCGCCCCCGGTCCAGTCCATGGTGACGCAGGCGCTGCGCGATCAACTGAGGAAAGTCGGAGAACTCGAAGGTGTGCATGGCCACGTCGTGGCCTTCGGCCGCCACGCGCGCCGCGTCCATGGCCCAGTACAGGAATTCGCAGCTGCCGTCGGCCGTGACCAGCACGGCGCCACGCCAGGGCATGAAGGCGCCGCTGAGGTAGTGCAGCGCGCCCTGGCGCGTGCCGAGGTAGGCGTCGAAGCCCGCTTCGCGAACGTGACGCGAGACGTTGCGGCGCCGCGCTGGAAAATCGATGGACTGCATGAGTGTGTCTCCGTGGTTCAAGAAACCGACGCGCCGGACGCCTTGACGACGGGGGCCCATTTCTGGGTTTCCTCGCGCACGAAGCGGGCGAAATCGTCGGGGGTGCTGCCGACGGGGTCGGCGGCCTGCGAAGTGAGTTGTTCCTTGATCTTCTGGTCGGTCAGCGCCTTGGCGATTTCGCGCTGCAACCGGTCGACGATGGGGCGCGGCGTGCCCGCGGGGGCGAAGACGCCTATCCACGACGTCATCGCGTAGCCCGGCACGGTCTCGGCGATGGCCGGCACGTCGGGCGCGGCGGGCGAACGCCTGGGGCCGGTCACGGCCAGCGCCCGCAGCTTGCCCGCCTTCACCAGGGGCAGCGCCACCACCATGCTGTCGAAGGCAAGGTCGGCCTGGCCGCCCATGACGTCGGTCAGCGCCGGCAGGCTGCCCTTGTACGGAATGTGCTGCATGGACACGCCCGCCATCTCGTTGAACAGTTCGCCCGACATGTGCATGGACGTGCCGCTGCCGCCCGAGGCGCGGTTCAGCGCGCCGGGATGGGCCTTGGCGTAGGCGATGAGCCCGGCCACGTCGTGCACCGGCAGCCTGGGGTTGCTCACCACCATGAGCGGATAGGACACGACCTGCGTGACGGGCGCGAAATCCTTGATCGGATCGAAGGGCAGCGAGCGGTACAGCGTCTGGTTGATCGCGTGCGTGCCCATGGTGCCCATCAGGATGGTGTAGCCGTCGGGCGCCGCCTTGGCCACCAGGTCGGCGCCGATGTTGCCGCCGGCGCCGGGCTTGGCCTCGACGACCACGGGCACGCCCATGCTGTCGGACATTTTCTCGGCCAGCATGCGGGTCACGATCTCGGTCGGTCCGCCCGCGGCCGCGGGAACGATGAAGCGTATCGGCCTGGCCGGATAGGCGTCGGCCGCCGCCGCGCTGGTGGCGAAGCCGGCCGCTGCCAGGCAGGCCAGCCCCAGTGTGAGTCGCAAGGTCTTGCGCATGAGGTCTCCTGGTCGGGTTCTGAAAACACCCTTAATTAGCGAACAAAAGTTCGCTAATTAAATTTACGCCCGGAGGGCGAGACTGTCAAACTACAATCCACGCGGTGCCACGGGACACGAACGGACATGACGCAGAGCGAAGAAAAGGAAAAGAAAGAGGAGTTCCTCGACGGCCTGGCCAACGGCCTGCAGGTGTTGCAGATCTACGCGGGCGGCGTGCCGTCGCTGACCATGCAGGACGTGGCCGAGCGACTGGGCGTGACGCGCGCGGCCGCGCGGCGCATCCTGCTGACGCTGGAGAAGCTGGGCTACGTGGGCCAGGAGGGAAGGCAGTTCTCGGTGACGCCCAAGGTGCTGGAACTGGGGTACGCGTACTTCGCGGCGATGAAGCTGCCGCAGCTCGCGCGCGCGGCGATGCGGGAAGTGGCCGACGTGCTGGGGGAGACCTGCTCGCTGGGCGTGCTGGACCGCGAGGACGTCGTGTTCCTGGCGCGCGAGGATGCGCCCAAGCCGTTCCGGCTGGACTTGTCGGTGGGGAGCCGGCTGCCGGCCTATCCCCATTCCCTCGGGCGCGTGCTGTTGTCGGGACTCGAGGACGACGCGCTGGAAAAGTACCTGCAAACGGTGGAGCCCAAGCGCCTGACGTCCACCACGACGGTGTCCAAGGCCGCGCTGCGCAAGCTGGTCAGGCAGGTGCGCGGCGATGGATACTGCATCTCCATCAGCGAACTGGTGGACGGCTTCGCCGGCGTGGCGGTGCCGCTGCGCGGCAGCGACGGGCGCACGGTGGCCGGGCTGAGCGTCAGCATGGTGCTGGGAAGCCGCAAGGCATCCGAATTGAAGAGCGCATGCCTGCCGGTGCTGTTGAAGGCCGCCGAGCGGATCCAGTCGATGATGCCCAGATGAACCGGGCCGAGGCCGACGCGCGGGCCGTCGTGCCGCTGCGCGTGCTGCGCGCGGTCGCCGCGGTGGCGCAGGCCGGGGGCGTGACGCCGGCCGCGCGGGCGCTGCACCAGTCCGCTTCTTCGGTCACCCGGGCCGTCCAGGAGGCGGAGTCGCTGCTGGGCGTACGCCTGTTCGATCGCGGCGCCCGGGGCATGGCGGCCACGGCGGCCGGCGAGGTCCTGGCCTTGCGGGTCGCGCGCGCGATGGCCTTGCTGCGCGCGGCCGCCGAAGGTTTGCGGTTGCGCGGTGCGCCGGAGTCGGCGATGGCCCTGCCGCGTCTGGTCGGCGATACCTCGCTGGCGGCGCTGGCCCTGCGCGCGGAACATGCCACCGAAGGGGCCGCGGCGGATGCGTTGGGCATTTCCCAGTCGGCGCTGCACCAGGCGCTGCGCCGGCTCGAGCATCTGGCCAGGCTTCCCTTGTTCGAGCGGACGCGCGTCGGCACGCGGCTCAACGAATCGGGCCGCTGGCTCCTGCTGCACGCGCGCCGGGCCATGGCCGAGATCAGGATCGGGCACGAGGAACTGGCCCGCTGGCGAGGACTGGGAGGGCGGAGCGTGTCGATAGGCTCGCTGCCGATGGCCGGCGACGTACTGGTGCCTCGCGCGGCCGCGCTCGCGATCGGCGCCGAGCCCGACATCTCGCTGACCATCAAGGGCGGTACCTACGAGGCCTTGACCGAGATGCTGCGCGCCGCCGACATCGATTTCATGGTCGGTCCCTTGCGCGGCGCCGCGTTGGCCGCCGACTTCGTCGAGGAAGTGTTGTTCGTCGATCGCTTCGTGGCGGTCGTGCGCGCCGGCCATCCGCTGCTGGCGCGCCGCCGGCACCCTTCGTTGCGCCGGATGGCGGCCTATCCCTGGGTGGGGCCCTTGCCCGGCACGCCGGCGAAGCGGGTGTTCGACCACTTGTTCGAGCAGGCGGGCATTCCCATGCCTGGCGTCTCCATGCAGGCGCATAGCACGGCCGTGGTGCGGTCGGTCCTGTTGTCCGGCGACCATGTGGCGCTGGTTTCGCCGTTGCAGGTACGCGCGGAGGTGGAGGCCGGGCTGCTGGTCCACGCAAGCGGCCCCCTGGCCGGGACCGAGCGGGGCATCGGCATCACCCAGCGCCGGGACGCGTTGGCATCGTCGGCCTGCCTGGCCGCCATGGCGGCCTTGCGCCAGGCCGCCGCCGAAGCCATCGGCAACCCTGCCGATAAGTAGAACGCAACGCAGGCTCCCCAACACGCAAGGCAGGGCCCGCCCCGGCACGGGCCCAGTTCGTATACTGCCCGGCAAGGAAAAGCTCCGGCGATGCGCGGCTCGTCCACGCCTTCGCCGCTGGCGGAAACGACAAGAAAAAAGAGGAGGCCACGACATGTGGAATAGCGTGCGCGCAACGATTTGCTTGGTGCTTGCCGGCCTGGCGGCGGGCTGCGCGACGCCCGCGGGACAGGTCCCGGTCCAGGGCGACGCCGGCCGGGGCGGCGGCAGGACCGAAGTGGTCTGGCTGGGCCAGTCCGCCTTCAAGATCACGACGCCGCAAGGCAAGGTCATCGTCACGGACCCCTGGCTCAAGACCAATCCGCTGACGCCCGAGCGCTACAAGCGGCCCGATGCATTCGATCGCATCGACGTCCTCCTGGTCAGCCACGGGCATTTCGACCATATCGCCGATGCGGCCGCGCTGGCGCAGCGCCACGACGTGCCGGTCCGCGCGCCGGGCGACCTGAACCAGACGCTGACGACGCTGGCGGTCCTGCCTCCCAGGCTGCTGCCTCGCATGAACAAGGGCGGCACCATCGAACCGGCGCCCGGCATCAAGGTCACGGCGGTGCGCGCCGAGCATTCCTCCATCTACGTCTGGCGCAATCCGGCCTCGAGCAAGGACGAGACCCATCCCGGCGGCGAACCCGTGGGCTGGATCATCGAGCTGGAGAACGGATTCCGCATTTACCACGCCGGCGATACCGCGGCCTTCGGCGACATGCGGCTGATCGGCGAGCGTTACCGGCCCGACCTCGCCCTGGTCCCCATAGGGGGCAACTTCACGATGGATCCTGAAGAAGCGGCCTGGGCCGTCAAGGAGCTGATCAAGCCCAAGGCGGTGATGCCCATGCACTACGGCACCAATCCCCTGGCGCGCGGCACCGCCGCCCAGTTCACCCAGGCGATGGGGCAGAGCGCGGTGCGTGTCATCGTGCCCGCCCCGGGGCAGCCGACGAGCTTCTGACGGCCCCGGCCGTCTTTCTCCAACCAGAACGAGACCAATCATGACGCCCTCTTTCTTCCTCCTGCCGCGCGCGTGGCGTGCCGCGGCGTTCGCGGCCCTCATGGCCAGTGCGGCCGCCGGCGTGGCCCACGCCCAGGATGCCGCCAGCGGCTATCCCAACCGCCCGCTGCGCCTGGTGGTGCCGTTCACGCCGGGCGGCTCCACCGATATCCTGGGCCGCACCATCGGCCAGCAACTGAACCAGGCCTGGGGCCAGGCCGTGGTGGTCGAAAACGTGCCGGGCGCCGGCGGCAGCATCGGCGCGGACAAGGTGGCCAAGGCGCCCGCCGATGGCTACACGCTGCTGATGGGCCACATCGGCACGCTGGCCGTGACGCCGTCGCTGTACGCCAAGCTGCCATACGATCCGGTGAAGGCCTTTGCCGCGGTGGCCTGGGTGGCGCGCGTCCCCAACGTCCTGGTGGTGCATCCCTCGGTCCAGGCGAAGAACCTGCCGGAACTGATCGCCTATGCCAAGGCCCATCCCGACGCGCTCAACTACGGATCCGGCGGCAACGGCAGCGCCGCTCACATCGCCACCGAATACCTCAAGCTGCAAAGCGGCGCGAGCATGCAGCACGTGCCCTACAAGGGCACCGCGCCGGCGGTCAACGACCTTGTCGCCGGCCACATCAAGGTCATGTTCACCGGCGTGCCCGCCGTGATCGCGCAGATCAAGGCCGGCCAGCTGCGGCCGATCGCGGTGTCCTCGCCCCGGCGCATCAAGATGCTGCCCGACGTGCCCACCGTGGCCGAGAGCGGCTATCCGGGCTTCGAGGCGGACCAGTGGTATGGCGTGGTTGCCCCGGCCGGCACGCCACGCGAGGTGGTGGCCAAGCTGAACCGGCAGATCAACCGGTCCTTGTCCTCGCCCGAGATCGAGCAGCGCCTGGCCGGCGAGGGCGCCGAAGCCACGCCCAATCCGCCCGAGGTCTTTGCCAGGCTCATTGCCACCGAGATCGCCCGCTGGCGGCCGGTGATAGAGAAGGGAGGCGTCAAGGTGGATTGAGCGTTCTTTCCATCACGGTTGGGCCGCAGGCCCGGTGTTTTCGCGCCGGGCCCTTGTTGCGTTGCCGACACGCGCGCGGTCATCGGGTCGTCATCCGATGGCGCGGGACCCGCGATAAATCGGCCCGTGCCGGCCCTGGCCCGCGCCGCGGTGGAAAGCGTTACATCTGAGAAGGTAAAACATTCGCGAAAATCGGCTGGCAGCGGAGACCATGGATTAAGCTTTGCCCAACCTCACTTCAATTGGAGGGCATGATGCTCGAGTGGCTTCGCAGGTGGGTGCTGAGTCACGCCCCGACCCCGGAAAGAGAAGCGGAGAAGGCGCTGAACGAGGCGCGGCTGGCGCTGTATCGTGCCGAGCAGCGGGTTCGCGATGCGATCATGTACGCCGAGTACTACCGCGAGCGGGTCAGTTTCCTGAAGCGGGTCAAGGAAGAAGGCATCGAGAACGTGACCGACATGCGGGCCATGCGTCCGTATGCGGGACAGACCGGTGGCTCGCAGGCGACGTTGCGGCTGCACCCGAAGGCGGTCACGAACGAGTAGTCCTCGAGGGGCGTTTTTTGCCTTGGGGCGGCCCAAGGCAAAAAAAAGCCTCCGCATGGGAGGCTTCATTCAACCATCCGAGGATGGTTGGTAGGGTGGGAGGGACTCGAACCCTCGACTCTCTGATTAAAAGTCAGATACTCTAACCAACTGAGTTACCACCCCCCGTACTCACGGAGTTCGCTGCCCGGCTAAGCCGGGCTTGCGACCCGAAGCCCAAAATTATGGCAACCTGACGACGCTTTGTCAAATGAAAAGGGCCGGTATGAACCGGCCCTTTTCATTTTGAACGGATCTCGCGTCACTTCAGCAATTCGAGACGGTCTTTCGCGGTCTGCGCGGCGGGTACGCCAGGATAGTCGCGGACGATGCGTTCGAGCGTGGTGCGCGCGCCGCGCCGGTCGTTCAGTTCGACCTGGCTGCCGGCGATGACCAGCAGCGCGTCGGGCGCGCGGACGTTGGTGGGGAAGTTCTTGACCAGGGCCTGCTGCTGCGCGATGGCCGCCTTGTAGTCCTTGAGCGCGTAGTGGCTGCTGCCGATGTAGAACTGGGCGGCGGGCGCATAGGGGCTTTGGGGATACTGGCGGACGAAGTTCGACAGGGCGGGAATGGCGTCGGCGTAGTTGCCGTTGCGGAAGAGGTCGATGGCGGCGTCATAGGCGCGCTTTTCGTCGGCGCCCACGGTGGCCTGCTGGCCGTCTATCGAGGCCGTCTGGGGCTCGAGGCGCTTGAGGCGCGTGTCGACGTCCAGGTAGATGTCTTTCTGGGCCTGCTGGGTATCGGCCACCTGCTTGGTCAGGATCTCGATCTGACCGCGCAGGCGGGCGATTTCCTGCTGCAACTGCTCGATCTGCGATGCAAGCTGCAGCTGGCTGCGCTGGCTCTGCGCCAGGTCGTCGGCCAGCTTGCGGCTTTGCTGATCGGACCGCTCGCGCACTTCCTTGCGCAGGTCGATGATGGCCTGGCGCGCCTCGTCGTCGGAGAACAGGGCCGCGTGGGCCGAGAAACCCGTCAAGCTGGCGCCGATGCAGGCGGTGGCGGCCAGCAGCCGGAGGCGGGAAGTGCGGAGCGTCATGAGGGCAGATCCTTAGCGGTAGGCGATGTCGGCGCGGCGGTTTTCGGCGCGCGAGGCTTCATCGGTGCCGGTGGACTTGAGCTTTTCCTTGCCGAAGCTGATGGCCTCGACCTGGTCGTCGCGCACGCCCAGCAGCAGCATCATGCGGCGCACGGCTTCGGAGCGGCGCTGGCCCAGTGCCAGGTTGTATTCGCTGCTGCCGACGTCGTCGGTGTTGCCCTCGATCACGACCTTGCGGTTGCGGTTGTTGTTCAGGAAGCGAGCGTGGTTTTCGACGATGGGACGGTACTGGTCCTTGACCGCATAGCTGTCGAAATCGAAGTACACCGAGCGCTGGGCCAGCACGCCCTTCGGATCGTTCAGGGGATCCAGGCCTTGCTGGGTGGTATCGACACGGGCGACACCGTTGGCGTTGGCGCCGGTGTTCTGGCCGGAGCGGTCTTCGACCGGGACGTTGCTGCTCTCATCGAGCTTGACGGGGCTGCTGCAAGCCGAGACTACCGCGACAACGCTCGCCACGACGAACATTTTGAATGCACGAGTAGACATGATTTTTTCCTTGGGTTCCGAGGGACGATAGTGGGTTGGAAAAGACGATGACCAGACCGAAACGTGATCCTAAAGTGTCACATGAGCCCCACGGCGCGCAAGGTTGCAAGACGTGACAACGATGCGGCGCCGCGACAGCGAGGCCCGTTTCAGGTAATCAATTGTTCAGGAAAGGCCCCCAGGTGGGTTCGCGTACGTCACCGTTGAGCACCGACAGAGTCTGGGTAACGCGACCGTCGCTCGAAACCGCAGCCAGCACACCGCGGCCGGACTGCGATGTTGCATAAAGAATCATCTTTCCGTTGGGGGCAAAGCTGGGGGATTCGTCCCGGCCGCCGTTGGTGAGGACGAGCTCATTACCGGTGGCGAGGTCTAGGGACGCTATCTGGAAGCCGGCGCGGCGGGTGACGTACAGCAAGGTTTTGCCATCAGGCGACAACTGGGGAGAAATATTGTAAGTCCCTTTGAACGTGACGCGCTCGACTTGATTGCTGTCCACGTTCAGGCGGTAGATCTGCGGGCTGCCGCCGCGGTCGCTGGTAAACAGAATGGCGCGGCCGTCGGGCGTGAAAGTGGGTTCGGTATCGATGCCCGGAGACTGGGTTAGGCGGCGCAAACCCGAGCCGTCGGCGTTCAGCATGTAGAGCTGGGACAGTCCGTCGCGGGTCAGAACGACCGCCAGGCGGTTGCCATCGGGCGCCCACGCGGGGGCGCTGTTATTGCCCTTGAAATTGGCAACCGGTATCCGCTGGCCCGTGGTGATAGTGTGCACGTACACAACAGGCTTGCGCGATTCGAAGCTGACATAGGCCAGGCGGGTGCCGTCGGGCGACCAGGCGGGCGAGATGATGGGCTCGCGCGAGCGCAGGGCGGTCTGGGCGTTTTGGCCGTCGGCGTCGGCGATCTGCAGTTCGTAGATGTTGTCGCGCTTGAGGACGTAGGCGATGCGTGTTGCGAAAATGCCACGATCCCCGGTCAGTTTCTCGTAGATGCGGTCGGCGATCTGGTGGGCGGTACGGCGCATCTCGTTCGCGCCTGACGCGAAGGCCACGCCATCGATCTGTGCCTGCTTGACCGTGTCGACCAGGCGGTAGCGCACGTCGTAGCGGCCGTCGCCCGTGCGCTGCACGCTGCCCACGGCCAGCGCGTCGGCGCCGCGGGTCTTCCAGGCCGCGAAACCGATGACGGCCGAGTCCGACAGCGGCGTTTCCCCGGCATCGATGATGCGGAACAGGCCGGTGCGGTTCAGGTCGGCGCGGATGATTTCCGCGATCGCCTTGCCCTGCGGGTCGGCCGATTCGAAGTTGGCGATGGCCACCGGGTACTGGTTGGCGCCGGCCCCGGAGATCTGGACGGTCAGTTGGGCCCGGGCCGGAGCGGAGCCCAGGGCGAACGCCGTCGCGGCCAGGGCCGCGGCGCATTGCAGGAGCCGCCGTCCTAGCCGGTTGCCGAGGTCACGCAGGCGGGCGCTGCCGGACAGGGCGGACGAGGGGGGGAAAGCGGGATTTGCAAATGTCATCAGTCGAACATCCGATATTGAACTTCTATGTTGGACTCGTACCGGCCGGAGGACGGCCGCGGGAAGGGGTCGCAACGCCGGATACCGGTCTCGACCGCGCGATCGAAAGCCGGGACGCCGGAGGAGCGGAGGAGGCGCGGCGCGCCCGCCTGGTCCCCGGTGGGTAGCAACTGGACCCGGAACACGGCTGTGGGGTTCCCGTCGGAGGAACTGCCACTTGCACTATAAATGACTCCAGGTTTGATGCAAGCGCGCACCAGGTCCGCATAGCCGGGATCGCCCCCGCCGCCGCCCGCCTGGTTGCGGCTGGCGGTGCCGCCCTCGCGGCCGCCTTCCAGGCCGGCGGCGCGCGCGGTGTCGTTGCGGAAGGCTTCGCGCAGCTTGCGATCGCGCTCGGCCTGGGCTTTCTTCTCGGCGGCGGCCTTCTTCTCCGCCGCGGCTTTCTCGGCCGCGGCTTTCTTTTCGGCCGCGGCCTTGTCGGCGGCCAGTTGCTCGGCCTTCTTCTTCTCGGCCTCGCGCTGCTCGGCTTCCTTCCTTTCCTGCGCGCGCTTCTCGGCCTGCTTCTTTTCTTCCAGCTTCTGCTGCTCGCGTTTGCGCTCGGCCTCGCGCTCCTCGGCCTCGCGCCGTTCAGCCTCGCGGCGCTTCTTTTCCTGCTCAATGGCGATGTCGGGTTTCTCCTGCGTCACCTTGGGTTCGGGTGGCGGAGGCGGCGGCGGGGGAGGCTTGACCGGTTCTGGCTGCGGTTCGGGCGTGGGGGTGGGGTCGGGCTCGGGCTGGTTGGGCGCGGGCAGCGCCGTCCACAGTTCGGCCTGGACCGGGCCCGGCGCGCGCCGGTTCCAGTCCAGGCTGAAGATCAGGGCGGCGGCCAGCAGCAGGTGCATCAGCACCGCCAGGGCGAAGGCTTTCCACTTGCCGGGTTCCGGCGGTCGTCGGAGAGGTCGGTTGGATCGGTCGTTGGGCGCCATGGGCGATCAGGAGCCTTGTTGCTTGACCAGCAGGCCGACCCGCTTGACGCCCTGGCGCTGCAGGTCGTCCATGACTTTCAGCACGGACTCGTATTGCGCCTTGCGGTCGGCGGAGATGACGACGGGCTGGTCGGGATGTTCGGACTGGCGTTCGCGCGCCAGGCGCGCGAGGTCGTTGCGCGGGATGGCGTGCGGCGTGCTGTCGCCGCGTTCGCGGTCGCGGATGGTGACGCTGCCGTCGGCGGCCAGGATGACCTCGAGCGGCTTGACCGGCACCTGCGAGGCCTTGCCCACCGTGGGCAGGTCGATGACGCCCGGCGACATCATGGGTGCGGTGACCATGAAGATCACCAGCAGCACCAGCATGACGTCGATGTACGGGACGACGTTGATCTCGTTCATGGAGCGGCGCCCGCCTCGGCCGCCGCGGTTGCTGGAGCGGATCGAGGGCATCAGCGCACCTGTCGTTGCAGGATGTTCAGGAACTCGTCGATGAAGCTGTCGAAGCGGATGGACAGCCGGTCGATGTCGTGCGAGAACCGGTTGTAGGCGACCACCGCGGGGATGGCGGCGAACAGGCCGATGGCCGTGGCCACCAGCGCTTCGGCGATGCCGGGCGCGACGCTGGCCAGGGTAGCCTGTTCGACGTTGGCCAGGCCGCGGAAGGCGTGCATGATGCCCCAGACCGTGCCGAACAGGCCGACGTAGGGGCTGACCGAGCCGGTGGAGGCCAGGAAGGCGAGGTGGGATTCGAGCGAGTCCATCTCGCGCTGGTAGGCGGCCCGCATCGCGCGGCGGGAGCCGTCCAGCAGCGTGTTGACGTCGCTCAGCTTGCTCTGGCGGCCCTTGACGAATTCGGCCATGCCGGCCTCGAAGATGCGCGCCAGCGCGCCCTGTTCGCCGCGCCGGGTGGCGACGGCCTGGTGCAGCATGTTCAGGTCGCCCCCGGACCAGAAGTCGGCCTCGAAGCGCTCGGTCTGCTGCTTGGCGCGCTTGATGGCGAAATGCTTGCGGAAGATGTAGGTCCAGGACATCAGCGACACGATGGCAAGGATGGCCATCACGCACTGGACCGTAAAGCTTGCCTGGGTGATCAGGGACAGGATGGACATGTCCTGGTTGACGTTCATGCAGAGTCCTTTGGGGGGCGAAAGAGAATGCCTGGGGGTTGATGTCGGGGTTAATCGGTTGCGGGTCCGGCCGCCAGCGGCGCCAGCGTCCGGACGAGTCCGGACGGCAGCGCGCGCGGACGCAGCGTCGCGCGATCGACGCATCCTACCTGGACCTTGCCGGTTGCGAGCAGTTCATCGCCGCGTTCGCAAAACTGCAGGAAATCGATCGATGCCTTGCCCAGGCGGGAGACCTGGCTGCGTATGGTCAAGGAATCATCCAGGGCGGCCGGCCGCCGGTACTGGGTGTCGATGCCGCGCACGACGAAGATGCAGCCCGTTTCGTCCGCCAGCGCGCGCTGTTCCACGCCCAGCGCGCGCAGCCACTCGGTGCGGGCGCGTTCGAAGAACTTGAGATAGTTGGCGTAGTAGACCACGCCGCCGGCGTCGGTATCTTCGTAGTAGACCCGGATGGGGAACCGGAAATCTGCACTGGCGGGTTGGGGCACGAGGCGAACCTTGGATGAGTCGAGCAAGCTTGGAGGCCGATGAGGCCCTGGGGCGAAATTGTAAACAACCCGCCGGCCCTGGGCACCCGGCCGCCATCCGGGCATTGTGCCAAATGTGACGGCTTGTAAAGCGGGAAACTTTAGCGCGCCGGCGCCGTCAGACGCCAGGAAGCGTTGATTGCAAGCCTGTGCGGCTTCGGGTGCGTGGGTGGCGCCGTCCGGGTTATCGACGCTTCCACCCTTTATTTTTATGGTTGGACGATTCCGCTTCGTGCTGTCATGGCTGCGTCATCGACGCCGTTCATGATTTCGTCCGACTTGATGTCGCTGTGCCCTGCACAGTAGAACCCGTGACCTGGGGGATGCCCAGGCACGGGTTTTGTTTTTGTACCCCCTACGCGCTTGCGCGCGCCCAGTAGGGTGAGCCCCCAGCCGCTACGCGGCAGCCCCCCAAGGGGGCCGGGACCTGCGTTGATCATTTCCGTATCAACTGGAGAACAGATCGCCACCGGTTTGCGCGGGCGGGGTCAGGCCCAGGTGGCGGTAGGTGCCCTGGGTGGCGATGCGGCCGCGCGGGGTGCGTTGGACGTAGCCATGCTGGATCAGGTAGGGCTCGATCACGTCCTCGATGGTGTCGCGTTCCTCGCCGATGGCCGCGGACAGGCTGTCCAGGCCGACGGGGCCGCCGTCGAACTTGTAGACGATCGCTTCCAGCAACTTGCGGTCCATGATGTCCAGGCCGGCCGGGTCGACGTCCAGCATGGACAGGGCGGCGTGGGCGACTTCGCCGGTGATGCGGCCGCCGGCCTTGACCTCGGCGTAGTCGCGCACCCGGCGCAGCAGCCGGTTGGCGATGCGGGGCGTGCCGCGCGAACGGCGCGCGATCTCGCGGGCGCCGTCCTCGGCGATGGCGGCGTTGAGCAGGCCGGCGCTGCGGGTCACGATGGAGGACAGTTCGTCGGCGGTATAGAACTCCAGCCGGGCGATGATGCCGAAGCGATCCCGCAGCGGATTGGTCAGCATGCCCGCGCGGGTGGTGGCGCCGACCAGCGTGAAGGGTTGCAGGTCCAGCTTGACGCTGCGGGCGGCGGGACCTTCGCCGATCAGGATGTCGATCTGGAAGTCCTCGAGCGCGGGGTAGAGGATTTCCTCGACTACCGGCGACAGGCGATGGATCTCGTCGATGAACAGGACGTCGTTGCGTTCCAGGTTGGTCAGCAGCGCCGCGAGGTCGCCCGGCCGCTCCAGCACCGGGCCCGAGGTCTGGCGCAGCTGGACGCCCATCTCGCGCGCGACGATGTGGGCCAGCGTGGTCTTGCCCAGGCCCGGCGGGCCGAACAGCAGGACGTGGTCCAGCGACTCCTGGCGGTTGCGCGCGGCGGCGATGAAGATCTCGAGCTGTTCGCGGATGCGGCGCTGGCCGACGTATTCGTCGAGCGCCTTGGGGCGCAGCGCGCGTTCGATGGCCTCTTCGTTGGGAGACGAGGCGCGCGGAGAGATCACCCGCATGTCGGGGGCGTCGTCTCGGATGGAAAGCTTGTCGGGCTGGATCGCCATGGAGGTATTCTGCCTTGAACTGCTGGTATGTTAGCCCGTTCCGCGCCGGCCTGCGGAGGGCGCCGCCGGTTCAGTAGTCCAGCCGCCCGTACAGTTCGCCGAAGGGCACCATGACGTGCTCGCGATAGGGCGCCCGCTGCTGCAGCCGCTGGTACCAGGCCCTGACATGGGGCACCTCGGGCCGGGCGATGTCCAGGCTGAAATAGCGGTACAGCGCCGTGCCGGCGGGAATGTCGGCCAGCGTCAGCCGTTCGCCTTCCAGAAACGGCCGGTTCGCCAGTCGCGCATCCAGCAACTGGAAATACCCGGCGCATTCCTCGACGCGGGCGCGGATGGCATCGAGATCGCGCAAGGGCTCGGGCGTCCGGTAGTAGCCCCAGAACACGCCGTTCAGGAAGGCGGGTTGCAGCGCGGTGTGGGCCCAGTCCATCCAGCGTTCGGCCCGAGAGCGCTCGGCCGGGTCGGCCGGCCAGAAGGCCGGGGCGCCGTGGCGGGCCGCCAGGTAGCGCAGGATGGTGTGCGATTCCCAGACGACGGTGCCGTCGTCGTCGATGACCGGTACCTTGCCGTGCGGGTTCAGGGCCCGGAACGCCGGCGTATCGACCAGGCCGTGCTCGCCGCCGGCGGGGATGTGCTCGTAGGCCAGGCCCAGTTCGCCCGCGAACCAGAGCACCTTCTGTACATTGAAGGAGCTGCGCCGTCCCCAGATCCTGAGCATGCGGCCTCCGCCGGCCCTAGCGTGCCAGCGCCTTGAGCGCCAGCTTGATGCCTTCCGAGACGCCCACGCCGGCCGGCAGGTTCTTCACCGAGGCCACGGCCTCGCGTTCGGAATAGCCCAGCGCCACCAGGGCGTTGAGGATGTCGGCCTGTCCGTCCGCCACCGCGTGGCCGGCCACGGCGCCGAGGTCGGCGCCCAGCTTGCCCTTGAGTTCCAGCAGCAGTCGCTCGGCCGTCTTCTTTCCTATGCCCGGCACGCGGGTCAGGCGGCCAGCCTCCTGCAGGGTGACGGCCTGCGACAGCTCGGCCACCGTCATGCCCGACAGCACGGCCAGCGCGATCTTGGCGCCCACGCCGCTGACCTTGATGAGTTCGCGGAAAGTGGCGCGTTCGGCCGCGGTGCCGAAGCCGTACAGCACGTGGGCATCCTCGCGTATGGCGAGGTGGGTGAGCAGCGTCACCCGGGCGCCGAGCTCGGGCAGGGAATACAGCGTGCTCATCGGCACGTCCAGCTCGTAGCCCACGCCGTTCACGTCCAGGCAGACGGTGGGCGGTTGTTTCTCGACCAGCGTTCCGGTCAGGCGTCCGATCATGAATTCACCTTGGCGACTTGTCGTCGCGCGTCATACTAATCTTCCGGCCCGCAGCCGGGTGCCGCGGCGGGCGAAGGCGGGATGGCTGCCATGCTCCCGCAGGCGGTCGGCCAGGGGGGAGATGTGCGCATGGCAGATAGCGCAGGCCAGCGCGTCGGCGGCATCGGCCGCGGGGGCGCCGTCCAGCGACAGCAGGTGCTGCACCATGGACTGTACCTGGGTCTTGGCGGCCCGCCCGGTGCCCACCACCGATTTCTTGATCTGCAGCGCGGTGTATTCGTGCACCGGCAGCCCGGTGTCGGCCAGCGCGCACAGCGCCGCGCCGCGCGCCTGGCCCAGCAGCAGCGTCGAGGCGGGGTTGGTGTTGACGAACACCTTCTCGACGGCGGCGAAGTCGGGCGCGGTGTCGCGCACGACCTGCCGCAGGTTGTCCAGGATGATCTTGAGCCGCGCCGACAGGTCGTCGTCGGCGGGCACCACGATGGTCCCGCTGGCGACATAGCGCAGCCGCGGCCCCTCCGATTCGATCACGCCGAACCCCGTACGCCGCAATCCCGGATCCACCCCCAGAATACGCATAACGTCAGCCTACCCCATAACCAGGGCGCCGCGGATCCGGCTCCGCCGGTCCGCCAGCGCCGCCCCCGGGACCCGGCGCCGGGCCGCCCCAAGGCGGGTCCCGGCCCCCTCGGGGGGCTGTCGCGTAGCGGCTGGGGGCTCACCATGCCGGGCGCGCGTAAGCGCGTAGGGGGGGGGCATTTTCAATGGCGGAAGTGGCGGGTGCCCGTCAGCACCATCGCGATGCCGCGTTCGTCGGCCGCCGCGATGACTTCCGCGTCCCGCATGCTGCCGCCGGGCTGGATGACGCAGCTCGCGCCCGCGTCCACGACCACGTCCAGGCCGTCGCGGAACGGGAAGAAGGCATCGGAAGCCACGGCCGATCCCTTGAGCGACAGGCCGGCGTTCTCGGCCTTGATCGACGCGATGCGGGCGGAATCGACGCGGCTCATCTGGCCGGCGCCCACGCCCAGCGTCATGCCGCCGCCCACGAACACGATGGCGTTGGACTTGACGAACTTGGCCACCTTCCAGGCGAACAGCAGGTCGTCCATCTGGGCTTCGGTGGGCGCGACCTTGGTGACGACCTTGAGCTGGTCGCGCGCGACGTTGAACGAATCGGGCTGCTGCACCAGCCAGCCGCCGCCCACGCGCTTGACGTCGAAAGCGTTCACGCCGTCGCCCATCGGGATCTCGAGCAGGCGCACGTTCTGCTTGGCGGCGAAGATCTCCAGCGCGCCGGCCTCGTAGGCGGGGGCGAGCAGCACTTCGACGAACTGCTTGCTGACCGCCTGCGCGGTGGCGGCGTCCACCGGACGGTTGAAGGCGATGATGCCGCCGAAGGCGGACGTGGGGTCGGTCTTGAACGCCTGCTGGTAGGCGTGGAGCGCGTCGGTGGATACCGCCACGCCGCAAGGATTGGCGTGCTTGACGATGACGCAGGCCGGCGCATCGAAGGTGCGTACGCATTCCCATGCGGCGTCGGCGTCGGCGATGTTGTTGTAGGACAGTTCCTTGCCCTGCAGCTGGCGGTAGTTGGCCAGCAGGCCGGCGGCCGGCGCGGTGTCGCGATAGAAGGCCGCGGACTGGTGCGGGTTCTCGCCGTAGCGCATGGCTTGGCTCTTGGTGGCCTGGAAGCTCAGGATCTCGGGGTAGGCCTCGCGCACGGGCACGGCCTCCTGGGCCGGCGCGTCGGTCAGGCTGGTCAGGTAGTTGGCGATCGCGCCGTCGTACGAGGCGGTATGGGCGAACACCTTCTTGGCCAGGTTCAGGCGCAGGGCGTAGGAGGTCGCGCCGGTGGCGTCCATTTCCTCGAGCACCTGGGCATAGTCGGCCGGATCGATGACGACCGTGACGCCGCCGGCTTCGGTGCCATGGTTCTTGGCCGCCGCGCGCAGCATGGCCGGTCCGCCGATGTCGATGTTCTCGACGGCGTCGGCGAAGGTGCAGCCGGGCTTGGCGACGGTCTCGCGGAAGGGATAGAGGTTCACCACCAGCAGGTCGATGCGGCCGATGCCGTGGCTGGCGATGGCGTCCAGGTGCGCCTGGGCGTCGCGGCGGGCCAGCAGGCCGCCGTGGATCTTCGGATGCAGCGTCTTGACGCGGCCGTCCATCATCTCGGGAAAACCGGTGTAGTCGGAAACTTCCTGCACGGGCAGGCCGGCCTGGGCCAGCAGCTTGGCCGTGCCGCCGGTGGACAGCAGTTGCACGCCGCGGTCGTGCAAGGCCCTGGCGAAGTCGACGATGCCGGATTTGTCGGAAACGGAAAGAAGCGCGCGTTCGATTTTCATGAGTGTGGGGCAGAATGGCGTGCCAGGGCCGGCACGGGACAATGGGGATGAGGGGGCCGCGTCAGACCTTGATCTGGTAGTGGTCGAGCTTCTTGCGCAGGGTGTTGCGGTTGATGCCCAGCATCTCGGCGGCGCGCGACTGGTTGCGGTCGGCCTTCTCCAGCACGACCTCCAGCATGGGACGCTCGACGGCCGTCAGCACCATGTCCCAGATGCCGCTGGTCGTCTCGCCTTCGAGATCCTTGAAGTAGCGGTCCAGGGTGTGGCGTACGCACTCTTCAAGCGTATGTTCTTTCATTGGTTGTTTCCTTGATGCGCGGCCTAGGCGGCCAGCCGCGAGGCTGGCGTTGCGGGGCGATCGAACCAGTCGGCCACCGCCTGCCATTGGTCGCGCGTGTTTTCTATCAAATTCAGCTGCGCACAGAACTGCGGCCCTCCCGGCAGCGAGCCCAGATACCAGCCGATATGCTTGCGCGCGGTCCGCACGCCCGTGTACTCGCCGTAGAAACGGTAGTGGTCGTCCAGGTGCTGCAGCAGCAGTTCGCGCATCTCCGACTGCGTGGGAGCGGGCAGGCGGGTTCCGGTGCGCAGGTAGTGGTCGATTTCCCGGAACAGCCAGGGCCGGCCCTGGGCCGCCCGGCCGATCATGACGGCGTCGGCGCCGGTGGCCTCCAGCACGCTGCGCGCCTTCTCGGGAGAGTCGATGTCGCCATTGGCGATGACGGGAATGGCGAGCTCGGCCTTGACCGCGGCGATGGTCTCGTACTCCGCCTCGCCCATGTACAGGTCCTCGCGGGTGCGGCCGTGCAGGGCAAGGGCCGCGATGCCGATGTCCTGCGCGCGCCGCGCCACGCGCAGCACGTTGCGGTCGGCCCGGCGCCAGCCGGTGCGGGTCTTGAGCGTGACGGGCACGCCCAGCGGCTCGCAGGCGCGCACGACGGCTTCCAGGATGCGCGCGACCAGATCCTCGTCGCGCAGCAGGGCCGAGCCGGCGGCCACGTTGCAGACCTTCTTGGCCGGACAGCCCATGTTGATGTCGATGATGCGGGCACCCTTGCCGACGTTGAAGACGGCGGCCTGCGCCATCATCCCGGGATCGCTGCCGGCGATCTGCACGGCGATGGGGTCGCTTTCGCCCTCGTGGTCCAGGCGGCGCGAAGTCTTGACGCTGTTCCACAGGCGCGGGTTGCTGGCGGCCATCTCGGACACGGCGTGGCCGGCACCCAGCCGCTTGCACAACTGGCGGAACGGACGGTCCGTCACGCCGGCCATGGGAGCGACGAAAACGTTGTTCGGAAGGTCGTAGGGGCCGATGCGCATGGCTGGATGCGCCGTCAGCCCCATTCATGGGGGTTGCGGCGCGTGGGCAAAAATGTCCGAGGAAGGCGGGGATTGTACCGCTGTCGGGGCGCCGCGGCGATCAGGCCCGCAGCCCTTCCATCAATTGTCGCGCCAGCGGCCCGCGCAGGGTGCGCGACACGTCCAGGCCCAGCAAGGCCAGGCCGCAGGCATGCTCGACCGGTGCCAGGCCGGTCGCGAAGATGCGCGGCATGAAATCGGTCAGGCCGCTGGTCAGCCAGCGGTCGGCTCCACGGGCGCGGGCATAGGCCGACAGCAGCGGCGCCGCGCGGGCGGACGGGTCGCGCAGCAGGGGCGCGAGGCTTTCGGCCAGCCGGGCGGCATCGCGCAGGCCGAGGTTCATGCCCTGGCCGGCCACCGGGTGCAGGGTCTGGGCGGCGTTGCCGATGGCCACGGTGACGCCATCGACCACGTGGCGGCGCAGATTGATGCCCAAGGGATAGCGGTGGCGCGGGCCGGCGGCGGCGAAGCCGCCCAGCCGGGTGCCGAAGGTCCGGCCCAGGGCGTCGGCGAAGGCGCCGTCGTCCAGGGCCGCCAGGCGCTCGGTATGGCCGGGGCGGCAGCACCAGACCAGCGCGTAGCGGCCGGTGTCGTGGGCGGGGCCGGCGGGGTAGGGCAGCAGCGCCAGCGGGCCCTCGGTGGTGAAGCGTTCCCAGGCCCAGCCCGGGCGCGGGCGGCTGGCGCGGACGATGGCCAGCACGGCATGCTGGCCGTAGTCGCGGTGCAGGTCGTTGCGGGCCTGGTGGTCGAAGGTACCCCCTTCGGCGTGGACGCAGGCCCGGGTGGTCCATTCCTGGCCGTCCTGGCCGTCCTGGCCGACCACCGCGGCGTCGCCCTCCTGGCGCAGGATGGCGGCAGGCTCGCCCGCGCGGATGGTGATGCCCGACAGCGCCAGCGCGGCGTCCAGGGCTTCGACGATGCCCGGATAGGGCACCACCGTGCCCAGCGCCGGCACGCCGAAATCGGCGTGCGAGATGTGGGTGCGGCCCAGGCGGCCCTTCTGCGAGACGTGGACGTGCAGGATGTCGGCGCCGCCGGCCGGCCAGGCGCCCAGCGACGCCAGCAGCACCCGGCTGCCATGGTTGAGCGCCATCGAGCGCGGGTCGGCCGTCGTGTCGGCGGAGACGACCGCGGGGCGCCGGGGCCGGCACAGCACGATGCGCTCGGGCCGGGAGGTCGCCCGGGCCAGGAGCAGCGCCAGCGTGGCCCCGACCGGGCCGCCGCCCAGGATGGTGACGTCCGCTTGCATGCCCGCTTCAGCCCCGCATCAGGGCTTCGATCTCGTCGGCGGCAACGGGGACGCCGCGGGTGATCAGTTCGCAGCCGGATTCGGTCACGACGGCATCGTCCTCGATGCGGATGCCGATGTCCCAGAACCGCTCGGGCACGTCGGCCGCGGGGCGGACGTAGATGCCCGGCTCGATGGTGAGCACCATGCCCGGCCGCAGCTCGCGCCATGGGCGGGGCTCGTCCGCGGACGCCGCCGCGCCCGGTTCGCGGTAGTCGCCCACGTCGTGCACGTCCATGCCCAGCCAGTGGCCGGTACGGTGCATGTAGAAGCGGGTGTACTGCTGGGATTCCAGTACGCCGTCCAGCGTGCCGGTCAGCAGGCCCTCGTCGATCATGCCCTGGGCCAGCACGCGGACCGCCGCGTCGTGGCCCTCGTTCCAGCGCGCGCCGGGACGGGTCAGGGCGGCGGCAGCGTTCTGCGCTTCCTGCACCAGGTCGTACAGCGCGCGCTGCGGTCCGCTGAAGCGGCCGTTGACGGGGAAGGTACGGGTGATGTCCGACGCATAGCCATCCAGTTCGCAGCCGGCGTCGATCAGCAGCAGGTCGCCGTCCTTGAGCTCGGCGTCGCCGGCGCGGTAGTGCAGCACGCAGGCGTTGTGGCCGGTGGCGACGATGGAGTTGTAGGCGACCGACTGCGAGCCGTGGCGGCGGAATTCGTGCAGCAGTTCGGCCTCGATCTCGTATTCGCGCAGGCCCGGGCGCGACGCTCGCATGGCGCGCACGTGGGCGCCTGCGGAAATGGCGCCGGCCCGGCGCATGGTTTCGATCTCGAAGGCGTCCTTGACCAGGCGCATTTCCGCCAGGATGGCCCGCAGGTCGTAGCTGCTGGCGGGCGCGGTGGCGCCGGACCGGCCCATGGCGCGCACCCGCTCCAGCCATCCGCGCAGGTGGGTGTCGAACAGGCGGTCGCTGCCCATGGGCACGAACAGCGCGGGCTGGTCGGCGATGAGCTTGGGCAGTTCGTCGGCCAGCGCCTCGACCGGCAGCGCGCGGTCGAAGCCGAACTGCTCGGCGGCCGCGTCCGGGCCGACCCGGTAGCCGTCCCAGATCTCGCGTTCCAGGTTCTTGCTGCGGCAGAACAGGATGCTGCGGTCTTGCGCACCCGCGATCAGGACCAGCCAGGCCTCGGGTTCGGGAAAGCCGGTCAGGTAGAAGAAATCGCTGTCGAAGCGGAACGGGAATTCGGCGTCGCGGTTGCGGACGAGCTCGCGCGAGGTGGGCAGGATCGCGATGCCGCCGCCTCGGGCGCGCATGACGTCCAGCACGCGGCGGCGGCGCGCGGCGAAGGGGGAGAGGTCCTGGGCGGGAATGCTCATGGCGATGGATCCGTGCGCGGGAATGACCAGGGTTTATTGTAGGCTGGCATCGAGGTCGGCCAGGCGCTGCGGCGTGCCCACGTCGGTCCAGCGCCCCCGGTGGTGCATGCCGCCGACCTGGCCGCGGGCCATGGCGGCGCGCAGCAGGGGCGCCAGCCTGGCCGGCTCGCCCGCCGGCAGGCCGGCGAACAAGGCCGGCTGGTAGACGCCGATGCCGGCGAAGGTCAGCCGCGGATCGCCGTCCCGGACCAGGCCGCAGGACGCCAGGTGGAAATCGCCGGTGGGATGGTGGGCGGGATTGTCGACCAGTACCAGCCAGGCCAGGCGGTCCTGCCGCGACAGGTCGCCGGCGGCGGCCTGTGCCAGGGCGGGATCCCAATCGGTCCAGATGTCGCCGTTGATCACCAGGAAGGGCTCGTCGCCCAGCAGGGGCAGAGCCTGGCGGATGCCGCCGGCCGTTTCCAGCGCGGTGGCCTCGGCCGAATGGCGCACGCGCACGCCCCAGCGCGAGCCGTCGCCCAGCGCTTCCTCGATGCGCGCGCCCAGCCAGGCATGATTGACGACGATGTCGCGCAGTCCCGCGCGCGCCAGCCGTTCGATGTGCCAGACGATCAAGGGCTTGCCGCCGGCCGGCAGCAGCGGCTTGGGGGTGGTGTCGGTCAGCGGCCGCATGCGTTCGCCGCGTCCGGCCGCCAGGATCATGGCACGCATCAGAACGTGTACCCGGTGTCGGGAGTCCGCCCGTCCAGCTTGTCCAGCAGCTTGATCAGCGGCTTGAAGGCCAGGTAGCGGCCGGCGACCTGCCGCACGTAGGTGTTCACGCGCGGCATGTGGTCCAGGTAGCCGAGCTTGCCGTCGCGGTGGGCCAGGCGGGAGAAGACGCCCAGGATGCGCAGGTTGCGCTGCAGTCCCATCCATTCGTAGGCCCGATGGAAATCGGCGAAGTCGGCTGCCACCGGCAGGCCGGCCTTGCGCGCCATTTCCCAGTACCGGATGCCCCAGTCGAGCTGCTGCGGCTCGTCCCAGGTGGTGCGGGCGTCGGTCAGCACCGAGGCGAGGTCGTAGGTGATGGGGCCCACGACCGCGTCCTGGAAGTCGATGACGCCGGGATTGGGGCCGTAGTCGGGGCCGCCCGCCGGCAGGTCGGTCAGCATCAGGTTGGGCGAGTGGTAGTCGCGGTGCACCAGCACGAAGGGCTGGGCCAGATTGGCATCGATCAGCGTCTGGAACACGGCGTCGAGCGCGGTCCGGTCGGCCGCGTCCAGGGGCAGGCCGCGGTAGCGCGCGGCGTACCAGTCGGGAAACAGCTCGAGTTCGGTTGCCAGGCGGGCCTTGTCATAGCGCACCAGGCCGGTGGTTGCGCTTTGTTGCAACTTCACCAGCGCCGCCAGCGCGTCCATGTAGATGCGGTGGGTATCGTGCGGGGTCGGCGTGCCGCGCAGGTAATCGACGTAGGTCGTGCGCCCCAGGTCGGACAGCAGCAGGAAGCCCTGGCCCAGGTCCTGCGCCAGCACGCGCGGCACGTGCACCCCGGCGTCGTGCAGCAGTCCGGCCACGTGCAGGAAGGGACGGCAGTCTTCCTTGTCGGGCGGGGCGTCCATCACGACCGCGGTGCCCGGGCCCATGGCGACCCGGAAATACCGCCGGAAGCTGGCGTCGCTGGAGGCGGGCTGGAGGCTGGACGGGTCGAGTTCGAGCTCGGGGGGAAGGCTGGACAGCCAGGCGGCGGCCTGGGCTCGCCGGGGGTCGGCGCCGGCCTGGCCGGCGGCTTGATCGGGGATGGCATTCATGCCTCCTATAATACCGACCGATATCGGTTCCCGGAACGAACCGGCCCCTTTTCGGCGGGGTCCGGCGCCCCCGGCGAAAGCCGGCGGGCCGCTATCTTTTTTTACCGCGCGCGGCCGCCGGCTCGCGTATTCTTCGACTTTCCGTTTTTTCATTCCTCGAGGCCCGTGCGATTGATCCGGTGGTTCAGCCTGTTTGCAGCATTTGCGGTAGCGCCGCTGGCCTATGCGCAAGACGGTCCGTCCGAGTCCCCGGCCGGTGCCGGGTCGGTATCCGGCCCCGGCCTGCGCCTGTCGCCGGGCCTGCGCGAACATACCTATGATCCCGACCAGTTGCCGGTGTTCATGCAGGCCGACACGCTCACGGCCGAGGACCAGGACAAGCTCAGGCTGGAAGGCAATGCGCAGGTGCGGCGCCAGGACATCATCCTGAAGGGCGACGCCATCGAGTACGACCAGGTCGAGGACGAACTGGACGCGCTGGGCAACGTACGGCTGATCCGCGACGGCAACCTGCTGACCGGCCCCAGGCTCAAGCTCAACATGAGCAGCGGCACGGGCGAGATCGACAACGCCCGGTTCTTCTTCGGCCTCAATGGCGGCAGCGGTTCGGCCGAGCGCATCCGCATGCTGGGGCAGAACCGGGTCCGCGCCGACAGGGTGCGCTATTCGGGATGCGCGTGCGAGACGCCTGACTGGGAGCTTCGCGCCCGGCGGGCCGACTTCGACTATGACGCCGGCACCGGGGTGGGCTACGGCGGGGTGCTCTATTTCAAGAACGTCCCCATCCTGGCTTCGCCCATTATTTCCTTCCCGCTGAACAACGAGCGCAAGTCGGGCTTCCTGTCGCCCACGTTCGGCCTGACCAGCAAGAGCGGTCCGGAATTCTCGATTCCGTACTACTTCAACATCGCGCCCAACCGCGACGCCACGTTGACGCCCAAGTTCATGACCCGCCGCGGGCTGCAGCTGTCGGGCGAGTTCCGCTACCTGGAGCCTTCGTTCAGCGGGGTGACGCGGCTGAGCTACCTGCCCGACGACCGGGTCGCGCAGCGCGACCGCTATCTGTTCAGTTCGCAGCACCGGCAGCAACTGACGCCCAACCTGGGTTTCAACTGGAACGTCTCCAAGGCCTCGGACGACGCCTATTTCCGCGACCTGTCCGTGCTGGGCACGGGCCTGGCCTCGACCGCGACGCTGGAGCGCTCGTTCTCGCTGAACTGGCAGCAGGGATACTGGGAAGCCTATGGCCGCGTGATCAGCTACCAGACCTTGCAGGATCCGCTGGCGCCCATCGTGCCGCCGTACGGCCGCGAGCCGCAACTGCACCTGACCGGCCAGCGCTACGACTGGAACGGTTTCGACGTGCGCATGGACGCCGACGCCACGCGCTTTCGCAGCAATACGCTGGTGAACGGTTCGCGCGCCTATGCGTATCCGTCGGTGTCGTACCCCATCATCCGGCCGGGCGGTTTCTTCATTCCCAAGATCGGCATCCATTCCACCCGCTACAACACCGATTCCTACCAGGGCGCGGCGTCCTACACCGCGAACCGGACGGTGCCCATCATGTCGCTGGACACCGGGCTGATCTTCGAGCGCGACAGCACGCTGCTCGGCAAGGAAGCCCGCCAGACCCTGGAGCCGCGCCTGTACTACCTGCGGGTGCCGTACCGCAACCAGTCGAACCTGCCCATCTACGACACGGCGCTGGCCGACTTCAACTTCGCCCAGATCTTCTCCGAGAACCTTTACTCGGGCTGGGACCGGATCGCCGAGGCCAACCAGCTGACCGCGGCGCTGACCACGCGCTGGCTCGATCCCAAGACCGGCGTGGAGCGCGCGCGCATCATGGGCGCCCAGCGGCTGTACTTCAGCGACCAGCGGGTCACGCTGCCGGGCGAGGAGCCCAGTTCCGACGGCCGTTCCGATTTCCTGGTGTCGGTCTATGGCGCGCTGACGTCCACGCTCAGCGGCGAGACGACGGTGCAATACAATCCCAAGATCGAGCGGGTGACCCGGTCCACGATCGGCGCGCGATGGAGCCCGCAACGCCTCAGCACGATATCGCTGGCCTACCGCTACAAGCGGGAGACGATCAGCGTGCCGGGGCAGGAGTTGATCGACATCGCCTTCCAGTGGCCGCTCGCGCCCCGCTGGTTCGGCATCGGGCGCATCAACTATTCGCTGCTCGAGAACCGGATCGCCGAGGCGGTGGCCGGCATCGAATACAACGGCGGGTGCTGCTGGGCTTTCCGCCTGGTCGGCCAGCGCTACGCGGTGGCCAAGGACAACGCCACGACCGCGATGTTCTTCCAGCTCGAGCTGACCGGATTCGGCGGCATCGGGGCGAGCCCGATGACGACGCTGCGCCGGAGCATCCCGGGTTATCAGGTAATCAACCCGCCGCCTGAGAAAGGGACGGTGTTCGAAAGGTACGAATGATGGTTTCCAAGGTATTGCCCAGAATGACGAAAGCGGCCCACGGCGTCGCCCTTTGCTGCCTGGCCGCTTTGGCGGGCGGTTCGGCGGTGGCCCAGGGGCTGCGCATGCCCGGCGACCTCGGCGGCTCGCCGGGCGGCAACGGTCCCACCCTGCTCGGACCTCAATCCGCGCCGCCCGCCAGCCAGGCTCCCGCGGCCCCGGCGGCTCCCGCCGCGCAGGCGCCGCGCAGCACGAACGGTTCGCGCATCCAGATGGGCGACAACATCGTCGCGGTGGTCAACACCGACGTCATCACCCGCCGCGAACTCGATGCCCGCGTGCACGCCGCCCAGGCCACGCTGGCGCGCCAGCAGATCGCGCCGCCGGACGCGGCCACGCTCGAGCGGCAGGTCCTCGAACGCATGGTCGTCGAGAAGACCCAGTTGCAGGAAGCGGCGCAGACCGGCATCCGCATCGACGACCTGCAACTGGACCGCGCCATCAGCCGCATCGCCCAGCAGAACAACGTGTCCGTGTCGCAGATGCGCGACCAGATCGAACGCGACGGGCTGCCGTTCTCGGTCTATCGCGAAGACCTGCGGCAGGAGATCACGCTGCTGCGCTTGCGCGAACGGGCGGTGGACAGCCAGATCCAGATCTCGGAACCCGAGATCGATGCCTATCTGTCCGAGCAGCACGAAGCCGCGCCTTCCGACCTGACGCTGGCGCAGATCCTGGTGCGCGTGCCCGAGGGCAGCTCGTCGGACATGGTGGCGCGCCTGCGCCGCAAGGCGGAGACCCTGCTCCAGCAGGCGCGCGGCGGCGCCGACTTCGCCCAGTTGGCGGCGTCGTCCTCGGATGGCGAAGAGGCCCTGCGCGGCGGCGATCTCGGTTCCCGTCCCGCCGACCGCTGGCCGTCGATGTTCGTCGACGCGGTGGCGCAATTGAGCCCCGGCGGCATCAGCGAGATCATCCAGAGCGGCAACGGCTTCCACATCATCAAGCTGGTCGACCGCAAGTCGTCCGGCGGCGGCACGGGCGGCGCGATGCCGGTGCGGCAGACCCATGCCCGCCACATCCTGATCCGGCCCACCGAGGTGCTGACCGCCGAGCAGGCGCGCGAGCGGCTGGTGAACATCCGCCAGCGCATCGTGCAGGGTGGGGCGAACTTCGCCGACATGGCCCGCCAGTATTCCAACGATTCGTCGGCGCCACAGGGCGGCGACCTGGGCTGGCTGTCGCCCCAGGAAACCGTGCCGGAGTTCGAGCGCGCCATGGACGCGCTGCAGCCCGGCCAGGTGAGCGAGCCCGTGCAGTCGCCGTTCGGCTGGCACCTGATCCAGGTCGTCGAGCGCCGCACGCAGGACGTCGGCCGCGAACGGCAGCGGGCCGAGGCGCGCCAGACGCTGTTCCAGCGCAAGCTGGACCAGGCGTACGAAGACTGGGCGCGGCAGTTGCGGGACAAGGCCTATGTCGAAATGAGACTGAATCCCCCCCCTACGCCCTGACGGGCGCCCCCCAGGGGGCGGCACTGGCGGACCGGCGGAGCCGGATCCGCGGTGCCCTGGGGTACTACCCGGCGGGTGGGGGACGGCGTCTTGGGCGCCGTTTTTTGTTTTTTTGTGATGGCCGGTCGTTGGGCTGGCGGATGAGTGAGATGAGTGCGATGCGCAGGCTGGTCTTGACGACCGGCGAACCGGCGGGGATCGGGCCTGAGTTGTCGGTCGCGGCCGCGGCGTGGTTCGCGGGCGAGCGCGGGGCGGGGCGGGTGCCGGCGGACGTGGAGCTGGTGCTGGTGGGCGATCGCGATCTGCTCGCGCAGCGCGGCGGGCGGGATGCCGCGGCGTTGGCGGAGGTGGCGGTGCATCATGTGCCGCTGCGCGTGCCCTCCGAGCCGGGCAGGCTGGCGGTGGCTAATGGGCGCTACGTGCTCGACACGCTGGATGCGGCCATCGCCATGGTGGCCGATGGCCGGGCGCAGGCCATCGTTACCGCGCCGGTCCACAAGGGCGTGATCAACGATGCCGGCGTGGCCTTCTCGGGGCATACCGAATATCTGCAGGAGCGGGCGGGCGTCGACAAGGTCGTCATGATGCTGGCCGGCGGCGGCCTGCGGGTGGCGCTGGCGACTACGCACCTGCCGCTGCGGGCGGTGCCCGATGCGGTCACCGCGCAGACGCTGGACCAGGTCCTGCGCATCCTGGACGCCGACCTGCGCCGGCGCTTCGGGCTGGCGAACCCGCGCATCGCCGTGTGCGGCCTGAATCCGCACGCCGGCGAAGGCGGCCACCTGGGGCGTGAAGAAATCGAGGTCATCGAACCTGCCATCGCGCGCGCCCGCGCCGCGGGTATCGACGCGCGCGGGCCGCTGCCCGCCGATACGCTGTTCGTGCCCGCGCACGTCGCGCAGTTCGACGCGGCCCTGGCCATGTTCCATGACCAGGGCCTGCCCGTGCTCAAGCACGCGAGTTTCGGGCACGGCGTCAACATCACCCTGGGCCTGCCCTATGTGCGGACCTCGGTGGACCATGGCACCGCGCTGGACCTGGCGGGAACGGGCAAGGCCGATCCCGGCAGTTTGCAGGAGGCCATCGTCACGGCCCTCCAGATGATACGAGCGGGCGTCCAGGCCGCCGGCTCCGGAGTTTCCGCATGAAACATCAGGCGCGCAAGCGCTTCGGCCAGCACTTCCTGGTCGACGAAAGCATCACCGATTCCATCGTCCGCGCGGTGAACCCGCGCCGGTCCGACAACGTGGTCGAGATCGGTCCCGGCCTGTCGGCGCTGACCCGGCCGCTGCTGGACAGGCTCGATTGCCTGAAGGTCGTCGAGATCGACCGCGACCTGGCGGCGCGGCTGCGGGGGCAGTATCCGCCCGAGCGCCTGCAGGTGACCGAGGCCGACGTGCTGACGGTGGATTTCGCGCCGTTCGGCCAGGCGCTGCGCGTGGTGGGCAACCTGCCCTACAACATTTCCAGCCCGCTGCTGTTTCACCTGATGGCCTATGCCGACCAGGTGCGCGACCAGCATTTCATGCTGCAGCGGGAAGTCATCGACCGCATGGTGGCCCGGCCGGGCGATGCCGACTACGGGCGCCTGTCGGTCATGCTGCAGTCGCGCTACGACATGGAGAAGCTGTTCGACGTGCCGCCCGAGGCCTTCGATCCGCCGCCACGCGTGGTCTCGGCCGTCGTGCGCATGATCCCGCTGCCGGCCGACCGGCCGCGCGCGCGCAGCGAGGAAGCCCTGTCGGCCACCGTGGCCCGCGCGTTCGCCCAGCGCCGCAAGATGCTGCGGCGGGGGCTGGGCGACTGGGCGGGGCTGGTGCCCTGGGAACGACTGGGGATACCGGAAACCGCGCGCGCCGAGGCGTTGTCGGTGGCGCAGTTCATCGCGCTGGCCGACGTGCTGCACGAGGCCGGCGTGGTCTGATCGCGCCGCCATCCGGCGGCGCGGCGCGCTACTCGGGCTGGATGCCCGCCTTGGCGACGATGCCCCGGTAGGTGTCCACGCTGCTGGCCAGCAGCGACGCGAATGTCGCCGGCGAAGGATGCGCCTCGACCTCGAAGCCCGCGGTCTCCAGGCGCTCCTGCAGGTCCGGCGAGGCCAGGGCGTCTTCGATGCCGCCGCGCAGTTTCTCGACCACGGCGGGCGGCATGCCCGCCGGGCCGAGCAGTCCCACCCAGGTGTCCGGCACGGCGAAGCCCGCCAGGCCCGCCTGGGCCAGCGTGGGGACCTCGGGCGCGGCCTTGGCGCGCTCGGCCTGCAGCACCCCCAGCAGACGCAGCTTGCCCGCCTTCACGTGCGGCAGGACGTTGGAAAGGACCAGGATGCCCACGGGCACCTGTCCTCCCACCACGTCGTTGAGCGCCGGCGCGCCACCCTTGTAGGGCACGTGGATCATGTCTATGCCGGTCGAGGCCTTGAGCAGTTCGCCGCCCAGTTGCTGGGATGAACCGACGCCCGATGTCCCGTACGAGAGCTTGCCCGGGCGCGCCTTGGCATAGGCCAGGAATTCCTTCAGGTCCTTCACGGGCAGCGCGGCGTTGACCACCATGGCCTGCGGCGCCGTGCCTATCATCGCCACCGGCGTGAAGTCCTTGACCGGATCGTAGGGGACGTTGCGCGAGAAGAATGGCAGCGTGTTGTGGGGCGGCCCGAGCTGCATCAGCAGCGTGTAGCCGTCCGGGGCGGCCCGCGCCACCAGTTCGGAGCCGATCATGCTGTTGGCGCCGGCGCGGTTGTCGACGATGAAGGTCTGCCCCAGCGCCTCGCCCAGCTTGTGGGCCACGGCCCGGGCCACGGTGTCGGCGGCGCCGCCCACCGCGAAAGGCACGACCACCCGGACCGGGCGGTCGGGATAGGTGCCGGCCAGGGCCGGCAGGGGCATCAGGCACAGGGCGGCCAGCGCCCGCCTCATCGGGTTCATGGTGTCTCCTTGATGTTCGTGGTCGCGGCCGCGCGAGAGGCGGCCGTCGCCGTGTCAGGCCGCGGGCGGGAAGCGCACGGAATAAGGAATGAATCCGATGCGGTTTTCGTTGACCCAGCGGGCCAGCTCATCGTGCCGGGGGAACCAGACGCCGGGATGGGCGGCGATGTAGCCCAGCACCTCGTCCAGCATCGCGCTGATCAGCGGCCGCCCGCCGAAGTGGCCATGCACGGTGATGTTGATGAACGCGTTGGGTTCCTTGCGATACAGGAAATCGAAGGTGTCCCGGTAGCACTGGAAGAAGTCGCGCGGGGCGGCGCGCAGCACGCGGTTGTCGGCGAAATCGCTGTGCGGGATGGCGACCATGCCGCCGTGCCGGGTCTGGATCTGGCAGGGCAGGTCCAGGTAGTTGTAGTCGCCATGCCAGAGCATGCCTTCCTCGGCCAGCAGGTCCGCCGTCCGTTCGGTGGTCGCGATGGTCGAGCTCAGCCATCCTTGGGGCCGCACCCCGGCGGTGCGATGCAGGATGTCCAGGCTCTTGCGGATCAGGGCGCGTTCCTCCGCTTCGTCCAGGCCGGGCAGCACCTCGTCCTGCGCGTAATTGTGGCCCGCCAGCTCGAAGCCCTGGCCGACGATGGCGTGGATGACCTCGGGAAACAGTTCGGCCACCCGCGCGTTGACGCAGAACGTGGCGGGCAGCCCGCGGTCGCGCGCCAGCCGCATCAGCCGGTAGGCGCCGGCCCGCGCGCCATATTCCGACCAGGTGATGCCGGCCAGGTCCTTCGCGCCCGGCTTGGGGGGACTCGTCATGGGCGAGTAGGGCGGGGCCTTGCCCTCGGACCAGCTTTCGACCAGGAAGGTCAGCGCCACGACGATGCGCGCGCCGCCCGGCCACATGGATGCGGGAGTGGACATGAAGTCTCCGGTTGACGTTGCCCACGGTCTTGCCGTGGCGATGCCGCCCACTATCCGTGCTTCCCGGGCTTTTAACAATTTTAATTTTTTTAATTAAAATTAAGACTTACTGGAAAACCGGCCACGTCCCCATGCCCGAGGCGTTCAAGATCCCCCAGCTTCGTCAGTTCGTCATCGCCGCCACGCGGCAAAGCCTGCGGGCCGCGGCCGAGGAAACCCACCGCACCCAGGCCGCGGTCACGCTGGCCATGCAGAACCTCGAGGCCCAGGTAGGCGGCAGCCTGTTCGAGCACGGGCACCAGGCCCGCCTTACGCCCCTGGGCGAGTCCGTGCTGCCGCTGCTGCGGGAGCTGGTGGCGCTGCACGACCGCGTGCAGAACGAGGTCGGCCTGCTGGCGTCGGGCGAGCAGGGGTCGATCGCCCTGGCCGTCATGCCGTCGCTGGCGGAGGAATGGCTGCCCCGGGTGCTGCGGCGGTTCGCCGCGGATCATCCCGGCGTCAGCCTGAAAATCGCCGACGTGTCCTCGCCGCAGGTCGGCCCCATGGTGGCCAGCGGCGAGGCCCAGCTCGGCATCGCCGGAGTGGGCGCGGACCTCGCGGGCCTGCGCTGCATACCCGTGGCCCAGGACACGTTCGGCGTCGTCTGCCGCCGCGACCATCCCATCGCCGGGCGCGGGAGACCGGTGCCCTGGCGGATCCTGGAAGGCGAACCCATCATCGAGAACACCACTTTCCATGCGCTGCGCGGGCATCGCGTGGCGGCGCTGCTCCAACGGCCCCACCTGGTCATCAAGAACCGGACGTCGCTGATCGCCGCCGTGAAGGCGGGCCTGGGAATTACCGTGCTGCCGACGCTGGCGCGGCCGGCGGTCGAGCACGACCTGGCGTTCGTGCCGTTGGCGGCGCCGCGCATCGAGCGCCGTGTCGGCGTGCTGCATGGCGAGGGCCGGTCGTTGTCGCCGGCGGCGGCGCACATGCTGGCGCTCATGCTCGATTCGCTGCGGGCCTTCGCGCAGGCCAAGGGCGCGCGGCCGATCGCCGCGCCGGCGGGTCAGCCGAAGAACCAGTAGCACACGCCTATGGCGGCCAGCACGCCGGCCAGGTCGGCCAGCAGCGCGCAGCCCACGGCATGCCGCGTGCGCTGGATGCCGACCGCGCCGAAGTACACGGCCACCACGTAGAAAGTGGTTTCGGTGCTGCCCTGTATGGTGGCCGACAGCAGCGCGGGGAAGCTGTCCACGCCGTGGTTCTGCATGGTCTCTATCATCAGCGCGCGGGCCGCGCTGCCGGAGAAAGGCTTGACCAGCGCGGTGGGCAGGGCGTCCACGAAACGGGTGTCGAAACCCAGCCACTGGATGGCCAGGCGCAGCCCGTCCAGCGCGAAGTCGAGCGCGCCCGAGGCCCGCAGCACGCCGATCGCGCACAGCATGGCGACCAGATAGGGCAGCAACCCCTTGGCCACGTCGAAGCCGTCCTTGGCGCCCTCGATGAAGCTTTCGTAGACGGGAACCTTGCGGATCGCGGCCACGACCAGGAAGAACAGGATCAGCGCGAACAGCGTCAGGTTGCCCAGCAGCGAGGACAGCGCGCCCAGCGCCGCCACCGAAAGCGTGGACAGGAAGGCCATGAAGCCGCCCAGCAGCAGCGCGGTGCCGCCCACCCAGGCCAGCACCACGGGATCCCAGACCCGCAGGCGCTGCACCGCGGCTACGCACAGGAAGCCGGCCAGCGTCGAGGCGCTGGTCGCCAGCAGGATGGGCAGGAACACCAGGGTGGGGTCGGCCGCGCCCTGCTGCGCGCGGTACATGAAGATGGTGACCGGCAGCAGCGTCAGCGACGAGGCGTTGAGGACCAGGAACAGGATCTGCGCGTTGCTGGCCGTGGTGCCGCTGGGGTTGAGCGTCTGCAGCGACTTCATCGCCCGCAGGCCGATGGGCGTGGCGGCGTTGTCCAGGCCCAGCACGTTGGCGGCGAAGTTCAGCGTGATCAGGCCGATGGCGGGATGGCCGCGCGGTACCTCGGGCATGAGCCGCGCGAACAGCGGTCCCAGGATCCGCGCCAGCGCGTCGACCAGCCCGGCCTGTTCGGCGATCTTCAGGAAACCCAGCCACAGCGCGATGGTGCCGAACAGCAGCACCATGACTTCCACCGAGAGCTTGGCCATCGCGAACAGCGAGGCGACCATGGCCTGGAAGACCGTCGGATCGTGGGCGATGCCCCAGCGCGCCAGGGCGGCGGCTGCCGCGGCGATGAAAAATCCCAGCCAGAGTTTGTTCAGCATGCGCGACAGGAGTAGAGGACAAGGCGCCGGCCTGGGAGGCGCGGCAAATCCCGCTGATTGTAGCGATTCGTCCGGCTGCCGGTCAGCGGCGGCGGGCGTAGGCCGCGGGCGTCATGCCGTTCCAGCGCCGGAAAGCGCGCGCGAACGCCTTGTCCGATTCGTAGCCCACGACGGCGGCGATGTCGTCCAGGGTCAGGGCGGGATCCTTGAGTTTCTCGGCGGCGACGGCCATGCGGTACGAGGCCAGGTACTGCATGGGCGTCATGCCCACCAGGTGCCGGAAGCGTTCGCTGAACACCGTGCGCGAGAGATGGCAGGCCGAGGCCAGCGTGGCCACGGTCCAGGGGCGCCCGGGATGGTCATGGATGGCCAGCATGGCGCGCGCGATGCCCTGGTCCGCCATGCCGCGCAGCATGCCGGCGCCCCGTTCGGCCGAGGCTCGCAGGTGTTCCCCCAGGATGTGCGCCAGCAACAGGTCGGCCATGCGGGCCGTCGCCAGCTGCCATCCCGGGGGCTGCAGCAGCGATTGGTCGACCAGCGACTCCATCGTCTGCGCCAGCGCGGCCGTCATCGGCGCCTCGCTCCGGCGGATCACGATCAGCCGGGGCAGGGTATCGACCAGCGTGCCCACGCCGCTCTCCGGCATCCACAGGTGGAGCGAGAACATGCCCGTGACCGCGCCGTCGCCGCCGTGCGAGAACACGATGGGCCGTTCGCCGTGGGCGCCGACCTGGTGCGCCGCGATCAGTGGCTGGAACGGACGCGCGGGCAGCCCGGGCGTGGACGAGATGGTATGCGTGTCGCCGTGGGGCAGCATCAGGATGTCGCCGGCCTCGATCCTTTGCGGTTCGTCCTGGCCGACGGCGATCCAGTAGGGAGTCCCGGTCGCCATCCTGATCAGCGCGCCTTCGACGCCATCCGATCGCAAGGCCCAGGGCGCGGACAGCGTGAAACGGGCCGTCACCGCGCGATCGGATCGCCAGTGGGCGAGCAGGCGGCTCAGAAGGTCTCCGGAAGCGTGCATGCGGAATCGGAAGTCGGGACGCGCCGCGTGGCGGATTTCCGGACGCTTGGTGCCCGGATCCGGCGTCTCGAGGGTTGAGGCGGGAGCCGGCGGCATCGACACTCATGGAATCGACACGGAGATTATCATGCCTCGAATCGACCACGCCCTGATCGTCGGCGCCGGCATCGCCGGTTGCTCGGCGGCGATCGCGCTCGCGCAGCAAGGCACGCGGGTGACCCTGGTGGAAAAGCAGCAGGCCTGGCAGTTCCAGAGCTCCGGGCTGTTCATCTACAGCAATGGCCTGCGGGCGTTGCGGGAAATCGGCGTGCTTGCGCAGATCCTGCAGGCGGGTTTTGCCGTGCCGGGCGGGCGCAACCGCTATTTCGGCCCGGACGGCTCGTTCATCGTCGAGACGGTCTATCCCTCGCCGGAGGGACTGCCTGCCATCCTCGGCATCAAGCGTGCCGAACTCCATCGCATCCTGGCCGGCCGCATCCAGGAGCTGGGCATCGCGCTCAAGCTCGGCACGACGCTGGCCAGCCTGTCGTCCGCCCAGGACGACGGTCCGGTGCGCGTGGTCCTGTCCGACGGCACGCGAGCCGCCTGCGACCTGGTCATCGGCGCCGACGGCATTCGATCCCAGGTACGGGCCGAGGCATTCCCGGAGCTGGCGCCGACCTATTCGGGCTTTGGCGTCTGGCGCAGCGTGCACGATCGTCCGCGGGAGCTCGACGCCAAGATCATGATGATGGGCACGGGCAAGCGCCTGGGCATCATGCCCATCAGCGACGAGAAGCTCTATCTGTTCGGCGTCATGCTCGAACCCCGGGACTGCTGGTACGAGCGCGCGGCGTGGCCGGCACTGATGCGCGAGCGCTTCGCCGAGTTCGGGGGGCCGGCGGCGCCCTTCCTGGATCAACTGGGCGAGGGGGCCGAGGTGCTGTACACCGGCGTGGAGGAGGTGATCGCGCCCTTGCCCTGGCACCGCGGGCGGGTGCTGCTGATCGGCGATGCCGCGCATGCCTCGACGCCCTTCATGGGGCAGGGCGGTGCGATGGCGCTCGAGGATGCGGTGGTGCTGGCCGAGTCGCTGGGGGCGGAAGGGACGCTGGATCAGGCCTTGCTGGCGTTCGGCCGCCGCCGCCATCCCATGTGCCGGCTGGTGCAGGAGGTCTCGCGGCAGGTGGGACAGGCGGGCGCGCTGGAGGACGCCGAAGGCTGCGCGCGCCGCGACGAGGCACTGCGACGGGAAGGGCAGGCGAAGGTGGACGGCTTCTTCGCCGAACTGGAGCGCCTGCGCACGGCGGGCCGATAGCGGCGCGCCGCGCGGCCGCGCGTCAGTCCTTGTGGGTGTTGGCCTGGATGAACTCGATCTTGTAGCCGTCCGGGTCCTCGACGAAGGCGATGACCGTGGAGCCGTGCTTCATGGGGCCGGCCTCGCGCGTGACCTTGCCGCCCAGTTCGCGCACCCGGTCACAGGCGGCATAGGCATCGTCGACCGCCACGGCGATGTGGCCGTAGCCGGTGCCCAGGTCGTACTTGTCCACGCCCCAGTTGTGCGTGAGTTCGATCACCGCGCCGTCCTTCTCGTCCTGGTAGCCGACGAAGGCCAGCGTGAACTTGCCGTCGGGATAGTCCTTGCTGCGCAGCAGGCGCATGCCCAGGACCTTGGTGTAGAAGTCGATCGAACGTTGCATGTCGCCGACCCGGAGCATGGTGTGGAGTAGTCGCATGGATGACCTCGCTAATCGTGGGAAGGGGAATCCGGCCCCTTAGTGTAAACAGGCCTAGTCGAACCGCGGCAGGCTGCCTGGATCGTGGCGCCGCAGGGCGTCGCGGGCGTTCTCGAAACCGGGCATCAGCTGGCCGACCTCGGCCCAGAATCCCGGGCCATGGTTCATCTCGCGCAGGTGCGCCAGCTCGTGCGCGATGACGTAGTCGATGATGTCGACCGGGAAATGGATCAGGCGCCAGTTCAGCAGGATGCTGCCCTCGCTGGTGCACGATCCCCAGCGCGTGGCGGCCGACGACAGGCGCCAGCGGCTGATGGAAAGCCCGGTGCGGGCCAGGAAGTCGCGCAGGCGGACGTCGAACAGGACGCGGGCACGGCCTTGCAGCCAGGCCTGGACGGTATCGCGGATGCGGGCCGCCGTCGCGTCGGGCGGCAGGCCCAGCCAAAGCACGTCGCCATCGGCCGGCGCGTCGAGGTCGGCGGTAGCCAGCCCGGTGTCGCGTTGCGCGTCCAGGCGCATGACGATGCGGCGGCCCAGGTAGGGCAGGTCGCCTCCTTCTTCCCAGCGCGTCTGGTTCAGTGCGAGCCGTTCCCGGCGCTGCTGCCACTCGTGCAGCTTGGACAGGATCCAGCGCGCCTTCTCGCGGACCGCGCCGTCGATTTCTGCCAGGCCGACCCAGCGCGGCGCCGTCACGCGCAGGCCGTCGTCGCCGATCAGGAAACCTATGGTGCGGCGGCGCGAGCGTTGCAGAACGAATCGTATCCGCTGTCCCTCGGCCACCACTTCGTGCCAGCGCGCGCCGGGCGGCAGCTGGATGGCCGGGGAGGCGGGCGCCGGCGCGGCGGGCGCGAGGACGGCGGGCGCGGCCGCCGCGGGCGCGGCCACGGCCTGGGGGGGAGGCTCGGCGAACAGGTCGAGCTGCGCGGACTGTGGAGCGGTCTCTCGCTGCGGAGCCGGAGGCGCGCCGGGATCGGTAGCGGGACGTGTGGCCATGGCGGTCAACCGGCGGCGCGTTCGGCGCCCCGGGCCTCCGGATAGCGCTCGGGGTTGAGCTGGCGCATCTCGGCTTCGATCCAGTCCTCGACGCGGCGGTTGATCTCGTCGGCGGTCAGGCCCTGCGGATCGATAGGCGGGCCGATGGAAACGGTGACCAGGCCGGGGCGCTTGACGAAGGCCTTGCGCGGCCAGCATTCGCCCGCGTTGTGGGCGATGGGCACCACCAGGGCGCCGGTTCGGGCGGCCAGGCGAGCGCCGCCGCTCTTGTACTTGCCTTTCTTGCCCGGAGCGATGCGGGTGCCTTCCGGGAACATCACCATCCAGCGGCCCGCGGCCAGGCGCTCGCGGCCCTGCGCCACCACCTGCTCGAAGGCGTCGCTGCCTTTCTTGCGGTCGATGGCGATCATGCGCAGCCCCGCCAGGCCCCAGCCGAAGAACGGCACCCAGTTCAGTTCGCGCTTGTACACGTAGCAGATCTCGCGCGGCATCCAGCCGGCCAGGAACATGGTTTCCCAGGTCGACTGGTGCTTGGGCAGCAGGATGGCCGGTTGATCGGGCAGGTTTTCCCAGCCCTTGACGCGCCACCGTATGCCGACGATCCAGCGGGCACCCCAGATCATCAGGCGCGGCCAGCCTATCGTGAGCCGGTAGCGCCACCGCAGGGGCAGCGGCAGCCACAGCACGCAGGCGATGGCGTAGGGAATGACCGTGGCGATGAAGAAAACCGAGAACAGCAGCGACCGGAGCCAGCGCATCAGTGCTCCTCGGCCTGGGCCGCGGCTTCGAGCGCGTCGGCCACCTCGCCCAGGTCGTTCCAGACCACGGTGCCGGCCGGCAATTGCCCCTTGGCGAGGGTCTTGGGGCCGTTGCCGGTCAGTACCAGCCAGGGCGTGCATCCCGCGGCCGCCGCGGCTTCCAGGTCGCGGGCCGAGTCGCCCACCGAGGGCACGCCGTGCAGGTCGGCCTCGAAGCGCCGGGCGATTTCGCGGTACAGGCCGGGCAGCGGCTTGCGGCAGTCGCAGCCTTCATCCGGCGCATGCGGACAGACGAAGATGGCGTCGATGGCGCCGCCATGCTTGGCCAGCGACGCCCGCAGCTTGGCGTGGATCGCGTTCAGCGTGGCCGCATCGAACAGGCCTCGGCCCAGGCCCGACTGGTTGGTGGCGACCACGACGCGATAGCCGGCCTGGTTGATCCGGGCGATGGCCTCGAGCGCGCCGGGCAGCGGAATCCACTCGTCCGGCGACTTCACGAAGTCGGGGCTGTCCTGGTTGATGACGCCGTCGCGGTCCAGGACCACCAGCTTGGGGCGGGCAGGAGTGGTGGGCATGTCAGGTATCCATGGTGTGGCACGATGCGCATCGCATGAAACGAGCGCGACTCGATCCGGGACGCAGCGGATCCGGCTTTGCCGGTCCGCCTGCGTCGCCCCCTGGGGGGCGCGCGTCAGCGCGTAGCGGGGGGCTCATCATGTCAGGCGGTTGCCAAACGGGACAGATCGGCCACGTGGTTCATCGTGCGATGCAGTTCGGCCAGCAGCGCCAGGCGGTTGGCCCGCACGGCGGGATCCTCGGCCATGACCATGACGTCGGCGAAGAAGGCGTCGACCGGTTCGCGGGCCTGCGACAGCACCGTCAGGGCGCCGCCGAAGTCGCCCTGCGCGAACTTGCCTTCGGCCTGCGGCCGCAGCGTGCGCACGGCCTGCGCCAGCGCCTGTTCGGCCGGCTCCTTGAGCAGGGCTTCGTCGACCGCGCCGGGTTCGCCCTCGACCTTCTTGAGCAGGTTGCCGATGCGCTTGTTGGCGGCCGCCAGCGCGGCGGCCTCGGGCAGCGCCGAGAAGGCGACCACCGCGCGCACCCGCGCCGGCACCTGGGCCAGCGGCGGCGTCACGGCGACCACGGCATCGACCGCGGCACGGTCGAACTGGCCGGCCAGCTGGTTGCGGTAGCGTTCGAACACGAAGGCGCGGACCTCGTCGATCTGGGCCGCCGTGGGCGGCGTGGCGAAGGTTTCCGCCGCCCGCGCCAGCAGGCCGTCCAGCGTGAGTCCGCTGCCGTCGGCGGGCAGGCGCCCACCCGCATCGAGCTGCTCGAACGCGCTGATCAGTCCCAGCGCCGCGCGGCGCAGGCCGTAGGGGTCCTTGTCGCCGGTGGGCACCAGGCCGATGCTCCAGATGCCCAGCAGCGTTTCCGCGCGTTCGGCCACGAACAGCGCGGCCGCCGTGGCGCCGTCGGCGTCGACGGGCCGGTCCAGCCGGATGCGGTACTGCTGGCGGATGGCTTCGACCACGTCGGGGGCTTCGCCGTCCGCCGCCGCGTAGTAGGCGCCCATGACGCCCTGCAGTTCCGGGAACTCGCCCACCATGCCGGTGACGAGATCGGCCTTGGCCAGCAGGGCGGCGCGGTCCGCGCGTTCGGGGTCGGCGCCGATCGCGCCGGCCACCCAGCGCGCCAGCGCGCGCACGCGCTGCGCGCGTTCGAGCTGGGTGCCGAGCTTGTTGTGATAGACGACGGTGGCGAGTTGCTCGACCCGCTGGGCCAGGGGCACCTTCTTGTCGGTCTCGAAGAAGAAGCGCGCGTCGGCCAAGCGCGGCCGCACGACCCGCTGGTTGCCTTCGACGATGTTGGACGGGTTGGCCAGCGCCATGTTGCTGACGATCAGGAAGCGATGCGTCAGCTTGCCGGTGGCGGCGTCGAACAGCGGGAAGTACTTCTGGTTCAGCCGCATCGTCAGGATCAGGCATTCCTGGGGCACGGCAAGGAATTCGGATTCGAACTCGCCCACGTAGACCGTGGGGTACTCGACCAGCGCGCATACCTCGTCCAGCAGCGAGGCCACGTCGGCCTCGTCGCCCAGCGACGACTGCAGGCGCTCGGCCTGGTCGCGCAGCTGGCGCTCGATGGCGGCGCGACGCTGTTCGAACGAGGCGATCACGCGGCCCGGCTCGTGCAGCAGCGCCTCGTAGGCGTCGGCCGAGGGCAGTTCGATCGTCGCCTGCGACTGGAAGCGGTGGCCGCGCGTGTTGCGGCCGGCGCGCAGGCCCAGCGCGGAGATGTCGACCACCGTGTCGCCGTGCAGCGCGACCAGGCCGTGCGCGGGGCGCACGAAGCGGACGGTGGTGACGCCGTCGGCCAACTGGTAGCTCATGACCTTGGGGATGGGCAGCTTGCCCAGCGTATCTTCCAGCGCCGCCTGCAAGGCGGGCGCCAGCGCCGCGCCCTTGGCGATGCCGCGGTACACGAGCTGTTCGTTCTTGCCGTCCGACTCACGCGCCAGCCCGGAGACGTCCACGCCTTCCAGGCCCTTGGACGCGAGCTTCTTCAGCAGCGCGGGCGTGGGCTGGCCGTTGGCGTCCAGCCCCACGCTCACGGGCATGAGCTTTTCGGAGAACTCGCTGTCGGCCCCTTGCGGCAGCACGGCCGACAGGCGCACGGCCAGCCGCCGCGGCGTGGCATAGGCGGTGGCGGTGCTGCCCTCGGCCAACAGGCCCCGGCTCTTCAGGCCGGCGGCGATGCCTTCGGCGAAGGCCTGTCCCAGGCGGTTGAGCGCCTTGGGCGGGAGTTCCTCGGTGAACAGTTCCAGCAGGAGGGGTTGAGCGGCCGGCATTTACGCGGCCTCCTTGCGTGCAAGCATGGGAAAGCCCAGTCGTTCTCGTGATTCGTAGTACGCCTGCGCGATGGCGCGCGACAGGTTGCGGATGCGGCCGATGTAGGCGGCGCGCTCGGTGACGCTGATGGCGCCGCGGGCATCGAGCAGGTTGAAGGTGTGGGCCGCCTTGAGCACCATCTCGTAGGCCGGCAGCGCCAGCGGCACTTCCACCAGGCGCTTGGCCTGGGCCTCGTAGTCGTTGAAATGGCGGAACAGGGTCTCGGCCGACGAATGCTCGAAGTTGTAGGTGGACTGCTCGACTTCGTTCTGGTGGTAGACGTCGCCGTAGGTGACGCGCGTGCCGTCCGGCGCTTCGGTCCAGACCAGGTCGTATACGCTTTCCACGCCTTGCAGGTACATGGCCAGGCGCTCCAGGCCATACGTGATCTCGCCCATGATGGGCTTGCAGTCGATGCCGCCGACCTGCTGGAAATAGGTGAACTGCGTCACTTCCATGCCGTTGAGCCAGACCTCCCAGCCCAGGCCCCAGGCGCCCAGCGTGGGGTTTTCCCAGTCGTCCTCGACGAAGCGGATGTCGTGTTCCTGGGGATCGATGCCCAGCGCCTGCAGCGAACCGATGTACAGGTCGAGGATGTTCGGGGGCGAGGGCTTGAGCACCACCTGGTACTGGTAGTAGTGCTGCAGGCGGTTGGGGTTCTCGCCATAGCGGCCGTCCTTGGGGCGGCGCGAGGGCTGGACGTAGGCCGCGCGCCAGGGCTCGGGGCCGAGCGCCCGCAGGAAGGTGGCGGTGTGCGACGTGCCGGCACCGACTTCCATGTCGTAGGACTGCAGGAGGGCGCAGCCTTGCTGGCTCCAGTATTCCTGGAGTCGGAGAATGATTTGTTGAAATGTCAGCATGGTGTTGGAGTAGATGCGGCCGCGGGCGGCCTTGCGGCACGGCCAAACCCTGGATTTTAACTGGCCCGGGCGAAATACGGACGGACGGTGCCGCGGCGGGCTCAGTCCACGCGCCGGACCCGCAGCCAGCCCAGTACCGCCAGCAGGGCCGCGACGATGAACAGGATGGGCACGTTGCCGGTGCGGGCGTAAGGCGTGAGCCCCGTGGTGCCCTGCACCGTGGCGTCCAGCGCGCCGGCGGTGTGCGGCGCCAGTTCGCCCACCACCTGCGCCCGCTCGTCCACCACCGCCGTCATGCCGGTGTTGGTGGCGCGCAGCATGGGGCGACCGGTCTCGCGCACCCGCATGCGGGACATCTGCAGGTGCTGGGGCAGCGCCAGCGAATTGCCGAACCAGGCCAGGTTGCTGACGTTGGCGAGGATGGTGGCGCCCGGGTCGGCCGGCCCGGGCCGGACCGCGGGCAGCAGTTCCTCGCCGAACACGTCCTCGTAGCAGATGTTCATCGCGATGTACTGGCCGCCGATGTCGAACGGTTTCTGCCGTTCCCGGCCCCGGTCGAAGTCACCCAGCGGCATGACCATCTCGTCCACGAACCAGCGGAAGCCGGGCGGCACGAATTCGCCGAAGGGGACCAGATGGCGCTTGTCGTAGCGGTGCGCGACGCGGCCGGCGACCAGTTGTTCGGGCGAGCTGCGGCCATCCAGCGAGATGACGCTGTTGTAGTAGTAGTCGCGGTCGGGATGGATGTCGCGCATGGCCACGCCCAGCGCGAACGTGCCGCCCCGCAGCGCGGCGCTGTCCACCCATTCCTTCCAGGCCTCGGCGCTGAGCTGGTCCTGGAACACCGGCACGGCGGTCTCGGGCAGCAGCGTCAGGGCGATGGGCTTGCCGTCGGCCCGCGGGGGCTCGGCCAGGTCGCGGTGCCGGTCCATGCCCTGCCAGATCTGCGCCGGGTCGAACTTGTCGGACAGCGGGATATTGGCCTGGACCAGCCGGACGGTCAGCGGCGCGCCGTAGGGTTGCACCCAGTTCCAGGCGGCGCCCGCCATGCCGACGGCCAGCGCGGCCAGTGCCGCCGCGGGCGCGCGCCAGCCCGGGCGCAGCGCGGCCG
>NZ_NINX01000046.1 GCF_002188635.1 Pigmentiphaga sp. NML030171 | reverse complement strand
GCTCGGATCGATCGGTGATATCCCGCCGGCAGAAGCCGAAGAGCGTTACTATCGACAACTCGCGGCATCCGCTGCGGAATCTGTTTTACTTTAACAAAACAGCCTCCGCGATTCCCGGTGTGATTCACATAGGTAACCGAGTGCGTGTACGAGTAGGTGGCGACGGTGCTCATGACTTGAGGAAACCTCCGAGGTCGAGCGACAGCGCTTGTCCAGCATCGGCCTGCGCCTGCGTGGCAATTCCTTGGCTCAAGTCCCGTGCAATGATGCGAGAACTGTGCTTTTTGAGCGCGGTTTGCACCCAGCCGAGCTGCTCCTTCGGACACGGCAGCGAGACTCCCCAGTCTCCCTTCAACGGCTCGAACCCCAAGACTTCTTCGTTGGCATCATCACCATCGATCGCGTCTTCGTCGAAGAGGCAGTAGATCCTGGTCCGTGGTCCATCGCATGTCGCAACGATGGGCGCGCTCTTGGGTGCCTGGTCGGCGATCAAGCTGGCGGCCACGCCCGCCACGGCCCTGAGTTCAGAGCGAGCCGTGCCGTCCTTGCCCTGAGTGAGCAGTTCGACAATGGCATCCCACGTCTGCAACGCATCGCGGTGCGGCGAGCTGCGAAACGTCCGGCTGACAACGGTGGTCATTTTTGCTTCCCTCCTTGAAGGCGCATTTGCTTTGCCTGTCGTATCGCACTGCGCAGGTGCTCTACGGAAAGCTTGTTCGGATCGATAGCCACTTGCGGGTCGGCCGCGAGGGCGTTGGCTACGACCTTGCGAATGGCCCGACCATCCAATCCGACGCACTCGCCAGCGCACGCGTCGAACTGGTGAGCCGAGGAAAGCTTGCCAATCCCCGGAAATGTCTTTGCCAGGCCATTCAGGCAGTCCACCAGGATCTGCTTGCAGGCATCCTTGCCGGGCAGTGGCACCTCCATCACCATGTCGCAACGAGATAGGAAGGCACTGTCGACGGCCTGTGGGAAGTTGCTGGTGGCCACGAACAGCAGATGCGGGTTGCGTTCGGCCAACATGTCCAACTGCACCAACACCGCGTCGGTGGCCCGGTGCACATCAACCGGGTTGGCTTCCAGGCTGAGCTTGGCTCGATCAGCCGCAAGCGTTTCGACCTCGTCCAGAAGGACGATCGTCGGGCCCGCCGCTGCGGATTCTGCGATCGATTGCGAGAACAGGTCTGCCACGGCGCGTTGAGTCTTTCCCATTGCAGAGCTCGTCAGCGTGTGAGGCTCTACTTCCAGCAATCGAAACTTCGCAGAAGAAAAAGATTCGGCCACACGATGCGCCAAGCCCCGTGCCAAGGAGGTCTTCCCAGTCCCCGGCGGGCCGACCAACAAGATCACGCCGTGCAGGGGGAGTACCGTGCGCTCCACCTTGGGGCGCACCGTGAAGTTGACGATCGCCTGTGACAGCAACTGCTTCTTGAGAGCTTCGTCCATGACGATGGAATCCCACAGGGCGCCCAGCGACGTGTCCGGCAGCTTCCAGCTTCGATGGATGCCTTTCGGCAAAGTGGCGTCTGATGAAGGATTCTTGGTCATCCGTGGCTCTCGGCGGGTCAGAGAATGGTGCGATAGGTCGCCAGCACCTTGGTCGTTTGCACAAGGCCTTGGCGCAGCAGGATTTCGAGATAGCGGTCCACCTCGATCGGCGGATGCTTGAGTTGGGCACGCTGGCGCTGCGCAGCCGACACCACGGCGGCCGCGTCCAGATCCAGTAGGTTGTCCACAAACTCATCGGGGTGCTGCGATTCGATGCCGTACGGAGCCAGCAGATCGTTCGGGAAATCCCGTTCGTTGAACGTCACAATCACGCTCGCACCGCAGCGAATCGCCGCAGCCAGGACGTGCCGGTCGTCCGGATCGGGCAATGTCAGGCCTGCCACGAGCGCTTCGTAGCCCTCCACCAAGCCGTCCGGAATTGCCCGGTCCATGAGATCCGACGTCCTGTCGACCTGAACCCGGGTGAGATCGGGGCGGTTGATCAACAGGTTGCGTTTCCACTCCTCATGAATGGCTTGGCTCCACCGCGCCCGGAAGCGGCCAGACAGGCCGAGCCACATCAGGAAATCCCGCAGTGGCGCGGGATATAGAACGCACGCGTCGTAGACGGCGGTGAATGGGGAATGCCTCATTCGTATCCCATTCCCAACTCTTGCGACTGCTGAGCGAGTTCGGCCATCGCCTGCTCACTGGCGCGCTCGCGCGCTTCCTTGTACTGCATCAGATCGGCGAACCTCACCCTGCGGTGCTTGCCGGTGCGATGAAATGCCAACACCCCATCTTCGAGCAGCTTGACGAAATGGGGACGGGACACGTTGAGCAAGTCCGCCGCCTCTTGGGTCGTCAGCTCTGCATGGACGGGCACCACCTTTACTGCATTGCCATCGGCCAACTCGGCCAGGATGTCGACCAGCAGGCGTAAAGCCGAGGTAGGCAGTTCCACCTGATGAGCCTGTTTGTGGTCATCAAAGATCTGGATGTGCTGCGTCTCGAACTGGGTTGCGAGGTAAGCCGCCAAGGCACGTTGACCCTGGACGGCTGCCTTCACCTCTCCCGCGGCGGGAAGGGTCATCTTGGATTGGGCAGTGGCGGTGGTCATGGGTAGCTCCTAAGCGAAAACGGTTGCAGAGCCGATCATATTCGAAATACTCGAAAAACGCAATAATCGAAACGCGACCCGGGCTTTTGTAGGTTCGCTCGCAGCATGCCCAATCCGGTCGTCCGCCAGTTCCTATTGTTTGCGGCCTGAAACAGCCCTGATCTCCACGATCAACCCATTGCTGATCACACAGGAATGGCGCGATGGTGGCTTCGATCTGGCTGCGCGCCGCGCATCGCGGCGTGCCCACTTTTTTCGTGACGGCCCTCGTGCTGGGCCAGTCCCCGATGGCATTGGCCGAGTCCCCGGCGCAGCGCCAGGAGTTGGTCGCCGCGCTGCGCCAGCTCGACGCGCTGGAACGCACCGTCGCGGACAGCGCCGCGCATGCCCCCATCCAGCCGGGCGAGCGCTACCACTTCGATTACCCACGGCTGCTGGCTGACCTGGCGCGCGTGCGCGCCGGCATCCAGTTCCACCTGACGCCATCACGCGCTCAGCCGCGCGACCCCTCCGAACTGGCCGGCGACTACCGCACCGAGCGGGCCGCTTCGCCATCGCCGAAGACGACTGCGGAGGGCGAGCAATGAACGGCGCCCAGGTCTCGGCATTTCAAGCCAACAGCGGTATCGCGCCTTCCGCGATGGCGACCGTCCTGGTCGGCGTCGTGTTCGCGGTCCTGCTCGTGTGGGGCGTCTGGGCCATCCGAACGGCCTATGTGGGGTGGTCCGAGAGCCGCCTCAACCAGCGCCAGTTCCTCGGCGTCTGCATCCGCTTCGTCGCGATGTACCTCGTCCTGAGTTTCTTCCTCCTGTCCTGACATGAAAGGCCCGACCATGCACAACCGCAACCTCACTTCCCGTTTTGCCCAGCGCGCCGCCGTGGCCCTGGGCGCCGCCGCGCTGCCCGCACTGTCGTTCGCGCAAGGTCTGCCGCAGTTGGAGAACCCGACGCGCGGCACCGGCAACGGCATCATGGAGACCATCCGCAACTACGGCTACGACATCATCATGCTCGTGGCCCTGCTGGTGGTGGCGTCGATGTTCATCGGCGTCTGCTACCACGCCTACGGCACCTACGCGGAGATCCACACCGGCCGCAAGACGTGGGGCCAATTCGGCCTCACGGTCGCCATCGGCGCCGTGCTGCTCGTGATCGGCATCTGGCTGCTCACCGAAGCCACCGGCATCCTGTAAGCGAGGCCGGTATGTCCGAGCAGCAGCACGTCCGTGCGGACGGGACGGTCACGTTCCTTCCGCACCGGCTCAACCGCCATCCCGTGGTCGTGCGCGGCCTCACCGCCGACGAGCTGTGGATCTGCTGCGGCCTGTCCGGCGCGGCCGGCCTGCTGGTCGGCGCGCCGCTTTCGTGGGTGTTCCGCACGATCGCCATCGCACCGACGTTCGTTGTCCTGGGCGTGGCCTTGGGCGTGTTCATCGGCGGCGGCATCCTGCGCCGCCTCAAGCGTGGGCGCCCCGACACCTGGCTGTATCGACAGTTGCAGTGGCGCATCGCAACGCGCCATCCGCTGATGGCCGGCTGGGTGGGCGGCCACGTGCTGATCTCGCGCTCGGGCTTCTGGTCCACCCGCAGGAGCATGCGATGAGCCGCTTCAAGAACGAGATCGCCCACCTGCAGGCGCACATCAAGACCTTGCGCCTGGGCGCGGGCGCGCTGGTCATTGTCGCCCTGGTCATGGGCGGCGGCTGGTGGAGCGCGCCGCGCGACCTGACCATCCACGTCCCGCCCGACCTGCGCTCTGGCAGTACCCGCAAGTGGTGGGAAGTGCCGCCCGAATCGGTCTATGCGTTCACGTTCTACGTGTTCCAGACGCTGAACCGCTGGCCGACCAATGGCGAAGAAGACTACTCGCGCAACCTCCATACGCTCTCGCCGTACCTCACCCCGTCCTGCCAGGCCTTCCTGCGGGCGGACTATGACTACCGCCGCTCCACGGGCGAGCTGCGTCAGCGCGTGCGCGGCATCTACGAGATTCCCGGCCGCGGCTATGGCGACGACCCCACGGCGCGCGTGCGCACCGTATCCGATCGCGACTGGGTGGTGACGCTGGACATCACGGCGGACGAGTACTACGGCGCCGAGCAGGTCAAACGCGCCCTGGTGCGCTATCCGATCAAGGTCACGCGGGTGGACGTCGATCCCGCCCGCAACCCGTTCGGCCTGGCGCTGGACTGCTACGAAGGCGCGCCCCAGCGCATCAGTGCACCGGAGCCGGCGCGCCCGGCGCCGAGTGGCCTGAATCCGCAAGCGCCTCAAGGAGGAAACACCCCATGAAGCATCCTGTACTCGCGCTGCTGGGGCTACTGGCCGTGGCCGCGGCACCCGTCGCCCAGGCGGTGGAGATCCTGCGTTGGGAACGCATGCCACTGGCAGTGCCGCTGAAGGTCGGTCAGGAACGCATCGTATTCATCGACCGGAACGTGCGCGTGGGCGTGCCCGCAGGCGTGGGCAAACGCCTGCGCGTGCAGAGTGCGGGCGGCGCGGTGTACCTGCGTGCCAGCGAGCCGATCGAGCCCACGCGGTTGCAACTGCAGGACGCCGACACGGGCGCGCTGATCCTGCTGGACATCGCAGCCGAACCGCCCAAGGACGGGGAAGCCGAGCTGGAGCCGGTGCGCATCGTCGAGGGTGACAGCGCACCGGGACGCTATGGCGAGCAGGCCGACAGTGCCGAGGCCCCGGCACGCGCCCAGGGCCAGGCAGGTGCGCGGACCGCGCGGCGCGAAACTCCGGTCCCTGTCGTGCTGACGCGCTTCGCCGCGCAGAACCTCTACGCACCGCTGCGCACCGTCGAGCCGCTTCCGGGCGTCATGCGGGTCAACCTTCCCCGCGACCTCGACCTGGACACACTGATGCCAACGCTGCCGGTGCGCGCGGCCGTGCTCGCGTCGTGGCGCCTGGAAGACCAATGGGTGACTGCCGTGCGCCTCACCAACACCGGCGCCGACTGGGTCGCGCTCGACCCGCGCGTGCTGCAAGGCGATTTCCTCACCGCCACCTTCCAGCACGAGGCGCTGGGCCCGCGCGGCACGACCGAGGACACGACCGTGCTGTACCTGGTCACGCGCGGCCGCGGCCTCGCGCAGTCGCTGCTGCCGGCGATTCACCGCTTCGACCCTGCCGTGCATCTGCCGCAGCCGGACGGCGACGAGAACGCCAAGGAGGCCCGCCATGCGCAGTAACGGCCTGCTCAAGTGGCTGATGATCCCTGTCGCCATCCTGGTGCTGTTCGCCGGTATCCGGCTGTTCTCGGGTGGAGGCGGCACGGCGCCACCCGCGGCGGACAACGGCGCCCAGCTCACGCCCGAGGAAATGAAGGCGCTGGGCATCGAAGGCGACACCCCGCGCGACACCGTGGCGACGCTCGTTGCCCAAGTGAAGCAGTTGCGCACCGAGCTTCAGACCGCGCTCTCGGACAACAAGTCGCAGCGTGAAGAGAACCAGCGGCTGCGCCAGCGCGAGAACTCCATCGACCAGCGCATCAACTCGGCGCTCGAATCCGAGCGGTCCAACCTGCGCCGCGACCAAGAGCAGGCGGCCAGCGCGCGCCAGCAGACCGAAGGGCTGCTCGCCGACCTGCAGCGGCGCCTGGACAGCATCGGCGGGCGCGGCGGCGGCCATGCGGACCTGCCCGTGGGCCTGGGGCTGCAGGGCGGCGACGAGGCCGGCATGGAGGGCGGCGTGCGGTGGGTCGAGCCGGACGACGCAAAGCCCGCCGAGGGGCGCAACGGGGGGCGTGGCGCGAGCGGCGGCATGAGCTTCCCCACGAGCTTCGGCCCGGCGCAGAGCACGCTCGAAACCACCGCTGAAACCGTGGCCAACGCGGGCGCCCGCGCCGCCGGGGTCAAGAATGCCAAGCCGGTCTATACCGTGCCGACCAACTCGACGCTAATGGGATCGGTGGCGATGACGGCCCTGATCGGCCGCGTGCCGATCGACGGCACGGTCAACGATCCCTATCCGTTCAAAGTTCTGGTCGGGCCGGACAACCTGACCGCCAATGGCATCGACATTCCCGACGTGGCCGGCGCCGTGTTCAGCGGCACCGCCTCGGGCGACTGGACGCTCTCGTGCGTGCGAGGTCAGGTGCGCAGCATCACGTTCGTCTTCAACGACGGCACGATTCGCACGATCCCCGAAGACCGCGAGGGCAACCAGCAGAACAACCAACAGCGCGACGGCTTGGGCTGGATCAGCGATCCCCACGGCATTCCTTGCGTCAGCGGCGAGCGGCGCAGCAACGCCCAGCAATACCTCGGCTCGCAGGCCCTAATCACCGCGGCCGGTGCCGGTGTGGCCTCGCTCATCGAGAGTGGCAGCGGCCGCATGTCCTATGTCGGCTCGGACGGCTCCATCGGCACCGTGGGCATCACCGGCCAAGAAGCGGTCGGCCAGATTCTCGCGGGCGGTGTCCGGGACATGTCGGCCTGGGTCAACAAGCTCTACGGCCAAGCCTTCGCCGCCGTCTATGTCCAACCCGGCGCCAAGGTTGCCGTCCACCTCGAAAAGCCGCTCGCCATCGACTTCGATCCCGAAGGCCGCAAGGTCGATCACCGCGCAGGAGAAAGCCATGCCCTTGAACTTGACTAACCTGGCCCGTGGCCTAGCACTGGCCCTCGCCGTCGCGGTGCTCGCCGGCTGCGCCACCAGCAAGGAAAAGCTGTTGACCCACGGTGACCGCACGATGATGGACATCTGGCAGCAGGAGGCCGGCGACGGCGGTGGCGCAGCCGGACGGAACGCCGGCCGCCAGTTGCTCGATGCGCGCCAGAGCCTGCGTCGGCCCCTGACCGACGCCGACGTGCAGGCCGCACCTGTCGAGCAGATGCGCTACACGCGCACCGCGCGCAATGAGGTTCACCGCCAGTTCCAGCGCCTGCCCAATCCCGATCTCGTGATGTACGTGTACCCGCACCTGGCCGGCACCGATCCCGTGCCGGTGCCCGGCTACACGACCGTCTTCCCGCTCTACCAGCGCATCCAGTACGCGATGCCGGGCGAGCGCGTGGAGGAAATGTAATGGACGCCTCCCACCCCGAAGTTGAGACAGCGGTAGTGCGCCCACGGAACCGCAACTGCTGCCTGGTCCGTGCTAAACCAAAGTTGTCTTGGACCAAACTGGAGTCGTGATCATGGCGAATACCGTTGTTGGCGTCGATATCGCAAAAAGCGTGTTTCAGATCCACGAAGTAAGCAGCGTGACGGGCGAGGTTGTGAGCGTTCAGGTCAAACGTGCTCGCTTCCTGCAGTACTTCGTCAATCGTGAGCCATGCCTGATCGGCATGGAAGCATGTGGAGGTGCGCAGCATTGGGCCCGCCAACTCACCGCTATGGGGCATACGGTCAAGTTGCTACCTGCACAAATGGTCAAACCGTTCGCGGGCGGGAACAAGAGTGACATGGCAGACGCCAAGGCAATATGGGTAGCAGTACAGCAACCAGGGATACGAGAGGTGGCAATCAAGACGGAGGCCCAGCAGGCTGTGTTGGCCTTGCATCGGATGCGTCAACAGTTGGTCAAGTTTCGCACCGCCCAGATCAACGCATTACGAGGATTGCTGACGGAATACGGAGAGGTAATGCCGCTTGGGCGTGATGCACTGGCCAAAATGTTGCCTGGGGCATTCGAGCGCGTGGCAGAGCTACTGCCTGGAGTGTTGATCGATACACTCCGCGAACAATATGCACGAATCAAGGAACTTGATAGGCAAGTGTTGGATATCGAACGTCGATTGCGTGAGTGGCACAAAGAAGATGAAGCCTGCAAACGAATCGCCGCGATCCCAGGGGTCGGCTTGCTGACTGCAACGGCAACCGTTGCGACGATGGGCGACCCCAAAGCATTCAGATCGGGCCGCGAATTCGCGGCCTGGTTAGGGTTGGTACCTCGTCAAATAGGAACAGGCGGGCGAGTGAAGCTGCTCGGAATCAGTAAGCGCGGAGATACCTATCTACGCACGCTATTGATTCATGGCGCCCGTGCTGTTCTCACGAGCAGTAAAGCGCCGCCCGAATGGGCGGTGAATTTGTCCAAGCGTCGTCCAATGAACATTGCTGTGGTGGCATTGGCTAACAAGATGGCACGAACGTTGTGGGCGCTCTTGGCTTACCAACGCACGTATCAAGTTGGGTATGCAGTTCGGCCGGTTTGACCGGCTCCCGCATACTCCCGATCAATTTCAACAGAGGGTGGACAGCTGAAAGGTTGCGCAAGGTACGTAAGAAGTGATGGCAAACAGGTCGGACCGCGACCCACCAAGTCTGAATCAGTAGTTGGACTTCGAGTCCATGGAGGAAATGAGACGTGGGTCGGCGAATTCCATCAGGGCCAGCAGGTATCTGACCTGCGACACAGGCCGGATATAAAACTGCAGCCGTGTCCTGTTGTGACATCACAGAAGACGTTCTTGGCAAACGGGAGGCGTCCATATAACTACTGATGCGGTGGAAACTCCCCTGGCCGAAGCTGGCCGGCGTCGGCTCTAGCAACCCGGCCAGCGATGAGCAGCCGGACAGCTGGCAGCGCCACGTCGAGGCCTTGCGCCAGGCCGGCATCCCCGAACCCGGTTCGGCAGTCCACGGCCGCAAGCCAGCGACCCTGGCCGACGAGCAGGCGCTGTACGACGTTGCGCCGTCCTTCGTGGAACTGCTGCCCTGGGTGGAGTTCATGCCCGAGTCGAAATCGATGCTCCTGGAGGACGGCCAATCGGTGGCGGCGTTCTTCGAGCTGGTGCCGCTGGGCACCGAAGGCCGGGAGCCTGGCTGGCTCGCCCACGCCCGCGATGCCCTGGAAAACGCACTCCAAGACAGTTTCGATGAACTGGACGAGAACCCCTGGGTGCTCCAGCTCTATGCCCAGGACGAACCGAGCTTCGACCAGTACATGCAGACGCTGCGCGACTACGTGCAGCCACGTGCGCGCGGCTCGGCGTTCACCGAGTTCTACCTGCGCTTCTTCGGCCACCACATGCGCGCTGTGGCCAAGCCCGGCGGCCTGTTCGAGGACACGGTGGTCACGCGGCTGCGCTGGCGCGGCCAGACGCGGCGCGTGCGCATGGTGGTGTACCGCCGCGCGAGCGGTCAGGGACAGGCAAACCGCCGCGGCCAGACACCCGAGCAGATGCTGGGCATCGTTTGCGATCGCCTGTGCGGCGGGCTGGCGAATGCCGGCATCCAGGCCCGGCGCATGGTTGCAGCGGACGTTCACGACTGGCTGCTGCGATGGTTCAACCCGCGCCCCACGCTGCTCGGTCCTGGGGCGGAGGACCGGGAGCGCTTCTACTCGCTGGCGCGCTACCCGGACGAGACCGAGGCCGGCGAGATCGAGTTGGCGAGCGGGCGGGATTTCAGCCAGCGGTTGTTCTTCGGGCAGCCGCGCTCGGACGTGGCGCAAGGGGCCTGGTACTTCGACGGCATGCCGCACCGCGTGCTGATCACCGACCGGCTGCGCATGCCGCCCGGCACGGGGCACCTGACCGGCGAGACCCGCAAGGGGGACGCGATCAACACGCTGTTCGACCAGATGCCCGAGGACACCTTGATGTGTCTCACGATGGTCGCCACGCCGCAGGATGTCCTGGAATCGGATCTGAACCACCTGGCGAAGAAGGCCGTGGGCGAGACGCTGGCGTCGGAGCAGACCCTCAAGGACGTGCACGAGGCCCGCTCCCTGATCGGCAGCGCGCACAAGCTCTACCGGGGCACGCTGGCGTTCTACCTGCGCGGGCGCGACGAGGCGGAACTGGATCGGCGCGGCCTGGACCTGGCGAACGTCATGCTCAACGCCGGCTTGCAACCGGTGCGCGAGGACGACGAGGTGGCGCCGCTCAACAGCTACCTGCGCTGGCTGCCGTGCTGCTACAACCCCGGCAAGGATCGGCGCCGCTGGTACACGCAGCTGATGTTCGCCCAGCACGCGGCGAACCTGTCGCCGGTGTGGGGCCGCGCCCAGGGCACGGGGCACCCCGGCATCACGATGTTCAATCGCGGAGGCGGCCCGATTACGTTCGACCCCTTGAACAGGTTGGATCGGCAGATGAATGCCCATCTGTTTCTGTTTGGCCCTACGGGCTCGGGCAAGTCCGCCACGCTCAACAACCTGCTGAACCAGGTGACGGCCATCTACCGGCCGCGGCTTTTCATCGTGGAAGCCGGCAACAGCTTCGGCCTGTTCAGCGACTTCGCGCGGCGCCTGGGCCTGACCGTGAACCGGGTCAAGCTGGCCCCCGGATCGGGCATCAGCCTGGCGCCGTTCGCCGACGCACGCCGGCTGATCGAAACGCCCAGCGACGTGCAGACGCTCGATGCCGATGCCCTGGACGAAGACCAGCCACCGGATGCCTCGGCCATGGAGGCGGATGAGCAGCGCGACGTGCTCGGCGAACTGGAGATCACGGCACGGCTGATGATCACGGGCGGCGAAGACAAGGAAGAAGCGCGGATGACGCGGGCCGACCGCTCGCTGATCCGCCAGTGCATCCTCGACGCCGCCGAACATTGCGTGGCGGAGAAGCGCACCGTGCTCACGCGCGATGTGCGCAATGCACTGCGCATCCGTGGCCAGGACCCGACGTTGCCCGAGATGCGCCGTGCGCGGCTGCTGGAGATGGCGGACGCGATGGACATGTTCTGCCAAGGCACGGACGGCGAGATGTTCGACCGCGACGGCACGCCGTGGCCCGAGGCCGACATCACGCTGGTCGATCTGGCGACCTATGCCCGCGAGGGCTACAACGCGCAGCTCTCCATCGCCTACATCAGCCTGATCAGCACGGTGAACAACATCGCCGAGCGCGACCAGTACCTGGGACGGCCGATCGTCAACGTGACCGACGAAGGTCACATCATCACCAAGAACCCGCTGCTCGCGCCCTATGTCGTGAAAATTACAAAAATGTGGCGCAAGTTGGGCGCCTGGTTCTGGCTGGCGACGCAGAACATCGACGACCTGCCACGTGCAGCGGAGCCGATGCTCAACATGATCGAGTGGTGGGTGTGCCTGTCGATGCCGCCGGACGAGGTGGAGAAGATCGCGCGCTTCCGCGAACTCTCGCCGGCGCAGAAGGCGCTGATGCTCTCCGCACGCAAGGAAGCGGGCAAGTTCACCGAGGGCGTCATCCTCTCCAAGAGCATGGAAGTGCTGTTCCGCGCCGTGCCGCCAAGTCTCTACCTCGCGCTCGCGCAAACCGAGCCCGAGGAGAAGGCAGAACGCTACCAACTCATGCAGCAGCACGGCGTCAGCGAGCTGGATGCCGCCTTCAAGGTGGCTGAGAAGATCGACCGGGCACGTGGCATCGAGTCGCCGACCCTGGACCTGCCCTGAATCTGCCGTACACCGGAGAACGCCATGGAACAGAAACGTCCTTCCATTCCGATGCAGGTGCAGGCGTTCCGCCGTCGGCACTGGCGGCCCAGCTGGCCTTGGACAGTGGCCGCAGCGCTGGTTGCACTGCTGCTGATCTGGCTCGTGTCCCGTTGGCCCGGGCAGTCCACGCCTCAGACTTCAGCGCCAGTCAGCGAGACGCAGGTGGCTGGGCCTCCGTGGCAGATGGGCAATCCGGAAGGACGCTTCACGCTGACGCTCTACGCGGACCTCGAATGCCCGTTCTGCCGGTCCTATTTCCCAGTGCTCAAGCGTTGGGTGGCCGGCAATGCGGACGTGGCCTTGCAATGGCATCACCTCCCGTTGGCAGCGCATGAGCCGGCCGCGTCCGCGGAAGCGCGCCTGGCGGAATGCGCGGGCCAAGCCAGCGGTCATGCCGCCTTCTGGCAGGCCGTCGAGTGGGTATATGCCCACACGCGCAGCGACGGTCAGGGCTTGCCCGAGGACCTGCGCTACCCCGACCTTACGCCACCCATCGAGCAGTGCATCGCGAGCGAGCGGCCCGACGCGGCGATTCGCGCCCAAACTGCGGAAGCCACGAACAGCGGCGTGACCGCCACGCCGTCGCTGCGGCTACACGATCGCGAAACCGGCAAGGCTATCCTGCTGCAGGGTCCGATCGAGGGCGATGCCTTGCTGTCGGCCATGGACATGCTCGCGGCCCGCGATCCCGCCGCCACACCTACATCGGAAATGCCTGCCGACGTCGTCGGCGACATGCCCAGGTAGCCCCGGTCTTCAAGGCTACGGCGCAGTCCGCTGCGCTGACCGCAACCCGTTCGCCTCGCATCCTGGCCGCGAACGATCACCGCTCCCGCGGTGATGGATGCACCTTGTTCGTTCCCCAGGAGGGCTTGCCCTCCCCGGGCGCGCGCCCTCCGATCTCACCATTTGGAGGTTCGCCATGTCTTTCGTCGTCAATGACTCCTGCCTGGAGTCGCTTTCCGCCATCGCTGCCCAGCACGAGGACTGGATCATCCAGCAAGCCATTGCACTGCTGGAGAAGCGGGTTTTCAAAGCGGGTCCGAAACTCCTCGACCCCACGGCCGTGCGCGACTACCTGCACGTGAAGCTGGTGGCCGAGCCCAACGAAATATTCGTCGCTGTATTCCTTGACAGCATGCATCAGGTGCTGGCCTACGAGCCGTTGTTCAGGGGCACGATCAACTCGACTTCGGTCTATCCGCGTGTCGTCGTACAGCGTGTGCTGGAATTGAATGCCGCTGCGGTGGTCTTCGCACATCAGCACCCCTCGGGCATGTCCGAGCCGTCGATCGCGGATCGCGTGCTGACCCAGCAACTGCAGGCCGCGCTGGCGCTCATCGATGTGCGGGTACTGGACCACATCATCGTCGGCCAGGGTGCCCCGTTCTCCTTTGCGGAGTCCGGCCTGCTGTAAGTGTTGCACTGCTTCGTTGATCAGCGCGGAGGCTTCGGCCTCCGCTTTTTCTTCGCGGCGACACAAGCAGGTATGCGGGGTGGCCGCGATGCGCATTGTTTGTTGGGACCGCATGGGGTTCGGCGTTTGACTATGGCCCTGATCAACTTCCGGGGCGCATGACATGCCAGCAGCTTTTACCCGGTTCGCACCAGGCTGGCGAACCCTTGGCCTGGCCGTGGCGCTGCCGGCGTCCCTGGCGGTGTTCAGCCCGGTCACCTTCGCCGCCGACGTGGTGGTCGTCACCGACGGCCACCACCCGGTCAAGACCATGGGCGGCGAACGGCTGATCGAGCTGGATGAAGCGCCGCGCATCGAGGCCGAGCTTTCGGCGAATCTGCCCACCGACCCCGACCAGGCGACAGCCCTGGTCAAGCGTCGGCTGACCCAGGGAGGCACTGACCTTCAGCGGCGCATCGCGACGGCCTACCAGGGCGTGACGGACGCATGGAGCCTGGGCATCACCGCCGTCCCGGCCGTCGTGGTGGACCAGCGCTATGTGGTCTATGGCGAGCCGGACGTGGCCCGCGCCATCGCGCGGATCGAACAGCACCGGAGGACCGAACCGTGATCCACCCATTCGACCTTCTGCGCCGCATGCGAGCTGCTGTCGCGTCCGTGCTGCTGCTTAGCGCCACGGGCAGCTACGCCCTGAACACGGCAACCATCGTGGGTTCAGTGGCTTCGCCCGATTGCCTGGAATACCGGGTGGTGGGTATCTGCTACTGGCTCTATTGCACCTGGACCGGCTGCACGGTGCGTACCTCCGTCAAGGTCAGGCACTACATCCCCGATGCAGTGGTGTCGTCGTACTCGAACACCGGCGAGAACCCCTGGGTTGAAGTGCGCGCCATGAGCACGCCCAATCCTTCGGCCCAGGCCGGCGGGGACGGCACCACGAACGAGGATCATGAAAACAACCTCGCCAAATTCAAGAACAGCGATGTTATCGGCCATCCCGGCGGCGAGGTGTTCAACCAGTTCGCCTCGTCCTCCGGCTACTTCTGCCAAGGCGCGGGCACGGCCTTCATGCCGTATCTGCTCAGCACCCTGGACACGCTGGCCTGGCGCTACAACGTGCCCGAGATGGCCTACCCGGAGGCGTTGATTCCGGGCATGCGTGAGGTCGGTGCGCGCACCACGATGAACCTCTGGGGCAATGTCTATCCACGCGGTGGCTTCCTGCACCAGACCGACGACCACAAATCCGGGGCGGTGGTGGCCCAGCGCGCGGGCGATGTCGTCACGCGCCGCGGGCAGTTGCACGTGTACCAGCCACTGCTCGCCAACGCCCGTGACGGCTACTGGCCGGCCGGGGCGCTGGTCGAAGGCGATACCTCCACCGGGAAGTGGCAGGAGCTGACCCCTCGTCTGTCGAACACCTGCGTGGTCTTCCCCCACAGCGGCACGCTGACCCAGGCCCAGCAAGGCGACTACGCCTGGGCGCTGTGGCGGCCGTATGCCTGCTGCGAACGCCGCGGGCAGGTGTTCCTGGGCAGCGTCGATTTCCTCTGAGGTGCCACGATGAAGCGTCCTGAACCGATGAACCTTTCCGCCAAGACGTGCTACTTGCTGCGCCCGACGGCGCTGGCCGGCACGCTCGCTCTGGTCTGCGGCCTGGCGTGGGCGCAGGTCGGATACCAGAACAGCGGCCCCGTCATTGGCGATGACGTCATGTACTCGATCGGAGGCGGCAGCGCGGTGTCCATGGGCCGCGCGGCTGGCATGCGCTCCATCGGGGTCGGCTTGGGGTGGAACAGCAACCTGATCTGCGGCGACATGAGCATCCAGACCACGCTGCGCAACCAGCTCAACGGCATCACGAACGGCTTCCAGCAGATCATGAGCAACGTGATCCAGAGTGCCACCAGCGCGGTGGCGTCCCTGCCGGCGCTGATCATTCAGCGCGCCGATCCCGGCCTGTACAACCTGCTGACCAACGGCGTGCTGCAGGCGCGGCTGGACTTCGACCGCTCCAAGCTGACGTGCCGCGCGATGGCCGAGAAGATGGCCGAGACGGCGGGCGGCCAGCTTGGCTGGAGCCAGATGGCCGAAGGCATGGCCCTGCGTGACGCGGTTGGCAGCAACGATGCCGTTTCGGCCGTCGAGCAGGCTGAGACGCGCCGCGGCAACGACGGCGTTCCCTGGGTGGGCGGCAGCAATGCCGGTGGCGCAGGCCAGTCCGCCATTCGGGTGGTCGGCGACGTCACCCGCGCGGGCTACAACCTGGTCAACGGGCGCGGCGTGACGGACACATCCTCCATCGCGCCCGCCAGTTGCGCGAGCCTGTCCTGCCAGACCTGGACGTCGCCGCAGCAGGCGACCGAATGGGCCACCCGGGTCCTCGGGGAACAGGTGCAGCGCACGTGCGATTCCTGCACCAAGACCGAGACGGTGCCCGGCGTCGGGCTGACGCCGCTGATCCAGGAGGAGTACGAAGCCAAACTGGAAGTCTTGCAGGAACTGGTTTCCGGCGTGCGCAACACCACCTTCGAGAACTTGCGCGAGGCCGGCAGCACGTCGCTGCCGATCACGCGCGGCGTCATCGAGGCGCTGCGCGACGAGCCGGACCAGGACCTGCTGGCGCGGCGCCTTGCGTCCGAGGTGGCGCTGTCGTCGGTGCTGGAGAAGGCCTTGTTGCTCCAGCGCACGCTGCTCACGGGAAAGAAGGAGCCCAACGTGGCGGCCAACGAGTTGGCGGTCGAGGCTGTGAACCACGAGAGCGACACGCTCGACCGGGAGATCCGCAACCTGAAAACGGAGCTGGAGCTGCGCCGCGAGCTGGCGAACAACTCGCCGATGGCGATCATCCAGCGCCATGGTACGCGCGCGGCCGGCTCGCGCGGCATCTACGAGGGCGATCCGGTGCCCGACCGCCTCGACCAGTTGCAGAAGGGCAATCCGGGAGTCCGGCCATGAGCGCAATGCGCATGACCTGGCGCCCCTTGCGCTGGCTGTTCAGCCGGCGCGCGGCGAAAGCACTGCTGTGGGCGGTGGTGATCGTCGCCGCTGCGGTGGGGGCCAACGTCGCCGGCATCTACCTGGTCGGGAGCGTGGCCGGCTGGGAGCGGTGGCTCGCGGCCGCATCGGGCTACTTCTTCGTGTGGCGGTTGTGCCTGTACGGGGCGACGGCCTATGGCTGGGTCTGGATGCGGCGCCGGCTGCTGGTACGTGAGGACGACGCCCAGGCGCGGCGCCGCCTGGTGCGCACCGAGGTCGCGGGCGTCGTCGCCATCGTGGCGCTGGAAGCCAGCCTGCTGATGCAGGCCGGTTGAGGGGAGATGGCGCGATGACGCTTTTCACGACCGACTACCTGGAGTACTACCTGACGCTGGTGTCCTGGATCGTCAACAACGGCATCTGGGCGGTGCTGGTATCCAGCGGGGTATTCGCGCTGCCTTTCGTCGCCATCATCGTGCAGGAGTGGTTGAAGGCCCGTGCGGAAGGTGCCGACGAGGGCAATAAAGGCGTGCTGAGCGCCGCCCGCATCGAGAACCGGGTCTTCGTCGCCATCGTGGTGGTGATGTTCGCCGGCATTCCGTTCATCGACGTGGACCTGAACACCATCCAGTACGACAGCTCGCGCTCGGCCCAGTGCCAGGTCAGCGTGCCGCAGCCCACGGATACCGGCTGGTCGCAGTCCTTCAGCACCATCAACAACCAGTCGGCGAAGGTGCCCGTCTGGTGGGCGTTCATGCATGCACTCTCGCGCGCCGTCACGAGCGCCTCGGTGGCGGCGATCCCGTGTGGCACGGACCTGCGGCAGATGCGCATGGAGATCGACGCCACGCGCATCGATGACCCGGTGCTGGCTCAGGAAGTAGCGGATTTCTCGCGGGATTGCTATGGGCCTGCACGGGCCAAATTGTTCATGCAGCGCCCTCAGCTCGATGAGCAGCAGATGCACGACGTGACCTGGATCGGATCGCGGTTCTTCACCGACACGAACGGCTACTACGACACGTACCGTTCCAGCACGCCGCGCGATGACTGGCCCTATGACAGCAACCGCGACGCCGGGCTGGCTCAGGTATCCAGTGGCGGTGGCTACCCGACCTGCAGGCAATGGTGGGCCGATGGCGGTAATGGCCTGCGGGCACGCTTGCTGGGACAGGTGGACCCGAGCCTGCTCAATCGCCTGGCGGGCTGGGCCGGGTTCCTGAGCCGAGCCGAGGTGGACGACTCGGTAATCCGCACGATCGCGTCACCGCGGCAGCAGAAATTGAACCAGGGCAGCGTCTATACCGACTACGGCGGCCAGATCGACAAGACCCTGCCGAACATTGTGACGCGGGCCACGGGCGATGTTGGGATGGCAGTCGGCGCGATTGCCGCGTTTCCAGCCATGGACGTCGCGAGGCAGGCCCTGCCCATGGTGCTTGCATTGCTCAAGATGGCACTGGTTATCTGCATCCCGCTCGTGCTGGTCGTGGGCACCTATGACCTGAAGACGGTGGTCACGGTCAGCGTCGTGCAGTTCGCGCTGTTCTTCACGGACTTCTGGTTTCAGCTTGCACGCTGGATTGACAGCACCATCCTCGACGCGCTCTATGGCTGGGGGTTCGGCTGGAACCGGCCGCACACCAATTTCGACCCGTTGGTAGGACTGAACAACGCCTTCGGTGACATGCTCCTAATGTTCGTCACGGGCACGATGTTTCTGGTCCTGCCGACGTTTTGGGTCGCTGCCTTGGGGTGGGTCGGAGTTAAGGCTGGGGTGATTGCTCAGAACCTTGCTGTCGGCTCCAAGGAAGCGCGTGATAGCGCCGGGTCAGGTGTAAACAAGGTAGCCGGCAAGGTTCTGTGACGGACAGTCCAAACCTCAGTCATCGAACGGATCGTTCGGGTCGTGAGGGTCGAGCCGCTGGCCATTGGAAGAATACAGGCCAAAGCCCGCCTCGCCATTGCGCAGTTCATCCTGTTGCGCCCAGCGGTCATCATCCCTAGCCGAATTGCCAGCCAACCATGCCGCCGCAACGCCCAGCAGTAGCAACACCGCCAGCCAGAAGGTGGTGTACAGCAGCACCCCGAGCGCAACCAGCTTGACCACCCACACGAACGCGGTGGCACCGGCCGCCGGCATCCCCTTGGACACCAACCAACTCGATGCCCGGCGTTCGCCGCGCACGTAGGCACGCCATCCGCGACCCAAGGTGCGGCCGAGGCGTTCTGCGGTGCTGATGCGTGTCGTGGTGTTCATGGTCGTCTCCTGCTACTGAGGGATGCCTATTCCAGTTTGCTCCAATCCTGCTTGCTTGCCTGTATCAGCGCGTGCCAGTCGTCTGGTGGGTTCCCGCGTCCGAGCATCTTCTCGAACACGACATACGGGTCCGATTTGCTACCCGAAGACCGCAGGGTCTGTTCATCGTTGACCCAGGCGTACACAATGACCTTCGCCTTCGAGTCGTACCGGAAGAACAGCCGGAACCGCCGTCCGATCTTGGCCCTTCGCCAGTGGCGGTGGGCAGGTCCCAAGGTGTTGCCCTGGCGGTACTCGTCGCGTGCCGGATCGCCTGGCACCACATCCAACATCAACTGGCTCAGGGCCCGGAAGAGCTTGACGTTGGCATTGGACTCGAAGCCCGCCGGGTCATTCTCCTGCGCGCGCCTCGCGGCCGCATGCAGTTTCTGCAACTGCTCGATCACGCAGTCGTGGAAGAGCAGCGTCCAGCCATGCCGTTGCATCAGAGTTCCACTTTCCCGTCGATCTCCTCGTCCAGGTTCACACCGTGGCCAGCATGCTCCAGCATGGCGCGCGCCAGATCCTCGGGCAGGCCCCGGACGTTCCGGCCAGCTTCGATGTCGCGGGCCAGCAGGCTCAGAAACGCGCCAATGGCGGGGTCCTCGTGCTCGGCATCAACACGGGTGACGACGACTTCGCTGCCCCGCAGATCGAACGCGAGCTTGCCGCCGGCATCGACGCCGAGCGCCTGCCGGATGGGCTTGGGCAGCGTGATCTGGCCTTTAGAGGTCAGCGTGGCGACTTCGTGGATGGCAGGCATGGCGACTCTCCTGATTGCGATACCTGCATGGTAAGGAAATTTCCTTACTTTGTCAATCTGAGGCCTCACAGCGTTCTCCCGAGTCCAAGAATCGGCCCATCGTAGGGCGTGAACAGCCAGCCTTCCTGTATCAATACGGCCCTTCCGCAACCCGCATTGGCGGTGGACGGTCAGCACCCGTCGCCCTATACCCAAAGGCTGTAAAGGGTCGAAATGGCGAGGGAATGGGTTGCAAGGGGAATGGCCCTACCTCGAAAAGGCAAAAAGGCACCCCGCTCGGCCCGCGACAGGACATCCGCATGCTCTCTCTGTTCCAGCGAAAACGGCCCGCGGTCGCTACCGCTCCGACGCCACCTCCCGCATCCGACCTCCCGAAAGGGTTGATGCGGCCCGAGTCGGCCGCATCGCTGCTGGCCACCCCGCGCCGGCAGAAACTGCTGGAGCACATCTGGCAGCGCACGTCGCTCTCACGTAAGCAGTTCGCCACCTTGTACCGGGCGCCACTGGAACGCTACGCCGAGCTGGTCCAGGCTTTCCCGGCTTCCGAGGCGCATCATCACGCTTACCCCGGCGGCATGCTCGACCACGGCCTGGAAATCGTCGCCTACAGCCTGAAGCTGCGGCAGTCGCATCTGCTGCCCATCGGGGCCAGCCCCGAAGACCAGGCGGCGCAGTCTGAAGCCTGGACTGCCGCAGTCGCCTATGCCGCGCTGCTGCATGACATCGGCAAGATCGCCGTCGATCTGCACGTCGAACTGGCCGACGGCTCGCTGTGGCACCCCTGGCATGGCCCGCTGCACCAGCCATACCGCTTCCGCTACCGCGACGATCGAGAATATCGGCTCCACAGCGCTGCGACAGGTTTGCTCTACCGCCAACTCCTCGACAGTGATGCCCTGGACTGGCTCAGTGGCTATCCCGACCTGTGGGGACCGCTGCTCTACGTCCTGGCCGGCCAGTACGAGCACGCCGGCGTGCTGGGCGAGCTTGTCGTGCAAGCCGACCGTGCCTCGGTAGCGCAGGAGCTGGGCGGCGATCCGGCGCGCGCCATGGCCGCACCCAAGCATGCGCTGCAACGCAAGCTACTCGACGGGCTGCGCTATCTGCTCAAGGAAGAGTTGAAACTGAACCAGCCCGAGGCCTCCGATGGCTGGCTCACCGAGGACGCGCTGTGGCTGGTGAGCAAGACGGTCTCCGACAAGCTGCGTGCGCACCTGCTATCCCAGGGCATCGATGGCATCCCGGCGAACAACACGGCGGTGTTCAATGTGCTGCAGGACCACGGTATGTTGCAGCCCACACCGGACGACAAGGCGGTCTGGCGGGCGACCGTGACCAGCCCCAGCGGCTGGTCTCACTCGTTCACGCTGCTGCGCATCGCTCCTGCGCTGATCTGGGAATCTGGCCAGCGGCCGACACCGTTCGCTGGCACCGTGGTAATCGACGTAGCGCCTGCAGCCAAAGATACCGATGCTTTCGTACCCCCGGCCGCGATCGCGACAAAGCCAGCCGCCGAGGGTCAGGAGCCGAAGCGTTGGGAGGAAAGCGGCGACATCGCTGCCCAGGCTCCCCCGCCCGCTTCCCCGGCCATGCCCGATGCCATGGAAGACATGTTAGCTATGGTAGGCATGGGCGATCCGCCCGACGTTTCTCACAATGAGCAGGCCGATACAGCCAACACATCTGCCGCACGCTCCGAGGCTCCTATGCCGACTATGGCTGTGACCTCGCCAACGTCGCCTGTATCCACGGCCATAGCTGCACCGCCACCCTTAAGCGCACGGCCATCCGGTGAGCATTTCATGGAGTGGCTGCGCCAGGGTATCGCTTTACGCAAGCTCATCATCAATGATGCGAAGGCGCTCGTGCATACCGTGAGCGACACCGCGTATCTGGTCAGCCCTGGCGTGTTCCAGCGGTACGCACAAGAACACCCACAAGTGGGCATGCTGGCAAAGCAGGAGAGCCAACAAGATTGGCAATGGGTGCAAAAGCGCTTCGAGCGGGTGCAGTTGCATCGCAAGCATCCCAACGGCTTGAACATCTGGGCCAGCGAAGTGACAGGTCCGCGAAAATCACGGCGCCTGCATGGCTACCTTTTGCAAGACCCCCATTTGTTGTTTACGGAGGTGCCTCCAAACAATCCGTATCTGTCGTTGATTTGATGGGAACAGCCCAAACGCAACCGACCTGTCAAGTTGCTCCCGAAGGGTTACGCGGGTATGCACTACTGCGACTACAACTGGACCGGTGGGGGCACATCCATGGCGGTTTGTCGCCAGGCCTGCGCATCCGACCTGGTGGGGAAGACGAACAACCCCTATCGCTGGGAGTGGCCCAGCAGCTCGGCGCTTGCGCCAGTTCCTTACGTGACCTGCACGGGGCAACCCGGCTGCACCCCCAGGGCTGCGGCAAACTTCGTCTGTGGCTTCATTCAAGCGTCCTTGTCTTTGGATGGGGTAATGCCGATGACCTGGTTTTTGTAGCCGATCTCCAAACGGTCGACTTGGAGAACGATGTCTGGCAGGCCGTTGGGCTGAAGGCCACCCTTCAGGACCTTGAAAAAGATTCGATCCCCGGTAGCGTCGCGCCCGACCCGGTTCAGCTCAGCCACGTCTTCAGGCTTCAGGCGCAAGGCAGCGTGGTAACGGCCTCCGTGCTCCACCCCAACCACCGCTGATCCCTTTCCCAGCGGGGATGCACCCACCACTGCCGTGGGCAAAAACCCTGGGGAGTGGGGATACCAGGAGTTGTCGAAGATCTTCGCGTAGGCATGGAGGATCCCGGTCTTCGGGTCGATCTCCACGTCCATGGGAGGCCGCAGGTAGAAAATGCGTATTTCGGCGAACGTGACCGCCCATTTCGGTCCATCGTGACCGGCACGCCGAGCGGTGAATTCGGCGTCATTTCGGCAACGTGACCACGCGTTTCGGTGATCGTGACCGCCCAGGTCGATGGCGGTGCTGCGCAGGGGGCAGAGTTTAGGGGCGGTCAGGTTCGCTCAGATCATTGGCTGGCCTCCTGAACTGCCCTTGTTGACTTGGCTGCCGCCCGCGCGGCCTTGCCGGTGCGACGCGACTCGCCCTCGAGATTGAAGCGCCGGCAGCTTTGCATCAATCGGTCGAGGATGGCGTCGGCGATCGTGGCGTCGCCCAGCCAGGCGTGCCAATGCTCGATGGGCAACTGGTGCGTGATGATCGTCGCGCGGTGGCCTACCCGGTCATCAATGACCTCCAGCAGGTCACCCCGGGTGACACTGTCCATCGGACCCGTCCCCCAATCGTCCAGGATCAACACGTCGACCTTGGCAAGCTGCTCGAGCCAACGTCGGAAGGTGCCTGCGCCGTGGAGGATGCGAAGCTCCTCGGCCAGACGTGGCACCCTCAGGTACAGCGCCGAGTGTCCCTGGCGACAGGCGTACTGGGCCAGCGCGCAGGCCAGCCACGTCTTGCCCAGCCCGGTGGCGCCGGCGAAGGTCAGCGTCTCGCCCCGCTCGATCCAGGTCGACAGTGCGACGCCCATCAAGGTGGACCTGTCGATGCCGCGCACCGTCTCGAAGCTGGCGTCCTCCAAGGTGGCCGTGGGGTACTTCAGCTGGGCACGCTGCAGCAGCCGAGCCCGCTTGCGGTCGCCTCGGGCGTAGACCTCGCGCTCGACCAGCAGGGCCAGTCGCTCGTCGAACGACAGGTTCAGGCAGTCGGCCTGTTCTTGCTGCTGCTGCAAGGCGTCGGCGAAGCCCTGCAGTTTGAGCGCGCGCAGTTGGGTCAGGGTGGCGTTGTTGAGCATGGCGTGTGGGTGCAATGGATTGGATGGGTTCATGGTGGGCTCTGGGCTGGTGAGGTCGGTCGTCCTCACTGGTAGTAGCCCGGTCCGCGCAGGTTGGCGTGCGTCGGACTGGTCCATTCGGCTTCGGCATCCAGCGGCACCTGGTCACGGTTGTTGGCCAGCAGGTCGCGCACATGGCGGTAGCGGAAGGCACCCAGCGCGAGGGCCCGTTCGCAGGCCGCCTCCAGCCGTGCCTCGCCATATCGGCGCGACAGGTTCAGCAGTCCCAGGCAGGAGCGGTAGCCGTGTTCGGGATGCTTGTAGGTCTGCAGCAGCCGGGTGATGAGTTCGCCGCATGCCATGCCGATGCGTTGGCCCCAATCGATCAGCCGCTGAGGCGTCCACTCCAGGTGGGCGCGGTGGGCAGCAGGCATGTGGGCCTCCACCGTGGTGTAGCCGCCGCGGCGCTCGTTGCGAGCGTGGGCGGCCACGCGCTGGCCGCGCAGCAGCAACTCCACGCCGTGGCGGGTGAGGCGCGCCTCCAGGGCCTGGCCGACGAGCGCATGCGGCACGCTGTAGCGGTGGCCCTCCATCTCGACGTGGTAGTCGATGTGGACCTTCACCGTCTTGAAGCGGGCAAGCTCATAGGGTTGGCGCGGCAGCGACATCAGTGTCGGCGCATCCAGTTCGGCGAACACGCTGGCGCGGCTGCCGGGCAGCTTCTGAAACGGCCGGTCGTTCACGCTCGATAGCAGTTCGGTGATGGCTGCATCGACCTGGGCGACGGTGTCGAAGCGATGGTGGCGCAGCCGGGCCAGCACCCAACGGGTGAAATCCGCTCTAGTGCGCAGTGGCAAGGCCGACGCCACGATGGTCCTTTACCCTGGGGGCACGCATTCCTTGGCGGGCAGTGGACGTCCGAGTCATCGACAGGACTACCACGAACGGATTGTGGATTTCCTTGAGCAAACGCAATATAGCGACAAACCGACGTAGAGGCCGCCCTGATGACTGTCGCCTTCTTAAGACAATGTTTCGCCACCGTCGCCACGCCTTCTCAAGGCGAAAGGGCGCCGCACTATAGCTACTAGTGCGGAGCGCCGCTTCTGCGCGTCAATACGACGCAAAACGACCAGTTTCAAAGAAATCCATGCTGATCGCATTTGCGCCGAATGAGCAGCGGATCACCGCTCATTCGTGTCTCGTCCCTCGTAATGCTTTTGACAACGCTGCCGTGGAGTCGCGAACTGCCTGTTGGCTCACCACTGCTGTCTGCACCATCTGAAACCCGTGTGGAGCGCCAGGGTAGATGTGCATTTCGACGGGCACCCCAGCCCGCATTAACCGTCGGGCATATTCGAGGCTCTCCTCAAGGAATAGGTCTAGTGCCCCGCACATGATGAATGTGGGTGGCAATCCCGCAAGATCTTCTGCCCGTGCCGCAGCGGCGTAGCAGGACACCTCGCGCGAGCCGGGCGCGCAATTGAGCAATGATGTCCAGCCATACAGATCTGAGGCCTGCGTCCAGATGAACTCCCCTGCATAGGGTGATACGTCGGGATCAATCGCCGTGCGGTCATCGATCATTGGGAAGACCAGATGCTGGTAGGCGATCGCATACTTACCCCTATCGCGCGCGAGCAATGCCAGCGCCGCCGCGAGGCCGCCGCCTGCGCTGTCACCGCTGACAAGAATACGGGTGCGGTCGACTGCCAATTCAGAGGCGTGCTCATGAATCCAAGCCAGCGCCGCATAACAATCTTCGATCGCACCAGGAAATTTTGTTTCCGGTGCGAGCCGATAGTCAACGGACAAGACAACTGAGTTCAGAGCCTCAGCGTTATTTAGATTGCTCGCCGCGTTCATTTCGGGGGCGCCAGATACGTAACCGCCACCATGGATATGCAAGATCGCCCCGCGACAACCGACCGCGTTCTTAGGCAAATATAGTAGGGCCCGAACATCGGGTGCGCCGTCGGGCCCGGGGATCTTTACTTCACGCGCTTCAACTTGGTCGGACGTAGGCTGCGGCTGTGCCAGCAGCGCAGCCATCATCGGAGATTGCCCGCCTGGCTTGATACCAGCATCAGACGCGAGTTTGACCACGGGCGCGAGTTCTGGATCCAGTAGATGCTTGCTTCGCATTGGAGCTCCGGTTGTTAGGGAAACTCTGAACAAGTTCGTCCGGATATAGTCGAACGTGTTGAACAGATGAGATGATGGAAGCCCGATGAAGCAGCTGAGCTTTTCCGACGCGGAGTACGCAGGCAAGCGCAAGCGAACCGGCGTGAGGTGTTCCTGGCTGAAATGGATAGGGTGGTCCCGTGGGCACGACTGGTGTCGTTGATCGAACCGGTTTACCCGAAGCCGGGTAATGGTCGCCGTCCGTATCCGCTGGAGACGATGCTGCGCATTCATTTCATGCAGCAATGGTTTAGCCTGAGCGACCCAGCCATGGAAGAGGCTCTGTACGACATCGCCTCGATGCGCCGGTTTGCGGGCCTGTCGCTCGCACGTGGTTCGGTGCCGGACGAGACGACGATTCTGAACTTTCGTCACCTGCTGGAGAAGCACCGACTGGCCGAGCAGTTGCTGGCGCAAGTCAACACACTGCTCAGTGAGCGCGGTCTGCTGCTGCGCCAAGGCACGATTGTGGACGCCACGATCATCAGCGCACCCAGTTCGACCAAAAACCAGAGTGGGGCACGCGATCCCGAGATGCACCAGACGAAGAAAGGCAACGAGTGGCACTTCGGCATGAAGGCCCATATCGGGGTTGATGCCGATTCGGGACTCGTGCATACCGTGACCGGCACGCCGGCCAATGCGCACGACATCACGCAGGCCCATGCCCTTCTGCATGGACAAGAGAGCGAGGTGTTTGGCGATTCGGGCTATACCGGCGTAGAAAAGCGCGAGGAGAATCGCGGTTGCTCCGCGCGCTGGAATGTGGCCATGAAACCCGGTCGTCGTCGCGCCTTGCCCGCGAGCAAGCTCGGCACGCTTATCGGTGAATTCGAGCACGTGAAGGCGCGCATCCGGGCCAAGGTGGAACATCCATTTCGCGTACTCAAACGCCAGTTCGGTTATAGCAAGGTGCGCTATCGCGGGCTGGTGAAAAACACCGCGCAGATCATCACACTGTTTGCGCTGAGCAATCTGTGGATGGCGCGCCATCAGTTGGCGATGACGGCAGTCGAGGTGCGTCCATGATGGGCGAAAACGCTCCAGGCGGAGCCCCGGTGGGGGCAAGTCCGCTGATATCCAGAGCGTTTCTCGAGTCTGCATCGTGTTTTTCGTGAAAGTCAGCCCGTTTATGGATAACCGTCGAATTACAAGCGGTTGTTCAGAGTTTCCTTAGAGAAAACCTACGACAGTGGTGACGTTTGACCAAACGCCGTGTCACGGTGTTCTGAATCGCCATGGCCAGCGGCACCACGCCCTGCGCGTTAGTTCTCTTTTTTTACTTCAACGCGCTCGCATTTAATGTCGCTACATACATGCCCGTAGTGGCTTACAGGCTAGCCTGGATTAGTGGGGCCCGCCATAGAGTGCCAAAATGAGCACATTGGCAATCCACACAACGAGCGTTGCGGCGAAAAACACACCAAGATGCATCAGGAACTTCTGCATCCCTGTGCCCAAGCGCTCCGAAACTCGGGTGGCGTAGACATGGCTGAAGTAAAAAGCCGGTAGGTTCAACGCAACACCAACAGGCACAATCCACGGCTGGTTACCCAAACCGAAACTGGCCGGCGTCCAACCATAGTAGTCCCAGGCCCCGCCGCTGGTGGTCATCCCTTCTTGAGCCATATTCGTTGCCCACATGAAAACCCACATACCGAGTAGCTTCGCCCATGCAGGCACCTTGGGAAATTTACCGAAGAACCACAGCGAAATCAGCAACGGCACTGTGTAGAGCGTGCCATAGGCGAACGGAACCATGAGCGGCAGATCAACCCGCGGCAGAAGCGGGATGAACTCCTTTGAATAGGCAATCGCAAAGTATTGATCGTATATTGGTTCTAACGTGAAGTTAAGAGTGATCGCAAGGATGCTCCACAGGAAGTGCCGATTTCCCTTCCAGACCGTAAGCAGCAAAACAATGATGAGAGCCCACAGTAAAATTGAGCCCCACTGGAATAATTGAACCATTTGCATTTCGTGTTTCCTTTTGGTCGGTCAGCAGCTCGGCCGCTGAGATATAAATATGCTGGAACTGAGCATGGTTAGGGCACGTTCGCCTCTCTCTCGCCGCTTATCGACCGGCTCATGGCGCATGGCGGCGGCTAGCATCGATAGGATCATCAGGAAATCGTCCGCATCAATCCCCGGGGGTGCGGATAAAAACTTGGACTGGTTTATGCCGCAAGTCCAAGGCTCACCCGGTATTCGATCGGGCTGAGGGAGCCGAGAGAGATCTTGATCCGCTTCTCGTTGTACCAGCGGATGTACGAGTCGACCGCCTCGACGAACTGCTCAATGGTGGCGGTCTTCCAGTCCCGAGGATAGAACAGCTCATTCTTCAGCCGACCGAAGAAGCCTTCGCAGGCAGCGTTATCAGGTGAGCATGCTTTGCGAGACATCGAGCGGATGAAGTTCGCGTTGCTCATTCTTGAGAGCCAACCCGGCCAGCGGTAGTGGCCGCCCCGATCGGAGTGGACCACGGGACGATCAGCCGTGTCGGCCAACGTCTCGATGGCTGCGTCCAGCATCGTGTTGACCAACTCCGCGTCCGGACTGGTCCCAATGGTCCAGCTGACGACCATTCCGTCGAAGCAGTCGATGATGGGCGAGAGGTACACCTTGCCAGCCGGGATCTGGAACTCCGTGATGTCCGTGAGCCATTTCGCGTTGGGCACCGCGGCCTGGAAGTCGCGATCGATGAGGTTCTCAGGCGCTGGGCTGATTTCGCCAAGGTAAGACGCATAGCGGCGCTTTCTGGGCCTTGGAACAACCAGGCTTTCCTGCTTCATCAACCGCTGTACAACCTTCTCTGAGATCGTGACGTCCTGCCTGGTCAGAGATGCCTGCAGCCTGCGGTAGCCATAGCAGCGGTGGTTCGACTCAAAGATGTCGGTGATGGATTGCCGAACCTTCAGGTACTTGTCGCCCACCGCTGCGCGGGCCCGGTGATAGAAATACGAACTGCGCGCAAGATCCAACTGTGCAAGGAGCTCTGGCAGGCCATAGTGCTCCCTGAGGGCGTCAATCAGCAGTGTCTTCTCCCGGTTGGACAGGAGCTGCAGGTCGACGCCCAGGCCTTTTTTTAACAGTTCGTTGGCCTTGTTCAAAAGATCCTGCTCGAGGCGCAGTTGCCTGACTTCGCGGCGCAGGGACTCAACCTGGCGCTCGAGCTCATCGCGCTCCTGCGAAGGCGAAGATGGATTGGTACGTTTCATGGATGCGGGTGCTTCACGTCCCAGAAGTTGGTTCTTCCAGTTGTACAGCGTTGGCCGGCACACGCCGAACTTGTCGGCTACAGCCTGGGCACTTTCCTCGCGAGTGCAGAGTTCCATGACTCCTGCTTGCATCAGCTCCCCGGAATACCTTCGTCGCACCGTACTGCCGACGACACGCCTTCTGGCTTCAGGAAGGGCCTCGCGAATCCAAGCGGTTAGCGTCCCTCTGCAGGGGTAGCCCAGTGCCCTCATGGTGGCCGCAATGCAGCGGTCGTGAGCGAGGTAATGCTCGATAGCTGCCGCCTTCTGTTCCTTCGAGAACTTGGGTCTCCGGCCCGCATAGCCCGCTGGCAAGTCGAGCTTCTGCTGGTATTCGTTGTACCAGCCCTTCAGAGAATTCTTTGTTGGATAACCCAGCTGGCGGATCGTGGGCCTGACGCGCCTGCCCAGCTTGATATAGAGCTCAACCGCTCGAATTCGATCTTCGTAGGAATACATGAACTACCTCCTGGTAGTCCAAGTTTTCGTCCGCACCCCCAGATGGTCAGTTTTGGGTCGGCACTAACACCGGGACGGACCGGGAGGGCATGAAAAAAGGGGCTGGACGGGAACCCGGCCCACCCCTTGATTTTTCGATACTTTCTTACAGCTTGTTAGCTTAAATCTGGTGCCGGAAATAGGAATCGAACCTACGACCTACGCATTACAGAGGAGTGCACTACGCCCATCTGAAAGATAGAAGCTTGCCCAAATCAGCTCGGCTGCGTACAGCAGATGGCAGTTGTCTATGGCTGCATGAAATGCGCTTCCCGCAGAGCAATGTCCTCTCTCAGAATGCGCTGGATTTCCAGCACTGCCGCCGCGCTCTGTTGCACGCTGTGTCCTGAAATGATGATTTTCTCGGATTGCGCCCCGGGAAGATGAGCGCTGCGGTAAGGCACGAGACCATCATCGGAATCAGCGAGGGCCACTTCGGCATTGGCCTGGGCCACGATCGAGTGATAGCGCACCTGGGTAGAGATGGGAAAGTCCGCAGCCGTGCGCACGAATGGATCGTTTTCGTCGAGATTGTCGACGCTATTGGGGATATGCCCCAGGCTTTCATGGCTGCTGGCAGCCGCATCGGGCACCAGCGTGTGGGCGAGTTCTTCGAGCACCGTAATGGGAAAGCGGATAAATCCCGCCATCCAGCGCCCCAGGCGTCCACCCGCGACCGATGTGCCCCGATGAGGCGCCGCGATGAAGATGGCACTGCTGACATTCGGGAAGGGCTCGAAGCGCAACATGGGATCAATGCGCCTGATCTGCTGCGGCGTCAACCGACTGTGATCCGCAGCCAATTGCACCAGCGATTGATCGGTTGACGACACCATCAACCGCGCGATGACCCCGCCCATGCTATGCCCCACCAGCACGAGGTCGGACGACGCCGGCGCTTGGCCGGATGGGTCGAAATGCGTCAGCGTCTCCCCGAGCGCCCTGCGAATCATGGCGTGGTTCAACGCGACTGGCATGTTGGTCGGGTAGTAGACCTGCCAGATCTGGTAATGCTGGCGCAGGGCCTCATCGCCCAGGATTTCGTTGGCGAGTTCCACCCAGGCTTCAGGGCTGCTGGCCAGTCCGTGCAGCATGACGATGATCCGCCTGTTCGGATCGTAGGGCTGCATCAAGTAGACGTGCGGGCGGTCGATGCCACCCTCGCGCCCGAGCAGGCTGCGCAGCGACTGGCGGTTGAAATTGGCACGGGCCAGCCATACGCCATAGCCGGCCGTGAAATTGGCCGCCAGCGGCACACGTTGGCCGCGCAGCATAATGGCCGATTCCACATAGGGGTCATGCACCGTCAGACGGGCTATACGAGCATGCAGCACACTGTCCAAGTTGTCTCCGTCGGGATGCAGCAGAACCGTCATGGACGGCGCGGGCATCTCGCTCCAGGGCAGCGGTTGCTGATCACGCTTTGCCGCTGGGCGACCACCCCGAGTTGGGGCGGCGCTCAGGGACTCGTCCGGAATGACCGCCACAAGCTCGGCGCCAAAGCCGTCGCGCCGGTAGAGGCTACGCAATCCACGGAAAGACAGGGACGAGGCTGGCAGGAGTTCGGCTGGCACCGCCGTACTGCCCGGTAAGCGCGCGCCGCGCATATCCAGCTTCAGTTCCCAGCCTGCAATGTTCCAACTGGTCTGGTCGGGCAACTGCGTCGGCATTTGTTGCCGAACTTCGAACATGCCGGTGGCCGCATGCTCGACGGCATAGTTATACCAATCCCGCACTTGGGTCTGGCGATCCTCGAAGGCCCGCTCTCCCGGAGTATGGTCACCAAGGAACAGATAAGCATAGGCATAGCGAATCGTCTCAAGCCAGGCGGCTTGCTGCGCTGAACCGGGCTTCATGGTCTGAGCCTGCGCCAGCCATAGTTCGGACAGTGCAGCCAGGCGTCTATCCGTGGCAACCCCCGTCACGGTAGCCAAGGCCTCCGCGCACTCCGAGGAGATCGGCTTTGCGCATGCCTGCTCATCCAATGCCGCCACCCTGATGGTCTGGACAGTCGCATCGCTGAGCTTGCCACGTGTCAGGATGTCGCCGCGCTTGAGTTCGATGGCCTCCCTGGCAGGTAGCGTATGAACTTCAACCACTGGGCCGAACTCGCGCAGGATCGAGCAGCCCCCCAGCAGCAGCGGAGCAAGAGCGGCGCATGCAATGAGAAGGCAGGCCTGCGGGAACCTCATGGATTCACCTCGTTGGCAGGGATGCCTGGCACGCCTTGTCGAATCGACATCGAGAAGTCATCCTCTGACACATCGGAAGCAAGGGCACGTTCGTTGATATGCCCCAGTGCCTGCAATTCACCGTAACGATAGCCAGGCGTCAATCCATGCAGGTCGTAGACGTACCGCGCAAAATATCCAGACAGCAGCAGGCGATAGTCCATTGGCAATGCGGGCGCAATGACCCGGGCCAGCTCGAATACGATGGTCGTGCAGTTACTGGTTAACGTGTTGTAAAAGCGCGGTTTCTGCCGCAGTTCATTGGCCGCGTTCAGATACTCCAGAAACAACGCGCGGGCACTCGCCTGACTCATCTGCAAGCGATAGAGATAAACATCTTCGCCTCGCGCGTTGCTGCGCGTACGCACAATGTCACGCTCATCGGCGGCTACCAGGATCTGCTCGAACTGACGGAAGAATCCTCCTACCGCCGAGAAGGACTCATGGCGTTCCTTGCGAATTTCCAGCGAGAACACCACGCGTTCACCGCCATCGAAGCCGAACGACACCAGGGTGTGGGCGATGTGCGGCCCCATCCAGTAGGAAAGCACCAAGTCGGCGCTGCGCAGACGATCCAGGTCGTATGTGCGACTCTCCCACTGCGGAGTGTAGTCGGTTTCGCTGCGCCACTGGAAGTTGCGCACATTATTCAGGTGAACATGGTTGCCGTCGATCCTGGCCTCCAGCAACTGGGCGACATCGTCAGCCCATACACGCTGGTGTGACGGCTGCAGCGTCCCCCACCACATGAGCAGGGAGGCGGCTGCGATCACAAATGCGAATCCGGCGATGTTGCGATTGCGCCGCCCAAGCAAGCCCGCCCGCGACAAGACAAAGGTCACACCCAACGTAGACCACATGGCAATGGCGAACCATCGCACCACTGAAGGTCCCGGCATCTGATGCCACAGAGCCAGCGCACCCCACACAGTCAGCAGCAGTACCACAAAGCCGATCGCCAAGCCTGCAAGGGCGCGCAGGACTCTGTGCATCACTCCGCTCATTGAGGCTGAAAAAGCTCAAGCAACATTTGCCGGTGCGCATCCCGTAACTGCACCAGCGAGATGGAAGGACTGCCCTTGGACAGCATCGAGGAACTGAGCCACAGCACTGCGGGCGCGAGCGCCAACGGGAAGAAGTGTTCGGTCAAGACGCCTGGGCGAATGACGCCTCGGCGTATGTTGCGTTGGATGATGGTCTGCGTCCGCTCTTTCAGCCCGAGCGCAACTTCGTTGTGCCAACGCTGCACCAGCTCTGGAGTTCGGGCGCTTTCGGCCAGAAGCAGCCGGTAGATCGACATCGTGGCAGGGGAGCTGAAGGTCGCGTACAGGCGATCCAGGTAGACATCTACCAGCTCTGGCAACGTCAGATCCTCATCCGGGAGCCAGCCCTGGAAATCACGAATCTGCTTCGTCGTACGTTCGAGCAAGGCGTGAAAAATTTCTTCCTTGCTTTTGAAGTGGGCATAGATGCCAGCCTTGGACAAGCCCGCGCATTCCGCCAGTCGCTCCATCGACACGGCGTTGTATGTCCGATCCGCGAATTCGACCAAGGCCGCGTCGAGTATTTCCTCTTTCCTGGCGGCAGAAGACAGGTAGCGGCGCTTGTTGCCTGGCGCGTCATCTTTCTTGGGTGGCATTCAAAGGCTCTGTTCAAAGATCTGAGGGGTGTTCCCATGGGCCGGTCACCGGCTCTACCAAGAATCAGGGCCTTCCTTGAACCCAAGCCGGCAGCTCGAATTGACCTGCGTCAATGACCGACGAGCCCGCTGATTACGGTTCTTGGATTATAACGTATAATTGAAAACAATCGTCCAGTCGTTTGTTTTCAGGTTTCACGATGCAGATCAACACAGGGCGCGAGCGAACCCGGCACATCGGGTTACGACACAGGAAGCGCGCCCTATCAACCAGCCGGGGGACACGGGATGCACATATCAACAAGGAGATGAAGTGGGTTTGACAGCACTTGCAAGCAAGAAAGTAGGGCCTGCGGGCACCAGCCACGAGCCCCGCATTGTGCGGGTGGCAGCCATTCCCTGCTCTGCGACCAGACCCTCTTCAGCCCGATACCTGTACGGAACGTGACCATGCTCCCAACTTCCCCGTTGTTTCCTGCGTTCAGATTGCGCGCTGCCTCGTTGGCCCTGAGCGCCGTCGTCTTGACCGGCTGCATGTCGCTCGCTCCGGTGCCAGACACCCCGCCATTGCCTGTGCCCGAAGCCTGGCCCGCGCATCTTGGATCAGGCACCGACGGCGCCCACGCGGGAGAGCTTGCCTGGCAGGCCTACTTCACTGACCCCCTGCTGCAACGCCTCATCGAGACCGCGCTGCAAAACAACCGCGACCTGCGCGTGGCCGCGCTGCGCGTCGAGGAAGCCAGCGCCACATTCCGCATTCAGCGCTCGGATCGTTTTCCTGCCATGGGCGTGGGCGCCCAAGGTGGACGCGCGCGCGTCCCTGGCGACCTGAACATGTCGGGCCGATCGCAGGTGGGCGGCGAGTACCGGGCCGAGGTGGGTTTGACCACCTGGGAACTGGATCTGTGGGGTCGGATCCGCAACCTGGAAGACGCCGCCCTGCAAACTTGGCTGGCTTCCGACGCGGCTCGCCAGGCCGTCCATTTGGCGCTGATCGCCCAGGTGGCAGACGGCTATCTTGGCCTGCGCGAGATCGACGAACGCGTGGCGATCGCACGGCAAACCGTGACCACCCGCGAGGAGTCCTATCGCATTTTCCGGCGCCGCGTCGAAGTCGGCTCGACCTCGAAGCTGGATCTCACACAGGTCCAGACCCTGCTGAACCAAGCTCGGGCGCTGCTGACGCAGCTTGAGCAGGCTCGCACCACGCAACTGCACGCCCTGGCACTGCTGGTAGGCGCTGATCCCGGCCCGCTGCCCGCCAAGGCACCCTTCGATGAAACGACGGTTCTGGCTGAGCTGCGGGCCGGTCTGCCTTCGGAGCTGCTGGTCAGTCGCCCGGACATCATTTCCGCCGAACACCAATTGCGTGCCAGCAATGCCCACATCGGCGCGGCCCGCGCGGCGTTCTTGCCGCGCATTGCGCTGACCGGCAGCTTCGGCACGGCCAGCTCCGACTTGAATGGCTTGTTCGATTCCGGCAGTCGCGCCTGGACCTTCATGCCCACCCTGTCGCTGCCCATCTTCGATGGCGGGCGCCGCCGCGCCAATCTGGAGCTGAGCGAAGTGCGCCGCGACATCGCCGTCGCCGGATACGAAAAAACCATTCAAACGGCCTTCCGCGAGGTGGCCGATGCGCTGAGCGCAAAGCGCTGGCTGGCTGAGCAGTTGACGATCCAGAGAGCCAACCTGGAAGCGCAAAGCGAACGCGCACGCCTGGCCAAGTTGCGCTACGACAACGGCTCGGCCGCCTTCTTGGAAGTGCTGGATGCCCAACGCGATTTGCTTGGAGCCCAGCAACAACTGGTACAGGCGCGCCGCGCGCTGCTGTCCAGCCAGGTGGCGCTGTATGCCGCGCTCGGCGGCGGCACCCTCGCCGCAGCCGGCGAGGCACAGGGTGCGGCCTCGACTCCCGCTTCCACCCCATCAACCCGTTAAGGCACGCCGAACCCATGACTGTCTCCCCCTCTCTCAAGAAAAAACTCCTGGTCGCTTTCGCTGCAGCGGTTGTTGCCGCGCTGGCCTGGTGGAGCTGGACGAGGTTTACCGACAGCGGCCCGGGCGAAGGATTCGTCAACGGCAATGGCCGCATCGAAGCCACCGAAATCGACGTGGCCACCAAGCTTCCCGGCCGCATCGAAGACATCCTGGTGCGTGAAGGCGATTTCGTCACAGCCGGCCAGCCACTGGCCAAGATGCGGCTGGAAACGCTAGAAGCGCAGCGCGACGAGGCCCTGGCCATGCGTCAGCAGGCTGAGCATTCGGTGACCGCGGCGCAGGCACAGGTGGCGCTGCGTGAAGCCGACGTGACTGCCGCCTTGGCTCTGGTTGGTCAGCGCGAGTCGGAACTGGACGCCGCGCAACGGCGCCTGACACGCTCCAGCACGCTGTCGAGTGAGGGAGCCGCCTCGATCCAGGAACTGGACGATGACCGGGCGCGCGTACAGGGCGCCCAGGCGACCCTCGCGGCCAGCAAGGCACAGGCCGCCGCTGCCCGCGCCGCGGTCGAAGCCGCCAGGGCGCAGCTTGTCGGCGCGCAGTCCAGCGTGTCCGCCGCTACGGCCAGTATCAGCCGCATCGAAGCCGACATCCGCGACAGCGAACTGCGGTCTCCGCGCGACGGACGGGTTCAGGTGCGTGTCGCGCAACCCGGCGAGGTGCTTGGAGCGGGCGGACGTGTCTTGAACCTCCTTGATCTGTCGGACGTGTACATCACCTTCTTCCTGCCCGAAACCGTGGCCGGCCGCGTTGCGCTGGGCTCGGAGGTTCGCATCATTCTGGATGCCGCGCCCGAGTATGTGATTCCAGCCACCGTTTCCTTCGTCGCCAGCGCAGCGCAGTTCACCCCCAAGACGGTTGAAACCGCCAGCGAGCGGCAAAAGCTGATGTTTCGCGTGCGCGCACAGATCTCGCAGGAGCTGCTGCGTGAGCACCTGAACCAGGTCAAGACCGGTCTGCCCGGCGTAGCCTGGGTCAAGCTCGACGCCAAGGCCGAGTGGCCTCAGAACCTCTCCGTTCGTGTGCCGGAGTAAGGTATGAGCCACAGCGCGCAGCTCGCGACCGTTGCAAGTGTCCGCCAGGTAAGACTGCGCTACCGCGACGTCATTGCCTTGGATGGCATTGACCTGGACATCCCCGCTGGACGGATGGTCGGTCTGATCGGCCCCGACGGCGTGGGTAAGTCCAGCCTGCTCTCGTTGCTGGCCGGTGTGCGCATCATCCAGGAAGGCACGGTCGAGGTGCTCGGTGGCGACATGGCCAGCAAGGCCCACCGCAAGCTGGTGTGCCCGCGCATCGCCTACATGCCGCAGGGGTTGGGCAAGAACCTGTATCCGACGCTCTCGGTCGAGGAGAATCTGCAATTCTTCGCGCGGCTGTTCGGCCATGACGCGCCCGAGCGCCGCCAGCGCATCGATGAGCTGACCCAGGCCACGGGCCTGTTCAAATTCCTGGCACGCCCGGCAGGCAAGCTCTCCGGGGGCATGAAGCAGAAGCTGGGCTTGTGCTGCGCGCTGATTCACGACCCGGATTTCCTGATTCTCGATGAACCGACGACCGGCGTGGATCCGCTGGCGCGCGCACAGTTCTGGGATCTGATCGAACGCATCCGCGCCGACCGCCCCGGCATGAGCGTGATCGTGGCCACCGCCTACATGGACGAGGCGCAGCGCTTCGACTGGCTCGCCGCCATCGACGACGGCAAGGTTCTCGCCACCGGCACACCGAAGGAATTGCTGGAAAGAACAGGCAGCCCGAACCTGGAAGAGGCGTTCATCCGCCTGCTCCCAGAAGAGAAAAAGCGCGGGCACAAACCGGTGGTCATTCCTCCCTTGCCGGAAGACGGCGCCGACGATATCGCCATCGAGGCCAAAGAGCTGACCATGCGCTTTGGCGACTTCGTCGCCGTCGACAGCGTGTCCTTCCGCATCCGGCGCGGTGAAATCTTCGGCTTCCTCGGCTCCAACGGCTGCGGCAAGTCTACGACGATGAAGATGCTCACCGGGCTACTGCCGGCGAGCGAGGGACGAGCCTGGCTGTTCGGTCATGAGGTGGACCCGCATGACTTGGACACCCGCCGCCGCGTCGGCTACATGTCTCAGGCATTCTCGCTCTACAGCGAAATCACGGTACGCCAGAACCTGGAGTTGCACGCCAAGCTGTTCAGCGTGCCCCCGAAGGACATTCAGGGCCGCGTCGAAGAGATGGTGGAGCGCTTCGGCCTGGTGGAAGTCATCGACAGCTTGCCGGCCAGCCTGCCTTTGGGCATACGCCAGCGCCTGTCGCTGGCAGTCGCCATGGTGCACAAGCCCGAACTGTTGATTCTGGACGAGCCGACCTCCGGGGTCGATCCAGTAGCGCGCGATGCGTTCTGGCGGCTGCTCATCGAGCTGTCACGTCGCGACCGGGTGACGGTCTTCATTTCCACCCACTTCATGAACGAGGCCGAACGCTGCGACCGCATGTCAATGATGCATGCGGGCAAGGTGCTCGACAGCGACGTGCCCGCCAAGCTGGTCGAGAAGCGCGGCGCTAAAACCCTCGAAGAGGCCTTCATCGGCTACCTCATCGAGGCGGAGGGCGGCACGGTCGCTCCCGCCGGCCCCACCGAGGCCGCCAATACGGCGATTCAGACGCCAGCGACACACACTGAGCACATCGGGCACAACGCTGAAGGCTTCAGCCTGCGCCGCATGCTCAGCTATCTGTGGCGCGAAGCACTGGAACTGCAGCGCGATCCGGTGCGCGCCACCCTGGCGCTGGGCGGTTCGCTGCTCCTGATGTTCGTGATCGGCTTCGGCATCACCCTGGACGTCGAAGACCTGAGCTATGCGGTGCTCGATCGCGACCAAACCACGCTCAGCCAAAGCTACACGCTGAACCTGGCCGGCTCGCGCTACTTCACAGAGCACCCGCCTATCGTCGATTACGAGGATCTCGACCGGCGCATGCGCAGCGGCGAACTGTCATTGGCCATCGAAATCCCCGCTGGCTTTGCCCGCGATGTATTGCGGGGCCAGAACGTGCAGATTGGTGCGTGGCTCGACGGCGCCATGCCGCAGCGCGCCGAAACCGTGCAGGGCTACGTTCAGGGCATGCACCAGCACTGGCTGCTGGTACAGGCCAGCGAGCGCGGCGGCGCCAGCGCAGCAGGCAATGCGAGCGTCGAGACGCGCTTTCGCTACAACCCCGATGTCAAGAGCCTGCCGGCGATGGTGCCTGCCGTGATTCCCCTCTTGCTGCTCATGCTGCCGGCGATGCTGACCGCGCTGGCGGTGGTGCGCGAGAAAGAGACAGGCTCGATCACCAATCTGTACGTGACGCCGGTAACGCGCATCGAGTTCCTGCTTGGCAAGCAACTGCCTTATGTCGGCCTGGCCATGGTGAATTTCCTGCTGATGAGCCTGCTCGCGGTCACCATCTTCAGTGTGCCGGTCAAGGGCAGCTTCTTGACCTTGGCGCTGGCCGCGCTGATCTTCTCCTTCGCAGCGACAGGCATGGGGCTGCTCGCCTCGGCCGTCACGCGCAGCCAGATCGCGGCCATGTTCTTCGCCATGATCGGCACCCTGATTCCGGCCACCCAGTTCGCCGGCCTGATCGATCCAGTGTCCTCGCTCGAAGGCTCCAGCAAGTTCATCGGCGAGATCTACCCCGCCACGCACATGATCTCCATCAGCCGTGGCGTTTTCAGCAAAGCGCTCGGCTTGCCCGACCTGACATGGCCGCTGTGGTCGATGCTCCTGTCGGTTCCGGTGATTCTTGGCGCGGCCGTTTTGCTACTCAAAAAGCAGGAACGCTGAGATGCGCAGACGAAACCTAGCCAACATCTACCAGCTCGGTGTCAAGGAGCTATGGAGTCTTTGGCGCGATCCGATGATGATCGTGCTCATCGTCTACGTGTTCACCGCGTCGGTCTATACCTCGGCCACGTCCATGCCGGAGACGCTGCACAACGCGCCCATCGCCATCGTCGATGAAGACAATTCGGCGCTTTCCCAGCGGATTGCCTCGGCGTTCTACCCACCGCAGTTCACGCCACCGGCCATGATCGACTATGGAAGCGTGGATCCGGGCATGGATGCCGGGCAGTACACCTTTGCCCTGGTCATTCCGCCCAACTTCCAGCGCGACGTGCTGGCAGGGCGATCTCCCGCCGCGCAGCTCAATGTCGATGCCACCCGCATGAGCCAGGCCTTCACCGGCAGTGGTTACATCCAGCAGATATTCACCGGTGAAGTCAACGAGTTCGTCAAACGTTATCGCGGCGCCACCGTGCCACCTGTGGATCTGGCCTTGCGCGCACGCTTCAACCCCGCCCTCGACAAGGCTTGGTTCGGCTCGGTGGTGCAGATCATCAACCACATCACGCTGCTGTCCATCATCCTGACCGGCGCAGCACTGATCCGCGAGCGCGAGCACGGCACCATCGAACACCTGCTGGTGATGCCCGTGACTCCCGCCCAGATCATGCTCTCCAAGGTCTGGTCGATGGCCCTGGTCGTGCTGATCGCCTCCTTCCTGTCGCTCACCCTCATGGTGCGCGGCGTCCTGGGCGTGCCCATCGAGGGCTCCATCGCGCTGTTCTTCGCCGGTGCAGCGCTCAGTCTGTTCGCCACTACGTCGATGGGCATCTTCATCGCCACGCTGGCGCGCAACATGCCGCAGTTTGGCATGTTGATGATGCTCATCATCATGCCGCTGCAAATGCTGTCGGGTGGCACTACGCCACGCGAAAGCATGCCCGAGATCGTGCAGAACATCATGCTGGTCGCACCCACCACCCATTTCGTGGAATTGAGCCAGGCCATCCTTTATCGGGGCGCGGGGCTGGAGACGGTGTGGCAGCCCTTCCTGGCGCTGGCCTTGATCGGCGCGGTGCTGTTTTTCCTGTCGTTGGCACGCTTTCGCAAAACGATCGGCCAGATGGCCTGATCGTTTGACCGCCCGATTGGGCATTTCAACCCAAGCAAGGAGTTTGACCATGAGCAATGAAACCATCCCCCTCAACCTCTTCAAGGCGAACCTGGAACTGCAACTGCGCCTGCAGCGCCTGATGCAGGAAAACGGCCAGCAATGGCTGGAGAACGCCACGCGCGCGGGCAGCGAAAACATTGCCGAGTCCGGCACTGAGATCGAAAGCCTGCTCAAGGCCCAGAACTGGCAGGAGTTGGCCACGCTGCCCGCGCAGGCCTTCTGGCGTCAGTTTCAGCACCAGATGGGTGGCGCGCAGGCACTAACGCAAGTCGCAATCAAGAATCAGACCACCTTCACCCAAGGCCTGCAGCAAGCCATTCAGGACTGGCAGAAATCAGTCACGCAGGCCGTAGGCCAGGCAGATGCGATATTGCCGTTCCAGGATATTTTCAAGCAATGGGGAGCGGTGTGGGCCAAGGCACAGGACAAGGACGCACCAGCCAAGACAGGTGGTCGCAATGCCGGCTGAGCAACGCACTGCACTGGTCACCGGCGGCAGCGGCGGCCTGGGCGAAGCCATTGCCCGGGCCCTGCACGATGCGGGCCATACCGTGCTCATCGTCCATTCGCCGGGCAATGCCAGCATTGGCGCGTGGCTGAAAACCCAAGCCGGCGAAGGTTACGACTTCGCCGCCTACGGCGCGGATGTGGCCGACCATGCCCGCTGCCAGGAACTGGCTGACCGCATCCACACAGACGGGCATCGCATCGACATCCTGGTCAACAACGCGGGCATCACGCGCGATGCCACGTTCCGCAAGCTGAGCTACGCCGATTGGGATGCCGTCCTGCGCGTCAATCTCGATTCCGTATTCAACGTGACCCGGCCATTCATCGACGGCATGCTCGACAGGGGCTGGGGCCGGATCATCAACATCTCCTCCATCAACGGCTCCAAGGGGCAGTTCGGCCAGACCAACTACTCCGCCGCAAAAGCCGGCATGCATGGCTTCACTAAAGCCCTTGCGCAAGAGGTGGCGCGCAAGGGTGTGACAGTCAACACCGTCTCGCCGGGGTATCTGGATACGAAGATGGTGACGAGCATGTCGGAGGAAGTGGTCAAGCAAGTGACTGCCGGTATTCCCGTGGGTCGTCTGGGACGGCCTGAGGAAATCGCCGCACTGGTTGCATTCATCGCCAGTGAGTCTGCGGGGTTCATGACCGGCAGCAACGTGTCGATGAATGGTGGCCAGCACATGTACTGAGTGAGGAAGGGCCGGCAAGACGATGTGCCTGCGGCCCCTTTTCATTCAATTTTTCAGTTTCATCATAGACGGAGTGCCCATCGCCATGAATCAAGACACCACGACATCACCAACGGCCGCTTGGGGGCAGTTGCTGTGGGACCCGTTGCGACTATCGGCGATGGCAAACGAGTATGCAGTGGATGCCTGGCAGCGGTCCATTCTGTATGCCGACGTTCGCCGCCAACGCGGCAACCAGTACCAGGAGCATTTGCAGGAGCAGACGCCGAACGTACTCGACTTCGCCTCTGAGGTCATCATGTCCGGGCTGGACCTTCCGCAGCCGGTCAACTATGGCCTCGTACGTATCCTGCCGCCAGCCGACACGCCGAGCGATCCCCACAAGCGACCGTTCGTGGTGGTCGATCCACGCGCGGGCCACGGCCCAGGCATCGGCGGCTTCAAACCCGATAGCGAGGTCGGCGCGGCCCTCAAGGCTGGCCATCCCTGCTACTTCGTAGGCTTTCTGCCCGATCCCGTTCCCGGCCAGACCGTCGAAGACGTCATGCGCGCCGAAGCGGCCTTCGTGCGCAAGGTCGGCGAGCTGCACCCCGACAGCCGCGGCAAGCCTGCGGTCATCGGCAATTGCCAGGCAGGCTGGCAGATCCTGATGGCAGCCGCCGTCTGGCCCGAACTGTTCGGACCGATCATCGTGGCCGGTGCGCCGCTGTCGTACTGGGCGGGCGACATGCCGATGCGCTACGCGGGCGGTCTGACCGGCGGTAGCTGGTTGACGGCATTGACCAGCGATCTGGGCGCCGGCCGCTTCGACGGCGCCTGGCTGGTACAGAACTTCGAGAACCTGGACCCGGCCAATACGCTGTGGAGCAAACAGTACAACTTGTACGCCAAGGTCGACACGGAGGGCCCCCGCCACCTGCAGTTCGAGAAGTATTGGGGCGGCCACGTCTTCCTGAATGACGTGGAAATGCAGTACATCGTCGATAACCTGTTCATCGGCAACAAACTGAGTACGGCGCAGCTGGTGACGTCTGATGGCGTGCGCATCGACCTGCGCAATATTCGCTCGCCGATCGTGGTGTTCTGCTCCTATGGGGACAACATCACGCCACCGCCCCAGGCCCTGGGCTGGATCACCGATCTGTACCGCAACGATCTGGACGTGATGGGGCATGACCAGACCATCGTCTACGCCACCCATGACAGCATCGGGCATCTGGGTATCTTCGTCTCCGGCAGCGTCGGGCGTAAAGAGCACCAGGAGTTCGCCGCCAACATCGACGTCATCGACGTGCTGCCGGCCGGTATCCACCGCATGCTGGTCGATGAAAATCCAGACGGGTCGCAGGAAGGCGAGCCGACCGGGAACGCCTACCTGACTCGGATCCAGCGCAGCAACATCGATGAAGTCCGTGAGATCGTCCGTCCCGACCCTGAGAACGATCGCCGGTTCGCCGCCGTTGCGCGGATCTCCGAGGTCAACCTGGCTTGCTACCGCAGCTTCGTGCAGCCATGGATGCGTGCCCTGGTCACGGACCAGGGTGCGAAGTGGCTGGAGCCGCTGCATCCGCTGCGCATGGGCTATGAATTGTGGTCTGACAGGCATCCGCTCGCCGCCGCAGTACATGAGGCTGCGCAACACGTGCGCGACCATCGTCAGCCCGTCTCCGAGGCCAACCCTTTCCTGCAACTGCAGGCGCAGTTTTCCACCGCCGTCGAACAGATGCTGGATCAATTCCGTGATTGCCGCGACCAGATCTACGCACAGGCGTTTGACACGCTGTACAGCCTGCCGCTGGTGCAGGCCATGACTGGACAGAGCCTGCACGACGATGCACCGCCGCGACCCCATCCCAGCGAGACGCCCGAGCATCGCCAGTATCTGGCGCAAGAGTTGACACGGCTCGAAGCGGATATTCACAGCGGCGGGATCACCGAAGCCTCCATACGGGCGCTGTTCTTTGTGCTGGCCGCGCGTGGCGAGGCCGACGGGCGGCACTTCCGGCACGCAGAGGAACTCGCGCGCCCCCATTTGGCAAACGACTTCGACATGCAGGTCTTTCGCCACCTCGTTCGTCGGCAGGCTTTGCTCATGAGGCTCGACGAGGACGCCACGGTGTCCGCCATCCCCGGATTGCTCAACGGCATAGCGCCTGATGACATCCGCCAGGTGGCGGGAATGATCGTGCAAGTGATTGGCAGCGGCGGTGTGCTGTCCGCACAAGAACAAACCAGGCTGGAACAGGTTTCTACCTTGTTCGAGCAGGCCGAGCGCCAAGCGCAGGCGGCTTCGGCGCCCGCCGTGATAAGTCCCGCCACTGATACCTCCGCTACGGTCGTGGACGCGAAGTCGACAACCGCCATGCCACGCTCTGCCAGTGGCACATCCGCTGCGGTCGAGGATGCGAATGCGGCGCCAGCCATGCCGAGCTCCGCCAGTGACACCTCCGCTCCGGCCATAAACACGACCTCCAAGACATCCTCTCCAAAGCCTAAGGCGCCTCAGAAGAAAACTGCTACGCAGAAAACTGTGTCCAAGACGCCAGCCGCCCCGCGGACAAGTCAAACACGGCGAGGGAAAGGCAAATGACGACGTCCTCCGCACCGGTCGATGGCGCCGCCGACGCATTGCAGGTTCTGCGCAACCGCACCTTCGACGAGATCGCCATCGGCGACAGCGCCAGCCTCGAACGCGCGTTTTCGCCGCAAGACATCCACATGTTCGCGCTGCAATCGGGCGATGTGGATCCGGAATCTTCGGTGTCTTCGCCCTCGCGGGACACCACGGAGGCCATTTGTGCAAACGTCCTGATCTCGGCTGTGCTGGGAACACGCCTGCCGGGGCCTGGAACCCAATATGTCAGCCAGAACCTGCGCTTGCTCGGAGCCGTTCGGCCCGGCGACAGGCTGACCGTGCAGATGCAGGTGAGCAGCAAAGACACGGCCACCCATCACGTCACGCTGGACTGCACCTGCACCAGCCAGGAGGGGGTGGCGGTTTTCCAGGGCCAGGTAGAGGTCGTAGCGCCCACTGAGCGCATTGAAAGAACGCGCACGGCGTTGCCGGAAATCCATCCGGATGCGCAGGGCCGCACAGGCCTGCAGCACCTGCTGGCGCATGTCGCGCACTTGCAACCGATTCGGGTAGCCGTCGCCCACCCCTGCGATGTCCCCAGCCTGTCCGCTGCGCTCGAAGCGCGCCACGCGGGGTTGATCGAGCCGGTGCTGGTCGGGCCACGAGGGCGGCTCGAAGCAGTCGCCACCGAGGCCGGGCTGGATCTGGCCGACGTCGCCATTGTGGACGTCCCGCACAGCCACGCCGCTGCGCAGCAAGCCGTCGCCTTGGCAGCCGCAGGTGAAGTCGAAGCCCTGATGAAAGGGAGCCTGCACACCGACGAACTGATGTCCGCGCTGGTTTCGGCAGCAGCGGGGTTGCGCACCAAGCGCCGGGTCAGCCATTGCTTCCTGTTGCAGACACCGGCCTATCCGCGCCCGTTCATCGTCACCGATGCAGCGATCAATATCGCCCCGACTCTGGAACAGAAGGCAGACATCATCCGCAACGCCATCGAGCTGGCGCAGGTGATCGGCGTGCGCGAACCCAAGGTCGCAATCCTGGCCGCAGTCGAGACGGTCAGCCCGACGATGACGGCCACGCTCGACGCGGCGGCGCTGTGCAAGATGGCCGATCGCGGCCAGATCACTGGCGGCCTGCTCGACGGGCCGTTGGCCTTCGACAACGCGATCTCCATCGCCGCTGCGCGCACCAAGGGGATCGTCTCCGAGGTCGCCGGGCAGGCCGACATCCTTGTCGTGCCTGACCTGGAGAGCGGCAACATGCTTGCCAAGCAGTTGATATTCCTGGGCGGCGCAGCCAGCGCCGGAATCGTCCTCGGAGCGAAAGTGCCGGTCATTCTGACCAGCCGCGCCGACTCGCGCGATACACGCATCGCCTCATGCGCGATTGCACTGATGCTGGCGCACCACTATCGGCTGTCACCCCCGTGAATCGACTTATCAGCAACGTATCCACCCCATTGGAGGAAACACTATGAAGTACTCATTTTCTGGCCGCGTAGCCCTGGTCACCGGTGCAGGATCCGGCATTGGCGAGGCCATCGCGCGACTTCTTGCGAGCAACGGCTTGAGTGTCGTCGTCTCGGATGTCAGCGCCGACAATGCGCAGCGCGTCGCCAAGCTCATCAGCGCCGATGGCGGCCAAGCCGTGGCCAATGTGGCCGACGTGGCACGCATCAATGACGTTGAGGCTGCTGTGGCCTGCGCAGTCGATATGTTCGGCGGCCTTCATTTTGCGGTCAACAACGCCGGTATCAGTGGCGACCAGAGCCCAGTGGGGGAACTGGATCCTGCCGCCTGGAGCCGGGTAATCGATATCAACCTGAACGGCGTGTTCTATGGCCTGCGCCATCAGATTCCCGCCATCCTGCGTTCGGGTGGCGGCGCCATCGTCAACGTCTCTTCGATCCTGGGGGTGGTCGGCGATGCAGGAAACCCAGCGTACGTCGCAGCCAAGCACGCTGTTACCGGGCTGACCCGCTCGGCAGCGCTGGCCTATGCGGCCAAGGGAGTCCGGATCAACTCGATCCATCCCGGTTACGTGCGGACGCCCATCCTGGATTTCCTCGACGAATCGGCCCTTCAGGAGGCTGTTGGCCTGCATCCGATCGGCCGTCTGGGCACCCCGGACGAAATCGCCCATGCCGTGGCGTTTTTGCTATCGGAAGGAAGCAGCTTCTTTGCGGGCACCCAGCTCATCGCCGACGGCGGCTATACGGCACGCTGAATCTGACGACGATGAGCGTGCAGGCATATCCGAACACCGTGGCGACGTCACCGGGACCGGGCAAAAAGAGGACGACATGATGGATGCGACCACGGCCCGCTCCGGACGCCCCGGGCACGGACTGATCCTTGTACTGAACTGCGGTTCATCCAGCATCAAGTTTGCGGTATTCGACCCTTCGGCCACGCCACTGCCTCGCCAGGCGTTGTGGAATGGCAAAGTGCTGGGAATCGGCGGCGCCGATCCGGATTTCGAAGAGACCGGGGTTGCGCCGTTCCCGATCAAACTGGACACGGCACATCCCTATCGTGCCGCGCTGCGCATCATCCGCGATCGCGTCAGTCAGCGGCTCGACGGCCGCCGGATAGGTGCGGTCGCTCATCGGATCGTCCACGGTGGCAGCAGGTATTTCGAGCCAGTGCGGGTGGACGCCCAGGTGCTCACCGATCTGCAGGGATACATCCCGCTGGCGCCACTGCACCAGCCGTTCGCGCTGGAGGCCATCGATATCCTGCTGCGCGAACAGCCGGAGCTGCCTCAGGTGGCCTGCTTCGACACCGGCTTCCATCACACCATCCCCAAGCTCGAGCAGCTCCTGCCGTTGCCCTACGCCGCATGGGAGCGCGGTCTGCGCCGGTACGGATTTCACGGCCTGTCGTATGAGTACATGGCTGAGGCTTTGCCCGAACGCCATGGCGACGCGGCGCGCAGGCGCACCATCGTTGCCCACCTGGGCAGTGGCGCCAGCCTGTGTGCCATGCAAGGACTCAAAAGCGTGGCCACCACCATGGGTTTCTCCGCGCTTGACGGGCTGATGATGGGCACCCGCACCGGTGCGCTCGATCCAGGCGCCGTGCTCTACCTGATGGAGATCGAGAAGCTTTCACTGGAACAAGTGGGGCGTGTCCTCTATCACGAGTCCGGTCTGCTCGGCGTTTCGGGAATCTCGGCCGAGCCGCGCGTCATTGTCCGGCACGAGAACGATGAAGGTGAAACGGGTGAGCGAGCGCGCTTGGCGCTGGACCTCTACGTGCGTCGCATCGTGCGCGAGATCGGTGCCTTGGTTGCTGTTCTGGGCGGTCTGGACATGCTGGTATTCACGGCAGGTGTCGGTGAACACAATGCGTTCATTCGCGAGCGCATCGGTGCGGCACTGGGTTTTCTGAACATTGCCCTGGATACCGACGCCAATGCCAGCCACGCGGCGACGATTTCCAGCGACCACAGCCAGGTCATCGTGACGATCGAACCCACCAATGAAGAGTGGATCGCCGCCAGCCATGCGCTGTCCTGCCTGGACAGGGAGAAGGTGCGATGAAGATCGATGCCTTCCATGGATTCACGCTCGCCATTCTGCTGTTGTTTGTGGGCAAGGGCTTGGTAGCGCGTTCGGGCATCTTGCGTCGATACAGCATCCCGGAATCCTTGGTGGGCGGCTTGGCTTGCGCCTTGGTTGTCTTCGTCCTGTACTACGGGATGGGGGTCACGGTCAGTTTCGATCTGGAAGCGCGCGATGCGCTGCTGCTGTACTTCTTTGCCGCCATTGGACTGAGTACCGACGCCCGCACACTGCGCCATGGTGGACGGCCTTTGCTGATCCTGTCGGGGTTGGCCATCGGGTTCATGGTGCTGCAGAACCTCGTCGGGATGGAGACGGCCCGCGCATTCGGCCTGGATCCGCGCGCCGGTCTCATGGTCGGTTCGATTTCCCTGACCGGAGGGGTGGGCACCACCTTGGCCTGGTCCGATTACTTCGTTCAAAACCTCGGCATTGCGCAAGCGCAGGAACTGGGGTTGGCGGCGAACATGATCGGCCTGATCGCGGCCTGCACCATCGGCGGCCCGATCGCAGGTCTGCTCATGCGCAGGCATCGACTTCGAGCCTCCGGAGACAGCGCCCTGGAAATTGGCACGCTGCACAGCGATGAGCAGCATGCCCGCCTGGACTACTACGGCGTGCTGCTGGCATTGCTCTGGCTCAACTTAGCCTTGATGTTGGGCTCAGGAATCAATGCCTTGGTCGCGCTTACCCCTGTCACGCTGCCCGCCTTTGTGGGCTGCCTGCTGGCCGGAATTCTCCTGCGCATGGTGGCCGACTGGATGAGGCCGAGTGGGCGCGGGCGTTTATGGAACTGGCCAAGCATGCAGCCAGGCATCGCCCTGGTCTCCGACATGTCATTGGGCCTGTTTCTGACCATGGCGCTGATGGGGCTCAGGCTCTGGGAACTGCAGCCTGTGCTTGCCTTCATCACGGTGGCGATGCTGGTGCAGATCATCTTGGTCATCGCGTTCGTTTTTCTGATCGTTTTTCGGGCAATGGGCAAGGATTACCAGGCTGCAGTGATGTGTGCCGGTTTCGGCGGAATCGCGCTGGGCTCTACCGCCACCGCCATCGCCAACATGACGGCGGTCACTCGGGAGCATGGCGCTGCGCGCGAGGCGTTCATTGTGGTGCCCCTGGTGTGCGGGTTCGTCATCGACATTGCGAACGCACTGGTGATCAGCCTGATGGCCGGTTAAGACGAAAGAATTAACGGAATGCGCCGGCAGGCGGAGACATCTCTAGCACGCTGGCACGGTGTCATCGCAAAAGCGCTGGTGACATGAGTGCCGGTGTGCATGAACACAAGCGAGCACAACTACCCCCGTGTTCAAACGAGGGCGCTCCATCTATTTGAATAGCAATTGAGGTAATGCGTTTTGACAAAAAACAAGAAAGGTAATACTTCATCGACAATCGTTCCGGCACTGGATATGCAAGCGCATATGGCTTGGGCCCAGGCTTGGTCCTCAATTTCACCTGAATCGTCGCTGTTGGCTTGGACGGACTGGGCAAGCCATTTAGCGAACAGCCCCGGAAAGCAATCGGAGCTTTTGTCTTTTGCAGGCTCCTTGTCTGAGCAATGGATGTCTCTGCTGAAAAAGAGCTTGGTCAGTCCGGACCAGGAAGTTGCATCTCCTGAACCGTCACCTACCAATGACCGTCGTTTCAACGATCCGGCATGGGATCAATGGCCCTACAACCTTTTCCGCAGTTCCTTTCTTATTCAATCCAAATGGTGGGAGCAAGCCACGCAAGGTGTATGGGGTGTTGATCCACAACACGAACGCCTATTGGCGTTTGGCGCAAAGCAATGGCTGGAAATGGTATCGCCGACCAATTCTGCGCTTTTTAACCCCGTTGTCCTGAAAAAAACGATAGAAGAACAAGGCGCCAACCTGGCGCGTGGCATGTCCAACTTTCTCGATGACCTGCGCCGACAACTATCCGGTGAGCCTCCTGCGGGAACCGAGAACTTCGTCGTTGGGCGCGACGTGGCGGTGACGGAAGGAAAAGTCGTACTGAGGAATCAATTAATCGAGTTGATTCAATACACGCCCACTACCGAGAAAGTCCATCCTGAGCCGATACTGATCATTCCTGCCTGGATCATGAAGTACTACGTACTCGATCTATCTCCCCATAACTCGCTGATACGGTATCTCGTTGCACAAGGCCATACGGTTTTTTGCATCTCCTGGAAAAATCCGGATGCTGGTGATCGAGACTTGGGCATGGATGAGTATCTTGAGCTCGGCTTGCGTGCGGCGCTGGACGCCGTGACATCCATCGTCCCCGAGCAGGAAATCCACGCGGCTGGCTATTGCCTGGGCGGGACATTGCTGTCTATTGGGGCCTCGGCCATGGCGCGCGATGGCGATACGCGGCTGGCGTCCGTAAGCCTGCTGGCTGCGCAGACGGACTTCAGCGAGCCAGGCGAGCTTGGCCTTCTCATCAACCAGAGCCAGGTGGCGCTATTGGAGGCCAGTATGGCTCAAACAGGCTACTTGAGTTCAAGCCAGATGAGTGGCGCTTTCCAGCTACTGCGCGCCTACGATCTTGTATGGTCTCGCATGATCGACGAGTACGTGTTGGGCGATCGTCGGCCAATGACCGACCTGATGGCTTGGAATGCCGATGGGACTCGCCTGCCGGCGAAGATGCATTCGCAATATCTCCGACGCCTTTACCTGAATAATGATCTCAGCGCAGGGCGCTATCCCGTCCTGGGTCGTCCGGTTTCAGTGGGAAACATCACCGTACCGATGTTTTGCGTCGGCACTGCCTCCGATCATATTGCGCCGTGGCGCTCCGTCTACAAGCTGCATCTCCTGTCTTCAGCCGAACTGACTTTTGTATTGACCACCGGAGGGCACAACGGCGGCATCGTGAGCGAGCCTGGCCGAGGCAAGCGCCAGTATCAAATCCATACGCGCGCCGTGAATGAGGGGTACATGGCGCCGGACGAGTGGCAAGCCACTGCACAGACGCATCTAGATTCGTGGTGGCCGGCATGGTCAGCATGGCTTCGAGAGCGCTCTGGTGAAGGTGTTGCGCCTCCGCTCATGGGGGCCGAATCCCGTGGATATCCCACTATTTGCGACGCCCCGGGGAAATATGTACGCAGCTGAATACGCGCATACCGCGTCCGCTATTGCGACACGCTATGCGCAATATCTATTCGACACCCCACCTACTTTGATAACTGGAGACATTCATGTACTCAAGACTGCTGGTTCCGCTCGACGGAAGTTCTACCGCCAATTTGGCCCTCCACCACGCCGCGGTGCTGGCACGCCTAAGCGGTGCAACCATCATCTTGCTGCACATTATCGAGGAAATGAAGCACAGCAACGGCTTCGAGAGGCCGAGAATTTACCTTGAAGAAGTAAGGCCAGGCTTCCTGGCGGCCGGGCAGAAGCTGCTGGACGAGGCGGCGCTCTGGCTGAGACAGGAAGGCTTGACGGTAGAGACCGTCCTTCTGGAGAGCAAGGGCGAGCGCGTCTCGGTACTTATCGCGCAGCAGGCACTGGCTACCGGATGCGAGCTGGTGGTGCTGGGCACCCACGGACGTCGGGGCGTGGACAGGCTGCTGCTGGGAAGCGATGCCGAGCAGCTCGCTCGGATCGCACCGGTTCCCGTGATGCTGGTACGCCAGCCCCATTCTGTCATTGCTACTGCAACCCCTGGGCACGGTGGCATGCCAGCGTGACGAAAGTTCAGCCCACTGACCTCGCTGAATGGAGGCTTAGAGTCGCAGCTACCTTGCTGCTGCTGTCGCTGAGTGCCTGCGCGCAGGCACAGTCCTGCCACCGTGACAATCCGCTGCGCTCGACCGGAACGCTCAATCTGCGGATCGACAACGACATGTTCGGCGGCATGGGACAGGATCAAGGGTACTCCAACGGGTTTCTCGCCAGTTGGGTTTCCCCCAACCTCGTGGACTATAGCGATGACCCTTGTCTACCGCGTCTCGTCCGTGGGCTGAATCGCTTTCTCACGATGCTCCAACCCCAAGGCTTCGACGAACAGAACATGACCATCGGCTTCGGGCAGATGATGTACACCCCGAACGACAAAACGCGCAGCGATCTCATCAAGGATGATCGTCCTTTCGCGGGCGCCTTGATGTTGAGCCTTGGCTATAACGCGAGGCGGGGCGATACGCTGCGCACTTCGCAACTCCGCGTGGGGGTGGTGGGGCCCTCCTCCCAGGCCAGGCAAGTCCAGAACTGGTGGCATGACACCGTCGGAGTGGACAGATTCAATGGCTGGAGACATCAACTGCGCGACGAACCCGTGCTGCAGTTGCTCCACGAACGCCGAACACGAGTCATCAGGCAAGAAAACGTCAGCGGTTGGGGTTGGGATCTGACCCGCCACTGGGGCGGCAGCTTGGGCAATTTCGCCACCTACGCGAATGTCGGCGGAGAACTGCGCTATGGCCTACGCCTGCCGGACGACTTAGGCACCGCACCGCTGCGCCCGGCTGGAGAAAACACCTCGCCCGTGCGTAAGACCGCTGGCAGCAACTGGAACGGGCACCTGTTCGTGGCACTCGACGGTCGCTGGGTTTTGCACGACATCACGTTGGACGGCAATACGTTCAAGTCCAGTCATAGTGTTGATAAACGGCCATTCGTGGCCGATGTGGGCTATGGCATCGCGATGACTCAGGGCAACTGGCGCATCGCGATAGCCCGCTACCACCGCACCCGCGAATTTCGTGGACAAAAGGAAATCCCGGTCTACGGAACGATCACCGTAGGACGGCGATTCTGATGCAGATCGATTCCTTGAACGCCATGCAAGCCACTCTGTTGCTGTTCATGACAAGAGCCTGGTTGCTTGTGGAGCTACCACGTCGACGCAGTACTGCCAATGCCGTCGTCATTAGCCAGTTGGCAAGGTGAACACAGCGAGCTGAACGATAAGGCACCCGCGCTCGATAAGAGACCAAGGACAACAAATAAGGAGATAAATGGATGCAACGACTCACCCTGGCCCTACCCGGCAATGAAGATCTGGCCCGCGGCATCGCGCAGGCATGCGGCAGCGAAGCCGGCCGCATCGAAACGCGCCGATTCCCCGATGGCGAGAGCTATGTCCGGTTGCATGGCGAACCTGCCGATCGGATCGTGGATGTGATTTGCACGCTGGCCCATCCTGATCCGCAGTTCCTGCTTCTGGCTTTTGCCGCTGACGCGGCGCGCGAACTTGGCGCGCAAGAGGTGAACCTGATCGCACCGTATCTGGCCTACATGCGCCAGGACAAGCGATTCCATGACGGAGAAAGCGTGACGTCGCGGTCCTTCGCACGTCTGGTCTCATCGACCTTCGACAAGCTGCTCACGGTGGATCCGCATCTGCACCGCTATCCGACACTATCAGCGGTCTACACGATCCCCACCATCACCTTGCATGCCGCACCACTGCTGGCCGACTGGATCGCGAATCATGTCGAAGAACCTTTGATCGTGGGCCCCGACGAGGAAAGCGAGCAGTGGGCCGGCGCCATCGCGTCCCGCATCGGCGTACCGCACGCTGTGCTTCGCAAGACACGCCATGGCGATCGCAGCGTGGACATCGATGTTCCCGACCTGTCGATCTGGCGCGGCAGAACGCCGGTGCTTGTGGACGACATCGCATCATCAGGCCGCACGCTCGCCGTCGCGGCGCGCAAGCTCGCCGAGCAAGGAATGCGCAAGCCGGAGTGCGTAGTGGTGCATGCCCTGTTCGCCGAGGATGCCTGGGCCCAATTGACACCGTTGTTTGCCCGAATTACGTCCACCGACGCAGTACCGCATCCGAGCAACCGGATTGGTCTCGCTTCGCTGATTGCCGACGCTCTCTCTAGCGGGAAAACCGATCCGCGAGGCTGATCTTTTTATCGATCCAACTATTTTCAAGGAGACCTGAAATGTCCTCTCAAGCTAACCTCGCAACCGATTGGCGTGCTGGTTACGGGCCCATCGCGCACAGGTCTGAAACCATCGAACGTATGCAGGCCCTAGTGCAACGTCTGGTCGCGCAAAGGCGTATAGCAGACGAAGCCTCGGCCCATGCGCTGCTGGCTGCAGCCGACCGGGTGGCCTGCACGGCCATGAGCGTAGTGGCGCATATGACCTATGCCCGGCGCATCGACCGAAGCGGCTGCCCACTGGGCTCCGATGATTTCAAACAAACGCCCGAAGGCCACACCGGCGGCTCGCTCAACATGGTGCCAGCCTTCGTGGGTTATCTGTTGGCCAACGCGCTGACCGGGACGACACGCGGCTGGCTCATGGGGCAGGGGCACTGCGTGGCCGCGATCGAGGCGGTGAACGCACTGACCGGCGATGTATCCGCCGCCCAGCGTGGACGCTACGACCGCAGCGAGGCGGGCCTGTCGCTCCTGATCGCGGACTTCTACTCCTATGCCATCGATAAGCAGGGTCGGCCCGCGGTACCGCTGGGTAGCCATGCCGGGCCGAACACGGCCGGCGCGATCTCCGAAGGCGGCTATCTGGGGTTCGCCGGGCTGCAGTATGTGCACACGCCGTTGCCGGGAGAAAGCCTGGTGGCATTCCTCAGTGATGGCGCTTTCGAGGAACAACGTGGCTCGGACTGGGCGCCGCGCTGGTGGCGCGCCGAGGACTGCGGCTTCGCCATCCCGGTCATGATTCTCAACGGACGGCGCATCGAGCAGCGCACCCAGATCGTGCAGGAAGGTGGCGCTACCTGGCTGGCCGAGGACCTGCGCCACAACGGCTTCGATCCGATCATCGTTGATGGACGTGATCCGATGGCGATCGCATGGGCCATTGTTGAAGCCGAAGACACGCTGAGCGCCTTCGCCGCACGCTCGGATCGGCGCTATCCGGTCAAGCTGCCCTACGTGATCGCCGAGACGGAGAAAGGTTTTGGCTTCCCGGGCGCGGCGACCAATGCCGCCCACAACCTGCCGCTGAACGGCAATCCGCGCGAGGATGCGCAGGCACGCGAGGCCTTCAACGCAGGGGCTGCGGCGCTGTTCGTGCCCGAGAGCGAACTGGAAAACGCGCTCACCGTCCTTGCGAATCACGGCCAGAGCCAGCGCTCGCGCGAAAGCGAGCACCCCATGGCCCTACGCCATCCAGCGAGCCCTCATCTGCCGATGCCGGCCTGGGCGCCAACTGAGGTATCGGGCAGCGCCATGTCCGCACTGGACCGTTGGTTCGTGGAGCTAGTGCAGGCAAATCCACAGTTGCGCATCCGGATCGGCAATCCCGATGAACTGGCCAGCAACAAGATGGGTGCCACGCTGGCGCTGCTCAGGCACCGCGTCAACGTGCCCGAACCCGGCGCCCCGGAATCGACGGATGGCTCGGTGGTCACCGCACTCAATGAAGAAGCCGTTGCGGCCGCCGCCCTCGCCAACAAAGGGGGGCTGAACCTGATCGTCAGCTACGAGGCCTTCGCGGTCAAGATGCTTGGATTGATGCGCCAGGAGATCATCTTCGCGCGTCGGCAGAAGGAACTGGGCCAGCCGCCAGGCTGGATCTCCGTCCCGCTGATCGTCACATCCCACACCTGGGAGAACAGCAAGAACGAGCAGTCACACCAGGACCCGACCATTGGCGAAGCATTGCTGGGGGAGATGTCGGACACCGCACGCGTGTTGTTCCCGGTGGATGCCAACACGGCGTCCGCCGCGCTGCGAGCGGTCTACGCCAGCCGGGGCCAAGTGGCCTGTGTGGTGGTCTCCAAGCGCGACACGCCGAATCACTTCAACGCCGCCGCCGCTCAATCGCTGGTTGAGCACGGAGCAGCCCATGTAGCCGGCGATCCGGCTACAGCACAACTGCAGTTCGTGGTGATTGGCGCCTACCAGTTGGAGGAAGCGTTCAAAGCCCACGCCCGCCTGGAGCGCCATGGACTTGCGTCGTGCGTCACTGTAGTGATCGAACCCGGCCGCCTGCGCATTCCGCGAGATGACCTTGAGGCCACCTTCGTGGTCGGTGACGAAGCCCTGCAAGCACTCTTCCCGCCTCACTTGCCTCGCGTGTTAATAAGCCATACCCGCCCAGAGCCGATGCTGGGTGTGCTGCGCCGCATTGACAGCGGCACCTCGAAGACGCGGGCTTTGGGCTACATCAACCGCGGCGGCACGCTCGATGTGGCTGGAATGTTGATCGCCAACCGCTGCACCTGGGTGGACGCCATCTATGCCGCTGCGCAAGTGACCGGCCGGAACAGTTCGCAGGTTGCTGCGGCCGCGACCGACGAGCGAATTTCAAGTGGTTCTGACGCGGTCCGCGGCGACCGCGCCGGTTCCTGATTTCACAACCCACAAACAAGAGGGGAGACAAATACATGCTCTCATTGACCAGCCTGGGCGGTGCCGGCACCGTCACCGGCTCCAAACAGAGGTGGCGGCGGAAATTCAGACAGTCCGATAAGTGGAGAGCTCTGGGCCTGATCCGGCGATAATGCCGGTAAAGGAACCAGAGAGATGACCAAGAGAACGAGACGAACACACTCAGCGGCGTTCAAGGCCAAGGTGGCCTTGGCGGCGGTCAAGGGGGATCGCACCCTGGCCGAACTGGCTCAGCAATTTGATGTGCATCCGAACCAGATCACGGAATGGAAGCGGCAGTTGCAGGAGAAGGCGGCGGACGTATTCGGGTCGGCAGGACAGAGCAACAACGAGCCGCCGGCCGATCTGAAGGTGCTACATGCCAAGATCGGCCAGCTCACGCTGGAGAATGATTTTTTAGAAAGCGCGCTCACCAAGGCGGGATTGCTGAGCGCAAAGCGATGATAGACCGTACGCATGCACTGCCGGTGTCACGCCAGGCCAAATTGGTGGGGATTGCTCGATCGAGCGTGTATTATCAGGCCCGGCCTGTCAACGATAGAGATCTGATGTTGATGCGCCGGATCGACGAGCTGCATCTGGAGTTTCCGTTTGCCGGGGCCCGCATGCTGGCGCGGCTACTGCGCCGTGACGGCCATGAGGTCGGCCGACGACACGTGGGCACCCTGATGAAACGCATGGGCGTTAAGGCGCTGTATTGCAAGCCCAACACGAGCCGGCGCAACGTCCAGCACAAAGTTTGGCCGTACCTGCTGCGCGATATGCGGATTAACCGGGCCAATCAGGTGTGGGCGCTGGATACGACCTATATCCCGATGGCTCGGGGCTTTGTGTATCTGACCGCAGTCGTAGACTGGGCCAGTCGCAAGGTTCTGGCTCATCGGGTGGCCATCACGCTGGAAGCGGTGCATGCCGTTGACGCCTTGGAAGAAGCCTTTACCCGCTACGGGTTGCCTGATATCGTCAATACCGATCAGGGCAGCCAATTCACAGCCAGCGCCTTCACTGAAGCGGTACAAAGCCGAGGCATCCGGTTATCCATGGATGGCAAGGGAAGCTGGCGCGACAACGTGTTTGTCGAACGGGTATGGCGCAGCATCAAGTACGAGGAGGTGTATCTGAAGGCCTACGAATCGGTCAGCCAGGCCAGGCAGTCCATCGGGGCGTATATCCAGTTGTACAACCAGAGGCGCCCTCACTCCAGTTTGGCCGATCAGACCCCCGATGAGGCATACTTCGCGATGCTGCCTGCGATTAAAACGGCAGCATGATGTGCCCGGAGCGTTCCACTTAAAATCTCAAAATACTGTCCAAACAACCGGAGCCACCTCTAAATACAGGTAGGGATTCGCCGCGGGTTCGCCCACCCGGTTCTCGATGCGGGTCGCGGAGTCGCCCACGCCGCCCAGCACGCGCAGCATGACGCCACGGTTGTCCCGTCCCCAGATCGCCCGATCGGGCGCGAGCGAATACGGCCGGTAGCGCTTGTAGCCGTTGAGCGTCGGCGTGGACAGCGCGGTGGCGCCGCAGGCGTGGGCGAGCAGCCCGCCCAGGTAGTGGCGCCCCACCGGCGACAGGTCCTGGCCCGCCTCGGCGGGCACGAAGGCATTGCTGCCGTCGGACAGGCGGCGCAGGGATTGATGCAGGTGCCAGCCGCTGGACACGACGTTCGGGATGCGCGGGCGGCACATGAAAGTGGCATGGAAGCCTTCGCGGCGGCAGACCTGCTTGACCGCGTTGCGGAACAGGATCATGTCGTCGGCGGTCTTGAGCGCATCGCCCGGCGCGAAGGTGAACTCGAACTGGCTGGGACCGAACTCCACTTCCAGCGAACGCAGCGGGAGGTCCAGTTGCTGCGTGGTCTTGCGCACCAGTTCCATGACCGCGTCGACCGCGTCATAGCGCAGCTCGGTCAGGTACTGGTAGCCGTGCGACATCAGTTCGACATCCGGGGGCACGCCTGGCTGGCCGGGCTGGCCCGCGTCTTCCGGGCGCATGTGATGCTGCGCCACCCTGAAGACGTGGCACTCGACCTCCAGCCCCGTGATCAGGCCATACCCGGCTTCGTTCAGGTTCGCCAGCGTCTTGCGGAACAGCTGGCGGGTATCGAACGGCACGGGTACGCCGGTCTGGAAGTACGTGTCGCACAACAGCCAGCCGGTATTGGGCGCCCAGGGCAGGACCTTGAACGTGGTGGGATCGGCCACCATCAGCACGTCGGCGGCGCCCTGCATCTCGGGGCGGCTGAAGCCGCCGCCGGACGTGAACACCGGGAACACCGTCCGGTGCGACGTATCCTTGGCGTACATGGTGGTGGTGATGGTGACGCCGCTCTTGAGCGCGCGCACCGCCTCCTGGGCCACCAGCGTCTTGCCGCGCAGGATCCCGTGCTGGTCGGGGAAGGAAAAACGCACGACATCCAGCTTGCCGCTCTCGAGGGCGGCGATGACGTCGCGCGCGGCTTGCTGCTGGACCTCGGACCACAGGCCGAACCGATCAACGAAAGACATGTCGCCCCCTACGCGGCCCACTCGGAACTCTTGCGGCGCTTCTCGTCCGCGACCTTCCAGTAATCGCTCCAGGTATCGTCCGGGCCGATGCCGTCGATGGACGGCGGGCCGGTGAATTCGCCCGCCTGCGACTCATCGATCATCATTAGGGCCTTTTCGCCACGCTCGGCCTGGTCGATGGCCTCGAGCAGCAGGCGACGATAGGCGACGATGCCCTTGTCGGTGGAGCCCAGGTGCTCGCGGGTACGGTCCTGGATCTTGCCTTGCGATTCCACGGCCCACTGGTCGTGCACGTTGATGTCGTGCCCCATCCCGGTGTAGGTCTGCGTCGCCTGCTCCTTGGCGTTGTATCCGTAGTTGTTGAAACGGCCCACGCGCGGCATGTAGTCCGGCAGCTCGTACAGCGCCAGGCGCTGCTCGCGCATCTGCTGCTTGTTCACCGGCTGGCCGAAGCTGGTGAAGATGGCGTACCAGTAGCAGCTTTCGTCATCGATGGGCACATGCCATTGGGCGATCGTCATCTCGGAGCTCATGGGAATGATGAAGGCCTGGGGGAAGACGAGATTGGTCACGCGCACGTGGGTCTGCTCGCCGCCCAGCCGGCGCAGCGCGGTCAGGCGCAGCCCGTAGTTGGCCGGATCGACCTTGATCTCGGGGCGGTCGTACTCGCGCAGCACCTTGGTGATGGGCAGGTTGGAGTCGGCCGACGCGCCGCGGAACTGCTTGCCGTAGCTGGCCTCGGTATCGCCGTCCTCGAAGAAGCGGTGCAGGTACGAAGCGTGGGCGGGGTCGATGCCGACCTCCAGCGCCTGCAGCCAGTTGCAGTCGAGATAGCCCTTGAAGGCGAAGGTGTATTCGTTCGGGGCGACGAAGCAGTCGAAGTGGGGAAACGCCGGAGGCTCGCCTTCGCCGATGTAGGCGAACAGGAGGCCGCTCTTCTCGACCACGGGATAGGACTTCTGCCTGATGCGCTGGGGCAGCTTGCTGCCTTCCGGCTCGGCCGGCGTTTCCAGACAGGCGCCATCGACGTCGAACAGCCAGCCATGGAACAGGCAGCGCAGTCCGCCATCCTCCAGGCGCCCGAAGGCCAGGTCGGCGCCGCGGTGCGGACAGTCCCGATCGAGCAGGCCGTAGCGTCCCTGCTCGTCGCGGAACAAGACGAAGTCCTGCCCCATGAGCTTGACCGGGCGGACCGGGCGATCGCCCTCCAGTTCGTCGACCAGGGCAACGGGCTGCCAGTACCGGCGCAGCAGGTTGCCGGCCGGCGTACCCACCCCCACGCGGGTGATGCGTTGATTCTGTTCAGGGGACATACGAACTCCAATGGGACGATGCGATGTATGCAAGATACTATTCTATGGATCCAACGATGTAAACCCATGCCATGCCGATCTTGATCACGCATTATTGCGAAGAATGCCATGAATCATTAATTATCTTTATTTTTCAAAAACTTAAACAACCACATCGTTTTCCCTAGCCTGACCTTGAACGGGGGCCTCCATAGCTGAAGAATGCCCCAGAATCATAAAACTGGATCCAGCCAATCAATTGGATACAATGAGCGCCGGTGATCGCGCCGCGCCTCGAGGGGCACGCGCCGCACCCGCAAAGGAGAGCGACATTGGAATCGCAACAGACGCGCGTATTGGTGCAACTGCGGGACCTGATACTCAAAGGGGAATTCACGCCCGGCGAACGTCTGGCCGAGATTCCGCTGGCCGAGAAGCTGGGCGTGTCGCGCACGCCCATTCGCCTGGCGCTGGCCGCCCTGGAACAGGAAGGGCTGATCGAGCCCTCGCCCACCAACGGCTACATGATGCGGCGCTTCACGCCGCGCGAGATCCACGATGCGATCGCGGTGCGCGGCCACCTGGAAGGCATGGCCGCCCGTCTGGTGGCCGAGCATGGCGTCTCGCGCCAGTTGTCGCTGGACCTGCGGGCCTGCCTGCAGGACGGCGACCGCGCGGTCAACAAGGCCGAGATGACCTATGACGACTATGCCCTGTACGGGGAAATGAACGATCGCTTCCATAAGCTGATCATCGATGCCGCCGGCAACTTCGCCCTGGCGCGCGCCATAGAAATGAACAATCGCCTGCCCTTCGCCTCGCCCAGCACCATGCTGCCGATGCAGAACACCGGGGACGAACGGCAGAAGTGGATGGTCTACGCCCACTTGCAGCATCACCGGCTGGTCCAGGCCATGGAGAAAGGCGAAGGTGCCCGTGCGCAGGCGCTGGCCGAGGAACACGTGGATGTCGCGCAAATGAACCTGGAATACGCGCTCGAGCGCCCGGAAACGGCGGCCCAGTTGCTGCCCGCCATGAAGATCGTCCTGGGCAAGGCCTGACGCATGGCCCTCGACAGAGGTTCCCAACGCACCGATTGGCCCGGTGTCGGCCTGGGCGTGGCCTGCGGCATCCTGGTCGCCCTGTGCGTGGGCAAGATGCCCCCCGCGCTGCCGCTGCTGCAGCAGGACCTGGGCTTGAGCCTGCGCGAGGTAGGCTGGGTCGTTTCCTTGTTCAGCACCATTGCCACCCTGTGCGCGGCAGGCATGGGACTCGTCTCCGGCCGCGTCGGCGCCTGGCGCTTCACCCTCGCCGGCCTGTGCGCGCTGATGGCCGGGGGGCTGCTGGGCGCGGTATCCGACAGCTATGCCATGCTGCTGGCCAGCCGCATCCTGGAAGGCACCGGGCAGATCGCGATCGTCGTGTCGGTACCCACCCTGCTGACGGCGCTCAGCGCGCCGCACCAGACCCGCCTGGTGCTGGCCCTTTGGTCGGCCTACATGCCGCTGGGCATCAGCTTCGCGCTGCTGACGGCACCGTTGCTGCTCGAGGACGGCCACTGGCGCCTGCTATGGACGCTGATCGCCGGCGTGACGGCCGTGTGCGCGGTCTGGATGGGACTCTGGCGCAAGCGCTATGTCCATGCCAGGCCGGCTGCGCGCTCGCTGGACTGGCGCAAGCTGACGGGCGGGCTGCGCCAGCTCGTGCCCTGGGTGCTGGGGCTTTCGTTCACGTTCTACGCCATCCAGTTCTTCACGGTGATGACCTTCCTGCCGACCTGGGCCATCCAGGAACGCGGGCTGTCGCTGCGCACCGCCTCCCTGCTGACCGCCGTCGTGATCTTCTTCAACGCCGGCGGCTCGGTGCTCGGCGCCTCGCTGTTGCAGCGCGGCCTGCGCGGCAGCTCGCTGATCATGACGGCCCATGTCGTCGTCGGCCTGTCGGCCTGCGCGATCTTCTCGGATTGGCTGCCGGATGCCGTCCGCTTCATGGCCTGCCTGAGCCTGAACCTGATCGGCGGCACCCTGCCGGCGGCCACCTTGTCGGCATCGCCGCGCCTGGCCAAGAGTCCGGACCAGATCGCCAGCCTCCAGGGGCTGTTCCTGCAGGGCTCCAACCTGGGCCAGTTCGCGGCCGCCCCGCTGGTGACCTGGGCCGTCACGCTGTCCGGCCCGGTGCCGGACTGGTCCCATGCCCTGCCGCTGATGGCGCTGTGCGCCACGACCGGCCTGGCCCTGGGAACGTTCGCCCGCTCGCGGGGACTATGAAAAACGGCCATGGCGCTCGCCGCCATGGCCGTTGCCTGCTGCCCTGCGGCCGCGCCTCTGGCTCAGATGTAGATGATCAGCGCGACCACGCCAATGATCAGGGCTGCCTTGGTCAGCCGGTAGACCGTGCGGTTCCAGTTCTTGAGCCTGCGGCGATACTGCCCGGCCACCCAGACGACATAGAACAGCTTGTTGATCAGGCCCGTCTTGTCGCCCTCTTCGTTGGGCGAACTGGCGGCGGTCATGACCTTGCGCCCCATCCACTTGTTGAAGGCCTGCGCCCAGCGGTAGCGCAGCGGACGCTCGACGTCGCAGAACAGGATGATGCGGTCGCGGTCCGTCCCGTTCTCGGCCCAGTGGATGAAGGTCTCGTCGAACACCACGCTCTGCCCGTCGCGCCAGCTGTAGCGCTCGCCGTCCACCTCGATGAAGCAGCGGTCGTCGTTCGGCGTCTCCAGCCCCAGGTGGTAGCGCAGCGAGCCGGCGAACGGATCGCGGTGGGGATTGAGCTTCGCCCCGGGCGGCAGTTCGGCGAACATGGCGGCCTTGACCTCGGGAATGCCGCGCAGGATCTCGACCGTGCGGGGGCAGTACTCGTGCGCGGACGGATGCTGAGCCTCGTACCACTTCAGGTAGAACCGTTTCCAGCCCGACTTGAAGAAGGAGTTGAAACCCGCGTCGTTGTTCTTTTCCGCCGCGCGGATGCGCTGCGCGTCGCGCAGTTTCACCGCCTCGTCGCGGATGACCTCCCAGTTGTCGTCCAGCGCCTGCAGCGCCGGCAATTGCCGCACCGGGATGTACGGCACGGCGGGCACCCGGGAAAACAGGTACATGAACGCGTTGACGGGTGCCACGATCGAGGAATGGTCGAACAACTGCCTGAAGAAGCGCAGCCGGACCTTGCCCCGGAAGTGCACGTAGCCGATGGCGCCCAGGTACAGCGCGACGATGATCCATTTCATGTTCAGTCCTATCCCCCTACACCTCTAGTACGGTGGAGCCGGTGGTCTTGCGGGCGGCCAGCGACTCGTGGGCCTGGGCGATGTCCTCGAGCTTGAAGCGCTGCTCGATGCGCGGCTTGATCTTGCCCGCGACGACCAGCTCGAACAGGTCGGCCGCCGCGGCCTGCATTTTTTCCAGGGTATCCACGTGATGCGCCACGGTGGGCCGCGTCACGAACAGCGATCCCTTCTGCGCCAGGATGCCCAGGTTGACCCCGGTGACCGCGCCCGACGCGTTGCCGAAGCTGACCATCAGGCCCCGCTGCTGCAGGCAGTCGAGCGACGTTTCCCAGGTGTCCTTGCCCACGCCGTCGTAGACCACCGGCACTTTCTTGCCCTTGGTCAGCTCGAGCACGCGCTCGGCCACGTTCTCGCGGCTGTAGTCGATGACCTGCCACGCGCCGTTGGCCTTGGCCAGCGCCGCCTTTTCCGGCGAGGACACCGTACCGATCAATTTTACGCCCAAAGCCTTCGCCCACTGGCATGCGATCAGGCCGACGCCGCCGGCCGCGGCGTGGAACAGGATGGTCTCGTTGCCCTGCAGGCGGTAGGTCTGGCGGAACAGGTACTGCACCGTCAGCCCCTTGAGCATGATGGCCGCGGCCTGGTCGAAACCGACGCCGTCCGGGATGCGGACCACCTGGAAGGCGGGCAGGTTGCGCACTTCCGCATAGGCGCCCAGCGGGCTCTGCCCATAGGCCACGCGGTCGCCCACCTTCAGGTGCCGGACCTTGGGCCCCACAGCGTCGACCACGCCCGCCGCCTCGAACCCCAGCACGGCGGGCAGCCGGGCAGGATACAGGCCGGTGCGGAAATAGATGTCGATGAAATTCAGGCCGACCGCGTGCTGCCGGATCCGGACTTCGCCGGGACCGGGGGCGGGCACGTCGACGTCAACCAGCTTGAGCACTTCGGGGCCGCCATGCTGCTCGATGCGTATCGCCTTGGACATCTGGAATCTCCTTGATGGGCAATGGTCATGCCGCATTCTAATCGCGCATACAATCGCGGAGAATATCGGCCGCGCCGAGGCGCCGTCCGCCCATCCTCAAGGTACGCATGTGAAGACCGATCCGCGCTTTCCCAACCTGTTCATCCTCGATCACCCGCTGATCCAGCACAAGCTGACCCACATGCGCGACAAGAACACGTCGACGCGGACGTTCCGCCAGTTGCTGCGCGAAATCTCGCAACTGATGGGCTACGAGGTCACCCGCAACCTGCCGCTGGCGCTGCGCCCCATCGAGACGCCCATGACGCCGATGGACGCGCCGGTGATCGCCGGCAAGAAGCTCGCCGTGGTGCCGGTGCTGCGCGCGGGCAGCGGCATGGCGGACGGACTGCTGGACCTGGTGCCCTCGGCCCGCGTCGGCCATATCGGCCTGTATCGCGACGATCAGCACCGGCCGGTGGAATACCTCGTGCGCCTGCCGGAGCTGGAAGGCCGCACCTTCATCCTGTGCGATCCGATGATAGGCACGGGCTATTCGGCCGCCCACGCCGTGGAGGCGTTGAAAAAGCGCGGCGTGCCGGCCTCGAACATCATCTTCGTCGCGCTGGTGGCCTCGCCCGAGGGCATGCAGGTCTATTGCGACCACCACCCCGACGTTCCCATGTACCTGGCGTCGCTGGACGACTACCTGGACGAGAACGCCTACATCGTGCCGGGGCTGGGCGACGCCGGCGACCGCCTCTTCGGGACCAAGAACTAGGCCGGCGTCCCCCGGGCTCCTACCAGGCCGACGCATCGCCCGCGCCCGCCGGCCCCGACGCTGCCACCAGCGCCGCCAGCACGCCGGCGGTCTCGGCATCCAGCACGCCGTCGTAGCGCGCGGGCCGGTAGTGCATCTGGAACGCCGCGACGACCGCCCGCATCTCGCGCTCGGGCGCCTCGAGGGGCGGCACCGCATAGCCCACCCGGGCCAGTTGCTGCCGGACCGAAGCCATGTCGGGCAGCCCCTGGGCAGCGAAGCGCGCCCCCAGCGCCTGGGCCACCGATTCGTCATACCATCGCCCCACGCCCTCGCGCGCCAGTTCGCGCCACGGAAACAGCGGCCCGGGGTCCTGCTTGCGCAGCGGCGCGATGTCGCTGTGGCCGACGATGTTCTCGGGCGCGACGCCGTGGCGCTCGGCAATGTCTCGCACCAGCGCCTTCACGGCCCGGATCTGCGACGGCCGGTACGGCTGCCAGGCCGGCGTACCGTCGGCGGCGGTCCCGACCGGGCCGCGATTGACGATCTCTATGCCTATCGAACTGCGATTGAGCCAGGTATAGCCGCCCCACTCGCTCTGGCCGGCATGCCAGGCGGCGCGGCTCTCGTCCACCAGCCGGTAGATGCGCGGCGGCTCGTCGTCGGTGATCAGGTAATGGCTGCTGACCTCGCCCTGGCTGAGTATGCCCAGCGCCCGCGGCGACTCGGACACCGTGTAGTGGAGCACGATGAACCGCACGCGGCTGCCCTGGCTGCGTGCGCTGACGGACGTGTCGATGTCCAGGCCGGCCTTGCCTGGCGCCATCGGGGCACACCCCTGGAGCACCAGCAGGCCGGCAAGCCCGAGCATGGCCAGGGGCCGGGAAAGGTAAGACCGGGTCATCGGATTGCTGCTGCCGGGGAAATCCGATGGAATATAGTCGTTCGCGAGGCCGCCGTAAATTTCACGGCCGCCGCCCCGCCCTTCAGTGCGCGCCGCCCGCATCGACCGGGGCGCCCGCGCCGCGCTTGCCCGGCTTGGCCAGCCAGACCATAGCGGTCAGCACCAGGAAGATGATGGCCGAACCGTAGAAGATGTCGACCACGGACATCGTCAGCGCCTGCCCGTTGATCAGGTTGTTGACCGACGCCAGCGCCTGGTCCGGCGACATGCCCGCGCCCTGCATGCTCGAGAGCGCCTGCGACGTGGCGCCACTGCCGGCGGCGATGTGCTCGGTCAGGTGGGCATGATGCATGGCCGCCCGGTCCTCCCACATCGTCGTCGAGATGGAAGTGCCGAACGCCCCCGCGGTGATCCGCAGGAAGTTCGACAGGCCCGAGGCGCTGGCGATCTTGTCAGGCGGCAATCCGGCCAGGGTCAGCGACACCAGGGGCACGAAAAACGCCGCCATCCCCGCACCCTGGATCACCGTGGGCTCGAGCAGGGTCACGATGTCGGCCTGCGGCGTGAAGTTCGAACGCATGAAGCTGACCGCGGCGAACACGCCGAAGGCGACGGTCACCAGGATGCGGGGATCCGTGCGCGCCAGCATGCGGCCGACGATGGGCGTGAACACGATGGCGAGCAACCCGATGGGCGCGGTCACCATGCCGGCGTCGGTAGCGGTGTAGCCCATCTGCGTCTGCAGCCACAGCGGCAAGAGCACCACGTTGCCGAAGAACACCGCGTAGGCGATCGACAGCGTCAGCGCGCCGACGGTGAAATTGCGCCCCGCGAACAGCCGCAGGTCGACGACGGGATGCCGGTCGGTCAGTTCCCAGATGATGAAGAACACGAAGCCGACCACGGCGATGACGGCCAGCGTCACGATGGTGCCGCTGGCGAACCAGTCGAGCTCCTTGCCCTTGTCCAGCATGATCTGCAGCGCCGCGATCCAGACTACCAGCAGCACCAGCCCCATGGTGTCGATGGGCAGCTTGCGGATGGGCGATTCGCGCTTGTGGTAGATGCTCCAGCTCACCCATGCCGCCACCAGGCCGACGGGGATGTTGATGTAGAAGATCCACGGCCACGAATAGTTGTCGGAGATCCAGCCGCCCAGCAAGGGGCCGGCCACGGGAGCCACCAGGGTAGTCATGGCCCACAGCGCCAGCGCCATGCCGGATTTCTCGCGGGGGTAGCTGCCCAGCATCAGGGTCTGCGACAGCGGAATCATCGGGCCGGCCACCAGGCCCTGCAGCACGCGGAACGCGATCAGCGATTCCAGGTTGGGGGCGAGACCGCACAGCCACGACGCGACGATGAACAGCAGCACCGAGGCGATGAACAGCCGCACCTGCCCGAAGCGCATGGTCAGCCATCCCGTCAGCGGCAGCGAGATGGCATTGGCCACCGCGAACGAGGTGATCACCCAGGTACCCTGGCTGGTGCTGACCCCCAGGTCGCCCGAGATGGCCGGCAGCGACACGTTGGCGATGGACGTGTCGAGCACGTTCATGAACACCGCCGCCGACAGGGCGACCGTGCCCAGCAGGCGCTGGCCGCCCTGCAGCGGCGGATGGGCCGCCGCCGGACTGCCGGGCGCGGGGTTCGCGGCGGGCTCGTCGGCCGCCGCCGGGGAAGAAGCGTTGGTCGTCATGGAAGCATCCGTGGCCGGCGCGGCTTTACATCACGCCCGCGCCGTGGCGAGCGACCGTCGTCGCGCCGCCCAGCTCGGCACGGACGGGCGTCGAGATGTGCAGCGGCGAGGTCTTGGCCATCGCGGGCTTGGCTTCGGCCGCGCGGCCGCCCAGGTTCTGGGCGATGGTGGCGGCCACCAGGGCATCGGCATCCTCGCGGGCGTGGTCCATGACCGTGGTCGAGTAGGCGGGCTCGGTGCGCGTCGCCTCGGCCAGCGCGGGGCCGTCGGTGGACGACACGTCCACCGAGACGTTCATGGACAAGCCCACGCGCAGCGGATGCGCCTCGATTTCCTTGGGATCCAGGGCAATGCGCACCGGCACGCGCTGCACCACCTTGATCCAGTTGCCGGTGGCGTTCTGGGCAGGCAGCAGGGCGAACGCACTGCCGGTGCCGGCGCCCAGGCCGGCGACCTTGCCGTGGTATTCGACCTTCGAGCCGTAGACGTCCGCTTCCAGCGTGACGGGCTGGCCGATGCGCATGCGGCCCAGTTGCACTTCCTTGAAGTTGGCATCCACCCACACCTGGTCCAGCGGCACGATAGTCATCAGCGAGGCGCCGGGGGCCACGCGCTGCCCCACCTGCGCGCTGCGCTTGGCCACGTAGCCGGTCACGGGCGCGGGCAGCGTGGTGCGCGACAGGTTGATGTAGGCCTCGCGGACCTTGGCCGCGGCGCCCAGGACGTTGGGATGCTGCTCGACGCTGGTGCCGTCGGTAAGCGCGGTATTGGTGGCGAGCTGCTCGCGCGCGGCCACCAGGGCCGCCTGCGCCGAGGCCAGCGCCGACTTGGCGTTGCTGACCGCGGTTTCGGCGTGCAGCAGTTCTTCGCCGCTGACCGCGCCGGACGAGGCGAGCTCCTGCCGGCGCTTGGCATCGTTCTGGGCCTTGGCAAGATCGGCTTTCGCGCGCTCGATGTCGGCCTGGCGCACCGCGATGTTGGCGGTCAGCGCGCCGTTGTTGGCGTACAGCGTGCGCACCTGGCGCACGGTCTGGGCCAGCGCGGCCTGGGCCTGGTCCAGCGCCACCTGTGCGTCGGCCTTGTCCAGCAGGATCAGCGGATCGCCGGACTTCACGTAGTCGGTGTCATCGGCCTGGATGGCGACGACCGTGCTGGCGATCTGGGGCGTGATCTGCACCAGGTTGCCCTGCACGTAGGCGTCGTCGGTGCCTTCGTAATGGCGGGCCACCAGCGCCCACCAGGCGCCGTAGGCGACGGCGGCCACGGCGAACACGCCTGCGGCGCCCAGCAGCAGTTTCTTGCGGGGGTTCTTGGAAGCTTGTTGTGCGGTTTCCATCTCTTTTTCCCTTGCGCCGCGCTGCGCGCGGCATGAACAGGTGTTCGACTCGTTCGGCTAGCGCGCGGCGGCGACCGGCTCGGCCGGGCCGGCGGGCAGTTCCGCGCCGCCGCCCAGCGCCTTGGCCAGCGCGACGTCCAGCGTCAGGGCGCGGGCCTTCAGATCGGTATCCAGCCGGGTCTGCGTCAGCACCGCGCTCTGCGCGGTCAGCACGCTCAGGTAGTTGCCCAGGCCGGCGCGATAGCGCTTGACCGCCAGCTCGTAGGCCTGCTCGATGGCCTCGCGGGCCTTGCGCTGCTCGCCGCTCTCGCGGTCCAGCGCGCGGATCGACGCCAGCGTGTCGGCCACTTCGTTGACGGCATGCAGCACGGTCTGGTTGTAGGACGCGATGGCCAGATCGGTGTCCGCCGCCCGGCCCTTCAGGTTGGCATTGAGCCGCCCGCCCTCGAAGATCGGCAGGGTGATGGCCGGGCCGACGCCGATGATCTGGCTGCCGGACTTGAACAGATTGGACAGCCCCAGTGCCGACGTGCCGACGAAGCCGGCCAGGTTGACGTCGGGATAGAACATGGCCTTGGCCGCGTCGACGTTGCGCTGGGCGGACTCGACCCGCCACCGGGCAGCGACGATGTCGGCGCGCCGGCCCAGCAGCGACAGCGGTATGCTGGCCGGCACCTCGGTGCCGGGCGACACCAGCGGCACCGGCCGGATGGCCGCGCCGCGCTCCGGGCCGGCCCCCGCCAGCGCGGCCAGTTCGTTGCGCTGCAGGGCGATGCTCTCGTCGACCTGCGCCAGTTGCGTACGGGCTTCGGCCAGCGCCGAGTCGGCCTGCTTGACCTCCACCTGCGTATCCAGCCCCGAGGCATAGCGCTGGCGGGTCAGGTCGGCCACGCCCTCGCGCTGCCCGATGGCGGCCAGGAGCACATCGCGCTGAGCGAACAGACGCTGCAGGTTGAAGTAGGCCGATCCCACCGCGCTGGCCAGGATGCCCACCGCCGCCTGGTTCTCCGCCTGCGCCGCCCGGCTTTCGGACACCGCGGCCTTCAGCAGCGAGCCGTTCTTGTTCCAGAAGTCCAGTTCATAACTCACGTTCAGCGCCAGCCGCGAATCGGTGCGCACGCCGCCGGCCAGCGGCGCCGGGATGGCGCCATGCTCGGTATAGCGCTGGCGGGTGGCGGTGAAGGTACCGTCGACCTGGGGCAGGCCGTTCGCGCGGGCGTTGCCCACGGCTGCCTCGGCGCGCGCCAGGCGGGCCTGGGCGATGACGATGGACGGGCTGCCCGCGATGGCCTCATCGACCAGGCCGTCCAGTTGCGCATCGCCGTAGCGATGCCACCACTGCTGCACCGGCCACCTGACGTCGGCCTGCGCCATGCCCAGCGTGGGCGCATCGACCAGGCGGGCGTGCGAGGCGCCGTCCCGGTCCATGCCGGCGCACGCGGCCAGGGCGGCGACCAGGGGCACTAGCAAGATTTTTTTCATGGAAGCTTACGATCCGCTGAATTTAGTTGCCTTGCCTATTACTGCTTAGGCAGTCATAAAAACGAAACAAGGGCCGCGCCCCGATGGCCCGGCCTCAGCCGCGCTGGGCGCCGTTGGCCGCCATGCGGCGCAGCAAGGACTTCAATTGCTGGACTTCCTGTTCGGAAAAATCGCGGGTGTGCAGATCGACCGCGTCGTGCAGGCGCTGCGGAACCTGCTCGGTGGCGCGCACGCCCTCTTCCGTCAGCTCCAGCTTGATGACCCGGCGGTCTTCCGCGCTGCGCACCCGCCGTATCAATCCCTTGGATTCGAGGCGGTCGAGCATGCGCGTCATGGCGCCGGTGTCCGAACAGGCGCTGCGCGCGAGTTCGGCCGCCGTTTCCCCCCGCCCCATGGCGAGCAACATCAGCGGACCCCATTGCATGGCCGTCAGGTCGAGCGCCGTCATTTCGGCATCGACGGCGCGCTGCAGCGACAAATGGGCCTGCTTGATCAGGTAGCCCACGCTTTCTTCCGGGTCGTAGCGCCGAATCAGGTCGGCCAGCTCCGGAGAAATGCGGGGGGACGAGGTGGAATCTGCCATGCCGGCATTATTGCTGCATAGGCAATGGTTGTCAATGCAGTAATAGACCCACTTATAGTCCCTGCTGGCGACAGGGACTTCATGGCCGCGCCATGCGCGGCCGGTATCAGCGCCGCTTGCCCAGCAGCGAACCGAGCAGCCCGCGGGTCAGGTCGCGCGCGAGCTGGGTGCCCATCGAGCGCACGGCGCTGCGGGCGGCCGACTCCAGCACGCCTTCGCGGCGGCCGCCCCGGGGGCCGGTGGAACCGAACAGGATGTCGCGCAGGCCATCGGCCAGGCCGCCCTCGGACGCCGGCTGCTGGCCAGGCTGGGCCGGGGCCGCGGCGCCGCCTGAGGCGGCCGTGCCGCCCCCCGCGCGGGCAACCAGGATTTCATAGGCCGATTCCCGGTCGACGGCCTTTTCATAGATCCCCGCCACCAGCGACGACTGGCGCAGCGCCTGCCGCTCGGCGTCGGTGGCCGGGCCGATCCGGCTGCCCGGCGCGACCACGTAGGCGCGCTCGGTCGGTCCCGGCCGGCCCTTTTCGTCCAGCAGCGAGACCAGCGCCTCGCCCACGCCCAGCTCGGTGATGGCGGCGGCGATGTCCAGGCCCGGATTGGGCCGCATGGTGTCGGCCGCCGACTTCACCGCCTTCTGGTCGCGCGGCGTGAAGGCCCGCAGCGCGTGCTGCACGCGGTTGCCGAGCTGGCCCAGCACCGTCTCGGGGATGTCCAGCGGGTTCTGGGTGCAGAAATAGACGCCCACGGCCTTGGAACGGATCAGCCGGACCACCTGCTCGATCTTGTCCAGCAGCGCCTTGGGCGCGTCGTTGAACAACAGGTGCGCCTCGTCGAAGAAGAACACGAACTTCGGCTTGTCGGTGTCGCCGGCCTCGGGCAGGTGCTCGAACAGCGTGGACAGCATCCACAACAGGAAGGTCGCGTACAGCGTGGGCGACTGCATCAGCTTGTCGGCGGCCAGGATGTTGACCACGCCGCGCCCCTGGGCGTCCGTCTGCATCAGGTCGTCGATGTTCAGCATGGGCTCGCCGAAGAAGCGGTCGCCGCCCTGCGCCTCGAGCGCCAGCAGCCCGCGCTGGATCGCCCCCACCGAGGCGGCCGAGACGTTGCCGTAGCGCGTCTTGAACTGGGCGGCGTTGTCGCCCACGTATTGCAGCATGGCCCGCAGGTCCTTCAGGTCCAGCAGCAGCAGGCCGTTGTCGTCGGCGATGCGGAACACCATGGTCAGCACGCCGGCCTGGGTGTCGTTCAGGTTCAGCATGCGGCCCAGGAGCAGCGGCCCCATGTCGGAAACCGTGGCCCGCACCGGATGCCCCTGCTCGCCGAATACGTCCCACAGCGTGGCCGGGCTCGCGCCCCAGGCCGGTTCGTCCAGCCCCAGCGACTTGAGCCGCTCCTGCAGCTTGGGCGTGGCCACGCCGGCCTGGGAAATTCCGGTCAGGTCGCCCTTGACGTCGGCCATGAATACCGGCACGCCCTGGCGCGAGAAGGCTTCGGCCATGACCTGCAGGGTGACCGTCTTGCCGGTGCCGGTCGCGCCGGTGATGCAGCCGTGGCGGTTGGCCATGCCGGGCAGCAGGAAAAGCTCGGTGTTGGCGTTCTTGGCGAGGAGAATGGGAGCGGCCATGATGGTTCCGTTGGGCAAACTGGGCGTCGGGGGTTGCGGGGATTCTGTGCGCAAGGCCCCGCTCTTGTCAAAAGCCGCGCCAGTCCTGGTTCTTCGCCCCGCGCCGGCAGCTTTCGCAGGGCTGGGACGGTACGCAGTCTGTGGTATTGGCAGCAAGTGGACATTCCTCCGGGAGCCGCCACCTGCCGGTCAAGCTAAAATGCCCCTTTCATCGTTACGATACAAGCGATTTCCATGGCCGGACATAGCAAATGGGCCAATATCCAGCACCGCAAAGGGCGCCAAGACGCCAAGCGCGGCAAGCTGTGGACCAAACTGATACGTGAAGTCACCGTGGCCGCCCGCGCCGGCGGCGCCGACCCCGACACCAACCCCCGCCTGCGCCTGGCGTGGGACAAGGCGACCGACGCCAACATGCCCAAGGACACCATCCAGCGGGCCATCGCGCGCGGGGCCGGCGGAGCCGACGGCGACAACTACGAGGAAGTCCGCTACGAAGGCTATGGCATCGGCGGAGCGGCCGTCATCGTCGACTGCATGACCGACAACCGCACGCGCACCGTGGCCGAGGTCCGCCACGCCTTCGCCAAGCACGGCGGCAACCTGGGTCAGGAAGGCTCGGTCGCCTTCATGTTCAAGCACTGCGGCCAGTTCCTGTTCGCCCCCGGCACGCCCGAGGACAAGATCATGGAACTCGCGCTCGATGCCGGCGCCGAGGACGTCATCACCGACGACGAAGGCGTGATCGAGGTCATCTGTGCCCCCACCGACTACGTCGCCGTCAAGCAGGCCTTCGACGGCGCCGGCATGAAGGCCGAGATGGACGGCATCGTGATGAAGGCGCTCAACGAAACGGCCCTGTCCGGCGAGGATGCCGAGAAAATGCAGAAATTGCTGGACGTGCTGGAATCCCTGGACGACGTCCAGGAGGTCTACACCACGGCGGTCATGGACGAGTCACCCACATGAAGCTTCTCGTCATCGGCTCCGGCGGCCGCGAACACGCCCTGGCCTGGCAACTGGCCAAGGCCGCCAAGACACAGAAGGTGTTCGTCTCCCCCGGCAACGGCGGCACGGCCCTGACCTCGCACTTGCAGAACATTCCCATCACCGACCCGACGCAACTGGCCGACTTCGTCGAAAAGGAAGGCATAGGCCTGACCGTTGTCGGTCCCGAGGCCCCGCTCGCGGCCGGCGTGGTGGACATCTTCCGCGCGCGCGGCCTGAAGATCTTCGGTCCCACCAAGGCCGCCGCGCAGCTGGAAAGCTCCAAGGACTTCGCCAAGGCCTTCATGGTCCGGCACGGCATTCCCACCGCCAGGTACCAGACCTTCACCGACCCGGCGCAGGCGCACGCCTACATCGACCAGGAAGGCGCGCCCATCGTCATCAAGGCCGACGGCCTGGCCGCCGGCAAGGGCGTGGTGGTCGCCGCCTCGGTCCAGGAAGCCCACGCCGCGGTCGACGCCATGCTGGGCGACGGCAAGCTGGGCCAGGCGGGCGCCCGCGTGGTGATCGAGGAATGCCTCGAGGGCGAGGAAGCCAGCTTCATCGTGCTGTGCGACGGCAAGCACGTGCTGCCGCTGGCCACCAGCCAGGACCACAAGCGCCTCAAGGACAACGACGAAGGCCCCAACACCGGCGGCATGGGCGCCTACTCGCCCGCCCCCGTGGTCACGCCCGAGCTGCATGGCCGCATCATGCGCGAGGTCATCTGGCCCACCATCCAGGGCATGGCCAAGGACGGCATTCCGTTCACCGGCTTCCTGTACGCCGGCCTGATGATCGGCCCGAACGGCATCAAGGTGCTGGAATTCAACTGCCGCATGGGCGATCCCGAAACGCAGCCCATCATGATGCGCGTCAAGAGCGACCTGCTGGAAGTCTTCGAGCACGCGGTGGCCGGCACGCTGGACCAGGCCAACATCGACTGGGACCGCCGCACCGCGCTGGGCGTGGTCATGGCCGCCCACAACTATCCCGACACCCCGCGCACGGGCGACGTCATCCGCGGCCTGCCCGCCGAGACGCCCGACAGCATGGTTTTCCATGCCGGCACCACCGAAAGCGGCGGCGAGGTCCGGACCAGCGGCGGCCGGGTGCTGTGCGTCACGGCCCTGGGCGACTCCGCCCGGCTGGCCCAGCAGCGCGCCTACGACGTGCTGCAGTCCATCCATTTCGATGGCGCGCAGTACCGCCGCGACATCGGCTGGCGGGCCATCACGCGCCGCAACGCCCCCGCGGAGCCCGGCACGGCATGAAGATAGACACCGCGCTGACCCGCGCCTATTTCACCGGCCTGCAGTCCCGCATCGTCCAGGCCCTGGAGGAAATCGAAGGCGGCCCCTTCCGTTCGGACGCCTGGGAGCGGGCCGAAGGCGGGGGCGGCGTCTCCCGGCTGATCGAGGGAGGCCGGGTGTTCGAACGCGGCGGCGTGCTGTTCAGCCACGTGACCGGCGCCACGCTGCCGCCCTCGGCCAGCGCCCACCGCCCCGAGCTGGCCGGACGCCCCTGGGAAGCCATGGGCGTCTCGCTGGTGATCCACCCGCGCAATCCCTACGTGCCCACGGTGCACATGAACGTGCGGGTGTTCATTGCCAAGTCCGTCCATGCATCGGACGACGATGACGTGTTCTGGTTCGGCGGCGGCATGGACCTGACCCCGTACTACCCCTTCGAGGAAGACGCGGTCCATTTCCACCGCGCGTGCAAGGCCGCGCTCGACCCCAGCGGCGCCGATCTCCATCCGCGCTTCAAGAAGTGGTGCGACGAGTACTTCTACCTCAAGCACCGCAAGGAAGCCCGGGGCCTGGGCGGCATCTTCTTCGACGACTTCAACGAAGGCGGCTTCGACCATGCCTTCGCCGCCACCCGTTCGGTGGGCGATGCCTTCCTGGATGCCTACCTGCCCATCGTGCGCCGGCGCCTGGCCCTGCCCTACGGCGAACGCGAACGCGACTTCCAGGCCTACCGCCGCGGACGCTACGTCGAGTTCAACCTGGTCTTCGACCGCGGCACGCTGTTCGGCCTGCAATCGGGCGGGCGCACGGAGTCCATCCTGATGTCCATGCCGCCGCTGGCGCAATGGCGCTACGACTGGCACCCCGAACCCGGTTCGCCCGAGGCCCGCCTCTACGAACTGCTGCCCCCCCGGGACTGGGTTTGAGCGCCTCCACGACACCTCGCATCGGTCTTCTGGGGGGCAGCTTCGACCCCATCCACGAAGCGCACCTGACGCTGGCCCGCACGGCGCTCGCCCACCTGGGCGCAGCCTCGGTCCAGCTCATACCCGCGGCCGCGCCGTGGCAGCGCCAGCCCCTGGCCGCCACGGCCGAACAGCGCGCGCAGATGGTCGCGCTGGCCATCGCCGGCCAGCCCGGTCTGGCCCTGAACCGGATCGAGATCGATCGCGGCGGTCCCAGCTACACCATCGATACCCTGCGCGCCCTGGCGGGCGGCACGGGCACGCCGGTTGCTGGAGACGCTCGCTACGTCTGGATCCTGGGCGCGGACCAATTGGCGAATTTCTGTACCTGGAATGAATGGCAGGGCATCGTCGCGCTGGCCGATCTCGCGGTGGCCGGCCGCCCTGGCAACGAGCCCGAGCCGCCCGCTGCGCTACACGCGGAACTGGCGCGGCACGGGCGCACCCTGCACCGGCTGCCCATGCCCGAGATGGCGATATCCAGCTCCGGCATCCGGCAACGGCTGGCCCGCGGCGAATCGGTCGACGGCCTCGTTCCCCCCGCCGTACTTCGGTACATCACCCAGCATCGCCTGTATCAGGCCTGAATATGGACATACGCAAACTACAACGCGCCGTCGTCGATGCCCTCGAGGACGTCAAGGCGCAGAACATCACGGTGCTGAACACCACCCACCTGACCAGCCTGTTCGACCGCGTCGTCATCGCGAGCGGCACCTCGAACCGGCAGACCCGGGCCCTGGCTTCCAGCGTGAGCGAGAAGATCAAGGCCCTGGGCGGCGAGGTCATCGCCACCGAAGGCGAGGAAACCGGCGAGTGGGTGCTGGTGGACCTGGGCGACATCGTCGTCCATATCATGCAGCCGGCCATCCGCCAGTACTACAACCTGGAAGAGGTCTGGGGCGGCAAGCCCGTCCGGGTGAAGTTGAGTCCCCCCCCTACGCGCTGACGCGCGCCCCCCAGGGGGCGATGCGAGTGGACCGGCAAAGCCGGATCCACCGCATCCTGGGTCTGGACATCTGACTAACGAGGCTTGGGGCATGAAGCTCATCATCATCGCCGTGGGGCATCGCATGCCGGGCTGGGTGGACGAGGCCTATGCGGACTATGCCAAGCGCATGCCGCCCGACCTGCCGATCGAACTGCGCGAGGTGCGGCCGGAGCCGCGCACCACGGGCAAGACCGCCGCGCAGATGCAGGCGCTGGAAGCCCGGCGCATCGAAGCCGCCCTGCCCGCCGGCGGACGCTGGCTGGCCCTGGACGAGCGGGGCCGCGACCTGACCACGATGGACCTGTCCAAACAGATGCAGCAATGGCGCGACGACGGCCAGGACGTCGCCCTGCTGATAGGCGGGCCCGACGGGCTCGACCCCGACCTGAAGCGCCGCTGCCACGGCATGCTGCGGCTGTCCAGCCTGACGCTGCCGCACGGCATGGTGCGCGTGCTGCTGGCCGAGCAACTGTACCGGGCCTGGTCCATCCTGGCCAACCACCCCTATCATCGAGGCGGCTAGGATGAAACCCACCCCCTACGCGCTTACGCGGGCCCCCTCAAGGGGGCGACGCTGGCGGACCGGCAAAGCCGGATCCGCGGCGTCCTGGATCAACCAGCACCCGCTTCATCCGTCACGAAAGGCGCATCGCGCCATGGGGCGCTGACATGCCCTCCATCTACCTCGCCTCGCGCAGCCCGCGCCGCCGGGAACTCCTGGCGCAACTGGGCGTCGAGCACGAATTGCTGCTGCCGCCGCCCTCGGACGGTCCCGACGAGCCGCAGCTACCGGGCGAACCCGCCGCCGACTACGTGCGCCGCACGGCCCGCGAAAAAGCGCTGACCGGCGCCGAACTGCTGAAGCAGCGCAAGCTGGCCGAGCGCCCCATCCTGGCGGCGGACACGACCGTCATCCTGGACGGCGAGGTGCTGGGCAAGCCGGTCGACCGGGACGATGCCCAGCGCATCCTGGCCCGGCTGTCGGGGTCCGAGCACGAGGTGCACACGGCCCTCGCGCTGGTCCATCGCGGCGCGCTGCACGAAGACGTCTCGATCACCCGCGTGCGCTTTCGCGAACTGACGCCGCGCGACATCGCGCGCTATTGCGACACCGGCGAACCCTACGACAAGGCCGGCGCCTACGGCATACAAGGCCTGGGCGGCGTATTCGTGCAGCACATCGCCGGCAGCTTCACCGGCGTGATGGGCCTGCCGCTGTACGAGACGGCGCGCCTGCTGGGGCTGGCCGGCATCGTCCTGCCCTGATCCCGGCCCCGCCGGCACCCGACTCGCGGTAAGCTGCGGATAGTCGCGCACGCCACCGGCACATTCCATGACCGAAGACATTCTCATCAACGTATCCCCCTACGAAACCCGGGTCGCCGTCATCCAGCAGGGAGCCGTCCAGGAACTCCACATCGAGCGCACCTCGCAAAAGGGCTACGTCGGCAACATCTACCTCGGCCGCGTCGCGCGCGTGCTGCCGGGCATGCAAAGCGCCTTCATCGACATCGGCCTGGGCCGCGCCGCCTTCCTGCACATCGCCGACATCCGCGAAAGCCGCCAGGAGCGCGCCCACGGCGGCCACCCCGCCACGCCCATCGAGAAACTGCTGTTCGAGGGCCAGACCCTGATGGTGCAGGTCATCAAGGACCCCATCGGCACCAAGGGCGCCCGCCTGTCCACGCAGATCAGCGTGGCCGGCCGCATGCTGGTCTACCTGCCCTACGATCCCCACATCGGCATCTCCCAGCGCATCGAATCCGAGGCCGAGCGCAACCAGTTGCGCGACCGGGTCCAGCGCCTGGTGCCGGCCGAGGAGAAAGGCGGCTACATCGTGCGCACCCAGGCCGAGGATGCTTCCGACGAGGAACTCGCGGCCGACATCGCCTACCTGGGCAAGCTGTGGGCCATCATGCAGCAGCAGGCCCGCACCAAGGGGGCGCCGTGGCTGCTGCACGAAGACCTCAACCTCGCGCAGCGGGTGCTGCGCGACGTGGTCAGCACCGAGACGGCCTCCATCCAGATCGATTCGCGCAGCAGCTTCACCCGGCTGCTGGCCTGGGCGCGGGAGTTCACGCCCTCGGTCATCGACAAGGTCATGCACTACACCGGCGAACGCCCGCTGTTCGACCTCTACAACGTCGACGAGGAAATCAACCGGGGCCTGTCGCGCCGGGTCGAGCTGAAATCGGGCGGCTACCTCATCATCGACCAGACCGAGGCGCTGACCACCATCGACGTCAACACGGGCGGTTTCGTCGGCGGACGCAACTTCGACGACACCATCTTCAAGACCAATCTCGAGGCGGCGCAGGCCATCGCGCGCCAGTTGCGGCTGCGCAACCTGGGCGGCATCGTCATCCTCGACTTCATCGACATGGAGAACCTGGAACACCGCGAGGCGGTGCTGGGCGAACTGCGCAAGGCGCTGGCGCGCGACCGCACGCGCATCACGCTCAACGGCTTCACCCAGCTGGGACTGGTCGAGATGACGCGCAAGCGCACGCGCGAATCGCTCAGCCACGTGCTGTGCGAATCCTGCCCCACCTGCCAGGGCCGGGGCCAGGTCAAGACCGCGCGCACGCTGTGCTACGAGATCCTGCGCGAGATCCTGCGCGAGGCGCGGCAGTTCAACCCCAAGGAATTCCGCATCCTGGCCGCCCAGGCAGTGGTGGACCTGTTCCTGGAAGAGGAAAGCCAGAACCTGGCGGCGCTGGGCGATTTCATCGGCAAGCCGATCTCGCTGCAGGTCGAGGGTATTTATAGCCAGGAGCAGTACGACATAATTTTGATGTGATGCGGATGTCTGGATCAAACGGCATGCGCACGCAACCACGGCCTAGGCATGGGCCGGGCTTGAATTCGTGTATCGTGTTCACGAGGCGCTCCTGACAATCGGCATATCCCTTTGCAGCCATCCATGACACTCCCATCCCTGCGCCCCCTCTCCATCGACGACTACGAACCCATCGCCTCGGTGGTCGACGACTGGTGGGGTGGCCGTCCCATGCGCGGCCTGTTGCAGCGCCTGTTCTTCGAGCACTTCCGCGATACCAGCTTCGTCGCCGGCCAGCCCGGGGAAGTGCGCGCCTTCCTGATCGGCTTCGTCTCGCAATCGGAAGCGGGCGTGGCCTACATCCATTTCGTCGGCGTCGACCCCACGCTGCGCGCCGCGGGCCTGGGGCGGGTGCTGTACGAGCGATTCTTCGATACCGTGCGGGCCCGCGGCTGCCGCGAAGTGCGCAGCATCACCTCGCCCGCCAATAGGGGCTCGATCGCCTTCCACCGGCGCATGGGCTTCGAGCTGGCGCCCGGAACCGGTGTCGTCGACGGCGTCCCCGTCCATCTCGACCATGCCGGCCCAGGCCAGCATCGCGTGTGCTTCCACAAGCCCATCGCGCCCGCCCTTTCCTGACGAACCCAGCCCGTCTCTCCATGCAAACCGCGCACACCTTCCGGCTCCCCTACAAGATCCACTTCTCGCGCTGCGACCCGGCCGGCATCATCTTCTATCCGCAGTACTTCATCCTGTTCAACGACCTGGTCGAGAGCTGGATAGACGCGATCCTGCCCGGCGGCTACCACGGCCTGGTGGGCGAGCGGCGGGTGGGCATGCCGACCGTGCACATCGAATCGGACTTCCGCGCAATCAGCCGCTTCGGCGAGCAGGTGTGGCTGGAACTGGAGGTCACGCGCGTAGGCAACCGCTCGCTCACGCTGGCCTGGCGCTGCGTGGGCACGGACGACGTCGTACGGATGTCGGCGGTCCAAACCCTGGTCACCACCTCGCTGGACACGCACAAATCGATCGCCCTGCCCGACGACCTGCGAACTGCAATAGGGTAGAGGGGTGCCCCCCCCTACGCCCTTCGGGCGCCCCCCAGGGGGCGATGCGGGTGGACCGGCGGAGCCGGATCCACCGCATCCTGGGTCTAGTTCCTTTATCTTGGTATGTCACACCGTTGCTACCGCTGGCAGCCAGCGAAGCACAGGTGCTCCAACCCAAGATAAAGGAACTAGACCCAGGAAACCGCGGATCTGGCTTTGCCAGTCCGCCGGTTTCGCCCCCTGGGGGGCGCGCGTAAGCGCGTAGGGGGGGGCCCTACCCTCTGAACAATTCGTGCACCTGCGCTCGCAGCCACATGTTGCCGGCGTCCTTGTGGAAGCGGCGCGGCCAGAACTGGTGGACTTCGATGGTGGGGACCTTCAGCGGCACGTCCACCATGCGGATGTCGGCATGCTGCACGCAGACGGTGGCCATGTCGTGCGGCACGGTAGCGATCAGGTCCGAGCTTTCGATGATGGGCAGCAGGCTCGTGAAATGCGAGGTCTCAAGCAGGATCCTGCGCCGCAGTCCCTTGCGCTGGAGATATTCCTCGAACAGGTGTTCCCGCCCCGGCCTGACCGCCGCATGCGGCAAGGCCAGGTATTGCTTGAGCGTGAGCGCATCGCCCACGTCGGGATGGCCGCGGCGCACGATGCAGACGTAGGGATTGCGGAACAGCAGCTGCTGGAACATGCCCGCCTTGTGCAGGTCGGGAAAATAGCCGATGGCCAGTTCGGCCTCGCCCGACTCCAGCGCCTCGGCCGCGGCGTGGCGCGGCATGGCCAGGGTGCGCAGGTTCAGCCCCGGGCCGGCCTGGACGAAACGCGCCAGCAGTTTGGGCACGAAGTTGATCTCGCCGATGTCGGGCGTGATCAGCGTGAAGGTGCGCTCGCTGGTGGCCGGGTCGAAGGTGTGGGCCTGCAGGATCTCGCTCTTGACCGTCTCCATGACGCGGCGCACCGCCGGAGCCAGCGCCAGCGCGCGCGGCGTGGGCTGCATCTGCGCCCCGGTCCGCACGAACAGCGCATCGTTGAACAGCGTGCGCAGGCGGGCCACGGCGGCGCTCATGGCCGGCTGGCTCAGGCCGATGGCCTCGGCCGCGCGCGACACGCTGCGATGCTCCAGCATGGCGTCGAACACGCGCAACAGGTTCAGGTCCACATGACGAATATCCATGGGGTGGATTTTAACTATTCACCCAATCGTCTGGATAGATATTTCTCCGGCCCGTAGACTGCCCGCATCACTCATACGAACGGAGACTCCCATGCCCGGCCTGACCCTGGAACAGGCGAATGCCATCATCGCGGGCGCGCTGGCGCATGCCGCGGGCAAGGGCTACAAGCCCATGGCCGTGGTGGTGCTGGACGCCGCCGGCCATCTGAAGTCGGCCCAGCGCCAGGACGGCGCCAGCATGTTCCGCGTGGACGTTGCCACCGGCAAGGCCTGGGCCGCGGTGGGCATGGACGCCTCCAGCCGCACGCTGGCGCAGCGCGCCAAGGACAACCCGAACTTCTTCGTCACGCTGGCGGCCACCGCGCAAGGACGCTTCCTGCCGCAGACCGGCGCCATCCTGATCCGCGATGCCGCGGGCGCCATCCTGGGCGCGGCCGGCGCCAGCGGCGGCACGGGCGACGAGGACGAGGAAATCTGCATCGCCGGCGTCACGGCGGCCGGCTTGCAGGCGGGCTGACGCGGCACGCATCACGGAGCAATCACCCCATGGCATCTTCCACCATACAAGGGCTGCGTAGCGTGGCCCTGGAAGTCCCCGACCTCGACAAGGCGGAAGACTTCTATACCCGCATCTGGCACCTGGACGTCGTGGCCCGCGAGCCGGACGCTCTGTATTTCCGCGGCACCGGCCAGGACCACCATCTGCTGGCGCTGCACCGCGGCCCGCGAACGGCCATCCGCCACGTCACGCTGCGGGCGCACGACGAGGACGCCTTGCGCGCGGTCGCGCGCGCCGGCATCGAAGCGGGCGGAACGCTGGCAACCCCCATCGGCCCCGTGGCCGATCCAGCGGGCGGCCTGGGGCTGCTGCTGCGCGATCCCGATGGCCGGCTGATCCAGGTCGTGACCGGCGATGCCCGGCACGCCCAGGCAGCCGACGTGCCGGACCGCCCCGTGCGTCTCGCCCATGCTGTCCTGAACAGCGCCGACGTCGCCGCCACCCGGCGGTTCTTCGAGCAGGCGCTGGACTTCCGGCTGGCCGATCTCACCCGCATCATGGCCTTCATGAATTGCAATGCCGACCATCACACGATCGCGGTGGGCATCACCGACAACAACGCGCTGAACCACATCGCCTTCGTCATGCCGGACCTGGAGTCGGTCATGCGCGGCGGGGGCCGGATGAAGGACGCCGGCTACGCGATCGAATGGGGCCCGGGCCGCCACGGCCCCGGCGACAACGCCTTCAACTATTTCATCGGCCCCTTCGGCGAGGTGATCGAATACACGGCGGAGGTGGAACAGATCGACGACGGCTACGTCGCGGGCGGCCCCGATGACTGGAAATGGCCGCCGGGCCGCGTGGACCAGTGGGGCATCTCGCCGCCGCCATCGGCGCGCCTGAAGACCGCGCAAAGCGAAGTGTTCTTCGTACCTTCGTCGGCCTGACCCTTTTCCCGACTCACGGATCCATCATGCGACACCCTCACGCCCGGCTGGCGGGCATGGCCCGTCTCGCCCCGAAGAAACACCCCGCATCCGGAGGCCGGGCATGAACGCCTCCACGCATCCCCTGTACGACGTCGCCATCGTCGGCTTCGGCCCTTCGGGGGCGGTCGCCGCCGGACTGCTGGGCAACCAGGGATTCAAGGTCTACGTCTGCGACCGGCAGCACGACGTCTACGACAAGCCGCGCGCGATCGCGGTCGATCACGAGATCATGCGGGTCTTCCAGCAGCTGGGACTGGTCGATTCCATCTCCCGGTACGTGGAACCCTTCACGCCATCGGAGTACTTCGGCGTGGATGGCCAGCTGATCAAGCGGCTCACGATGGTCGAGCCGCCCTACCCTCTGGGCTACACGCCCTCGAACGTCTTCACCCAGCCTCCGGTGGAACGCATCCTGCGCGACCACGTCCAGCAACTGCCGAACGTGCGCGTCGAACTGGACACCACCCTGCTCGGCCTGGAACAGGACGCCTCGGGCGCCAGGCTGGACGTGGCCCACGCGAACGGCAGCCGCGCCAGCCTGCGCGCGAAGTACGTCATCGGCTGCGATGGCGCCTCCAGCACGGTGCGGGAGCTGGCGGGCATCGAACTGGAAGACCTGGAATTCGACGAACCCTGGCTGGTGGTGGACGTCCTGGCCAACGAACGCGGACTGGCCAAGCTGCCCCGCACCAGCGTGCAGTATTGCGAGCCCGACCGGCCGTGCACGCTGGTGATCGGTCCAGGCAACCACCGGCGCTGGGAAATCTCCCTCAAGCCGGACGAAGATCCCCGTACCGTCACCCAGCCCGAAGCAACCTGGAAACTGCTCTCGCGCTGGCTGACACCGGAGGACGGCGAGCTCTGGCGCCAGGCAAGCTACCGTTTCCACGCGCTGGTGGCGCGCGACTGGCGCCGCGGACGCGTGTTCGTCGCCGGCGACGCCGCCCACCAGCAGCCCCCCTTCCTGGGCCAGGGCATGTGCCAGGGCATACGCGACGTCGCCAACCTGAACTGGAAACTGGCGGCCGTGCTGCGGCGGACGGTCACGGGCGCCCAGGCCGACGCGCTGCTCGACAGCTACGGCATCGAGCGCAAGCAGCACGTGCGCAGCCTGACCGGGCGCATCAAGGCCATCGGCGCGGTGATCTGCGAACGCGACGAGGCCCGGGCCCGCGCCCGCGACGCGCGCCTGCTGGACGAATGCGGCGGCACGGTACGCGACATGCCGCGCCAGGAAGTCATTCCGCCGCTGGAGCAAGGACTGTTGGCCCGAGCCGGCACTCCCGCCCGCGGCACGCTGTTCCCCCAACCCTGGATCAGGCAGGCGGGTGCCACCGTCCGCCTGGACCACGCGGCGGGAGACGGCTGGTGGCTGGTGCTGGACGCCCGCCATGCGGGAACCGTGCCGCCCCTTCCGCCGGCGTGGGGCATGACCACCCTGGACCTGGGTGCCCTGGCCGAGACCGAAGGCGTGTGCCAGGCGTGGTTCGAGCGTTACCGCTGCACGGCGGCCGTGGTGCGTCCCGACCGCTATGTCTACGGCGTCGCGGCCGATGCGCGCGAACTGGACGCCTTGCTGGACGAACTACGCAGCGCGCTGCATTGACCCATTACGCGAGGAGACAACGATGAACAGAAGACACGCCATCCGGACCCTGGCCACCCTGGCCGCCGTCCCGGCGCTTTCCCCCATGCGGTCGGCGCTGGCGCAGGCCTGGCCCGACAAACCGGTACGGCTGCTGCTGTCGCAGCCTCCCGGATCCGGTCCGGACAACATCGCCCGGCTGTTGTCCGAGCGGCTGTATCCCCGCTGGGGCCAGGCCGTCGTGATCGAGAACAAGCCGGGGGGCCAGAACACGGTGGGCGCGCAGGCTGCCGCCCGGTCGCCCGCCGACGGCTACAACTTTTATTTCGCGACGACCGCGGCGCTGGTCACCAACGCCTTCCTGTTCAAGCAGTTGCCCTATGACCCCGCCAAGGATTTCGTGCCGGTGGCCTTCGTCGCCCGCAGTCCGTTCGGCATCCTGGTCAAGGCCGATTCGCCCATCCGCAGCGTCGAGGAGCTGATCGCCAAGTCCAAGGCCGCCCCGGGCACCTTCACGCTGGGCAACGAGGGGCCGCGCACCTTCGGCGGGATGATCGCCCGCCTGTTCAATGCCCGCTCCGGCGCCCAGGCCAACCTGGTGCCCTACGTGTCGGTGGGCGTTTCCGCACAAAACCTGATGGGCGGGCACGTGGATGCGATCGTTGCCGACGTGGCCTCGACCGCGCAGCTCGCCAGGCAAGGGCGCCTGCGGCTGCTGGCGGTGACCTCGGACAAGCGCCTGGCCGACTGGCCGCAGGTGCCCGCGGTGTCCGAACTGCTGCCCGACTTCGACATGGTGGGCTGGTTCGCCATCGTCGCCCCCGCCGGCACGCCAGCGGCGGCGATCGAGCGGGTCAACCGCGACGTCAATGCGCTGCTGGCCGATGAAGAAATCGCAGGACGCATCGCCGCCATCGGGCCGATCGCCGCGCCGGGCTACAGCCCCGCGCAGACCGGCGATTTCCTCAGGCACGAGCACGCACGATGGGCGCAGATCACCAAGGAAATCAACATCCTGCCGGAGTGAAACAAGAGCGATCGTGAAACAAGGGCCCCCGTGCTTGCCGCTGCGCGCCGGCAAGCACGGGGGCCCTTTTTCCGATCACTTCTTCAGGTCGTCGGGAACCTTGCCGCCGTTGTCGGCCAGCTTCTGCATCACCTGTTTGTGCAGCCAGATGTTCATCGAAGCCGAATCGTTGGTATCGCCGCTGTAATGCAGTTCGGTCGCGAGCTGCTTGCGGGCCGCCAGGCTGCTGTCCAGCCCCAGCAGCTTCATCAGGTCGACGATGGACGTCTTCCAGTTGAGCTTCTCGGGATTCTTGGCCGCCATCGCGTTCAGGATGGACTCCACGTCCACCGCCGGCATCGCGGCCGGCGCCGGGACGCCACCGGGCGCGGGCGCGGCCGCAGGAGGCGCCTCCTTGGCTACGGCAGGATGGCTGGATGGGAAAATCTTGTCGAGTATGGCCTTGAAAATGCTCATATCTTCCCCTAATCGTCGTGAATGGCACATGCCTGCGCCGATTGTATAGATCGCCGTCCACCGCCAAGCCCAGGGATGTAACGGGATGCAATAACTGAGAAACCCGGCCCTACAGCTTGAACCAGCGATCGTTCTCGATCTCGTCGGCGATGCGGATCTCGGCCTCGTCCAGGCATTCCTGCTCGGATTGCGCGGGAATGTCGCGCAGGGCCAGGGTCGGCCCGAGCAGCAGTCGCCTGCCCTCGCTCTGTTCGTAGATCTTGCAGTTGACGTCCCAGGTGCCCGGGCCACGCTGCAGCGGGTCTATCTCCACTTCCAGCACACGGGAAGTGCGATTCGGGCAATATTGGAAAGAGAACATGGCTGGCCCCGCTCCGGTCAGTTCGACCGGGCCACTATAGCGCCGGAAACCTCGCCTGGCCTCATGCAGTGCAGCATGGCGCCGGCCATGCCCGTCACGCCCGGCCTCAGGAGGCCCAGGACACCAGCGACAGCAGCAATAGCAGCGCCATCCAGAGCACCACTGCCCGCCACAGCAGCCCGACCGCCGCGTGAAGCGTGGCCGGGTCCGGCAGGCGCGCCGGCTCGTCGGGCGCCTCGGCGGCGGCGGTGAACTCGCTGGCCGCGGAGGCCGGCTGGACCGGCCCCACCAGATCGGGATCGACCGGCTCGACCGGCGGCTGCCACTTGCCCGACACCGGCGCCAGGCGTACGCCCAGCGCGCCCGCGGCGCTTTCCACCACCACTCCGCGCTGGGGGTCGTCCCAGCTGGAGGCGCGCTGGCGCCACCCGTACAAGGCATCCTCGAAATTGCCGACGATGGCGAAACCGACCGCGGTCATCCGGGCGGGAATCCAGTCCAGCAGGTGGAAGGCCCGGCGGGCCACTTCGCCAAAGGCATCGGTGCGATCGCCCCACTCCTGGCGGGCAATGCCCGCCAGCTTGTACAGCACGGCGCCGGACGGACCGGGCAGCAGCGCATACCAGAACAGGACCCCATAGACGTTCCGGTGCGAGGCCACCACGCCTTCCTCGATCGCGGTGCGGCAGATCTCCGGCACGGTCATGGTCTCGACGGACACGTTGCCGCCGGAAGCCCGCAGCCACTCCTGCAGGTGGCTGCGCGCCAGCGTGACGTCGCCACGGGCCAGCGCGAACTGGATCTCGGTGAAGTGGTGGCTGAACTGCCGGAACCCCAGCGTGAACCACAGGACGACGACATGGAACACCAGCGAGAAAACGGGATGCACCGACCATGCCAGCGACCCGATCAGCCATATCGCCAGGGTGGGGACGACCACCACCAGCAGCCAGCCCAGCACGGCATAGCCACGGCTGCCGGCGTCCAGCGCATGGCCCGCCCAGCGGCAGGCGGCACGGGCGGCTTCATGGACGGCGTTGGAACGCGGCAGAGGCCGGACTTGTTCGGCAAGAAAGGCAAGAAGGAGTGCGAAGAAGCTCATGAGCGCATTCTAGATTGCATAGCCATGGTTTTGCATCATCCCTCGCGTGCGCGAGGTGGACACGGGGATCATGCGCGCAGGAATTGATAGAGATTGCGCAGCATGCCCGCCGTTGCCCCCCAGATGAAGAACTGCTTCCACGGCATCGAGTAGTAAGAGCGCAAGCCGCCTGCCGGCAGCGTGGCGCTGTGCAGCCGATGATTGGCCGGGTCCATCAGAAAGCGCAGCGGCACCTCGAATACTTCGGCCACCTCGAAGGGATCGGGACGCGGCGTGAAATCCGGGCGCACCAGCCCCACCAGCGGCACCACGCGGAATCCCGTGCCGGTGAAGTAATCCGGCAACTGGCCGATGACCTCCACCAATCCGCGCGGCAACCCGGTCTCTTCCTCGGTCTCGCGCAGCGCGGCGTCGGTCACCGACGAATCGCTGGGTTCCACCCGTCCGCCAGGAAAACTGACCTGGCCGGCGTGGTCATGAAGATGCGCGGTGCGCTGCGTCAGCATGACCTGGATGCCGTCGGGCCGCAGCATCATCGGAACCAGCACCGACGCCAGCCGCAGGGACCGGTCCGCGGCGCGGGCCGGATTGATGTCCTGCGCATCCGGCGTCCAGGCGGGCGGCGCGGCGAAACGGTCGCGCAGCGCCATCGGCGTCAGGCGCGTCTCGGGCACGGCGACCAGTCCGCCCGGGTTGGCGACCCAGGGCTGCGCGACCGGATCGAAGGCCGGGCGCTGCGGCGGACGCCGGGCAGGCGGAGCGAGGGAGTCGGGCTGGATTTCCTCCGGCGTATCGTCGATCTCGTCTGCCGGAGCGTCGCTATGTTGGTCGGTCGGAATGGATGATGACATGTGAAACGGAAATCCGGCGGAAACGCCGTCGTTATCGGCATGGCTAGAGCATACTCCCGAGGGGGCGCTTTTGCCTTGGGGCGGCCCGGCGGCAAAAAAAAGCGCCCCACACGGGGGCGCTCATTTTGCAGTACCGCGGGAATCAAGCCTTGGCAGCAGGCGCGTTGCGAACCAGCTTTTCCTTGATCCGGGCCGACTTGCCCGAACGGGAACGCAGGTAGTACAGCTTCGCGCGGCGCACGTCACCGCGACGCTTGACTTCGATCGACGCGATGGTCGGCGCGTACAGTTGGAACGTACGCTCGACGCCTTCACCCGACGAAATCTTGCGGACAATGAACGACGAGTTCAGGCCACGATTGCGCTTGGCGATGACCACGCCTTCGTATGCCTGGACGCGCTTGCGGTTGCCTTCAACCACGTTGACGTTGACCACCACGGTATCGCCGGGGGCGAATTCGGGAATGGTCTTGTTGGCCGTCAAGCGGGCCAGCTCTTCTTGCTCGAGGACTTGGATCAGGTCCATTTCTATCTCCAATGACCATCATACGTGGCGGTTCTGCTTTTGATGGCACCGCTACCAGAGGATGGGAACTCCCACCGGACTCATGCCCGGCAGGCTTGCTGCAACGCCGGCCGCCAGGGCGGTCAGCGCTTGTCTTCCCTTTGCAGGTCGGACAGAAACTTCTCGTCGTCGCGGCTCAACCACCCGCGCTCGCGTGCCGCCTCGATCAGGTCGGGGCGCTTCCTGCTCGTCGCTTCCAGCGACTGGCGGCGCCGCCAACGCTCGATGTTGGCATGATGCCCGGACAACAGCACGTCGGGCACCGGCTGGCCGTCATAGACTTCCGGCCGAGTATAGTGCGGACAGTCCAGCAAGCCGGACAACCGCTCGTTGAACGAATCCTGCACGGCGGATTCGTCGTCGTTCAGAACGCCGGGCAACAGCCTGACCGCGGCATCCATCATCGCCATCGCGGCGATTTCTCCGCCGGACAGCACGAAGTCCCCCAGCGACACTTCCTGCGTCACCCAGCGGTCGATGAACCGCTGGTCGATGCCTTCGTAGCGCCCGCACACCAGGATGGCCCCCGTTCCGCCGGCCAGTTCGCAAGCCTGGGCCTGGTCGAAACGACGCCCCTGCGGCGACAGCAACACCACCGGCGCCTCGGGCAAGCCGGCCTGCGCACGCTGGTCGCGCGCCGCGCACACGGCTTGCTCCAGAGGCTCGACCCGCATCACCATGCCGGGTCCGCCGCCATAGGGCCTGTCATCCACGGTGCGATGCACGTCCACCGTGAAGTCGCGCGGATTCCAGGCCTGCAACTGCCACCGGCCCTGCGCATGCGCCCGGCCGGTTACGCCCTGCTGGCTGATGGCCTCGAACATCGGGCCGAACAGCGTGATCACGTCGAACCGCAACATCTCGTCCATGGCCCGGGCCCAAGCCCTTTGTTCACGCCCGACGGGTCAGAAACCCTCGGGCCAATCGCTGTCTATGCGCCGGGCGTCGAGATCGACACCACGGATATACGCGTCGACGAAAGGCACCAGGGTCTCGCGCCGCCTGCCGCGCGCATCCAGCAGCGGCTGCGTCGGCTGGCCTGGAGCCACGGGTTCGACGCAGGCCACGTGCAGGATGGCATGCACCCCGTTGTCACTGACTTCCGTCACCGAGCCCAGGACGACCTCCCGGTCCGAGGCATCCTTGCCCGTCAATTCGCAGCCGATCAGGTCCACCCAATAGAACTCGCCTTCGGCAAGCCGGGGGAACTGGCTGCGCGGCACCAGCACCGTCCAACCCTTCCAGGCCAGGGCCTGGTCCCGGTCGGACACGCCGGGGAAGGTGGCCGTCACCACCGCGCCATGGCGCTTGGCGTCGGCCACTTCGACACGGCGCACTTCCGCGCCCTTGCGCAGCCACCATGTACGACTGCCCAACAAGGCCTCGGACTGGGCCGAATACGGCTGGACCTTCAGGCCGCCGCGCACGCCGAAGGCCTCCGCCACATGCCCGACCTCGACGAGATCGGCGGGCAGAGCGGGATCGCTAACGGACCCCGTGGACGCGGCGGACACCACGAAATCAGGCAGCCGGCGCGACCTTGGCGCCGTATTCCTTGACGAGACGGGCCACGGCCGGCGACAGCTGGGCGCCGTTCTTGGTCCAGTGCTCGACGCGGTCGAGCGCGATGCGCAGGCCTTCTTCACCCTCGGAAGCGACGGGGTTGTAGAAACCCACGCGCTCGATGAAGCGGCCATCGCGGCGATTGCGCGAATCGGCAGCAACGAGGTTGTAGAAGGGGCGCTTCTTCGAGCCGCCGCGGGACATACGAATCACCACCATAGGTAATTCCTTGGAAAAAGTTGACTAAGAAAAGCCCTAAAGTATAGCCCGGCCTGCTGGGCCTAGCAAGCAAGGATGCGGTAAAGTCCTTCAAAATCAAGGTCTTCTACGATGGATTCCCACCACATGTCCACATCTTCCGCCGACGATAAATCCCATATCCTTCCGCCGACCCGGAGTTTCCGCCACAAGACCGTGGCGGGACTGCTGGCCGCCGTGCTGGGCTGGGCCGGTGCGCATTGGTGGTACCTGGGCCGCCGGCACGGCTGGATCGTGCTGCTGTTCTCGCTGATCATGATAGGCACGGCGCTGCGCAGCGAAGCGTGGTATTTCCATCCCGCCTTCTTCCTGTTCCTCGTCCCGGCCGTCGCCGGCTTCATCGAAGCCATCGTCCTGTGCCTGACTCCCGACGCCAAGTTCGACGCCAAATACAACCCGGGACAGGCACGGCAGACGCGTACCGGCTGGGGGCCGGTATTGGTGGCCGGCATCACGCTGGCCGTGGGTACCGCCATCCTGATGCTGGGCATCGTGCTGCTGTTCCAGAGCCTGTTCGAGGGCATTCCCGCCTGAACGGGCCCTAGCCGAACAGCGGCATCTGGCCGGTGTCGGCGGGCGGTTCCTTGCCACGCGGCGAGCGGGGCGGCGGCCTGAACAGCCCTGTCTCCAGCTCGATGCGCCGGTCCGCCAGCCCGTGCCGGCGCGCGGCACGCCCGAAGCGCTGCGCGACCAGGTCGGCCCAGATGCCCTGGCCGCGCATGCGGCTGCCGAAGCGCGCGTCGTTGAGCTTGCCGCCGCGCAAGTCCTCCAGGCAGTGCAACACGCGGGCCTTGCGGTCGGGAAAGTGCGCTTCGAGCCAGTCCGAGAACACGTCCTTGACCTCCCAGGGCAGGCGCAGCATGGTGTAGAAAGCCGCCCGCGCACCGGCTTCCTTGGCCGCTTCCAGCACATGCTCGATGTGGTCGTCGGTAATGAAGGGAATGACGGGCGCCAGCGACACGCCGACCGGCACGCCGGCACCGGCCAGCGTCCGCACGGCTTCCAGCCGCTTCCATGGCGCCGCCGCGCGCGGCTCCAGCGTCCGGGCCACGTGTCCGTCCAGCGTACCGATCGATACGTAGACGGCGACCAGCTTCAGTTCCGCCAGCCTGGCCAGCAGATCGACGTCGCGCGCAACCAGTCCCCCCTTGGTGACCAGTGACACGGGATGCCGGGTTTCCAGCAGCAGTTCCAGCAGCCCCCGGGTCAGTTTCCACTGGCGCTCGATGGGCTGGTAGGCGTCGGTGGCCGAGCCGATGTTGATGACGTCCACCCGGTAGCCCGGGCGGCCCAGTTCGGCCCGGAGCGCCTCGACCGCGTTGGCCTTGGCGACGAGCCGGGTTTCGAAGTCCAGGCCGGGCGACCATCCCAGGTAGGCATGCGTGGGCCGCGCGAAGCAATACACGCAGCCGTGCTCGCAGCCGCGATAGGGATTGATGGCGCGGTCGAAGGGGATGTCCGGAGAGTCGTTGCGGGACAGGATCTTGCGCGCGCGCTCGATGGCGACCTCGGTCCGCAGCGGGGGCGGCTCTTCTTCCGGAGCGGCCCAGCCGTCGTCCACGGCGTCGCGCCGGTCGCCCTCGAACCGGTGCCTGACGTTGAGCACGGCACCGCGCCCGCGCTGCGGGACGGGAGGCGCCTGGGGATAGCCGTCTTGCGGCGAGTCATCGTGTTCCACACGCAATACTGTATATCCATACAGTATTGCGCACAATTGGCCCCCCTGGTCTTTCAGCAAAAAATATTTTCCATAAAAATATATAATTTCTATAATTAATTAGAAATTCTCGGGACACCCCATGGACCACACCCCGCTCTTCGCTCAACCTCCCCTGCCCTTTCCCGCCGCGCAGCGCTACGAAGACACGGTGCTGGAATGGGCCCGCGACCTGGATGCGGGCATCTTGCGCGCCCGTGACCTGGCCTATGGACCCGATCCGCAGCAACGCTACGACGTGTTCGCCGCCGCCGGCATGCGCGGCGCGCCGGTGCTGGTGTTCTGGCACGGCGGTGGCTGGACCAACGGCTACAAGGAGTATGTGCACTTCATGGCCGAGGCGGTGGTCCGGCGGGGACTGGTGTTCGTCGCGCCCACCTACCGGCTGGCGCCCCGGCACCGCCTGCCCGCCGCGTTCGACGACGCGGCCCTGCTGCTGGGCGAACTGCGGCGGACCGTGGGCCGGTGGGGAGGCGATGGCCGGAATCTCTACCTGTCGGGGCACTCGGCCGGCGGCGGCACCGCCGCGATGGCCGCCCTGCGCAAGCGGGCCCTGGAGCGAGCGGGCGTGCCGCCCGGCGACATCCGCGGCTGCCTGCCCATCAGCGGCGTCATGGACCTGCACCATCCCTGCCCCGAACCCGACAGCCTGGAGGAGCGGGTGTATACCACCCTGCTGGAACAGCCGTGCGAGGACGCGCTCATGAGCGCCATCAGCTGGACCGCCGGCAATCTCGTGCCGATGAAGGCCAGTTATGGGGAGCGGGACAGCGCACGCGTGATCGGCGCCAATACGCGCATGTACGAACTGCTGAAGCACCAGCCGGCCGACGCCGGGCTGCACGCCTGGGAAGGCCTCGATCACTTCGACACACATCTGATGCTGGCCGACCCTGGCCATGCCTGGTATGGACACCTGGAGGCCCTGGTGGCGCGGACCAGCCGCTAGGATCGTTCACGCCAAAAGGCGCCTCGCGCAGGCCCCAGGCTACTCGGCGAAGCGCTCGCCCAGCACCTGCGCCGTACGCATCAGATGGCTGCGCAGCAGCTCGCAGGCCAGGCCGGCGTTGCGGGCCAGGGCCGCTTCCATCAATTGCGCGTGTTCACTCATCACGTCGTCCTCGAGCTGTTGCGCCGAGGATGTGTAGGCCAGCCGGATCCGGCGATAACGCTCGGAATGATCGATCAATTGCTCGTCGATGCGCATCAGCCACCTCGACCGCGCCGCGGCCAGCAGCGCGGCGTGGAACCCGCGATGGGCAGCTTCCCACAGTTCCACCGCCACGAGATCGTTGGGATCCTGGGGCAGGCGCGCCCGCGTCAGCTTGTAGTAGGCGGCCGTGATGCCGGCCCCCCAGTCGTCGTCGCCGTGTTCGATCGCATCCTGAAGCAGCAGCGTCTCGATCGAGGTGCGCGCGTGCATCAGGTCGATCATGTCGTCCCTGGACAAGGGCGATACGCTGAAGCCGCGCTGGCCGTCATTGCTGACCAGGCCTTCGCCGGACAACTGCATGAGGGCTTCGCGTATGGGGCTGATGCCCAGCTCGTAGCGCTGCTGCAAGGCCTGCAGTCTGAGCTTCTGGCCGGGAGCCAGCGCGCCGGCGATCACGTCGGCGCGCAGGTGCTGGTACGCCCGCTCGGACATGGTTTCCGAAGCCGCCTTGGGGGCGGGCGTTTCCGCTGATCGCATGAGGGTAGCGCTCCGACGACGGTTGAATATATACAAAATCCGTTATTCATAAATTTTAGCCGATGAGCTTGTTTCATTGGTGGCTCATCCAATGCCAGGGTTTATCCTTAAATTCATACGAGAAAAAATAATTTATTTTTTTTTAAATTAATATATTTTACTAACTTAGTATAAATTTCCGCGGAACCTACAGGGAAAGCCATGACCGATCTCGCAAGACGCACCACGCTCGCCGCCTTCGCCGCGGCGGTTTCCCTGGCGGCGCTGTCCGCCCCCGCCGCGGCGGCCGGCTATCCCGACAAGCCGGTGAAAATCATCGTCGCCTACCCCGCGGGCGGCGACACCGACGTGCTGGCCCGCTGGATAGGCGAAAAGCTCAGCGCCAGATGGGGCCACCCCGTCGTGGTCGAGAACCGCAGCGGCGCGGCCGGCTCGATAGGCAGCGCCTACGTCGCCCGGTCCGCCGCCGACGGCTACACGCTGCTGCTGGCGCCCAACACGCTGGCCATCGTGCCCCATGTCCTCAAGCCCGGTACCGGCGCCGACTACAGCGTCCAGGCCGACTTCACGCCCATCGCCGAGATCGGCACGCAGTCGCTGTTCCTGGCGAGTTCCCAGCAATCCGGCGTGAAGTCGGTCAAGGACGTGGTGGCGGGAGTGAAGGCGGGCACGCTGCAAAGCTATGCCAGCCCCGGCGCGGGGTCGCCCATGCACATACTGGCCGAGCTGTTCGACAAGGCGGCGGGTACCCGGATCAACCAGATCCCGTATCGCGGCAGCGCTCCGGCCATCGTCGACCTGGTGGGCGGACAGGTTCCGCTGATGTACACCACCCTCGGCCCCATTACCTCGTATGTCGCCAACGGCAAGCTGCACCTGCTGGCCGTGGCGGACCCGCAGCGCTCGCCCTTCGCGCCCGACGTCCCCACCTTCGCCGAACTGGGCTACAAGAACGTCGAGGTCGGCGCCTGGCAGGCCATGCTGGGGCCGCGGGGGCTGCCGGCCGAGGTCGTGCAGAAGCTGAACGCGGCGGTGAACGAGATCATCAAGATGCCGGACATCGTTTCCCGGGCGGCGGTGATGGGGCTCACGCCCACGGGCGGCACGCCCGATGCGCTGGCCCGGCGCATCGCCGCCGACGACACGCGCTACGCCCGCATCATCAAGGAATTCGGCATCCAGGCCAACTGAGCGATGAAGGAACAGAACATGCACGACGCACCTCCCGCCGGCAAGGAAATCGCCTACGTCACCGGCGGCGCCTCGGGCATCGGCTACACCGGGTCCAGGCGGCGGCAGGAGAACTGTCGGCGCTCGGGCTGGACGCGCAAGGCTACGTGGCCGACGTGCGCGACCGCGAGGCCTTGGCCGGCATCATGGACGGCGAAGGCCGGGTCGACGTGGTCGTCTGCGCGGCGGGCGTCTACACCCCCCGCCAGTTCGACGAAATCTCCGACGAGGACTTCCGGCGCACCGTCGATGTCAACCTGCTGGGCGTGTTCGTGCCCGCGCAGGAAGGCGCGCGCCGCATGCGGCCCGGCGGCCGCATCGTGACGGTGTCGTCGCGGGGCGCGCTGGGCGGCTACGGCTTCGCCGACTACGTCGCATCCAAGGCCGGGGTGATCGGCCTGACCCGGGCCATGGCGCTGGAACTGCGTCCGCGCCGCATCGCGGTCAACTCGATCGCGCCCGGTTTCACCGATACCCCGATGACCCGCACCATGCCGCCCGACCAGTACGCGAAGGCCGTCGCGCTGGAGCCCGGCGGGCACCGGCGACGCCGGACGACATCGCCGTCGCCATCGAGTTCTTCGCCTCGCCCGCGACGAAGTTCATCACCGGTCAGACCCTGTTCGTGGACGGCGGCAAATCGCTGGGTGGCCTGGGCATCTGATATCCGGGCCGGCGGTTTACACTTCCCGCCATGAGTTCCCTATTGCTGACGCCGGAACAGCGGCAGATCGTCTCTCAAGCCGGCCAGTTCCTGCTGATCGACGCCGTGGCCGGCTCGGGCAAGACCACGACCCTGGCCCAATGCGTGGCCCATCGCGAGCGCCAGGGCACGCCGGCCGACGGCATCCTGGCGCTGGTGTTCACCGAGGCCGCCCGGCAGGTCTTTCTCCAGCGCCTGGCGCAGGCCGGTGCGTCGCGCTCGATCCGGGTCGCCACCTATGCGGAGTTCGCGCGGGGGCTGCTGGCCGATTGGCAGGCGCAAGGCCTGATCGACGGCGCCGAGGATTACCTTCCCGATGCCGAAGCCATGCGGCCCTGCGTATTCGAGGCCATCGAGGAAGCGGCGGCCGACCCGCAGGCGGACCGGGAATACGGCTATGACCTGAACAACCTGCACGCCGAGGTCATCATCAACCAGTTGTCCCGGCTCAAGGGCACGCTGGCCTTTGCCCGCTTCGCGGACGCATCGGACGCGGAACTGGCCGAAGAACTCGACCTGCCGCGCGGACTGCTGTCCATCTGCCGCACCTACGAACGGCTGCGCCGGATCGACGCCGGTCATTTCGCCTTCCAGAGCGAACACGATCTCGTCACCGACGTGCTGGCCATTGCCGACGAGTTGGGCGAGATCGTGTCCCTGCCCTGCCCCGCGCTGGTCGTGGCGGACGAATGGCACGACGCCAACGCGGCCCAGATCAGCCTGCTGCGCAAGCTGACCGGCCCTCGCACCCGCATCATCGCCGCCGGAGACAAGGAGCAGGTCGTCCATTCGTGGAACGGCGCCGACCCCCGCTACATGGGCGAGGCCTTCGAGCATCTCTTTCCCGGCACGCGGCGCCTGCCGCTGACCAGCTCGTTCCGCTGCGGCCCGACGCTGGGCGCCTGCGCGCAGGCCCTGACGGCCCAGGTCTTCCAGTCCGGACGATCCGAAGACACCGAAGTCGACATCGTGCGCTACGGCACGGGACCGGAAGACGATTGCTGCAGCCGGGTGGCGGATGCGCTCGCTGCCCTGCTCGAATCGGGCGCCGCGCGCAGCCTGGGCGATTGCGCCGTGGTGCTGCGCGACGCGCACCAGAGCATTGCCCTGGAGAACGCGCTGATCGCGCGTGACCTGCCCTATGCCACGGACGGCTGCCAAAGCTATTTCGATCGCATCGAGATCCTGATGCTGCGCGGCATCCTGCACATCGCGCGGCTGTCGATGGCGCCGGTGCGCGACCGTGGTGAAGTCAAGGCCATCCTGCGTGCGCTGGGCCTGTTCGCCGGCCTGGACTACACGGAAAGCGAATGGGCGGATGCCGAGCGCACCATCGCCACCGACCCCGAGACCATCCGCTATTTCTACAGCGGCCGGCTCAGCCGTACCGCGGACGCGCAGGAAACGGTGGATCCCGCCACTCGCCGCTGGCGCGCCCGTTTCGCCGAAGTCTGCGACCATCTCATCGCCCGGGCGCCCTCGCTGTCGGCCGGCGAATTGCTGACCCACGCGGCGGCGGAACTGCAACTGGCCGACGTCACGCGCCGCCTGTTCGTGCACAGGCTGGACGCCCAGGCCGTCGCCCGCTCCATCGACGGCTTCATTTCCTATGCAGACGCCACGGGGCTGGATGCCACCGGCCTGCTGGAGCACTTGCACCAGGCCCAGCGCCGCAGCGGCGCGCTCAAGAAGAACCGGCAGCCGCTGGTCCTGACCACCGCCCGCGCCGCCAAGGGCAAGGAATGGCGCTTCGTGCACATGCCCTTCATCGCCGACGGCGAGTTCCCGCAGGCGCACGCCGACCCGGCCGAGGAACGCCGGCTGTTCTACGTCGCCATGACGCGGACCAGCGAAAAGCTGTTCCTGTACACCCCGCAAGGCCACGACAGTCATTTCATACGCGCGCTCGACCTGCCCGCGGCCCGCGCGGCCGCGCGCACCCGGCCTGCCGCTGCCGCCGCACCGGCCACGCCGCCCCGCGTCTACCTGGACGTTCCTTACGGAGAAAAGGATGCGGCCAAGCAACTGGGCGCGCAGTGGGACAACGTGCAGCGGAAATGGTGGATCTCGCCGGCCATGCCTCGCCGGCTCTTCGCCAAATGGCTGAGCGCCGACGACGGCCAGGGCCGGCCGTGAAACCCTGTTCCGATTCGGGCATCGTCGTCCGCGGCCTGATGCTGCTGGCGGCGCTGCTCTGCCTGGCCCTGGGCATCGTCGGCATCTTCGTGCCGGGCCTGCCGACCACGGTCTTCGTCCTGCTGGCGGCCTGGTTCGCGGCCCGTGGATCGCCCCGCCTGCTGGCCTGGCTGGAACGCCACCCGATCTTCGGCGCCATGATCCGCAACTGGCGCACGGACCGCTCCGTCAGCCGCCGGGCCAAATGGAGCGCCACCATCACCATGGCCCTGTGCGCCGCCATCCTCTTCATCGCCCCCGTGCCGCGCTGGGCCGCCGGACTGTCCACCGCCATCATGCTGACGGTGGCCATATGGCTATGGATGAGACCCGAGCCACACTGCTAGGGAACCCACCCCCTACGCCCTTCGGGCGCCCCCTCAAGGGGGCGGCGCTGGCGGACCGGCAGAGCCGGATCCGCGGCGCCCTGGGATACCAATCAGTGCGCGGAGAGAGATGTCAGCCGGATCAAGCCGGCCGCGGCCGTCTGGTGCGTGGCTTCGTCGATCAGGATGAATGCCCCGGTGGCCGCGATGTCGTCGTAGGCGTCCAGCGCCAGCGCATCGCGGGTGGCGATTTCCACGCGGCCGATGTCGTTCATCGCGAACGGCGTGTCGGCCGCCGGGACCTCGCCAAGCTCGTGGATGTCGCGCCGCGCCAGCACCGACTTGATCTTGGCCGAGGTCAGGCGAGTACCGTGCTTGAGCAGGTATTTGCGCGCGGGATTCAGGGCCTGGGTATCCAGCCAGCAGATCTCGGCCTGGAACTGCCGCGCCACGGCCGCCGGCGCCGACGCATGCACCAGCACATCGCCACGCGACACGTCCACGTCCTCGTCCAGCACGACGGTGACGGAATCGCCGGCGACGGCGGCCTCCACCTCCCCGCCGTGGACGACCAGCGACTTCACCGTCGCCGCCACGCCCGAGGGCTGGACCAGCACGCGGTCGCCCACGGCCAGCGTGCCGCTGGCGACCTGTCCCATGTAGCCACGGAAATCGTCGGCCCGGTCGCCGCCATGGCGCGCGACCAGTTGCACCGGGAAGCGCAGGGCCTTGCCGGAAGCGTCCGTGCGCACATCCAGCGCCTCGAGCAGTTCGAGCAGCGCCGGCCCCTGGTACCAGGGCGTACGTCCGGACTTGCCGACGACGTTGTCGCCGGTCAGGGCCGACAGCGGCAGGACGTGGAAGCCGGCGATGCCCAGCTTCGCGGCCAGCGCCGCATAGGCCTCGCGGATGCGCTCGAACACCTCGCGGCTCCACTCGACCAGGTCCATCTTGTTGACCGCCACCACGATGTGGCGGATGCCCAGCAAGTGCGCCAGGGTACTGTGGCGCTTGGTCTGCGTCAGCAGTTGGCCATCCGCCGCCCGGGTCGCGTCGATCAGGATGATCGCGACGTCTGCCGTGGATGCGCCGGTCACCATGTTGCGCGTGTACTGCTCGTGCCCGGGGGCGTCGGCGATGATGAACTTGCGCACCGGCGTCGAGAAATAGCGGTACGCCACGTCGATCGTGATGCCCTGCTCGCGCTCGGCTTCCAGGCCGTCGGTCAGCAGCGACAGGTCGATGGTGTCGCCCACCGTGCGCTTGTACTTGGCGCGCGAGATCGCGTCGAGCTGGTCGGCGAAGATGCCCTTGCTGTCGTACAGCAGCCGGCCGATCAGCGTCGACTTCCCATCGTCCACCGAACCGGCGGTGATCAGGCGCAGCACGCCCTTGTCGGCGGCGGAAAAGAATGCGGAATCGGTCATGGCGTTCATCAGAAATATCCTTCCTTCTTGCGGCGCTCCATCGAGGCTTCCGAGGTCTGGTCGTCCATGCGGGTGGCGCCGCGCTCGGTGATGTCCGTCACCGCCGTCTCGGCGATGATGGCCAGCGGATCCGCGGCCTCGGAGGCCACCGGGCAGGTGCACGAAATGTCGCCCACCGTACGAAAACGCACCGTCAGGTTCTCGACCGATTCGCCCTCTTGTGGCGGCGTGAGCGGCGTCACCGGCACCAGCAGGCCCTTGCGCCGCACCACGTCCCGCTGGTGCGCGTAGTAGATCGACGGCAGCGCGAGGTTCTCGCGCGCGATGTACTGCCACACGTCCAGCTCGGTCCAGTTCGAAATGGGAAACACGCGCATGTTCTCGCCGGCGTGGACCCGCGTGTTGTACAGGTTCCAGACCTCGGGGCGCTGGGCCTTGGGATTCCATTGGCCGAACTCGTCGCGGAACGAGAAGATGCGTTCCTTGGCGCGCGCCTTTTCCTCGTCCCGGCGGGCGCCGCCTATGCAGGCGTCGAAGCCGAATTCCTCGATCGCCTCCAGCAGCGTGACGGCCTGCGCGGCGTTGCGCGAATCGGTCTCCTTGCGCAGCACGACCGAACCGCGCGCGATGGAATCCTCGACGCTGCGCACGATCAGTTGCTCGCCCAGCTCGGCGGCGCGGGCATCGCGAAAGGCGATGACCTCGTCGAAGTTGTGGCCGGTATCGATGTGCATCAGCGGGAACGGGAACTTGCCGGGCCGGAAGGCCTTCTCCGCCAGCCTGAGCAGCACGCATGAATCCTTGCCGCCGGAAAACAGCAGCACGGGCCGGGCGCACTCGGCCGCGACTTCGCGCATGATGAAGATGGCTTCGGATTCCAGCCAGTCGAGATGGCTGCGCGTGGTGTTCAGGATAGCGGGCATGATTCAGCCTGATTGCTTGGTTGTGACGACGGAGACCGGGATGGCCGACAGGTTGCCGGCGTGCAGTCCGCACTCCTTGGAGTCGGACGATTCCCACCACCAGCGACCCGCGCGCAGGTCCTCGCCGGGCCGGATGGCGCGGGTACAGGGTTCGCAGCCGATCGAGGGATAACCCCGGTCGTGCAGCGGGTTGTAGGGAATGTCCAGCGCGCGGATGGCGGCCCAGACTTCCTCCTGGGTCCACAGCGCGAGCGGGTTGTACTTGTGCAGCCCGAACACGGGATCGGGTTCGTCCAGCGGCAGTTCACCGCGGGTCACCGCCTGTTCGCGCCGCTGCCCCGTGATCCAGGCGCTGCGGCCCGCCAGCACGCGCCGCAGCGGCTCGACCTTGCGGATCTCGCAGCAGGCCTTGCGCAGCTCGACGCTTTCGTAGAAGGCGTTCAGGCCATGGGTGGAAACGTAGCGCTCGACGGCGGCCGGATCGGGCCGCACGACACCGATGCCGCGGCCGTAGCGCCCCGCGATGCGGTCGACCATCGCGACGGTCTCGGCGTTGAGCCTGCCGGTGTCCAGCGTGAAGATCTCGATGGCCAACCCGCCATCCAGGATGGCATGGGTCAACAGCATGTCCTCGGCGGCCAGCGACGAGGCCAGCGCCACGTCGGCATGCGCGCGGGCGATGCCGCCCAGCCGGTCGACCAGTTCGGACCAGCGTTGCGACGGGAAGGAAGAAGTGGTCACGGCGGCCATGGCTCAGGTAAGAAAGACTTGCGCGTTGCGCGGCTTGACGACCAGCGCCTCGCCGCCCTTCAGGTCGAGCTGGCGGAAGACCTCGGCGGGCAGTTCCACCTCGACCGGCTGGTCCGACCCCTGGCGGGTGAGTTCCAGGTAGGCGCTGGGCCCCGACAGGTAGGCGCGGTTGAACGTGGTGACCAGGCCGATGTCGCCATCGCTGTAGCGCTGCACGTCGAATTCGTGCGGCCGGATGTAGGCCGTGGCCTTGGCATGCTGGGCGTCGGCCAGGTCCGGCGTGGGAATGGTCAGCCCGTCCGCGTGCAGCACGCCGGCATGGGCCTGCCCGTGGAACTGGTTGACGTCCCCCAGGAAACCATAGACGAAAGGCGTGGCGGGCCGTTCCCAGACCTCGGTGGGCGTGCCCACCTGCTCGATGCGGCCCGCGTTCATCAGGACCACCCGGTCGGCCACCTCCAGCGCCTCTTCCTGGTCGTGGGTGACGAACACGCTGGCCACGTGCAGTTCATCGTGCAGGCGTCGCAGCCAGCGGCGCAGTTCCTTGCGCACCTTGGCGTCCAGCGCGCCGAACGGCTCGTCCAGCAGCAGCACCCGCGGCTCGACGGCCAGCGCCCGCGCCAGCGCGATACGCTGGCGCTGCCCGCCCGACAGCTGCGAGGGATAGCGGTCGGCCAGCCAGTCCAGCTGGACCAGGTTCAGCAACTGGTGGACCTTGTCCTTGATCTGCGCCTCGGACGGGCGTTGCCCGCGCGGCTTGACGCGCAGGCCGAAGGCGACGTTCTCGAACACGGTCATGTGGCGGAACAGCGCGTAGTGCTGGAACACGAAGCCGACCTGGCGTTCGCGCACGTGCACGTCGGTGGCGTCTTCACCCGAGAAATAGACGCTGCCCTCGTCGGGCGTCTCGAGCCCGGCGATGATGCGCAGCAGGGTCGTCTTGCCGCAGCCCGACGGCCCGAGCAGCGCGACCAGCTCGCCCGACTCGATGTGCAGGGACACATCCTTGAGGGCATGGAAGTTTCCGAAACGCTTGGAGAGATGACGAACTTCGATACTCATGTCTTTTACCTTCCCGGGACGGTCAGCCGGCCACCTTCAGTTGCAACGGCGCGGCGCCTGGAAATTCGGAGGGGAGCGCCTGGTCCTTGAGTTGCCGGCCGCCGCGCCACTCGACCACGCTCTTGAGGACCAGCGTGACCAGGGCCAGCAGCGCGAGCACCGAGGCAACCGCGAACGAGGCTTGATAGGCATATTCGTTGTAGAGGATTTCCACGTGCAACGGAATGGTGTTGGTCAGGCCGCGGACATGGCCCGACACCACCGATACCGCGCCGAATTCTCCCATGGCCCGGGCGTTACACAGAATCACCCCGTACAAGAGGCCCCATTTGATGTTGGGCAGCGTCACGCGGCGGAACATCTGCCAGCCGGAGGCGCCCAGGGTAAGCGCCGCCTGTTCTTCCTCGCTGCCCTGGGCCTGCATGAGCGGAATCAGCTCGCGGGCGACGAACGGGAAAGTCACGAACAGCGTGGCCAGCACCACGCCGGGAACGGCGTAGACCACCTTCAGGTCGTAGGCCTTGAGCAGCGGTCCCAGCCAGCCGTGCGAGCCGAACAGCAGCACATAGATCAATCCCGCGACCACCGGCGAGACCGAGAACGGCAGGTCGATCAGCGTGACCAGCGCCTGCTTGCCGCGGAACTGGAACTTGGTGATGGCCCAGGCCGCCGCCACGCCCAGCGCCAGGTTCAGCGGCACGGCGATGGCCGCCACCAGCAGCGTCAGCCGGATCGCGGCCAGCGCGTCGGGCTCGACCAGGGATTGCGCATACAGCTCCCAGCCCTTCTTCAGCGCCTCGGAGAACACCACCGCCAGCGGCAGCAGCAGGAACAGCGCGAGAAAGCCCAGCGACACCACGAGCAGCAGGCGCCGCACCCAGGCGGGTTCATCGAGGTGGACGGGCCGGATGGAGTTGCTCATAGGTTCTTCCCCAGGCCGCGCCGCGCCTGCCACCATTGCAGCAGGTTGATGAACAGCAGCAGCACGAAGGACAGCAGCAACATGACCAGGGCGATCGAGGCCGCGCCGGCATAGTCGTACTGTTCGAGCTTGGTGATGATGAGCAGCGGCGTGATCTCGGACACCATGGGCATGTTGCCGGCGATGAAGACCACCGAGCCGTACTCGCCCACGGCCCGCGCGAAGGCCAGCGCGAAGCCGGTCAGCAAGGCCGGCAGGATCGTGGGCAGGAGGACCTTCAGGAAGGTCTGCAGGCGGCTGGCGCCCAGGCTGGCCGCGGCCTCCTCCAGTTCGCGCTCGGCGTCCTCCAGCACCGGCTGCACCGTCCGGACCACGAACGGCAGACCGATGAAGATCAGCGCCACGACCACGCCCAGCGGCGTATAGGCCACCTTGATGCCCAGCGGCTCCAGCCAGCGGCCCATCCATCCGTTCGAGGCATACAGCGCGGTCAGGGCGATGCCCGCCACCGCGGTCGGCAGCGCGAACGGCAGGTCCACCAGCGCGTCGACGATCTTCTTGCCCGGGAACTCGTAGCGCACCAGCGTCCAGGCCACGGCCAGCCCGGCCACCAGGTTGACCAGCGCCGCCAGCAGCGCGGCGCCGAAAGTCAGCCGGTACGATGCCAGCACGCGGGGCGCGGTTACCGCCGTCCAGAACGTCTCCCAGTCCAGGGTCGCGCTCTTGAAGAACAGCGTGGACAGCGGGATCAGCACGATCAGGCTCAGGTAGAACACGGTGAAGCCCATGCTCAGCCCGAACCCGGGCAGCACGCCGAAGCGCCGCGCCCGCCCGGGCCTGGCCAGCGGCGGGTGCAGGATGCCGAGAGTGGAAATGGAGGCCTTCAACGCTTGCCCGGCTGGTAGAGCTGATCGAACGTGCCGCCATCCTCGAAGTGGGTCTTCTGGGCCTTCTGCCAGCCGCCGAAGACGTCATCGATCGTGATCAGGTTGACCTTGGGGAACGCCGAGGCGTACTTGGCGGCCACCTCGGGATTGCGGGGACGGTAGTAGTTCCTGGCGATGATCTCCTGCGCGTCCTTGGTGTACAGGTACTCCAGGTAGGCCTGCGCGGCCTGGCGCGTGCCTTTCTTGTCGACGTTCTTGTCGACCACGGCCACGGGCGGCTCGCACAGGATGGACAGCGAGGGCGCGACGATGTCGAACTTGTCCGGCCCCAGTTCCTTCAGCGACAACAGCGCCTCGTTCTCCCAGGCCAGCAGCACGTCGCCCTGGCCGCGTTCGACGAAGGTCGTGGTGGCGCCGCGCGCGCCGCTGTCGAGCACCGGCACGTGCTTGAACAGCTCGGCGATGAACTCGCGCGCCTTGGCCTCGCTGCCGCCCGGCTGCTTCAGGGCATAGGCCCAGGCCGCCAGGTAGTTCCAGCGCGCGCCGCCCGAGGTCTTGGGATTGGGCGTGATGACCGAGACGCCGGGCTTGATCAGGTCGCCCCAGTCCTTGATGCCCTTCGGGTTGCCTTTGCGCACCAGGAACACGATGGTCGAGGTATACGGCGAGCTGTTCTGCGGCAGCCGCTTCTGCCAATCGGCGGGCAGCAGGTTGCCGCGCGCGTGCAGGGCATCGATGTCATAAGCCAGGGCCAGCGTGACCACGTCGGCGTCCAGGCCGTCGATGACCGAGCGCGCCTGCGCACCGGAACCGCCATGCGACTGGCGGATGGTCAGGTCCACGCCGGCCTTTTTCTTGTATTCGGCCGCGAACGCCTTGTCCAGATCCTTGTACAGCTCGCGCGTCGGATCATAGGAAACGTTCAGCAGGGTCTGCTTCTGCTGTGCCGCAACAGGCGACACGGCGGCCGCCATGGCCAGCACGGCGACACCCAGGGTCCTTCCCAGCAATCCGGCCATCCGAGGCTCCATTCCATCTTTTCGAGGAATGCATGGTCGGTCACAAGCCCCATGCTTGGGAACGACATCTTGGATGGTTACTTATTTCCGACCGGTATAAACCCGCCCCGGCACAGAACAAATACGCCGTTATGCCCGGACGCGCATTAGATCATTTTCAAATTTTCGTTCTGATTTTTTTGTTTGCGACGCAACATGGCTGATCGCCGCCGGCCTCCGTCGCGCCGGCCCGAGCAGGAGAACCACCTTGAATTTCCAGCAACTGCGCTCCGTCCGCGAAGCCCTGCGCCGCAATTTCAACCTGACCGAGGTTGCCAACACCCTGTACACCTCGCAGCCGGGCGTCAGCCGCCAGATACGCGAGCTGGAGGATGAACTGGGTACGACGATCTTCGAGCGCGCCGGCAAGCGCCTGACCGGGCTGACCGAGCCGGGCAAGGAAATCGTCACGATCATCGAACGCCTGCTGCTCGAACAGGAGAACCTCAAGCGCGCGGCCCAGGAATTCAGCGCCCGCGACCAGGGCCGGCTGACCATCGCAACGACCCATACGCAGGCCCGCTACGCGCTGCCGGTGGTCGTGCAGGCGTTCCGGCGCAATTTTCCCCAGGTCCACCTGAACCTGCAGCAGGGCTCGCCCCTGCACATCGCCGAATGGGTGGCCAGCGGCCAGGCCGACATCGGCATCGCCACCGAAGGGCTGCAGGCCGACGGCAGGTTGTCGACCTTCGCCGGCTACCGGTGGAACCACGTCATCGTCGCGCCGCCAGGGCATCCCATCCTGGCGCGCGAGCGGCCCACGGTCGAGGAACTGGCCCGGCATCCTCTGATCACCTACGACACGGGCCTGACCGGCCGCTCGCACATCGACGAGGCCTTCTCGCGCGCCTCGATCGTGCCGGACATCGTGCTGACGGCGATGGACGCCGACGTGATCAAGACCTATGTATCGGCGGGCCTGGGCATAGGCATCATCGCCGCCATGGCCTACGACAGCGAGGAAGACACCAAGCTGCGGTCGCTGGCGGCCGACCATCTGTTCGCCTCGAACATGACGCGCCTGGCCGTGCGCCGCGGCGCCTATCTTCGCAATTTCGCGATCGCCTTCATCGAGATGTTCGCGCCGCACCTGGATCGCGACACGATCACCGCGCAGCAGGACGAGGACACGGCGGCGGCCCGCCAGCCTGAACCGGCCGGAGCCTGATCAGTTCAAGGTGCCGCCCTTGCCGCCGGCGCTGAAGCGGCCGGCGCCGATCAGCGCGATGACCAGGCCGCCGCAAAGGTAGAGTCCCTGGAGCTCCAGCGTCCAGGCCCCGTTCTTGGCCACGGTGAATACCTGGTTGGAGTGGGCGAGCGCGATGGCCACGACCATGTTGATGGCGACCAGCAGGCCGCCGAGCCGGCTGTACAGGCCCACGAGCAGCAGGATGGGCGCGACGATCTCGCCCACGTAGACGAAATAGGCGAGGAAGGCGGGCAACCCGTGCGAGGCGACGAGCCCCTTCACGAAGCCGATGCCGCCGATGACCTTCGGAATGCCATGCATGAGCATGAGCACCCCTACGACCACGCGCAGCAGGAGTTTTCCGAGATCGTCGGCGGTCTGGAGCATGGGAGTCCTGTCGAAAGGAAACGAAGGCCCGCATTACAGCACATGTGCGTGACACGGGCACTTCTTCCGCCGCGGACTTACTCCTTGTTGGGCTGGGGCGTGGTGCGCAGGTAGGGCCGCACCACCTTGTAGCCCTTGGGAAACTTCTGCTTGAGTACCTCGGGATCCTGCAGCGAGGGCACGATGATGACGTCTTCGCCGTCCTTCCAGTTCACCGGCGTCGCGACGCTGTAGTTGTCGGTAAGCTGCAGCGAGTCGATCACGCGCAGGATCTCGTCGAAGTTGCGCCCCGTGCTGGCGGGATAGGTGATGATGAGCCTGACCTTCTTGGCCGGGTCGATCACGAAGACCGAGCGCACCGTGGCGGTGGCGCTGGCATTCGGGTGGATCATGTCGTAGAGCGTGGACACCTTGCGGTCGGCATCGGCCAGGATGGGGAAATCCACCCGGGTGTTCTGCGTATCGTTGATGTCGCCGATCCACTGCTGATGGGAATCGACCGGATCGACCGACAGCGCCAGCACCTTCACATTGCGCTTGGCGAACTCTTGCGCGAGCTTGGCGGTATAGCCCAGTTCGGTCGTGCAGACCGGCGTGAAGTCCGCCGGGTGCGAGAACAGCACGCCCCAGCTGTCGCCGAGGTAGTCGTAGAAATGAATACGTCCCTTGGAGGAATCCTGTTCGAAATCGGGAGCGGTGTCGCCCAGACGCAATGCGGTCATGTCGGTCTCCTACGTTTTCAAATGAAGCATTCTGGCGTTCCGCCGGGGAAGCGGGAACAAATGTTTGCACATAACCATATAGCTTTCCACCATAAAGGAAAGCCGGATACTTATTTTTTCATATAAGGGCGTTACCCGGCGCGGCGTACCGCCAACGAAGCTGCGGTAATTAACAAACGCAAAATTCTTCGTTCCCAGTAATGAACGGGGACGCCATCATGCGCTCATGCGACTGCAACCCTTGATCGTCCCAGGTTGGAACAACTCCGGGCCCGGCCACTGGCAGAGCCTGTGGGAGGCCTGTCTGCCGCGCGCGGTGCGCGTGCAGCAGGCCGACTGGGCCTCGCCCGACCTGCATGACTGGACCGCGACCCTGGCCGCCGCCATCGAAGCGGCGCAGCGCCCGCCGCTGTTGATCGCCCACAGCCTGGGCTGCATCACGATATGCCACCTGCCGCTGCGGGTGCGCGAGAAAGTGGCGGGCGCCCTGCTGGTAGCGCCCGCCGACGTCGAGCGGCCGAACGCCCCGGCGCGGCTGCGCTCGTTCTGCCCGGTGCCGATGCAGACGCTGCCCTTCCAGAGCGTGGTGGTCGCCAGCACCAACGATCCGTATTGCTCGCTGGATCGGGCCCGCGAATTCGCCGAGGCCTGGGGCAGCCGCTTCGAGCAGCTCGACGATGCCGGCCACATCAATGCCGAATCGGGGTACGGCGCGTGGCCCCAGGGGCTCAAACTGCTGGCTGCCCTGCGGCGCAGGTCGCACTGGCGCATCCCGGTCGCCCCCTGCCGTACGCCTCCGCTGCCGCCGTCCCTGGCGCCCGGCCATCACCGCCCATCCCCCTGAGCGGCGCCGGCCAGGCCGGCCTCAGAACGCGTCGACCGGCATGGCCAGCGTGCTCGCTCCCCCCTGCAGGATCTCGCGGCGCAGCGCCTCGACCCGCGGCAGCAGGTGAGCGCAATAGAACCGTGCTCCCGCCAGCTTGGCCGGATAGAAGCTGTCGACGTCGCCCTTGCCGATACGGCGCCGGCAGGCCAGCGCGGCGCGCGCCATCTGCCACCCGCCGTGCGTGAGCCCGGCCAGCATCAGGTAGGGCACGCTGCCCGCGTAGACCTCGCGCACGTCGTCGCGATAGCGTTCGACCACGAAACGGACCACTTCCTCGTAGGCCTGGATGGCGTCGGCCAGTTGTCCGCGCAAGGCCGACAGTTCCTGGTCGCCGTCCAGCTCGGCCAGCGTCTCGCGCATGTGGCCGATGATGGCGGCGGCCACCGCGCCGCCGTCGCGCGCGGTCTTGCGTCCCACCAGGTCGTTGGCCTGGATCGCGGTGGTGCCTTCGTAGATCGACAGGATGCGGGCATCGCGGTAGTACTGGGCAGCGCCCGTCTCCTCGATGAAGCCCATGCCGCCATGCACCTGTATGCCCAGCGACGCCACCTCCACCGCCATCTCGGTCGAGAAACCCTTGACGATGGGCACCATGTATTCGTAGAAGGCCTGGTTGCGCGCGCGCACCTGGGCATCGGGATGCCGGTGCGCGAAATCGTGCGCCCCGGCGGCCACGTAGGCCACGGCGCGGGCGGCCTCGGTCAGCGTGCGCATGGTCAACAGCATCCGGCGCACGTCCGGATGATGGACGATGGCCACGGGCCCGGCCGAACCCTCGACCGCCCGGCTCTGCACGCGGTCCTTGGCATAGGCCACGGCATGCTGGCTGGCGCGCTCGGCCACCGCGATACCCTGCAAGCCGACGGCGAAACGCGCGGCGTTCATCATGATGAACATGGTTTCCAGGCCGCGGTTGGGCTCGCCCACCAGATAGCCGATGGCGCCCGGGCCGACCTCGCCCTTGTCCTCGCCATACAGCAGCACGGCCGTGGGGCTGGCCTTGATGCCCAGCTTGTGTTCGATCGAGGCGCACCACACGTCGTTGCGCTTGCCCAGCGACCCGTCATCGTTCACCAGGAACTTGGGCACGATGAACAGCGACAGGCCCTTGACGCCCTCGGGCGCGTCCGCCAGCCGGGCCAGCACCATGTGCACGATGTTGCGTGCCATGTCGTGCTCGCCGTAGGTGATGAAGATCTTCTGCCCGTGCAGCCGATAGCTGCCGTCGGGCTGCGCGACGGCGCGCGTGCGCACCAGCGACAGGTCCGATCCGGCCTGCGGCTCGGTCAGGTTCATGGTTCCGGTCCAGGAACCGTCGATCATCGAAGGAATGAAGCGCCGCTTCTGCTCCTCGGTCCCGGCCGTCAGCAGCACCTCGATGGCGCCATCGGTCAGCAAGGGGCACAGCGCGAAGGACAGGCAGGCGGCGTTCAGGTTTTCCATGCAGGGGGTGGCGACGACCTTGGGCAGGCCTTGCCCGCCGAAGTCCACCGGATGCTGCAAGCCCTGCCAGCCCCCTTCGACGAAACTGCGGAATGCCTGGGCGAACCCCGGCGATGCGGTGACGGCGCCGTCGCGCCAGGTGGGCGGCTGCAGATCGCCGTCGCGGTTGAGCGGCGCGATCGCGTCCTGGAGCAGGCGCGCGTTCTCGTCCAGGATCGCATCGACGACTTCCTGGCCGGCTTCCTCGCCACCGGGTAATTGATGAACCTTGTCCAGGCCGGCCAATTCGTTCAGCACGAATCGGATATCCCGCAATGGAGCCACGTAAGCCATGCAAACCTCCGGTCAGTTGGGCACCGAGGGCCGCGCGGCGGCAAGACCGGCGGCCCGGCCCTGTTCGGGTGCGCCGCCGCAGCCCAAGGGCGCGGCGGCGTTCGCGCCTACAGCGCTTTCGTGAGCTCGGGCACGGCGGTGAACAGATCCGCCACCAGCCCGTAGTCGGCCACGCCGAAGATCGGCGCCTCGGCGTCCTTGTTGATCGCCACGATCACCTTCGAATCCTTCATGCCGGCCAGGTGCTGGATCGCGCCGGAGATGCCCACCGCCACGTACAACTGCGGCGCGACGATCTTGCCGGTCTGGCCTACCTGCCAGTCGTTGGGGGCATAGCCCGCGTCGACCGCGGCGCGCGACGCGCCCATGGCCGCGCCCAGCTTGTCCGCCAGCGGTTCGAGCAGCTTGAAGTTCTCGGCGCTGCCCATCCCGCGTCCGCCCGAGACCACGGCCTTGGCCGCCGTCAGTTCGGGACGGTCACTCTTGGCAACCTCGCGCCCCACGAACGAGGACTTGCCGCCGTCGCCCACCGCGGACAGGCTTTCCACCGGCGCCGAACCGCCCGTGGCCGCGGCCGCGTCGAAGGCCGTCGTGCGCACGGTGATCACCTTGACGGCGTCGGCCGACTGCACCGTGGCGATCGCGTTGCCCGCGTAGATCGGACGCTCGAACGTATCGGCCGAATCGATGCCGATGATGTCGGAGATCTGCGCCACGTCCAGCTTGGCCGCCACGCGCGGCGCCACGTTCTTGCCGTACGCCGTGGCCGGGAACAGGATGTGGCTGTAGCCCTGGGCCACCGCCAGCACCTGCGCCGCCACGTTCTCGGCCAGGCCATCGGCCAGCGCGGGGCCGTCGGCCGACAGCACCTTGGCCACGCCCGCCACCTGCGAGGCCGCCTGCGCCGCTCCGCCCACACCCGCGCCCGCGACCAGCACGTGCACGTCGCCACCCAGGCGCTGCGCCGCCGTGATCGTGTTCAGCGTCGCCGCGCGCAGATGCGCATTGTCATGTTCCGCTACGACCAGTATCGCCATCTTCACACCACCTTCGCTTCATTCTTGAGTTTGCCCACCAGCTCGGCCACGTCCGCCACCTTCACCCCGGCCTTGCGCGCCGGCGGCTCGGCCACCTTCAGCGTCTTGAGGCGCGGCGTCACGTCCACGCCCAGGTCTTCCGGCTTGACGGTCTCCAGCGGCTTCTTCTTGGCCTTCATGATGTTGGGCAGCGTCACGTAGCGCGGCTCGTTCAACCGCAGGTCCGTGGTCACGATGGCCGGCAGCGACAGCGCCACCGTCTCCAGGCCGCCGTCCACTTCGCGCGTCACCGTCGCCTTGCCGTCGGCCACCTCGACCTTGCTCGCGAAGGTCGCCTGCGGCCAATCCAGCAGCGCGGCCAGCATCTGGCCCGTCTGATTCGCATCGTCGTCGATCGCCTGCTTGCCCAGGATGACCAGCTGCGGCTGCTCCTTGTCGACCAGCGCCTTCAGCAGCTTGGCCACGGCCAGCGGCTGCAGCTCCTGCTGCGTCTCGACCAGGATGGCGCGGTCGGCGCCGATGGCCATCGCCGTGCGCAGCGTCTCCTGGCACTGCGCGACGCCGCAAGACACGGCCAGGATCTCGCTGGCCACGCCCTTTTCCTTCAGGCGCGTCGCCTCTTCCACGGCGATTTCGTCGAACGGGTTCATCGACATCTTCACGTTCGCGATGTCCACGCCGGTCTGGTCCGACTTCACCCGGACCTTCACGTTGTAGTCCACCACTCGCTTGACTGGCACTAACACCTTCATCGTTTGCAACCTCGTTGTAGATAAGCCGGCTACGCCTGGGTAACGGGCACGCACACGGCACGGTCGCCGCGCCACAGGGAAACCTGTCGATTATAGGTAATCGACATGCCCCTCTCGCGGGCCTGGAATACGGGTAAATACGGACGACGAGCGCGCATGGGGGCTCAGATCCCCGCCAGCGCGCGTATGTGGGCGGTGGCGCTGCGCCCCAGCGCCGACAGGTTGTAGCCGCCTTCCAGGCAACTGACGACCCGCGCGCCGTGGCGCTGGGCCAGCGCCACCAGCTGCTCGGTGATCCAGGCGAAATCCGACTCGACCAGCCCCATGCTGCCCAGATCGTCCTCGCGGTGCGCATCGAAGCCCGCCGACACCAGCACGAGCTGGGGCCGGAACCGCTCCAGCCTGGGCAGCCACCGGGCCGCGACCAGTTCGCGTATCGCCGCGCCTTCGGTATAGGCGGGCACGGGTTCGTTCAGCATGTTGTCGGCCCAGGGCGCGGTACCGCTGAACGGATAGAACGGATGCTGGAAGAAACCGCACATCAGCACGCGTTCGTCGCCGGCCAGCGCCGCCTCGGTGCCGTTGCCGTGATGCACGTCGAAATCCACGACCGCCACGCGCGTCAAACCGTGGCGCGCGATGGCATGGCGCGCGGCGATCGCCACATTGCTCAGGAAGCAGAATCCCATGGCCTGGTCGGGGCACGCATGGTGGCCGGGCGGCCGCACCGCGCAGAACGCCGACTCGCCCTCTCCCGCCAGCACGGCATCGACGGCCGCGATCGCGGCGCCGGCCGCGTGCAGCGCCGCCGCGTAGGTGTGGGGGTTCATGCAGGTGTCGGGGTCGAGCTCGACGTAGCCGTGCACGGGCGAGCGCTCGACCAGTGATTCCAGGTACTCGGAGGTATGCACGCGCAGCAGCGCGTCCTGCGTGGCCTGCGGCGCCTCGCGCTCGACCAGGTGGACCGCCACGCCCGAGGCAAGCAACTGGTCGGAGATCGCGTCCAGCCGCGCCGGGCACTCGGGGTGCCCTTCGCCCATCTCGTGCTGCCGGCACGCCGGATGCGTGAAGTAAAGCGTAGCCATGGCCTCCATTATGCGCCCGACTTGCATCGCGGCCGAACAGCCGGCAGCATCACGCTATCGATATCGCTTTTCCGGAAATCTTACGCGTGAATTCGACACCCCGCTTTCCGACCGGGTCGCGCAGCGGCCCGATCGTCGCCGGTCTTGCCGCGCTGGCCCTGTGGGGCTGCGCCTCGCCCCCGCCCCCCGCCGCCGCCCCCATGCAGGGCGTGCCGCCCTCCCCTGGCATGCAGGCCGCTCCGGGCTCCGGCCCGGCCCCGCAGCCCGTGGCGCCCGCGCCCCCCGCGC
>NZ_NINX01000034.1 GCF_002188635.1 Pigmentiphaga sp. NML030171 | reverse complement strand
GCCGGCGCCCAGCGCTCCGCCCACGCCGGCCGAGTACCTGGCACCGGCCGCCGCCCAGCCCGCCGCGCCGGCCGCGCGGACGACGGCCGGCAGCCGCAAACCCGGCACACAACCGGCCGCGCGCAATGCCGCCCCGGCGCCCGCCTATCCGCCCTATCCCGCGCAAGCGGCGGCGCCCGCCTACGTGCCCATGCCGTTGCAGACCGCGCCCCAGGCCGCCTTGCCCTACTATGCCCCGCCCGTGGCCGCCCAGACGCCGCCGCCCGGCTATGGCGGCTACGCCGTGCAGCCGGCCCAGGCCCGGCCCTGGGATCCGGCCGCGGCCCAGGCCGACCGGCCCCGCACGGCCATGGACGAACTCAACGACATCCAGCAAGCCCGCAGCCCCGCGCTGACGGTGGGCGGCACCGTGCGCACGCGCCAGGGCGAAGAAGGCCTGGGCAAGTTGACCGACATCCAGGCCCCGATCGAATACCGCTTCCCGGTGGGAGACGGCAGGATGGCCCTGCGCGCCACGCCCGTCTCGCTCGATGCGGGCACCCCGGGCAGTTCCTACGATGCGTCCAGCCGCTTCGGCGCCGGCCCCGTCGCCGCGCTTCAGCAGGCCGCGGGTTCGACCGGCGGCGCCGGTTCGCAAAGCCAGTCGGGCGTCGGCCTGGCCGTGGCCTACGAATCCGAGCGCCTGCAGGCCGACGTGGGCACCACGCCGCTCGGCTTTCGCCACACGGACATCAACGCCGGCCTCAAATTCAAGGGCCCGATCAACAGCGAAGTCTCGTACTCGGCCGACGTCTCCCGCCGCCCCGTCACCGACAGCCTGCTGTCCTTCGCCGGCGCGCGCGACGCGCGCACCGGCCAGACCTGGGGCGGCGTCTCAGCCACCGGCGGCCGCCTGGAACTGACCTGGGACAACGGCGACTACGGCGTCTACGGCTACGGCGCCTTCCATGCGCTGACCGGCGAGAACGTCGCCTCCAACACCCGCCTGGAAGGCGGCGGCGGCCTGTACTGGCGGCTGGTCCGCACGCCCGACTCGGAACTGACGGCGGGCGTCAACTTCACCGGCATCGGCTACGACAAGAACCTGCGCTACTTCACCTACGGCCACGGCGGCTACTTCAGCCCGCAGCAATTCTTCGCCGCCAGTGTGCCCGTCTCGTGGACGCAGCGCAGCGGCCGCCTTTCCTACCTGGTCAAGGGATCGCTGGGCGTGCAGCGCTTCAAGGAAGATTCGGCGCCCTACTTCCCGACCAACGGCTCGCTGCAATCGGCCGCCCAGCAGGCCGCCATCGATGCCGCGGCCTTCGGCCTGACCTCCAACGCCAATGGCGCCTTCTATCCGGGGCAGACCAAGACCGGCCTGGGCTACAGCCTGGCCGCGGCCATGGAATACCAGATCGCGCCGCAATTGACGCTGGGAGGGCAACTGGCGATGGACAACGCGCGCGACTACCGCCAGTTGATGGGCGGCGTGTACCTGCGCTATGCCTTCCATCCATACAGCGGACCGGTGGCGTATCCGCTTACGCCGTACCGGTCGCTGTATCCGGGCAACTAGCGCTAGGGGGCCGGGGTCGCCAACTGCGCCACCTTGGCAACGCGCTGCGTGCTGCTGGTCAGCGTGCCCAGGGTGAAGATCCGCAATCCCTTGGCAGTCTGGGCGCCCGGATCATATACGGCCACCGCGATGCCGTCCTCGCTCCCCGCGCACGCCGCGCCGGTGAATATCAGCTTCACCTGGAACAGGTTCTGCGTGGTGATCCCCGGATAAGGCCCGATGCGGCTGATCGGTCCGCCATCGGTCGAACTGTCGACGATCCGGCATGCCTCGCGCGAACCGCTCAGCACGCCGTCGGCGGCCACGTTCACGGTCATGGAAAGCGGCTCCAGCGACGGGGTCTGGTAGGACTTGCCCGCCACGGCCGCCAGCCTGGCGGGCGCGGCCTGATAGATGCCGTCCTTCGCCATCGCGAATTGCGTGGCGGCATTGCCCGCCGCCGGATCCGCGAAACTGCCCGTGAATGCATCGCCGATGACGGTCCCGTTCAGCGAGGTGGCCGCGGTCGTGCCCTGCGCGCTGTAGAACGTCGCCGCCTCGTCCGTCATCTTGCTGTTGCTGCCCGCGACCCGCGTCAGCCGTCCGCTTAGGACGTCATAGCCCGCTCCGTTGCGTCGATACAGGAAATAGTAGCTGTCGGGCGTGACGACACCCTCGAAAGCGCCGCTGGTGGGCGTCCAGTACCCTTCGGCGAACTGCGGCGTGGCGGGGTCCGGCGGCTCGACGCTGTTGTCGGCCAGGCCGTTCAGGATGAACGTGTTCAGCGCCTTGGAGTCGGCATCGGTGGTGAACACCCAGATGCCGCTCTTGGCGCCCTTGGCGTCGTAGGTCAGGACCGCCCATCCCGTTTGCGTGGAACCCGGACGCGAGCAGCCGGTACCGGCGAGATTCAGCACGATGCCGTAGACGCCCCGTGCCGGATTCGGCGTGGACACCGAGCCGGTCAGGGCGCATCCGCTGTTGCTGCCGGTCAGGCGGCCCGCGGTGTCCACCGTCATGTTCCAGGCTCCGCCGAACGGGCCTCCCCCCTGGTACGTACCCGCCATCGTCGCCAGCGACGACGCCCGCACGTACAGATCCTCGCGGTAATCCAGCGTAAACGGCACCAGGGGCGACGACGTGGCCGCGGCCGTGCCCGCGGGGTTGCTGTAGTTCCCGCTGATACGGGCTCCGGGGTTCTCGGCGGAGGCCGCGCCGGTCACGATGCCCGACACCGTCACCCCATTGGCGACGAATTTTCCATCGACCGTGGAATAGTAGGTGGCATTGGTTGCGCGCAACGTGGCCAGCGTGACGCTCAGGCCACCGTACAGGCCGTCGTACCCGCGGCTGGTTCCGGTATCCAGGGCAAAATAGAAATTGCCGCCGGTGCCATTGCGGCCGCCGTCGACGATGCCGATGAAATCGCGCTGTGTGGCGAGCGGCCCGGCCTTGCCGGTATAGATGCCCGCCGGATACTGCTGCACCGCGGCCGGGCCGCCGCCATCGCCCGAATCCCCGCCTCCGCAGGCGCCAAGCGCCACCATCATGCCCGCCCCGAGCAGGCCCCGTCCACGTCTCATCCCATTCCCTTGCAAGAACCGCGTTCCGGCGATGCCGGCCATTGTAGCGATGCAGGCTCCACCCGTGCCATGGGGTAGTATTACAGAACATGGCGGGCCAGTCCCGCCCCTGTTGCCGTCCTTCGCACCGTGACCGAAAAAACCATCCTGCTGACCGATTACCGCGCGCGCCGCCCTGTTCCCGTCGACGCCAGTGACCTCATCGCGCCCTCCGGCCAACTGGCGGACACGCGCGGCAGGATGCTGCACGACCTGCGCATCTCCGTCACCGACCGCTGCAACTTCCGCTGCGTGTACTGCATGCCCAAGGAAGTCTTCGGCAAGGACTACCCTTACCTGCCGCACGACGCCCTGCTCAGCTTCGAGGAAATCGTGCGGCTGGCGCGGCTGTTCGTGGCCCACGGCGTCGAGAAGGTCCGCCTGACCGGCGGCGAACCGCTGCTGCGCAAGAATATCGAGACCCTGGTTGCCCGGCTGGCCGAGCTGCGCACGCCATCGGGCAAGCCGCTCGACCTGACCCTGACCACCAACGCGTCGCTGCTGGCGCGCAAGGCTCGCGCCCTGGCCGACGCCGGCCTGAACCGGGTCACCGTCAGCCTGGACGCGCTGGACGACACGGTCTTTCGCCGCATGAACGACGTCGACTTCGCCGTTGCCGACGTGCTGCAGGGCATCGATGCCGCGGCCGAGGCGGGCCTGGGGCCCATCAAGGTCAACATGGTGGTCAAGAAGGGCCTCAACGACGACCAGATCGAACCCATGGCCGAGCACTTCCGCCACTCCGGCCACACCCTGCGCTTCATCGAGTACATGGACGTGGGCGCCTCCAACGGCTGGAAGATGGATGAAGTCGTGCCCTCTGCCGACATCCTGCGCCGCCTGGGCGCCCGCTGGCCGCTCGAAACCCTGGAGCCGCACTATGCTGGCGAAGTCGCCCAGCGCTGGCGCTATCGCGACGGCGGCGGCGAAGTGGGCGTCATCTCCAGCGTCACCCAGGCCTTCTGTTCATCTTGTACCCGCGCCCGCCTGTCCACCGAGGGCCAGCTCTACCTGTGCCTGTTCGCCGACCAGGGCTACGACCTGCGCACCCTGTTGCGCGGCGGCGCCAGCGACGAACAACTGGCCACCGCCATCGCCCGCATCTGGCGGGCCCGCACCGACAACTACTCCGAACGCCGCTCCGCCGACACGCCCCGCTCCGGCCGCATAGAAATGAGCTACATCGGCGGGTGATCGAGGCCCCCCCCTACGCGCTGACGCGCGCCCCCCAGGGGGCGATGCGGGTGGACCGGCGGAGCCGGATCCACCGCATCCTGGGGTACCAACGGGCTGGCTGAGAACGGCGATACTACCTGGCAGCCGCTTGGGCTCAATAAAAACGGCCCTGCATATGATGCAAGGCCATTCTTGTATCCGCGACCGCCCCTGACCCAGGGCGCAGCGGATCCGGCTTTGCCGGTCCGCCAGCGCCGCCCCTTGAGGGGCGCGGCCATGGGCCGCGTGGGGTGGGCTTCCCTTCCGGTCCACGCGCATCGCCCCCTGGGGGGCGCGCGAAGCGCGTAGGAGGGGCTAAAAACCCATGGCGAAGTTCAGCTGGACCTGGTTCAGGCCCTGGTTGGGTTTCTTCATGCCGCCATTGGAGAAGTGCGACACGCGCAGGCCCAGGCGCATGTTGTCGGCCAGCTTGAAGCCGGCGCCGATGTGGTCGCCGAACTGGAAGGTGGAGCTGATGTCCTTGTCGTGGAACTTGGTCTCGCTGACGGCCGTGGCGCCGATGCCGCCTTCGATGTAGAAGCGTTCGGTGGGCCACCAGCGGAACATCGGGATGGCGTTGAGTTGCCACATGTGGCGGGCGTAGCCCGGCAGCGCGCTCGAGGTCCACCAGTACGAGCCGCCCAGTTCTCCCACGAGCTCCAGGCGGGTCGAGCCGAGCTTCATGTGCCAGAGCGGCGAGGTTTCGTAGTTGAGCGTGGCGCGATGGTTGCCGTCGATCACGCCGTACTGTGCGCTCCAGCCGCCGTTGGCGAAACCGCCGGTGGGATCGGCCCCGTGGGCCGAGAAGGAAGCAAGAGCGAGAAGCGCGGCTGCTAGGGCGGTTTTTTTCATCGGATCGGCTGCCTGTGAAGCTTCGCGCGGGCACCGCCAAGATCGCCTGCCCCGCGGGGGCAGGATGCGGTCCCCCGCGGAAAGAGGGAAAGGAAACTCCGACTATAACAAACCCGTTACATCTGCATACGACCGATGACCGGTCGCGTTGCAGACTAGCCGCAGTTTCTTTCCTGCCTCAGGCCACCGCGTCCGCAGGCTGCTGCGTCAGCAGCGCCAGGAGGCGCGCGATCTCCTCGCGCATCTTGCGGCGATCGACGATCATGTCGATGGCGCCCTTCTCCAGCAGGAACTCGGCGCGCTGGAAGCCCTCGGGCAATTTCTCGCGCACGGTCTGCTCGATCACGCGCGGACCGGCGAAGCCGACCAGCGCCTTGGGCTCGGCGATCACGACGTCGCCCATGAACGCGAAGCTGGCCGACACGCCGCCCATGGTGGGATCGGACAGCACGCTGATGAACGGCAGCTTGCGCGAGGACAGCAGCGTCAGCGCGGCGGTGGTCTTGGCCATCTGCATCAGCGACAGCAGGCCTTCCTGCATGCGCGCGCCGCCCGAAGCGGTCACGCAGATGAACGGCACCTTCTGCTCGATGGCGGCCTGCGCGCCACGCACGAAGCGCTCGCCCACGACCGAGCCCATCGAACCGCCCATGAACTCGAACTCGAAGCAGGCCACCACCACGGGCAGGGTGTGCATGGCGCCGCCCATGACCACCAGCGCGTCGGTCTCGCCGGTCTGCGCCATGGCGTCCTGCAGGCGGTCGGGATACTTCTTGGTGTCCTTGAACTTGAGGCTGTCCACCGGCAGCGTGCCGATGCCGATCTCGTAGCGGCCCTCGGCGTCCAGCAGCGCGTCGATGCGCTGGCGCGCGCCGATGCGCATGTGATGCTCGCACTTGGGGCAGACGTTCAGGTTCTTGACCAGGTCGTCGCGGTACAGCACCGACTCGCACGACGGGCACTTGACCCACAGGCCTTCCGGCACGCGGCGCGGAGAGCCGTCGGTGGTCTTGATGCGGGGAGGGAGCAGTTTTTCTATCCAGCTCATGCGGATTTCCTTGATTCTTGGGAGGCCCCGCCCGGAGGCGGGGCATCTAGCGCCCCCCGGATTGTACGCAACCATGCCCCCGCTGCGCGAGCGCAGATTTCGGGCTGTCGTTCCGGGGGAGTGCCCTGGGCGGCGGCGTCGATTTCCTGGATCAGCCGGGTGCCGATGACCACGGCGTCGGCCTCGGCGCCCAGCGCCCGGGCGCTGTCGCCGTCGCGGATGCCAAAGCCCACGCCCACCGGCAGCGAGACGAACTGCCGGATGTGCGCCAGCCTGCGCGAGACGTCCCGGACGTCCAGGTGGCCGGCGCCCGTCACGCCCTTGAGCGACACGTAGTACACGTAGCCTCGGGCGACCCGGGCCACGGCCTGGATGCGCTCGTCGGTGGTGGTCGGCGCCAGCAGGAAGATGGGGTCGACGCCATGTTCTTCCAGCAATGCGCCGAATTCGCCGGCTTCCTCGGGCGGATAGTCCACCACCAGGCAGCCGTCCACGCCGGCTTGCCGGGCGGCGGCGGCGAAGGCGGCCTGCCCCATGCGCTCGACGGGGTTGGCATAGCCCATCAGCACCACCGGCGTCTGGCTGTCGGTGCGGCGGAATTCCTTGACCATGGCCAGCACGTCGCGCAGGCCCACGCCCTGTTCCAGCGCGTGCTGGCTGGAGCGCTGGATGACCGGCCCGTCGGCCATGGGATCGGAGAACGGCACGCCCAGTTCCAGCACGTCGGCGCCGGCGGCCACCAGTTCGTGCATGATGGGTACCGTGCTGGCCGGCGTGGGGTAGCCGGCGGTGACGTAGGGAATCAGGGCGCAGGCGCCCGGAGCGGCGGCGCGGCGCGCGAACGCGGCCGCGATACGGGAGGATGACGACATGGAGACCGCCCTCAGAGCACGATGCCCGAACGTTCGGCGACGGTATGCATGTCCTTGTCGCCACGTCCGGAAAGGTTGACCAGCAGGATCTTGTCCTTGGGCAGCGTGGGCGCCAGCCGGACCGCATGCGCGATGGCATGGGACGACTCCAGCGCCGGGATGATGCCCTCGATCCGGCAGCAGTGATGGAAGGCCGCCAGGGCCTCCTCGTCCGTGACGCCCACGTAGGTCGCCCGGCCGCTGTCCATCAGCCATGCATGCTCGGGGCCCACGCCCGGATAGTCCAGGCCGGCCGAGATGGAATGGGTGTCGATCACCTGTCCGTTCGCGTCCTGCAGCACGTAGGTGCGGTTGCCGTGCAGCACGCCCGGCGCGCCGCCGGCCAGCGAGGCCGCGTGGCGCCCGGTCTCCATGCCTTCTCCGGCGGCTTCCACGCCCACCAGCGCAACGTCGTCGTACGGCAGGTAGGGATGGAAGATGCCCATGGCGTTCGAGCCGCCGCCCACCGCCGCGATCACGACGTCGGGCTGGCGCCCGGCGGCCTTGGGCATCTGCACCAGGCACTCGTTGCCGATGACGGTCTGGAAGTCGCGCACCATCATCGGATACGGGTGCGGACCGGCCACCGTGCCGATGATGTAGAAGGTGTCCTCGACGTTGGTCACCCAGTCGCGCATGGCTTCGTTCAGCGCATCCTTCAGCGTGCGCGAGCCCGATTCCACGGGCACGACGGTCGCGCCCAGCAGCTTCATCCGGTAGACGTTGGCGGCCTGCCGCCTGACGTCCTCGCTGCCCATGTAGACCACGCACTCCATGCCGTAGCGGGCCGCGACCGTGGCGGTCGCCACGCCGTGCTGGCCGGCGCCGGTCTCGGCGATCACCCGGCGCTTGCCCATGCGGCGGGCCAGCAGCGCCTGCCCGATGCAGTTGTTCACCTTGTGGGCGCCGGTGTGGTTCAGGTCTTCCCGCTTGAACCAGATCTGCGCGCCGCCCAGTTCCTCGGACCAGCGCCTGGCGTGGTAGACCGGGCTGGGGCGGCCCACGAAGTGCTCGAGCTCATAGTTGAATTCGGCGATGAAATCGGGATCGTGCTGGTAGCGCGCATAGTTCTGGCGCAGTTCGTCCAGGGCGTGCATGAGCGTCTCGGCCACGAACACGCCGCCATATGGGCCGAAATGGCCCCTCGCATCGGGGAAATCGTAGGTTTTCACTGGGATGGTCCCGGCTATGAAGCCCGGCCCGCGCGCCTGGCGCGCGCCGGAAGGATTGGGGAATGCGGCGTCAATAGCCGTCGGCTTGCCGCACCTGCGCCACGAACTGGGCAATCTTGGCGGCGGATTTGATGCCTGGCGATTCTTCCACGCCGCTGCTTACGTCGACAGCGAACGGGCGCACGGACTCAATGGCTGCCGCCACATTTGCGGCATGCAACCCACCAGACAAAACGACCGGACGCGCGCTTTCGCTGCTGACCAAAGACCAATCGAACACTCTCCCGCTACCGCCGTAGCCGTCGGAATGGCTGTCGAACAGCCAGCCTGCGGCGGAACCGTACTGTAGGCACGATTTTAGCAAAGCCTGCGACGTTTCCATGCCCGGCCCGCCCACCCGGAAGGCGCGCAGGTAGCGGTGGCCGTGGCGCTCGCATTGCTGCGGCGTCTCGTCGCCATGGAACTGGAGCAGGTCGGGCCGGACCACGTCCAGCACCTCCCGGACCTGCGCGTCGGAGGCATTGACGAACAGGGCCACCACGTCGACGAACGGCGGAACGAGGCGCCGCAGTTCGGCCGCGCGCGCCGGGGACAGCGCCCGCCGGCTGGGGGGATAGAAGACCAGGCCGATGGCATCGGCGCCCGCGCCGACGGCGGCGGCGACGTCTTCCTCGCGGGTCAGGCCGCAGATCTTGATACGGGTACGGGACATCCCGCCATCATACCGCCCCGCGGCTTTCGTCCGTCGCCGGCCTGTCGGGCAGGCTAGGTACAAGCCCTAGATTGAGCAATCATGCATCAATATGCATGATTCGATCACAAAAACAAGAACTATCCTGCATGAAAGCGTTCATCTGCCTGCGGTTCCACCCATAAGAAAGACGGCAGCCCGGCTGCCTACCGAGGAGATCATCATGGCACGCCCGAAGCAGCATCCCTCCCCCCTCCTTCGCCCCCTCCCGACCCTGCCACCGCGCGCCTGGGCCGCGGGCCTGCTGGCCGCCCTGGGCGCCTGTGGCGGCAGCGACGATCCGCCCGCCCCGCCCCCTCCCTCGCCCTCGGCCACGCTCAGCTGCGACGACAGCATGAAGACGGCGTTCAAACCCGATGCGAATACCCGGGTCATCCTGGCGAAGGCGTTCAGGCAGGGCGATGCCCTGGCGCTGGCGGACACTCCCGCCACGCCCGCGCCGGCGAAGGCCAGCCAGGACATGTGCCTGGTCAAGATGGTGGTCGGTCCGGGCAATGCGGGCACCGCGGGCGCACCGTCGACCTCGCCCGGCATCGGCCTCGAGGTCTGGCTGCCCACGCCCGCCAACTGGAACCAGCGTATCCGCAACCTGGGCGGCGGTGGCTGGGCCGGCGGCAGCCAGGCCTCGGCCACGCAGATCGGCAACGCCGGGGCCGCCGCCACCGCGGCGCTGGGCTATGCGGTCGGCACCACCGACACCGGCCACGCCATCGCGGGCAACGGCTCGTTCGCGATGAAGGAGGACGGCACGATCAATAGCGCGCTGTGGGGAGATTTCGCCGAACGCAGCCTGCACGAGCTCGCGGTCAAGACCAAGGCCCTGGTCGAGGCGTACTACGGCAAGCCGCAGCAGTACGCGTACTGGGAGGGTTGCTCGACCGGCGGCCGCCAGGGCTACAAGATCGCCCAGGAACACCCGGACGACTACGACGGCTACCTGAACGGCGCGCCCGCCTTCAACTGGACCCGGTTCATCACCAACGAGCTGTATCCGCAGGTGGCCATGCAGCGCGACCTGGGCGGCCCGATCGCCGCCGACAAGCTGCGCCGCGTCAGCGCGGCCGCGGTCAGCGCCTGCGACACGGTGGGCGGCCAGCACCTGGGCTTCATCGCCGATCCCGGCCAATGCCGCTACGACCCGACGCGCGACGCCTCGGCGCTGTGCGCGGGCGTCGCCGGCAACGGCGTGGTCGGCACCAGCACCGACGCCGCCTGCGTCTCGCTGGCCGAAGCCCGTACCATCAACAAGATCTGGTACGGCCAGACCGCCGACGGCAGCGCCCCCGACCCGCAGGCGGACAACGCCAGCGGCACCACGCTGGCCAGCAGGCAGCTCTGGTGGGGCCTGACGCGCGGTACCGACCTCAGCGGCCTGGCCGGATCCTCGGGCACGCCCCCGGTCGCCCGCCCGTTCACCATCGCCACCGACATGGTCGCGCTGGAATTGCAGAACCCGGCCTATGCGACCTCGTCCTTCATCAACGCGACCGGCAACGGCGCCGACAAGTGGAAGGACATGAGCTACGCCGACCTGGCCAACGCCTATGACCGCGGCATCGCGCTGCAAGCGGCCTTCGGCCATATCAACACCGACAATCCCGACCTGACGCGGCTGCGCGACGGCGGCGGCAAGGTCATCAGCTATCACGGGTTGGCCGATCAGTTGATCACGCCCGCCGGCTCGCTGAACTACCTGAGCCGCGTGGCGGACAAGATGGGCGGCATCGAGGCGGTCCAGGCCTTCAACCGGCTGTACCTGGTTCCCGGCATGGGCCACTGCGCCGGCGTGGGCTCCGTCAGCGGCAGCGTGGGGCCGGCAGCCACGGCCAACACCGTGCCGCTGCCCGCCGCCAACCAGTTCTTCGACGCCCTGGTCGCCTGGGTCGAGAAAGGCACGCAGCCCGGACCGCTGATGTTGAAGTCGGCCGATGCCAGCGTCAGCATGCCGATCTGCGTCCACCCGCAAAAGGCCACCTACAAGGGCAGCGGTTCCGCCACCGACGGCGCGAACTACAGCTGCCGCTAGGAAGCCGGCCAGGCGGCCGGCGGATCAGCACCCCAGGCGGATCTCGTCGGTCGCGTCGGTGGACGGCAGGCCGTAGTCGCCGGGATAGCCCACGGCCGTCAGGTACAGGCCGTCGGGCGAGAACGTGGGCGCGGCCTTGGTCCGGTTGCGCTCGGCCAGCAGCGCGGGCATCCAGTCGGCGGGCTGCCTGCCCTGCCCCACGTACACCAGCGCCCCCACGATGTTGCGAACCATGTGGTGCAGGAAGGCATTGGCGCGCAGGGTGAAGACCACCAGCCGGCCGCGCCGTTCGATGCCGATTTCGTGCATCGTACGCACCGGCGAGGCGGCCTGGCACTCGGACGAGCGGAAACTGCTGAAGTCGTGTTCGCCCAGCAGATGGGCAGCCCCCGACCGCATCGCCTCCAGGTCCAGTGGCCGGAAGCTCCAGCCCGCGCGGCCCGTCCACAGCGGCGAGCGCACGGGATCGTCCAGCAGCAGGTAGACATAGGAACGCGAACGCGCGGAGAAACGGGCGTGGAAATCGGCCGGCACCTCGCGGGCCCAGCGCACCGCGATGCTGGGCGGCAGGTGCGCGTTCACGCCGCGCACCCAGGCCTGTTCGGGACGCAATACCCCGGTATCCAGATGCACGATCTGCTGGGCGGCATGCACGCCGGTATCGGTGCGGCCCGCGCAGGTGGTGGCCACCGGCTGGCCGACGAAGTCGGCCAGGGCCGACTCCAGCCGGTCCTGCACGGTTCGCCGGTGCGGCTGGGTCTGCCAGCCCAACCAGGGGGCGCCGTCGTAGCTCAGCCCCAGCGCGATGCGCGGCATGCGGGCGGCCCTACCAGGAGGCGAGCAGCGCCCGCGCCCGTTCGCGCTGGTCCGAGTCGCCGTCGCGCAGGACCTCTTCCAGCAGTTCGCGCGCGCCGGCGCGGTCGCCCATGTCGGCGTAGGCCTTGGCCAGGTCCAGCTTGGCGGCCATGCCGGCCGGCGCATCCAGGTCCGTATTCAGGTCGATGCCCGGCGCGGGAGGCGGCCTGGACGCGTCCTGGGCAGGCAAGGCCGGCGCGGGGGCATCCAGGTTCAGGTCCAGGCCGAAGGCCGCCGCGGCGGCCGGCGGCACCGCCACGGGACGGCCGGCGTCCTCGGGCTCGTCGTCGTCCGGATAGTCGTCGGGCTCGCCTTCCACGCGTGGCGGCAGATCATCGGGAATGGGGAACGGCGGAATGTCATCCCAGTCGCGCAGGTGGTTGACGGGTGCGGCACTCCCGGCCGGCGGCAACGCGTCGGCCTCCTCATTGGCGTTCTCGGCCTCGATGCGCGCCGCCTCGCGCGCCTCTTCCGCCTCGGCGCGGGCCGAACGGCGGCGCAGCGCGAAGGCCCCCAGCAGGGCCGCCAGCACGGCGACGATGGCGCCCAGCACCGCCACGCTGTGGTCGCGGACCTTGTCGGCCACCGAGGCGGCCAGAGAAGGCCGTGCCTCGGGATCTGCGGTTGGCGCGGTTGGCGCGGTTGGCGCGGCTTCCGCGGGACCCGTGGCATCGGCCGCGCGGTCGCGGGCCTGCTGCTCCATCTTCGCCAGGGTTTCGTTCTGCGCCTCGAGCAGGCCGCGCATGGCCTCGACATTGCCCTGCAAGGCCTCGACCCGCTCTTGCGCCTCGCGCATGGCCTTGGCGGTGGCGTCGCGCTCTTCCTCCAGGCGGTCGCGCGTGGTCTGCTCGCCGCCGGCGGCCGTCTCCTGGCCGCCACTGGAAAGCTTGAGGGCATCGCCCTCCTTCGAGCCGGACTCCGCCTGCGATCCGGCCGAAGACGCGATATCGCCCCGCGACTCGGCGCCGCCCGTGGACGCGCCGGCTGGCACCTGCCTCGCGCCGCCCGCCACCCGCTGGCGATAAGCCTCGAAGGCCTCGGCCTGGCTGGAGAACAAGGCCGCCGCCTGCGCCGCGTCGATCGCCTCCACGTCGTCCGCGCCGGGCACGGACAGCGATGCGCCGGCGCGCAGCCGATTCATGTTGCCGTCGACGAAGGCCTGGGGGTTGGCGCGCAGCAGCGCCGCCAGGGTCTGGTAGATGGACGCGCCTTCGGGCTTGAGGCGGCCCGCGATGCCGAACAAGGTATCGCCGGGCTTGACCTCCAGGGCCGCGGGCGCGGACTGCGTCTCGGCCGCCTGCGCCTTGGGCGCCTGCGCATCCAGGATGAAGGTGTACTGGCGGATGAAGCGGCCCATGTTCCAGGTCAGCTCCACCAGCAGGTCCAGAACATGAACGTCCAGCGGCGCCGCCGACGCGATGCTGACCACCTTGCGTCCGTCCGGACGGTCTTCGATGCGCAGCGTCAGGTTGGCCAGCGCCTCGCTGTATTCCAACTGGGTCTGGCGGTAGACGTCCCGCGGCGCGATGGCCGCCTTCAGCGTGCCGGCTTCCTGGGGTGTCGCGGCATTGACCGCGATCTCGGCACGCAGCGGTTCGCCGGATGCGGACAGGACCTTCAACGCCCCCAGGTCGGCGGCCTGCGCCGCCGATAGGGCCCCGGCCGCCAATCCCAGCGCCAGCAGCCCCGCCGATGGACCGCCCGCGCGCGGACGCTTGTGTGTCAAGGCCGGACGGCCTGTCTCTCGGTCGGAAAGTCCGTTCATCCTAATCCCATGCGCAAAAGCCCCCGCGAACAGTCTGGCGGTTGGTCATCCCGGCAGGTCGGCGCCTGCCGGGCCTCCTTGTAGCATCAGAGACTTACCGTCGCAAGCTCAGGTACGTTCTGATGCAAGCCCGGGGATCAGAGTTCGCCCAGGGCGATGCGCAGCATGCGGCGCAGCGGCTCGGCCGCGCCCCACAGCAGCTGGTCGCCCACGGTGAAGGCGCTCAGGTACTCGGGGCCCATCGCCAGCTTGCGCATGCGGCCGACCGGGATGTCCAGCGTGCCCGTGACGGCCACGGGCGTGAGCGACTGCATCGACGCCTCGCGCGTGTTGGGAACGACCTTGGCCCACTGGTTGTTCTCGCGCAGCATGCCCTCGATCTCGTCCAGCGGCACGTCCTTCTTGAGCTTGATGGTCAGCGCCTGGCTGTGGCAGCGCATGGCGCCGATGCGCACGCACAGGCCGTCGATGGGAATGGGCGACGAGCCGAAGCCCTCGCCCCGGCCCAGGATCTTGTTGGTCTCGGCGCCGCCCTTCCATTCCTCGCGCGAGGTACCGTTGCCCAGGTCCTTGTCGATCCAGGGGATCAGGTTGCCCGCCAGCGGCACGCCGAAGTGTTCCTGCGGCAGCGACCCGTCCTGCTGCTTGGCCAGCACCGTGCGGTCGATTTCCAGGATGGCCGAGGCCGGATCCGCCAGGAGGCCGGACACCGTGGCGTTGAGCAGGCCGAACTGGGTCAGCAGCTCGCGCATGTGCTGCGCGCCGCCGCCGGAAGCGGCCTGGTAGGTCATGCTGGTCATCCAGTCGATCAGGTCGTGCTCGAACAGGCCGCCCAGGCCCATCAGCATGCAACTGACCGTGCAGTTGCCGCCGATGTAGTTCCTGACGCCCTTCTTCAACGCCTGGTCGATCACGTTGCGGTTGACGGGATCGAGCACGATGACGGCGTCGTCCTTCATCCGCAGCGTGCTGGCCGCGTCGATCCAGATGCCGTCCCAGCCGGCGGCGCGCAGCTTGGGATAGACCTCGGAGGTGTAGTCGCCGCCCTGCGCCGTGACGATGATGGGCAGCTTCTTCAGCGCCTCGATGTCGAACGCGTTCTGCAGCGGGCCGGCGCCCTGCGCCCACGAGGGCGCCGCGCCGCCGGCGTTGCTGGTGGAGAAGAACACCGGCTCGATCAGCGAGAAATCGTTTTCGTCGCGCATGCGCTGCATGAGCACGGAACCGACCATGCCACGCCAGCCGACCAGACCAACTGCTTTCATTTACACACCCCTAACAAGTAGTCCAGATTGAAACTGTTTGCCGGGCGCATCACACCCGGGGGGCGCGACACGCAGGCTGGTTACAGAGCTTTGATCACGGCACTGCCCATCTCGGCAGTGCCGACCTTAGTCGTGCCTTCTTCGTAGATGTCGGCCGTGCGCAGGCCCTGCTCCAGCACTTTCTTGACGGCTGCCTCGATCCGGTCGGCCTGGGCCGCCTTGTCGAGCGAATAGCGCAGCATCATCGCCGCCGAGAGGATGGTCGCCAGTGGATTGGCGATGTCCTTGCCCGCGATGTCGGGCGCCGAGCCGTGGCTGGGCTCGTACAGGCCCTTGCCCGTCTCGTTCAGCGAGGCGGACGGCAGCATGCCGATGGAACCCGTCAGCATGGAAGCCTGGTCGGAAAGGATGTCGCCGAACATGTTGCCGGTCACGATCACGTCGAATTGCTTGGGCGCGCGCACCAGTTGCATGGCGGCGTTGTCCACGTACATGTGGCTGAGCTCCACGTCAGGATACTCCTTGCCGACCTCGGTGACGATATCCTTCCAGAACTGGAAGGTCTCCAGCACGTTGGATTTGTCGACGCTGCACAACTTCCCGCGGCGCTTGCGGGCGGTCTGGAAGGCCACGTGCGCGATCCGGCGGATTTCCGGCTCGGCGTAGCGCATCGTGTCGAAGCCTTCGCGCTGGCCCGCGAACGCGCCGTCCGGGGCCGTGCGCACGCCGCGCGGCTGGCCGAAATAGATATCGCCGGTCAGTTCGCGGATGATCAGGATGTCCAGGCCCGACACCACCTCGGGCTTGAGCGACGAGGCATTGGCCAGCTCGGGATACAGGATGGCCGGGCGCAGGTTGGCGAACAGGCCCAGGTTCTTGCGCAGGCCCAGGATGGCCTGCTCGGGACGCAGCGCGCGCTCGAGCTTGTCGTATTTCCAGTCGCCCACCGAGCCGAACAGCACCGCATCGGCCTTCTTGGCCAGTTCGAGCGTGGCCGGCGGCAACGGATGGCCGGACGCTTCATAGGCGGCGCCGCCCACCGGCTGTTCTTCGAGTTTGAACGATTCGCCCAGCGAAGTCAGCACGCGCACGGCCTGTTCGATGATCTCGGGACCGATGCCGTCGCCCGGCAGCACTGCGATATGTTGTGTCATTGTGGCTCTTGATTCAGGGTCGGGGCCGGCCCAGCGGGGCCGGCGGAGTGCGGTGTCAGCGGCCGGCCTGGGTGCCGCGCAGGGCCGGAACGTCCAGCCAGGGCTGGGCGGCCAGGCGTTTCTGCTCGAAGGCCTTGATCTTGTCCGCATGGCGCAGCGTCAGGCCGATCTCGTCCAGGCCGTTGAGCATGCAGTACTTGCGGAACGTATCGATCGAGAACGACAGTTCGCGTCCCGACGGCGTCGCCACCACCTGGCGGTCCAGGTCGATGGTCAACCGGTAGCCTTCCTTGGCCTCCACTTCCTTGAACAGGCTGTCCACGTCCTCTTCCGACAGCACGATGGGCAGCACGCCGTTCTTGAAGCAGTTGTTGAAGAAGATGTCGGCGAACGACGGCGCGATCACCGCGCGGAAACCGTACTGGTCCAGCGCCCACGGCGCATGCTCGCGGCTCGAGCCGCAGCCGAAGTTCTTGCGCGACAGCAGGATGGAAGCGCCCTGGTAGCGCGGCTGGTTCAGCACGAAGTCCGGGTTCAGCGGCCGCTTGCTGTTGTCCATGCCGGGCTGGCCTTCGTCCAGGTAGCGCCAGGCGTCGAACAGGTTGGGACCGAAGCCGCTGCGATGGATGGACTTCAGGAACTGCTTGGGGATGATCTGGTCCGTGTCGACGTTCTCGCGGTCCAGCGGCGCCACCAGGCCTTCATGAGTGGTGAATGCTTGCATGATGTTCTACCTCAGTTGACCTTGCGGACGTCGACGAAATGACCGGCCACGGCGGCGGCCGCCGCCATCGCGGGGCTCACCAGGTGGGTGCGGCCGCCCGCGCCCTGCCGGCCCTCGAAATTGCGGTTCGAGGTCGAGGCGCAGCGCTCGCCCGGCTCGAGCCGGTCGTCGTTCATGGCCAGGCACATCGAGCAGCCGGGATCGCGCCATTCGAAGCCGGCCTCGATGAAGATCTTGTCCAGGCCTTCCTGCTCGGCCTGCGCCTTGACCAAGCCCGAACCGGGCACCGCCAGCGCCAGCTTGACGTTGGACGCGATGCGCTTGCCACGCAGCACCGCCGCGGCGGCACGGAAGTCCTCGATGCGCGAGTTGGTGCACGAGCCGATGAAGACCTTGTCGATCTTGATATCGGTGATCGGCATGTTGGCCGTCAGGCCCATGTACTCCAGCGCGCGGGCCACGCCGGAACGGCGGGTTTCGTCCTTCTCGCTGGCCGGATCCGGCACGTTCGCGCCCACCGGCAGCACCATCTCGGGCGACGTGCCCCAGGTCACCTGCGGCTGGATCTCGGCCGCGTCGATCTCGACCACGCGATCGAAATGCGCGCCTTCGTCCGAATGCAGCGTGTTCCAGTACGCCACGGCCTGGTCCCAGGCCTCGCCCTTGGGCGCGTAGGGACGGCCGCGGAAATACTCGATGGTCTTCTCGTCCACCGCCACCAGCCCGACGCGCGCGCCGGCCTCGATGGCCATGTTGCAGATGGTCATGCGCCCTTCCACGGACAGGTCGCGGATCGTGCTGCCGGCGAACTCGATGGCATGCCCCGTGCCGCCCGCCGTGCCGATCTTGCCGATCACGTGCAGGACCAGGTCCTTGGCGGTGCAGCCCGCGGGCAGCTTGCCTTCGACGCGCACCTGCATGTTCTTGTTCTTCTTGACCAGCAGCGTCTGCGTGGCCAGCGCGTGTTCGACCTCGGACGTGCCGATGCCGAAGGCCATCGCGGCCACGGCGCCGTGCGTGCTGGTGTGCGAATCGCCGCAGACGACGGTCATGCCCGGCAGCGTCGCGCCCTGCTCCGGCCCGATCACGTGCACGATGCCCTGGCGACGGTCGCCCATGTCGAACTCGACGATGCCGTAGTCCTGGCAGTTGGCATCCAGCGTGTCCACCTGCAGGCGCGAGACCGGATCGGCAATGCCCTTGTCACGATTGTGCGTGGGCACGTTGTGGTCGGCCACCGCCAGGTTGGCGCTGATGCGCCAGACCGGACGACCGGCCAGCTTCAGCCCTTCGAACGCCTGCGGGCTGGTCACTTCGTGGACCAGGTGGCGATCGATGTAGATCAGACAGGTACCGTCTTCTTCCTGATGGACGACGTGGGCGTCCCACAGCTTGTCGTAAAGGGTCTGAGGCATGAGATTCCGGCCAAAAAGTGAACGGGCTCATGAACAGCCGCGCGGCTCGGCGCCTCTCGGCGTCGCCCAGGCGCGAGGACCAGCCTCGACGGACCCGCTCAGGGATAGGGAACTCTTGATTGTATATTAAGCCCCCCCTACGCGCTTGCGCGCCCCGCCACGGCCGCCTTGAGGACGCTAGCGTCGGGCCTGCTGGTACAGCGGCAACACCTTCTCGGAAGCCTGCCGCAGGTCCGCGATGCGGGATTCGGCCGACGGGTGGGTGGACAGGATCTCGGGCGGCGCGGAGCCGCCCACCTGCCCCATCTTCGTCCACAGTGTCACCGCCGCCCGCGGGTCATACCCCGCCCGGGCCGCCAGCTCCACCCCCATCCGGTCCGCCTCCGTCTCGTGCAACCGGCTGTTCGGCAGCCCGAACATCACATTGGCCAGCGCCCCGCCCAGGTCAGAACTCGCCTGCGATCCGGTGATCGCCGCCAGCACGCTCAAGCCCATGCTCGTCGCCATCTGCTCCGACGCCCGCTCGCGCGCGTGCTCACGCAGCGCGTGCGCGATCTCGTGGCCCAGCACCGCCGCCAGTTCATCGTCCGTCGGTTTCACCGTATTGATCAGCCCGGTATAGACGGCGATCTTCCCGCCCGGCATGCACCAGGCGTTCACTTCCTTGTCGTCGATGACGTTGACTTCCCACTTCCACTTGGTCGCATCGGGCCGGAACACGCCCACCTGTGCGATCAGCCGCTGGGAAATCGTCCGCACCCGGGCGAGTTGAGAGGCGTTCGTGTTGAGCTGCCCCTTGCTGCGCGCCCCCGACAGCGTCTGCTGGTAGAGCTGGACGGCCTGCTGGTCGAGCTGCTGCTCGGACACCAGGCTGGACATGCGCTGCGTGCGGTCGATGCCTATCGTACCGCCCTGGGTGGTGTTGACCGACTCGCAGCCGGCCGCCGCCACCAGCGCCAGGGCCGCCGCGGCCATCGCGGCGCGGCGCAAGACAGGAGAACGTTGGGTTTTTTTCATGCTGCCCCCGAGACAAGAACGCCAAGGCGGCAATTTTGCCCCAAAACCCCTGTTACTTTCTTTATCCGCGCGCCAGGCCCAGCCGGGGGGTTTCGACCGACACGTCGGCGCATTGCGCGCGGTGGCGCAGCGCATGGTCGGCCAGCACCAGGGCCAGCAGCGCCTCGGCGATGGGCGTGGCGCGGATGCCCACGCAGGGGTCGTGGCGCCCGTGGGTCTCGACCACGGTGGGCGCGCCCAGCTTGTCGATGGACCGGCGGGGGCTGCGGATGCTGGAGGTGGGCTTGATGCCCAGCGACACCGTGATCGGCTGGCCGGTGGAGATGCCGCCCAGGATGCCGCCGGCGTTGTTCGACAGGAAACCCTCCGGCGCCAGTTCGTCGCCATGCTCGGTGCCGCGCTGCTCGACGCTGTGGAAACCGGCTCCGATCTCGACCGCCTTCACCGCGTTCAGGCCCATCATGGCATAGGCGATGTCGGCATCCAGGCGGCCGTACACGGGCTCGCCCAGGCCCACCGGCACGTTCTCGGCCACCACCTCGATGCGCGCGCCCACCGAGTCGCCGTCGCGCCGCAACTGGTCCATGTAGGCCTCGAGCTCGGCCACGCGGCTGTTGCCGGCCGCATAGAAGGGATTGGTGTGGACCGCGTCCCAGTCCTCGAACGGGATCTGGATGTCGCCCAGTTGGCTCATGTAGCCGCGCACCCGCACGCCGTAGCGTTCGGCCAGCCACTTCTTGGCCACCGCCCCGGCGGCTACCGTGGGTGCCGTCAGGCGGGCCGATGAACGGCCGCCACCACGGGGATCGCGGATGCCGAACTTGTGCCAATAGGTGTAGTCGGCATGCCCGGGGCGGAAGGTTTCCGCGATGTTGCTGTAGTCCTTGCTGCGCGCGTCCTGGTTGCGGATCAGCAGCGCGATCGGGGTGCCGGTGGTCTTGCCCTCGTACACGCCGGACAGGATCTCGACCTGGTCGGGTTCCTGCCGCTGGGTGACGTGGCGCGACGTGCCGGGACGCCGGCGGTCCAGCTCGACCTGGATATCGGCCTCGGCCAGCGCCATCCCGGGCGGGCAGCCGTCGATCACACAGCCGACGGCAGGTCCGTGGGATTCACCGAAATTGGTGACGCAAAAAAGCTCTCCGAGGGTGCTGCCAGGCATGAAATCTGGACTCCGATAGGGACGCCGTATTGTACCCCTCGATTGTAGCCCTGAAGGGAAGCTCACCCTGAAGGGAAGCCCACCCCCTACCCGCTTGCGCGGGCCCCCTCGAGGGGGCGATGCGGGTGGACCGGCAAAGCCGGATCCACCACATCCTGGGTCTAGCGCTAGCTTCTTGGATTGCAGCAACCGTGCTTCGCTGGCTGCCAGCGGTAGCAACGGTGCTCCAGTCCAAGAAGCTAGCGCTAAACCCAGGAAACCGCGGATCTGGCTCCGCCAGTCCGCCGGTTTCGCCCTCTGGGGGGCGCGCGTAAGCGCGTAGGGGGGGATTCTTCCCTACAGCGTTCCTTCGGTCTCGCGCTGCTCGCCGGGCCAGTCGCGGATGTAGGCCTTGAGCATGCGGTTCTCGAAGCCCTGGGCCTCGAGCACGGCCTTGGCGACGTCGTAGAACGAGATCACCCCCAGCAGCATGCGGCCGTCCATGACGGGGATGTAGCGGGCGTGCTTGTCGAGCATCAGGCGCCGCACCTCGTTGACTTCGGTGTTGGGCGATACCGTGACCGGCGCGTCGTCCATGATCGACCGGATGGTGGTAGTGCCCAGGGAGCCGCCGTTGGCCTGCAGGTGCCGGATGATTTCGCGGAAGGTGAGCATGCCCACCAGTTCGCCGAACTCCATGATGACCAGCGAGCCGATGTCCTGCAGGGCCATCGTATCGACGACCTGCGCGACGGGGGTATCGGGGCTGGCGGTATAAAGCGCGTCGCCCTTGACGCGCAGGATTTCACTGACTTTGATCATGACGGCCTCCTGAGCCACGCACGCCGGTTCTGTTTATGGGGCGGAACTGAAAATATATCGGCTCGTGCATGGCCATGCAGCTATCCTAGCGCGCCTCGAAAAGCGCTTCAACTCGCCGCCGCCACGCCGCCCGCATCCAGCGCCGCCAGGATGTTTCGAGCTGTTCGCTCGATGTGCTCGGCCAGGATCTCCGCGGCCAGGTCCTCCTTGCGGTCCAGCGTCGCGTCCACCAGCGAACGGTGCTCCTGGGCAACGTCGCGATCGAAGGGCTTGTACGCCAGGAACAGGCGCCGGTAGCGCGCGCTGAAATGCTGGAGCGAATCGCACACCATCAGGGCCAGCGGCATGCGGCAGGCCGCCAGCAGCGCCAGGTGGAATTCGCGGTGATGCGCCTCCCACTCGTCGACGCCCCCGCCGTCCTTCTGTTCGGGACGCTCGTAGCGCGACAGCCGGTGGTGGGTCAGGACGATGCCGTCCTCCCAGTCCCGGTTGCCGTGCCGGATCGATTCGCGCAAGGCCATGGGTTCGAGCGTGGACTGCAGCTTCGCGACCTCGAGCAGGTTCTCGCGCGACACCGGCGCGACCTTGAACCCTTTCTTGTCTTCGTTGACCACGAAGCCCTCGGTGGCCAGCCTGGCCAGGGCCTCGCGCAGCGGGGAAAGGCTGACGCCGAAGTCCCCCTTGAGTTCTTCGATGGAAAGCCTGGCACCTGGAGGACGCCTGCCGGAAACGATGTCGTTGCGTAACCGGGTCGCAATCGTGCTTGCGAAATTCTGTCCCGTGCTCGGAGCCGGCTGCCCAGCCGGCCAGACCGATGCCAGTTTCATCATGCCCCTCGTCTTTTGATTCATCGTAACACGCGGCCCAAATCATCTTTCTATTGACAAATAATCGATTATTCCTAAAAATCACTCAAAAATCGAAAATAAAAAAATCATCGATTATGGAGAAGGAATTGAAAGCCGACGCCTATCGCGATTTATCGGATGCGCAGCCCCTCCTTTCCCTGGCGGCCCGGGTGGACGTTTCCCACACCGCGCTGCTCGTGATCGATATGCAGAACGACTTCTGCGCCCCCGGCGGCTACGTCGAGCGAGTCATCGGCAAGGACATCGCCGCCTGCGGGGCCATCGTGCCCCGGCTCCGGTCGCTGGTCGACACCGCCCGGGAACGCGGCGTCCCGGTCTTCTGGCTGCGCGCCTGCTACCGGCCTGATCTGCTGCCCGCATCCATGCGCACCAAGCTGACCGAGCAAGGCATCACCGAAGTCTGCTGCGACCGCGACACCTGGGGCTACGACTGGTACGGCGTCCAACCCCTGTCCGGCGAACCGGTACTGGAAAAACACAGCTACGACGGCTTCGTCGGCACCACGCTCGAACACGAGCTGCGCGCCCGCGGCATCCGCACCCTGGTCTTCGCGGGCGTCCAGACCAACATCTGCGTCGAAGCCACGCTGCGGCACGCGAACGCCCTGGGGTTCCATTGCGTCGTGCCCGAGGACTGCGTGGCCTCGCACACGCAGCCCGCGCACGATGCCACGCTGAACAACGTCCGTTTCCTGCTGGGCGACGTGACCCGGCTGGACGACCTCACGCCGCATTGGAAGACGCCGTCCGCGCGCGTCTACCTGGACTACACGCAGGAAGAACTGGATCGCGCCTATGACCAGCGCGCCTGGGCCGACAACCGGGACGCCATGCTGGCCTGGTACGCGCAGGCCAGCGCCGGCGCCCGCGAGGAATATCCGCACCACCGGCACGTTCCCTATGGCCCGGGCCCCCACGAGACCCTGGACATCTTTCCGGCGCAGCGGCAAGGCGCGCCCATCCACGTCCATGTGCACGGCGGCGGCTGGCGCAATCTGAGCAAGGACGACGAGTCCTTCCTGGCCCGCACCGTGGTTCCCGCGGGCGGCGTGCTGGTGGTGCTGGACTTTTCGCTGATACCCGAGGTGCGCCTGCCCGAGATGATCGCCCAGACCCGCCGCGCGCTGGCCTGGGTCCGGGCCAAGGCCGCCCGCTTCGGCGGCGACCCGGACCGCATCCACCTGTCGGGCCACTCGTCCGGCGCGCACATGGCCGCGGTCCTGGCCACCACCGACTGGGAATCCCTGCACCTGCCCGCCGACCTGGTCAAGAGCGCGCTGCTGATCAGCGGCATGTACGACCTGCATCCCGTGATGCTCAGCGCCCGCAGCGGCTACGTCAAACTCCAGCCGGACGAGATCGAGCGCTACAGCCCGATCCGGCACCTGTCCCGCCTGAACTGCCCGGCGGTCGTCGCGATCGGCGACCGCGAAAGTCCCGAATTCCAGCGGCAGGCGCGCGACTTCGTCCGCGCCGCGCAGGAACAGGACAGGCAGGTGGAATTGATGCAGTTGCCCGCCACGAATCACTACGAAATCGTGACCCACCTGAACGCCCCCGACTCCGCCCTTTCCCAGGCCGCGCTGCGGCTGATGGGCCTGTCGGGTTGAATGCCGCCACCGCGAAGGAGGAACTTGCCCACCCACTGACCCAGTAGCCCTGCTGCTTTCCCCATCATTACGTGAAAGGACTGAACATGCTTGAAGGATTCAAGATTTATGATGCAGATGCCCACGTTCTAATGACCCCGGAAATGTGGGAAACCCTTCCCAAACAGTACTGGCTGCGGCGTCCGCGGCCAGTCAAGTTCGGCGACGGCCACGAGCTCGGCAACTGGGGCACGGCATGGCTGGTGGACGGCCGCATCGAGCCGCACCCGTTCGGACCCGGCACCCACGCCGCCAACACTCCCGGCATGGTGCTGGAGGAATACGGCGCCAACCGCGCCCGGGCCGGCGACTTCACCGCCTTCTCCCTGCCCGTCGGCTGTGTCACGCTGGGCGACGTCGCCGACCGGCTCACCGCGATGGACAAACTGGGCATCGACGTCCAGGTCCTGTTCCCCAGCACGATATACGCCACCATCGCCGCGGACGCGACGCTGGAAGGCGAACTCTTCCGGGCCTACAACCGCTACATCGGCACGCGCTGCCGCGACGCGGCCAAGCGTCTGCGCTGGGTCGGCCTGCTGCCCATGCGGGACGCCGAGCAGGCCCGGCTGGCCATGAAAGAAATGGTCGCCATGGGCGCGGCCGCCGCCGTGGTGTTCGGGACCGTGGGCGACCGCATGCTGTCGCACCCGAGCTTCGAGCCGATCTGGAACGAGTTCTCGCGCACCGAGCTGCCCCTGTGCGTGCACATGGCCATGAGCTTCCCGCCGCTGGCCCAGCTGTGCGAGTCGATCCAGGACGCCAACATGATCGGCAAGGCCATGCCCGCGCAACTGGCCTTCATGGCCATGGCCGGCCACGGCATGCTGGACAAGTATCCCAGCCTGAAGGTCGCGTTCCTGGAGTTCGGCGGCGAATGGATCTTCTATTCGGTGGGGCGCATGAAGCAGTACGCCGAGGTCAACAAGGGCCGGATGGCCGACCCCAGCATGCTGCCCAAGAGCGAAGTGGACGACCTGGTCAAGTCGGGCCGCATCTACCTCGGCCCCGAATCCAGCGACGCCATGCTGGCGCACGAGCTCAAGCTGCTGGGCGATGGCCAGCTTCTCTATTCCTCGGATTTCCCCCATGGCGAAGGGCGGGACAACGCCGCGATGGAGATCATCGAGCGCCAGGACCTCACCAAGGAGCAGAAGCGCAAGTTCCTGTACGACAACGCCGCCAACTTCTACGGGGAGCCCTGATACACGGAGCGAAAGGCGCGGCGCGCCGCCAGGCATCCGGCCTGCGGCGCGCCCACCGGTAAGGAGAAACGTCACTCCAGGAGAGATTCCATGAAGCCGTTCCACCATCGCCTTGCCCGATATTCCCTCGTGCTGCTGCCCCTGGCCGCCCATGGCGCGGCCTGGGCGCAAAACAATGCCTATCCGTCCCGGCCCATACGCATCGTGAATCCCTACGGGGCAGGTGGGCTGGGAGACGTCAGCTTCCGCCTGATCGCGCCGCTGATGGAAAAGCAGCTCGGGCAGCCGCTCGTCATCGAGAACAAGCCCGGCGCCTCCGGCAACCTGGGCGCCGCGGACGTGGCGCGCGCCGCCCCGGACGGCTATACGCTGCTGCTGGGTGCCGTGAACAATTTCGCGACGAACCAGTATCTCTACCGCGACATGACCTTCGATCCGCTGACGGCGTTCGATCCCATCGCGCTGATCAGCAACGCGCCCACGATCGTCGTCGTCAATCCCGCCGTGCCGGCCCGCAGCCTGCGCGAACTGGCCGCCTACGCGAAGGAGCGGCCGGGCAAGGTGAACTTCGGCTCGCCGGGCATCGGCACCCCGCCCCATCTCGCAGCCGAGTTCTTCGCGAACCTGGCCAACGTCTCGATGACCCATGTCCCGTTCAATGGCTCGCCCCCCGTCGTGCTCGCCCTGCTGCGCAACGATGTCAACGTCGCCTTCTACACCGCCGGCCCCATCGCGGGCCCGCTCAAGGCCGGCACGATCCAGCCCATCGCGGTCGCGGCCAGCGAACGGCTCGACATCCTGCCCAACGTGCCGACCACCGCGGAAGCGGGCTTCGGCGCCCTGCAGACGGGCAGCTGGATAGGGCTGGCCGCGCCCAAGGGCACGGATCCCGCCGTGCTGGACAAGCTCAACGCGGCCGTCCGGCAGGCGCTGGCCGACCCGGAGGTGCGCAAGCGCTATGCGGAGATGGGCATGCTGACCGGCAATACCAGCCGCGCGCAGTTCTCGTCGCTGATCGACGCCGAGGCGACCCGGTGGAAGAAAGTGATCGCCGACGCGGGGATCGCGAAATGATCCTGGGCAGGCTCAGACCATGCTGACGCTGACGCTTGCCTGCGCCGCCTATGACCGAACGCGGCCGCTGATCGACGGGCGGGTCGCCATCGAAGGCGTCGAACTGCGGGCGACGACGCTGCACCCCGAGGCCGCCTTCGCGCGCGCGAAGGCGGCCGAGTTCGACCTGACCGAGCTGTCCTTGAGCGGCTACCTGCGCTCGCTGGATGCCGGGAAGCCGACCTATGTCGCGCTGCCGGTCTTTCCCTCGCGGGCCTTTCGCCACAGCGGCATCTATGTCCATGCGGGCCGCGGCATCCGCTCGCCGGCCGACCTGCGCGGCAGGACCATCGGAACGCCGGACTACAAGACGACGGCCAACGTCTGGATCCGGGCTTTCCTGGCCCACGACCACGGCGTCCAGCCCCACGAAATGCAGTGGATGGAGGCCGCCATGGAAGCGGGCGAACCGGGGCCGGCCACCGCCACCACCGTCCCGGGCGTCTCCATCCTGGCCGTGCCGGACCAGGACTTGTCCGGCATGCTGGCCCGTGGAGAGATCGACGCGGTCGTCGGCGCCAAAGTGCCGTCCTGCTTCGGCCCCGGGCAGGACGACGTGGCCCGGTTGTTCCCCGATCATCAACGGGTCGAGCAGGACTACTACCGGCGCACCGGCTTCTTTCCCATCATGCATGTGCTGGGACTGCGGCGCGACCTGCACGAGCGCCATCCCTGGCTGGCCCAGGCGATCTGCCAAGGCTTCGAGGCCGCCCGGCGCATGGCGCTCCAGGACCTCCGGGACGTCTGCCAGCTGGCCGCCACCCTGCCCTGGGTCGTGGCGGAATACCAGCGCACGGTGGACCTGATGGGCGAGGACTACTGGCCGTACGGCCTGGATGCCAACCGGGAGGTGCTGCAGGCCTTCGCGCGCTACCACTTCCAGCAGGGCTTGTCCGCCCGGCTGCACAGCCCCGGCGATTGGCTCGCCCCCGCGAATTTTTCTTCGAACCGCGTCACCACGAGATCCGCATGAACGAACGCCCCGCACTCTACGACATCGAGGCCACGGTCCCCGATTTCCGCACCCACCTGCAGCGCTACGCCGAAGCCAGCCGGCTCACGCGCGAGCGACGGCCGACCCGGCTCGACCTTGCCTACGGCGAAGGAGCCGCGCACACGCTGGACGTCTATCTGGCGGACGCTCCCCACGCGCCCGTGGTGATCTACCTGCACGGCGGCGCCTGGAAGGGATCGAGCAAATCGGACCGCGGCTTTCCCGCCGATACCTTCGGGCCGGCGGGCGCCATCTGGGTCTCCATGGAATATCCCCTGGCGCCCGCCGCGAGCGTGGACGACATGGTCGCGGCGGTACGCAAGGGCGTGGCCTGGGTCCATCGCCACGCGGCCTCCTTCGGCGGCGATCCCGGCCGCATCTTCCTTTGCGGCAACTCCGCGGGCGGCCATCTGGCCGGCATGGCGGCGGCCACCGACTGGGCGGCACACGGCCTGCCGGCCGACCTCGTCAAGGGCATCACGACGGTGAGCGGGATCTTCGACATGCGGCCCATGGCCCGATCGCTGATGAACGAGTGGTTGCGCCTGGATGCGGAAAGCGCCGCGCGCAACAGCCCTCTCCTGCACCTGCCTCGCGTGGCCTGTCCCCTGGTCTGCGCCGTGGGGGAAAAGGAGTTGCCCGAATTCGTCGAGCAGTCCGCCGGCTATGCGCGGGCATGGGCCGCCGCGGGCTACCCCTCGCGCTTCATGCCCATGCCGGGCCATGACCATTTTTCCATCATCGACGAGCTCAACCGGCCCGACGGCCCGCTGCTGGCGGCGATGTTCGAACAGATCGGCCTTCGCAACCGCGGCGCCGCTTCCCGCGCCCACACCTGAATAAAGGAGTAGCCCGAATCATGAAACTGCGTCTTCGCTCTTGCCTCGCATCATGCGCCCTGGCCGCCGCGGCCGCGCACGGCCCTGCGCATGCCGCCGACAAGCCCTTGAAGATCGGCGTCGTCACCGAGTTCTCCGGCACCTATGCCTCCGCCGGGCAGTCCATCGAAAGCGCGATGCGCGCCTACATGAAGCTCAACGGCGACACCGTGGCTGGCCGCAAGGTCGAGCTCATCCTGCGCGACACCGGCGGCATCTCGCCCGAGAACGCGCGCCGCTACGCGCAGGAACTGGTCACCCGCGACAAGGTCGACGCGCTGGTGGGCTTCAACTTCACCCCCAACGCGCTGGCCGCCGCGCCCATCGCCACCGTGGCCAAGACGCCGATGATCGCGCTCGCGGCCACGGCCATCGTCACCGAGAAATCCCCCTATATCGTGCGCACCGCATTCACGCTCGGACAGACGTCGGCGCCCATGGCCACCTGGGCGGCCAGGAACGGCATCAAGCGCGTATTCTCGCTGGTGTCCGACTACGGCCCCGGGCACGACGCCGCGCAGGCCTTCAAGGATGCGTTCACCGCCGCCGGCGGCCAGATGGCGGGCGAAATACGCATGCCCGTCAGCAGCATGGAATTCGCGCCCTTCCTGCAACGGGCCCGCGACGCGCGCGCCGACGCCATCTTCGTGTTCGTGCCGGGCAGCGAAGCCGCCATCGCCTTCATGAAGGCGTACAACGAACGCGGTTTCAAGCAAGCGGGCATTCGCCTGATCGGCACGGGCGACCTGGTCGACGACGACTCGCTGCCGGCCATCGGCGACGTCGCGCTGGATACCGTCACCGCCCACCACTACTCGGCCGCGCACGACTCCGACCTGAACCGCGCCTTCGTCAAGGCGGTCCAGGATCAGGGACGCAAGCGGCCCAACTTCATCGGAGTGGGCGCCTATGACGCCATGGCCGTCATCTACGCCGCGGTCAAGAAAACCGGCGGCGATACCGACGGCGACAAGCTCATCGCCGCGATGAAAGGGCTCAAGCTCGACAGCCCGCGCGGCCCGATCTCGATCGACCCCGCCACGCGCGACATCGTGCAAGACATCTACATCCGCAAAGTCCAGAAGGTCGGAGGCGAGCTCTACAACGTCGAGTTCGACAAGATCGAGGCCGTCAAGGCCCGCTAGCCAAAGGAGTCCGCATGCTGACCGACTTCGTCGGCGTGATCATCGATGGAACGTCGTACGGCGCCATGCTGTTCGTGATCGCGCTCGGATTGTCCATCACGCTGGGGTTGATGGGTTTCGTCAACCTCGCGCACACCGCCGTCGCCATGTTCGGCGGCTATTTCCTCGTCACGCTGGTCAACCAGTTGGCCTGGCCGTTCTTCGCGTCGGTGGCGGTGGTCGTGGCGGCGATCGCCCTGGCCAGCCTGGTGCTGGAACGCGTGGTCTATGCGCCCTTTTATCGCGCCACGGCGCTCGACCAGAGCCTCCTGACCTTCGGCCTGATGCTGATGGCCGGCGGCATCGTCCACTATTTCTGGGGGCCGTCGCAACAGGCGGTGCGGGTGCCCGAGTACCTGGACGGCCGCTGGTACCTGGGCGATCTCAGCGTCTCCAAGTACCGGCTGATGCTGCTCGGCACGGGCCTGGCCCTGCTCGCCCTGCTGAACTGGGGACTCGACTCGACCCGCCTGGGCGCGATGATCCGCGCCTCGGTCGACAACCAGCGCATCGCGGCCGCGATGGGCATACCGGTCAAGCGTGTATTCATGATCGCCTTCGCGATCGGCAGCGGGCTTGCGGCGCTGGGCGGCGCGCTCGGGGCCGAGGTGCTGGGCCTGGATCCGGCCTTCGCCACGCGCACGCTGGTGCTGTGCCTGCTCGTGGTGGTGCTGGGCGGCGCCGGCTCGGTCAACGGCACCTTCTTCGCCGCCATGCTGCTGGGCATCTGCGACATCGGCAGCAAATACTACGTCCCCGAGTTCGGGGCCTTCATGATCTACGTGCTCATGGCGCTGGTCCTGCTGTACCGGCCGCAAGGCCTCTACAGCCTCTTCGCGCGCAGGAGGGCCGCATGAACGGCAGCCCGCTGCGCCCCCTGCTGGACCGCTCGCGCTGGCGCGTGCCCGAGCTCGTGTTCTGGACGCTCGTCGTCGCGGCCTTCTTCGTCTTTCCCGATCACCGCAGCCTGGGCGCGCAAGTACTGGTAACCGGCATCTTCGCGCTGTCGCTCGACATGCTGCTGGGCTACGCGGGCATCGTCACCCTGGGACATGCCGCGTTCTTCGGCGTGGGCGCGTTCACCGCCGGCTGGCTCGGCAAGTACGGCTGGCACGAACCGGTCTCGGCGCTGGCCATCGCCGCCGCCGTCACGGCATGCGCGGGCGCGCTCGGCAGCCGGCTGGTCGTGCGGGGCACCGACCTGAGCCGGCTCATGGTGACGCTGGCCATCGGCCTCGTGCTGTACGAGGCCGCCAACAAGGCCACCGCGATCACCGGCGGCATCGATGGCCTGCAAGGCATCGAGTTCGCGCCGCTGCTCGGCCTCTTCCCGTTCGACCTCATGGGATCGACCGCCTACGCATACGCGGCCATCGTAGCCTTCGTCACGCTCTACCTCGTGCGCAGGCTGGTCAATTCGCCCTATGGCCTGTCCCTGCATGCCACGCGCATGAACCGCCGGCGCGCGCTGGCCGTGGGCATCGACGACGGCCGCACCCTGGCGATCTCCTACGTCGCCTCGGCGGCGGTGGCGGGCGTCGCGGGCGCGCTGACGACGCAGATCACGCAGTTCATCACCATCGACGCGCTCGGTTTCGGGCGGTCGGCCGACATCCTGATCATCGCCGCGCTGGGCGGCGTGGGCTACCTGTACGGCGGCTTCATCGGCGCGCTGGTATTCGTCGTGGGCCGCGACCTGCTGTCCGGCATCAGCCCCGCCTACTGGCATTTCTGGCTGGGCCTGCTGCTGGTGCTCACCATCTTCTTTGCCCGCGGCGGCATCATGGGCACCGCCGCGCGGCTGGCCCGGCGCCTGGCGCACAAGGAGGCGCAACAATGATACAGACCGTCGACCTGTGCAAGCGCTTCGGCGCGCTGGTGGCGACCGACCATGTGAACCTGTCGCTCGCTCCCGGCGACCGGCATGCGCTGATCGGCCCGAACGGCGCGGGCAAGACGACCTTCATCAACCTGCTGACCGGCATGCTGCGCCCGACCTCGGGCCGCGTCCTGCTGGACGGCGCGGACGTGACCGCGGCGCCGCCCGACAAACGGGTGGACCTGGGGCTGGTGCGCACCTTCCAGATCAATACGCTGTTCCTGGACATGACCGTGCTGGAGGCGGTCACGCTGGTCGTGCTGGCGCGCACCGGAGCCGTCCGCTCGCTGTTCGGGTCGCTGCGCCGGCATGAGCCGGCGGCCGGCGAGGCCTGGGAACTGCTCGAGCGCATCGGCCTGGCGCAGGACGCGCATCGGCCCACCCGGCAGCTCGCCTACGGCAGGCAGCGGCTGGTGGAAATCGCGCTCGCGCTGGCGCGCAAGCCCAAGGTGCTGCTGCTGGACGAACCGGCTGCCGGCGTCTCGGCGGCCGACAGCCGCCATGTCTTCGCGGTCCTGGATCGACTGCCCCAGGACATCGCCATCCTTCTGATCGAACACGACATGAACCTCGTCTTCCGCTTCGCGCAGCGCATTTCGGTGCTCGTCGCCGGCCGCCTCATCGCCACCGGGCTACCCGGCGACATCGCCCGCGACCCCCGCGTGCGCGAGGCCTATCTCGGCCAGGCGGCCCCCCTGGAGGCGGCATCCGCATGAATGCGACGGACAGCCTGCTGCAACTGGAGCACGTGCGCGCCGGCTACGGCGACGCGATGGTGCTGGACGATCTCTCGTTCTGCCTGGGCGCCGGCGACAGCCTGGCGGTGCTCGGACGCAATGGCGTGGGCAAGACCACCCTGCTCGAAACCCTGATGGGCAACACGCGCCTGACGGGCGGGCGCATTCTCTGGCAGGGCCGCGACATCGCCAGGCTGGACGCCTGCCAGCGGTCTCGCGCCGGCCTGGGCTGGGTGCCGCAGGAGCGCGAGGTGTTCGCGTCGCTGACCGTCGAGGAGAACCTGACCGTGGTCGCATGCCGCGGCCCATGGACGCTGGACCGGGTCTACGGCCTGTTCCCGCGGCTGCGCGAGCGGCGCGCCAACCTGGGCAACGAGCTGTCCGGCGGAGAACAACAGATGCTGGCCGTGGGCCGCGCGCTCATGACCAACCCGCGCCTGCTCCTGCTGGACGAACCCATGGAGGGCCTGGCGCCCATCGTCGTCGAGGAGCTTGGCGCCGCCATCATCGCGCTGCACACGCAGGAAGGCATGACCACGATCGTGGTCGAGCAGCATCCGGTCATCGCCCTGGCCATGGCCTCGACCGCCATCATCCTGGACCGCGGCCGCATCGTGCATCAGTCCTCGAGCGCGGCGCTGCGGGCATCGCCCGAGACGCTCGACCGCTGGCTCAACGTTGCCGCGGCCGAATGAACGACTTATCGTTTCCAACGAACAAGGAGCCGACATGGGAATCCGAGACACCGACAAGACCCTGCCATCGAACCGCATGGTGTTCGAACTGCGGCGCGACGAGCAGAAATACCTCGCGTTCAAGCAGGACATCGAGGCATCCATGACCGCATACGCCCTTTCGGAAGAAGAAAAGCGCGCCTGGCGCGACATGGACATCGAGGCGCTGGGCGCCATGGGCGTGCATCCCTATTTCCTGCCGCAGATATCGCGGCTTTTCAAGGGCGGCTCGCGCAACCACAACGACAGCGACGCGGCGCGCCTGTACGCCGAGAAGATGGGCATCGCGTCGCAGGACTGATCCGGAGAAGAACATGGCAAAGATCGTCGCAACCCTGGGCGTGGCCCACGCCCCCGGCGTCACCGGCTGGATAGACAAGGCGCCCCAGCACGAGCAGGACGGCGTCCTGGCCGGCTACGCGCAGTTCCAGAAACTGATGGACGAAGTGCGGCCCGACGTGGTCATAGGCATAGCCAACGACCACCTGTTGAATTTCTCGCTCGACAACATTCCCGACTTCTGCGTGGGCATAGGCGAACAATGGGCCGGCCCCGCGCCCTGGTTCCGCGACTGGCTGAACGTACCGGACTACACGGTGCGCGGCCACCGCGACCTGGGCCGCGCACTGGTGCGCGAATCGGCCAAGGCGGGCATCAACCACGCGTTCGCCGACAAACTGTTGTTCGACGACAACTGGTCGGTGCCGCTCAAGTTCCTGTTCCCGCGCTACGACGTGCGTTTCGTCCCCATCCACATGAACCCCATCGTGCCGCCGGTGCCGACCGCGGCGCACTGCTATGCCGTGGGCGAAACCATCGCGCGCATCGTCCAGGCCTTCCCGTCCGACGAACGAGTGGTGATCATGGGCACGGGCGGTCTCTCGCACGATCCCGGCGGCAAGGACTACTTCACGGTGCACGAGGAATTCGACCGCTGGTTCCTGGCGCTGATGGAGGAAGGCAACGCCGACCGGGTCAAGCGCGAGCTGACCTTCGAGAAACTGCTGACGGGCGGGGATGGCGGCGCGGGGGAACTGCTGGCCTGGGTGGTCGCCATGGGCGCGGCCGCGGTATGCGGCAACGCCCGGGCGGAAACGGTGTTCTACGTGCCGTCGGTACCCATGCGCTGCGGCATGGGCGGCGTGTACTGGCGGCTGGAATGACGGCGCGGCGGGCGCAGGCCGCACCGGGTCAGGACGCGCGCAGGCGGCGCAGCCGCTCCTCCTGGACGCCCTCGGCCGCCTCTTCGCCGGCCTCGGCTTCCTGTTCCTCCCGGTCCGGCTCCAGTTCCAGCTCTCGATCCAGGGCCAGTTCCGCCTCGACATCCTCGGGGCGCTGTTTCAGGGCCTCGGCGATGGTGACCGAGCCGCTTTCCCAGGCGGCGTTCACCGCGTGCAGCAACATCGGGTCGTCGGCCAGCGGCGCCCGGTCCAGCAGCAGCCGGTCCACCACGGGCGCCAGGGTGGCCACGGTGGGATCGCAGACCATGGCCCAGCGTTCGCGGGCGGCGCCGGCATCGCCGATGCGGGCGATGTAGCCGATGCTGGACAAGGTGTCGAGCACCACCATCAATTCGTCGTGATGCAGGTTCAGCCTGCTGCGCAGCGCCAAGGTGCTCAGGCCCGGTGGATTGCGGTCGCGCACCGAGGACAACGCGCGCAGGATGGACAAGGCATCCACGAACGGCCGCCCCGGGCGCCGGACGGTCTCCCAGCGTCCCATCCGGATCAGCGGCAGGCTGGCCGCCAGCGTGGCGCCGAACAAGGTCACCAGCCACGACAGGTAGATCCACATCAGGAAGATAGGCAGCGTGGCGAAGGCGCCGTACAGCACGGTGTAGGTGGGAAAGCGCGTCAGGTAGAACGCGAAGCCGGACTTCATGATTTCCAGCACGATGGCCGCCGCGAAACCGCCCGTCATCGCGTCGCGTGCCTCGACGTGCCGGTTGGGCACCACCATGAACAGCGCGCCGAAGGCCAGGCCCGTCAATATCAGCGGAATGAAGGACAGCAGCACGCCGATGGGCGCCGGCACGTCGCCCACCAGGCCCATGGATTCGCGCGCCAGGAAGGACGTGGCCCACAGGCTGGCGCCGATCAGCACCGGCCCCAGCGTGAGCGTGGCCCAGTAGATCAGCACCCGCTGCGGCAGCGGCCTGCCCTTGCGCACGTGCCAGATCTCGTTCAGCGCCTTGTCGATGGTCAGCATCAGCGAGACGGCCGTGATCATCAGGAAGATGCCGCCCACGGCGGTCAGCCGGCTCGCCTTCTGCGCGAACTGGTTCAGGTATTCCATGATGTTGTCCGCCACCGCCGGCGGCATCAGGTTGCTGATCAGGAACGCCTCCAGCGCGCCCTGGAACTCGCGGAACAGCGGAAACGCGGTAAACAGGGCCAGCGCCACCGCCAGCAGCGGCACCATCGACAGCACCGAGGTGAAGGTCAGGCTGGAGGCGACCTGGGTGATGCGCTCGTCGGCCGCGCGCTGCAATGCGAACCGCAGGAGCCGCCCCACGCGCACGGGCCAGGATTCGTTGGCGAGCAGGCTGCGGCGCAGCGCGATCGCGCGCGCCTGGATGGAAGCGGCGCCCGAAGGCGGTGGCGGCGTGGAAGAAGTAGCGGGCGCGGGAGCTTTCTGGACCATGTCGAGAGATAATACGGACCTATGGATATTCTGATCTTGTACTACAGCCGGCACGGCGCGACACGCCAGTTGGCCGAGCACATCGCGCTGGGCGTGGAACGCGTACCCGGCGCGCGGGCACGGCTGCGCACGGTTCCGCCGGTCTCGGCCGTGTGCGAGGCCACGGCCCCCGCCATTCCCGACAGCGGTCCTCCCTACGTCGAACCGGCGGACCTGGAAGAATGCGCGGGCCTGGCGCTGGGATCGCCCACCCGCTTCGGCAACATGGCCGCGCCCATGAAGCACTTCATCGACCATACCACCCAGCAGTGGCTGGCGGGAAGCCTGGCGGGCAAGCCGGCAGCGGTCTTCACGTCCACCGGCTCCATGCACGGCGGCCAGGAAAGCACGCTGCTCAGCATGATGCTGCCGCTGCTTCATCACGGCATGCTGCTGGTGGGCCTGCCCTTCACCGAGCCCGCGCTGATGGCCACGCGCCATGGCGGCTCGCCCTATGGCGCCTCGCACGTGGCCGGGGTCGACAACAGCCTGCCCATGCAGCGCGACGAAACCCAACTGGCCGAAGCCCTGGGCACGCGCCTGGCCCGCACCGCCCTCGAACTCCACACCGGCCGGCAGGCCCGCACCCGATGAACGCTCCCTCCGTCGACCTCAACCCGCGGCTGCGCCTGGTCGCCTCGATCTCGCTGCTGGCCCTGATCGTGCTGTGCATCGCCTGGGAAACCGTGCTGGCGCCCCTGCGGCCCGGCTCGCTGCTGGCGCTCAAGGCATTGCCGCTGCTGCTGCCGCTGCGCGGCGTGCTGCGCGGCAACCTGTACACCTACCAATGGGCATCGATGCTGATCCTGCTGTATTTCATGGAAGGCGTGGTGCGCGCGACCACCGATCCAGCTCCGTCCGCGCACGTGGCCTGGGCCGAGGTCGCGCTGACCACGGTCTTCTTCTGGTGCGCCATCCTGTACGTGCGCCCGGCCAAGCGCGCCGCGCAGGCCGCCCGCAAGGCCGCCAAGGCGGCGGACAAACAGGCGGGCTGACCGCCGCCAAGGAGACACCGGCATGGACCTGCTGACCGAGCTCACGAACCTGCTGGGGGCCGGCCAGGTCTTGACCGGGCCGGACGCCGCGCCCTTCCTGACCGACTGGCGCGGCCGCTATACCGGCGCCGCGCTGGCGGTCGTCCGCCCCGGCACGACCGACGAGGTCGCGCGCGTCGTGCGCCTGTGCCGCCGCCACGCCGTTCCCATCGTCCCTCAAGGCGGCAACACCGGTCTGGCGGGTGGCGCCACGCCCGACGCCGGAGGCCGCGCGGTGGTCGTGTCGACGCGGCGCCTGGACCGGCTGCGCGCCCTCGACATCGACGACGACACCATCACCGTCGAAGCCGGCTGCGTGCTCCAGGCGGTACAGGACTGGGCGCGCGAGGCCGGCCGTCTCTACCCGCTCAGCCTGGCCTCGGAAGGCAGCTGCACGGTGGGAGGCAACCTGGCCACCAATGCCGGCGGCACCCAGGTCCTGCGCTACGGCAACGCACGCGAACTGGCCCTGGGGCTGGAAGTGGTCACCGCCCAGGGCGAGATCTGGGACGGCCTGCGCGGCCTGCGCAAGGACAACACCGGCTACGACCTGCGCGACCTGTACATAGGCAGCGAAGGCACGCTCGGCATCATCACCGCCGCCACCCTGCGGCTCTATCCCCTGCCCGTGGCGCAATGCACGGCCCTGGTCGCCCTGCCCTCGCTGGAAACCGCGGTCGCGCTGCTGGCCCTGGCCCGCTCGGGATTCGGCGCGGCGCTGACCGGCTTCGAAGTCATGTCGCATGCCAGCCTGGACGTGGTGACGCGCGCCTTCCCCGACCAGAAACTGCCGCTCGGCCCCACGCCCTGGTACGCGCTGCTAGAGGTATCCGACAGCGAAAGCGCCGAACACGCCCAGGAACGCTTTCACGCGGTCCTGCAGCGGGCGCTGGAGCAGGGCCTGGCCCAGGACGCCGCGGTTGCGGCCAGCCTCGCGCAAAGCCGTGCGCTGTGGCACCTGCGCGAAAGCATCTCGGCCGCCCAGTCCTGGGAGGGCAAGAACATCAAGCACGACATCTCGGTCCCGGCCTCTCGCATCCCCGCCTTCGTGGCCGCGACCGACGCGCTGCTGCAGGCGGCCATCCCCGGCGTGCGCCACATCACCTTCGGCCACCTGGGCGACGGCAACCTGCACTACAACGTCAGCCGGCCGCCCGCCATGGCCGAGCCCGACTTCCTGCTGCGCCAGGACGAGATCTATCGCCTGGTGCACGACAGCGTGCACGCGCACGGCGGGTCGATCAGCGCGGAACACGGCATCGGCCAGCTCAAGCGCGGCGAACTGGCCCGCTACAAGAGCGCGGTGGCCCTGGACCTGATGCGCCGGATCAAGCAGGCGCTGGATCCCGACGGCCTGATGAACCCGGGCAAGGTCCTGCCCTAAGCCTACGGCCCGGTGCGCCTGGCGCCGCCGCCGCGCTGGCGCTGCGAGGTCTGGTTGCCGCCGGTCCCGATCTGGTCGGTATGCCCGTCCTTCTTGGTGCGATTCTGCGTATCGCCATGGCTGCGCTGCTGCTCGCGCGGCTGGTCGTCCGCCTGGCGGGGACTGGGCGGGGATGCGGGATGATTCGGCATGGCGAACTCCTTCACGAGAAGGCCGGCAAGCCGCAACTTTCGTGCCGCGCCCAGGGCGGCAGCGGCGTGAATTCATTCCTGAGCCAGGACAGCAGGGCCTGCACCCGGCCCAGGTGGGCCCGGCTGTGGGGCACCAGGGCCCGGATCCAGTATTCGGGAATGGCGAAGTCCTCCAGCACCCGGACCAGTTCGCCCCGGCCCAGCGCGCCGTCGACGATGTAGGCCGACAGGATCGTGATGCCATTGCCCCGCAGCACCGAATTGAGCAACACGTGTCCGTCGTTGGTGCTCAGGCGCGGCGTCACCTCGACCGCGATCGGCCCGTTCGGCCCCTGGAAAGTCCAGACCGGCCCCGTGGGCTGGAAATTCAATAGTGCGTGCCGCGCCAGATCCGTGGGATGGGCGGGACGGCCGCGCGCGGCCAGATAGGACGGCGCCGCCACCGCCATGCGCGGCAGCGGGCACAGTCCGGCCTCGAGCACGCCGTCGTACGAGGCCGGCAGCATGCCGACCACGATGTCGAAGCCTTCCTGGATAGGGTTCACGGGCCGGTCGATCACCACCACGTCCATGCTGAGCTTGGGATGGACCTCCAGGAAACGCCCCAGCGCATCGCCCAGGCACGTGGCGGTCAACGACGTCGGCACCTTGATGCGCAGGTGGCCCTCCAGTTCGTGCGCATGGCCCAGCGCGCTGCCGAACGCGTCCTCGACGTCGTGGACGATACGCCGGGCCACGGGTAGCAGGCGCTGGCCTTCGTCGGTCAGGGCCAGGCGGCGGGTGCTGCGCTCGAACAACCGGGTTCGGGCGCGCCATTCGAGCTGGTCGATGCGCTTGGTCACCACGGAGGCGGCGATGCCCAACTGGCGCGCCGCCTTGGAGAAGCTGCCGGCCTGCGCCACGGCGATGAAGGTCCGGAAATTGACGATGGTGTCCATGACCTCTCTGTTTTCGCGAACAATGATCGCGCTTTTTGGTGGATTCTATAGAAATAGAATGAGGATTAAGGTGGCGGCACGTCAAGAACTTTTCCGGAGACCCCGCCATGCCGCTTGCCTTGCGCCCCCTCCACCCCGACGTGGGAGTGGAAGTCCTGGGTTGCGACCTCAGCCAACCCCTGGACGACGAGCAGTTCCAGTCGCTGCTGGACGCTTATCACCGCCATTCCGTCGTCGTCGTGCGCGGGCAATCGCTGGCCGCGCCCGCGCAGGCCGGGCTGCTGCGCCGCTTCGGCACGCCCAAGATCTCGCAGCGCAAGGAGTTCCACGTGCCGGGCACGCCCGAGATCGGCCGCGTGGGCAACACCCGGCATCCCGACGGCACGCCGTCGGCCTTCCTGGACCGCTACGGCAACCTGTGGCACAGCGACACGGCCAGCGACCAGCACGTCGACGGGGTCACGATGCTGTACTGCGTGATGACGCCGCAAATCGGCGGCGACACCCTGTTCGCCAGCATGGGCAGGGCCTACGACACGCTGCCGGCGGACCTGAAGGCCCGCATCGACGGCAGGACCGTGGTCCACAACTTCAACCAGCACAACGACTATCTCTTGGCCCGCAACCCCGGCTCGGCCCGGCCCCTGTCGGCAGCCGACCGCGCCAAGTGGCCCGACCGGGAACACGACCTGGTGCAGCGCCATCCGGTAACCGGCCGCCCGCTGTATTTCATCAGCCCGACCCTGGTCCGGGGCATCAGCGGCTATTCCGACGAGGAAGCGCAGCGGCTGTCCGCCGAACTGGTCGCCCACGCGACCCGCCCCGAGGCGGTCTACCGCCACAAATGGCAGGTCGGCGACCTGGTCTTCTGGGACAACCGCGCCTCGCTGCACTCGGCCTCGCCCGCGGACTATCAGGGCGGCCAGCGGCTGATGCATCGCGGCTATGCCTACGTCCACTATGCGTGAGGCCGGCCTGCGCGTCGGGCATTTCCAGTCGGTGCCCTGGATCCCGTTCTACGTCGGTAGCGAGGACTGGCCCGTCCGGCGCGTTCCGTGCGTCTCCAGCACGGTCCTGGCCATGGCGGATGCCGGCCTGCTGGACGCCACGCCCATGGCCACCGTGGACTGGCTGGCGCGCGGCGACCAATGGCCGCGCCTGGGCGGGCTGGGCCTGGCCTACCGCGAGCGCGCGGGCAGCGTGCTGCTGTTCTCGCCGCGCCCCATCCATGAGCTGGACGGCGCGGACATCGCGATCTGCGACGAGACCGCCACGTCGCTGCGGGTGCTGCATGCCATCCTGGCCGACAAGTACGGGCTGCGCATCGGCCGCTGGCGGCGCGGTCTGCCCGCCGACCCATCCATGCCCCGATTGCTGATCCAGGACCAGGCTGTCGAGGAAGCGGCGCGGGGACGTTTCCCACACGTCCACGACCTCGGGCGGGAATGGTGGGAGTGGCAAGGCACCCCGGTGGTCTCGGCGGTGTGGGTACGCCGCCGGGACCTGGCGGACGACGCGCTGGAACCGCTGCGCGCCGGCCTGGCGGCCTCCTTGTCCCGATATGCCAGCCAACCGGACCTGGCCATCGAACGCCATTGCGCGCGCCACGGCGTGGCCTCGGCCCCCGCGGCGCTGCGCGCGCTGCTCGGCAATTTCGAGTTCGAACTGGGCGAGGCCGCCGAAGCGGGCATACGCCGCATGGCCCAGGTCCTGCCCCCCGCCGTGGCCCTGGAAACCTGAGATCCCCGCCCGTCCTTCATCCATCCAAAAACAGGAGACATCCATGCCCTGCCTTTCGCACCGTTCCGCGCCGCGGCGGCGCACGCTGTTCGCCTTCGCCGTCCTGTCGGGCGGCCTGCTCGCCACGGGAATGACGCGCGGCGCCGACGCCCCCTGGCCCACCCAGCCGGTCAAGCTCATCGTGGGCTTTCCCGCCGGCACCTCGCCCGACACGGTGGCCCGACTGATCGCCGAGCCGCTGTCTCAGAAGCTGGGCAAGCCGGTCATCGTCGAGAACAAACCCGGCGCCGCCGGCAACATCGGCGTCGACCTGGTCGCGCGAGCCACCGACGGCCATACCTTCGGCGTGACCGCCCACGGTCCGCTGACCACCTCGGCCCTGCTCTATCCCAACCTGCCCTACGACGTCGCCCGGGACCTGCAGCCGCTGTCCCTGGCCGCGGTCAGCCCGCAGATCCTGGTCATCGATCCCAAGCTGCCCTATGCCACGCTGCGCGAGCTGGTGGACGACGCGCGCGCCCACCACAAGGAGATCTCGTACGGGTCGGTGGGTGTGGGTTCGGGCTCGCACCTGACGGGCGAACTGTTCGCGCAGGAAACCGGCATCCGGATGATGCACGTCCCCTACCAGGGCTTCCCGCAGGTCACCATGGCCGTGATGAGCGGACAGATCCAGGCGGGGTTCATGGCGCCCTCGGGGGCCATCGAACAGGCCAAGGCGGGCAAGGTGCGCGTACTGGGCGTCACGTCGGCGCAGCCTTCGCCGCTGGCGCCGGGGGTGCCGACCGTCGCCCAGGCCGCGGGCCTGCCGGGCTTTGCCGCGGAGCTGTGGATAGGCGCCTACGCGCCGCGCGCCACGCCGGCGCCGGTGGCGGCCATGCTGGCGAAAGAGATCAACGCCATCCTGCGGTCGGCCCCGGTGCGGGCCAAGCTGGCGGCGCAGGGCTGGGACGCCACGGGCGGCTCGCCAGCCGAGATGGCGGCGCGCATCGAGACCGACACGCGCCGCTGGGGCGGGGTGATCAAGCGGCTGGGACTCAAGCTGGAATAGCGGCGCGCAGGCGCCGCGGCATTCGCTTTGCCGGCCTACATCCCGCTCGCGCGCCAGGCGCCGTTCTCCTGCTTGCAGAACCAGAACCCCCAGTTCTCCTTCGCCGTTCCCTGCGCGACGTCGGCCGCCAGGAAGCGGCAGGTCTGGCCCTTGCTGGTGCGAGTGGTGTTCTTCGGCGCCAGCGTGACGCTGACGGGCACCTGGCGCGACCGCTCGGCCTTGCTGGTCCAGGTCGCCTGCTGGCCATCGGCCACGTCGTTCAGGACGCGCCCCACCTCGGTCGAGAACGCGGGGACCTGGGCCTTGGGTATACGCACCAGGATGGACTGGTTCAGGAAGCTGAGATTGGCGGCGTAGGCCGTGCCCGCCGAGGCGGCCAGCAACAGCGTGGCGGCAAGGAATTGCTTGCGCATGAAAGAGATCTCCGGGTCTGGACGTGACGGCAATGATATCGGTTAAGCCGCACGGCGGGTTATGATTGCGGCATTATGCTTTCAAATCAACGACTTGGCGGCTGGGCGCTGTGTGTCGCGCCCATGATCGACTGGACCGACCGCCATTGCCGCTACTTCCACCGGCTGCTGTCCCCGCATGCCCGCCTGTACACCGAGATGATCGCCACCGGCGCGATTCTCTACGGGGACGCGGCCCGGCACCTGGATTTCGACAACAGCGAACATCCGGTCGCGCTGCAATTGGGCGGCAACGAACCGGAGGCCCTGGCGCGCGCGGCCCGGGCCGGCCAGGACTGGGGCTACGACGAAATCAACCTGAACTGCGGCTGTCCGTCGGACCGGGTGCAGAAAGGCGCGTTCGGCGCCTGCCTGATGTCCACGCCGGCGCTGGTGGCCGATTGCGTCAAGGCCATGCGCGACGCGGTCGATATCCCGGTCACGGTCAAGCACCGCATCGGCCTGGACTACGACGAGTCCTACGGCTTCGTGCGCGACTTCGTCGGCACCGTGCACGAGGCGGGCTGCGAGGTCTTCATCGTCCACGCCCGCAACGCCGTGCTCAAGGGCCTGTCGCCCAAGGAAAACCGCGAAATTCCGCCGCTGCGCTACGACGTGGCGCGCCAGCTCAAGCGCGACTTCCCGCGGACCCTGATCGTGCTCAACGGCGGCCTGACGGACCCCGGCGACACGCTGGCGCACGTCGGCCAAGGCGGCGGCGAGCTGGACGGCGTCATGCTCGGGCGCGAGGCCTATCACCGGCCTCGCGTGCTGTCCGAGCTGTCCCGCCGGCTGTGGCCGGAAACCCCCATTCCCGGCGACGAAGCCGTGGTGCGGGCGATGATGGACTACGCCGGCCGGCAGGTGGCCGGCGGAGTGCCGCTGCGCTCGGTGGTCCGCCACATGCTGGGCCTGTTCAACACGCAGGGCGGGGCCCGCCGCTGGCGCCAGATGCTTTCCGACAACCGCCTGCTGGCCGCCAATGATCCCGCCCTGATCGACGCCGCCTGGCAGGTCGTGGCCAACGCGGCCGAACGCCGCGCCGCCTGAGCATCCGGCGCCGAACAACCGCCGCTATCCCCCGTTATTCGCGCTTTCGGCGCGGCCGTGCCCCGTCCATACTGCTGGACAGGTACGGCCCGCGTCCGTGCCCGCCCAGGGGAGGTCATGGCCCAGATCGTATGCGTGCTGGGAAACAAGGGAGGTACCGGCAAGACCACGCTGTCGCACATGATCTCGCACGGCATGGCGCTGCTGGGCAAGCGCGTGGTGTGCGTGCTGACCGATCTCGAGCGTGAACGCCTGTCCAAGGAAAACCGGCTCTACCTGCCTTTCGACGCGCGCGACGCCGGCAACCTGGCCAAGGTCGTCGCCACGCTGAACGACGTGGGCGACTGGTTCGGCGTCATCGACGGTGGCGGCAACCGTTCGGACACCGACAGCCATCTCGCGAACCTGGCCGATCTGGTCCTGCTGCCCTTCCGCGACTCTCACGAAGACATGCGCACCGTGCTGCGCGACCTGGAGTGGATGCCGCGCGCCTGGGGGCTGCCCTCGCAATGGCCGGCGGACCCGGCGGCCCATCGCATGGCGCAGGCCGCTACCGACGAGCTGCTGGGCGCCTTCGGCCATCGGCTGCTGGACCCTATCCCCCACCTCGCGGCAACCAAGCTGTTGCTGCAGGACCGCATCCCGGCCACGCTTCCCTGGCAGCTCACCAATGCCTGCGTGGAGCTGGCCATGCAGGTGTTCGAACTGCTGGACATTCAGTACGAAAGTCCGGAGGCCTTCGCCGCGCCGCGGTAGAAGCCGCGGCACGCAAGTTGCTGGACTCGTCGGCCCGTTTCTTTTTCATGGGAGAACGACGATGCCAGGCAAATCCAATCCGCAGACCCTGCCCCCTCAGCAGCAACCCCGGCAACCCGGCATGCAGGAAGACATGCATCCGGAGCCCAGGACGACACGGCCGGACTACCGGGCCTCGGGCAAGCTGGAGGGCCGCTGCGCCATCGTCACCGGCGGCGACAGCGGCATCGGGCGCGCCGTGGCGGTGGCCTTCGCCAAGGAAGGCGCGGACATCCTCTTCACCTACCTGGACGAGACCGCCGACGCCGAGGAAACCCGCCGGCTGGTGACCCAGGCCGGACGCCGTTGCGTGGGAATGGCGGGGGACATCGGCAGCGAATCGCACTGCCGGGAAGTCGTGCGGCGCGCAATGGAAGAGCTCGGCCGCATCGACGTCCTCGTGAACAATGCCGGCGAACAACATCCGCGCAGGGCCTTGGAAGACATCGACAGCGCCCAGCTGGAACGGACCTTCCGCACGAATTTCTTCGGCATGTTCAACCTGACCCGGGAAGCCCTCGCGCACATGATGTCCGGCGGTGCCATCATCAACACCACGTCCGTCACCGCCTATCGCGGCAGTTCGCATCTGATCGACTACGCCGCCACCAAGGGAGCGATCGTCGCCTTCACCCGTTCACTGTCGTCGGCCGTGGTCGAGCGTGGCATCCGCGTCAACGCGGTGGCGCCCGGGCCGATCTGGACCCCGCTGATCCCCGCCTCGTTCAGTGCCGAGGAGGTCTCGACCTTCGGGTCCAAGGTTCCCATGAAGCGGCCCGGCCAGCCGGAGGAAGTGGCTCCCTGCTACGTATTCCTCGCGTCGGACGACGCCAGCTACATGACTGGCCAGGTGCTGCACCCCAACGGTGGGGAAATCATCAACGGCTAGACCGTATCAGCGCGCGCTGGCGAACATGTTCATCAGCGCGTCGAAGCTGCTGGCGCCGCGGGTGGAAAAGACGAAGCACTCCCCGTCGTGGTACTCCGAGGCGCGCATGCTCTCGGCCAGGCGCTCGGCGTCCTCGATGGCCTCGTTCCAGGTACCGCGTATCAACGGGCAGTATTTGAGCCGGCTGTCGAGCATGTCCTTGCCGGAGCGGGCCTTCACCTCGACATAACCCCGGAACTGTCCCTCCGGCAGATCGTGCACCCGGGACTTCAGGAAATATTGAACGGCGGCGTGTTCGACGACTTGGTTCATGGCTGGCCTCCGAGAGTCCGTCTTTCGATCCTAGACCATTGGAGTGCAGGATTTACGAAGAGGTCCGCCGCGCTATCAAAAGTTTACATTCGTGCCATTCTTGTGGCGACTGGCACCACATCGGCAACAAATTCGAGGCCACAGGCGCGCGGCTGCCGGTATGATGGATGTTTCGTCGCCGCGTTGTTCCCGCACGCCCCATGAGGTCTCGCCTTGCCGTTTTCGCCCTGTTGCTCGCGGCGGGCAGCGCCTGCGCGGCCGATCCGGCGGACAGCGCGCCGGCCGTGCCCGATACGCAGTGGGCGGCCAGCTTCGCCGCGTTCGATCAGGCCGACCGCCTGCATGCGCCGGCTCCCGGCGGCATCCTGTTCATAGGCAGTTCGTCCATACGCCTGTGGAACGATCTGGAAACCCGGTTCAAGGATCTCCCCGTCCTCAAGCGCGGCTTCGGCGGTTCGCGCATGATCGACTGCGCCCGCCACCTGACGCGGCTGGTCGTTCCCTACCAGCCCCGCATCGTCCTCGTCTACGCCGGCGACAACGACCTGGCCGAGGGCCGGTCGCCCGGCCAGATCCTGGACAGCTTCAAGGTCTTCGTCGAAGGCGTGCGCCATGCCCTGCCCGATACCCGGATCGCCTACATCTCGATCAAGCCGAGCCCGGCGCGCTACTCGCTGATTCCGCAGGCACGCGCCACCAACGCGCTCATCAAGGCCTACACGCAAAGCGTGCCCAACGCCGACTACATCGATGTCTTCACCCCCATGCTGACGTCCGAGGGCATGCCCAGGGCCGAGCTGTTCCGCGACGACGCCTTGCATCTGAACGACGCCGGCTACGCGCTCTGGACGTCGGTCATCGCGAGCCACGTGCGCTAGGCGCGTCCCTAGCCCTGCCCCGCCTCCACGCTCAGCGTCGTCCCTGAGCCGCCCGTACGCGCCGCCGGCGCCGCCCGCCGGCCCTGCCCGGACCTCGGCCCCGAGCCGAACATGCGCACCAGCCGGGCCACGGCGTACATGGCGGCGATGCTGAGCGCGAACATCAGCGGATCGAACCACGGCGGCCTGCCCGGATGGCTTTCGCCCACCACGGCCAGCGCCACCAGGACGATGACCAGATGGGCGCAGAAGACCGGCAGCGACGCGGCGCCCAGCGTTTCCAGCAGCCGCAGGCGGGGCAGATGACGGGTCAGCCAGCCGCCGTAGTGCAGCAGCACCACGACCAGCGCCAGGAAGTCGAGCAGCCGCAGCGGCCCGACGTGCCACTTGTCGAACCACAGGTTGAGCGGATCGTTCTGGGGAAAAGGTTCCAGCCCGGTCATGTGGCGCCAGACGAAGAACAGTATCGCGATACCCACCGCTGCCTTGACCAGCCATGACGGGAAGACGATGCGGCGCTCGGACGGCACCCGCGCATGGTAGGCCCCCAGGCACAGGCCCAGCACCCACAGCAGTTGCCAGGCGAAGGTCTCGAAGGAGCCGGTCTCGCGGAACGGCACCGGCAGGCCGGTCGCCGCCACCAGCGCGTCGTACAGCACGCGCGACAGGCCGAACTGGGCGGCGCCCCACAGCGCGATGCTGGCCGCCATCACGGTTTTCCATCCCCCTTGCAGGACATGGCTCAGGATCCACGGGCTCGCCAGCATGAAGACGATGTAGACCGGCAGGATATCCAGCAGCGGCGGGTTGTAGATCATCAACAGTCCGGTCCATAGGCCGGTCAGCGGCGCATGCAGATAGAACGACATGAGGTTGTTCGCGGCCGGCTGGTGGAATTTCATGCCCAGCGCGGCAATGACCGTGAACAGGAAGAGCAGGCACGCCGCCTGGCACGCGTAGATGACCAATGCGCGCCGCAGGAACGCGCGGCGCATCGCGGGAATGCCGTCGCGCACGGCGCGCTGGGTGTACACCAGCCCGGCCATGTACGCAGACAGGAAGACGAAGCCTTCCGCGGCCGAGACAAAGCCGAAAGGCTGGCCCGCGGGTATCGCGAACCAGGTAGGCAGATGCGTGGAAGTCATCAGGACCAGCATCAATCCGCGCAGCGCGTCCAGTTCCCAACGGCGGGACGAAACGGGCGGCGGAGCGGGAGCGAAGTTGGAAGTGGTGGACACGGGCGAGGCGGACGCAATCTGGGTCGAGTGTGCATGGACAACATGGAATGCGAACAATTCGTGCTTGTTGCAATCCGATACGGGTAAGCCCCTAATTACTTAACAAAATTAATATTTATCATTGTTAAACAAATCAAACCCGGAAACAGGGAAGGAGACACATGAAACGCATCCTGCTGGCCAGCGCCCTCGGACTGGCCGCCACCGGCGCGCACGCGCAGAACGTCACGCTGTACGGCATTCTCGACACGGGCATCGAATACGTGAACCACGCCAACGCGCAAGGCGACGCGACCTGGCGCATGCCGAGCAACACCGGCGGGCTCATGCCCTCGCGCTGGGGCCTGCGCGGCACGGAAGACCTGGGCAACGGCCTGAAGGCGCTCTTCACCCTGGAGAGCGGCTTCGGCGTGGATACCGGGGTATCGGGCCAGGGCGGCCGCCTGTTCGGCCGCGCGGCGTGGGTCGGGCTGTCGGGCAACTGGGGCACGGTCACGCTGGGCCGCCAGTCCAACATGACCTTCTACGCCCTGCTCGACTCCGACGTCATGGGGCCCGCGGTGTACGGCCTGGGGTCGCTCGACAACTACATCCCCAACACGCGGTCGGACAACGCGATCGGCTATCGCGGCACGTTCTCGGGCCTGACCGTCGGCGCCACCTACAGCTTCGGCCGCGATGCCGCGGCCACCGGCGGTCCGGCCGCCACCAATTGCGCGGGCGAGGTTCCCGGCGACCGCAAGGCCTGCCGCCAGGTCACCGCGCTGCTCAAGTACGACATGGGTCCGGGCGGCATCGCCGCCGCCTACGACCAGATGCGCGGCGGCACCGGCGCCGCCGGCGGCCTCTCCAGCAGCGACACGTCCGACACCCGCACCCTGCTCAACGGCTACTACCGCTTCGGCGACCTGAAGATCGGCGGCGGCTGGATCGGCCGCATCACGCGCGCGGCCACCCGCTCGGAGGCCAACCTGTACTACCTGGGCGTCACGTATGCCCTGTCGTCGGCGTGGACCCTGGACGGCCAGGTGGCCCGCCTGAAGAACAAGACCACCGACGCCCGCTCCACGCTGGCCACGGTGCGCGCAACCTATTCGCTCTCCAAGCGCACGGCGGTCTACGGCCTGGTGGGCTACATGGACAACAACAAAAACGCCAACCTCTCGGTCAGCGGCGGTCAGGCCTTGGCTGGTCTTCCCAACGGCCTGAACCAGACCGGCGTCATGCTGGGCATGCGGCACAGCTTCTGAAGTCCGGGCGGCGCGCAGCCGCCCCGTGTGGTATGTTGTGGCACTGGACCGGGCCGCCCTCGCGGCGGCCCTTTTTTTTGCCGCCGGGCCGCCCCCCAAGCAAAAAGCGCCCCCTCGGAGGGCAGCGCCGCCGCGTAGCGGCAAGCGTGGGGGCATTTCTTGCCGCCGGGCCGCCCCGAGGAAAGCCCCCGCGCCCCCGCATCGACTCGCACTCGCCACCACATGCCCAAGACCTCGCCGCGCACCACCACCACGCCGCGACCGGCCAAATCCGACCTGGACCAATCCCGACTCTCCCACCTGCTGGGCTTCCAGACCTCGCTCGCGCACGTCAAGCTGCAAAAGGCCTTCTTCTCGCACATGAAGGACCTGGACCTGCGACCCGTGGAGTTCGCCATCCTGGTGCTGCTGGCCCACAACGACAAGGCCAACCAGCAGAACCTGTGCCGCAGCCTGTCGCTGTCCGCGCCGCGCCTGGCGCTGGTCCTGGACCGGCTCCAAGAGCGCGGACTGCTGTCGCGCGAGCGTAGCGACACCGACCGGCGTGCCCATCACGTGGTGCTGACTCCGGAAGGCCGCCGGCTGGCGCTCGAGGCCGAGCGACTGTCGCACGGCATGGAAGAAACCGTCCTGGCGCCGCTGTCCCAAGGGGAACGGCAGATACTGGGCGAACTGCTGGCCAAGATCGTGCGCGGCGCGCGCGCCTAGCCCTGGCGGCAGCTACCGGCGCGCCCGGGCTTCCAGCACGGCGTATGCGGCCACCGCTGGCACCAGCGGGCACAGGTAGTAGATCGCGCGATACGCCAGCAGCGCGGCCAGGATCTCGTAGGGAGGCAGCGCGCCTGCCAGCAGCGTCAGGAACACGGCCTCCAGCACGCCCAGTCCCGCCGGCACATGCGTCAGCGCCCCGGCCACCGCGCTCAGCAACATCACGCCCAGGATGGTGGGATAGTCGACCCGCCCCCCGATGAAGAGATGGATGATCCATCCCATGATCAGCCAGTTGGCGATCGACATTCCGCCCTGCACGAGCGCCATCCGCCATCCCGGCCACTCGATGGGCACTCCCTTCAGCGTGAAACGGCGGCGTCCCACCCCGGCGCACATCGCCGCATACCCGGCCACCAGCGCCCAGCATGCCACGCCCAGCACGGGCAGCAGGCCCGCCGGTATCCCCCAGCGCGGCGGCACATGCACCGCGCCTGCAAGCAGCAGGGCTCCCAGCAGGATCAGGTAGCCCAGCCAGTTGCTCAATACGCTCAGCGCATAGATCTTGGTGATGTCGGGCGCCGCCAGCCCCAGGCGGGAATACAGCCGGTAGCGAAAGGCGATGCCGCCGATCAGCGCTCCCATGTTCAGGGTGAAGGCATAGCAGATTCCCGCCACCACCGCGACCTGGGCCGGACGCAACGGGCTGCCCACGTAGCGCCTGCCGAGCTGGTCGAAACCGCCGAACAGGAGATGGCTGACCATGGTCAGGCCAGCCGCCGCGGCCAGGGTCCACCCCGTGTAGGCCTTGAGCGCTTGCAGCACCTTGCTCCAGTCGATCTTGGTGACCTGTTCGGCCAGCAGCAGCACCACCACGGCGATGAAGAGCAGCGTGAGCGCGTGCCGGCCCCACCACCACCACGAGCGGCGGCGGCTTCGGGTGCGGGACGGTGTGCAGCTTCTATCCGGTTTGGCGAGAGTGGGCATCGGGTGGCTCGGCCTGGCCCCGCGGGGGCGCCTCGACCTTCTCCAGTTTGGGGGTGTGCGCGGGCAGCCAACCCGCCCAGGCGGGAAAGCGCCGCAGGAAATGGAAGGCCAGGAACGACGCCGCCGCCCGCCATATCGGCCGCCGGTGCGACGCAACGGCCTTCACTTCGCGGCAATGCCGGCTGACCAGCGTATCCAGCCGCTCGCGCAACACCTGGTTGAACCGCTGGTCGCGGATGACGAGATTGGCTTCGAGGTTCAACGACAGGCTCAGCGGATCGAGATTGCTCGACCCCACGGTGGACCAGTCGTCATCGGCCACGGCCACCTTGCCATGCAGCGGCCGCTCGCAATACTCATAGATCTTCACGCCGGCATCCAGCAGGTAGTCGTGCAGCATGCGCGCGCCCACCTTGACGATGGGCATGTCGGGCTCTCCTTGCAGGATCAACCGCACGCGCACGCCGCGGCGCGCGGCATGGCGCAGGTCGCGCAGCAGGCGGTAGCCGGGAAAGAAATACGCGTTGGCGATCGTCAGGTCGCGGCGGGCCGCACGGATGGCGATGCGGTAGTGCTGCTCGATGTCCGTCCGGTGCGCATCGTTGTCGCGCACCACGAACAGGCATTCCGCGTCGCCGGCGCGTTCGGCATCCGTGCCCGGCCGGGCGTCCGGGTGGCCGCGCCTGACCTCTCCCGTGCGCACGAAGCTGCGCAGGCGCGCGACGATGGGGCCACGCACCTCGATGGCATAGTCCTGTTTGGCGCTCGGGCCGAAATCCGCCAGATGATCGGCCGAGAAATTGATGCCGCCGACGAAGGCCGTCTCGCCGTCGACGATCAGCAGCTTGCGATGCATGCGCCGGAAGACATTGGTGCGCATGCCCAGCAGCTTGGGACGCGGGTCGAACACGCGGAAATGCACGCCGGCTGCGATCAGGTCCGCCAGGAACGCCTCCGACAGGTCCACCGAACCGTAGCCGTCCACCAGCACGGATACGAAGACGCCGCGCCTGGCGGCATCCAGCAGCACCTCGCGCAGCGCCAGTCCGACCTTGTCCTCGAACAGGATGAAGGTCTCGAGCAGCACCTCGCGGCGGGCCCCTCGGATGACCTCGAACACGCGGGGAAAGAAGGCTTCGCCGTTCTCCAGCAGCGACACCGCGTTGCCCGGCATCCATTGCGTGCTGGCGGGGGGCCGGCGCGGGCCGCGCTGGCGGCCGCCGCTGCCACGGGCCGGCCCGCTCATAGCACGATCTCCGCCGCCAGTGGCGCGTGGTCCGACAGCGACGTCCAGGGCCGGCGCCCCAGGGGCATGGGCCAGTGGTCGCGCGCGCCGCGCACGTAGATCCGATCGAGCGGCAGCACCGGATACCACGCGGGAAAGGTGGGCACCAGCCGCCCGCTCGCGTGGGCGTGCACCTCGCGCAAACCTGCGCAGCCGTTCAGCACCCTGCCTGCGCGGCGGCGCCAGTCATTGAAATCGCCGGCCACCACCAGCGGCGCGTCGGCGGGAATCTCCTTCTCCACCAGGTGGCACAGCAGTTGCAACTGGCGCACGCGATGGCGCTCCTGCAACCCGAGATGGACGCATATCGCGTGGATGTCTGCTGTCGTGCCGGGCGCCCGGACCACGCAATGCAAGAGGCCGCGCCGCTCCGGCCCGCTGATGGAAACGTCGCGGTTCTCGTAGTGGACGATGGGAAACTTGGACAGCACCGCGTTGCCATGGTGGCCGTCCGGATAAACGGCGTTGCGTCCATAGGCGAAGTCCGTCCAGATGGTGTCCGCCAGGAATTCGTACTGGGGGGTCGCGGGCCAATCGGCGAACCGCAGCGAATGGCGGGCATGCGTGCCCAGCACTTCCTGCAGGAACACCATGTCGGCCGACACGCTGCGCACCGCCTCCCGCAGGTCATGCAGGATGAAGCGGCGATTGAAAAAATTGAATCCCTTGTGGACATTCACGGTCAGGACGCGGAACGTCAGCCCGTCCGGGCCGCCTTGCCTCTTGCCATCGATCTCGGTGTTCATGCGGCCCGCTGCCGCAAGAAGCGTTCCCGCCCCGTGCGAGCCTCTTTTTAGCGGACCCTAGTCCAGCGACAGCCATTGCCGCCCGTCGCGGGCCAGCAGCACGTCGGCCTGCACGGGCCCCTGGCTGCCGGCGCGGTAGGGATGGATCTCGCCGCCGTCCTCCCAGGCCTGCAGGAACGGCATGACCGCCTCCCAGCCCAGTTCGATGTCGGCGGCGCGCTGGAACAGGGTCGCGTCGCCCACCATGCAGTCGTAGATCAGGGTCTCGTAGCCCGAGCTGTGCCCCGTCATGAAATGATCCGCGTAGCGGAAATCCATGCTGACGGGCGCGATGCGTATCTTCGATCCCGGCACCTTGGCCTTCATGTGGAAGAACAGCCCTTCGTCGGGCTGGATCTGCAGCACCAGGGAGTTGGAGGGCGGCTTTTCCTGCGCGTTCTGGCGGAACAGCGCATGGCCGGCATCCTTGAAGGCAATGACGATCTGCGTCTGGCGCCGCGCCAGCGCCTTGCCGGTGCGCAGGTAGAACGGCACGCCTCCCCAGCGCCAGTTGTCGATACCCAGTTTGAGGGCCACGTAGGTCTCGGTCCGGCTATCCGGAGCGACGCCCTCTTCCTCGCGATAGCCGCGCATGGGCTGGCCGCCCACCAGGCCCGCGCGGTACTGTCCGCGCACGCTGTTCTGCAGCGCCTCGGCCGGCGTCTGGATACGGATGGCGTCCAGCAGCTTTTCCTTCTCGGTGCGCACGGCGTCGGCATCGAAGGAGTTGGGCGGCTCCATCGCCACCATGGCCAGCAGCTGGAACAGGTGGTTGGGCACCATGTCGCGCAGTGCTCCGGTCTGCTCGTAGAACTGCGACCGCCGCTCCACGCCTATCGCCTCGGCCGCCGTGATCTGGACATGATCGATGTACAGCCGGTTCCAGTTGCTTTCGAACACGCTGTTGGCGAAGCGGGAAACCAGGATGTTCTGCACCGTCTCCTTGCCCAGGAAATGGTCGATGCGGAAGATCTGGTTCTCGTGCACGACCCGCGTCAGCTGCTTGTTCAGCTCGCGCGCCGAGGGCAGGTCGCGGCCGAACGGCTTCTCGATCACCACGCGGCGCCAGCGGCCGTGTCCCTGCTTCAACAGTCCGGCATCGTGCAGGTGGCGCGCGATGGACTGGAAGAACGTGGGCGCGGTGGCGAAATAGAAGATGACGCCGCCCGGCTCGGGCGCCAGCATCGTGGCGAGCTGGGCGTAGGTCTGCTCGCCCTCGAAATCGCCCATCAGGAAGGACGTGCGGCCCATCAGCCAGTCCCAGGCCTGGACGTCGAAGCTGGCCGAGGCCTGCCCGCCCCGCGAGGCGACGACCTGGTCCATGGAATGCTTCAATCCGCGCCGGAACTCGTCGTCGTCCAGCTTGCGGTGGCCGACGCCGATCACGCGGAAATCGGAATTCAGCAGGTTGAAGCGCGCCAGGTTGTACAGCGCCGGCACCAGCAGGCGGCCGGTCATGTCGCCGGTCGCGCCGAAGATGACCAGGGTACAACGCGGGGCAGGCTGCAACGCCATCGGCGCCTGCCTGTTCATCGGGGAATCCATCGCTTGCCGCCTCCAGGACATGGCCCGATTATGGCGGCGGCGATGCGGCGTCGCAACACGGCCGGGCCGCGCGCTCACATCTGGTCACGCCCTGCCCCGGGCCGCGTCGCGCTGCCCGTCGCCCGCCAGGATGCCGCCCTGGATGCGCTTGCGGATCAGGTCGATGGTGGCCTGGGCCAGGCGCGTCAGCGGCCGCTGCGACACCGTCGCGATCACCAGCTGGCTGGTCAGCGACGGCGAGACGATGCGGGACGCGTGCAGGTTCGGACGATGGGCGCGGCCGTAGATGGCGTTGCGCGACAGGACCGCGTAGCCCATGCCCCGGTCCACCAGGTCCAGCAGGGATTCGATCGCATCCACCTCCAGCGAGACCGACAAGGGCACGCCCAGGCGCGCGCACTGCACGTCCAGCAGATTGCGGATGGCGTTGGGCTGCCCCGGCGTGATCAACGGATAATTCGCCAGCTCGCGCATCTTGACGCTGGCCGGCATGGGTTTGCCGTCCAGCCCCCGGCTGCCGATCAGATAGAGGTCCTCGGACCACACATGCTCGTAGGCCGCCTGCTGCGTGACGGGCGGGTTGTACAACAGCGCGAAATCCAGGCGGCCCAGCAGCAGCCACTCGTACATGGACACCGTCAGGGCCTCGACCACGCCCAGCGAGGCCCGCGGGAACTCGGCACGGAAATCGCTGACCAGGTCCACCGTCAGCGACTTGCCGACGCTGGGGGGCATGCCGACCACGACCTTGCCGGCCGGCGAGCCGCGCAGGTCCTCGATCTCCTGCCTGGCCAGGCGCACCTGGTGCAGGATGCCGCGGCCCCGCTCCAGCAGCCGCTTGCCGGCGTCGGTGGGTATGACGCCCCGGCCATTGCGTTCGAGCAGGTGCTCCTTGAGTTCGACCTCGAGCTGCCGGACGTGGCGGCTGACCACGGGTTGCGATAGATTGAGGGTGATCGCGGCCCGGGTGACGCTGCCGAACTCGACGACCCGGACGAAGCACTCGAGTTGTTTCAAGTCCATGGAAAGCCCCGATTCATGTTTTTTAAGCATAACAGCTAGTTCTGATTTGTGGTTTCCAATGGGGATTTCCGGGTCAAAATGGCAAGCTGACTGGATGGCGTCCGTGGCGCCATCCATGACCAGAAGGCGGGCAGGCGACCCGTCGCCACCCCCTCCAACGATTTGAGGACGACAATGATCCGTACCCTGCTCGCGCGCCTGTGTCTCGGCGCCACCGCCACCCTGGTCGCCGCCGGCGCCCAGGCCCAGGAATTCCCCACCAAGCCGCTGCGCCTGATCGTGCCCTTCGGGCCCGGCGGCGTGGCCGACGTCACCGCCCGCATCGTCGCCCAGGGCCTGGCCGAGAAGTTCGGCAAGCCGGTCGTGGTCGAGAACATGCCCAGCGCCGGCGGCATCACCGGCGCCGTCACCGTGACGCGCGCGACGCCCGACGGACACACGCTCTTCCTGGTCAGCAACCAGCAAGCCGTCAGCCCGTCGCTGTTCAAGTCGCTGCCCTACGATCCGGTCAAGCAGCTCGCCATGGTCTCCATGGTCGGCTCGTTCGACATCGTCATGGCCGTGGACCAGAGCAGCCCGCTGCACACCGTCGCCGACGCCATCGCCGCGGCCAAGAAGGACCCGCAGCACTTCAACCTGGGCACCATCGGCGTCGGCAGCACCCAGCACCTGTCGGCCGAGATGTTCCGCTCCATGGCCGGCCTGGATGTCCCCACCATTCCGTTCAAGTCCAGCGGCGAGGTCCTGAGCGCCGTCAAGGGCAAGAGCGTGCAGGTCATGTTCGAGACGGTGCCTGCCGTCATCGGCAACATCAAGGGCGGCAGCCTGCGCGTGCTGGGCGTGGGCTCGGTCAAGCGCGGCCAGTTGTTCCCCGACACCCCGACCATCGCCGAAACCGTGCCGGGCTACACGGCCGTATCGTGGAACGGCTTCGCCGCGCCCGCCGGCACGCCGCCCGCCATCGTCGACAAGCTGAACGCCGCCGTGCGCGAAGTGGTCAAGGATCCGGCCATCAACAAGAAGCTGGTCGAGGTCGGCATGATTCCGCAGACGAACACGCCCAAGGAATTCCAGGACTTCCTGGTGGCCGAGATCGCGAAGTGGAGCAAGGTGATCGATACGGCAAAAATAGAAAAGCAGTAGTCCCCCCCCTACGCGCTTACGCGCGCCCCCCAGGGGGCGAAACTGGCGGACCGGCGGAGCCGGATCCGCGGTTTCCTGGGGTACCAATGGGCTGGCGATGACTGGCGTTTTGTTGGCAGGGCTGGCTGGTAGTGGTGGACACGATGCGACGTGTTGCTTAACGGTTGGAGAAAAGAATGCTGGGTGTAGTCGTACGAAAGAAGCCGGCGCTGCCCGAGGGCGCGGCGGAGAAGCTGGCTGCGCAGGGCGTGGCCACGGTGCATGAGGCCCAGGGGCGCAGCGTCGGCCTGATGCGGCCTTATATGCGTCCGATCTACGCGGGCGCGTCGATTGCCGGGCCGGCGGTGACGGTGCTGGCGCAACCGGGCGACAACTGGATGCTGCACGTCGCGGTCGAGCAGTGCTCGCCGGGCGACATCCTGGTCGTGGCCTGCACCACCGAGAACGCCGACGGCATGTTCGGCGACCTGCTCGCCACCTCGCTCAAGGCGCGCGGCGTGCGCGGCCTGGTGATCGACGCCGGCGTGCGCGACGTGGCCACCCTGACCGCGATGGGCTTCCCCGTCTGGTCCAAGGCCATCAATGCCCGCGGCACCGTCAAGGCCACCATCGGCTCGGTCAACGTGCCCATTGTCTGCGGCGGCGCGCTGGTCCATCCCGGCGATGCCATCGTGGCCGACGACGACGGCGTGGCCATCGTGCCCAACGCCCAGGTCGCCACCGTCATCCAGAAGGCCGACAAGCGCGTGCAGGAAGAGGAAGGCAAGCGCGCCCGCCTGGCCGCCGGCGAGCTCGGCCTGGACATCTACAACATGCGACCCAGGCTGGCCGAGGCCGGCCTGCGCTATGTCGACTCGCTGGACGAACTGAACGGCTGAGACCGCCCCTTGGGGGAGACCCGTCTCCAACGGACCTCGCCGCGGCCTGCCGCGGCAGTCCCCGAACCTGAAGCTGAACCATGAAAACCTGCGCCGCACCCGATCCGAATCCCGTCAAACCGCGCGAGGCCCTGCCGGCCGGCGCGTGCGATGCCCACTGCCACGTCTTCGGCCCCGCCGACAAGTTCCCGTACGCGCCCGACCGCAGCTACACGCCGCCCGACGCGCCCTTCGAGCGCCTGCGCCAGTTGCATGACTTCCTGGGCCTGGACCGCGCGGTGATCGTTCAGGCCAGCTGCCACGGCGACGACAACAGCGCCATGCTCGACGCCATCGCCCGCAGCGAAGGCCGCTACCTGGGCGTGGCCATCGTCAACGGCTCCGAGACCGACGAACAACTGGCCGACATGGACGCCGGCGGCGTGCGCGCGGTGCGCTTCAATTTCGTGCAGCACCTGGGCGGCGCGCCCGACCTGGAAATCTTCGACAAGACCATCGAGCGCCTGGACGGCCTGGGCTGGCACGTCGTGCTGCACCTGGACGCTCAGGACATCCTGACCTACAGCGATCGCATCAACCGCATCAACGTGCCCTTCGTGATCGACCACATGGGCCGCGTGCAGGCCGCCAAGGGCCTGGACCAGGAGCCCTTCCGCGCGCTGCTGGAACTGATGAAGAACCCGCTGGCCTGGGTCAAGGTCTGCGGAGGCGAGCGCGTGTCCGTGGGCAAGCGCCCCTTCGCCGATGCCGCGCCCTTCGCCGCCCGGCTGATCGAAGCCGCGCCGGACCGCGTGCTGTGGGGCACCGACTGGCCGCACCCGAACATCTCGAAGGACATGCCCAACGACGGCGAGCTGGTCGACTTGATGCTGGACTTCTGCCCGGATCCCGCCCTGCGCCGCAAGCTGCTGGTCGAGAATCCCGAGAAACTCTACCGCTTCAAGCCGCTGGCCTGACCGCCGCGCACTGGCTGACGACGCTTTACCCCCGGCCCCGGACGTGCGGACTTCGCGCCCCGGGGCCATTCATTTGGGCGGCCGCCTAGGCCGCCGCCCCGATCCGTTCCACCACCGCGGCCAGGTCCGCGCGGACCTTCTCGCTCAGGCCGGCGATGGGCGGACGCGCCGGACCGGCATCGCGGCCGGCCAGCGCCATGGCCTCCTTGATCACCACCGGAAACGATCCCCAGGCCCAGGCGGCGCGCAGCGGCGCGAACACGTTGGAGATGCGCACCGCCTCGTCTTGGTTGCCGGCCCGCAGCGCGTCGTACATGCGCACCATCAGCTCGGGAAAGACGTTGGCCGCCGGCGAGATCGTGCCCTGCCCGCCATGGAACATCATGGCCAGCGCCACGGTATCGCGCCCGGAGAACAGCAGCGCGGGGCGCGGCGCGGTCAACAGGTACTCCACCGACTGCGTCAGGTCGCCGCTGGAGTCCTTCATGCCCACGATGTTCTCCGCGGCGCGCATGCAGCGCGCCAGCGTCGCCGGCAGCACGTTCACGCTGGTGCGCGGCGGATTGTTGTACAGCATGACCGGCAGCCGGGTGGCGCGCGCGACAGCGGTGTAGTGCTCGACCAGCTCGTCCTGCGACGGCTGCGCGAAATACGGCGTGATGACCAGCGCCAGGTCCACGCCCAGGGCTTCGGCGGCCTTGGTCAGTTCGATGGACTTGCGCGTGGTCGCGCCGCCCGTGCCGGCATACAGCGGCACGCGGCCGTCGATGGCCTGCATCGACAGCTCCAGCAGCCGGATGTGCTCGTCGGTGTCCAGCGCGAAGAACTCGCCCTGGCTGCCGGCCACCGAGATGCCATGCACCCCGGCCCGGATATACCCGTCGATCAGTTCGCCCACCCTCGCCTCGTCCAGGCGGTGGTCGCGGGTGAAGGGCGTGGCCATGGCCGGCACGACGCCGTGGAATTTCGAAATCTGCATGTGTACTCCCGTATAGGACGATGTCAGTCGCCGACGCCCATGAGCCGGCCCAGGCGGCCGACGTATTGCCCGAAGGCGGCTTGTTCCTTGGTGGTGCGCGGGTCGCGCGGACGCGGCAGGTCTATCCGCATGTCCTCGACGATGCGCCCCGGACTCTCGCTCATGACCAGCACCCGGTCGGACAGGAAGACGGCCTCCGCGATGCTGTGCGTGATCAGCAGCACCGTCTGCCGCATCTCCTGCCAGAGCCGCAGCAGCTCGACGTTCAACTGATCGCGCGTGAGCGCGTCCAGCGCGCCGAAGGGTTCATCCAGCAGCAGCACCTTGGGATGCGTGATCAGGATCTGCCCCAGCGCCGCGCGCTGGCGCATGCCGCCCGACAGTTCGTGCGGATGGTTGCGGCGGAACCGCTCCAGCTTGAGCACCGGCAGGATCTGCTCCACGCGGCGGTCGATCTCGGCGGGCGCCACGCCCGCCACCTCGGCCGCCAGCCGGATGTTGGCCTCCACCGTTTCCCACGGCAGCATGTTGTGGGTCTGGAACACCACGCCCACGTCGCTGGACATGCGCGTCTGGGAATGCCCGAACACCCGGATCTCGCCTCCCGCGTCGGGCTGGATCAGGCCCGCGACGATGCGCAGCAGCGTGCTCTTGCCGCAGCCGCTCGGCCCCAGGATGGACACGAACTCCCCGCGCGCGATGGAGAAATCGACCTGGTCGAGCGCCCGCACGGCGTTGCGCGAACGAAAGGTCTTGGCGGTCCGCTCGACCTGGACGGCGGTCTCGATCCGCACCGCTCCCGCATCCCCGCCCGTCATGGCCGCGGCTCTCACTTGCGCGCCCCGACCCAGCCCCCTTCCGAGATGTCGAACACGACGCCGTCCAGGTCGCGGAACTTCATCTCGTAGTACAGGCTCTTCTTGTCGTGCGGCAGGTCCATGAAGAAGGTGCCGCCACGCTCTTCGATGCGGCGCCGCTGCTCGTCCAGGTCGTCGACCCAGAAGCCGAAGTGATGGGTGCCCACCCAATCCTTGCCCCGGTCACGGCCGGCGGCATCGTCGGTCTTGTAGTTGAGCAGCGCGAGGCAGATCGTGCCGTCCGACAGGTACACGCCATCGGCCAGCGGCGAATGCGTGGGTTCGACGATCTCCAGCCCGAATACCTCGCTGTAGAACTTGGCGGCCTTCTCGGGATCGGGAACGGCAAGGGCGATGTGACGTAGCTTGGCCATGCGAAATGCTCCTGAAAGATGTGAGATGGACGCGAGGCTCAGAAGCCTCGCCACCAGATGCGCTTGGCCGCCAGTTCGACCAAGAGATACAGCAGGCCGGCCACGGCCGAGACGACGATGAGCGCGGCGAACAGATAGTCGGTGCGGCCATTGGCGTTGGCCTCGAGTATCAGGTGGCCCAGGCCGCTGTCCGAGCCCACGAACTCGCCCACGATGGCGCCGATGACCGCCAGCGGCATGGCCGAGCGGCACCCGTCCATGATGGAGGGCAGCGCCGCCGGCACGTACAGGCGGCGGAACGTGGTCCAGGCCGGCGCGCGTATGGCCTTGAAGTGCTCGATCAGGTGGGCGGGCGTGCCGGCCAGTCCCCCCATGGTCGCGATCACGACCGGGAAGAAGGCGAACAGGAAGGCCATCAGGATCTTGGACGCCGACCCGTAGCCGAACCAGATCACCATCAGCGGCGCCAACGCGATCTTGGGCAGCCCCTGGAACACCACGACCAGCGGATACAGCGCCCGCCGCAGCAGCGGCATCGCATGGATGGCCAGCCCCAGCGCGATGCCGCCGATGACCGCCATCGCGAAGCCGGCCAGCACTTCCTGGGTCGTGACCCAGGATTGCAGGACCAGCGCGGCGCGATTGGCCCACAGGCTTTCCAGCACCTTGGACAGCGGCGGCAACAGGTAGGGCTTGATGCCGAACATGTCGACGGCCCGCTCCCACAGCAGCGCCAGCATCAAGCAGAGCACGGCGGGATCGATCACGCGGCGCCAGGCATCGCCGGATGGTAGCAGCCGCAGCGCGCGCCGTCCGGCCGCGGGCAGCGGGGTGGGTTGTACGTGCGCGTTCATGCCTGCCCCTCCTGCCCACCGCCGCGGGGCCCCCAGTCGGGAGCCGGCACGACGAAGCGGGAAAAATGCCATTGGTCGAAGGCCGCGAGATCGTTCCGCCAGACCCGCGCCGTATGCGGCTGCTCGGGCGTGACCTGCACCATTTCCGCATAGAACTCGCAGTAGTTGCCGTCGGGATCCTTGAACACCAGGAACAGGTTCTCGCCCGGCCCGTGCTTGCCTATGCCGCGCACGATCTCCACGCCGCGGTCCTGCAGGTAGCGCGCCGCATCCTCTATCTCGGCCAGGGAGCCGAGCTCGTACGAGAAATGTTCCATGCCCGGGCGCCCCGGCGCATAGGTGGCTTCGCGCAAGGGACCGCCGGCGGGGATCTGCGCCAGCGCCAGATCGTGGTGGTCGCGGCCGCAACGCAGGAACGCCATCTGGTCCTCGATGTAGTCCGACACCTCCAGCCCGACGATGTCGGTATAGAAGCGCACCGAGGCCGCCAGGTCGCGCACGTTCAATACGACGTGCCCCAGCCTGCGGGGGCAGGGTCGAGTCGCCATGCTTGCCTCCTACTTCAGCAGATCGTTGGTATAGGTGTCCTGCGGCTTGACCTTGCCGTTCAGGCCGAAGGCCTTGTCGACGAACTGCACCGTCGAGCGCATGCGGTCGTCGCGCAGATAGCCCAAGCCCTGGTCCTTGGCCTGCGGGTCGACCAGCAGGTCCGCCATGTCGCGGATCTGGGCCAGCGCCACGCTCCGGTCGGTGACGGGGAACATCTTGACCATGAGGTCGGCCGCCCGCTCGGGATTGGCGAATGCGTATGCATAGCCGCGATAGGAAGCCTTCAGGAACTTGCGCACCATGTCGGGCCGCTTGCGGATGGTGTCCTCGCTGGCGGCGAAGCCGCTGCCGTAGGCATCCAGGCCGAAATCGCTGTATTCGACCCAGCCCAGCGGCACGCCCGCCGCATCGGCCTGCTTCTGCGTGACCGCGCGGTTGCTCGCGCGCCAGCATTCGGCCAGATCGATGCGTCCCTCGATCAGCGAGGCGTCCACGACGGCCGGGTCCATGCGCAGCAGCCGGATGCCGTCGCGTGGCTGGCCGTTGAGTTCCAGCCACGCCGGCACCACGTTGTGGACCGGCGAGGCCGAGCCGCCCCCCAGCGTCAGCCCCTTCATGTCGGCAGGCGACTTGGGCTTGTGCCGCCGGGTATCGAAGCAGATGCCGGCCGGCCAGCGCGTGTTGAGCGCGCCCACCATGCGGATCTTGCCGCCGTTGGACCGGTTCAGGACCAGGCTGATCGGATCGACGTAGCCGAACTCGTACTGCCCCTGGTCCAGTTCGTTCGCGGTACGGTTGCCGCCGTAGCCGCGCTGGATGTTGACGTCCAGGCCCGCTTCCTTGAAATACCCGAGTTCCTGCGCGACGATCACGCCCACGGAGCTGCCCTGGGGCAGCCAGGCCATGTTGTATGCGACCTTCTCCTGGGCGTGCGCCGCTCCGGCCCAACCGATCAGCGCCGCCAGGCCCAGTGCCCGGCCCCACGCCGCAAAACCTTGCTTGCAGGGTTGCATGTCTTCTTCTCCATACGACGTACAGCGAATGACCACGACTACCCGGCGCGCTCAGACCTTCTCGGCTTGCACCTGGTTGGACAGACGGCCGATGCCGTCAACGGTGGCGACCATGGTGTCGCCGGCCTTCAGGTAGATGCCCCGTCCCATGCCCACGCCGGTGGGCGTGCCGGTGGCGACGACGTCGCCCGGTTCCAGCGTGACGATGGTGGACAGGTAGGCGATCTGCTCGCGCACCGTCCAGATCATGTTGGCGGTGCTGTCCTGCTGCATCGGCTCGCCATTGACGTCCAGCCTGAGCTGCACGGCCTGGGGATCGGGAATCTGCCAGGACGGCACCAGCCAGGGCCCCAGCGGCGCGAACGTATCGTGGCATTTGCCCTGGAACCAGTCGTGCTTGAAGGGGTAGTCGGACCGCACGTTCAGGTCGCGTGCCGACACGTCGTTCAGGATGGTGTAGCAGGCGACGTGGTCCAGCGCCCGCTCGGCCGACACGCGCCGGCACCGCGTGCCGATGACGGCCGCCAGTTCCACTTCCCAGTCCAGCATGGCCGTTTCCGGCGGAAGCTGGACCACGTCGCCATCGCCCACCACGGTGTTCGACAGCTTCAGGAACATGTAGGGCTTGCTTTGGGATTTGGCAGCCAGGACGGTGCCCATCTCGTTGGCATGGGCCGCGTAGTTGGAGGCGGCGCAGAAGATGCGCTGCGGCACGTAGGGAGCGGCGACCGTGCGTTCACCGGCGGGCACCGGCCGGATGGCGCCCGAGGCAGCCAGGCGTTCGGCCGCCGGACCTGCCTCGCGCAGCCATGGGGCGGTCTGCGGCCAGGCTTCCAGCATGCGGGCGATGCCGCCGCGGCAGGCCTCGGGCAAGGCCGGCAATCCTGCCGCCAGGGCCGCGTCCAGGTCGTACAGGCGCTGGTCCAGGACCAAGGCGGGGGCCAGCCGGTCGGACCGGCGGTAAGTGGCAAGGGCAATCCAGGACATTCGACAACTCCTCTGTTGATGACATCCGGTACGGCTTTGCATTCACTTTCCATAAATTGTGTGCAATATTATTTTCCAGCACGCAAATTGGTCAAGAAAATATGCATAGGGGGAAACGCGAAGAAACGATGCCAGGCAAGAGGAAGGAAATGGGAGGCGGCGGCAGGACGAGGCCAACTCCGGTACGGAGCCGGCCCGCCAGGCGCGGGAATGAAGGAGTGGCGTTCAGGACGAACGGCCGGAGGGAAGGTTCAGGCGGCGGAGGCCGATGGATGGCGCTCGCGGCCGAAATGCTGCAGGACGTTCATGGCGGAATTCGCCGCATGGCTGTGCATGGCCTGGGCGGCCGCCTCGCCGTCGTGCTCCAGCAAGGCCTTGACCAGGGCCTCGTGCTCGACGTGGGAATGCTGCAGCCGGTTCTCGGCCACGAAAAAACCTTGCGCGCGGAAAGGCGCCAGCCGCTGGCGCAGCCCCAGCGCGATTTCCTGCAAGGTCTTGTTGCGCGCGCCCGCATAGATGAGCGCATGGAACTCCTCGTTCAGGGCGGCATAGGCCTGGGAATCCCCGCGCGCCACCGCGTCGGTCGCCTGCTGGTGGATGAATTCGATCCGCTTGCGGTCGCTGGGGGCGGCCCGCAACGCACACAGCTTGGCGCACAGCGCCTCGACCTCGCCCGAGGCCTCGAACAGCCCATCCAGGTCGGACTCGGCCATGACCGCGACGGAAAATCCGCGCCGCGGCAGATACTCGACCAGGCGGGTCGATGCCAGCTGGCGCAGCGCATCCCGGACCGGGCTGCGCGAGACATTGAAGCGGGTGGCGATGGATTGTTCGTCCAGGCGTTCGCCGGGCTGGAAGCGGCCGCGCACGATTTCCTCGGCCAGTTGATCCGCCACGGTCTGCGAGAGCGTCTTGCCGGGTCCTTTGTCCGTCATCTGGGAACCTTGTGCGAGGGCGGTTGCGATTCGAAAATTGTCTACAAAAACAATCTACCGCATACAATTTTAGCACCGACGCCAAAATAGAAAAGGGGCTGCGCCGCAGCCCCCTTCTTCCCCTTCCCGATTCCCCCGGCCACGTCAGTGTACCGGCGCCCCATCCTGGAACCAGCGCGCCAGCAGGGCCCGCTCGTCGTCGGTCATGCCGGTGGCGTTGTTCAGCGGCATGGTCTTCTGCACCACGGCCTGCTGGTAGACCACCTGCGCATGCGATTTCAGCAGCTCGGGGGTTTGCAGCTGTATGCCCTTGTTCGCGAGCTGGGCGTTGTGGCACACCACGCACCGCTGCGCCACCACCTGCCGGACCTGCCCGATGTCCTGGGCGCCCAGCGGCGCCGACGGTGCGGCGGCCTTGTCCAGGCCGGGCGGCGCGATCGCCACGGCCACCCCCAGCAGCAGCGCGATGCCCGCCGCCGGATACCAGGGGTTGGTGACGCCCTTGTGGCGCAGCACGAAGAACTGTCGGATCAGGGCGCCCGCCAGCATCAGGGCGATCAGCACCAGCCAGTTGTGGGGGGCGGAATAGACCATGCTGTAGTGGTTCGACAGCATGGCGAACAGCACCGGCAGCGTGAAGTAGGTGTTGTGGACGCTGCGCTGCTTGCCCAGCTTGCCGTGGATGGGATCGACCGGCTCGCCCGCGCGCATGGCGGCCACGACCTTGCGCTGCCCCGGGATGATCACCATGAGCACGTTGGCGCTCATGATGGTGGCGATCATGGCCCCCACGATCAGGAAGGCGGCGCGCCCCGCGAACAGGTGGCAGGCCAGCCAGGCCGCCGCCGCCACGAACAGCGCCACCGCGATGCCGACCTTGCGGTCCGCGCGCTCGTCGGTGCCCGCGACACGGCAGATGATGTCGTACACCAGCCAGCCCACCACCAGGAAGCACAGCACCGCCACCACCGCCGCCACCGGCCCCCAGTCGAACACGTTGCGGTCGATCAGGTAGGTCTGGGCGTTGAACAGGTATAGCGCCACCAGCAGCGCGAAGCCCGACATCCAGGTGGAATAGCTTTCCCAGTAGAACCAGTGCAGGTGTTCGGGTAGGCGCTTGGGGGCGACGAGATACTTCTGCGGGTTGTAGAACCCGCCGCCGTGCACGGCCCAGAGTTCGCCGGAGACGCCCTTGTCGATCAGTTCCGGGTCTTGCGGCTTCATCAGGCTGTTGTCGAGCCAGACGAAGTAGAACGAGGATCCGATCCAGGCGATGCCCGTGATGATGTGCAGCCAACGCAGCAGCAGATTGGCCCAATCAAGGATGTAGGCTTCCATGCCCTTCCTGCCAGAGCAATGCTCACCACTGCGGGCGCTGTGAGCAGGACGGGTCGCGCCAGATGCGAAGCGCCGCGGCGACCTTACAATCAACGGGGGCCTGGCGGCCCCCGCTTGTGACGGTTTGCATCTTCACCCGACGCCCCGCGGCTTGTCAATATCGTCCGCCGGCACCCCGCCGCTCCTGGGAACGGAACTTGCGAGCTACGCGCGCCGGGTTTGTACAGGAGGTACGCGATGATGTTCGTTCCCCGCCTTCGGCTGTTCGCCGTATGCGCGGCCACGGCCGGCGCCATGGCCGCGGGCTGTTCCCACCCGAGCGATCCGCTGGCCTATACCCGCAACGAATTCGCCCGCACCGACACCTACTCGCGCGCCTATCCGAAGGCGCCCGAAATGGTGTGCGAGGCCGGCAAGCGTTCGCTGCTCAGCCAGGGCTACACGCTGGCCGACGCCGGCGCGCGCTCGATCGAGGGGCACAAACAGTTCCAGAGCGGCGACAACTACAAGGAGATCACCTTCCGCCTGGTCTGCGAACCCGACCATGCCGGAACCACCCGGTCGATCGCCTTCGTCAACGCGGTCGAATCGACCTTCGCGCTGAAGAAGACCAACAACTCGGCCAGCGTCGGCGTCGGGCTGCTGGGCTCGGTGTCCATGCCCTTCACCTCGTCGGACGACTCCATGGTCAAGACCGGCAGCGAGACCATCGCCTCGGATGATTTCTACAGCCGTTTCTTCGCGTTGCTGGAACAGTACATGCCGTCCGCCTCGCCGACGCCGCAGGGCGACGCCGCTGCGCCGGCCCCCAAGTCGCCCTAGCGGCGGGCAGCCATCCGCTAGAATGGACGGGATGCTCCAGAACGGAGCCCCACGCCCGGAGACGAGTCCATGGATCGCCCTGTCGCCCCGCCCCAACTGGCGGATTCCCGTCTTTTCAGAAACCAGGCCTACATAGGCGGCGCATGGGTGGATGCCCGGGATGGCGCCACCTTCGCGGTCGACAATCCGGCCGACGGCGGGACGCTGGCCCGCGTCGCCGACCTGGACGCCTCGCAGACCGAGGAAGCCATCGCCGCGGCCCAGGCGGCGTTCGGCCCCTGGCGGGCGCGCACGGCGAAGGACCGGGCCGCCATCCTGCGGCGCTGGTTCGAGCTGATCCTGGCGCATGCCGACGACCTGGCCGCGCTGATGACGCTGGAACAGGGCAAGCCCCTGGCCGAGGCCAAGGGCGAGGTCGCCTATGCCGCCTCGTTCGTCGAGTGGTTCGCCGAACAAGGCAAGCGCATCGCCGGCGATACGCTGGCGCCCGTGGCCGCCGGCACGCGCATGCTGGTGCTGCGCGAGCCCATAGGCGTGTGCGCGGCCATCACGCCGTGGAATTTCCCGCTGGCCATGATCACCCGCAAGGCGGGCCCCGCGCTGGCCGCGGGCTGCACCATGGTGCTCAAGCCCGCCGAGCAGACCCCGCTGTCCGCGCTGGCGCTGGCGGAACTGGCGCACCGCGCCGGCCTGCCCGCCGGCGTGCTGAACATCGTGACGGCAGACAGCGAACGCTCCATCGCCGCCGGCAAGGCGCTGTGCGCGAGCCCGGTGGTGCGCAAGCTCACCTTCACCGGCTCCACGCCGGTGGGCCGCATCCTGATGCAGCAAAGCGCACCCACCATCAAGAAGCTGTCGCTGGAGCTGGGCGGCCTGGCTCCCTTCATCGTCTTTGAAGACGCCGACCTGGACGCCGCCGTGGACGGCGCCATCGCTTCCAAGTACCGCAACGCCGGGCAGACCTGCGTCTGCACCAACCGCTTCTACGTACACGACAGCATCTACGATGCCTTCGTCCAGAAGCTGGCCGAGCGCACCGGCGGCCTGAAGGTGGGCAGCGGCTTCGACGCCGGCGTCGCCCAGGGCCCGCTGATCGACGAGGCCGCCATCGCCAAGGTCGACCAGCACGTGCAGGACGCCGTGGGCAAGGGCGCGCGGATCCTGGCGGGCGGCAAGCGGCATGCGCTGGGCGGCCGCTTCTACGAACCCACGGTACTGGCCGACGTGTCCGAGGACATGCTGTGCATGCGCGAGGAAACCTTCGGGCCGGTCGCCCCCGTGGTCCGTTTCCGCGACGAGGCCGACGTCATCCGCCTGGCCAACGACACGGAGTTCGGGCTCGCCTCGTACTTCTACAGCCGCGACATCGGCCGCATCTTCCGCGTGGCCGAGGCGCTGGAATACGGCATGGTCGGCGTCAACACCGGCCTGATCTCGAACGAGGTCGCACCCTTCGGCGGCGTCAAGCAGTCGGGCCTGGGCCGCGAGGGCTCGGTCTACGGCATCGACGACTACCTCGAGATGAAGTACGTGTGCCTGGGCGGGATATGAGCGTGCCCGCCCGGCCGCCCGAAGGGCGCGCGACCTCCCTCGGGGAGGATGTCGCGCAGCGACAGGAAGGTAGTCCAGTGAGCGGGCACGCTTCGGTCAGGCCGGCGCGGCCGCAGGACGTCGCGCCCATCCTCGCCCTGATGCGCGGACTGGCGGAATACGAGAACCTGACCCACCTGTTCCTGGCCCGCGACGAGGACCTGCGGGACGCCTTATTCGGGCCGCATCCGGCGGCCGAATGCCTGGTGGCGGACGTGGCAGGCGAAGTGGTGGGCTATGCCCTCTTCTTCCACAACTACTCCACCTTCCTCGGCCGCCGTGGCCTGTACCTGGAGGATCTCTACGTACACCCCGACCAGCGGGGCCGCGGGCTGGGCAAGCGCCTGCTGCGCGCCCTGGCCGCCCTGGCGGTGGAGCGCCGCTGCGGCCGCTTCGAGTGGAGCGTGCTGGACTGGAACCAGCCCGCCATCGACTTCTACGAAGCCATGGGCGCCGAGGTGCTGCCCGATTGGCGCATCGTGCGCGTCACAGGCGAGGCCCTGGCGCGGCTGGGGTCGGCGGCCGGTTGAGCCGGGCCGCCTGGGGAGCCCCCTCCCCCGGGCCTAGACCCGGAACATTCCCACCATCCGGTCCAGCCGCTCGGCCATCTCGCGCATTTCCTCGGCCGAGCGGGCCGTCTCGCCCATGGCCGCGGTGGTTTCCTCGACCATCTGGGCGATGCTCTCCACCTGCTGGGCGATCGAGGTGCTGGCCGCCGACTGCTCCTTGGTCGCATGCGCCACTTCGCGCACGCGCTCGAGCGAGGTGTCCGCGCTGGAACTGATCTCGCGCAGCGACACGGCCACTTCGTCGGCCAGGCTGGTGCCCTCGGCCACCATGGGCAGGATGTGCTCCATCGTCACGGTGGACTCGGCCGTCTCGCGCTGGACCGCGCTGACCATTTCCTCGATCTCGACCGTGGCCGACGACGTACGCTCGGCCAGTTTGCGGACCTCGTCCGCCACCACGCTGAAGCCTCGGCCCTGCTCGCCGGCCCGGGCGGCCTCGATGGCCGCGTTCAGGGCCAGCAGGTTGGTCTGGCCGGCGATCTCCTTGATGGAAGCGGCGATGGAGTTGATCTGCACCGCCCTTTCCTCCAGGCCCCGGATCTTGTGCGAGGCCTCGCCCACCGCACTGGCGATGCGCTTCATGCTTTCGGCGGCGCTCATGACGCGGGTCTCGCCGTCGCGGCATTTCTCGGCCACGCCCTCGGAGTTGTGCTGGGTCTGGCTGGCCGCATCCGAAATGTGGGCCACCGACACGGTCAATTCCTCGACCGCCGCGGCCATCGAGGACGTCGCGTCGCTCTGCTGCACCGCGGCCGTGGAGACCTGGTTCACCGACTCGGCGATGCGATGGGCGTCGCGCTTCATGGTGGCCGCTTCCTCGCGAACCCGCGAGATCAGGTTGCGCACGGACTCCGACATCCTGGCGAAGCCGTCCAGCAGGCTGCCCGGTTCGGCATCCGGCAGCTTCTGGCTGAGATCGCCGCCGGCGGCGCGGCGCATGATCTCGAGCACGGCGCGGGGCTCGCCGCCGATCTGGCGGATGACGCCGCGGGCGATGAGGCCGCTGGCCAGCAGCAGGACCACCGCCAGTACGAGCGCCGTGCCGATGCCCGTGACGAGCTGGCGCGAGATGGCCTCGTCCAGGTCGTCGACGTAGACGCCGGTGCCGATCACCCAGTTCCAGGGCTGGAAATGCTTGTAGATGTTCAGCTTGGGCACGGGCTCCGTCTCGCCGGGCCGGGCGAACAGGATGCGCATGTAGCTCTGCCCGCCCCCCTCGCGCATCGCCGCCAGGCGCTCCTGCATGGCCACGCCCGGATCGCGCTTGTCGCCCGAGCGGGTGATGGCGTTGGAGCCCGCCAGCGCCGGATTGCCCCCGTTCATCACGATGAGGCCCTGCTCGTCGGTGACGAAGATGTATTCGGTCTTGCCGTTGCTGCCGCCATAACGGAAGCCCTGCAACGCCGCCTTGGCGGCCTCCTGGGCCTGCTGCTGGGTCATCTGGCCCTTCTGCTGCAGTTCCTGGTAGTGGTTGACGACGCCCCAGGCGCCCTGGGCGACGGCCAGGATCTCCGATTTCTTGGCTTCGAGCAGCAATTGCCGCTCGCTGTAGATGGACCATCCCTGCACCGCCAGCAGCAGGACCACCGCCAGGGCCACCAGCACCGCCAGCCGGCCCTTCAGCGACGACCTGGCCGTCAAGGACGCCGGGGCGGGACGTGTCTCGCCGCCGGAAAAACCACTCGTATCATGCATTACCGCGCTCATTCGATCCCCTTGCACGCGACCCGCCGGGGCATGGCGCACCGGCGCGGCGACGAAAACTCACTCAAGCCATTAACGGCATGCCCGGCGGGATCTGTATGGCGGAACACGGGACCGGGCCAGCCGGCAAACATGAAATGAAAAAAGGGAGCTTTCGCTCCCTTTTCCCAAGTCTTGCCGACCGCCCGTCAGGCGGCTTCGCGGCTGGCGCGCTTGCGGTCGTGCTCCTTCAGGTGCAGCTTGCGCAGCCGGATGTTCTTGGGCGTGATCTCGACCAGTTCGTCGTCGGCGATGAATTCCACCGCGTACTCCAGCGTCAGCTGGATGGGCGGGACCAGGCGCACGGCCTCGTCCGTGCCCGAGGCGCGTACGTTGGTGAGCTGCTTGCCCTTGATCGGGTTGACCACCAGATCGTTGTCGCGGCTGTGGATGCCGATGATCATGCCTTCGTACAGCGCCTCGCCGGGCGAGACGAACATGCGGCCGCGGTCCTGCAGCTTCCACAGCGCGTAGGCCACGGCATCGCCGTCCTCCTGGCTGATCAGCACGCCGTTGTGGCGTTCGCCCAGGGTGCCGTCGCGAACCGGGGCATATTCGTCGAACACGTGGCTGATCAGGCCGGTGCCGCGCGTCAGCGTCATGAACTCGCCCTGGAAGCCGATCAGGCCGCGTGCGGGAATGCGGTATTCCAGGCGGGTACGGCCCTTGCCGTCCGACGCCATGTCCAGCAGTTCGCCCTTGCGGCGGCCCAGTTCTTCCATCACCGAGCCCTGGTGGCCGTCCTCGACATCCACCGTCAGCAGCTCGAACGGCTCGCACTTGACGCCGTCGATCTCCTTGAAGACCACGCGCGGACGCGAGACGGCCAGTTCGTAGCCCTCGCGGCGCATGTTCTCCAGCAGGATGGTCAGGTGCAGTTCGCCACGGCCCGACACCTCGAACACGGTATCGTCGCCGGTTTCGCGCACGCGCAGCGCCACGTTGGACTTGAGCTCGCGGTCCAGGCGGTCGCGCAGCTGGCGGCTGGTCACGAACTTGCCTTCGCGGCCGGCCAGCGGTGACGTGTTCACGCAGAAATTCATGGTCAGCGTCGGCTCGTCGACCTTGATCATGGGCAAGGCCTCGGGCGCCTCCGGTGCGCACACCGTGCAGCCGATGCCCAGTTCATCGATACCGTTGATCAGGACGATGTCGCCGGCCTGCGCCTCGGGAACGATCTCGCGCTCCAGGCCACGGAACTTCAGCACCTGGTTGACCCGGCCCTTGATGGGGTTGCCCTCGGGGCCGAACTTGATCACCACGTCCTGCAACGGACGCACGCGGCCGCGCGTGATGCGGCCCACGCCGATCTTGCCGACGTAGCTGGAATAGTCCAGCGACACGATCTGCAGTTGCAGCGGACCGTCGGCATCGTCGTTGCGCACGGGCACCTTGTCCAGGATCACGTCGAACAACGGCTTCATGTCGCCGCTGCGCACGTCCTCGGTCAGGCCCGCGTAGCCGTTCAGGCCCGACGCGTAGACGACCGGGAAGTCGAGTTGTTCCTCGCTTGCGCCCAGCTTGTCGAACAGGTCGAAGGTCTGGTTGATCACCCAGTCCGGACGCGCGCCCGGGCGGTCGATCTTGTTGATAACGACGATGGGCTTGAGGCCCAGGGCCAGCGCCTTGCGGGTGACGAAGCGGGTCTGGGGCATCGGCCCCTCGACCGCGTCGACCAGCAGCAGCACGCCGTCCACCATGGACAGCACCCGCTCGACCTCGCCGCCGAAGTCGGCGTGCCCCGGGGTGTCCACGATGTTGATGTGCGTGCCTTCGTATTCGACCGCACAGTTCTTGGCCAGGATCGTGATGCCACGTTCCTTTTCGATGTCGTTCGAGTCCATGACCCGTTCGGCCACCTGCTCGTTCTCGCGGAAGGTGCCCGCCTGCCGCAGCAGCTGGTCCACCAGGGTCGTCTTGCCATGGTCCACGTGGGCGATGATCGCCACGTTGCGCAATGCGCGTGTCATGTCGTTTCCTTGAATGAAATCAATCTGTCGGGCTGCAGCCAGCCGTCCTCGCAGCGAGCCGTTCCCAGGAATCCACCGTCCGGCCCGGCAACCCGGACCTTGCCTGCTTCTGTCTCGGCGGCCGCCGTGCCGGTTGCCTCGCCGGCGGCCATTCTTTCCTTGCGCCCCTGCATGAAGCGCTGGGCCGCCGCCGCCTCCAGCCGTACGACCGGCAGGTCGGCCAGCAGCGACTCCATCGGCAGCAGCGCGCCGGCCGGATCGGCCAGCGCCTCCAGCCGTTCCAGGGTCCAGGCCTGTGCCAGGTCGAACCCCGCCGTACGCGTGCGCCGCAGCGCCGTCAGGTGCGCGCCGCATCCCAGTGCCCGGCCGACGTCCTGCGCCAGCGTACGGACGTAGGTGCCCTTGCTGCACGAGACGTCGATCGTCGCCGATCGTCCGGACAGCGACAGCAGCCGCAACCCATGGATCGTGACCTGCCTCGGCTCCCGCTCCAGCTCGACGCCCTCGCGCGCGTATTCGTACAAGGGCTTGCCGTCGCGCTTGAGCGCCGAATACATGGGCGGCACCTGCGAAATCCTGCCGACGAAGCGTGACAACACGTCGCGCATCCTCGCCTCGTCCACGGCCAGGGCGGGATCCTGTCCGGGAAAACCGACCGGCATGCCCGTACGGTCGCCGCTGTCCGTTTCCTCGCCCAGCGCCAGCGTCGCGGTATAGCTCTTGTCGGCATCGAACATCCCGCCGGAGAACTTGGTCGCTTCGCCGAAGCACAGCACCATCAGGCCGGTCGCGAACGGATCCAGCGTCCCCGTGTGTCCCGCCTTGCGCGCATCCAGGATGCGGCGCGCGCGCTGCAAGGCATGATTGCTGGACAAGCCCTCGGGTTTGTCCAGCAGCAACACACCATCCAGCGCACGCCCGCGTCGGGAAGCCATCGCAATCGTCGGAAAAAAAGGACGCGGCGCGGCTTACGCGCGGTCGTCGTCAGGAGCGGACGGTTCTGCCGGCGCGATGCCCTCGCGCTCGTCCTGGCCGGTCTGGCCGGATTCGGTCAGTTCGTCGGCCTTGACGCCCGGCGTGTTGGCCTGGGCGATCAGCCGGTTCATTTCCATGCCGCGCGACATCTGGCGGTCGTGGAAGAAATGCAGCGTGGGGACGGTGTGGATATGCAGCCGCTTGAACAACAGCGAATGCAGCCAGCCCGCCTTTTCGTTCAGCGCGGTTTCGGCCGCGGCCGGCTCGGCGCCCATGACGGTGAAATACACCTTGGCATGGGCGTAGTCCGGCGTCAGGTCCACGCCCGTGAGCGTGACCAGTCCGGCGCGGGCCGTATCGACCTCGCGCTGGATCATCTCTGCCAGGTCCTTCTGGATCTGGTCGGCCAGCCGCTGGTTGCGGCCGCCGGGGAGCTTCTTCTGCCTGTGACGACTCATCTGCCTGCACGTGCCCCTTTACAGGGTACGCGCCACTTCCTTCACCTCGAACACCTCGAGCTGGTCGCCGATCGCGATGTCGTTGTTGTTGCGCAGCGTGATACCGCAATCGAAGCCGGACTTGACCTCGCGCACGTCGTCCTTGAAGCGGCGCAGCGAATCGACCTCGCCGGTCCACTGGACCACGTTGTTGCGCAGCAGGCGGACCTGCGAATTGCGGCGGACCACGCCATCGAGCACCATGCAGCCGGCGATGTTGCCGATGCGGGACACGTTGTAGACCTCGCGGATCTCGACCAGGCCGATGACCTCCTCGCGCTTCTCGGGGGCCAGCATGCCCGACATGGCCGACTTCACGTCATCCACGGCGTCGTAGATGATGTTGTAGTAGCGCACGTCGATGCCGTTGTTCTCGGCCAACTTCTTGGCGCTGGCATCCGCCCGCACGTTGAAGCCGATGACGACCGCCTTCGAGGCGATGGCCAGGTTGATGTCGCTTTCCGACACGCCGCCGACCGCCGCGTGCACGACCTGCACGCGCACCTCGTCGGTGGACAGCTTGGTCAGCGCCTGCACCAGCGCTTCCTGCGAACCCTGGACGTCGGTCTTGACGATGAGCGCCAGCGTCTGCACGCCCTCGCCCATGTTGTCGAACAGCGATTCCAGCTTCGCGGCCTGCTGGCGGGCCAGCTTCACGTCGCGGAACTTGCCCTGGCGGAACAGCGCGATCTCGCGCGCCTTGCGCTCGTCGCTCAGCACCATCAATTCGTCGCCGGCGGCCGGGACCTCGGTCAGGCCCTGGATCTCGACGGGAATGGACGGGCCGGCCTCGGCGATCGGCTTGCCCACTTCGTCCAGCATCGCGCGCACCCGGCCGAAGCTCGCGCCGGCCAGCACGGCGTCGCCGCGCTTGAGCGTGCCGCTCTGGACCAGGATGGTGGCGACCGGGCCGCGGCCCTTGTCCAGCTTGGCTTCGATGACCAGGCCCTTGGCCGGCGCATCGACGGGCGCCTTCAGTTCCAGGACTTCGGCCTGCAGCAGCACCTGTTCGAGCAGTTCGTCGATGCCGGCGCCGGTCTTGGCCGACACGGGCACGAAGGGCGAATCGCCGCCGTACTCTTCCGGCACGACTTCCTCGGCCACCAGTTCCTGCTTGACGCGATCGGGGTTGCTCTCGGGCTTGTCGATCTTGTTGATCGCCACCACGATGGGCACGCCCGCCGCCTTGGCATGGTGGATCGCTTCCTTGGTCTGGGGCATGACGCCGTCATCGGCCGCCACCACCAGGATCACGATGTCCGTGGCCTGGGCGCCGCGCGCCCGCATGGCGGTGAACGCCTCGTGGCCCGGGGTATCCAGGAAGGTCACCACGCCACGCTCGGTTTCCACGTGGTAGGCGCCGATGTGCTGCGTGATCCCGCCCGCTTCGCCCGAGGCGACCTTGGCGCGGCGGATGTAGTCCAGCAGCGAGGTCTTGCCGTGGTCGACGTGGCCCATGACGGTCACCACCGGCGCACGCGGCATCTCCACGGCATCGGTGGCCGGCGCCTGGTCCAGGAAGGCCTCGGGATCGTCCAGCTTGGCCGCGATCGCGGTGTGGCCGAGTTCCTCGACCACGATCATCGCCGTTTCCTGGTCCAGCACCTGGTTGATGGTGACCATCTGGCCCATCTTCATCAGGACCTTGATGACCTCGGCCGCCTTGACCGCCATCTTGTGGGCCAGGTCGGCCACCGAAATGGTCTCGGGCACGTGCACTTCGCGCACGATGTTCTCGACCACCTGCTGCGCCTTCTGGTCCTGGTGACGGTTGCGGCCACCGCGGCCACCGCCGCGCCAGCCGTCGCGGCTCGCGCCGGCGGTCGCGTCGCCGCGGGTCTTCAGGCCCTTCTTGCGCGAGGCATCGTCGGACCAGGTCGAGGCGACGGCCCCGGCCTTCAGGACCTTCTTGCCCGGCGCGGCCTTGTTGTCGTCCTTCTTGGCGGCCGGCGCGGCGGCTGCCTTGTTGTCCTGGCCGGCAGCGGCCTTCGCGGCCGGCTTGTGCAGCGTACCGGCGATCGGCGCCGTCGGGGCGGCAGCCGGCGCGGGCGCCGGTTGCGGAGCGTGCAGGACCTTGTTGCGCGGACGGCTCAGCATCTCGCGCAACGCGGCGGCCTCGGCTTCGGCGGCGCGGCGCGCCTTGTCGCGCGCCTCGGCGGCCTTGGCGTCGGCCTTGCGCATTTCTTCCGCCTTCTTGCGGGCCTCTTCGGCCTTGACGCGCGCCGCCTCGGCGCTCGACGCAGCCTGGTTTGCTACGACATCGCTCACTGCAGCCCCTCCCTCGGGCACGGCAGGGTGGGTAGATTGGGCAGCGGCTGCCTCGGCGGCGGCACGCTTGGCTTTCTCGGCTTCGGCCGCGGCTTCCTCGGCTTCCTTGGCCGCGCGCTCGGCGGCCAGGCGGGCCTGTTCCTCGACTTCGCGCAGGCGCGCCTCGGCCTCGCGGCGCTCGCGTTCCTCGGCTTCGGCACGCTCGCGCGCCTGCGCCTCCTGCTGCTCGCGCTCGAGACGCGCGGCTTCCTGGGCCTCGGCTTCCGCCTGGCTGGCGCGCGCCTCGTCCTCGGGGCGCGCCTGGCTGGTTTCCAGTTCGGCGCCGTCGCCCGCGTCGCGCTTGATGAAGACGCGCTTCTTGCGCACCTCGACCTGGATCGTGCGGGCCTTGCCGGTCGCATCGGCCTGCTTGATCTCGGACGTCTGCTTGCGGGTGACCGTGATCTTCTTGCGGTCTTCGGACGCACCATGGGCACGGCGCAACGATTCGAGCAGTTGTGCCTTGTCGCTTTCGGTGACGGTATCGTCGACCGACTTGATGCTTACTCCCGCGGCGCGCAGCTGCTCCAGCAGTACGTTGGCGGGCAATTTCAGCTCGGTTGCGAACTGGGCGACAGTGTTACTCGACATTCGTTTCTCTTCCCCGGTGTGGCTGATCGACGGTATGGGCAAACTCAAGCCTGCTCGAACCAGTGCGCGCGCGCACGGACGATGAGCTGCTTGGCCTGCTCTTCATCGATGCCGGTCAACTCGATCAGTTCGTCGACGGACAGGTCCGCCAGGTCGTCGCGCGTGAGCACCTGCCCCTCCGCCAGCTTGGCGGCCAGTTCGGGCGTCACGCCTTCCAGACTCAGCAGATCCTGCGCGGTCTCGACCCGCTCTTCCTGCGCGATGGCCTCGGTCAGCAAGGCGTTGCGGGCACGATTGCGCAGTTCGTTGATCGTGTCCTCGTCGAAGGCTTCGATTTCCAGCAGTTCCTGGATCGGCACGTAGGCGATTTCCTCCAGGCCCGTGAAGCCTTCCTCGATCAGGATGTCGGCCACTTCCTGGTCGACGTCCAGCTTGGACATGAAGGTTTGGCGCAGGGAGCTGTGCTCCTGCTCCTGCTTGGCCTGGCTTTCGTCAGGCGTCATGATGTTGATCTGCCAGCCGGTCAGCTCGGACGCCAGGCGTACGTTCTGGCCGCTGCGGCCGATGGCGATCGCCAGGTTGTCCTCGTCGACCACCACGTCCATGGCATGGCGGTCTTCGTCGACCACGATGGACTGGACGTTGGCCGGCGCCAGCGCGCCGATCACGAACTGCGCAGGATCCTCGGACCATAGCACGATATCGACCTGCTCACCGCCCAGCTCGTTGCGCACCGCCTGCACGCGCGAACCGCGCATGCCGACGCAGGTGCCGATCGGGTCGATGCGGCGGTCGTGGGCGACCACGGCGATCTTGGCGCGCACGCCGGGATCCCGGGCCGCGCCCTTGAGCTCGAGCAGGCCCTGCTCGATCTCGGGCACTTCGTTCTCGAACAGCTGGGCGATGAACAGCGGCGTGGCGCGCGACAGGATGATCTGCTGGCCGCGGGCCTGGCGGTCGATGCCCTTCAGGTAGGCACGCACGCGGTCGCCCACGCGCAGGTTTTCCTTGGGGATCATTTCCGAACGCGGCAGGCGCGCCTCGACCTTGCCGATCTCGACGATGGCGTCGCCCTTGTCCATGCGCTTGATGGTGCCGGACACGATCGACTCGCCGCGCTCCAGGAAATCGTTCAGCAGTTGCTCGCGCTCGGCGTCGCGGATCCGCTGCAGGATGACCTGCTTGGCGGCCTGCGCGCCGATGCGGCCGAACTCGATGGGCTCGAGCGGCTCTTCGATGTATTCGTCCAGCTCGATGTTGGGCACGACCTCGCGCGCTTCCGACAGCAGCGTCTGCTGGTCGGGCATCTGCAGGCCGGCCTCGTCGGGCACGACCAGCCAGCGGCGGAACGCCTCATGGTCGCCCGTCTCGCGGTCGATCGCGACACGAATGTCGACATCCTCTTTGTAGAGCTTCTTCATGGCGGAGGCCAGCGCGCTCTCGAGAGCACCGAACACCACGTCGCGCGTGACGTTCTTCTCGCGCGCCAGCGCGTCCACCAACAACAGAATCTCGCGGCTCATCGCTTTTTGCCCCTGAAATTCAGAACCGGATCCAGCTTGGCCCGCTCGATCTCGTCGAGCGTGAACCGCAATACCTGGATATCCCCTTCCTTTGCTTCGAATTCGATGCCGAACGTCTCGGGTTCGGCGCCCTTGTCTGCCCCATCCGCCTGCGCGGCCGGATCGGCTTCCGGAACGACCAGCGTGCCGGCGAAAACCTTGCGTCCCTCGAACGGCAGGCGCAGCTTGACCTGCGCGCGCTCGCCGGCGAACCGGATGAAGTCCCTGGCGGTGCGCAGCGGCCGGTCGGTGCCGGGGGAACCGACTTCCAGCCGCGCGTAGTCGATGTTCTCGACCTCGTAGACGCGCGACAACTGCCGGGAGACCGCCTCGCAGTCCTCGATGCGCACCCCGCCTTCGCGATCTATCGTGACACGCAGCAGCCCCTGCCCGGCGCGTTCCACGTCGACCAGTTCAACCCCCAGGCCCGCCAGGGATTGTTCGGTAAGCTGAAAAAGATCTGCCATGCCTCGTTATGCGCCCTCGTTCGTGAACGGCATGCCTGGCATGCCGCCGTGTATCGGCCGTGGCCCGTCGCCCGGCGCTGGCCAGGGATCCGACGGACACGAACCGGAAAACCAAAAAAAAATGGGCTGCACGGCCCAGCCCATTTTGCGACATCGCCCGGATCGCGCGCTTACGCGCCGCGAGGTCCGAACGACCGCCTGTTCTGTTGTCGGAGGACTCAACCGGGGACCAGCCTTCGGGCACGAATGCCGCAAGCCGCCTTTCAACCGGAGAACCCTCCTGCCCTACAACACACCAGCCGCCCACGCAAAACGTCGGACAGCCATCGCGCAAGGTGGAGACCGGCTCGAAAAGTGCCCTGTTCGCGCACTGAACCCTAAACGCGGTGTCTAGCCTGTAAATGTTAAGCCAAATCGGCCTTTTTTTCAAGCCAATGGCCACCGCGCCACAGGAGAGGCCTAGCCGCGGCCCCGGCGTGCCCGTCCGTTCGCTCCGCCCAGGAATCCCAGGTGGGACTCGTGCGCCGAAGCGCTGCGAGGCTGGCGATCTTCGCCGGCGCCACGACCGGCGCCCTTCCCCGCCTTGGGACCGTTGCCGCCCTTGCCCCGGCCGCGCTGGGCGCGGCCGCCGGCCGCCGCCCCGGCCTCGGGCTTGCGGCCGTCGGGCCGCGCCCCCGGACGGGCCGGGCCTTTCTTGCCGTGCTTGCGGCCGCCGGGTCCACCGGCGCGCTCGGCACCACCGTGGGGGTGCCCATTGGGCAGGCCACCCGCGAAACTCTGGCCCGTGCCATAGGGGTCGGAGGGGAAACTCTGCCCCACTCCCGGCATGGCGGCCTTGCCGCCCTGGATGCGCCCCTTGCGGCCGACCCGGGCGCCATGCATGCCGTTCTGCTCCAGCGTACCGAACCCCGGGGGCAGCGCGGCCTCGTGCGATACGGGCTGCGTGCTGCGCCGTCCCCGGCGCCCGCCTTCCTCGTCGTCCGCGCGGACCAGGCCCAGCTGGACCTGCAACGCCGTCACCAGCGAAGGATCGAGCTCCTCCCACCGTCCGCGGCGCAGGTTGCGCGGCAGGGACACGTCACCGAAGCGGGTACGCAGCAGGCGGCTCACCACCACGCCCTGCGACTCGAACATGCGCCGCACTTCGCGATTGCGGCCTTCCTGCAGCGTGACGCGGTACCAGCGGTTGCTGCCGTCGCCGCCCAGGTAGTCCAGGGAACCGAACGCGGCCATGCCGTCATCCAGTTGCACGCCCTCGACCAGCGCCCGGCGCTGCTCGTCGGTCATCTCGCCCAGCACGCGCACCGCATATTCGCGCTCCTGCCCATAGCGGGGATGGCTGAGGCGGTTGGCCAGGTCGCCGGAGGTCGTGAAGATCAGCAGGCCCTCGGTGTTCAGGTCCAGCCGGCCGACCGACAGCCATTTGCCGTTCTTGATCTTGGGCAGCCGCGAGAACACCGTGGCACGGCCCTCGGGGTCGTCCTGGGTGACGATCTCGCCCGCGGGCTTGTGGTAGAGCACGACCCGCGGCGGACGCGAGGTATGGCGCCGCTGCACCAGCTTGCCGTTCACGCGCACCTGGTCATTGGGCGCCACGCGCTGCCCGATGTGGGCGGGCTCGCCATTGACCGACACCCGGCCGGCCACGATCAGCTCTTCCATTTCGCGCCGCGACCCGATGCCGGCATCGGCCAGCACCTTGTGCAGCTTGGGCATGACGGCCTCGCTGGACAGGTACTTGCCCAGGCGGCGCTTGAGGTCGGGGGCCTTGTCGAGGAAGGACAGCGCCTGTTCGGCCTCTTTCTCGGCCGCGCGCAGTTCCTCGGGACTCAGTTCGGGCAGCGCCATCTGGGCGCCGTCATCGGCCTGGACACCCGCCTCGCGGCGCTTCTGGCCCGCGCGCCGCTGCTGCGGCGGCTTCGGACCCTTGGCGCCCCTGGGGCCCTTGGCATCCTGGGCACCCTTCGCCTCGCGCGGCTTGCGGCGCGGCGGCTTGGCTTCGGCGGGAAACAGCGTAGCCTGGCCGTCTTCGGCGGCAGGCGCCTCGGCCGGGGCCCCCGTTTCCGGAGCAGCCTCATCGGCCGGACGGCGCCGACGGAAAGGCGTACGCAAATTCCGCCGGCCCCGGGCCTTTTCCTGCGTGGGCGCACCTGCCTCCAACGGAGCGGACGCCTCCACGCTTTCGGCGGGGGGCATATCGTGCGTGGTTTCGTTCATGTATGGTCTTGGTTGCTTGTCTTCGTAACCGAGGACTCCTCGTCCTCGACACTCGGCGCCGGCTCGGCGTCGGGCGCTTGCATTTCGGTTTCCTGCTGGCTGGCGGACTCGTCCGCCGCATCGCCGGCGGCGATTTCCTCGCCCACCGGCTCCCGGGCCTGCGCCGCCTGGGCAGAAGCCTCGTCCGCCCCGGCGCCGCCGGAGTCGGCGCCTTCGACGACGGCTACTTCATCGGCGACAGTCACCTCATCGGCGACGGCCACATCCTCCGCGGCGACCACCTCGTCAACGGCAGTCCATTCATCCGCTGCGGCCGCTTCCTCGACGGTGGCCGCGCCCTCGGCGACGGCCACTTCTTCAACGGCGGCCTCGCGCGTTTCGCCGGCTCCGGCGACCTCCGCGGCCGCGTCATCATTGGCAGCCGCCGAGGCCTCGCCCGGGATGTCCTGCTCGGCCCCGTCCACCGCCAGGGACAGGTCTCCGGATCCGTCCAGCCCGCTCAACGCGGCCACGGATTCGGCGGACTCCAGAGGCGGCAGCTCGTCCAGCGCCTTCAGCCCCAGGTCGTCCAGGAAATGTCGCGTCGTGCCGAACAGCGCCGGACGGCCGGGCGCGTCGCGATGGCCGATCACCTCGATCCAGCCGCGGTCCTCGAGGGTCTTGATGACCTGCGAGGACACGGTCACGCCGCGGATTTCCTCGATGTCGCCGCGCGTGACCGGTTGCCTGTAGGCCACGATCGCCAGCGTTTCCATGACGGCCCGCGAATACTTCGGCGGCCGCTCGGGATTGAGCCGTTCGAGATAGGGCCGCATAGAGGGCCGGCTCTGGAACCGCCAGCCGCTGGCCAGCGCCACGAGCTCGATGCCTCGCTCGGCCCATGACTGGTGAATGTCCTGCAACAGGCCGCGTATCGTGTCGTTGCCGACCTCGTCGGCGAACAGCTTGCGCAGTTCCGACAATTGCAACGGTTCCTGCGCGCACAAGAGCGCAGTCTCCAGCACGAGCCTTGCCTCGCTGGTGTTCATGAGCGTGTGATCAAACGGGCGTAATCCGTATGGTTCCCAATACGGGTTCTGATTCTTAGAGCATGTGGCCTGGACGACCGGCTCGACCGACCTTCAGGCGAGCTGGCGGAGTTCTACGTTATGCTGAACCGGCCTGTGATGATGCGGGAGCGTTTTGGGAGCCGGGTTCGTGACCACCGGCAAGACCGGCCGCGCCTTGTCGGCGCGGGCGCAAGCCCCTGCAGCGGTTCTTAGTGTAGCGTCTGCACGCGCTTGTCACAAGCCTCCGGGCAAACCGGTCCCGCGCGGTCGACGGGCCCCAACCCATTCCTGCCTCTCCATGCCTGCCTCCCGACTCTGGAACTCCGCCTATTTCCTGCTCATCACCACCGTGCTGTTCTGGTCGGGCAATTTCATCGTGGGACGCGCGGCCGGCGGCACCGTGCCACCCATCGCGCTGGCCTTCTGGCGCTGGGCCGGCGGCACGCTGATCCTGCTGGTGCTGGCCCGCCGGCATTGGCTGAACGACCTGCCGGCCATCAGGCGGCACGTGCCGATCCTGCTCCTGCTGTCGCTGCTGGGCATCGCCGGCTTCAACACGCTGGTCTACATCGGATTGCGGCAGACGTCCGCGGTCAACGCGCTGTTGATGCAGTCGGCGATCCCCATGGTGACGCTGCTGTTCTCGTTCCTGCTGTTGGGCCAGCGCGCGTCGCTGCCGCAGATCGCCGGCGTGGCGATCTCCCTGGCGGGCATCGCCGCCATCGCGACCCGCGGCCGCCCGCAGGACCTGCTCGCCCTCGCGCTCAATCCGGGCGACGCCTGGATCGTCGCGGCGGTCGCCGTCTGGGGCCTGTACACCACCCTGCTCGCCCGCCGGCCCGCCATCCATCCCCTCAGCCTGCTGACCGTCACCTTCCTGATGGGCACGCTGATGCTCCTGCCCCTGTACCTGTACGAGCACGCGCAAGGCGCGCGCATCGAAGCCGGCCTGCCGGGGGCACTGGCCATCGCCTACGTGATCCTGCTGCCCGGCATCGTCGCCAACTTCTTCTACAACCGCGGCGTGGAACTGATAGGCGCGGGACCCGCCAGCCTGTTCATCCACCTGATGCCGGTGTTCGGCACCCTGCTGGCGGTCGTGTTCCTGGGCGAGCGGGTCCACCTTTTCCATCTGGCCGGCATCGGCCTCATCGCGACGGGTATCGCGCTGGCGACGGCCGCACGCAGGCGGGCCGCCGGGCGGCGGCCGTCATCGTGACGAGGAAAGACCGGCGCCTGGCCGGCGCGGCTAGGGACGGAAGTCGCCCGTTCCCAGCTGGACGATTCCGCTGGTGGGCGTGCCGAGGGTTTCCGCCGCCGCGCTGAGGATTTCGTGCCGGCCCCGGTGGAACGCGGCCAGCAACGCGTCGGCGGACGCATCCGAGGCGCCGAAGTGCTCGCGCAGCACATCGGCGGAAATCTCGAACTCCTGGGATTTGCGGCCCTCGAATCGGGCGGTGAAGCGAACGGCGCCGTCAAGCACGGCGGGCCGGACTTCTCTGGCAAGCTCCGTGGTCATAAGCCTGTCTCCGATAGTCTGAACCAGCGGCCGTCCCTAGGGCCTAGCGACGACCGATTCGCGCATCGCGATCCTTGACTCTAGGCCCAATGGCCGCGCGCGTCCACTGCACCCGGGGTAATGCGATGCATAAGCCCCAACCCATCCGGCTTGCGGCGGTGCAACGTTTCGTTGCATGCGCCGCGCGCGCCCGGCACAATCGCGGCTTTGCCGGATCGGCATGTCGCGCTTGTCAAGGAAATCCGCATGGCCATGCTGGGTCTGAGGGGAAAATCGCTGCTGGCACTGTTGTTCGCCTGCGCCGTGGCGCTGGTGCCGGCGGCGCTGCTGGCCTGGCAGGGCATCAACGCCGTCCGGGAATACTTCGGCGTCGCCTACGCCCGCAACCATACGCTGCTGAGCGAGCAGAAGCTGCTGGCGCCGGTCATGCGCGAACTGGCGCTGGCCCAGCGCATGGCCAACTCGACGCTGACGCTGGACTGGATGCGCGATCCGGCCGACCCCGAAAAACGCCGCCGCTTCTTCCGCGAGGCCCGGGGCTACCAGCGCGACTTCCGCGACCACTCCTATTTCGTCATCGACGGCACGCCTTCCTACTACTACAACGACGACAAGGGGCCCACGATCGAAACGCCCCGCTACACACTGAAACGTTCCGAACCCAAGGACGCCTGGTTCTTCTCGACCATGCAGGACAGCTCGCCCTACGACCTGCAGATCGACGTGAACCACGTCCTGGGCGTGACCAAGTTCTGGTTCAACGTGCAGGTGCGCGACGGCGAGCAGCGGCTGGGCATGATAGGCACCGGCCTGGACCTGACCACCTTCCTGAAGGGCTTCATGGAGGGAGTGGAGCCGGGCGTGACCACCATCATCTTCGACCGCCAGGGCAACATCCAGGTCCATCCCGACGCCGACCGCATCGCCTACAAGTCCATGACGGCCGAGGAAACCGCCCAGCGCACGGTCCAGGGACTGGTGGGCCGCGATACCGAGCGCAACCAGTTGCAGAAGGCCATGGCCGACGCCCTGGCGAACCCCGGCCACGCCGTTCCGCTGTTCGCCACGCTGAACGGCGCGAAATCGGCCGTCGCGCTGGTCTACCTGCCCGAACTGCGGTGGTACGTCCTGACGTCGGTGGACCTGGGCATCGCGCGCATCGTCAACTACCAGTGGCTGGTACCGGCGCTGCTGGCTCTGGCCGCCGTGCTGTTCCTGCTGCTCCTGGGTTTCGGCTACGCCGTGGACCGGCTGATGCTGGCGCCCCTGCGCCGGCTGCAGCACACGGCGCAGGCGATCTCGGCCGGCCGCTACGACGTCACCCTGCCCGAAGGCGGCAGCGACGAGATCGGCGAACTCAGCCGGGCCTTCGGCGTCATGGCCGAGAAGGTCCGCTCGCATACCGCCGAGCTGGAACAGCGCGTGCGCGAGCGCACCCAGGCGCTGGAAGAAGCCAACGAGCGCATGGCCGCCACCCACAAGACCATCGACGACTCCATCGACTACGCCAGCCTGATACAGCGCGCGATCCTGCCCGACCGCCAGCTGGTGCAGTCCCTGGGACGACACCATTTCGTGCTGTGGAAGCCCCGCGACGTGGTGGGCGGCGATTTCTACGTATTCCGCGCCGATGGCGACAACTGCCTGCTGGGCGTGGTCGATTGCGCCGGCCACGGCGTCGCCGGCGCGCTGATGACCATGCTGGCCCGCGCCGCCATCGACCACGCCATCGCCGAGGCCGGACCGGGCGACCCCGCAGCCATCCTGACCCGCACGGACGCGGCCATGCGCGCCATGCTGAGCGATGCGGAACTGCCGCGCGCGCTGGCCACCAACATGGACGCGGCCCTGGTCTACGTCGACCGGCATGCTGGACAGTTGCGCTTCGCCGGCGCGAAAATGGCGCTCTACGCCAGCAGCGGCGACGCTGTCGAGGAATACAAGGGCGCCCGCCGCGCCCTGGGGGAAAAACGCGTCGGCGAATATGCCAATGTCACCCTGCCCCTGGCCGACCGCACGTTCTACCTCGTCACCGATGGCCTGCTGGACCAATCCGGAGGCGAGCATGGTTTCAGTTTCGGAAACAGGCGCCTGGTCGGCCTGCTGCAATCGGTGGCCGGGCTGCCGCTCGACCAGCAGGCCCGCGCCGTTACCCAGGCATTGGTAGACTACCAGGGCCGCCAACCGCAGCGCGACGATATTACCGTCTTGTCATTCAAGTTCGAGCAGGCCAACCTTAGCGCGGAGTCATGATGGATTCGATCGACCTCTTCGCCATGCGCGAAAGCTTCACCCGCGACCGCATCATGCTGTGTTTCAACGGCCCCATATCGCGCAGCCTGATCGAGGAAATCGGGAACGCGCTGCGCAACTATCTCCAGGCGGAGCAGGTGCAGCCCTCGGCGGCCATGGATGTTTTCGGCGCATACATCGAAATGACGCAGAACATCCGGCACTATGCCAGCGCCCAGGGCTACGCCGAGCACGAGGCGACGGCCACGGTCATCGTCGCCAACAAGGAAGACGGCCGCCACGTGGTGTCGGCCGGGAACGTGGTGGAGATCGCCGATGGCCACTCGCTGCTGGAACGGATCAACGCCCTGGCCCGGCAGGACAAGGCCCAGCTCAAGGCCAGCTACAAGGAACAATTGCGCAAGCCGCGCGAAGCCGGCGCCAGCAGCGGCTCCGGACTGGGCCTGATCGATATCGCCCGCAAGGCCAGCGAGCCGCTCAGCGCCTCGCTGCGGGAAATCGACGCCGGCCGGGCTTTCTTCAGCCTGAGCGCCGTCATCTAGCAAACGAGTACCAGCACCATGAGCAACCTCACGATTACAGGCAGCCAGTCCACTCCCGCCATCTCGGGCGATTGGGAAGCCGGCGTCCTGACCATGGCCGGCGATTCCTATCCCGAAAATTCCTTCGACCTGTTCAACCAGGTCATCGACTGGGTCGAACGCTTCCTGGCCGAAACCAGGCGCCCCCTGTCCCTGGAGCTGCACCTGCTCTACCTGAACACCAGCAGCGTCCGCGCCATCATGGACGTATTCGACCTGCTGGAGGACGCGCATGGCCGCGGCCACCCTGTCGCGGTCAACTGGCATTACGATAGGCGCAACGAACGGGTGGCCGAGCTGGCCGAGGAATTCAAGGAAGACTGCAGCTTTCCTTTCGCCATCCTCGCTCACGACTGACCTGACGACCATGAAACGCGACATCGAGGACCTAGGCCGGCGCATCGAGCAGTTGCTGGCCCAGCCGGAGTACCAGGACCACCCGCTGCGCGTGGCCCTGGACGAACTCTGGCGCGCCTTCCTCGACCAGACCACCCGGCTGGAGCGCGTCACCCACATCTCCGACGGCTATCAGACCCTGGCCAAGGAGCGCGAGAACGACCTGGACGAGCGGTTCCAGAAACAGTTGCGCAAGCTGGAGAAGCTGGCCCGCATCTCGGACCACTACCAGCGCATGATGCAGGACCTGAACGTCGCCCTGAGCGATGCCTCCAACCGCGACGTCCTGACCGGCCTGGCCAACCGCCGGCACCTGATGCACCGATTGAAGGAAGAAAGCGAGCGCGCCTCGCGCTCGGGCCAGCCCTACACGATCGCCATGCTGGACATCGACCACTTCAAGCGCATCAACGACACGCTCGGCCATGCGGCCGGCGACCGCGCCCTGATCGAGGTGGGCCGCATCCTGCAAAGCTCGCTGCGCGAATACGACCTGTGCGGGCGCTGGGGCGGCGAGGAATTCATGATGATCATGCCCGGGACGACCCTGGTGTCGGCCCAGACGCTGGCGCAGCGGGTCTGCAAACGCATCCGCGAACACGCCGGCGCGCCGGACGTCGGCCAATCCATCAGCGCCAGCGTGGGCATCAGCGCCTATCGCCATGGCGAGCACTATTCCGACACCGTCGAGCGGGCCGACGCGGCCCTGCTCGAGGCCAAGCGCCGGGGCCGCGACTGCATCGTGCTGTCCGAGGTCTGACGGCCTTGCCCGACGGCGCCGAACGCCGAAATACGACGATGGGGCCCGAGCCTCTATAATCTTCCCGCGGTCCGCCTGGACGGCACCGCAAAGCCGGACGCCATGATCCGGCGGAGTTGGAGGAGGCTCAGTTTCAACGGGCCATCGATGCACATCCAGCCTTTCCTCCTGTTCCCGGCTCTACGCCATCCCGCCTCGCGCAGCTACGCGCTGAGGTTGGCCGCCGCCTCGATACTGGCCATGGCGGCCGCCACCGCTTTCTCCATCGCCAACCCGTGGTGGGCCGCCATGGCCGTCTGGATGATCGGCCAGCCCACGCGCGGACTGCTGCTCGAGCGCAGCCTGATGCAATTGCTCGGCACCCTGGCCGGCGGCCTTGCCGCGGTAGGACTGGCCGCGCTGACGGACGGCGCCCCGGCGTTGCTGCTGACCGCGCTTTGCGTGTGGCTGGGCCTGTGCTGTGGCGCCAGCAACCTGCTGCGGCACCAGCGCGCCTACGGCGCGGCCTTGTGCGGGCTGACCACGGCCGTCATCGTCGTGCTGACCGTCGGCACGCCGCTCGACACGGCCACCTTCGCCACGGCGCGCATGCTCGACAACATGATAGGCATCGCCGCCTCGCTGCTCGTCATCGCGCTATGGAATCCGCCCTCTCCCGCGGCCGCCTTGCTGGAGAAGACCCGCGACCTGCTTTGCGCCACCCTTGCCCATGCCGCCCTGCAATTGGGGCCGGAGCTGCCGACGGACCTCGTGCCGCGTGCACGCCGGCTCGTGGCCGCCCTGGCGGAACTGGAAACCACGGCCGAGGACGCGACCGCCGGGTCCCTGTCCCAACGGCGCCGCCTCAAACCCCTGCGCGGACTGCTGGCGGGATTGCTCGACCTGGTCGCCGTCATGCCGGCGCTGCGCCAGCACGCGACGGCGCTGGCCCCGGCCCACGCGGAAGACCTGGACCAGTTGCGTGCCAGCCTGGACGACCTGGCCGAGACCATCCAGGCGGGACGCGGAACCTCGCTGGCCATCGTCCGCACCGCGACCCGCCGCCTGCGCGGCGCCGATCCCCTGTTCGACACCTGCCTGGACGAATTCGAACAGGCGCTGGCAGCCATCGCGGCCAGCTACCGGAACATGGCGGCGACCCTGCCGGAACCCGCAGCCTCGGCCAGCGTCCACCATCCTGATATCGCCGGCGTGCGCATCGCCGCCTGGCGCGGCGTGGCCATCCCGGCCCTGGCGGCAGGAGCGTGGCTGGCGTCAGGGTGGGAACCTCTGCGCTACCTCATGCTGGGCGCCTGCATCTTCACCGCCCTGTTCGCCTCGGTCGACGAACCCGTGCCGCTGATGCGGCGCGTGCTGGCCGGCGCGACCGCCGCGGCGGTCGCGGCCTTTGCGTGGCGCGTCGGCATCGCGCCCGTCGTGTCCCACCCCTGGCTGTCGCTAGCCCTGGCCTCGCCGCTCATCCTGGCTGCTGCCACGGCGCAGGCGCACCGCGGCACGGCATTCATCGGCCTGGCCTTCAACATGCTGTTCGCGGTGCTGGCGCAGCCGGTCAATATCGGACCCGCCGAACCGATGGCGTTGCTCACGGTCGAGCTCATGCTGCTGACAGGCATCGCATGCAGCTACGCCGCCTACCGCTGGCTGATCCCGATGACCACCCAGCGCCGCCGCCGGCACCTCCACCGCGCCATACGCGCCGAGATCGCCGCCATCGCCCAGCAGGCCGGCACGCCCGCGCGCGCGGTGCGCCACCTGGCTCGCCTGCGCTTCCTGATCCTGGCGCTGATCGCGCGCTCAGGCACGGAGGCGGCCACCGCCGACGGCGCGCTGGCGGCGCTGTCCCTGGGGCACGCGCTTGCCCGCATGGGCCACATGCTCGACCGGCGCCCCGACGCGCCGGAAGCGCCGTGGATAGGCCAGGCCCTGCACACGATGAGCAAGCCGCTGGCCATGCCGCACGACGCCGGTGCAACGCTGCAGAACTACGCCACCCGGGCCCGCGCGGCGGGCGCCTCCGCCACCATGCCCGCCGTCCGCTGGCTGGAGGAAGCCGCGGAGCACCTGACCGAACACACGGCATTCTTCCGCACGCAGCCGGCAAGGAAAGCATGGGCGCCGCAGGTTGCCGATCTTTCTTCTTCCCGCGCAAGGCAAGGCAGGGAACGCGCATGAAGGCAGCTTCCCATGCTCCAGTTTGCATTGGGAACATGACAGGGATATAATCTTTTTCTCAGACGCGGGGTGGAGCAGTCTGGCAGCTCGTCGGGCTCATAACCCGAAGGTCACAGGTTCAAATCCTGTCCCCGCAACCAAACAAGAAACGGCCTCGATCGCAATGCGACGAGGCCGTTTTGCTTTGTGTCTGCCTTGGTGCTCTCGTTCGAGATCATTCACGAAATAAACCGAGGAAATGATCCGAGCCGCCCCACTATCAATGGCTCTTGAATCATCGCGTATTGGCCTGCGCTCTTCCCTTCACTTCCAAGCCCCTATCGAGGTCGTGGCAACCTGAAGGCATTGGACACGCATGCGCCTTCGAAGCACCCATACCGAGGAATGGACCGCGCAAATGCAAACGGCCTCGTCGCATTGCGATCGAGGCCGTTTTCTATTTGGTTGCGGGGACAGGATTTGAACCTGTGACCTTCGGGTTATGAGCCCGACGAGCTGCCAGACTGCTCCACCCCGCGTCTGAAGAAAAAGATTATACACGTACTCGCGCGGCCATGCCTCACGCCGCCAGCGCCACCTTCTCCCTGCCCTTCAATCCCAGCATCTCGCGCGCCTCGTCGGGCGTCGCGATGCCGAAGCCGAAGGACTCCAGGATGCCGCGTATCTTGCCCACCTGCTGGGCATTGGAAGTGGCCATTTCGCCGGGTCCGATGGACAGCGAATCCTCCAGCCCGACCCGCACGTTGCCGCCCATCAGCGCGGCCTGGGTGACCAGCGGCATCTGGTGGCGGCCGGCGGCCAGGACGGACCATTGGTAACTATCGCCGAACAGCTTGTCGGCGATGCGTTTCATGTGCACGAGGTTCTCGGGATCGGCGCCTATGCCGCCCAGCACCCCCAGCACGAATTGCAGGAAGATCGGCCCCTGCACCAGGCCCCGGTCGACGAAGTGCTTGAGGTTGTACAAGTGGCCGACGTCGTAGCATTCGAACTCGAAGCGCGTACCGTGCGCGCGGCCCAGGCGCTCGAAGATGGTTTCGATGTCGCCGAAGGTGTTGCGGAAGATGGCGTTGCGGGTCTTCTCCAGGTGCTCGCGCTCCCAGGGAAAGTCGAAGTCCTTCATCTTGTCCAGCACGGGGAACAAGGCGAAGTTCATCGACCCCATGTTGCACGAGGCCATTTCCGCCGAGGCATCGATGGCGCCGGCCAGGCGCTGATCGAGCGTCATGGTGTGCGAGCCGCCGGTGGTGATGTTGATGACGGCGTCGGTCTGGGCATGGATGCGCGGCAGGAATTGGCGGTAGACCTCGGGCTCGAAGGCCGGCCTGCCGTCGGCCGCGTGGCGGGCATGCAGGTGCAGGATGGCGGCGCCGGCCCGTGCCGCGTCCACCGCCTGTTCGGCGATCTGGTCGGGCGTGATGGGCAGGTGCGGCGACATGCTGGGGGTGTGCACCGATCCGGTGACGGCGCAGGTGATGATGACTTTTCTGGGCACGAAGAGGCTCCTGGTCTGGCGTTATGCCGGCTCGGGGACGACGCGGTTTTCGATGTGGCCGATGCCGTCGATCTCGACGCGCATCACGTCGCCGATCTTGAGGAAGGAAGGCGGATCCATGGCGGCGCCCACGCCCGAGGGCGTGCCGGTGGCCAGGATGTCGCCGGGCTCGAGCGTCATGACGGTGGACAGGTAGGCGATCTGGTCGTAGATGCTGTAGATCATCTCGCTGGTCCGGGCTTCCTGGCGCACTTCGCCGTTGACCCGCATGCGCAGCGTCAGCGCCAGCGGATCGGGCACTTCGTCGTCGGTGACGATCCATGGGCCGATGGGGCCGGTGGTGTTGAACGACTTGCCCAGGGTCATGGTGGCCGAGCGCCGCTGCCAGTCGCGCACCGAGACGTCGTTGCACACGAGGTAGCCGGCGATGACCTCCCGGGCCCGCTCGGCCGGGACGTGGCGGCAGCGGGTGCCGATGACCACGCCCAGTTCGGCTTCGTAGTCGAGCTTGTCCGAGACGCGCGGCATGTGCACCGGATCGTAGGGACCGTTGATGCAGCTGACCTGTTTGTTGAACCAGACCTGGCTGTCGGGCACGTCCACGCCGGCGCGCTTGGCCTCGATCACGTGCTTGCCGTAGTTCATGCCGATGGCGAGATACTTGCCGGGATCGGGCACGGGCGCCTCCAGCCTGACGTCGGCCAGCGGATAGGCCGGCGCCTGTTCGGGATCGACGTCGCGCGCGCGTTGCAGCAGCGCGCGCCCGCCGGCGAGCAGGCCACGCATGGTGGCGGGCAGCGCCGGGTCGGCGGCCGCGAGGTCGATCACGCGCGTGCCCTCGACCTTGCCGATGGAGGTCCTGCCGCGATGGGAGAAAGTGACGAGTTTCATGGGTTCCTTGTTCAAGCGGAAGAAGAAGGTGGTCCGGCCAGGGCCTGCGCCAGTGCGTCGGGCGGCAGGTGGCCCCAGTCGCTGATGCGGTCGTATTCGCGCACGTCGTTCCAGTCCTCGCCCACGGTGCGGCCGGTGGCGCCGATCTCGACGCGCCAGCCGTCGGGGCCCAGGCTGTAGAAACTGACCATGCCGTCGTTGGCGTGCTGGCCCAGCGTGTTGGCGAGCGGCGTGCCGGCGCGCAGCGCGCGGTCGTAGGCCAGTCCCACGCTGCGCACGTGCGCGACTTCGAAGTTGATGTGGTGCAGGCGCTGCGGGACTTCGGGCCGCGGCAGGTAGGCGATGGCCAGCGAATGGTGGCGCGGATTGCAATGGAAGAAGGAGACGTGCATCTCGATCTCCCCCATCGGCAGCCGCAGCCAGTCCGACAGGACGAGGCCCAGGCCGTCGATGGCGAAGCGGCGCGCCGCGTCGTATTCGCCGGCGTCGCCCACAGCGAAGACGAAGTGGCCGAAGCCCTGCCCCTGCGTGACGAAGCCTTCGGGAAAGTGCGGGCTCGCGAAAGGCGTTGCCGCCTCCTCCAGCCCCGTCACCAGCTCCAGCGGAACGTCCCAGGGAGTCTGGATCACCGTCAGGTCCCGCACGCGCCGGGCCGCGCGCTCGTCCGCCGTGCCGGCGCGCATGCGCCACCCCTGGGCCGACAAGCGCCCCAGCACGCGGTCATATACCTGCGCATCGACCGCCTCGAAGGCGATGCAGGCGGCATCGTTGCGCGCGCCCTCGCGCACCCATACCCGCTGGGCCTTGCCATCGACGCGCCAGGTCGCCGCCCCATCGGCGGCGGGTTCGCCGGGCATCAGGCCCACGACGTCGGTCAGGTAGCGCCCCAGGTCCGCCGGCGCGGTGCTGTCCAGGCCGATGTAGGCCGCTTCCAGTCCTGTCCTCACACCGGCCTCCTATTGCTGCACCGGCTGGGCGTTCACGTCGCGCAGCACTTTTTCCCAGCGCGTGCGCTCGGCCCGCCAGTAGTTGCCGAACTCATCCACCGACATGGGCTTGGGGTAGACGCCCAGGGTGTCGAGCTTGTCGATCACGTCACGTTCGGCCAGCACCGTGGCCAGGTCCCGGTTGACGCGCTCGATGGCCGGCTTGCCCGTGCCTTGCGGCGCGACGACCGCGAACCAGCCGTTGATGACCAGCGAGGGATAGGACTCGGACGCCGCGGGCAGGTCGGGACGATTGGGTACCCGTCCCTCGGAGAACATCACGATGGGCTTGAGCCGGCCGCCCTTGATCATGGGCTCGATGGGCGGCACGCCGTCGATCAGCATCTGGGCATCGCCCCCGACCACGGCCGATATGCTCTGGGAACTGCTGGAGAACGGCACGGCGCGCAGCGGCACGCCGGCGGCGCGCGACAGCATGTCCACCGCCAGGTTGGGCACCGAGTACAGGAAGGTGGTCGATACCACGAAGGTGTCGGGCTGGCGACGGGCCATGGCCAGCACGTCGGCCAGCGTGTTGGCGGGCGACGAGGCGCTGACCGCCGCCATCATCGGGCTGATGCCCACCATGGCCACCGGCTGGAAGTCGCGGACGATGTCGACCTGCGAGCTCTTGTACATGTAGGGCGTGAGCGTCAGTACCGAAGCGGGGGTGAACACGAACATGTGCTCGTCGCGCTCGGCCGATTTCACCGCCGCCAGCCCGACCAGGCCGCCGGCCCCGGGCTTGTTCTCGACGATGACCGGCTGGCCCCAGATCCTGGACAGCTTGTCGCCCAGGAGCCGGGCCATGATGTCGGGCGCCGTCCCGGCCGCAGCCGGCAGGACCAGCCGCACCGGCCGGGATGGCCAGGTGGCCGCTTGGGCCGTGCCGGCCAGGCAGGCCGCCAGCGCGAGGCCGGCGGCGATCCATTTGCGTCGTGATGCGTTCATGTGTCTGTCTCCTGGATGGTCTTGTCTTGTGTGGTGGTGCGATGCCGGTTCAGGCGTGGACCGCGGCACGCCCGGCCGCGAGTTCCAGTGCCATGGCGCCTTCTTGCGGATCGTGGCCGCGCCATGCCACGTACTGGTCCGGCCGGATCAGGACCAGGTCGGCGCCATAGAGCTCGCGCAGGCCGTCGATGGGAGGCGCGACCACCGTCAGCGGAACGTCCGTGCCCGCCTGCGCGGCCAGCGCCTGGGCCGCGTCCCGCGCGGCCGGGCGGGTGGCGAGCAGCGTCATCCCGCGGAAGGCGAAATGGTCGAACAACGACGCCCCGCGCTCCCGGCCCGGCGCCAGCCAGGCATGCGGCGCGCGGCAGCCCGGGCGAGCGCTCTGCACGTAGCGTGTGGAGTCCCAGGCCTCGCCGCCCGCCTCCGGTCCGTGCGCCAGCACTGGCGACTGCTCGTAACGGCTGCCCAGCACCACGCCCAGCGAATCGAATTCCTGGCGCTTGGAGGCAAGGATGGCTCGCTCCGCTTCCCGGCGGGCGGCGTCCCCCGCCGGCCCGTCGTCCTCCAGGCCATCGCGCCACAGGCTGCCCGAGCTGTGCGACAGGTTGTGCACGGCCTCGTCCACCACCCGGCGATGCACCTGGCGGCGTTCCACTTCGTAGCTGTCCAGCAGCGCGGGACCGCCCCAGCCGTCCAGCGCCGCCGCCAGCTTCCATCCCAGGTCCACGGCATCGCCGATGCCCATGTTCATGCCATGGCCGCCGAAGGGCGGGTGCAGGTGGCAGGCATCGCCGGCCAGGAACACCCTGCCGTCGCGATAGCGCGTGGCGGTCAGGCGATGCGCGGTCCATTCGTCGCGATGGCGGATGTCGATCGGGATGTCCAGGCCCAGCGCGGCACGCATCAGGCCTTCGATGGCCGGCTCCTCGCCGTCGCGGCGGGCATAGCCGAAGGTCCACATGTCGTTGGCGTCCAGCGGCGCGACGACCGCCGGCGCCTCCGGATTGACGAGCCAGTACATGACCGCCGGCCCCAGCCCGTGCATGCCGGCCAGGCCCGGGGCGTGGAAGATGATGTTGCGGTGATGCGAGAGCGGCGAGACCCCCTCCATCCGGATGTCCAGCCGGGCGCGCACGGTGCTGCGGGCGCCATCCGCGCCGGCCATGTACGCGGCCCGCACGCGCAGCGGTCCATCCGGTCCTGCCAGCACGGCCTCGACCCCCTGCGCCGACTGCGAAAAATCCTCCAGCCGGGTCGAAAAGCGCACCTGCACGCCCGGCAGGCTCTGCGCGTGGTCGCGCAGCACCTCTTCCACCTTGTATTGGGGCACCCACTGCGCGTGCTCGGGAAAGCGCTCGTCGCGCCTGGGCGAGCAATAGAACGCGTTGGTGAACCGCGCCAGTTCCCGGCCGGCCAGCCTGGTCGCGAACACCACGTTGGACGGATAGTCGACACCGAAGGGGGCCGCCTGCGCCAGCTTGCCCGCCACGCCCCAGCGCCGCATCAGCTCGCGCGAACGCACGTTGGTCGTCTTGGCGCGGGGCGCGAGTCCCACCCGGTCGTGCTGCTCCACCACCAGGCAGCGCCGCCCCTGCATGCCCAGCTCGATGGCCAGCGCAAGCCCAACGGGGCCCGCCCCGATCACCAGCACGTCGGTCTCCAGCAGCGTCTCGCCCGCCATGCCGTCTCCTTCCTGTGTTCTTGAATTGACAGCAGCTTAGGCATTCGGCGATGCTCTGGAAAGATCATTACCTTGATATAGGTTATGAACAATTCAGATAACCAGGACCCGCAGATCGCCGATTTGCGGGCGGTGCTGGCACTGATCGAGGACGGCACCGTCACCCGCGCCGCCCGGCGCCTGGGGCTGACCCAGTCGGCGCTCAGCTACCACCTCGACCGCATGCGCAAGCGTTTCGCCGATCCGCTGTTCGTCCGCGTGGGCAACCGCATGGCGCCCACGCCGTTCGCCCAGCGGCTGGCCGAGCCGGCCTCGCGGGTGCTGCGCATCGTGGAAACCGAGATCGCCGGGCTGGCGCGTTTCGATCCCGCCCAGACCAACCGGGAGTTCCGCATCGGCGTCAACGAGATCGGCGCCATCGTGCTGGTGCCCAAGCTGATGAAGCGCCTGGCCGAGGTCGCCCCGCACGCCCGCCTCGCCCCCACGCAGGTCTCGGCCGACACCATGGCCGCCGCGCTGGAATCGGGCGAACTGGACGTCGTCGCCGGACACGTCCCGCGACCGCACGACGCCCTGCTGCGCCAGCATCTCTATCGCCGCGCCTACGTCTGCGTGGCGCGCCGCGACCATCCGCGCATCGGCGATACGATGACCCTGCGCGAATTCGGCCGCACGCCGCAGGTCCAGTCGCCGTCCGTGCCCATCACCTTCGCCTGGATCAACGACCAGTTGCGCAAGCACGGCGCGCAGAGCCAGGTGCGGCTCACCACCGAACACGTGGCCGCGATTCCTTTCATCGTGGCCGCCAGCGACCTGATCGCCATCATTCCGGACGAGGTCTACCACCTGTTCCAGCCTATCGCGCCGATCAAGAAAGTGCGGCTGCCGCTGCGCATTCCGTCCATCGACGTGCACCAGTACTGGCACTCGCGCGTGGCCGGCGATCCGGCGAACCAGTTCTTCCGCTCGGTGGTCTACGAGGTGGGCTGCGAACGCCAGCCCGCTTCGCCCGGCGACCTCTCGTATACTTGACGGACCTCCCGGATCTCCGCAACCGCCGGGGCGCAGCGCCGCTTCCGCCCCCTGGACACGCCATGACCGCTTCCGAACGCGCCCTCACGTATTTCCCGGCTCCGCGCTCCCAGCGCTACTGCTCGCAATGCGGCAACCTGCTGACCCGCCGCGTTCCCGACGACGACAACCGCGAACGCGATCTCTGCGACCACTGCGGCGCGATCCACTACCAGAATCCCCGCATGGTGCTCGGGACCATTCCCGTCTGGGAAAAGCAGGTGCTGCTGTGCCGCCGGGCAATCGAGCCGCGCCATGGCTACTGGACCCTGCCCGCCGGCTTCATGGAGCTGGGCGAGACCACGGCCCAGGGCGCGGCCCGCGAGACCCAGGAAGAGGCCGGCGCCCGCATCGAGATGGGGCCGCTGTTCGCCGTGCTGGACATTCCGCACGTGGACCAGGTCCACATCTTCTATCTTGCGCGCCTGACCGACGTCGAGTTCGAGCCGGGCCCCGAAAGCCTGGAAGCCCGATTGTTCGACGAGGACGAGATTCCCTGGGACGACCTGGCCTTCCGTTCGGTCTCCACCGCGCTCAGGCTGTTCTTCGCCGACCGGGCGCGCGGCACGTTCCAGATCCACAGCGACACCCTGCTGCGCGGTCCCGAGCCGGTTCCCGCGTTCTCCACGCCCGCCCCTTGAGTCCCTCGCGCCCGCGCATGCCGGCCCTGCTGGAGCCGGACACGCCCTTCCCGCCGCTCGAGCAGGCGCTCGAGGATCCCCCGGGCCTGCTGGCCGTGGGGGCCGACCTGTCCATCGAACGGCTGCGCGCCGCGTACGCGCACGGCATCTTCCCCTGGTACCTGCCGGGCGAGCCCATCCTGTGGTGGAGCCCGGACCCCCGCATGGTGCTGTTCACCGACCGCTTCTCGCCCTCGCATTCGCTGCGCAAGAAGCTGCGGCAGGTCGAACGCGATCCCGCCATCGAGGTCAGGGTCGACACGGCTTTCGACGACGTCATGCGCGCCTGCGCGGCGCCACGCAGCGACGAGCGTCCGGCCACCTGGATCACGCTGCCCATGCAGCGGGCCTACCGGCTGTGGCACCGGCAAGGCCAGGTGCATTCGGTGGAAACCTGGATCGACGGCGAACTTGCCGGCGGGCTGTACGGCGTCTGCCTGGGCCGGATGTTCTATGGGGAATCCATGTTCACCCGGGTGGCCGACGGATCCAAGATCGCGCTGGCCTACCTGGTGCGTTTCTTGCTTCGCCATGGCGTGGAGATGATCGACTGCCAGCAGGACACGCGCCATCTGGCCTCGCTGGGTGGCGCCACGATTGCCCGCGCGGAATTCGAGCGCCTGATTGTAAAATTCACCCGGATGCCCGAGCTTCCGTGGCGCTCGGGCAGGCTGCGCCACGACGGCGAGATCGTCGACCTGGACGCGCCCCACGCTGCGGCCGACCCCGGCTGAACCGCGCATGACCCACCTTCGAGAACTCCCCTTCGCCGCGCTGCAGTTCTATGCGACCGCTCCCTACCCGTGCAGCTACCTGGGAGACCGGATGGCGCGCTCGCAAGTGGCCACGCCCAGCCACCTGATCAACGCCGACGTCTATTCCGAACTGGTGCGCATGGGATTTCGCCGCAGCGGCGTATTCACCTACCGGCCCCACTGCGACGGCTGCCGCGCCTGTGTGCCGGTGCGGGTGCCGGTGAACCGCTTCCGGCCCAACCGCACCCAGTCCCGCACCTGGAAGCGTCATGCCGATCTGCAGGTGTTCGTGGCCGAACTGGCCTATTCGTCCGAGCACTACTCGCTCTATCAGCGCTACCAGTCGACCCGCCACCGCGGCGGCGGCATGGACCAGGACAGCCGCGAGCAATACGCGCAATTCCTGCTCCAGAGCCGCGTCAACACGCGCCTGGTCGAGTTCCGCGACCGGCAGGGACAACTGCGCATGGTGTCCATCATGGACGTGCTGTCCGACGGCCTGTCGTCGGTCTACACCTTTTTCGACCCCGACATGAAGGGCAGCCTCGGTACCTGGAACATACTCTGGCAGCTCGAGCAATGCCGGCTGCTGGAACTGCCCCATCTCTATCTGGGATACTGGATAGAACAAAGCCCGAAGATGGCCTACAAGGTGAACTTCCGGCCCCTGGAAATGCTGGTCAACGGCGAATGGCGCGAATACGCCGGCCCGCCGGCCGCCAGGCCAGCCGGGCCGGCCGTCATCGATACCAGCCGCCTGCACGCCTCCTCTCGCCACGGCCATCCCGACGATGCGCCGTCCTCCACCTCCTGATCCCCATCCGCCTGATGTCCGCGTTTTTTCAAGCCTATCCGCTGCTGCGTCCAGCCCTGTTCGCCCTGGAACCCGAAACCGCCCATGCCCTGACCCTGTCCACGCTGCAGCGCGTGTACGACATGGGATGGACACGCCCCTCCCGCGCCCCGGACCGTCCGGTCGCCCTCATGGGCCTGACGCTGCCCAACGCGGTCGGCCTGGCCGCCGGCCTGGACAAGAACGGCGGGCATATCGACGCGCTGGGCAGCCTGGGCTTCGGCTTCATGGAAATCGGCACGGTCACGCCCCGGCCGCAGCCCGGCAACCCGCTGCCCCGCCTGTTCCGCCTGCCCCGCGCCGAGGCGCTGATCAACCGCATGGGCTTCAACAACGACGGGCTGGCCGTGTTCCTGGCCAACGTCCAGCGCAGCGGCTACCGGGCGCGCGGCGGCATCCTGGGGCTGAACATAGGCAAGAACGCCGACACGCCCATCGACAAGGCGGCCGACGACTACCTGGCCGGGCTCGAGGCGGTCTATCCCCACGCCGACTACGTCACCATCAACATCTCGTCGCCCAACACCCAGAACCTGCGCAGCCTGCAAGGCGCCGACGAACTGTCCGTCCTGCTGCGCCAACTCGACCAGGCGCGGGACACCCTGGCGGCCCGGCACGGCCGCCGCGTGCCGCTGGCGGTCAAGATCGCGCCGGACCTGGACGAGAGCCAGATCGATGCCATCGCCGACCTGCTGCCGCGCCATGGCATCGACGGCGTCATCGCCACCAACACCACGCTGTCGCGCGATGCCGTCCGCGGCTTGCCCCATGCGGGCGAGGCCGGCGGCCTGTCCGGCACGCCGGTACGGGAAATGTCGCTGCGGGTGGTCGAACGCCTGCGGCGCCAGGCCGGCAACGCGCTTGCCATCGTCGGCGTGGGGGGCATCCTGGAAGGCCGCCACGCGGCCGAGAAGATCGCGGCGGGCGCGGACGCGGTCCAGCTCTACACCGGTCTCATCTATCGCGGCCCCGCGCTGGTCGGGGAATGCCTGTCGGCCGTCTCGCGGCTTCGGAGCTAGGCACTGGGGATATCCCCGTGTGCCTTGTATGACAACGGGGATGCTGCGTCGCGGAAATTCTGTGCACAGGCGTTATACTGACCCAATAAGAAATGGCCTGCTGCAACGCAGAAAGGCCACCCATCTGCGGTGTAATAAAGCTATGAAATTTCACCATATGGGATAAACTAGCTTCATCGCGTAGAGACTCACCACGACAATGCCAAGAGTCACGACCCCCGACGCGGCCATGATCGCCCCGTCCGCGGCCCCCGCGCCGCAGATCGCCATCCAGGTGCTCGAACGCACCATGCACCTGCTCGACGCCCTGGCCCGGCACCCCGATCCGGTCAGCCTGAAAGAGCTGGCCCAGGCCACCGGCCTGCACCCTTCCACCGCCCACCGCATCCTGAACGACCTAGTCGCCGGCCGCTACGTCGACCGCGTCGACAGCGGCATGTACAGCCTGGGCATGCGGCTGCTGGAGCTGGGCCACCTGGTCAAGGGCCGGCTGAACGTGCGCGACGCCGCCATCACGCCCATGCGCATGCTGCATCGCCTGACGGGCCAGACCGTCAATCTTTCCGTGCGCCAGGGAGACGAGATCGTCTACATCGATCGCGCCTACAGCGAACGTTCGGGCATGCAGGTGGTGCGCGCCATCGGCGGCCGCGCCCCGCTGCACCTGACCTCCACGGGCAAGCTGTTCCTGTCGGCCGACGATGCCCGCCTGATCCGCGCCTATGCGCTGCGCACGGGCCTGCAAGGCCACACCTCCAACAGCCTGACCGACCTGGCCAAGCTCGAGCGCGAGCTGGACCAGGTGCGCGCGAAGGGCTATGCCCGCGACAATGAAGAACTGGAAATGGGCGTGCGCTGCATCGCTGCCGGGATCCACGACGACACGGGCAAGCTGATTGCCGGCCTGTCGATCTCGGCGCCGGCCGACCGCATGCAGGACGGCTGGATCGACGCGCTGGTGGATACCGCCAGCCAGATCTCCGAAGCCCTGGGCTACGAACCGTCGCACGCGGTATCGGCGGCCTGACCCCGCGCGGGCGCCGGCCCGGTCCGCCTCAGGCGAAGCCGCCGTTGACCCGCAACACCTGCCCGTTGACCCAACCGCCGTCCGGGCCCGCCAGAAATGACACCGCGGCGGCGATCTCCTCCGGCGTGCCCAGGCGCTCCAACGGCGCCAGCCGCGCGATCTGGTCGATCTGCTCGGCCGTCTTGCCATTGAAGAACAGCTCGGTGCCGACCGGCCCGGGCGCGACGGCGTTGACGGTCACGCCTCGTCCGCGCAGTTCGTTCGCCAGCACCCGCACCAGTCCCTCGACCCCCGCCTTGGAAGCGATGTAGGGGCCGTAGGACGGGAAGGCGCGCGCGATGACGCTGGTGGAAAGCGCGATGATCCGCCCGCCCTCGCCCATGCTCGCGGCGGCTTGTGCCAGGACGAGGAAGGCGCCGCGCAGGTTCGTGGCGATCACCTGATCGAAGTCGGCCAGGCTGTCCGGGGCGACAGGCACCATCGGCATGACGCCCGCGCTATTGACCACCACGTCGATCCGGCCATAGGCCTGCCGCGCCCTGGCGAACAGCGCGGCCACGTCGTCCTCGCGGCCCACGTCGCCCTGGACCGCCAGCGCCCGGCCCCCGGCGGCCTCGATCGCGGCCACGGTTTCCCCGGCCTTGGCGGCATTGCCCGCGTAGTTGACGACCACCGCATAGCCGTCGGCCGCCAGCCGGCGAGAAATGGCCTGCCCGATGCCCCGCGATCCCCCGGTGACGATGGCGGCCTTCGTGATGTCCGTGCTCATGCTGAATCCTGGAAAGAAGAAAGGATGGCGAGCATTCTTCTTGTTTATGTTGTTGAGATAAACCCTGCTAAATTGGCATCTCAATTCAATGACAGACAACAATCCCCGTGGACCGCTTCGAATCGCTCCAATTGTTCACCCGCATCGTGGAACTGGGCAGCTTCAGCCGGGCCGCGATGGCGCTGGACATCCCCCGGGCTACCGCCACCCACGCCATCAAGGAGCTCGAGGCCAGGCTGGCGACACGCCTGCTCGAGCGCACTACGCGCCATGTCCGCCCGACGCTGGACGGACAGGCCTTCTACGAACGCTGCGTACACGTGCTGAGCGAGCTGGACGAGGCCGAATCCTCGCTGCAGCATGTGGCGTCGAATCCGCGCGGCGTCCTGCGCGTGGACATGCACGGCACGCACGCGACCCGGATCGTCCTGCCCAGCATAGACCAGTTCCACGACCGCTATCCGGGCATCGACCTCGTCGTCAGCAGCGGCGACAGGCTGGTCGACCTGGTACGCGAAGGCGTCGATTGCGTGATACGGGCTGGCCATCCGCGCGACTCGTCCCTGGTGGCACGTCCGCTGGCGGTCATGCCCCAGGTCCTCTGCGCGAGCCCCGGATACCTGGCCCGCTTCGGCACGCCTGGCCATCCCGACGATCTGGCGGGGCACCAGGTCGTACGCTTTTTCGCCAGCCAGGGCACGTCCGACTATCCGCTGGAGTTGGTGGTCGACGGCCAGGTCCGCAGCTATGCGCTGGGTGGCTGGATGTCGGTGAACGATGCCGAGAATTACGTGACTTGCGCACTGCGGGGCTGCGGGCTGATCCAGTTGCCGCACTTCCACGTCCAGGACGAACTGCGCGACGGGCGGCTGGTGGAAGTGCTGCCCGGATGGCGCAGCCCGGGCCTGCCGCTGTCGGTGCTCTACCCCTCGCACCGCCAATTGTCCCCGCGGGTGCGGGTGTTCATCGATTGGCTGCGGGCTCTGTACGAGGAAAGATTCCCGCCCGACGCGCCCTGAAGCCGCCGGAAAGACAAACGCCGCGCAAGCGCGGCGTCGTCATGGCCGGAAGGCGGGGTGGCCTACAGCGAGCCGATCTCGCGCTGGACCCACTGGCGGATGCGCTGGGCGTCGGCGGTGCGCGTGAGCGAGCCGACCGAATCCAGCAGCACGATGGCCATGTCGCGGCCGCCGATATTGGCCAGCATGACCAGGCAGCGTCCGGCTTCGTTGATGAAACCGGTCTTGGACACGATGATGTTCCAGTCGGAACGGGCCACCAGGCGATTCGTGTTGCGGAAGGTCTGGTGCCGGCCGCCGATATCGACGGAATATTCGGTATCGGTCGTGTACTGGCGGATCAGCGGGCGTTGCGAACCTTCGCGCATCAGGCGCACGAGATCGCGGGCGCTGGAGACGTTCTCGCTCGACAGGCCGGTAGGCTCGACGTAGTGCGTATCGTGCATGCCCAGTGCCGCGGCCTTGGCGTTCATGGCCTGCACGAACGCCGGCAGGCCGCCGGGGTAGTTGCGCCCCAGCGCGTTGGCGGCGCGGTTCTCGGAAGACATCAGCGCCAGGTGCAGCATGTCGGCACGCGACAGGCGCGTACCGACCGACAGGCGGGAATGCGTGAACTTGTGCGTATCGATGTCGTCGGTGGTGACCTCGATCATCTCGTCCAGCGGCAGGCCGGCGTCGACCACGACCAGCGCGGTCATCAGCTTGGTGATGGAGGCGATGGGCGCCACCGCGCCCTCGTTCTTGGCGAACAGCACGTCCGAGGAATTCAGGTCCTGCACGAAGGCCACGCTGGAACGCAGCGACAGATTGCCATCGGCATCCTCGAGCGGGGCGGAAGGCGCATAGGAAGCGTGCCGGATGCCGGCCGAGGCGACCGCCTTCCTGGGGGCGGCCTTGGCGACGCGCTTTTTCTTGGCGGGAACGGAAGCCGTTCTGGACGCCTTGGCGGACTTGGTCTTGGTCGCGGTGGCTTTTTTCGCCGGCTTCGCCTTGGCGCTCTTGGACGTCGTGGGGGTGGCCGCGTAGGCAACGGGAGCAGCCGCGGGCAGGACCAGCCCGGCGGTCAGCGCGCACATCAATGAAACCGACAGAATGCTCTTTCTGATGCGCGCCATGTTTCCTCCGGTAACGACTCAGCCCAGGCGCCGCAGCATATCAGATTTTTGGATAAAAATCTCCATTAAATGAACGACTTAGCGCGCACTTTTTAAGTCGTTATTTAAATGCCACGGCAAAAATTACAAAAATGCAACGAGGGGGGCGGCATCCCCAGGACAGCCGCCCCCCCGCACCCGGCAAAGGGCGAGGTCAGTCGGCGTAGACGCCGGCCTTTTTGATGACCGCGCCCCACTTGGCGGTCTCGGACTTCACCAGCGTGTCGAGCGCCGCCGGCGTGGCCTTGTCGTTCAGCACGATGGCCCCCAGTTCGGTCATGCGCTGCTTGAACGCGGGATCGTCCAGGCCGGCCTGCAGCGAGGCCTGGAGCTTGGCGACGATCTCGGGCGAGGTGCCCTTGGGCGCCCACAGGCCGTGCCAGATGCCCACCGAGAAGTCCTTCAGGCCCGACTCGTCCAGCGTGGGCAGGTCAGGCAGGCTGGGCACGCGGGTCTTGCTGGTGACGGCGTAGGCCTTGACCTTGCCGGCCTTGATCTGCCCGGTGGTGTTGGTGGTCTGGTCGCACATGAAGTCCACCTGCTTGCCCAGCAGGTCGTTCATGGCCGGCGCGGTACCCTTGTAGGGAATGGTCTGGAATTCCGAGCCTATCGTGCTCATGAACATCAGGCCGCACAGGTGCGAGGCCGAGCCGATGCCGGCATTGGCCATCGACAGCTTGCCGGCGTTGGCCTTCACATAGGTCAGGAATTCCTTGATGTTGGCGGCCGGGAAGTTTTCGCGCGCGATCAGCGTCATCGGCACGTCGACGGTCAGCCCGATGGGCTGGAAGTCATGGGCCTGGTCGTAGCTCAGCTTGCGGTACAGCGCGGGCGCGGTCGAGAAGCCGATGTGCATGAGCAGCACGGTATAGCCGTCGTTCGGCGCCTTGGCCACGCGGGCGGTACCGATGGTGCCGCCCGCACCGCCGACGTTCTCAACCACCACGGTCTGGCCCAGCGACTTGCGCATGGCCTCGGCCAGCGAGCGCGCCACCACGTCGGTGGGACCGCCGGCGGCAAACGGGACGATCATCGTGACCGGTCGAGTGGGATAGCCCTGCGCCATCGCCTGCGTAGGTGCGAGGACGGCCGCGCTGGCCAGGGCCGCGGCCCCGATCGTCGCGGACACAGCTTTCTTGTGGATAGCCATTCTTTTATCTCCTGCCTCGTTAAATAGTTGCGCCGCGAGCCGACAACTCCCGCGGCGGTGAGACGAGTTTAAGGGATGGAAACCACGAAGCCGTGACGGTTTCGCCTATCGTTTCCCCTGAGCCCAGGCCACCGCGAACGCCGACAGCGCCATGCCCGCGACCATGGTCGCGGTCAGCGGCTCGTCGAAGGCGGCCCAGGCCATCAGCGCCGTCACCGCCGGAGTCAGATACATCAGGCTGGCCACGCGCGTGGCCGCCCCGCGCCGGATCAACAGGAACAGCAGGCAGATGGCGCCTATCGACAAGGCGAAGACCGACCATGCCCAGGCGCCCGCCAGCGGCCAGGTCCACTGCACCGCCATGGTCTCGAACATCCACGCCGCCGGCAGCACGACGATCAGCGAAGCACCGAACTGCAGCAGTAGCCCGGCCCGCAGGTCCACCCCGGGACAGAAGCGTCTCTGATAAACGGTGCCCGCCGTGATGGACAGCAGCGCCGCCACGGCAAAGGCCAGGGCCTGCCAGGTCAGGCCCATCGTGCCGATACGGTTCCCCACGACCAGGGCCACGCCCACGAACCCCAGGACCAGCCCGGCCCACTGCCGCGCGGAAGGAGGCTCGCCCATCCAGCGTCCGGCCACCGCGGTCAGCAGCGGCTGCAGCCCCACCACCAGCGCCGCCAGGCCCGCCCCCATGCCCAGGTGAATGGCGATCCAGACGCCTCCCAGGTAACCGGCCTGCAGCAGCACGCCGGCCACCGCCATGTGGACGCCCTGCCGCCGGCCCGGCCAGGCGATGCCGGCGCTGAACGGCGCCAGCACCATCAGCACGCCGGCGAAGCGCATCGACAGGAAAGTCAGGGGTTCGGCGTAGGGCAGGCCGTAGCGGGCGACGACGAAACCGGTGCTCCAGATCAGGACGAAAAACGGGGAAATCAGGCGGGATGGCAGCGATGAACCCACGACGGCGGCCTTTCGGAGGGTGTCAGGCCGAGAAGTGTAGCCGCCGGGCGGTGCCCCGCACCATGCCTGGGCACAGTAGAACGCCCGGGTATGGCGCATCGCACCAAAACAACGTGGCGCAATGCAACACATCCGCCGGGTCCGCAAAGGCGCGGATCGGGCGTTCCGCTTTTTCCGCCGTTTCCTCCTCCTGTCTTAAAAAAATGTCTTTAATCAGTCACTTATGGGTTTTGCCAACAAAGTGCGATTTTTTCCGCGGGCATCTTGACTTTCGGCGGCACGTCCTTAAAATACGTTTTGTGCATCGCAGCAAAGTCGCTTACCGCGATACGGTGCGTGCACCAGGATCGGGCTTTTTGGGGCGTACTCCCCTGGTTTCCCGGTCGCCCCGTGTAGACAGCCCTCAAGGAGCCCCCTATGTTTGCCACCCCCGAACGCGCCCTGGCCACCCAAAAAGCCGCCTTCGACGCCCTGCTCGCCGCGCAGAACACCGCCTTCGCCGGCTTCGAGAAGCTGGTCGACCTGCACCTCAAGGTCACCAAGGCCACGTTCGAAGAGGCTTCGCTGAAGGCCCAGGAAGCCTTCACGCTGAAGGACGGCCAGGAAGCGCTGGCGTTCGTCTCCGCGCTGGCCCAGCCCAACGCCGAGAAGGCCCTGGCCTACAGCAAGCACGTGTATGACATCGTCTCCGGCGTGCAGAGCGAATTCACCCGCCTGGGCGAAGCCCAGATCGCCGAACAACAGCGCCAGCTGTCGGACGTGGTCGAGCAACTGGCCAAGAACGCCCCGGCCGGCTCGGAAAGCGCCCTGGCCCTGCTGAAGTCGTCGCTGGCCACCGCCACCTCGGCCTACGAATCGGTGAACAAGGCTGCCAAGCAGGCTGCCGAACTGGCCGAATCCAACCTGACCGCCGCCGCCAACGCGACGTTCAAGGCCGCCGCCGAAAACGGCAAGACGACCCGCGCTCGTAAGACCGCATAGGCCCACCCCCTACGCGCTTCGCGCGCCCGGCATGGTGAGCCCCCAGCCGCTACGCGGCAGCCCCCCTGGGGGGCCGGGGCCCGCCTTGGGGCGGCCCGGCACCGGGCCCCGTAGGGAGCGGCACTGGCGGACCGGCGGAGCCGGATCCGCTGTGCCCTGGGTAAAAAAGCGAAGAACGGTGTTCGTTCTCCGCTTTTCTTTTTTAGGTTGATGCGGCGCCGAAGACGCCGCCCAGGCGGCGGGCTTCGTCGCGTAGCATCGCCAGGGCTTCGGCGGCGCTGTCGGGATCGCCCTTGACGCCTAGTTCGATGTGGCGCCGCTTGCCCTCGCCCATGCTGGGCAGGCTGAACACTTTCACGCCCGGCCAGCGGCGCTCGATGGCCTCCATCACGGGGGCGATGCTGGACTCGGCCAGTTCGAACACCATGAACGAGTGCTCCACGTGCGGCACGGCGTGGTGCAGCCCCGCGTAGCGGTGGTCCAGCGTCCATTCGATCATCGGCCACGCCATGACCGGAAAACCCGGCACGAAAGTGTGGTCGCGGATGAAGAACCCCGGGATCTTATTGTATGGATTGGGCACGATCTCGCTGCCCACCGGGAACTCGCCCATCTGCAGGCGCCGCAGGTTGTCCGGCGCCGTCATGTCGGCCGTGCCCGAGCCCTGCGCGGCCGTTTCCGCGCAGCGCTGCGTGATCAGCTCGCGGGCCTCGTCGTGCAGCGCCAGCGGCAGGCCCAGCGCGGCCGCGGCCGCCTGGCGGGTGTGGTCGTCGGGCGTGGCGCCTATGCCGCCACACGAGAACACCACGTCGCCGCTCGCGAAACTGCGCCGCAGCGCGGCGACCAGGACCTCGCGATCGTCGCCCAGGAATTCCGCCCACGACAGCCGCAGGCCGCGCGCGCCCAGCAGTTCCACGATCTTGGAAAAATGCTTGTCCTGGCGACGGCCCGAAAGGATCTCGTCGCCGATGATGATCAGGCCGATGCGGCGATGGGAAACGGCAGTGTCGTTCATGGCGTGGTTTCGCTGCGCAAGCGGCGCAGCGCCTCGAGTGCGAAGTGCGAGAACAGGAGCGCGGAAAACACCGGCAGCAGGAACCAGGCCGGCGGCAGCAGGTTCAGCAGCGAGCAGATCAGCCCCAGCGTCCAGAAGCCGCGATTATGCCGCGCCATCAGGATGCGCCGTTCTTCCGGCGAGGCATGCTCGATCATGGCGTCGAGCCGCAGCATGCGGGTGAAGGCAAAGGCCCACCACGCGATGGGCAGCAGCACCGCCAGCGGCGGCAGCAGCCACAGCGGCATGGTGAACAGCCACCCCAGCACGAACAGCGTGGTCACCCACACCGCGTTCCAGACGCTGGCCACCGTGGCATGGCGGCCACGCCGCTGCAGGCCTGGATAGTCGTTCTGCTCCAGGTTGCGCAGCACCAGCGGCATGATCAGCACCGCCGCAACGACCAGCCCCAAGATGCCCGACAACGGCAACAGGATCAGCGTCGCCACGACCGGAATCAGCCACAGCTTCAGCGACGCGATGCCGATCGCGACCAGCATGCCGTCGATCTGCCCCATCAGCGGCAACGAGAACAGCGTGCCCTGCAGCCACTCGGTCAGCGGCGTCCAGAACAGCCAGATCAACACGACGGCGCCCACCAGCGCGACCAGGAAGGGCAACAACAGCGCCAGCAGCATGGGCCCACGGAACTGCGACACCACCGCGCGCCCGAAGGCCAGCCCCACGCCTTGCAGGCCGGCGCTGGGATCACCGCGTTCGACAGGAGAGGAAGTCATCGGATCTCCGGGAATTCAGCCATGGTTGCAAGTATGACGCATGGCGCAGGCATAATGGCTACCGGATCCCTACTTCCCTCGCATCATGGCCGTCTATCTTCCCGACACCGGCGCCAGCGATCTCTCGCGGCGCCTCGACGATCCGCAGACCATACTGGTGGCATGCCTGTGCGCGGCGTGGTGCGGCACGTGCCGCGAATACCTGCCCAAGTTCGAGGAACTGTCGGGCCGCTTCAAGGACCACGTCTTCCTGTGGGTGGACGTCGAGGAACATCCCGACCTTCTCGACGACGAAGACATCGAGGACTTCCCCACCCTGCTGATCCAGAACGGTACCCAGACCCTGTTCTACGGCCCCATGCTGCCGCACATCGGCCACCTGGAACGCCTGCTGGAAAGCCTCCAGACGGACAGCCCCCCACCCAACCTGCCGGGAGCGCCGGAGTTGCGCCGGGCGCTGACCTGAAATGACGTCGCCCGCGATGGGCGGGCGACGGCGACATTCCCGGCTCCGGTCACGCCGGCCGGCCCTGCCCCCAGGGGTCGACGCAGCAGTGGATGGCGGCCGTGCCGGCTTCCCCGCCCACGGTGCGCAGCGCGACATCGACGCGGTCCAGGCCGAACACGTGCGTACACAGCTTGTGCAGCGGATAGCGGCCCGACGCGATGGTTGCCAGCGCGAGTTCCACGGCCTGGTAGCTGTGGCCGCGCACCCCCTTGACCGTCAGGCACTTGCGGAACAGCATGTCGCTGTCGAACCGGGGCACGGGTTGCCCCTTGCGCCCTCCCAGCAGCACCCTGCCGTTCTTGCGCGCCAGCTGGATTGCCGCCACGATGGTGTCCGGTCCGCCCGAAGCGCAATCGATGACCAGGTCCGCCATCAATCCACCGGTCATCTCGGCCACCGATTCCAGCAGGTCGTGCGCTTCGATATCGATGGTGTGATGCGCACCCAGTTCGCGCGCCAGCGCCAGCCTGTGGCGATCGGCGCCCAGGCCCGTCACGATGATGCAGCCGACCCCGGCCTCGCGCGCCGCCACCACGCAGGCCAGCCCCTGCTGCCCCGGCCCCTGGATGAGCACCACCTGCCCCAGCCTCGCTTCCCCCTGGAAATGCACCCATTCGAAGCCATTGCCCAACGGCAGCGCCAGCGTTGCCAGCGTTGCCGACATGGCGTCCGGCACTCGGTGAAACACCGAATTGGGGTGCAGGAACTGGTACTGCCCATAGCCGCCCCAGAGGGACGGCGCGACGGAAATGGGCGTCGAGCCGTACCGGATGCCGCTGCCCAGCAACGAATCCGTGGCATCGCACAGCCGGAAATTCCCGGTCCGGCAGTAGTCGCAATGGCCGCAAGGCAGGTATTCCTCCAGGGCCACCCGGTCACCTTCCTTCAGGCCCCACCGGGCGGCGGCCGATGCCCCCAGCGCCGAAACGCGGCCCACCGTCTCGTGGCCCAGGATCAGCGGCCCCTTGCTCTTGGGATAGTTCAGGAAATAGGGCCAGTCGCTTCCGCAGACACCGGTCATCTCCACTTCCAGCAGGCCGCCGTCCACCGGGATGTCGGGACGGGGAAACATCCGGACCTCGGTCTGCTTGCCGTCCAGGGCGACAGCGGCGCAAATGGTTTCAGACATCGCGTGCATCCTAGATGGAGGTGTGTTCGGTATCGGTCTTGGCCGTCGCATCCTTCAGCACTTGTTCCAGCGGCACGTCCTCCGGCAGCACGAACGAGGCCGAGCGCACCCTGTGCGTGGCCGGGTCCAGCCCGGGCAACGGCGCGTCCGTACCCAGGTTGCTGGCCGCCGCCAGCAGACGCCGGCGTGCCCTGACGATGGCGATGTCGGTAGCCGCCAGCCGCTCCAGGCTCCGGTCGACGATGGGACCCATGCTTTCCTGCAGCGACGCATCCTGCATGGCGATGCCCCTGACCCCGCTGTACAGCGTTCCCTTCTTCTGGGCTTCGCGGTCGATCAGATAATCGTTTCGCTTGTTCGCCACCGTGCGATAGGTGCCCGGAATCAGCTCGGCATAGATCCCCTGCCCGTTCTGCATGGCCTCCAGTTCCTCCGGCTTCAGCGCCCGGGAAGGATGGTGGGTCATGCTCCAGGCATAGCAATTCTCGTCGTCCATCGGCACCCAGGCATGGCCATGCAAGGCATGGTCGCCATACGGCGGAATCATCGTGTACCACGGCATGATCCACTGGGTCACCCGCCAGTAGCTATGGCCCTCGTCGGCACGGCGGCGCGCACCGATGACCAGCCCGCCATCGGACTCCATGACCTCGAGCTTGGGGGCCGTGTCCTGCTGGTACTGTGCTCCTTTCGTCCCCTTGTGCAGCGGATCGGTATGCAGTTCGCCGCTATGCAGGAACGAAACGTGGCTGGAATCGATGCCCCCCTCCATCGCCTGCAGGTAATTGTTTTCCTGTATCCGCTTGCAGACGTAGCGATGCGAGTCGGGCACCATCGCCCATTCGAACTCCGGGAATGCCGGCTGCAGCTCCGGCGGCCCCATATAGGTCCACACCACTCCCCCCCGCTCCACGCAGGGATAGGAAGTCAGCTTCACGCTCTTGCTGAAATGGCTGCCGGCGGGCTCCGACGGTACTTCCGTGCACTGGCCCCGGAAGTCGTATTTCCAGCCGTGATAAGGGCAGCGAATGCCGTCCATTTCGATGCGACCGAACCATAGCGAGACCCGCCGGTGCGCGCAGAACTCGTCGATCAGCGCCACCCGCCCCTGCGTGTCGCGGAATGCCAGCAGATTCTCGGACAAGAGCTTGACGCGCACCGGCGGCCCGTCGGGCTCGCGCAGCTCCTCGGACAGCAAGGCCGGGATCCAATAACGGCGGAACAGGCTGCCCATGGGCGTGCCGGGGCCGGTCTGCACCAGTTGCGTGTTTTGTGCTTTCGTAACCATGTCGTCTTCGTCAGAAATTGAAAGTCCGGGCGATGCTCAGTCGAGCGCCAGGCCGGCTCGTGCCGCCACATCGCGCCAGGTCGCGATCTCGCGCCGTACCCAGTCGTTCAGGATCGCGGGCGAGCCTCCCACGCTCGCCACGCCCATCTGATCGAACGCCGCCTGCACGTCGGGTAGCCGGAGCAGGTCGTTGACGTCGGCATTGACCTTGTCGATGATCGCCGGCGGCGTGCCCGCCGGGGCATGCACGCCCACCCACGTCTCGAGCACCATCTTCTTCATACCCAGCTCGCTCAACGTCGGCACATTCGGAAACTGGGGGACGCGATCATCAGCGACCACCGCCAGCATGCGCATTTTTCCCGACCGTACCAGCGAGGCCGCCGTCTGCAGCACGACGAAACTGGCCTGCACCTGGCCGGCTGCCAGGTCGTTCAGCACGCTGCTGGTGGCCCTGTACGGGACGTGCGTCATCTTGACGCCGTTCTCCTGCTGGAACAGTTCCATGGTCAGGTGGTGCACGCTGCCCACACCCGGCGAGGCGTAGTTGAATTTGCCGGGGGGCAGTTTCCTCAGGTAGCCCAGGAATTCGCCCACGCTCGCGGCCGGCACGTCATTGCTCACGATCAGCGCCAGCGGGCTCTTGCCTACCAAGGCCACGGGCGCGAAGGCGGTGGCGGGATCGTAGGGCAGGTTCGAGCGCACGGCCGCCAGCGTGCTGAAGGCGGTGATCGACATCAGCAAGGTATGGCCGTCGGGCAACTCCTTCGCGACGAAGTCCATGCCTATGGAACCGCCTGCGCCGACCTTGTTGTCGACCACCACCGGCACCCCCCAGCGCTGCGCCAACTTGGGCGCCATCAGGCGCGCGATCAGATCGCCCGTTGTGCCGGCCGAGGCAGGAATGATGATCTTGACCATGTGTTGCGGATAGCCCGCCGCCAGCGCGACCGGCGGCAGCAACATGCAACAGGACAGCCAGGCCACCAGTGAGCGGCGCCTCGAACGCCTCTTCAAGTCAGCGGATATCGCCAGTGCCATCGTTGTCTCCGTCCACTCTCGTTGTAGTGGCGACGATTACACTCCAGGCCTATTGATTATCCCAACAATTTATTTTGATCGATTAAGTAGGTGGCCTAATGAGCAATGTTCATCCGTCGCTGGGCAATCTCTCTCTCAAGCAACTGCGCGCCTTCGTCTGCGTGGCCGAAGCCAGGAGCTTCACCGAGGCGGCCGCGCGGCTCAGCCTCTCGCAATCGGCCGTCAGCCAGCTGGTGCGGGAATTGGAATCGGAACTGGAACTCAAGCTGTTCGACCGCACGACCCGCACGGTAAGGCTGACCGACGCGGGCGAGGAACTGCAGCCGACCGCGGCGCGCGTACTGCAGGACCTGGGCGCGGCGATAAGCGGTTCGCGCGACCTGGTGGCGCGTCGCCGGGGACGAGTGAGATTCGCCTGCTCGCCGGTACTATCGTCGCTGCTGTTGCCGCGCGTGATCGGCGCGTTCACGGCGCGCCACCCCCACATCACCGTGATCCTGCGGGATAGCGTAGGCAGCGGGATCGTGGACCTGGTCGCCGACGGCGAAGCGGACCTGGCGCTCAGCGTCCCGCCTTCGGAGTCGCCGTTCGTCGAAGAGGAGCCCTTCCTGACCGACCACCTGGCCCTGATCCATCCCCGCACCTACGGCTGGACCAAGCGGCGACGCGTATCCTGGGCGGACGTCACCACCCATCCCTATATCGCGCTACAGGCGCAGAACCCCACCCGTCATTTCGTCGACTACCACGCGGCATTGGCGAACGTGCGCCTCAAGCCCGCCTACGAGGTCTCGTTCGTCTGGACCGCCATCGGCCTGGTCGATGCCGGGCTGGGCGTGGCGCTTATCCCCGGCCACACCCGCCCCATCGTCGAGAAATACGAAAACGTCGACATGCGGCTGTTCGAACAGCAGACCATCGTGCGTCCGATCTCGCTGCTGCGTCACCGCCAGCGGTCGCTCTCCCCTGCCGCCCAGACCTTCGCCGACTTCATCCGCGCCTACATACGCCTCTGACGCCTATCGCGTCACGGACTCCCACAGCTTCTGCAAGCGCTTGACCGAAACCGGCATGGGCGTCCTCAACTCCTGCGCGAACAACGCCACCCGCAATTCCTCCAGCATCCACCGGAACTCGTCCAACTTCGCGTCCGGCACGCCCTTGCGCGCCGCCCGCGCCCGCTGATAGGGCGCCAGCAACTGGTTCAGGTCCGCCAGCAGGCGCGCATCGCGCGCCGGATCCGCGCGCAGCTTGTCGATGCGCGCCTGGACCGCCTTGAAATACCGCGGGAAATGCGACAACTGCGAGAACGGCGTATCGCGCACGAACCACTTCCCCATCAGTCCGCGCATCTGCTGCTCCATGTCCGCATGGGCCGCGGCATGCGGCTTGGCCTGCGGCAGCTTGCGCTGCGCGGCGGCCCATTCGGTCAGCACCGCCGCCACCAGGCGCGCGATTTCCTGCGCCAACAGTCCTACCCTGCCCTTGCCCTCGGCGCGCCGCTGCGCGAATGACTCCGCGTCCGCCGGCCAGGGATCCGCCAGGCAGGCCTGCGCCAGCGCCGCATCCACGATCTGGTCGCGCAGTTCCTCCTGCGTGCCCAGCGGCATGTAGAGCATGCTCATCTGCGTCATGCCGGTCAGGTTCTTCTCCAGGAACTTGACCTGCTCCTTCAACTGCAGCCGGAACAGGCGCAACAGCCCCGCGCGATGATGGCGCGCGGCCTCGTCGGGATCGTCGAACACGTCCAGGTCGCAGTGCGTGACGCGATCCACCAGCGCCGGATAGCCGATCACCGACAGGCCGCCGCGCCTGATCTCCATCAGCTCGGGCAGGGGCCCGAAGGTCCAGTCCGTCAGGTTCTCGTGTGCCAACGCCTGCGCCACCTCCTTGTCGCGCGCGGCCACCTGCTGGAACGTGGCCTGCGCCTCGCGCCCCAGTTGCGCCTTCAGGTGCGACAGGTTGCGGCTCATGTCCAGCATGCGGCCGTGCTCGTCCACCACGCGGAAATTCATCGACAAATGCGCCGGCAGCGTCTCCTGCTTGAAATCCGACGGCGCCAGTTGCACCGTGGTCTGCTCGCGCACGTCGGCGACCAGCGCCTCGACCAGCCCGCGGTCCGGCTTCTGCGCCCGCTCGAACCAGCGGTCGTAGAAACCCGCCGCGTATTCGGGCAGCGGCACGCAGTGCCGGCGCAGCTTCTGCGGCAGCGACTTCAGCAGCAGATGGACCTTCTCCTTCAGCATGCCCGGCACCAGCCACTCGCAGCGTGCCGGATCGAGCTGGTTCAGCGCGAACAGCGGTACCGACAGCGTCACCCCGTCGCGCGGCGAGCCCGGCTCGAAGTGATAATCGAGCGCCATGTCGATGCCGTGCAGCGACAGCTTCTTGGGAAACACCTCAGTCGTGACGCCCGCGGCCTCGTGCCGCATCAGTTCGTCGCGCGACAGGAACAGCAGCTTGTCGCCCCCGGGCTTGCGCGCCTCGTCCTGGTACCATTTCTCCAGCGTCACCACCCGGTTCACGTCGGCCGGCACCTGCCGGTCGTAGAACGCGTAGATCAGGTCTTCGTCGACCAGGATGTCGGGCCGGCGCGACTTGTGCTCGAGCTTCTCGATTTCGGCGACCAGCTTGCGGTTGTGCGCGATGAAAGGCAGCCGGCTGTCGAGTTCGCCGGTGACCAGGGCCTCGCGGATGAACAGCTCGCGCGCCTGGCGGGCATCGATGCGGCCATAATCGACGCGGCGGCCGGCGTAGACGGTCAGCCCGTAGAGGGTCGCGCGCTCGTTGGCGACCACCCTCCCCTCCTTCTTTTCCCAACGCGGATCGGACCAGTTCTTGCGCAGCAGGTGGCCGCCCACGCGCTCCACCCACGTGGGGTCGATGCGCGCGATACAGCGCGCGAACAGCCGCGAGGTCTCGACCAGTTCGGCCGCCACGACCCACCGCCCCGCCTTCTTCGCCAGGCGGGAGCCCGGATGGATGAAGAAGCGTATGCCGCGCGCGCCCAGGTACTGGGCCTCTTCGTCGGACTTGTAGCCGATGTTGCCCAGCAGCCCGGACAGCAGCGCCAGGTGGATCTGCTCCAGCGTGGCCTCGGTCTGGTTCAGGCGCCAGCCGTGCTCGCCCACCACCGCCGCCAGTTGCGAATGCACGTCGCGCCATTCACGCATGCGCACCGGCGACAGGAAGTTCTGGCGCAGGTTCTCCACCAGCTTGCGCTGCGACTGCTTGTGCTCGACCGCTTCGTTGAACCACTTCCACAGCTTCAGGAAGGCCATGAACTCGGACCGTTCGTCGGCGAACTTGGCATGGGCCTGGTCGGCCGCCTCCTGCGCGTCCATGGGGCGGTCGCGCGGGTCCTGCACCGACAGCGCCGCCGCGATGATCAGCACCTCGCTCAGGCAGGACTGGTCGCGCGCGGCCAGGATCATGCGGCCGATGCGCGGGTCGACCGGCAGCCGCGCCAGTTCGCGCCCCACCGGCGTCAAGGCGTTGTCCTCGTCGATGGCGCCCAGTTCCTGCAGGAGGTGGTAGCCGTCGGCGACGGCCCGCCCCGGCGGCGCCTCGACGAACGGGAACTGCTCGATGTCGTCCAGCTTCAGGGACTTCATGCGCAGGATGACGCTGGCCAGCGACGAGCGCAGGATCTCCGGGTCGGTGAAAGGCTGGCGCGCCGCGTAGTCGGTCTCCTCGTACAGGCGGATGCACACGCCGGGTCCGATACGGCCGCAACGGCCCGCCCGCTGGTTGGCCGAAGCCTGGCTGACCGGCTCGATGCGCAGTTGTTCGACCTTGTTGCGCCACGAATAGCGCTTCATCCGGACCAGGCCGGTATCGACCACGAAGCGTATGCCGGGCACCGTCAGCGACGTCTCGGCCACGTTGGTGGCCAGGACGACGCGGCGGCCGCTGCCCTTGGGGTGGAAGACCCGCTCCTGTTCGGCCTGCGACAGCCGGGCGAACAGCGGCAGCACCTCGGTACCGGGCGGATGGTGCTTGCGCAGGGCCTCGGCCGCCTCGCGGATCTCGCGCTCGCCGGGCAGGAAAACCAGCACGTCGCCGGGGCCGTGGCGGGCGCACTCGTCCACGGCATCGACGATGGCGTCGATCAGGTCGCGTTCCTCGTCGCGCGACAGGTTCTCCTTCTCGCGCGGCCGTTCGGCTTTCCTGGCCGGCTGCTCGTCGGTGTCGCTGGCCTGCATGCCGCGGGTATCCACCGGCCGGTAGCGGACCTCCACCGGGTACAGGCGTCCCGAGACGTTGATGACGGGCACCTCGGGCTGGCCGGGCAGGCTGAAATGCCGGGCGAAGCGCTCCGCGTCTATGGTTGCCGACGTAATGATCAGTTTCAAATCGGGCCGCCGCGCCAGCAACTGGCGCAGGTAGCCCAGCAGGAAATCGATATTCAGGCTGCGTTCGTGCGCCTCGTCGATGATGAGCGTGTCGTAGGCGCGCAACCAGGGATCGCGCTGCGACTCGGCCAGCAGGATGCCGTCGGTCATGAGCTTGACCGAGGCTCCCGGGGCCGTGCGGTCGTTGAAACGGACCTGGTAGCCCACCACCTCGCCCAGCGGCGTGCCCAGCTCCTCGGCGATCCGGCGCGCCACCGAGGTCGCCGCCAGGCGCCGCGGCTGGGTATGGCCGATCATGCCGGCCACGCCGCGGCCGGCATCCAGGCAGATCTTGGGCAGTTGGGTGGTCTTGCCCGACCCGGTCTCGCCGCTGACGATGATGACCTGGTGCGCCGCCAGGGCGCGCGCGATCTCGTCTCGCCGGCCGCTGACGGGCAGGTCTTCGGGGTAGGTAATGGGCGGAACCGGGTTGCGCCGTCGTGCCAAAGGCACATTCTTGCGGGATTGTGCGACCATGAGAAGAACTTGGATTAACCCGTCATTATAATTTTGGGATGAACGCAGCCGCACAACCTCCCGACCCCGATCCTGCCCCCTCCGACCTGCACGCCCGGTTCGTGCAGTGGTTCCGCGAAGTGGCGCCCTACGTACATGCCTTCCGCGGCAAGATCTTCGTGGTGGCTTTCGGCGGCGAACTCGTCCAGGCGGGCGCCCTGAACGTCCTGATCCAGGACCTCTCGCTGCTCAGCGCCCTGGGCATACGCCTGGTGCTGGTCCACGGCTCGCGCCCCCAGGTCAACGAGCAGCTCCGGCTCAAGGGCATCCCCTTCCAGTTCGGCCGCGGCCTGCAGATGACCGACACGGCCGCGCTCGAATGCGCCAAGGAAGCGGCCGGCGAGATCCGCCTGGACATCGAGGCGGCGTTCAGCCAGGGCCTGCCCAATACGCCCATGTCCCACTCCCATATCCGGGTCATCTCGGGCAACTTCATCACCGCCCGGCCGGTCGGCGTCATCGACGGCGTCGACTACCGCCACACCGGCCAGGTGCGCAAGGTGGACGCCGAGGCATTGAACATGGCGCTGGGCCAGGGGTCCATCGCGCTGCTGTCGCCACTGGGCTTCTCGCCCACGGGCGAGGCCTTCAATCTGTCCATGGAAGACGTCGGCACCGCCGTGGCGGTGGCGCTGCGCGCCGAAAAGCTGATCTTCCTGACCGACGCCCCTGTCCTCCACGACAAGGAAGGCAACGTCGACACCGAGCTGGCACGCGAGGACGCCGACGCGCTGATCGCCCAGGGCGACCTGGACGCAGGCACGGCCGTGGTGCTCAAGCACGCTTCGCGGGCGGTCAAGCTGGGCGTGGCGCGCGCGCACCTGGTGCCCTACGACCTGGACGGCGGCGTGCTGCTGGAAGTATTCACCCACGACGGCGTGGGCACCATGGTCGTGGAAGACACGCTGGACGACCTGCGCCCCGCCACCATCGACGACGTGGGCGCGATCCTCCACCTGATCGAGCCGCTCGAGGTCGACGGCACGCTGGTACGCCGCGGCCGCGGCAGCATCGAGCGCGACGTCGAGAAATTCTCGGTCAGCGAACACGACGGCGTCATCTACGGCTGTGCGGCGCTGTACACCTATCCCGAGGAAAAAATGGCCGAGATGGCCGCGCTGACGGTCAATCCGCAGTGGCAAGGCGCCGGCGAAGGCGACAAGCTGCTGCGCCACATCGAAAGCCGTGCCCGGGCGGCGGGCATCACGCGGCTGTTCGTACTGACCACGCGCACCGCGCACTGGTTCATCAAGCGCGGCTTCTCGCAGGGCAGCGTGGCCGACCTGCCCAAGGACAAACAGGCGCACTACGACCGCAGCCGCAACAGCCAGGTGTTCATCAAGCGGCTGTAGCCCGTAAGAATGCATTTACATGCATTTTTACAACGCCGATATCAGAACAAACTCTGATATTTAATGTATTTACATATTTCATGCTCGGCATTACCTTAGGCTGAAACCACCCCGCGCCGCGTACCGGCGTCCGCAAGCCAAGGAGCAAGCATGGACATGCATCGCAGGCAATTCGGCGCGGCGGCGCTGGCCATGGCCGCGGCCTGGACCGCCGGCGCGCAGGAAACCTATCCCTCGCGAGCCATTACCCTGGTGGTGGCCTACGCCCCCACCGGCGACACGGACGCCATGGCGCGTCTTTACGCGGCCAAGCTGTCGGCCCGGCTCAAGCAACCCGTGGTGGTCCTGAACCGCCCCGGCGCGGCCGGCACCATAGGCAGCCGCTACGTCAGCCAGGCCGCGCCGGACGGCCACACCTTGCTGTTCGCGCCCAACACCGTGGCCACCGCACCCCTGGTCATGAAACCCGAGGCCCTGACCTACGACGTGCTGAACGACTTCGCCCCCATCGTCCAGACGTCGATCTGCCCGCTGATCCTGGTGGCCAATCCCGCCACCGGCTTCAAGACCCTGGCCGACGTGGTGGACGCCGCGCGCGGCGGGCGGCAACTGTCCTTCGGCACGCCCGGCCCGGGCTCCCCCATGCACATCGCCGGCGAATGGCTGAACCGCGCCGCCGGCATCGGCATCCAGCACGTGCCCTACCGCGCCAACGTCGCGGCCCAGATCATAGGCGGGCACGTGCCGCTGGGCTACGTCACCCTGGGCACCGTCGCGCAATACCTGCAGGCAGGCAAGGTCACCGCGCTCGCCGTCACCGATCCGGCGCGCTCGTCCTTCCTGCCCGCCGTGCCCACCATCGCCGAGTCCGGCTACCCCGAGGTCGTGGTGGGCGCCTGGCACGGCTTCTTCGCGCCCAAGGGCACGCCCGACCACGTGGTGGCGCTGCTCAACCGGCACCTGAACGAGATCCTGCGCATGCCGGACGTGGTCGAGACGCTGAAGCACTTCGCGGCCGAACCGGTGGGAGGCCCTCCCGCCCGGCTCAAGGAACTGGTGGCGGCCGACCATCGCCGGCTGGGCGGCATCATCGGCCAGTTCGGCATCCGCGCCGACTGACCGGACGTCCGCAAACGGCCGAGGAGCCCATTTCGGCCAATTTGCGGCGGCCGGCGGCCATCCTGGGGGCGGGGCGCCCGCTGTCCGCGCACGCGCGGCTATATTGCCGCCGCATACGCCGCCAAAGGAGCAGCCCATGAAGACCAAAGCCGCGATCGCCTGGAAGGCAGGCGCGCCCCTGACCATCGAAGAAGTGGACCTGGAAGGTCCGCGCGCCGGCGAGGTGCTGATCGAAGTCAAGGCCACCGGCAT
>NZ_NINX01000040.1 GCF_002188635.1 Pigmentiphaga sp. NML030171 | reverse complement strand
CTGCCGGAAGCGCTTGAGGGCGGCGGCGCGCCGCGGGCTCCAGGCCGTAGACCGGGGTCTGGCGGGCAACCAGCGAGGCCTGCACGCCGAAGTCAAAGCCGATGGCGCTGGCCGCCAGGAGGGCGAGCTGCGCCTGTGCCGGCAGCACCTCGGTCAGCGCAAGGCGGGCGAACGAGACGGCCGCGAGGATGGTGGCGATGCGGGCCACGCCGTCGGAGCCGCGGCGATCGGCCAGCCGGCCCGCGAAGGGCGCGGCCAGGGCGCCCGCCGCGCCGGCCAGGCCGAAGGCGCCGGCGGCCGTGCTGCCCAGGTGGAAGCGGTCGTGCAGCATCACGGCCAGCGTGCACCAGAAGGCGCTGAAGCCCACCGCCAGCAGCCCCTGCGCGTAGACCGCGCGGCGCAACGCGCCGTGGCGGCGCCACAACTGCGCCATGGAAGCCAGCAGCGCGCCGTATCCCAGCTGCGCGGTGGGCGCGAAGCGCGGCAGGCCGCGCGCCGCCACCACGCCCACGCCGGCGATGGACACCGCGGCCACCACGAACATGGCGCGCCAGTTCCAGTATTCGGCCACGAAGCCGCTGATCACGCGCGACAACAGGATGCCCAGCAGCAGGCCGGTCATGACGGTGCCGACGGCCTTCCCGCGCTGCGCATCCGGCGCCAGCGTCGCGGCCGCCGGCACGATGTCCTGGGCCAGCGTGGCCGCCAATCCCACCGCCAGGCTGGCGGCCAGCAGCCAGCCCACGCCCGGCGCCAGGCCGCTCAGCAACAGGGCCAGCGCCAGCACCGCCGACTTGCCGACGATGATGCGGCGGCGGTCGTAGCGGTCGCCCAGCGGCGCCAGCAGCAGGATGCCGGCCGCGTAGCCCAGCTGGGTCAGGGTGGGCACCAGGCCCACCGTGCCTTCACCGGCCCCCAGGTCCTGGCCCAGCAACCCCAGCATGGGCTGGCTGTAGTAGATGGAAGCGACGCTCAGCCCCGCCCCGGCGGCCAGCAGGCCGACCAGCGAGGTGGTCAACCGCGTGGCGGGTGCGGCAGATAGGGACGCACCATGCGCGATTTGTATGGATGACATGCTCGTAAACCCGTAAACAGAAGTGTGGACGGGATTGTGCATGGCGGTAGTTACGTCGTGTAGCCCCTGTAGGCGCAGATTCGTTATACGCTTGACGCATGAAAACCGGCGCCTCCCCGTCCATCGATCGCATCGAACTGATGCAGACCTTCGTTCGCATCGTCGAAGCCGGGAGCCTGTCCGCCGCCGCCGTGCAACTGGGCACCACCCAGCCCACGGTCAGCCGCAGGCTGCAGACGCTGGAACGCCTGCTGGGACTGCGCCTGCTGCAGCGCTCCACCCACGGCATGATGCTGACTAGCGACGGCGAGCGGTGCTACGCCCATGCGAAGGAACTGGGCGAAACCTGGGACGCCATGGAAGCCGACCTGCGCGGCGCCCACGACGAACCGCGCGGCACGCTGCGCGTGCTGGTGCCGCACGCCTTCGGCCAGGACCAGATGATGGCGCCGCTGACCGACTACCTGCGGCGCTATCCCGAGGCCTCGGTCGAATGGCTGCTACAGGACCGCCACGCCGATTTCATCGCCGAAGGGCTGGACTGCGCGATCCAGGTAGGCGCGGTGAACGACCCGGACGTCGTCGCCATCCTGCTGGCCGAGGTACCCCGCATCGTCGTGGCCGCGCCGTCCCTGCTACCGGACGACGCGCCGCCGGACGAGATCACGACCCTGGAAAGGCTGCCCTGGGTCGCGCTGAACATGTACTACCGCAACGAGGTGGTGCTGACGCGCGGCGCGGACGGCCTCAGCCACCGCTTCCCCATCCGCCCGCGCATGAGCACCGACAGCCTGTACGCGCTGCGCGCCGCCATGCTGGACGGCGTGGGCGCCGGCATCACGTCGGCCTGGGTGGTGGCCGACGACCTGCGCCAGGGCCGGCTGCGCCACGTCGCGCCCCAGTGGCGCGCCGCCTCGCTGCCGGTCTACCTGATCTATCCGTACGCCCGCTACTATCCGGCCAAATTGCGCGCGTTCATCGACATGATGCGCGCCGCCATGCCGACCATGGCGGGCGTGGCGCCGGCGGTACCTTCCTAATCCTGGCAGCTGCGCCTTGATGGGTATGGCAGCAACGCTGCCATTTCCTCCCTCATGCCTTGCTATCGCGCCAGCATCTGAACCGCTCGCGCATGCAAGTCATGTTGCCCCACCCCGGGCAGAAGCGAGACCTGCCCGGTGTTGGACAATCGTTGCAACAGTTGCTTGCGCTGGGGCTCCGTGGCCTTCGAAGCAATCGTAGGACCGAACTGCGCCGCCATGACCGCAGCGACCTGCTCTCCGCCGGAAGACGATCCAAGCAACTGGCCGAGCATGAAATCCGGCATGGCGCTATCCGATACGCCAGCCAGGCGCCCCCGGGCCTCCAGCCAATTGTTGTAGTCCACGTAGGGGAATCCTCCGGAGGCCCATCCTGGCGTGCGGCCGGGCTCCTGCGCCAAGAGAAACGCATCGAGCTTCTGCCGGCTGCCTGCGCCGATGGACTCGGTGAACTTTTCGGACTTCAGGTAGGCGCCCAGAAGACGCGTCAGCGTGACGGCTTCCGGTCCATTTGCGCGAAGCCCGCCGAGTACGAGAATGGAATCTATGGTCGCATCCTGGTCGGCAGCAGGCAACGCGGGAATCTGGATGATGGATTCCCGCATGAAATGCTCCGCGCCCAAGGCGCCCCGCTGGTTCGCCTGATGGATCAAAGCCGCCGCGCGCGGCCCGGGAACTGCGCGCGAATAAGCCAGCACCGCTGCGCGGGCAACGTCGCTATCCTGGTCAGCCGCTGCATGTTGGAGAAAAAGTAGGACATCGCTATTCCGGATCTGATCAGCGTCAGTAAGAGCAGGACCGGCCGAGGGCGCACGATAGATGCCAGCGATGGCCTGGACCAACTGTACGCGGTTCTTGCTCGGCGTGTCCTTCCGCGTAAACTCGTCCTTCAGCGCCTGCAGTTGGTCAACTGGCTTGAGAAACCCGATGGCACTTACGGTATAAGCCGCGAGTGTCGGCACTGTGCGATACATCTGATAAGCCTTCCAGAGTGTGTCGAACTTAGCCTGAGTACTCACGCGTTGGTTCTCGATCAAAGCACGCGTCGCGATATCCAGATCACCGATGCTCTGACTCTTGGCCGCCTCGTTTACAGAGCCCAAATAGGTCTCGGCCGGGCTAGCCAAAAGGTCTTGTGCGGCAAGAGCCTGGGACAAGCCGGAAAGGACGATCGCAAGTGCAATATTGCGCATGTTGAATGTCATCTCGGCCTCCCTTACCGAATGCTAAACGCGTAAAACATCGTGTTGGGCAACTGCGTGCCGGGGAAAGAAGCAACGGGGACCGTATTGCCGGTTCTCCACACCTCTCGCACGAAGGTATCGCATCGGAACTGACCCATCGTCGGCCCCTTATAGACCGGCTGGGCCGGGGGACCCCAAGGGGGTGATTCTGGGGTGTACCAGCCTCCAGGTTGTGGATGGGTATAAAACACCGTTGTCGTGTATGTAGCTCCAGCGGCCCACCAGAGGCTTGCCTGCCACTGGAGCGCATAGTCCGGCGCATACGAAATGAGGTTGTCGCAATAGGCAATGTTGTTGCACACCTGAACATTCGGTCGGCTCATTAGCGAGGAGTAATAACTCGCCCCCCAATAGGACGTCCTCGACTTGAAGTTTGCGAGCGTATTCTGTTGAAGCGGTGTCGCTTCATCCAACATCTCAATCACGTAACCAACTGCGCCACTCCAAAGACCGACGTGGCCGATCGAACCAAGCAAAGGCACATTTAGGTCGCGGCCGACCATGTCTGCGTTCTGCCAGGGATCCGCGGCATGAACGAGGGTTGCAGCGCAAGCGATGCTGCAGCTGTGAGCACGCGTTTCATGTTTCCTCCCGCAATATTCTCTGATTGGTGAATAACGAAAATAAGCGATGCTTTTAAATAACGAAACAGGAAAAACCCTAAATAGGTGCTCACATTGGTGAACCCTCGGACCTCCCCCACGTCTGTAATTGAAAATGCGTTGATTCGGGGGCTAGCACTCCAGTCGGTTCGCCACCGCCCCCGCGCTCACTCGACCGTGATGTTCGCCGCCTTGACCAGTCTGCCGTACTTGGCGCTTTCGGCGCGGACATAGTCCGCGAACGCCGGGGGCGACGAGCCCTTGCCGACAAATGCCTGTTCGCTCAGCGTCTGCTTGACCCGCGGCGAGTCGATGGCCTTGCGCACGGCGTCGTGCAGCCTGGCCACCACGTCGGCGGGCAGGCCCGCCGGCCCCCACAGGCCGTACCAGGACACCATCTCGAATCCCTGCAGGCCCGATTCGGCCACGGTGGGCACGTCGGGCAGCGACGGCAGGCGCTGGGCGCTGGTAACGGCCAGGGCCTTGGTGCGGCCGGCCTTGACCGGCGGCAGCGATGACGGCACGGCGTCGATGACGGCGCTGATGTGGCCGCCCATTAGGTCGGTCAGCGCCGGCCCGGTGCCCTTGTACAGCACGACGGGGATGTCGGCCTTGGCCTCGTAGCTGATGGCGGCTTCGGCCAGGTGGCTGGCCGAACCGGCGGCGGACGCGCCGAAGAAGTATTTGCCGGGCGCCTGGTGCGCCAGCGCGATGAACGCCTTGAGGTCTTTGGCAGGCACGCCGGGGTTGGCGGTGACCAGCAGCGGCACCTCGCCCAGGTTGGTGATGGGCGTGAAGTCCTTGTGGATGTCGTAGGGCAGGGACTTGAGCAGCCACGGCCCGGCCGCGAAGGTCGAGGCGTTGACCAGCAGGGTGTAGCCGTCGGCCGGCGCGCGCGCCACGGCTTCGCTGCCTATGGATCCGCTGGCGCCGGCGCGGTTCTCGACCACGAAGGTCTGGCCCAGCTGATGGCCCAGGCTGTCGGCGAACACACGCGCCACCGCGTCCACCGTGCCGCCCGGCGGATAGGGCACGATGACGCGGACGGGCCGCTGGGGATAGGCCTGCGCGCTGGCGGCCATCGTGGCGGCGCAGGCCAGCAGGCCCGCGAGATATCTGATGAAAGGCTTCATGTCGGTCTCCTTGTCGTTGTGATGAGGCGGGGCTAGGGTTGTCGGCGCTCGAAGATCCTGAGCGTGTCGTCGACCAGGTCGCGTTCGACGTCGCGGGTGATGAAGACGATGCGGGTGCGGCGGTCGCCGTCGGGCCAGGCGGGCAGGAAGGAATGGGGATGGAACACGTGCTGCACGCCGTGGATGACCACCGGCGTGCCGGGATGCTCGACCACGTTGAGGATGCCTTTCACACGCAGCAGGTCGGGGCCGCGCAGCGTGGCCAGCATGGCCAGCCAGCGCTGCACGCCGGCCCAAGACACGGGTTCGTCGCGGGTCACCACGTACGAGCGGATGCGGTCGCCGTGGCGGGTGCGGTCGTGATGGTGTTCATGTCCGTGCCCATGATGGGCGAGGTGTCCGTGCGCGTCGCCATGTGCCTCGTGCGCCTCGGCACGCAGCCAGCGCCGCACGTCGCGCGGGCGGCCGTCGGGCGCCGCCAGCCAGTCGCCGTCGTCCTTGCCGGCGCGTACCAGCTCGGCCCCGGGGTTGATCGCCCGCAGCCGGTGCAGCAGGGCCTCGGACTGCGCGGCGGACGCGAGATCGGTCTTGGTCAGCACCAGCAGGTCGGCCACCGCCGCCTGCTTCACGGCTTCCTCCTGCCGGTCCAGCGTATCGATGCCGTTGCAGGCATCGACGGTCGCGGCCACGTGGTCCAGCCGATAACGACGCGCAACCTCCGGCTCGCTCATCAGCGTGTGCAGGATGGGCGCGGGGTCGGCCAGCCCGGTGGTCTCGATCACCACCCGCCGCAGCGGCGCGGCCTGGCCCGCCAGCCGCCGGTCCAGCCGGTCGAAGGCCTCGACCAGGTCGCCGCGTATGGTGCAGCAGATGCAGCCGTTGGCCAGCAGCACCATGTCCTCGGCGCTCTGCTCCAGCAGATGGTGGTCCAGTCCGACCTCGCCGAACTCGTTGATGATGACCGCCGTGTCGCGCAGCGCGGGCCGCGCCAGCAGGCGGTTCAGCAGCGTGGTCTTCCCGCTGCCCAGGAAGCCGGTCAGCACCGTGACCGGTATGCGGTCGTCCGTCTCCGTCATGGCAAGGCTCCGGAACGCGCGCCGCCGTGCAGGCGCGCGAAAGAACTCAGGGTGCGATCCAGGCGGCCCAGCAGCCATGCGGCGCCGGCGGCCGCGGCATCGTTGCCGGGATCGGCCAGCGCCGCCAGCACCGCCGCCACGCCACCCTCCTGCCCGGCCGGGGCGTGGCGTTCGAGCAGGGCATGGGCCTCGGCCTCGCCCAGGCGCCCGGCCTCGTCGCGCAAATAGTCCAGGATGTCGCGCTCGAAATCCTGCAGTCGCAGCGTCACGCCACCCATGCCGCACGCGCAGGCGCCGCCCATGGACACGTGCTGCAGCGCCACGTCGTTCCACAGGCGCAGCAGCGCGGCGGCGCGGGCGGCGGCATCAGGCGGCACGGCGGCCCCGCAGCGCCTCGGTGGCGGCCTGGTCCACCGCGCCTTCCGCGGTCACCGCCACGCCATAGACATCGCGCGCCGCCTGTGCGCTGACATAGCCTTCGCGCACGTCCTCGGCCACGGTCTCGGGATCGCGCCCGCGCGGATCGCCGAAGCCGCCTCCTCCGCCCGACAGCATCTTGTAGGCATCGCCGCGCTCCAGCCGCACGTTGAAGATCTTGGCGTTGGGCATGCCGTCGTCCCATTCGCCCTTGCGGCGGATGGCGATGCCGTTGCCCGCGGCCTCGTGGCCGCCCTCCAGCCCCCAGGGCTTGCAATGCATGCGGTCGATGCGCGTAGTCACCGCGAAGGGGGACAGCGCCTGCACCACCATCTCCGCGCCCAGCCCGCCGCGATAGGTGCCCGCGCCGCCGCTGTCGGTGCGAATGGCGTAGCGTTCGACCAGGACCGGATACTTGGCCTCGAGCTGCTCGGTGGGACTGTTGTGGGTATCGCCGTCGTTGATGCACACCGTGACCGACACGCCGTCCTCGCGCGACTTCGCGCCCCAGCCGCCGCCCAGCGGGCCGATGCCGACGATGAACAGGCGGCCGTCCTCGGGCGAGATGCCGTGGATGTTGGGAAACACCAGGTCGGCATGGTGGCCGGCGATGGCGCGGTCGGGTATGGCCGGCGCCAGCGCCTTGAAGATGGTGTCGATGACGGTCATGGGGAAGGTCATCCAGACCCGCATCGGGAACGGGCGTTCGGCGCTGATGACGGTGCCCATGGGCATGACGACCTTCAGCGGACGGAAGCTGCCGTCGTTGACCGGATAGTCGGTGGGCGTGGTCAGGCACTTGAAGGCCACCTGCGCGCAGGCGATGCCGGTGGTGAAGCCGGAGTTGTAGAAGCCGCGCACCTGCCGGCTCACGTCCGACAGGTCGATGGTCATCTCGTCGCCCTGCTTGATCACCTTGACGCGGATGGGAATGCGCCGTCCCACGTCCACGCCGTCGTCGTCCATGTAGGACTCGGCCTCGTAGACGCCGTCGGGAATGCTGAGCGTGTTCTGCCGCGCCACCGCCTCGGACTGGTCCATGATCTGCGCGATCGAGCCGTGCACGGCGTCGGCGCCGTAGCGCTGGACCAGCTCCAGGAAGCGCCGCTCGCCGGTGGTGATGGCGGTGATCTGCGCGCGCAGGTCGCCCAGCGCGCGCTCGGGCAGGCGCACGTTCATCGCGATGATGTCGACCAGGTCCTGGTTGACCACGCCCGCGCGGCGGTACTTGACGATGGGAATCTGTATCCCTTCGGAGAAGATGTCGGTCGTGACCTGGCCCAGCGTGCCGCCCACGTCCAGCCAGTGCGCCATGCAGCAGGTGAAGGCGACGATGCGGCCTTCGTGGAACACCGGCATGGTGAAGGTGAAATGGTTCAGGTGGCTACCGGTGACATAGGCGTCGTTGGTGACCAGGATGTCGCCGGGATGGATGTTCTCCAACCCGAAGTGGCGGATCTTGGCCTTGACGGTCTCGGACATCCCGCGGATGAACATGGGCAGGCCCAGGCCGATGGACACCGTGTCGCCCTCGGGCGTGAACAGGCCCACGGTGAAATCCAGCGCCTCGTAGATGATGAGGTTGTAGGCGGTCCTCATCAGGTTGGTCTTCATTTCCTCCGTGACGGCCAGGAGGCCGTTGCGGATGATCTCCACCGTGACCGGATCGACGGTGGGCTGGTTCGTTTCTCGCGCGTTCATCAACGTTCGCTCCCGATGGCCACATGCAGGTTGCCGCAGTCGTCCACGGTCAATTCGTCGCCCGGCTGGACGACGGTCGTGGAGGCGTGTTCTTCGATCAGGGCCGGCCCCGGGATACGGTTGCCGGCCAGCAGGGCGTCGCGGCGGTACACCGGCGTCGGCACCTGGCCGTGCGAGCGGAAGTACACCGGCTTGGTGGCGCGCAACGCGTCCTCGGGCGGCGTCTGTCCACCGGCCCGCACCGCGTGGCGCGGCGGCTTGCGCATCACGCCCAGCACGGTCACGCGCAGGCTGACGATGTCGGCCGGCTCGGCCGGCGCGCTGGTGCCGTAGCGGATGGCGTGGACGTCGTCGAAATGGCGCTTGATCGCATCGCGGTCCTGGCGTTCGAAATACACGCGGGGCAGGTCGACGGTGACCGCGTGCTCCTGGCCGACGTAGCGCATGTCGGCCGAGCGCTCGATGACGATATCGTCCGGCCGCACCGCCGAGGCCGCGACGGCCGCGCGCCCTTCTTCTTCCATGGACGCGTACAGCGACTCGATCTCGTCGAACGAGAGATCGTCCAGGTGGCGGAACACCGAGCGCACGTAGTCGTAGCGCAGGTCGCTGAACAGCATGCCGTAGGCCGAGAAGTAGCCCGGCGCGTAGGGAATGAGCACGCGGCGGATGCCGAGCTCGCGCGCGATGGCCGAGGCATGCAGCGGCCCCGCGCCGCCGTAGACCACCATGGTGAAGCTGCCGGCGTCCAGGCCGCGTTCGGTGGTGACGGCCTTGACGGCGTGCGACATCGCCGTCACCGCGATGCGCAGGATGCCGTCCGCAGCCTCGACCGTCTCCAGGCCCAGCGGCGCGGCGATGCGCTCGTGCATGGCGGCGCGCGCGCCTTCCAGGTCCAGCGGCATCTCGCCGCCCAGGAAGTGCCCGGCGTCCAGGCGGCCCAGGACCAGGTTGGCATCGGTCACGGTGGGCTCGGTGCCGCCACGGCCATAGCAGACCGGGCCCGGCATGGAGCCGGCGCTCCGCGGCCCCACCCGCAGCGCATTGCCCAGCTCGACGCGCGCGATGCTGCCGCCGCCGGTGCCGACCTCGAAAATGTCCATCATGGGGATCTGGATCGGCAGGGCCTTCTCGTAGCCGCCGATCAGCGCGCTGCCCGTGGTGAGCGGCCGCCCTTCGCTGATCACGCCGGCCTTGGCCGTGGTGCCGCCCATGTCGAAGGCGATGGCGTCGGGCAGCCCGAGCTGCGCGCAGATCGCCTGGGCGCCGATGACGCCCGCGGCCGGACCCGATTCCAGCATGCGGACGCATTCGCGCCGCGCATGTTCCAGCGGGAACAGGCCGCCGGTGGACTGGACCGCATAGAAGTCGCCGCCGAAGCCGCGCTCGCCCAGGTGCGTCTCCAACTGGCCCAGGTAGGCCGACACGCGCGGACCCACATAGGCGTTGGCGACGGCGGTCGACACGCGTTCGAACTCGCGGTATTCCTGCGACAGTTCGTGCGAGGCGGTCACGAAGGCGTGCGGCAGTTCCTCGAGCAGGATTTCCTTCACGCGTTTCTCGTGGTCGGGCTGGCGATAGGAATGCAGCAACAGCACCGCCGCCGCCTCCACGCCCTGCGCCTTGAGCTCGCGCGCGACCTCGCGCACCCGCGCCTCGTCCAGCGGCTTGTGGACGCTGCCGTCCGCGCGCAGCCGCTCGGCGACTTCATAGCGCAGCGAACGCTTGACCAGCGGCGTGTGCTTGGAGAAGAACAGGTTGTAGGCATCGGGACGGTTGACGCGGCCGATCTCGTAGATGTCGCGGAATCCCTCGGTGATCAGCAGCGCCGTCTTCGCGCCGTTGCGTTCGAGCAGCGTATTGATCGCGATGGTCGAGCCATGCAGGAAGAGATAGCCGTTGCGCAGGTCGATGCCGGCGCCGTCCAGCGTGTGCTGGATGCCCTCGACCAGCCGGCCGTGCGTGGACAAGGCCTTGCCGAAATGCAGGGTGCCGGCGCTTTCGTCGAACGCGGCCATGTCGGTGAACGTGCCGCCGATGTCGACGGCGATGCGCAGGGGCGCCGGTGCGGGCGCCAGATTGGGTGCGGTCATGGTGGTGGGCGCGATGCGCGCGATGTCGTGACGGCTGGCAGTGTAGGAAGCGCGCAGATATCTTCCTAGACTGGTATCCGAGATTTCAGACATGCCAAAATAGAGATGTCTTCACGCAGGCGTCATCCCATGAACCATGCCGATCTGAAACTGTTCGTCGAAGTGGCCGAAAGCGGCAGCTTCACCAAGGTGGCGGCCGCGCGCATGACCGTGCAATCGCACGTCAGCCGCCAGATCGGCAACCTGGAACGCGAGTGCGGCGGCAGGCTGTTCCGCCGCACGGGCCGCGGCGTGGTCCTGACCGAACTGGGCGAGCACATCATCGCCCGCGTGCGCACCTGGCTGGCCGACACCGACCAGCTGTTCCGCGAGATCCGCTCCACGTCCACGGTGCCCATGGGCGAGGTCCGCCTGGGCATCCTGCCTTCGGCCGCCCATCCGCTCCTGACCACGCTGTTCGGCCGCGTGCGCGAGCAATACCCCCTGATCCGCCTGAACGTGCGCGAGGGGCAGGGCGGGGAACTCGATGCGCTGCTGGACGCGGGCCTGGTCGACATGGCCATCCTGTTTCGCTTCCACAAGCCGGCCAGCGCCGAGGAACGGCTGCTGGCCACCGGCCACACCTATCTCGTGGCGCGCCCCGGCGATACGCTCACGCGGGCGCCCTCCGTCGATTTCGCGCGCCTGCAGGACCTGCCCCTGGTGCTGCCCCGGCGGCCCGCCCACTGGCGCGCCATCCTGGACGAGACCGCCCGCAGCAAGGGCTTCGCGCTGCAGGCGGTGATCGAGGCCGACTCGCTGACCGCGCAGAAGGAACTGGCCGCCACCCAGTCGGTATATGCCGTCCTCGGGCCTTATTCGATCATGCACGAACTGCGCCAGGGGTCGCTGCAGGCCACCCGCCTGGTCAATCCGGACCTGCGCCGCTACGTCACGCTGGCCTTGCCCAAATCGGGCGTGATGACCCCGGCCTGCCAGGCGGTTTCAGCGATGTTGCAGGACATCGTCGCGCAATGGGGCGGCGACCTCAGTCCGCCCGACAGGGCGATGGGATACACTGCCCGGCACCATCGCGCCAGGTCCGACTCCAGATGAAGCCCCACCGCGTCATCCGGCGATAGTCGCCACGCAACCCACAGGGGCACCGGGATGAGCAAGAGCACCGACAAGCCACGCGCCGACCGGCGCCTGCTGCAGCAGATCATTTCGGGGCTGGCCGAGGGCGTCGTGCTTCTCGATCCCGACGGTTCGGTCGTCTGGGCGAACGAAACGGCGCTGGCCATCCATGGCGCGGGAAACCTGGCCGCCCTGGGCCGCACGGCCCAGGACTACGTTGCCGCCCATACGCTGAAGTACCGCAACAACCACGTCCTGGCTCCCGCCCAGTATCCCATCATGCGGGTCCTCGCAGGCGAAAGCTTCACGGACGTCGTGGTCGAAGTGACCCGCCCCGCCGACGAATCATTCCGCCGCATTCACCAGGTGCGCGGCCTGGTCCTGACCGGCGCGTCCGAGGAACCCGAGGCCCTGGTGCTCGTGATCCAGGACGCGACGGACCGGTACGGCGCGGAGGAACGCTTCGAGCGCGCCTTCAGTACGAACCCGGCGCCCGCCATCATCTGCGGCCTGACCGATCTGCGCTACATCAAGGTCAACCAGGGTTTCCTGGACATGACCGGACATGACCGGGAAGAAGTCCTGGGTCGTTCCATGTATGAACTCGACGTGCTCAACGAAGCGGCGCGGCGCGACGAGGCGATACGCCTGCTCCAACAGGGACGCACCATCCCCCAGATGGAAGCCACGCTGCGCCTGAAGGACGGCGGCACCAAGCTGGTGATCGTGGCCGGCCAACCTCTCGAGGTCTGCGAGGACCCGTGCATGCTCTTCACCTTCATGGACCTGGAGCCCCGCCGCCGCGCCGAGGACGCCCTGCGCCAGACCGAGGAACGCTTCTCGAAGGCCTTCATGCTGGCTCCCGTGCCGATGGCGGTGTGCAATCGCGGCGACTTCGCGCTGATGGCCGTGAACGAGGCCTTCATCGCCGCCACCGGCCACGAGGCCCCGGAAGTCCTGGCCAAGACGCCGGCCGATCTGCACCTGTGGGCCGATGCCGCCGTCCATCGCAAGCTGAAGGACGACCTGGATGCCACCGGCAGCGTGCGCAACGCCGAAGTCGCCTTGCGCACGCGCGGGGGAGACGTGCTGGACTGCCTGCTGTCGGCCGAGACCGCCACCATCAATGGCCAGGCCTGCGTGCTCGTGGCGATCCAGGACATCACCGACCGCAAGCGCGGCGAGGAAGAGCTGGTCGCGGCCATCGACGCGGTCATGCAGGACGCCTCGTGGTTCAGCCGCACCGTCATCGAGAAGCTGGCCCAGATCCGGCGTCCGCAGGACGCGCTTGCCAGCACCGCGGCGCTGTCGGAGCTGACGCCGCGCGAATACGAAGTCCTGGGACGCATGTGCCAGGGCGAGAACAACGAGCAGATCGCGGCGGCGATGCGGGTGTCGCCCAATACGGTGCGCAACCACATCGCGATGCTGTACAGCAAGATCGGCGTGCATCGCCGCAGCGACGCCATCGTCTGGGCGCGCCAGCGCGGCGTCACCGGCTACGAAGCGCCGGCCAAGGGAAGACGGCACGCGCGTCCCCGCTAGGCCGCCGTCTTCGGGACAGAAATACTATCGCCGCTGGTACGGACTCATCTAGCCGCTGTCCCGGCTCGACGCTACAGTCTGTTCCTCCCCCAGTCCGGCAACGGACGGCACCCTTACCATCGATGAGGAGTTCGCATGGACAAGGATCGCATCGGCGAAGCCAAAGACAAGCTGCGTGGCGACCTGAACGAGAAATGACGCAGCGGTGGCCCCCGGTCCCGGTCCCGGACCCAGCGGCCGCCGTCCCATTCCAACCGGGACCTTCGCACCCGGTCCACCAGCAGCCTACATGACAAGCAAGCGCGTTCCGCAACACGACGCCCCGCCAGCCGATCCGGTCTCCACTCCGTCCTCCGAGGACGCCAGCACCACCCACGAATTGCGGCTGCGCGAACTGCACCATCGCATGCGCAACGGCCTGCATCTTCTTTCCAGCGCCCTGCAGGTCCAGGCCAGGCGCTCCGACAACGAGGACGTGCGCCGCGAACTCGGTATCGCGGTCAGCCGCATCGAAAGCCTGGTGCGGCTGCACGACCATGCCTACCGGCATGAGCCCGAGGCGGCGCCCGACGCCGCCACCTACCTGGCCGACCTGGCCCGGCACCTGCAATCGGCGCTGATCGATCCCCGCTCGGACCGCATGCTGGCCATCGTCTCCAACGGCGCGGTTCCGCTGGATGGGGAAGCCGCGATGTCGCTCGGCTCGGTCCTGATCGAGCTGGCGACCAATGCCGTCAAGTACGGCGCCGGCAACGTCCATCTCGACGTGGAGTACGGCCCCGGCCTGGTCACCGTGATCGTCGAGGACGAAGGCGTGGGCTTTCCTCCGGAATTCGAGCTGCCGGCCGATGCCGGCTTCGGGCTGCGGCTGGCCGGGCGCATCTGCGAACAGCACGGCGGCTCGCTGACCATCGACCGGTCCGTGGCCTTCGGGCGGATCATCGCGGTCATCGGACTGGCGCGCTAGGACGCCAGCCGCCAGCGCGGATCCCGCTCGAAGCACGCCGACACGAATTCGACGAACTCGCGTATCTTCAGCGACGAATGCCGCGGCCGCGGGTGGATCACGTACAGGGTGCGCGACGCCGGCGTCCAGCCGGGCAGCACCGGTACCAGCCGCCCTTCGTCCAGCGCCTGCGCGATCATGAAGGTCGGCAGCATGGCCAGGCCCGAGCCGCCCAGCAGCGCATCCTTGAGCACCTGGCTGTTGTTGCTGCGCAGGCTGCCGCCCACATGCACCATGCGCTCGGTGCGGCCATCCGAGAAATGCCATTCGTCCGGCGCCGGCCCCCGGTCGTAGATCAGGCAGTCGTGCCGCTTCAGGTCCTGCGGCGCAGCGGGCGCCTCGCGCCCCGACAGGTAGCCGGGCGAGGCCGCCACGGTGCGCGTCATGCGGGCGATGGCGCGGGTGGCATGCGTGGGGTGGTTGACGTATTTCTGGTTGCTGCCCAGGGCCAGCGCAACGTCGTAGCCTTCGTCGTCCAGGTCGACGAAGCGGTCGTTCAGCGTCATCTCGACCTTGACGGCGGGAAACTGCCGCAGGAACTCGCCCATCATGACGCCGAAGCCCGCGTAGTCCAGCGAAACCGGCGCGCGCACCTTCAACACGCCGCGCGGCATGGTCTGCATCGACGCGGCCGAACGCTCGACTTCCTCCAGGTCATCCAGCAGCCGCGCGCACTGCGCGTAGTAGCTGCGGCCCGCCTCCGTCACGTTCAGGCGGCGCGTGGTGCGGGCCACCAGCGAGGTGCCCAGGTGCAGCTCCAGCCACGTCAGGTACTTGCTGACCGATCCGACCGACATGCCCAGCTGGCGCGCGGCCAGCGTGAAGCTTTCGTGCTCGACGACCTTGCGGAACACCGACATCGCCACGAACCGGTCCATATTTTTTCCGGATTGGAAGCAATTTTTTGATCTGACGATGTTTATCGCCGATGTGGAAAATGTCAACATGGCTTCCACACGCAGTCGCGCGCGTCCTGCCTCCGCCCACCCGGCGGCCCACGGCCTGGTGGCCCGGGCCCCGGGGATCTCCGCCATCGCATCCGAGGGGACACATGAGCCGCACGCTGATCAGGAACGCTTCCATTCTTTCCATGGATCCCGCCGTGGGCGACTTCGCCCAGGCCGACATCCTCATCGAAGGCGACAGGATCGCCGCCATCGGCCCCGGCCTGAACGCGGCCGCCGACGAGGTGGTGGACGGCACGCACCGCATCGTCATGCCGGGCATGGTCAACGCCCATATCCATACCTGGGAATTCCAGCTGCGCGGCATCGGCGCCGACTGGGTCGGCAGCCGCGACTACCATGCCAACCTGCACAAGAAACTGGCCACCTACTACACCGCTCGCGACGTCTACCTAGGCAACCTGCTGGGCGCGCTGAACCAGTTGCGCAACGGCACCACCACCATCGTCGACTGGTGCCACATCCTGCGCGACGCCGAGATGACCGACGCCGCCATCGACGCGCTGGAGGAATCGGGCATACGCGCCGTGTTCGCGCGCGGCACGGTCAAGCCGCCCGAGCGCGAGGGCGCCGTCCCCTACTACAAGCAGCCTTTCCCGCGCGACGAGATCCATCGCCTGCGCACCGGCCGGCTGGCCACCGACGACGGGCTCGTCACGCTGGCCATGGCCATCCTGGGCCCGGACTGGGGCGAGTACGACGTGGCCGTCCACGACATTCGCCTGGCGCGCGAATACGGCCTGTTCAACTCCGCCCACACCTATGGCCGCAAGGGCAAGCGCGTGGTCGAGGACGGCTATCCGCGCCTGGCCCGCGAAGGCTTGCTGGGCCCGGACCACAACATCGGCGACGGCAACTGCTTCGACGACACCGAACTGAAGATCGTGCTGGACGCCGGCTGCACCATCACCGCCACCAACCTGACCGAAATGCTGAACTACGAGCAGCCGGCCATGCTGGGACGCCTGGTCAAGCACGGCGCCACGCCCTCGCTGGGAACGGACTGCGATCCCTATTTCAACAGTTCCATGCTGTGGGTCATGCGCCATGCCTTCCTGCACCAGCGCGAACTGGACAACCGCAGCCTGCACGCCGAAGGCAAGTGGCCGGCCAGCACGCAGCACTCCACGCTGACGCGCGACGCCATCTACTGGGCCACCATGGGCGGGGCCAAGGCCTTCGGCCTGGACGGCAAGACCGGCTCGCTGGCGCCGGGCAAGCAGGCCGACCTGATCATGATCGACACGCGCGGCATGAACATCTTTCCCGCCCATGCCGGCGGCAATCCCGCGCACATCGTCGTCATGTACGCGGAAACCTCGGACATCGAGAACGTCATGGTGGCGGGCCGCTTCGTCAAGCGCGACGGCCGCCTCGTCTTCGACGCCGGCCGCCTCGCCCGCCTGACGGACGAACTGCTGGCGTCCCGCCTGCGCCTCTTCCAGGAAGGCTCGTTCAAGAGCGTGCCGGTCGAGCGCGGACCCCAACCCGGGAGGTTCCTGGTATGACACGCCGCCGATTCATCCGCGACCTGGCCACGCTGGCCGGGGCCGCCGCCACCCTGCCCGGCGCCCGCGCGCTGGCCCAGGATGCCAGGCCCGCCAAGCCCGTCCGCCTGATCCACGGTTTCACCGCCGGCGGCGCGGTGGACATCCAGGCGCGCCTGCTGGCGCAGCAACTGACCGAACGCCTGGGCCAGACCGCCTACGTCGAGGGCAAGCCCGGCGCGGGCGGCACGCTGGGCGCGAACTTCGTGGCCAAGGCCCCGCCCGACGGCTACACGCTGTTCTTCATGGCCTCGGGCCATTCGGCGGCGCCGGGGCTGTACAAGTCGCTGCCCTTCGACCCGGCCGGCGACTTCACGCTCGTCCATAAACTTGTTCCGATGTAAACAATTTTGAAACTATATGGAGGGAAGTCCTAATCCGCCGGTCCGGCTCCGGCCCCCCCGCTTCCGGGGATCGTCCCCCCGCGCGCCCCAGGCTCCCAGGCCGCCCGGCCTGCGCTCAACCCAGCGCGGGACCGGTCCCTTCAACGAAGGCCCGCACCAGGTGATGGGCGATGGCGTAGGGCCTGGGCGCGGACAGCCCCTCGGGATGCGTGCCGTCCAGCATCTGGCGGACTTCCTCGCGGGTGAACCAGCGCGCGTCTTCCAGCTCGTTGCGGTCGATCACGATGCCGGTGCCTTGCGCGCGGGCGAAGCAGCCTATCATCAGCGACGACGGGAAGGGCCAGGGCTGCGACGCGAAGTAGGCCACCTCGGCGCAGGCGATGCCCGCTTCCTCTCGGATCTCGCGCCGCACGGCGTCCTCGATGGTCTCGCCCGGCTCCAGGAAACCCGCCAGGGCCGAGTACATGCCCGCCGCGAAGCGCGGCTGGCGGCCCAGCAGGCAGCGGTCGCCGTCCACCGCCAGCATGATCACCACCGGGTCCACGCGCGGAAAGTGCTGGGCGCCGCAGGCCGGACAGTCGCGGCGCCAGCCCGCGCAGGCCACGCGGCTGGGCTCGCCGCAGTTGGCGCAATAGCGATGCCGGTCGTGCCAGCTCAGGATGGCCTTGGCGCCGCCCAGTTCGCCCAGCACGTCGGGCGGGAACAGGCCGCGCATGGCGATGCTGCGCAGGTCCAGCAGTTCCAGCCCGGACCGGGAGGCGGCCGCCTCGGCCAGCCCGCCGTCCAGGGCCACGGCGAACAGCGGGCGGCCCTGCTCGTCCTGCCCCAGGAAGATCTCCTGCCGCGCGGGTCCCAGGCCTATCCAGGCCTCGGCGGTGAACAGGGGGGAAGGCGCGGCGCCGCTCGCATCCAGCAGGGGCACGTCGCCGACGAAAACCATGAACCGGGCCGCCGCATCGTGCCGGCGCGCCCGGACGAACTCGCCGTCGGCGCGCGCCTCGGACATGCGGTCGAGCGGATTGAGGCCGAAGCCCACGGCGGCGGAACGGTCGAAGGGTGGCATGGAATGGCGGGCGGCCGCGCGCAGCGTGCCACCGCAGAGTCGTCTGATCGACGATTCTAACGCCGTGCGTTCAGGACGCGCCCGGGTTCAGCAGCGTGCGCAGGCGCTGGCGCATCGGCGTCTCGGCCGGCGCGTCGTCACCCAGTGCGCGGCGGACGAAATCGCGGCTTTGTCCGCTGCGCAGGTTCACTTTGCGCGTGACCTGCCCGTCCTGGTAAAGAAAGGCGACATTGGCCAGCTCCAGCACGTCGTCGATATCATGCGTGATCATCAGCACGGGGATGCCCCACTGCCGCGCTACCTCGGCCAGCTCCTTGCGCAGTTCGCCGCGCAGCATGGGATTCAACGCGGCGAAGGGTTCGTCCAGCAACAGGGCGCGGGGCTGGCAGGCCAGGGCCCGCGCCAACGCCACGCGTTGTTGCTGGCCGCCCGACAGCACGCCGGGCCGGCTGCCGGCCATGGCGGTCAGCCCGAAGCGGTCGATCAGGGCCTGCACGCGCCGCCCGTCCTCGGGCGACAGGCGACGACGGCGCCACGAGGTCAGGCCGAAGGCGATGTTCTGGCGCACCGACAGATGCGGGAACAGCGCGTAATGCTGGAACAGGTAGCCGATACCGCGCGCGGGCGGCGCGACGTCGATGCCTTGCGCGGCGTCGAACAGGGTCCGGCCGTCCAGCCGGATGTGGCCGGCTCCGGGCCGCAGCAGTCCGGCCACCGCCTGCAGGGTCAGCGACTTGCCCGAGCCCGACGGCCCGTACAGCGCGACGAAGGGCGCATCGGAGGCGAAGCGAGCCGCCAGGTCGAAGCGCCGGCTGCCGTCGCGCACCGTCAGCGCGATGTCGACATCGATCACGGCTTGCCGAATCCGTAGCGGTCCAGCACCTGCTGGCCGGGCGCGGACAGCAGGAAGTCGATGAAGGCCCTGGCCTGCGCCTGGTGCTTGCTGCCGGACAGCACCGCCACGGGATAGGTCACCGGCGTATGGCCGCCGGCGGTCAGCGTGATCCTGACCTTGTCCTGCATGATGGCCGCGTCGGTACGGTAGACGAAGCCGGCGTCCACCTCGCCCCGGCTCACGTAGTCCAGCACCTGGCGCACGCTGTCGGCCTGGATGAACTTGGGTTCGAGCGCGGTCCACAGGCCGGCGCGGTCCAGCGCCTGCCTGGTGTAGTTGCCCACCGGCACCGTGGCGAGCTTGCCGACGGCGATGCGCTTGACCGGCGCGCCGGCCAGGTCCTGCAGCGAGGCGATGGCAGGACCGCCCTGCGCGGGCGTGACCAGCACCAGGCTGTTGGCGGCGAAATCGCGCCGCGTCGGCACGTCGATCAGGTTCTGCGCCACGGCCTTGTCCATCGTGGCCTGGTCGGCGCTGGCGAACACGTCCACCGGCGCGCCCTGGCTCATCTGCTGGAGCAGCGTGCCCGAGGCCGCGAAGTTGAGCCGCACCGTGGTGCCGGGATGCCGTTGCTCGAATTGCTTGCCGAGGTCCTTGAAGGCGTTGGTCAGGCTGGCCGCGGCCGATACGGTGATCTCCTGGGCGCAAGCCTGAAACGGCAGGGCGAAGGCAAGCAACAGGGCGGCATGGCGGATGCGGGACATGGGGTTCCTTCAGCGTAGCGACAGATAGCGGTTGCAGGCCACCAGGATGGCGATGGAAATGGCCGAGGTGATGAGCACCAGCAGCAGGGCCAGGTCGTCCTGCCCCGCCTGCGTGGCGTCGTAGATGGCCATGGAAAGCGTTTGCGTGCGTTGGGGAATCGAGCCCGCCACCATCAGCGAGGCGCCGAACTCGCCCATGGCGCGCGCGAAAGCCAGCAGGGTGCCGGCCAGGATGCCCGGCCAGGCCAGCGGCAGGGTCACGCGCACGAACACCGACCAGCGCGACTGGCCCAGCGTGCTGGCGGCGGCTTCCAGGGTACGGTCGATGCCGCCGAATGCGGCGCTGGCCGACTTCAGGACCAGCGGCAGGGCGACGATGGCCGAGGCCACGACCGCGCCGTGCCAGCTGAAGATGATGGTGTAGTCGAAGTGCTCGTAGATCCAGCGGCCCAGGGGGCTGCGCCGGCCCGCCGCCAGCAGGATGGCGTAGCCGATGACCGTGGGCGGCAGCACCAGCGGCAGCATGAACACGGCCTCGGCCATCGAACTGCCCGGAAACGGCTTGCGCGCGAACAGCCAGCCCAGGCCCACGCCCGCGACCAGGGCCAGCACGGTGGCCAGGGCCGCGACCTTCAGGGACAGGATCAGCGGAAAAGCGTCGAAGGAATCCAGCAGCGCATTCGTCATATTCCGAAGAATACAGCGAATCCTGGCTGGACGGTAGCGCGAGCGAATGCCGGGCGGGGCCCGGACTCGCGTCAGTCGACGAGCATGCTTGCCATGGCGGCGATGTCCTCGGCCGCGGCCGAGCGGGCGGTGGCCTCGATCGAACGGTAGCGCCGTATGAGTTCGCGGCCCGCGTCGGTCACGACCGTGCCGCCGCCGCGCGCCCCGCCGGCGGCGCTCTCGACCGCGGGCTCGCGCAGGGACCGGTTCAACTCGTCCACCAGCAGCCAGGCTCGGCGGTACGACATGCCCATCTGCTGGGCGGCGGCGGTGATGGAGCCCGCCTCGAGAATGGCTTCCAGCAGCGCGATCTTGCCCGGTCCGATCGCGATGGAAGCGTCGCGGTAGACCCGCAGCCGGAACTGGAACCGGGGCTTGGTGGAGGTATCCATGGCACGAGGGGAAGCATCGGTGATGCCGCCGATTGTAGGCGGATAGGGATGCGTGCGGGCCGCCCGGCCCTATCGGCCGTTCAGTCGACTCCCAGCCTGAACCGGAACACGGTCCCGGGTCCGCCGTCTTCGACCAGGCGGATGTCGCTGCCATGCAGCGCGAGCATGCGCTGGACGATCATGAGCCCCAGCCCGCCGCTGTCCTGCGCTTTGCGGCCCCAGGCGGGGATCCGCTTGAACAGGCGGGGCCGCAGCGCCGCGGGGATACCCGCTCCGGTATCACGGACGTCCACCCGCACGCCGTTGCCGGCCGCCGCCAGCCCCACGGTGATCTGCGTGCCGGGTGGATTGTGGCGGATGGCGTTGTCCAGCAGGTTGGTCAGCACGCGCTCGATCATCGCGATGTCGGCATGCACCTGCGGCAATGCCGGCGGGATCTCGGTCTGCAAGCGCTGGCCCCGCGCCTCGGCCGCCAGCTCGAACTTCTGCACGACGTCCTGCACCAGGTCGGGCAGGGCGAAGGTTTCCCGCTCGGGCTGGACCAGGCCCGACTCCAGGCGCGCCAGTTCGAACAGCGCCTGCGCCAGCACGCCGACCTTGCGGCTCTGGTCCAGCGCGATGTCCAGGTAGCGATGGCGCTCGCACCGGGACAACAGACCGTCCTTCACGCGCAGGGTTTCCAGGTAGCCATGCAGCGAGGTCAGGGGGGTGCGCAGGTCGTGCGAGATGTTGGCGACCAGTTCCCGCCGCTGCTGGTCCTGGCGGGTCAGTTCGCGCCACTGCTCGGCGATGCGCCGGCTCATCTGCGCGAAGGCGGCGCGCAGCGTAGCGATCTCGTCGCGCCGGCCGTCGTCGGGCACCGGCTCCGGCGCCACCACGGGCACGTCGCTGGCGGCGTCGAAGTCGCGCACGGTATCGGCCAGTGCGCGCAAGGGGCGGGTAATGAGGCGGAAGGCAACGAGGCCCATGATCAGTCCCAGCAGCGCGACCAGTCCCATGGCCAGACCCGTCATGCGCCACACCGAATGGCGGGCGAGCCCGGCGGCCAGCGCATCGTGCGTCTCGCCCTGCAGGATGACGTAGACGTAGCCGGCTTCCTTGCCGTCGACGCGCACCGGGGCGGCGTTGAACACCTTGCGCGCGTCCGTGCTCCGGGGGTCGTCGCCGAGTATGGGCAATTCGGCGCCGGCCATCAGGCGGCGCACCGGTGCCAGGTCGATGTGATCGCGCACAAGGCGGCCGGGCGGGGCCGCATGGCCGACGATGCGTCCGTCGGGATCGAGCAGGTAGAGCTCGACGGCGGGATTCACCGCCATCAGCTTGTCGAACAGGTCGCGCACGGCATCCGGCTTCCAGCCGCCCGCGTCCATCAACTGCGCGGTACCGGCGATGTGCGCCGCCAGCCCGCTGGACAACTGCTGCACGACCTCCTGTTCGTGGCGCGCCGTGGCCTGGATCTGGAACAGCAGCGAGATCCCGCTGCAGGCCAGCAGCAGCACGGCGAACACCAGGGACAGGCGCTGCGTGAGCGACAGGCGTTTCATGGCGCCGCGGCCTCGTCCCGCACGCCCGAGGCGAACTTGTAGCCTCGGCCCCATACCGTCAGGATGCGCCGCGGCTCGGACGGGTCGTCCTCGATCTTGGTGCGCAGGCGGTTGATGTGCGTATTGACCGTGTGTTCGTAGCCGTCGTGCTGGTAGCCCCACACTTCGTCCAGCAGGTCCATGCGCGAGTACACCTTGTCCGGATGCCGCACGAAGAAGGCCAGCAGGTCGAACTCGCGCGGGGTCAGGTCGATGGCCCTGCCGTTCAGCCGGGCCGTGCGGGCCAGCGGATCCAGGTCCACGCCGTGCAACGACAGCAACCCCGCCTCGATGCGCGCATGGCGCGCCAGGGCGTCCACGCGGCGCAGCAGCGCCTTGACGCGCGCCACCAGCTCCAGCAAGGAGAAGGGCTTGGCGAGGTAGTCGTCGGCGCCCAGTTCCAGTCCGACGATACGATGGACTTCGCTGGAACGCGCACTGGTGATGATGATGGGGGTGTAGCGCGCCATGGCCCGGGCCCGGCGGCAGATTTCCAGTCCGTCCACGCCAGGCAGCATCAGGTCCAGGACCAGCGCATCCCAGGTCCCGCCCTCCAGCATGCGCATGCCCTGCTCGCCGTCGGCCGCATGCTCGACGGCATAGCCCTCGTCGCGCAGGTGCATGCGCAACAGTTCGGCGATATGGGCATCATCCTCGACGATCAGGACGCGCTTGACCCGTTCCATGAGCCTGCCTGTAGAAAACCGTAGACCGCATTCTCGCCAATCCCGGCGCGGGAAATCATCACATTTATTTTAAGTTTGCGTGAGGACTCCGGGATGGCGGGGGGCCAACAATGCGGCAAACCTCGAACGGAGAGCCCGCATGTCCCCGACGGCCACCCCGGCGATTCACCCCCCCGCTTCCCGCCTGCCCCCGGTCCATCCCGCGTGGGTGCGCATGTCGCATGCCCTGAATGCGCTGGCCGTGCTGGTCATGGTGGCGAGCGGATGGCGCATCTACAACGCCTCGCCGCTGTTCGGCTTCACGTTCCCGGAGGCGGTCACCCTGGGCGGATGGCTGGCCGGCGCATTGCAATGGCATTTTGCGGCCATGTGGCTGCTGGCCGGCAACGGCGCGGCCTATCTCGCGCTGAACCTGGCGACCGGGCGCCTGTTCCGTCGCTTCCTGCCGCTTTCGCCCCGCGGCGTGCTGCGCGACCTGGCGGCGGCGCTGCGCGGCCGCCTGGGCCACGACGATCCGCGCCGGTACAACCAGGTACAGCGCCTGGCCTACCTGTTCGTCATGGTCGATGTCGCGCTGCTGGTCGTGTCGGGCCTGGTGCTGTGGAAATCGGTGCAGTTCGGCATGCTGCGCGAGTTGATGGGCGGCTACGAGATGGCGCGCCGCGTGCATTTCGCCGCGATGGCCGCGTTGGTGGGATTCGTGGTCGTGCACCTGGCCATGGTGGCGCTGGTGCCGCGCACCCTGCGCGCCATGGTACTGGGCAGGTAGGGGACGGCCATGGAAAAACGTTCCCGCCTGTCCGCCTCCGATGCCGACCTGGCGTTGCGCGAAGCCCGGCGGCTGCTGGCCCCTCGGATCGAACGGCCCGAGCGGCGGGCCTTCCTGACCCGCACGCTGTCCCTGGGCGGGCTGGCCCTGCTGTCGGGCTGCGAGATCACCGGCCAGGCCGGTGTCGAGCAGGCGCTGTCGGCCGTTTCCCGTTTCAACGACAAGGTGCAGGGCTGGCTTTTCGATCCGGACGCCCTGGCGCCGACCTATCCCGCGTCCATGATCACGCGCCCCTTTCCCTTCAACGCCTATTACGGCGTGGAAGACGCCCCCGAGGTGAACGAGGCGGACTACCGGCTCGAGATTGCCGGCCGCGTGGCCGACCGCCGGCCATGGCGCCTGGCCGACTTGCGGGCCCTGCCCCAGGCCGAGCAGATCACCCGGCACATCTGCGTGGAGGGCTGGAGCGCCATCGGCCGCTGGGGCGGCGTGCGCTTCTCGGACTTCCTGGCCCGCATCGGCGCCGACACCGGCGCCCGATACGTGGGCTTCAAGTGCGCGGACGACTACTACACCAGCATCGACATGGCGACGGCCCTGCATCCGCAGACGCTGCTCACGTTGAGCTACGACGGGCGCACGCTGCCACGCGAATACGGTTTTCCCATGAAGCTGCGCATGCCGACCAAGCTTGGCTACAAGAATCCCAAGCACGTCCAGGCGATTTTCGTCACCAACGCCTATCCGGGCGGGTACTGGGAAGACCAGGGATACAACTGGTTCGGCGGCAGCTGAGCCGAGGTTCCATACGGCGCGGATTCCCCGCGCCCTCTTTCGACCCACGCTTCAAGGAGCGACGCATGAAGAAACTGACCCCTCTCGTTCTTTCCCTGGGCATGGCCCTGGCCGCCGTCACGGCCCACGCCGCCGATAGCATGGGCAAGGACAACATGGCCAAGGACGGCATGGGCAAGGACGCCATGTCCCAAACCGCGCCCGCCAAGGACGCGATGAAGAAGGACGACATGAAGAAAGATGCCATGGCCGGCGACAAGATGAAGCACGACGGCATGAAGAAGGACGACATGAAGAAGGACACCATGTCGAAGGACGGCATGAAGAAATAGGGTTCGGCGTCTATCTCCGCAGCTGTCCATAGTCCACGATCCGGCCCGCCAGCGCGCTGGCGGCCACCGAATACGGACTGGCCAGCCACACGCTCCCGGGCCCCGAGCGGCCCGGGAAATTGCGGTTGATCGCGCTGATCGTGACCTGCGAGGCCGAAGTCGACTGGCCCGGCCCGCAATTGGCGCACGAGCCGCAGCCCGGCATCACCAGTTCCACGCCGGCACGCTCGAAAACGTCCAGGTAGCCGCGCTGCTCGCAATAGCGCTTGACCTCCATCGTGCCGAACTGCAGGTAGAAGCGGGTGTGCGGCGCGATGCGCAGCCCCTGGTCCAGGCCCCATTTCAGGACCTCGTGGTAGGCGTCGAAATCGGCGCGCTTGCCGCCGGTACAGGAACCGCCGTAGGCAATGTCGACCGCCACGTCGCCGTCCAGCTCGGCGATGGCCACGCCGTTGCCAGGATCGCCCGGGCGGGCCGCCATGGGCCGCACGTCCGCGCCGTCGATGTGGATCACGCGGCGGTAGGCGGCGTCCGCATCGCTGGCCATCCAGTCCTCCAGCGCGAAGTCGATGCCGCGCCGTTCCTTCAGGAAGGCCACGGTACGTTCGTCGGGCTCGACGATGCCGGTGAACCCGCCCAGCTCGGCCACCATGTTGGTCAGCGTGGCGCGCTCGTCCACCGACATGGCGCGCACCGCCTCGCCTCCGTATTCGAACACCGCGCCGATGGCCTCGCCGTTGCGCACGGCCTCGGACCGCAGCAGCACCAGCACGATATCCTTGGCCGTGACGCCGGGCGCCAGCGTGCCCGAGACCTCCACGCGCAGGGTCTCCGGCACCTTGCAGCGAACGTAGCCGGTGGCCCAGCTGTTGGCCATGTCGGTCGAGCCCACGCCGAACGCCAGGCAGCCCAGCGCGCCGGCATGCGGCGTATGCGAATCGGTGCCGGCCACGACCTCGCCCGGCAGCGCGTGGCGCTCGGCCATCAACGCATGGCAGATGCCCTCCGACCCGCTGCCGTCGGGCAACTGGCCGTAGTGGCGCACCGGATAATCGTCGATGAAATCATGGTGTCCCTGCACCAGGGTCGCCACGCGCGGCAGGAGGCCACCCTTGACGTGCGGCACGCTTTGCGGCGCCAGGACCAGATGGTCGTGGAAGGCCACGATGCGGTCCGGATCGCGCAGCGGCGCCGGCTTGCCGTAGGCCAGGTGCATCAGGTGCGCGCTCATGCCGGTGAAATAGTCGTGGCTGAAGCGCCAGTCGGCGCGGATGAACACGCCGCTGCCGCGTCCGGCGTCCACGGTGTCCGGGTGCAGGTGCCGGTGGATGATCTTCTCGACCAGCGTCAGCCCCTTGCCCGGGGCGCGCGGCGTGGAAGCCGTGTCGGCCCGCAGCGCCTGCCGGCTGTAGGCCATCAGCCCGCCGCTGCGGATGATGGCCTGGGTCAGCGCGTCGCGGCCCTTCAGGAACAGTTCGATGGGAATGGACTCGCCGGCCTCGATCCGGCGCAGCACGTCGAAGTCCGTCGTGGTCAGGATGCCGATGTTGTCGCAGTTCTGCTGATAGATGCGCTCGAAACTCTCGGCCACGATCAGCCGTATGCCGGCCGACAGCTCGGCCAGCGGGCTGTGCTCGCGCGACGAACCCTTGCCGTAGCGCTTGCCCGCCACCGTGATGCCGAAGCCGCCCCGGCGCACGGCGTCCTCGCCTATGGGCAGCTCGTCGCCGGCCTTCAACCCCACGTAGGGATAGCGGCCCAGGCGCTCGTCGTACACCAGCATGGTCGTGACCGGCGTGATCTCGTCGGTCGACACGTCGTCGCGCAGCGGTCCGGCCTGGGCGAGCGAAACGGATTCGCCGGCCAGCTGGCGGCGGATACAGGACGGATCGCGCGACAGGTAAAGCACGCGGCCCTCGAAACGGATGCTGTCTTGCATGAACGACTCCTTTTCCGCACTGTAGAGAGGTTCGGAACGCTCATGAAGCATCAAATGGGCATGGCTGGCATCTCCATCGGCGAAATCGTTGCAAACCGGTTTCCGCCGCGACGGCAGCCATCTCGATTCATCATCTCTCGAACAACGCGCCACTCCTAGAATGAAGCGGTTCATGATGAAAAGGCTACACCGCATGCCGCGCACGCTCTACGATAAACTCTGGGACACGCACGCCTTCGCCGCCGAACCCGACGGCACCTGCCTCTTGTACATCGACCGGCACCTGATCAACGAGGTGTCGAGCCCGCAGGCCTTCGAGGGCCTGCGGCTGGCCGGCCGCGCGCCGTGGCGCGCCGATTCCTGTCTGGCGATCGCCGACCACAACGTTCCCACCACCGACCGCAGCCAGGGTATCGACGATCCGTTCTCGCGCGCGCAGGTGGGCGCGCTGGAGGACAACGCCCGCACCTTCGGCCTGACCTTCTTCGGCATGCAGGACCGCCGCCAGGGCATCGAGCACGTGGTCGGTCCCGAGCAGGGCGCGACGCTGCCCGGCATGACGGTGGTGTGCGGGGATTCCCACACGAGCACGCACGGGGCCTTCGCCTGCCTGGCGCACGGCATCGGCACCTCGGAAGTCGAGCACGTGCTGGCCACGCAGACGCTGATTGCGCGCAAGATGAAATCCATGCTGGTGCGCGTGGAAGGCATGCTGCAGTCCGGCGTGGTGGCCAAGGACATCGTGCTGGCGCTGATCGGCAGGATAGGCGCCGCGGGCGCCACCGGCCACGCCATCGAATACGCGGGCTCGACCATACGCGCGCTGTCCATGGAAGGCCGCATGACCATCTGCAACATGTCCATCGAGGCCGGCGCGCGGGCCGGCATGATCGCGGTGGACGACACCACCATCGACTACCTGCGCGGCCGGCCGTTCGCGCCGTCGGGCGCGCAGTGGGACCAGGCCGTGGCCTGGTGGCGCACGCTGCGTTCGGACGAGGACGCGGTGTTCGACACGGTGGTGGAGATCGATGCGGCGTCCATCGTGCCGCAGGTGACCTGGGGCACTTCTCCCGAGATGGTCGTGGCCGTGGATGGCAGGGTACCGGACCCCGACGCCGAAGCCGATCCGGTCCGGCGCGAAGGGATGCGCAAGGCGCTGGCCTACATGGGACTGGCGGCCAATACGCCCATCGCCGACATTCCCCTGGACAAGGTGTTCATCGGTTCGTGCACCAACTCGCGCATCGAGGACCTGCGCGCCGCCGCCGCCGTGGTCAAGGGCCGCAGCAAGGCGCCGAACATCCGGCTCGCGATGGTGGTGCCGGGTTCCGGACTGGTGAAGGCGCAGGCGGAACAGGAAGGCCTGGACCGCGTCTTCATCGACGCCGGCTTCGAATGGCGCGAGTCCGGCTGTTCCATGTGCATGGCGATGAACGCCGACCGGCTTTCGCCGGGGGAGCGCTGCGCCTCGACCTCCAACCGCAATTTCGAAGGCCGGCAGGGCGCCGGCGGACGCACGCACCTCGTCAGCCCCGCGATGGCGGCCGCCGCGGCCATCGCCGGCCGCTTCGTCGACGTGCGCGCCCTGTAAGGAGCCCATCATGGAAAAATTCGATCGTCTGCAAGGGCTCGTCGCACCGCTCGACCGCGCCAACGTCGACACCGACGCCATCATTCCCAAGCAGTTCCTGAAGTCCATCCGGCGCACCGGCTTCGGCCCCAATCTGTTCGACGAATGGCGCTACCTGGACCAGGGCGAGCCCGGCCAGGATTGCAGCGGCCGTCCGCTGAATCCGGACTTCGTGCTGAACGAGGCGCGCTACCAGGGCGCGACCATCCTGCTGGCCCGCGCCAACTTCGGCTGCGGTTCGTCGCGCGAACACGCGCCGTGGGCCTTGCAGCAATATGGCTTTCGCGCCGTGATCGCGCCCAGCTTCGGCGACATCTTCTACAACAACGCGATGCAGAACGGTCTCCTGCCCGTCGTGCTGCGCGAGGACGAAGTGGACGCGCTGTTCGCGCTGGCGACGCGGGAAAGGCCGGTTCAACTGCTGGTGGACCTCGAGGCGCAAACCGTGTCCGATCCGAACGGCACGCCGTCGTTCGCCTTCGACATCGCGCCCTTTCGCAAGTACTGCCTGCTGAACGGCCTGGACGACATCGGCCTGACGCTGCGCAAGGCCGACCAGATCCGCGCCTTCGAGGACGCACACCTGCGCGCGTACCCCTGGCTGTCGCCCGCGCGCCGGAGCGCCTGAGCGCGTTGCCCCCTGTCGCCCGCCGTGCCACAATCGGCGCAGCGACAGGAAGGCAAGACCATGAGCAATCTCGTCCGTAAACTCGACCTGACCTCGCTGCGCCTGTTCGTCGCCGTCTGCCAGGAACGCAACATCGCGCGCGCGGCCGAACGCGAGGCCATCGCGCCTTCGGCCGTCAGCCGCCGCATCGCCGAGATCGAAGGCGTGATCGGGCAGCCGGTCATCCACCGCGAATCGCGCGGCATCTCGGTCACGCCCATAGGCGAGGCCGTGTATCGCCACGCGCGGGAAGTCCTGGCCGACATCGAACGCATGGAAGCCGAGCTGTCCCAGTACGCCAGCGGCGCCAAGGGCACGATACGCATCGTCGGCAACATGTCGTCCATCGTGCAGTTCCTGCCCGAGGACATCGCCGCCTTCAAGCGCGTGTTCCCCGACGTGGACATCCAGATCGACGAGCAGACCAGCAGCCAGGTGCTGCGCAGCCTGACCGAAAGCGATTTCGACCTGGGCTTCTCGAACAAGGTCCCGGGCATAGAGCGGCTCGAGCACCTGCCCTACCGCAGCGACCGCCTGGTGCTGGCCGTGCCGCGCCGCCATCGCCTGGCCAAGGCGCCCGTGGTGCGCCTGCGCGACTTCATGGACGAGAACATCGTCGGCATGGGGCAGGGGACGTCGCTGACGCAATTGCTGGTCAAGGAAGCCGGACGTCTGGGCGCCACGCTGCACGTCAAGATCAGCGTCAGCAGCCTGGATGCCCTGTGCCGCATGGTCCACGTCGGCCTGGGCGTGGCGGTGGTGCCGCAGCACAGCGGCGAACTGTACGTGGGCACGCTGGACCTCGCGCTGATCCCCATCGACGAACCCTGGGCCGCGCGCGAACTCTTCGTGGTCTTCCGGCAGCGCGAGGGCCTCTCAGCCCCGGCCGCAGCATTAGTCAACTTCCTGATGAATAGGTAACCCCCCTACGCAGACCCAGGATGCGGTGGATCCGGCTTTGCCGGTCCACCCGCATCGCCCCCTGGGGGGCGCGCGAAGCGCGTAGGGGGGATCCTCTACTTGGCAATGGGCATGGCGAACTCCGCGCCCTTCTCGATGCTGCTCGGCCACCGCTGCATGATGCTCTTCTGCTTGGTGTAGAAGCGCACGCCTTCCTCGCCGTACGCATGCATGTCGCCGAACAGCGAACGCTTCCAGCCGCCGAAGCCGTGCCAGGCCATGGGCACCGGAATGGGCACGTTGATGCCCACCATGCCGACCTGGATGCGGCGGCCGAATTCGCGCGCCACGTTGCCGTCGCTGGTGAAGCAGCTCACGCCGTTGCCGAATTCGTGCGCGTTGATCAGCTCGACCGCCGAGGCGAAGTCGGGCACGCGCACGCAGGACAGCACGGGGCCGAAGATTTCCTCGCGATAGATGCGCATCTCGGGCGTGACATGGTCGAACAGCGTGCCGCCCATCCAGAAGCCGCGCTCGCAACCCGCGCCTGCCGACGCCGGATCGAAGCGGCGGCCGTCCACCAGCAGCTTCGCGCCTTCTTCCACGCCCAGGCCGATGTAGTCGCTGATGCGGCGGTGCGCGCCGGCATGCACGATGGGGCCCATCTCGGCGTCGAGCTCCATGCCGTTCTTGACCTTCAGCGCATGCGCGCGCTCGACCAGGCGCGGCACGATGCGGTCGGCCACCTCGCCCGCCAGCACCGCCACCGAGATGGCCATGCAGCGCTCGCCCGCCGAGCCGTAGCCCGCGCCGACCAGCGCGTCCACGGCCTGGTCCAGGTCGGCGTCGGGCATGACCACCATGTGGTTCTTCGCGCCGCCCAGCGCCTGCACGCGCTTGCCGTTGCGCGCGCCGGTCTCGTAGATGCTCTGCGCGATGGGTGTGGAGCCGACGAAGGACACCGCGGCCACGTCGGGGTGGGCCAGCAGGGCATCCACCGCTTCCTTGTCGCCCTGCACGACGTTGAACACGCCGTCCGGCAGGCCGGCTTCCTTGAGCAGCTCGGCCATCATCAGCGAAGGGGTGGGGTCGATGGGACTGGGCTTGAGCACGAAGCAGTTGCCCGCCGCGATGGCCACGGGGAACATCCACATCGGCACCATTACCGGGAAGTTGAACGGCGTGATGCCCGCCACCACGCCCAGCGGCTGGCGCAGGGTCCAGTTGTCCATGCCGGTGGAAACCTGGTCGGTGAACTGCGTCTTGAGCAGTTGCGGAATGCCGCAGGCGAACTCGACGATGTCGATGCCGCGCGCGACTTCGCCCTGCGCGTCGGTGAACACCTTGCCGTGCTCGGCGGTGATCGCGCGGGCCAGTTCGTCCTTGTGGCGGTTCAAGAGTTCGAGGAAGCGGAACATCACGCGCGCCCGGCGGATGGGCGGCACGTCGGCCCAGGCGGGAAAGGCGCGGCGGGCGCTGGCGACGGCGGCATCGACGTCGGTGGCGCCGGCCAGCGCCACCTGGCCGGAGACGGCGCCGGTGGCGGGATTGAAGACGTCGGCGACGCGCGATCCCTGCGAAGGCATCTTGCGGCCGTCCACCCAATGGACGATGGAAGCGGACATGGCGGTCATCCTGAGAAGAAGAGCAAGGCCTCCAGTCTAGGTCGGCCCGGTCGATTGGATAAGCCGGCCGAAGACGATTAAAGTGTTCAATAAATTGAACAATCTGAACGGAAAAACATGGCTGCCGATATCATCGGGCCCTGGGTGGCCGACATCCACCTGCTGACCGTGCTGGCCGAGACCCGCAGCTTCACCCAGGCGGCCCGGCGCCTGGGCCTGTCCAAGGCTTCGGTCAGCATGCGCATAGTCGCGCTGGAGCGCGCGGCCGGCGTGCCGCTGGTCCAGCGCACGACGCGCTCGGTCGTGCTGACCGACGCCGGCCGGGAACTGGTGGCCGACGCCGCGCCGGCGTTCGAGCGCATCGACGCCGGTTTCACGGCGGTAAAGGACCTGTCCGGCACGCCGCGCGGCACGGTGCGCGTCACCGCGCCGGTGGCGCTGGGCAGGCAACACGTCGCGCCGCGGCTGGCGGCGTTCTTCCGCGACTATCCCCAGGTGCGCATCCACCTCGACCTGACCGACCGCTTCGTCAACCTGGCGCAGGAAGGCTACGACCTGGCCATCCGCCACACGGCCGCCGCACCCGAAAGCTATGTTGCCTGGCCGCTGTGCGAAACCCGCTCGCTGCTGGTCGCCAGCCCCGCCTATCTGCGACGGCGCGGGGCGCCCCGGCACCCGCGCGACCTGGCGGACCACGATTGCGTGCTGTACCTCGGGCCGGGCGCCGATACCTGGACCTTCGTCGCGGCCGACGATGCGCGGGGCGAGACGATGTCGGTGCCCGTGCAGGGCCCCTTGAAGGCCAACAACAGCGAGGTGCTGCGCGACGCGGTGCTGGACGGACTGGGCATCGGCCTCTTGCCCGATTTCAGCGCGGCACCCGCCATGCGCCGGCTCAGGCCGGTACTGCCGGGCTGGCGCGTGCAAGGCTTCTTCGGCAACCAGCTGTATGCGCTGCGCCCCTGGGCGCCGCGCGTGCCGCGCGCGGTGCAATGCTTCGTCGAATACCTGCGCGAGTCGCTGGCGCAGGGCTTTCCCTTGCCGGACCGGTAGAACCAGAATACCTAGCGGTCCATGGGCAGGGCCAGGCTTTCCTTGACCTCTTCCATCACCACGTAGCTGTGCGACTCGGCCGCCACCGGCAGCTTCTTCAGGATGTCCCCCAGCAGCCGGCGGTACTCGCGCATGCCGCCCAGGCGCGCCTTGACCAGATAGTCGAAATTGCCCGACACCAGATGGCACTCCAGCACGTCGGGCACGTGCAGCAATTCCATGCGGACCTTGTCGAAGATCTCGCCCGATTTCGAGGCCAGCTTGATTTCGACGAAGACCAGCAGCGACTTGCCCAGCGCGGTGGGCGACAGGTGCGCGTGATAGCCGGTGATGACCTTCTCGCGCTCCATGCGCCGTACCCGTTCCGAGCAGGGCGAGGCCGACAGGCCGACGCGATCGGCCAGCTCGGTCATGGAAATGCGGCCCTCGCGCTGGAGGATGTCGAGGATTTTCCTGTCGGTGCGATCGAGCTCGTGCATGTCACTTCGTCCCCCCGGTTTGGACGGGGACCTTCCGGTTGAATTCATTGTCCAAGAAGTGAATTTCAGTGAAATTCACTGGATTATCGTTCCTATACTAGCTGAATACATATACGACGCGAGGATTTTTCCATGAAGGTGCTCGTTCTCGGTGGCGGCGTGATCGGGGTCGCCAGTGCCTATTACCTGGCCCGCGCGGGACTGGAAGTCACCGTGCTGGATCGACAGGGCGGTCCCGCGCAGGAAACCAGCTACGCCAACGCCGGCCAGGTCTCGCCGGGCTACTCCACGCCCTGGGCCGCGCCGGGCATCCCGCTGAAGGCGATCAAGTGGATGTTCCAGCGGCATGCCCCGCTTGCCATCCGCCTGGACGGCAGCCTGTTCCAGCTACGCTGGATGGCGCAAATGCTGCGCAACTGCTCGGCCGAACGCTACGCGGTCAACAAGGAGCGCATGATGCGGGTGGCCGAGTACAGCCGCAGCTGCCTGCAACAGCTGCGCGCGGAAACCGGCATCCAGTACGAACAGCGCACCGGCGGCACGCTGCAGCTCTTTCGCACCCAGGCCCAGCTCGACGCCGCCGGCCGCGACATCGCGGTGCTGGAACAATGCGGCGTGCCGTTCGAGCTGCTGGGCCGGGACGAACTGGCCCGCGTCGAACCCGGCCTGGCCGTATCCGCCGGCAAGCTGGCGGGCGGCCTGCGCCTGCCCAAGGACGAGACCGGCGACTGCCATCTGTTCACGCGGGCGCTGGCCGACATCGCCCGCACGCTGGGCGTGGATTTCCGCTACGGGCAGGCGGTGGACGGGCTCGTGGTCGAGGGCGGCCGCATCGCCGGCGTGCGCGCGGGTGGCCGGATCCTGACGGCCGACCGCTACGTGCTGGCCCTGGGCAGCTACTCGCGCGGCATGCTCGAACCGCTGGGCCTGGACCTGCCGGTCTATCCGGTCAAGGGCTATTCGCTGACGGTGCCGCTGGTCGATCCTTCCCGTGCGCCGCAATCCACGGTGCTGGACGAGACCTACAAGATCGCCATCACCCGCTTCGACCATCGCATCCGTGTCGGGGGCATGGCCGAGCTGGGCGGCTACGACCTGCGCCTGGACCCGCGGCGGCGGGCCACGCTCGAGCACGTGGTGAACGACCTGTTCCCCGGCGGCGACCTGGCGCGGGCGACCTTCTGGACCGGGCTGCGTCCCATGACGCCCGACAGCACGCCCATCGTGGGCGCCACGCGCTACCCCAACCTGTACCTCAATACGGGACACGGCACGCTGGGCTGGACCATGGCCTGCGGATCGGGCCGCCTCATCGCCGACCAGCTGAGCGGCCGGCGGCCGGAGATTAGCCTGGACGGGCTGGCCATCGACCGCTACGCCGGCCGCGTCCGCGGCGCGCGCATCGCCCGGCAGCAACCGCTGGCGGCCCGGCCATGACTCGTCCCGCGCGCGCACGCATCGACCTGGATGCGCTGCGACACAACTACGCGCTGGCACGGCGCCTGCACGGGGGCCGGGCACTGGCGGTGCTCAAGGCCAATGCCTACGGCCACGGCGCCATCCCCTGCGCGCGGGCGCTGGCCGATATGGCCGACGGGTTCGCGGTGGCCTTCACCGATGAAGCCCTGGCGCTGCGGGCGGCGGGCATCATCCGGCCCATCCTGGTGCTGGAAGGCGCCTTCGATGCCGACGAACTCCGGCTGGCGAACCGGCATGGTCTCTGGATGGTGGTGCATCACGAGCATCAGGTACGCATGATCGAATATCAACCGGACCTGCGCGGCCTGCACGCATGGCTCAAGGCCGACACCGGCATGCGCCGGGCCGGTTTTTCGACGCAGGCCGAACTGGCCGATGCCCATGCGCGCCTGTCGGCCAGCGGCAAGGTCGCGGACATCACCCTCATGACGCATCTGGCGCGCGCGGATGAACCGGACCAGACCGCCACCACCCGGCAGATTGCAGCCTTCAAGGCGCTGACGGGCGGGCTGCCCGGCGACCGCAGCCTGAGCAATTCCGCCGGCGTGCTGGGCTGGCCCGCGGCGCGCGGCGACTGGTCGCGGCCGGGCATCCTGCTGTACGGCGCCGATCCCATGCCCGGCGCCGGCCACGGACTGATCCCGGTCATGACGCTCGAGAGCCGCATTTTCGCGGTTCGCGGCGTGCAGCCGGGCGATGCCATCGGCTACGGCGGCCGCTACGTCGCGGACCGCCCCATGCGTGTGGGCCTGGTGGCCGTGGGCTATGCCGACGGCTACCCGCGATCGGCGCCATCCGGCACGCCGGTATCGGTCGATGGCCGGCCCAGCCGCCTGGTCGGCCGGATCTCCATGGACATGCTGACGGTGGACATCACCGACCTGGCCGGCGCCGGCGTGGGCAGCCGGGTCGAACTGTGGGGCAGGCAGGTGGACGTGAATGTCGTGGCCCGGGCGGCCGGCACCGTGGCCTACGAGCTGCTGTGCAACGTGAAACGGGTACCGCTGGACTACTCGGGCTGAGCCTGGCGCGGCCTCATGCCGCCGCCCGGTCCTCCAGCAGGAAGGCCAGCGCCTGGGCACAGGACTGCTCCACTTTCAGGGTCAGCAGGTCGTCGGCGCGCGTGCGCCCCAGGTTGACCGCGGCGACCGGCAGGCCGGCCTGCGCGCCGGCCCGCACGTAGCGGTAGCCGGAATGCACCATCAGCGACGAGCCCACCACCAGGATGGCGTCGGCCTCGTCCAGCGCGCGCAGCACCGTCGCCACGCGCGGCGCGGGCACCTGTTCGCCGAAGAAGACGACGTCCGGCTTCAGGATGCCGCCGCAGGCCGGGCAGGAGGGCACGGCGAAACGGGAGAAATCCACCGCCTCCAGGTCCGCGTCGCCATCGGGCGCATCGGCCGCGTCCAGCGCGACCCAGGCGGGATTCACGGCTTCCAGGCGCTGCTGGAACACGGCGCGCGGTTCGCGGTGCGCGCAATGCATGCACCGGACCTCGTCCAGCCTGCCATGCAGATCCACCACCTCGCGGCTGCCCGCCGCCTGATGCAGGCCATCCACATTCTGGGTGACCAGCAGCCGCACGCTTCCACCGGCCTCCAGCCGGGCCAGCGCGCGATGGGTGTCGTTGGGCCCGGCTTTCCCGAAGCGCCGCCACCCGATCATGCTGCGCGCCCAGTAGCGCGCCCGGGCCAGTCCGTCGCGCATGAATACCTGGAAGTCGATGGGCGGCGTGCGTTTCCATTGGCCATCGGCGTCGCGATAGTCCGGGATGCCCGAATCCGTGCTGCATCCGGCGCCGGTCAGGACGAACAGGCGTTCGTAGCGGCCCACGAACGCGGCCAGGGCGGAAGAAGAGGCGGATACATCCATAACGGCTCCAGGCAGGCGACCAGGATACCCGATGCGGCCATTCCAGGGCCTGTGGATAAGCTCTGGGAAGCGGGGTGTGCACACGATGTTGACCCTTTGTGGATAACTTCGCTTTCGCCGCCCGCCGAAAAACTTGTCCAATTTTCGGGTACACCCTGTGGACAAGCTTATCCACATGCCTAAAAATTAGGCATGCCGTTGAATCGAAAAGGTTTTTTCGTACACGCGAAGTTATCCACAGGCTCCTATTACTTACTACGAATTGGATAGATAGTTTTGGGATAAAAGCTCAAACATCTTTTTTCCTACCGCGACGAGGGGCCGCAAGCGGCCCGGGGCGCCGCTGCGCGGACGCGGTTGACCCCAACAGGGCGAACACCTAGCATCCAGGCGTCTCATTCCTATAAGTAAGTACGGAGCACCCGATACGCCATGCGCATCCTGTTGGTCGAGGACGAACCCGAACTGGCCCGGTGGCTGTCAGGCACGCTGGCCAGACATGCCGGCTTCGTCGTGGAATGGGCCGACGATGGGGTGGTCGCCGAAAAGCGCCTGCAGGTAGAGGACTTCGACGCCGTCGTCCTGGACCTGGGACTGCCGGGCCTGGATGGCCGCACATTGCTGGCCAGGCTGCGCGCCCGCGACGACCGCACTCCCGTCCTGATATTGACTGCGCGTGATTCACTGACGGAACGCGTGACCACCCTGCATGAAGGCGCGGACGATTTCCTGCCCAAGCCCTTCAACGTGGCCGAACTGGAAGCCAGGCTGCTCGCGCTGATACGGCGCAGCCGGGGCAGGGAACACCCCCGCCTGTCCTGCGGACCGCTGGTTTTCGACCTGGCCGCCCAGAAGTTCCTGCTCGACAACCAGCCATTGGCCCTGTCGCCGCGGGAACATGCGGTGCTGCGGGCCCTGATCCAGCGCAGCGGCGAACCCATGACCAAGCAGCAGATCCTGGACCGGGTATTCGACGACGACCGCGACGTCGGGCTGGATGCCATCGAAGTCATTGTCCACCGCCTGCGCAAGCGCCTGGGCGATACCGGCGTACACATCGTGACCTTGCGCGGACTGGGGTACAGCCTGGAGCCCGCGTGACGGCGCCTTCGTCCAAGGACGGCATCTCGCATGGCCCGGCGCGGCGCCCACGGCGGCGCAGCCTCAAGTCGACCCTGCTGTGGTGGCTGCTTCCCGTCCTGGCCGTGGTGGCAAGCGGTGGCCTGTGGCTGTCCGTCCGGCTGCTGGACGACCTGGCCAATGCGGCCTACGACCGTTCGCTGGCGGGAGCCCTGCGGGCCATAGACCTGAACATATCGACGGAAAGCGGCGGGTTGGCGGTGGAACTGCCCTACCGGCTGCTGCAATTCTTCGAGCTGACCGCCAGCGGCAACGTGTATTTCCGGGTGTCCACCGAGGACAACCTGACCGAGATCGGCAACCCGGCGCTTCCCATGCCCGAGCATCCGCTGGTATCGGGGCGGGCGGAATTCTTCAACGCCGAATATTTCGGCGAACCCGTGCGCGTGGGCGTGCTGGCGCGGCGGCTGGATCCGCCCCTGTACGGTGCCAAGGAACGCCAGCGGGTGGTCATCCAGGTCGCGGAAAGCATCGAATCGCGGGCGGGCTTCACGCGAACCGTGCTGATGCGCGCGATCGAGCGCGACACGCTGCAGATCCTGTTGAGTGCAATCCTGCTGACAGGCGGGGTGATCATCGCGTTGCGGCCGCTGGTGCGCCTGAGCGAGGAGATCGATGCGCGCGACCCGGACGACCTGCGGCCGGTGGACGACAGCCAGGTGCCGGCCGAAGTCCAGCCGCTGGTGTCCGCGATCAACCGGCACATCGCGCGGCACGATGCCCAGGCCCGCGCGCAGCGCCAGTTCCTGGACGATGCCTCGCACCAGTTGCGCACGCCGCTGACCGTGCTCAAGACCCAGGTGGATTTCGCGCTGCGCGAGACCGATCCGCAGGCGGTCCGCCAGGTCTTGCAGGCCATGCACGCCGGCGTGGACCGCTCCATACGCATGGCGAACCAGATGCTGGCGCTGGCCCGCGTACATGATGCTTCGCTGGCCGAGGGAGGGCTGCCTTTCGTGCAGACCGATCTGGCCGAACTGGCCGGGGAATGCGTGCGCAGCCTGTTGCCGGCCGCGCGCGCCAAGCGCCTGGACTACGGAATCGAGGCGCCCGGGGATGCTTTGTGGATGGCCGGTTCCCCGGTCCTGCTGCGCGAGGCCGTGCTCAATCTGCTGGACAACGCCATCCGCTACAGCCCGGAGGGGGGCATGGTGACCTTGACGCTGCTGCGCGAGCCAGGGCAGATCGTGCTGAAGGTGGAGGACAGCGGTCCGGGCATGCCGGTATCCGACATCGAGCGGGCCGGGGTGCGCTTCCGCCGGGGCGAGTCGGGCAAGGGCAAGCCCGGAGCCGGGCTGGGGCTGGCCATCGCGCAGCGGATCGCCGGCCTGCACAAGGGGCGGCTGGTATTGGAAAACCGGGAACCGGGTCCCGGCCTGCGTGCTGCCCTGATTTTCACCGGGGCCTGAATGCTGCTTCGCAGCACGAAAAGAGGGGGAATTGAAAGCCGGTTGAAAGCGACGCGTTCGTACAGTCGCCTCGGTGCGGCCCAGCCGCGACATCGACAACAACGACAAGGAGGTGACCGATGAAACCCACAGTCCGACTGCGGGCGGCGGCGTGTGCCGCGGCCATGGCATTGGCGGGACTGGCCGCGCAACCGGCCGCTGCCGCTCCCGAACGGCCCGAGTGCATCGCCCCGGCCAAGCCGGGGGGCGGTTTCGACCTGACCTGCAAGATCGCCCAGAGCGGCTTGCAGGAAGGCAAGTACCTGAACGCCGCGATGCGGTCCGTATACATGCCGGGCGGCATCGGCGCGGTGGCCTATAACACCATCATCGCCCAGCGGCCCGCCGAGGCCGGCACCATCGTGGCCTTCTCGGGAGGCTCGCTGCTGAACATCGCCCAGGGCAAGTTCGGGCGCTATACCGAATCCGACGTGCGCTGGGTGGCCGGCATCGGCACCGACTACGGCGCGGTCGTGGTGCGCAAGGACGCCCCCTGGAAGGATCTCAAGAGCCTGATGGCCGCCATCAAGGCCGATCCCACCAAGGTGGTGTTCGGCGCCGGCGGCACCATCGGCAGCCAGGACTGGATGAAGGCCGCGCTGACTGCGCGCGCCGCCGGCATCGACTACAAGACCATGCGCTTCGTGGCCTTCGAAGGCGGTGGCGAGACCCTGACCGCCTTGCAGGGTGGCCACGTGCAGGTGTATTCGGGCGATGCCGGCGAAGTCGCGTCCGTGCTGGATGCCGGCGTGCCCATCCGCATCCTGGCCGTGTTCTCGGAGCAGCGCCTGCCGGGCCGGCTGGCCGACGTGCCCACCGCCAAGGAGCAAGGCTTCGACATCCAGTGGCCCATCATCCGCGGTTTCTACGTGGGGCCGAAGGTCGCCGACGCCGACTACCAGTGGTGGGTGAGCACCTTCGACAAGATGATGGCCACGCCCGAATTCGCGAAGTTGCGCGAGGAACGCGGCCTGTTCCCCTTCAACAAGACCGGCAAGGACCTGGACGGCTACATCAAGCAGCAGGTTGCCGAGTACCGCAAGCTGGCCGACGAGTTCGGACTGGTGCGCAAATGAGCGGCGGCCGTGTCGTGTTGAACGACCGGCTGCTGGGAACGGCGGCGCTAGTGTTCGCCGCCGTGATGGTGTGGCAGGGCTACGGGCTCGAGGCGCCTTTCGCCTACGAGCCGGTGGGTCCGCGCGCCTTTCCCATGCTGCTGTCGCTGGTCATCGGCCTGTGCGGCCTGTGGCTGGCCGCCCGGGGTGGCAATCCGGTCGAACCGGTGGCGGCCGGCGTCAAGGGACGCGTCGTCGCCGTGTCGGTGGCGCTGGCCGCCTACGCCTTCCTGTTCCAGTGGCTGGGCATCGTCCTGGCCACCTTCCTGATGAGCCTGCCGGTGGGCCGCGCGTTCGGCGGATCGTGGCTCAAGACGGGCATCACCGGGCTGGCCCTGGGCGTGGCCGTGTTCCTGCTGTTCGACAAGGTGCTGGACGTGGTGCTGCCCACCGGCCTGCTGGGAGGCCTGCTGTGAACGATATCTTCGGCCACCTGGCCACCGGTTTCTCGGTCGCGCTGACGCCGCTCAACCTGCTCATCGCGGCCATCGGCTCCTTCATCGGCACCATCGTGGGCGTGCTGCCCGGCCTGGGGCCCATCAACGGCGTGGCCATCCTGATGCCGCTGGCCTTCGCGATGCAACTGCCGCCGGAAAGCTCGCTGATCCTGCTGGCCGCGGTCTATATCGGCTGCGAATACGGCGGGCGCATCAGTTCCATCCTGATCAACGTGCCGGGCGAGGCCTCGGCCATCATGACGGCGCTGGACGGCTACCCCATGGCCCGCCAGGGCAAGGCCGGCGTGGCCCTGTCGATCTCGGCCTGGAGCTCCTTCGTCGGATCGGCCGTGGCCACCATCGGCATCGCCATTGCGGCTCCACTGCTGGCCCGGTGGGCGCTGGCCTTCGGGCCGGCGGAGTACTTCGCGCTGATGGTGTTCGCCTTCTGCTGCCTGGCCGGCCTGATGGGCGAGCAACCCGTCAAGGCGCTGCTGGCGGCAGCGGTGGGCCTGGCCCTGTCCACGGTGGGCATAGACGAGAACTCGGGCATCTATCGCTATACCTTCGATTCGCTGCACCTGAGCGACGGCATCCAGTTCGTGGTGGTGGTGATCGGCCTGTTCTCCGTCAGCGAGATGCTGTTGCTGCTGGAACAGTCGGTCACGGGCAACGTCGCGGTCAAGCCGACCGGGCGCACGCTGTTCAACATGCGGGAACTGGCGATGACCTGGTGGGGCACGGTGCGCGGCTCGCTGATCGGCTTCGTGGTGGGCGTGCTGCCGGGCGCGGGCGCCACCGTGGCCTCGGCCATGGCCTACTCGACCGAGAAGCGCCTGGTCGAGCAGTCCGATCCGGAAGGCGCGCATTTCGGCAAGGGCGACATCCGCGGCCTGGCATCGCCCGAGGCGGCCAACAACGCGTCGGCCACGGGTTCGTTCGTGCCCATGCTGACGCTGGGCGTGCCGGGATCGGGCACCACGGCGGTGATGATGGGCGTGCTGGCGCTCTACAACATCACGCCCGGGCCCGCGCTGTTCGAGCAGCGTCCCGAGATCGTCTGGGGCCTGATCGCGTCGCTGTTCATCGGCAACGTCATGCTGTTGGCGATGAACATCCCCATGGTGGGCGTGTTCGCGCGCATGCTGTCGGTGCCGACCTGGGCGCTGGTGCCGTTCATCGTGACCGTGAGCGCGATCGGCGTGTACTCGGTGCACGCGACCACCTTCGACCTCGTGATGATGGTGGCGCTGGGCGTGGTGGGCTATCTGCTGCGCAAGATGTCGGTGCCGATGGCCCCGCTCATACTGGGACTGGTGCTGGGCAACATGATGGAGCAGAACCTGCGCCGGGCGCTTTCCATCACCAACGGCGACACGGCCATCCTGTGGGAAAGCCCCGTCAGCATCGGCCTGTGGCTGTGCGCGGCGGCCGTGCTGGTCGTGCCGGTCACCATGCGCATGCTGGCGCGGCGCCGCGCGGGCGCAACCGAACCCGCCGCGTCGGCCTAGGCGGCCCGAGCATGCGGGCCTTGCGCCCGCATGCCGCTTCAGACCCGCTTGAGGCGCTCCAGCGCCGCGTCCAGCGTGCTGTCCTTCTTGGCGAAGCAGAAGCGCACCAGTTGCCGGTTCGAGGCCGGCGCGTCCGGATCGGCATGGAAGGCCGCGATGGGGATGACCGCCACGCCGTGCTCGGTGGTCAGCCAGCGCGCGAATTCGCTTTCGGGCGCGTCCGATATCGCGCTGTAGTCGGCCAGCAGGAAATAAGTGCCCGGGCAGGGCAGGGTGCGAAAGCGCGTCTGCTTCAGGCCCGCTTCCAGGCGATCGCGCTTGGCCTGGTAGAAGGCGGGCAGCTCGAGGTAATGCCGGGGGTCTTCCAGGAACGTGGACAGCGCGTACTGCATGGGGGTCGAGACCGCGAACACCATGAACTGGTGGATCTTGCGGAATTCCGCGGACAGGGCGGCGGGCGCGCAGCAATAGCCTATCTTCCAGCCGGTGGTGTGGAAGGTCTTGCCGAACGACGAGACCAGGAAGCTGCGGGCCGCCAGCGCCGGCCGGCGCGCGATGGACGCATGCCGGCGGTCGTCGAACACGATGTGCTCGTAGACCTCGTCCGAGATCAGCACGACGCCCGTGTCGGCCAGGATGCGCTCCAGCTCGTCCAGGTCGCTCTCGTCCAGCACGGCGCCGGTGGGGTTGTGCGGGAAATTGATCACGAGGGCGCGGGTGCGCGGCGTGATGGCGCGCCGGACCGCGTCCCAGTCAGGCCGGTAGCCGGGGACCTCGGGCGTGGGCGCGAGCAACTGCACCGCCACCGGTACGGCCCCCGCCAGGCGTATGGCCGGCACGTAGGAGTCGTAGTTGGGCTCCAGCACGATGACCTCGTCGCCCGCGCCGGCCACCGCCAGGATGGCGGTCATCAGGGCCTGGGTGGCACCGCTGGTGACGGTGATTTCCGTTTCGGGATCGTAGGCCGCGCCGTACAGCGCCCGCGTCTTGGCGGCGATGGCGGCGCGCAGCGCCGGGATTCCCGGCATGGGGGCGTACTGGTTGTGGCCCGCGGCCATGGCGGCGTCGACCTGCGCCAGCAGGCCCGCGTCGGGATCGAAATCGGGAAAGCCCTGGCCCAGGTTGATGGCGCGGGTTTCCGTTGCCAGCCGGCTCATGACCGTAAAGATGGTGACGCCGACGTCCGGCAGTTTGGAATTAATCATCAGCTTGCTTGGGCCTTGGATGTACCATTCGTCTTCATCGAAGCAGTCTACCTCCACGCGTCCATCGGCGGCCACGCCCGCCTTGCTTCCTTCCCCATGCCTGCCCGTCTACTGCTAGGTTTCGCCATCGCGCTTTGCGGCTCGCTGATAGCGGTCGCGCTTCACACTCCGCTGCCCTGGATGCTGGGCGCGCTGATCGCCACGGCGGCGACCAAGATCGCCGGAGTGCGGTCCCGGAGCCGCACCGAGCTGCGCTACGCCGGACAATGGGTGATAGGCGTGGGCCTGGGCCTGTATTTCACGCCCATGGTGGTCGACGAGATCGCGAGCAATCTGCTGCCGCTGCTGCTGGGAGCCGTATTCTCGGTCGCCGCGGGGTTGGCCGGCGCATGGTTCCTGCAGCGTGCCGGCGGCGTGGAATTCAGCACGGCCTATTTTTCTTCCACCATAGGCGGCGCGGCGGAAATGGCCAACCTGTCCGACCGCTACGGCGGCAAGGTGGCGCTGGTCGCGTCGGCGCACAGCCTGCGCATCCTGCTGGTCGTCGTCCTGGTGCCGCTGGCTTTCCGCATGTCGGGCGTGACCGGCAGCGGTCTGTTCGCGCCCGCCATGACCGCGGTGGATCCCGCCGGACTGGCGGCGATGTTCGCGCTGGGCGCCGGCGGTGCGCTGCTGGCCCAGCGGCTTCACGTACCCAATGCCTGGGTGCTGGGACCCATGGCGGTCACCATCCTGCTGACGGCCAACGACATGGCCCTGTCGGCAATGCCCACGTTCATGCTGAACGCCGCGCAACTGCTCATAGGGTGGTCGCTGGGCGACCGCTATACCCCCGATTTCTTCCGTACCGCCCCGCGCTTCATGGGATTGATCCTGGCCTATACCCTGGTCGTGATCGTGCTTTCGGTAGGCCTGAGCCTGCTCCTGGCCCCACCCAGCGGCATCGCGCTGCCCACCCTGATCCTCGGGCTGGCGCCCGGCGGCATCGCCGAGATGTGCATCACCGCCAAGGTGCTGCAATTGGGGGTGCCGCTGGTGACGGCATTCCAGGTGTTCCGGCTGGCCTTCGTGCTGCTGATCACGCCGCCGCTCTACCGTGGTTTGCTCATGCGTTTTCCGGCGTTGCGCGACTGATTTTGGCGTCCGTTCCCGGGCCGTTCGAGCCTGTTGCGTGGCGTGTACATCGCATTTGCGATATGCCTGCTAAATGTTATTGATTCGCAAAGTACACGCGGGTATGCTGCCATTCGCAGTTGAATTCAAGCAGCACGCAAGTCCCGTCTGCCATTTGCGGATGTCCGCCATTACCGCATATCAGTTCGTGTCGGCGTTCTTGGTTCCATTGCATTGTTTATTGATTAGAGGACGCCGAACATGGCACAGAAGGGCAAGGTCAAATGGTTTAACGCGGACAAGGGTTTCGGCTTCATCACGCCGGATGCCGGTGGTCCCGATGTGTTCGCTCACTTTTCCGCCATCGTCGGCCGCGGCTACCGCAGCCTGGCCGAAGGGCAGGAAGTCGAGTACGAAGTCAAGGACGGCCCCAAGGGTCCCCAGGCTTCCGACATCAAGCCGCTGTAATCAGCCGCTCATGCGCGGGGCGGCCGCGCCGCCCCGCTTACCCATCCCGCTCCCCAGCGGGGTGGGCTTATTTTTTCTAAAGTATTTGATCCCCCCTACGCCCTTCGGGCGCCCCCCAGGGGGCGATGCGGGTGGACCGGCGGAGCCGGATCCACCGCATCCTGGGTCTTCGTGAGGTATCTCGGTGCGGAGCACCGAGTGCTTGCTTTTACCTTGGGCGCCGCGGATCCGGCTTTGCCGGTCCGCCAGCGCCGCCCCCTTGAGGGGGCCCGCGCAAGCGGGTAGGGGGTGGGCTTTCCTGGCCCGCGCAAGCGGGCAGGGGTGGGCTTTCCTACGGGGTGACCAGATTAGCGGGTTTCCCCGCCGCCCAAGCCAATATGTTCTCGAACGCAACCTTGAAATACAGGTTGTAGCTGTTGATCTCCACGAAACCGATATGCGGCGTGCAGATGACGTTCTCCATCCGTAGCAGCGGATGTCCCTGCAGGATGGGTTCGCTTTCGAAGACGTCGATGGCTGCCAGCCCCGGCCGGCCCCGGTTCAGGGCCAGGACCAGCGCGTCGGGTTCCACCAGCTCCGCCCGCGAGGTGTTCACGAACAGCGCCTCGGGTCCCATGCGCTGCAGGTCGGCCAACGTGACGATGCCGCGGGTTTCCTCGCTCAGTTTCAGCAGCATGCACAGCACGTCGCTGCCTTCGAACAGCGCTTCCTTGCTGTCCGCCGTTTCCAGGCCATCGGCCCGCGCCCGCTCCAGGGTCGATTCCCGGCCCCATACCGTGACCTTCATGCCGAAGGCCTTGCCGTAGCCGGCGACGATCTTGCCGATCTTGCCGTAGCCGAACAGGCCCAATCGGCCTCCGTGCAAGGTCCGGCCCAGGCCGAAATTGGCCGGCATCGACGACGCTTTCATGCCGGATTGCTGCCAAGCCCCATGCTTGAGGTTTGCCGCATATTGAGGAATTCGCCTCATCGCGCTCATAATGAGCGCCCACGTCAGTTCTGCCGGTGCGACAGGCGAGCCGATTCCCTGGGCGACGGCGATCCCGCGCTCGGCGCAGGCTTCCACGTCGATGTGCGACCCGACGCGCCCCGTCTGGGAAATCAGCTTCAACTGAGGCAGTTTGTCCAGCAGGGCACGGGTGATGGGCGTACGTTCACGGATCAATACCAGTGTTTCCGTGTCGCGCAGCCGGACGGCCAATTGGCCCAGCCCCTTGACCGTGTTGTTGTAGACCTTGACTTCGTGGCCATCGAGCAGACTGAAGCAGTCCAGCTTGCGTACCGCGTCTTGATAGTCGTCCAGAATCGTTATGCGCATGGGCTTTCCTTCGATCAGTCGCGATGGTAGTCCAATTGGTCTTGTGAGCGATAGCTGCCAACGGTAACGGACCCTTTCTTCCTGGAAACTTTTGGTGGAAAGGGGTGGGGTATATTAAGTTAAAGTCCAGCCGGGCCAATCGATGCCCGGCTCATTATTTACATCATGATCAGGCGCCCCAGCGTCGAGGAGAATGTCACCAATGAACGCCGTGCCCAAAACATCGGTTCCCAAACAACTTTCGGCGGTGGATGCTCCTGACTGGGTACGTCACGAACGATTGAAGGCCTGGGTGGCCGAAGTCGCGGCGCTGGCGCAGCCCGATCGCATCGAATGGTGCGACGGTTCGCAGGAAGAATACGACCGCCTGTGCGAACAGATGGTCCAGGCCGGCACGCTGCGCCGCTTGAACCCCGCCAAGCGTCCCAATTCCTATCTGGCCTGGTCCGATCCGTCCGACGTCGCCCGTGTCGAAGACCGCACCTTCATCTGTTCCGAGCGCAAGGAAGATGCCGGTCCCACCAACAACTGGGTGGATCCGGCGGAAATGCGCGCCACGCTGGACGGGCTGTTCGCCGGTTCCATGCGCGGCCGCACCATGTACGTCATTCCGTTCTCGATGGGGCCGCTGGGCTCGCCCATCGCGCAGATCGGCGTCGAACTGTCCGACTCGCCCTACGTCGTGGCCAACATGCGCATCATGACCCGCATGGGCCGCAAGGTCTATGACGTGCTGGGCACCGACGGCGTGTTCGTGCCCTGCGTCCATACCGTGGGCAAGCCGCTTGCCCAGGGCGAGGCCGACGTGGCCTGGCCGTGCAACGAAACCAAGTACATCGTGCACTATCCCGAGACCCGCGAGATCTGGTCCTTCGGTTCGGGCTACGGCGGCAATGCGCTGCTGGGCAAGAAGTGCCTGGCGCTGCGCATCGCCTCCAAGATGGGGCGCGACCAGGGCTGGCTGGCCGAGCACATGCTCATCCTGGGCGTCACCTCGCCCGAGGGCAAGAAGATGCACGTCGGCGCGGCCTTCCCCTCGGCCTGCGGCAAGACCAACTTCGCGATGCTGATCCCCCCGGCGTCGCTGCCGGGCTGGAAGGTCACCACCATCGGCGACGACATCGCCTGGATCAAGCCCGGTCCCGATGGCAAGCTGCGCGCCATCAACCCCGAAGCCGGCTACTTCGGCGTCGCGCCGGGCACGAACGAGAAGACCAACTTCAACTGCATGGCGACGCTGCGCGAGAACGTCATCTTCACCAATGTCGCGCTGACCGACGACGGCGACATCTGGTGGGAAGGCATGAGCGAGCCGCCTGCCCACTGCATCGACTGGCAGGGCCAGGACTGGACCCCGGAGATCGGCAAGACCACGGGCCGCAAGGCGGCGCATCCGAATGCCCGCTTCACCGTCGCCGCCGACCAGAACCCGGCCATCGACTCCGAGTGGGACAACCCCGCGGGCGTGACCATCGACGCCTTCGTGTTCGGCGGCCGCCGCTCCACCACGGTGCCGCTGGTGACCGAGGCCCGCAACTGGGTCGAAGGCGTGTACATGGCCGCCACCATGGGTTCGGAAACCACCGCCGCCGCCACCGGCAAGCAGGGCGTGGTGCGCCGCGACCCCTTCGCCATGCTGCCGTTCTGCGGCTACAACATGAGCGATTACTTCAGCCACTGGCTGCAGCTGGGTGCCAAGCTCGAATCGGCCGGCGTACGCCTGCCTGCCATCTTCTGCGTCAACTGGTTCCGTACGGACGAGAACGGCAAATTCGTCTGGCCCGGCTTCGGCGAGAACATGCGCGTGCTGAAGTGGATGCTCGAGCGCATCGATGGCAAGGCGCAGGGCGTGGACCACGTGTTCGGCGTGACGCCTTCCTACGGCGATCTGACCTGGGACGGCCTGAACTTCACCCGCGAACAGTTCGATCGCATCACCGCCATCGACACGCAAGCGTGGAAGGAGGAATTGCGCCTGCATGATGAATTGTTCGAACTGCTCAAGCATGGGCTGCCGAACGAACTGGTGGAAGTCAAGGAGCGCCTGAGCAAGCGCCTGCAAGGCTGATCCGGCGCTTGCCGCGTGGCGCGCGAGCGCCCCGGCCGGCGATGAAAATGGCCCCCACGCTTGCCGCTACGCGGAAGCGTGGGGGCCATTTTTCATGATCTTTCCGCTTCCTGTTGCGGTCCCTTGCGAAGCGACGGCCCTGGTTACAGCGCGGCGGGGGATCATGGAAAACGGCTCGTAGACCGGCCATGTCCCAAGGAGAAACTCGTCGCTCGGGAGAAGCGCATGCCTATCAGGTACACCCTTAGATTGATCGCCATGGCCTTGGCCCTGGGCTTGATGAGCCCGGCGGGTGCCTTGGCGCGCAACATCATCGATACGGCCCAGACGGCCGGGATGTTCAGTTCGTGGATCAACGCGGTACGCGAGGCGGGATTGGAGCAGACCTTGAAAGGGCAGCCCTATACCGTGTTCGCGCCGTCCGACGAAGCCTTCGCCAAGCTGCCCTCCGCGCAGCGCGAGGCGCTGCGGAACAAGGATACGCTGGTGCAAATGGTCAAGCTGCACATGGTGGCCGGCAAGGTCCGCCTGAAGGATGCCAAGGAAGGCACGCAGATCAAGACCGAAGGCGGCAAGACCTTGACGGTCCATCGCAAGGATCGCCGCCTGCTGTTGTCGGACGCGGAGGTGCTGGAGCCGGACGTCGAGGTCGACAACGGCTATATCAATGTGCTGGATGCCGTCTTGCTTCCCTGATTCCGCGTAGTGGCCGTTGGCCGGATTCGTCGTGCTATTAAGATACATGATTGAATCTTGTAAATGATCGTCTATCGTGGCAAATAGCATGACTTGTCCTGTATTTGTGCATGGATAGTCCTTGCGAGGATAATGGCGCCTCTTCCATAACAAGCGCCTTGCCGCAGGCTGCCACCCATGACTATCCAGCCCTCGCCCGAGGAAGAAGAAGCCGCCGCGTCCGTCGACGACATGGAAATTCACCGGCAGGACGGCCTGCTCGCGCCCAAGGTCGCTGCGCTCAGCAAGTCGCTTTCGCGCGCCTCCCAGCTGCAGGCTCGCATGCAGTTCGGGTTTTCTCAGGTGGAGTGGCAGGTGGTCACGCTGCTTGCCACGACCCAGCCTGCCTCGATACGCAAGCTGGCCTACATCGCCATGGTCGATGCGGCACAGATCAGCCGGGCCATCGGGGTCCTGACCCGTCAGGGATTGATTGAAAGGGGAGTCTCTGAACGGGACAGCCGGCAGGCCGAACTGAGGCTGAGCCCGCGGGGAATGGAGGTGGCCGTGACCTTGCGGCGCCTGGCTCGCCAGCGCAATGATCGGCTCTTGGGTGGGTACTCGCCCGAGCGGATAGCGGGTTTGTTCGAGATGCTGGATGTGTTGATCGCTCGGGCCATGCGTGAAGAGACGGACAGCGGCGACGGCACCGGCAGAGAAGAATGAGAGAAAGGATTCACGTGGTGTACTGCCGCCGGAAAAGAAGTCGCAATCACTAGCGGCATTGAGTCAGCATCGCTGCGATTCCCTCAGTCGTTTTGCCCTGTCACGTATTGCCTCCTTGTAGCCATGACAGCACGCGTGGCTAGATCCGCATAGGACTTTTCCCGAGGAGGGTAGGGAGATACATCGGTATCGGCCTGGGATTGGAGAAACATCGACAGCCGGGCAGCCTGCAATATCGGCGCGGTCGCAGGCAACGACCTACCCGTACCACTGCTGTTTTCCGCCGGCGCCGTATTCCCCCGAGCCAAAGAATGCACAAGCAACCGCTGCAATGTTTCACGTGGAACATCGGCACGCTGCTCGGGTGGGTTCACACCCAATCCGTCGAGCTGCTCATCGCGAGCATCCCGCTCGCCATAACTTCACATCAGTTGCCACGCCGAGCTGCCACAATGTACGTCATGAACGGCTTGCCTCGTAGCCAGTGTTTCACGTGAAACACTATGGAGCGGCTTGTCCAGGGTAATGCTCGCGTTGGCAGGGCGGGAATCCTATAATCCCAAGTTACCGTGGCGTTTTCTCTCCAGACCCGGACATCTCCCTGGCCACGAAGGCTGCCAGGTCGCCAGGCCAAGCTTGGCTTTTTGCGGATCCCACCATGCTGTATCCAACCGAATTTGATGTGATTGTTGTAGGCGGCGGCCATGCCGGTACGGAGGCCGCCTTGGCGGCCGCACGCGCTGGCTGCAAGACGCTGCTGCTCACGCATAACATCGAGACCCTGGGGCAGATGTCCTGCAACCCCTCCATAGGCGGGATAGGCAAGGGCCATCTGGTAAAGGAAGTCGATGCGCTGGGCGGGGCCATGGCCCTGGCTACCGACGAAGCAGGGATCCAATTCCGCATCCTGAATGCGTCCAAAGGGCCTGCGGTGCGGGCCACGCGGGCCCAGGCGGACCGTGTGCTCTACCGTAAAGCCATCCGCCATCGCCTGGAAAATCAGCCCAATCTCTGGCTGTTTCAGCAGGCAGTCGATGACTTGATGCTGGAAGGGGATAAGGTAGTTGGCGCGGTCACCCAGATCGGCCTGCGCTTCCGTGCGCGGGCGGTGGTGTTGACCGCTGGCACCTTCCTGAATGGGTTGGTTCACGTGGGACTGCAAAACTACTCGGCAGGCCGGGCGGGTGATCCGCCCGCCATTTTGCTGGGCAAACGCCTGCAGGAACTCAAGCTGGGACAAGGCCGCCTGAAGACCGGTACGCCGCCCCGTATCGACGGCCGTTCCATCGACTTCAGCGTGCTGGAGGAACAGCCCGGCGACCTGGATCCGGTACCGGTGTTCTCCTATCTGGGCGATGCCTCCATGCATCCGCGCCAACTGCCGTGCTGGATCACGCACACGAATGCGCGCACGCACGAGATCATTCGCGGCGGCCTGGACCGTTCGCCCATGTACACCGGCGTTATCGAAGGGGTGGGGCCGCGCTATTGCCCGTCCATCGAAGACAAGATCCACCGCTTCGCCGACAAGACCTCGCACCAGGTTTTCCTGGAACCGGAAGGGCTGACGACCCACGAGTTCTACCCGAACGGGGTGTCGACCAGCCTGCCTTTCGATGTGCAGCTGGACCTGATCCATTCGCTGCCCGGGCTGGAAAATGCCCATATCCTGCGGCCCGGCTACGCCATCGAGTATGACTATTTCGATCCACGTGGACTGAAAACGTCGCTGGAGACCCGCGCCATATCGGGGCTGTTCTTCGCCGGACAGATCAACGGCACGACGGGCTACGAGGAAGCAGCAGCGCAAGGACTGCTGGCGGGCATCAATGCCGCCCTGAAGGTGAAGGGCGAGGAAGCCTGGGTGCCGCGCCGCGACCAGGCCTACTTGGGCGTGCTGGCCGACGACCTGGTGACGCGCGGGGTGACCGAGCCCTATCGCATGTTTACGTCGCGAGCCGAATATCGCCTGAGCCTGCGCGAGGACAACGCCGATTGGCGCCTGACGGAAACCGGCCGCCGGCTCGGACTGGTGGACGATGTGCGGTGGGATGCTTTCAACCGCAAGCGGGACGCGGTGGCGAGCGAGGTCGAGCGCCTGCGTTCCACGTGGATCAATCCCCGGATTTTCCCGGCCCACGCGGCCGAGCCGCTATTGGGCAAGGCGATCGAGCGTGAGTACACACTATTCGACTTGCTCAAGCGCCCCAACGTTTCCTATGATGCGCTTATGCAAGCGAAGAACGCGGACGAGGAATTGCTGGCGGGTCCGGGCGTAACCGACCAGATCGTTGCCGAACAGGTCGAGATCCAGGTCAAATACGCGGGTTACATCGCGCGCCAGCAGAACGAGATCGACAAGCAGGCCGGGCACGAGAACCAGCGTATACCCGACGACATCGACTACGACTCGGTACGCAGCCTGTCCTTCGAAGTCCGCCAGAAGCTCAAGACTCATCGGCCGCAAACCATCGGCCAGGCTGCCCGTATCTCGGGCATCACGCCTGCCGCCATCTCGCTCCTGCTGATACACCTGAAGCGCCGGCAATACGGACGGCTGGATGCCGATTCCGCCGCCGACGCCAACCGGGCGGCATGAGCGTGTCCCACGGCCATTCGACAACCATACGCCTTCTCCTGGGAGAAAAGCCGCGCCACGACGAGACGGGAGGCTCGTCGGCATCGATGCGCGGCTTGCGGCGAAGCGCGTCCGCTTCCCCGGCAAGGGGAGCTCCCGGCCGCCGGAGGGTCGTCCCATGAACATGTCCCGGAAACCGATCCCGATGCAGGAACCTTTCAATGGCGCGGTATTCGCCGCCCAGCTCGAGTCGGACTGCGCGGCGTTGCGCCTGCCGCTCGATCACGCGCGCATCGACCTGCTGCTGAACTACCTGGCGCAGATGCTGCGCTGGAATCGCACCTACAACCTCACGGCCATACGAGAGCCGGAGCAGATGCTTTTGCATCACATCACGGACAGCCTGGCGGTGGTGCCGGAGCTGGCCCAGCGGCTTGCGGGCCAGCCGGCCAGCATCCTGGATGTGGGCTCGGGCGGAGGATTGCCCGGCGTGGTCCTGGCCATCTGCCGTCCGGAGTGGCAGGTGCGCTGCGTGGACGCGGTGGAAAAGAAGACCGCGTTCATCAAGCACGTGGCCGGGGTGCTGCGGCTGTCCAACCTGGAGGCGACGCACGCCCGGGTCGAGGAGCTGGAACCCGCCGAGTGCGACATCGTCGTCTCGCGCGCGTTCGCGTCGCTGCACGATTTCGCCGCGCTGGCCGGGCGCCACGTCAAGCCTGGAGGACGGTTGGCCGCCATGAAGGGCCATCCGCCCGAAGACGAGATGCAGGCGCTGAAGGACCAGGGAGCATGGCAGGTGGAAGGCGTCACGACGCTTTATGTGCCAAGATTGTCCGCTCGCCGCTGCCTGGTCTGGATGGACCGCGTCGAGGGCGGGGCAAACGAGGGTTAGCAGAACGCGGCGCCGGCCACCGGCGCGTCAGATTCACCCATAATCAGGTTGTATTCGATGTCTTCCAATTCCAGCATGGTCAACGAGGCGGCACCGTCCGGAGAAGAAGCCGGCGAGCTGGAGGCGATCAGCGGCGCCGAGCCGCTGGCCGCCAAGCGCACCGCCCGCATCTTCTGCATCGCGAACCAGAAGGGCGGGGTCGGCAAGACCACCACCGCGGTCAATCTGGCGGCGGCCCTGGTGGCCCAGGAGCAGCGCGTGCTGCTGGTCGATCTCGATCCGCAGGGCAACGCCACCATGGGCAGCGGCATCGACAAGCGCGAGCTGCAGGCGACGCTCTACCAGGTCCTGATCGGCGAAGCCGGCATCGCCGAAGCCGCGAAGGCATCCGAGAGCGGCTATGACGTCCTGCCCTCCAACCGCGAGCTGGCGGGCGCCGAGATCGACCTGGTGGAACTCGAGGAGCGCGAGCGCCAGTTGAAGCACGCCATCGCGGCCGTGGCCGACCGCTACGATTTCGTGCTGATCGATTGCCCGCCCACCTTGTCGCTGCTGACGCTCAACGGCCTGGCCGCCGCGCATGGCGTGATCATTCCCATGCAGTGCGAGTACTTCGCGCTGGAGGGACTGTCGGACCTGGTCAACACCATCAAGCGGGTCCATGCCAACCTGAATCCCGACCTGCGCGTGATCGGCCTCTTGCGCGTGATGTTCGATCCGCGCGTGACGCTGCAGCAGCAGGTGTCGGCGCAGCTCGAGAGCCACTTCGGCGACAAGGTATTCAAGAGCATCATCCCGCGCAACGTCAGGCTGGCCGAGGCGCCCAGCTATGGCCTGCCGGGCGTGGTGTTCGACCCCGCGTCCAAGGGGGCGCAGGCCTACGTGGCCTTCGGGGCGGAAATGATAGAGCGTATGAAGACGCTATAGCTTTGGGGAAGCACATCATGGAAATGAAAGCAGGATCTAAGGGTGTGAAGAAACCCAAAGGACTCGGACGCGGACTGGACGCGCTGCTGGGCGCCGACATGCCGGCGGTCAGCACGTTGGGCACCAAGTCCACGGCCCAGCCGGAACAGAAGGAAGGCCCGCCCAATACGCTGCCGGTGTCCAGCATGCAGGCCGGCCGCTACCAGCCGCGCTCGCGCATGGATGAAGGCGCGCTGGGCGAACTGGCCGAATCGATACGCACCCAGGGGGTGATGCAGCCCATCCTGGTCCGCGCGATCGAAGGCGGCCGCTACGAGATCATCGCCGGCGAACGCCGCTTCCGTGCCGCACAACTGGCCGGCCTGACCGAGGTACCGGTGCTGGTGCGCGAGGTCAGCGACGAGAACGCCGCGGTCATGGCGCTGATCGAGAACATCCAGCGCGAAGACCTGAACCCGCTGGAAGAAGCGCAGGGCGTGCAGCGATTGATCGGCGAATTCGGCATGACGCACGAGCAGGCGGCCCAGGCCATTGGCCGCTCGCGTTCGGCCACGAGCAACCTGCTGCGCCTGTTGAACCTGGCTGCTCCGGTGCAGACCATGCTGTTGGCCGGCGACCTCGACATGGGCCATGCGCGCGCGCTGCTGGCGGTGGATGCCGCCACGCAGATCCAGCTCGCCACGCAGATCGTGGCCAAGCGGCTGTCGGTGCGCGAGGCCGAAAAGCTCGTCGCTCAGACACTGCAGGAAGCCGCGCAGAAGTCCAGCCGCAAGCCCGCGGCCAAGTCACGCGACGTGCTGCGCCTGGAAGAAGCGCTGTCCGATCGCCTGGGCACGCAGGTGGCGTTCAAGATCGGCGCGAAGGAACGCGGCCAGATCATCATCGATTTCCACGGCTGGGAACACCTGTCGTCGCTGCTGGAAAAGCAGGGCCTGGCGGACGTGCTGGAAAACAGCTGAACGGCGGCGGCGCGCGTCCGCTATGCCGACGCGCCTCCGAAGAAGGCTGCCGCGATGCGCGCGACACTCGCATGCGCGGCGATGACGGTCAAGCCGGCCGTGGGCGTGGCGGCATCGGCCGCCACGGGCAGGGGGCGCACGTCGAAGCGCCTGTCGTCGGGCGCGAACTGCACCACTCGCCGCTGGCCGTCGGCCAGCATCACGATGCCCTTGAGGCGCAGCAGGTCGTCACCCAGCGCATCGGCCAGCGCGTGCAGACGGACCAGCAGCGCATCGCGCGCGATGGCCTCGGGCAACGGAAGAAAATACGCCTGCGCGTCATGATGATGATGAGCGTGTTCATCATCGTGTTCGTGGGCATGCGCGGGATCATGAGGGTCGTGCGCCACGCCGGTCGCCGACTGTCGATCCGCGTCATCGCCTGCCTGCGCGGCCCGGGGCGCGACGGCCTGACATACGTGCTCCCATGACAGGTCGGCCTGGTTGGAGACCAGCACGGGCGCCGCGGGATTCAAGGCCGCCAGGCGACAGGCCAGCGCTTGCGTCGATTCCTCCGGCGCATCCGATGTCTTGGTCATGATCAGCGCCTGCGCCGCGCGTACCTGCGCCCGCGCTTCCGGATGGCGATCGAGCAATGCCGCGCCGGCCGGCGCGCCCGCTACCGTCACGACGGCCCGCAGGCGATAGCGTTCGCGCAGCAGCGGGTGATCGTGCAAGGCCTGGAGAATGGGCGCGGGATCGGCCATGCCCGTGGTCTCGATCGCCACGGCGGGAAACGCCGGCATGCGGCGTTGCAGCCGTGCCCAGAACAAGTCCTCCAGCGCCTGTTCCAGGCCCGGCAGGCCCATGCAGCACACGCACGAACCCGATACCAGCGAGGCCTGTTCGGTCACGCCCAGCAAGGCGCCGTCGAGCCCGACCTCGCCCAGCTCGTTGACGATCACCGCCGCGCCTTGCAGGCCCGGTTGTTCCAGCCAGGCCGAAAGCAGCGTCGTCTTGCCGCTGCCCAGGAAGCCAGTCAGCAGATAGACGGGGATGGGGGACGAGGCAGCCATGGACGAACTCAGCTCATGATTGGTAGCCTAGCCGCGCCGACACGCCGTCGGCGGCCTGGAGCACGGGCGCGACGAACCCGCGCATCGCTTTCTTGGTCAGTCGCTGGGTGGGACCGGCGATGCCGATCGCGGCGATGACCTGCCCGGTGTGGTCGCGCACCGGCGCCGCAAGGCCCCGCATGCCGACCTCGCTTTCCTCGTCGTCCTGCGCATAGCCGTCGCGGCGCACCTGTTCCAGCGTGCCGCGCAACAGGGCAGGATCGGTCTGTGTGTTCGGCGTGCGCGGCGCCAGGCCGTCCTTGACCACGCGCGCCAGTACCTCGGCGCTCTGGAAGGCCAGCAGGGCACGGCCCTCGCTGGTGCAAAAGGCGGGCTTGCGCGCGCCCACGTACGAACGCATGCGGATCGCCTGATGGCTTTCGAGGTTGAAGAGATAGATGATGTTGCTCTGCTCGAGCGTGGCCAGATGCACGGTCTCGCCGGTGATCTCGCGCAACTCGTGCAGGTAGGGCAGGGCCTGCGTCGAAATATCCATGCGTCGCCGCACCAGCGCGCCCAGCGCGAACAGCCCCAGCCCCAGCCGATACCGGCCATTCTCCGGATTCTGCTCCAACAGCCCCTCGGCCGTCAGCGTGCTGGCCAGCCGGTGCACCGTGCTCTTGGCCAGCCCCAGCCGCTTGGCAAGCGTGCTGATCCCGATCTCGACTTCCGTCTCGGAAAACGCCTTGAGCACACGAATGGCCGAAGCGACCGAGGACAGCCGCCCTTCGCCTCCGTCCTGAGTGTCTTGCATGATGATGGACAATGTTTGTGTCAACCCACCTTTATAACAAGTGCTGGCAGCCAGCAAAGCACGGAAGCGACAAACCAGGAAAGTCCCACCGGTCCCAGGAAACCGCGGATCTGGCTTTGCCAGTCCGCCGGTTTCGCCCCCTTGAGGGGGCGCCCGAAGGGCGTAGGGGGTGGGCTTTCCTTGCGCGCGTCAGCGCGTAGGGGGGGGCTCTATATATTGCTTCCAGTGCACGATTTCCTTCTTCACGAAATCGTTGAACGTGGGCGCATCCCAGTCGAAGGTTTCCATGTTCTGGGCCCGCAGTTCGGCCTGCCCTTCCGACGATTGCAGGGCCTTGCGCACCGCGAGGTTGAGCTTGGTGACCAGCTCGGGCGCCATGCCGGCGGGGCCCGACAGCGAGAACCAGGTGGTGCCGGTCAGCTGCGGATAGCCCAGTTCCTTGAAGGTCGGGATATCGGGGAAGTCGGCCACGCGCTGCGCCGAGGTCACGGCCAGCGGGCGCAGCTTGCCGGCCTTGATGTTGCCAGCGGCGGTGCTGAGCGTGATGAAGGCGGCCGGTACCTGGTTGGCCGCGACGTCGGCCACGGCCGGACCCGCGCCCTTGTAGCTGATGTGCACCAGGTTCAGCTTGGTGATCTGGCGGAAGGCTTCGCCGATCAGGGCGCCATGCGTGCCCTGCCCGGGCGAGGCCCAGCTCAGGCCCTGGGGCATGGACTTGACCTGTTTGATGAAGCCGGGCACGTCCTTGATGGGCTGCGCCACGTTGACCGCCAGCACGGTGGGCGGTCCGCCCAGCAGCGCGATGTGGGTGAAGTCCTTGATCGGGTCGAAGCTGGTCGCGTTGGTCAACGGGGCGACGACGTGCGAGCCGATGCCCGACACCACCAGCGTGTAGCCGTCGGGCTCGGCGCGCGCGACCATTTGCGAACCGATGACGCCGCCCGCGCCGCCGCGGTTGTCCACCACGAAGCTCTGCTTGAACGTCTCGGCAAGATGGCGCGCGATCAGCCGGCCCAGCGTGTCGGCGCTGCCGCCGGGCGCGTAGGGCACCACGATCTTGACCGGCCGGTTGGGCCACGGATCCTGCGCACAGGCAGGCGCCGCAAGGGCGCCGGCTGCAAGGCTCGCGCACAGAAGGCGCGCGAGGAAATGGCGATGAATCGTCATCGGCGTGTCTCCTTTCTTGAAGTTCCGATGGTCGCCGCGGCACGGGCCGCATTGACATCGGGATCGAGCGAATGATAACTTTGTTTCCTATCGAGGAACAGTGTTCCTTTATACGGAACGTATCTCAAGCGAGGGGACTCAAGATGTTGAAGAAGGAACAGAACGACCTGCTTACCCAGACGGGGCCGGGAACGCCCCTGGGCGAGCTGTTCCGCCGCTACTGGCTGCCGGTGATGCTGAGCCGCGAGCTGCCCGGGCCCGGCTGCGAGCCGGTGCGCGTCAAGCTGCTGTCCGAGCGGCTGCTGGCCATACGCGACGAGGAAGACAACATCGGCCTCATCGACGAGTTCTGTGCGCATCGCGGCGTGTCGCTTTGGTTCGGCCGCTACGACGAGAAGGGCCAGGGCGGCGGCATCCGCTGTCCGTACCATGGCTGGAAATACGCCGCCGACGGCCAATGCCTGGACGTGCCGTCCGAAGCGGAAGACAGCGGTTTTCGCAGCCGTATCAAGCTCACCTCGTATCCGCTGGTCGAGCGCGGCGGCATCCTGTGGACCTACATGGGCCCGCCCGAGCACCAGCCACCGCTGCCCGAGTACGAGTTCGCGATGGTGCCCGCCGAGCAGCGCTTCGTGTCCAAGCGCATCCAGGAAAACAACTGGCTGCAGGCGCTGGAGGGCGGCATCGATTCCAGCCACGTCTCGTGGCTGCATCGCGACAGCCTCAAGTCCGATCCGCTGTTCAAGGGTGCGGCGGGCAACCAGTACAACCTCAAGGACCTGCGCCCGGTGTTCGAGGTGGTCGACACCGATACCGGCCTGCTGGTGGGCGTGCGCCGCAACGCCGATGACGATTCCTACTACTGGCGCATCACCCCGTGGCTGATGCCCTGCTTCACCATGGTTCCTCCGCGCGGCGATCATCCGGTGCACGGGCACTTCTGGGTTCCCATCGACGACGAGAATTGCTGGGCGTGGAGCTTCGACTACCATGCCGGCCGCGCGCTGACCGAGGCCGAGGTGCAGGCGATGGAAGACGGCAAGGGCATCCACGTGCGCTACGTGCCGGGCACGTTCCGCCCGCTGCAGAACAAGGACAACGACTACCTGATGGACCGCGAGGCCCAGAAGGCGGGCAGAACGTTCAGCGGCATCGAAGGCATCGGCATGCAGGATGCATCGCTGCAGGAAAGCATGGGCCCGATCCAGGACCGTACCAAGGAGCACCTGACGTCCACCGACAACGGCATCGTCAAGATGCGCCGCGCGTTGATGAAGGCCGTGAAGGCGCTGGCCGAGGAAGGCGCGGCGCCTCCGGGAACGCATCCGTCGGCGCACCACGTCCGCTCGGCGGCGGTGATCCTGCCGCGCGACCAGCACTTCAAGGACGCCGCCGCCGAGGCGCTCACGGCGCAGCCCGGCCGGCCGCACGCGTCGGTGTAGCGGCCATGGCGCTTAACGTACGAGCCGCGGTCGCCGTCGAGGCCGGCAGGACCGAACTGCGCGAACTGGCCGCGCCGGCCACCTCCGCCACCAGCGGCCTGCTCAAGGTCGCCGTCACCGGCGTGTGCGGCAGCGACTGGCCCTACTACCAGCAACTGCCGGCCAGCCGCGGCCCGCTCGTGCTCGGCCACGAAACCGTGGGCCACGTGGCCGAACTGGGCGACGTGGCGCGCGCCAGGTGGGGGGTGAAGGAAGGCGACCTGGTCGCGCTGGAGGAATACCTGCCCTGCGGCCATTGCGAGTTCTGCCGCAGCGGCGAATTCCGGCTGTGCGACGCCACCGACTGGCGCCTGGGCGGACTGCGCTACGGCGCCACCGGGCTGTCGGTGGAACCGGGGCTGTGGGGCGGGTTCAGCCAGTACCAGTTCCTGCACCTGAACACGGTGTTCCATCGCGTGCCCGCCGGCGTCTCGCCCCGCCATGCGGCGCTGGCGCTGCCCCTGGCCAACGGCATCGAATGGACCTACCTGCAAGGCGGCGCGGGGCCGGGCCAGACCGTGGTGATACAAGGGCCCGGCCAACAGGGCCTGGCATGCGTCGTGGCCGCGCGCGAAGCGGGGGCCGAACGCATCATCATCACCGGGCTCTCGAACGAGACGGATGCGCGCCGCCTGGCACTGGCGCGCGAACTGGGCGCGCACCACACCATCGACATCGAGTCGCAGGACCTGCTCGAGACCGTCGCCGACCTGACCGGTGGCCTGATGGCGGACCTGGTCATCGACTGCGCCGCGGGCGGCACCGATTCGGTCGTCACCGCGGTCCAGCTTGCGCGCAAGCGCGGACGGGTCATCCTGGGCGGGCAGAAGCGCCGCCGCATTCCCGAATTCGACAGCGATCGCATCATCGCGCGCTTCCTGACCGTCAAGGGCATGCGCGGCCACAGCTACGAATCGGTCGAGCTGGCGCTGCAACTGATCGCGGGCGATCGCCATGGGGTGAAGAAGATGAGCACGCATGCCTTCGGGCTCGAGGATACCGACCTCGCGCTGCGCAGCCTGGCGGGCCAGGGCGTGCAGGGGGCCATCCACATGACCATCGATCCCTGGAGCTGAACCTACCCGGCCGGTCGTTTCCGGTCCTTTCTTATCGGGCAGCCATGGCCCTTTGACGCGGTCGCGCCGCGCCAGAGGGCCATGGCTGTTGCCGTTTTCTCCTTCTTGACACCCGGCCATGCGAATCCTATACTGATCAAATGCTAGCGATTCGCTAGTATTTGATCAGTGCAGGGCCGCGACCATCCGCGAGGGCGGAGCGCAGTCATGGAACAGGAGACAGGAGGATCGATGCTCAGCCCCGAAATGAATCGCATGCTTACCCGGGTGGAGAACGGCGCGCCCATGGGAAATCTCATTGGTCGATTCTGGATACCGGCATTGTTGTCGGAAGAAATCGCCGAGCCGGACTGCCCGCCAGTGCGTGTCGGCCTGCTCGGCCACCGCCTGGTGGCGTTTCGCGACTCGGAGGGCAGGGTCGGACTGCTGGACGCGCGCTGCCCGCATCGCTCGGTCGACCTGTTCTTCGGCCGCAATGAACAGGGTGGATTACGCTGCGTCTACCACGGTTGGAAGTTTGGCGTGGACGGCGCCTGCGTCGACATGCCCAGCGAACCTTCGACCAGCCCGATGAAGGCCAAGGTGCGCGCGCGGGCATACCCCGTGCATGAATCCGGTGGCATCGTCTGGGCCTATCTGGGCCCTGGCCAGGCCCCCGCCGCGCCCGACATCGAATTCATGTCGCTGCCGGAAAGCCACGTTTACGCGTCGAAGCGGCTGATGCGTTGCAACTTCATGCAGGCGCTGGAAGGCAGCCTGGATACGTCTCATCTGACCTTTCTGCACCAGATGAACCTCATGTCCAAGGACGTGTTCGGCGTGGGGGACTTTCAGCGCTTCTCCGACGCCGATGGCGCTCCGCGGTTCTTCTGTGCGGATACCCCTTACGGCATGTCCATTTCCGCGCGCCGAGACGGCGACGACGATACCTACTACTGGCGCGTCACGCAGTGGCTGATGCCGGTCGGCGTGCTGGTCCCGACCGCGCCGGGAAGCGTGTGCCGGGCCAATTTCTTCGTCCCGATCGACGACCGGAACTGCTGGTGGTACAGGATCCGCTACCAGCCGGAGCGGCCGCTGGAACAGGAGGAAATCGAGGAGTACGACACCGGCGATCTGGATTATTCGCGCCGCGTGCCGGGCACCTATGAATCGATAGGCAACAAGGAGAACGACTATCTGATCGATCGCGGCAAGCAGCGCGCCGAATCCTTTACCGGCATCCCCAGCGCCCAATTGCAGGACATCGCCGTGCAGGAAAGCCAGGGCGAAATCGCGGACCGCAGCATCGAGCACCTCGGGACGTCCGATACCGCCATCGCCCAGACCCGGCGCAGGCTGATCAATGCCGCCCAGGCACTCGAGGAAGGGCGGATGCCACCGGAAGCGCTCGCTGCCTCGCAATACCGCATCCGTGCCATCGCCATCACGCTGAACCGAACCCGAACTTTCGACGAAGCAGCGGCGCTGGCGCAGTTGCCGCCAGTCCAGGGGACCCGGGAGAAGATGAAATGAGGCTTACGATGACAAATATCATGAGACATCTCGCCCTGGCAGCCGCCCTCGGCGCCACCAGCCTGTTCCCGCATGGGGTTTTCGCGCAGGGAGCTTCCTGGCCCACTCGTTCCGTCCGGGTGATTGTGCCTTTCCTGGCTGGAGGATCGATCGACGTCGTCGCCCGCACGCTGGCGGCCGAGCTTTCGGCCCGCTATCACCAACAGTTCGTGGTGGAAAACAAGGCAGGCGCCGGTGGCACCATCGGCACGGATCTCGTGGCCAAGAGCGCGGCGGATGGCTACACGCTGCTGCTTACGGCCCAGGGACCGCTGGTGATCAACCCGTTCATCATGTCCAAGCTGCCCTACGATGCGCAGCATGCGTTTGCTCCGGTGTCGCGGGTTGTCGATGCGCCCAACGTGCTGGTGGCCTCGCCCAAGGCAGGACTGCCGACGTTCGAGGCTTTCCTGCAGCGGGCTCGGTCGGGCGGCGCGCCGCTGACTTACGCCACCCAGGGCGTGGGCACCACGGGCCACGTCACCGGCGCGCTGCTGGACCAGGCGCTGGGCATTTCGCTAACGCATGTGCCCTACAACGGTTTTCCTCCCATATTGACCGATGTCATGCAGGGTCGCGTCGATCTGATGATCGCGGACACCGTGAATGTGGGTGAGCGAGTCCGGACGGGCCAGTTGGCTGCCGTTGCAGTGGCCTCGCCTCGACGCAGTTCGGTGCTGCCCGAGGTTCCGACCTTCGCGGAAAAAGGCTATCCCGAGATCGTGGCGGGTCCGTGGTTCGCCTTGCTGGCCCCAACGGGCACGTCCAAGTCGGTGCGAGACAAGCTCTCGGCCACGGTCAAGGAGATCCTGGCCAAGCCCGACATCGCCACGCGCTTCCACGACATGGGCCTGGACATCGTAGGCTCGACGCCGGACGATCTGCAAAGCTACATGGACAAGGAATATGCGCGCTGGGGCACGATCATCCGTAAGGCCGGCATACAGTCGGCTTCCTGACCTGCGGTAAGGTCAATCGGCGAAGTCTTTCCAGGTCCGGGGAGACTTCAGCCGATCCGAAGCCGTGGCCGCCAGCTTGCTCAGCGTCTCCCGGATGTGGCGCTCTTCTCCCTGGCCCATCGCACCCAGCACGTCATGTTCCAGTGCGCTCATCACGCGCTCCACGTCCATGCGCGCCCGCTCGCCTGCCTCGGTCAACTGCAGCACGGAACGCCGGCGATCGCGCGGATCGACGCCCTTGGTCATATAGCCCTGCCTGGTCAGCTGCACGATGGCGCGCGAGACGAAGAAAGCGTCCGTGCTCGTATGTTCAGCTACTTCCTTGGCCGACAGTGGGCCGAAGCGTCCGACCACTGCCATTACGCGCCACGTGATGGTCGTCAGGCCGTACTTTTCTTCCCACATGGGGGCCAGGAACTGCGAGATGCGTGTCGCGATCATCAGCGCCTGATAGGCGATGCGGTGCTCGAGCGGGACGGTCGGGTCGGGCGGAGTCTTCTTCGGCATGGTCGATTGAGGCGCCGCGGCGATGGTAGCCGGGCGCACGGCGGAGGTGGATATATTATGCAGTGTGTCACCGCTCGTCGATGATCAAAGGAGACAGCCATGCCCTACCGCTTCGACCGCATCGATCCCCGCCAGACCGCCATGGTCGTGGTGGACATGCAGAACGACTTCGTCGCCGACGGCGCCAAGCTCCAGTCCCGGCAGGCCAGGGACATGGTCGGCAAGCTGGCCGAGACCCTGCGCTTTTGCCGCGAGCAGGGGATACGCGTGCTCTATACCGCGCACGTGCATCGTGACGACGGCTGCGACATGGGGCTGTTTCGCGACCTGTACGGACCCATCGCCGACCACTCGTCCCTGGTGGACGGCACCAAGGGCGCCGACATCTATCCCGAACTCGCTCCGGCCCCGGGCGAGCATGTCATCAAAAAGCACCGCTACAGCGGTTTCTACGGCACCGACCTGGACATCATCCTGCGCGAATGGGGCATACGGAACGTCGTGATCTCGGGCACCACCACCGAGAACTGCTGCCACGCCACGGCGCGCGACGCGATGTTCCACAACTACAAGGTGGCGTTCCTGGCCGATGCCACCGGCACCTTCGACTATCCCGACGTGGGCTGGGGCGCGATGAGCGCGGCCGAGGTGCACAAGGCGACGCTGACCATCCTCGCGTTCTCGACCGCGCACGTGATGAACGTGGACGAGTTCAGGTCGCTGGTGGCCAAGGGCAGGGGCTGAACTAGCTCAGCACGAGCCAGGTCCCGGCCAGGCTCGTGATGGCCACCAACGCGGTGATGCCAGCCATCCACGCCGACGAGGCGGCGTGGATCTTGTCCAGGGCCAGGGCCGACCGGCGCCATGACGCGGTCGCGAAGAACAGGATGGCGCACAGCATGTCCAGCGCGCCCACGATCAGGAACATCGGCTGGTGTTCCTGCACGCCCGCGCGCAGCACCAGCAGCGCAACGGCCGTCATCGACAGGCCGGTCCGGCCCCAGGACAGCGCGGTGCGCTGGGGTTGCAGCCCCGGGTCAAGCTGCGAACTCATCGGAATAGCACGAACAGGCCGGCCACCACGGCGACCAGCAGGGTCACGCCCGCGGCCAGCGGAATCAAGGTCGAACGCGGCAGGGGCCGCGAGTGCCGCATGGCCTGCTGGTTGGCCTTCCACTGGAAATAGGCGCCGCAGCAGAAGACCAGGCCGGCGACGGTCATCGCCACGCTCAGCGCCAGCAGCGGCCAATGCGGCTGGACCACGCCGCCGAACTGGTGCAGCAGGATGGCGCCGGCCAGCACGGCAAGCGCGGTGCGTATCCAGGCGAGGAAGGTGCGTTCGTTGGCCAGCGTGAAGCGATAGTCGGGTTCGCGGCCGTCATCCTCTTGCATGCGGGGGCTCTCCTGCGGGGTTTGGTTCGGGTGCCGCTATTTTAGGCTGTCGCGCAGGGCTTTCATGCAGTCGACAGCGGCCATGCAGTAACCTTGGACGGACCAACCCGCAACCGGAGCACAGACGTGGAATACCGCAAACTGGGACGCACCGATCTCGAAGTCAGCGTGATCGGGCTGGGAACCATGACCTGGGGGGAGCAGAACAGCGAAGCCGAGGCCCACGAGCAACTGGATTACGCGCTGGCGCAGGGCGTGAACCTGGTGGATGCCGCCGAGATGTATCCGGTGCCGCCCAAGGCCGAGACCCAGGGCCGCACCGAGGCCTACATCGGCACCTGGCTGGCCCGCACCGGCCGCCGCCAGGACATCGTGCTGACCAGCAAGGTCGCCGGCCCCTTGCGCGATGCCAAGCGTCCCGGCCACATCCGCGACGGCAAGCCCTTCCTGGACCGCAAGAACCTGACTGCCGCGCTGCACGACAGCCTCAAGCGCCTGCAGACGGACTACCTCGATCTCTACCAGCTGCACTGGCCCGACCGCACCACGGCCACCTTCGGCCAGCTCGCCTATCCCTGGGTGAAGGACGACTACACCGTGCCCATCGAGGAAACGCTGTCGGTGCTGCAGGACTTCGTGCGCGAGGGCAAGGTGCGGCACATCGGCGTCTCGAATGAAACGCCGTGGGGCGTGGCGCAGTTCCTGAAACTGTCCGAGACGCGCGGCCTGCCGCGCATCGCGTCCATCCAGAATCCCTACAGCCTGCTCAACCGCGTGTACGAAATCGGCCTGTCCGAGTTCACGCAGTTCGAGCAGGTCAGCTTGCTGGCCTATTCGCCGCTGGGCATGGGCGTGCTGTCGGGCAAGTACCTGGGCGGCGCGCGGCCCGAGGGCGCGCGCCTGACGCTGTTCTCGCGCTTCACCCGCTATGACGGGCCCCAGGCCGAATCGGCCGCGCGCCAGTACGTGGAGCTCGCGCGCGACCATGGCCTCGTGCCGGCGCAGATGGCGCTGGCCTGGGTGAACAGCAGGCCGTTCGTGGCCAGCAACCTGATCGGCGCGACCACCATGGCGCAACTGCAGGAGAACATCGCCAGCGCGCAGGTCACGCTTGCCCCCGAAGTGCTGGAGGGCATCGAGCGCATCCATCGCAGCCAGCCCAATCCCTGCCCCTGAGCCGGCGGGCAGGCCGCGTGCGCGCGGCCTGCCCGGCTACGGCGTTCAGATCTTGAACGCCTCGAAGGTCTCCGGCGCGAACAGGTCTTCCGGCGTCAGCAGCTTCTTCGACAGCCCACCCTGGTGGTGGTAGCGCAGGAAGGTCTCCAGCGTCTTGCGGTTGTTCTCGAAGCCGTAGGCCCAGAAGTCTTCGCCCATTTCCTTGATCACGGCTTCCATGTTGCCCAGCAGCCAGGGATGCATGATCTTGAGCGCGGCGGTCTCGCGCAGGTTCTGGTAGGCCACCTGCTGCGCCTGCACGAAGGCCTTGTACAGCGACTGCGCGACCCAGCGGTTGGCCTCGTAGATTTCGCGGCGGATGACCAGCGTATGCATGATGGGGAAGATCCCCGTGTTGCGGAAGTACTCGCGCTCGACCGCTTCGAAATCGGGGAACAGCCGCGTGACCTTGCCCTTGCCGGTCAGGAAGGTGGACGGCATGCGCGCGGTGTGCAGGGCGTCGATCTCGCCGTCCAGCAGCATCTGCGACAGGGTCTGCGTGGGGCCGATCTGCTCGACCTTGATGTTGGGGGGCAGGTCGATCTTGAGCTTCTCGGGACGGCCTGGCTCTTCTTCGCCGCCGGTGACGTAGGTCACGCTGTCGACGGGCACGCCGTAGTGTTCGTCCAGGATGCCGCGGATCCACACCGGCGCGGTCATCTGGTACTCGGGCGTGCCGATGCGCTTGCCGATCAGGTCCTTGGGCTCGCGGATGCCCGCATCCGCGTTCACGTAGATGCACGAGTGGCGGAAGAAGCGCGAGGGGAAGATCGGGATCGCGATGAAGGGCCGCTCGGGCTTGAACAGCGACACGGTGTAGGACGACAGCGACATCTCGGCCACGTCGAACTCGCGATGCCGCAGCATGCGGAAGAAGGTTTCCTCGACCGGCATGTTCAGGTAGTTCAGGTCGATGCCGTCGGGAACGACGGTACCGTCCATCAGCGCGCGGGTGCGGTCGTAGTCCCAGCAGCCCAGGGAAAGTCTCAGTTTGGACATAAGCGGCCTCGATAAAGAGAAAGTTGGACGGTCATTCGATGCGGATGTTGGCCTTCCGGATGACGGCGCCGTAGCGGTCGATGTCGGAACGGATCTTCTGCCCGAACTGTTCGGGCGTGCCGCCCACCGGCGTCAGGTAGCTGGTGGCCAGCGTCGATTGCACTTCGGGCTTCTTCAGGATGGCGTTCACGGCCGAATTCAGCCTGGCGACGATCTCGCGCGGCGTGCCCGCGGGGGCCAGCATGCCATACCAGATGTCGATGTTGAAACCGGGGAAGCCTTGTTCGGCGCCGGTGGGCAGGTCGGGCGCATAGGGCGTGCGCTGGTCCGCCGCGACGGCGTAGACGCGCATGCGGCCGTCCTTGAGGTAGCCCGCGATGTTGGTCAGCGTGATGAAGATCAGGTCCACCTGCCCACCCAGCACGTTGGGCACCGAGTCCGAGCAGCCCTTGTACGGCACGTGCGTGATGTCCACGTTGGCCTGCTGCTTGAACATCTCGCCGGCCAGGTGCAGCGCCGAGCCGGTGTCGCAACCGGCGTAGGACAGCTTGCCCGGGTTGCCCTTGGCGTAGGCCACGAGGTCCTTGAGCGACTTGGGCGCGAGATCGGCGCGCGCGCCCAGCACCGCCGGCGTGGTGCCGATCTGCACCACCGGCGCGAAGCTCTTGAGCGTGTCGAAGGGCAGCTTGTTCATCAACGTGTGGTTGATGGTCATCGTGTTGGGAATGATGGCCAGCGTGTAGCCGTCGGCCGGCGCCTTGGCCAGCAGGTCCAGCCCGATGTTGCCGCCGGCCCCGGGCTTGTTCTCGACCACGAAGGTCTGGCCCAGCTCGGCGCGCAGGTGCGTGGCGATCAGGCGCGCGGCCGTGTCCACGCCGCCGCCGGCGGTCACGGGCACGATGACGCGCACGGGCTTGGAGGGGTAGTTGTCCGCCATCGCCAGGGGCGAGGCGGCGGCCGCGGCCACCGCCAGGGCGGCGAACAGGGCGCGTGCCGAGGTTTTCATGCAGTTCTCCATCTTGTGCTTTTTCAATGATTCGTACCGATCCCCATGCCACGCCGGACACGGTCGCTTGCGGGATGGGGAATGTGCGCGCCGGCGCGTGGGTCACCACGCCCGGTGCGTCCTGGAGGCGCCGGGTGTTGCTAGCGGCCCCGCCGGGGCGGCTCGCGGCGCTGCGGAAATTCTAAGTCGGGAAGGGCGGCGGGAACCGGTTGCGGGCCATGATTAATACTGATCGCAGCCATCATCGATCGGTATCGGCGGCAGGCGGGGCGCCGTCCGTCAGCCCGCGTATGTGCGTGCGCAGCACGTCCAGGAACAGCGCGGAGGCGGTGGTCAACGGCCGGCGCGGATGCGTGACGCAGATGATCTGCCGCGCCATGGCGGGCGACTCGATGGTGCGTACGCGCAGCGGCGAGCGGCGCGCATGGCGGCGCACCACGGTGCGGGGCAGGATGGCGTAGAGGGCCGCGTCCTCGGCCAGGCTCAGCAGCGCGGTCATCGAATAGATCTCGAACACGGGCTTGAACACCACGTTTTCCTGGCGCGCGTAGTCTTCCAGGATTTCGCGCAGGTTGTGCTCGCGCGGGGTGAACAGCAGCGGCAGGGCGGCCGCGGCCGACAGCGGCAGGGACGCGGGTACCGTGCTGTCGTCGGGGCCGACCAGCACGAGTTCGTCGTCGATGATGGGTTCGACGTTGAGCGAGAATGGCCGGCGCGGCTTGTCCACGATCGCGGCGTCGATCTTGCCGGACGCCACCCAGTCGAGCAGCGGTCCGTTGGTGACGGTAACGTTCACCTTGGGATAGGCGCGGGCGAAATCGGTCAGCGCCTCGCTCAGCACGCTTTCGGCCAGCGACGAGATCATGCCGACCACCACCTCGCCGCCGACTTCGCCGCTGCGCAGCGTCATCTGCTCGCGTGCCTGCGACAGGTCCCGCAGGATGGGCAGGTACAGCTGGTACATGCGCCGCCCCGCCTCGGTAGGCTCCATGCCCCGCGCGCTGCGGATGAACAGCTTCTGGCCCAGTTCCTCTTCCAGCTTGACGATCTGCGCGCTCAGGGCCGGCTGCACGACGTTCACCCGGCGCGCCGCGCCCGTGACGGTGCCTTCCTCGAAAAGGCAGATGAAGTACTGGATCTGGCGAAGTTCCAAGGCGGTGGTCCCGGGCTGCGGTATGTCCGATTTTATCGGTACCGGCGCCCCGGAAGGGCCGCCCGCGTCAGGCCAGCAGCGCGGCCAGCGCCTGCGCGCTCCGGACGGCGATGCGCCGGCTCGCGGCGCTGTCGGCCACCCAGCGCAGGAACCCGTGCGGCATGCCGGCCGCGCGCACCAGTTCGCAGGCCGCGCCGGCTTCCCGCAGGCGGTCGGCCAGGATCTCGGCGTCGCTGCGCAGCGGGTCCAGTTCGGCGGCCACCGCCACCGCCGGCGGCAGGCCGGCGAAGTCCGGCGCCAGCAGCGGCGCCACCCGGCTGTCGTCCGGGCCCGGTTCGCGCCCCAGGTAGTCGCGCAGGATCCGCCGGCAGCGGGCGCGGGTCAGCAGCGGGGCGTTGGCGTTCTCGCGGTACGAGGGGGTGTCGAAATCGATGCCGATGATGGGGTAGGCCAGCCACATGGCCCGCAGCGGGACCTGGCCGCGCGTCTCCAGCGCCGCCGCCAGGGCCAGGTTCGCGCCGGAGCTGTCGCCGCCCACGGCCAGGCGCGCGGGGTCGGCGCCCAGCGCCGCGGCCCGTTCATGCAGCCATCGCAGCGCGCCCACGGTGTCATTGAACGCGGCGGGGAAGCGATGCTCGGGCAGCACGCGATAGTCGACGCTGGCCACCATCACGCCGGCTTCCATCGCCAGCAGGCAGCAGGTGGCGTCGTGGCTGTCGAGGTCGCCGTTGGTGAAGGCGCCGCCGTGCAGGTAAAGCAGGGCGGGCGGCCGCGGCCGGCGCGGGCGGTACAGGCGCAGCGCCAGCGGCGCCCCGTCGACGGCGATGCCGGCGTCCTCGATGTCCAGCGGCACCGGCGGGCGCCGCAGCGGCTGGCGCGCGCGCAGGAAGGCGGCGCGCACCTGGGCCGGCTCCAGCAGGTGCGAGGGCGTGGTCTCGGCCTCGACCAGGCGCAGCACGCGGGGCGCGATGTCGGGGTCCAGCCGGGCAAGCAGGGCGTTGTCGGGCTTCATGGGCAAGGCGGCGGTGACGGGGGTGGGCAGCGTAGCTATGATAGGGCCGGTCTCGCTCGGCCGCGCCATATTTCCGCGGTCCAGGGGCCATGCCGCCAGGGTATGGCGCACGACAGGGGGGAACGGCGGGGCCATGGACATTCGTCAACTGAAGTACTTCGTGACCGTCGCCGCGCACGAGAATTTCTCCAAGGCGGCGCAGCAGCTCTTCATCGCCCAGCCGGCCCTGAGCCGGCGCATACGCATGCTGGAGGACGAACTGGGCGTGCGGCTGTTCGAGCGCCACCTGCGCGGCGCCACGCTTACGCCCGAGGGACGCCGCCTGCTGGACCGCGCGCAATACCTGCTGCGCAGCTTCGACCAGCTCAAGAGCGACGTGCACGACACGCAGGGGCCGCCGTCCGGCCCGGTCATCATCGGCATGACGCCCAACTACGTGACCGTGATCGGCGCCGCGCTCACGATCGCGATCAAGCAGCGCTTTCCCGATGCGCAGCCGCACATCGTGCAGGCCTTCAGCCCGGCCATGCACGACATGCTGCGCGACAACGCGGTCGACATCGCGCTGCTGAGCGGCGCCACGCCGGCCCCGCCGCCGGCGCACATGCTGGCGGTCGAGCCCCTGTTCGAGGACCGCCTGTGCCTGGTGGGGCGCGCGGGGGACCCGCTGCTCGCGCGCAGCGAGATCCCGGTGCGCCAGTTGCGCGGCCTGCCGCTGATCCTGACGGGCGTGTCGCGCGCCGGCATACGCAACGAGATCGAGGCGCTGGCCGCGCGCCAGCGCGTGCCGCTGCGCATCGAGGCGGAAGTCGGCGCGTTCGCGCTGGCCGCGCAACTGGTGCGCCGCGGCATGGGCTACACCGTCTACCTGCCCTCCAGCGTCGCGCTCGAGTCCGGCCTGGCGGCGGTGCCCATCGCCGGGCTATGGCTGCAGCGCAGCCTGGCCTGGCCGGTCTCGCGCCCGTTGTCGCGCGTGGCCAGCGAAGTGCTGCCCATGGTGCGCGAGCTGATCATGGCGCAAGTCGAACAAGGGCAATGGCAGGGCGCCCGGGCCGTGGGCCGCAGGCGGCCGCGCGGCTGAACCGGATCCGCCATGCCGCGCCGGCATGGCGGGCATAGCAAATCGATAATTTATCGCCGCCGCGGGCGCGGCCATGATGTGTGCATCGCGGCCTTCCGGCCACGACCGTGAAGGAGCATCCATGGCCAGCCCATTGTTAGAAACCATTGCCCGCACGCGAGTCGCGCGCTTCTCCGAGCTCAAGCCTTTCAGCCTGGCGTTCGTCGATTCGCTGCTGCCCGAAGGGCGCAAGAAGAATCTCAAGGTGATCGGCCGCGGCGTGGTCGAGAACGCCGACATGCAGCCGCCCATCACCGAGGACCACGGCTTCACCATCTCCTACATCGTCGTGCCGCCCGGCGGCGGCGCGGGCCTGCACGCGCACAAGACCGCCGAGGTATTCATCCCCATCTCCGGTCCCGTGCACGTGCTGATCGGCGACGACAAGGAAGAGCTGGTGCTGCAGCCGCTGGACGTGATCTCGGTGCCGACCGGCGTGATGCGCGGCTTTCGCAACTACGGCGAGCGCGAACTGACCATGCTCGCGCTGGTGGGCGGCCATACCGGCGGCGGTTCGGTCACCTGGCACGACGAGGTGCTGAGCCGGGCCGCGGCCGAGTCGGGCCTGGCGGTGGACGAGCAAGGCAACCTGAAGCGGCTGCCCAATTTCAAGATGCCCGAGGACGTGGAAGGCTCCGTCCTCTGACATCGCCGCCATGTCCGCCGCGCGGCGGAGAGGGGAGACGATCATGAAAAAGAAAGCGCTGTTCGTTGCGGCCGCGACCTGGCCTGCCGCCGTCCTGCTGGCCTGTGCCTCGATGGCCGCCGGCGCGGCGGAAAGCTATCCGTCCAAGCCGGTGCGCGTCATCGTGCCGTTCCCGGCCGGCAGTTCGCCCGACATCGTGGCGCGCTACCTGTCGGGCAAGCTGGCCGAGCGCATGGGCCAGCCCTTCGTGGTGGACAACCGCGCGGGCGCGGGCGGCATGCTGGGCGCCGAGGCCGTGGCCAAGGCCGCGCCCGACGGCCACACCATTTTCTTCATGGTCAATTCCATCGTGACCATGAACCAGTTCATCTACAAGAAACTGCCCTACGAACCGGTCAAGGATTTCGCGCCGGTCAGCATCGTCGCGGCCGTGCCCTACGTGCTCATCGCCAACAAGGATTTCCCGCAGCGCACGCTGGCCGACCTGATCGCGGCGGCGCGCGCCAGGCCGGCGTCCATCAACTACGCCTCGATGGGCGTGGGCGGCGCCGGCCACGTCATCATGGAACTGATGACCTCGCTGGCGGGGGTGCGGCTGACGCACGTGCCCTACAAGAGCGGCGCGCTGGTCGACGTGATCGGCGGGCAGGTGCCGCTGATCTTCCAGCCCACCACCACCGCGATCGAGCAGGTCAAGGCCGGGACGGTGATCCCGCTGGGCACGACCGGCAAGAAGCGCCTGCCGGCGCTGCCCGACACGCCGGCCATCGCCGAGGTCGTGCCCGGATTCGAGGCCGACGGCTGGCAGGGCGTGGAGGCGCCGGCGGGCACGCCGCCCGCGGTGATCGAGCGCCTGAACAAGGAGATCGCGGCGGTGCTGGCGCTGCCCGAGACCGCGGGCCGGTTCGACGCGCTGGGCATCCAGGCCTGGCCCACCACGCCGGCGGAGATGGGGCGGATCATCGCCGCCGATATCGACAAGTGGGGCGGCGTCATCCGCCGCGCCGGCATCGATTGACCCTCTGCGCGCAGGGGATTTTTCACCAGGATGGAGCGGATATGGCGAAGGCGGCGGGACGTGCCGGCATGGACGAGGCCGAATGGGCGACGCGGGTGGACCTGGCCGCGTGCTACCGGCTGGTGGCGCACTTCAGGATGGACGACCTGATCTACAACCACATCTCGGCCCGCGTGCCGGGCGCGCACGGGCATTTCCTGATCAATCCCTATGGCATGGCCTACGAGGAGATCACGGCATCCAGCCTGATCAAGATCGACCTGGACGGCAACGTGGTGGACGACGGCGGCCAGGGCTACGGCGTGAACCATGCCGGCTTCGTGATCCATTCGGCCGTGCACCGCGCCCGGCCCGAGGTCGATTGCGTGATCCATACCCACACGCCCGCCGGCATGGCCGTCTCGGCGCTGGAATGCGGCCTCCTGCCGCTGTCCCAGACCGCGATGTTCTTCGGCAAGGTGGCCATGCACGAGTACGAGGGCGTGGTGGTGGACCTGGGCGAACAGCAGCGCCTGGTCGCCGACCTGGGCGACAGCCAGGCAATGATCCTGCGCAACCACGGCCTCCTGACCGTCGGACCGTCCATCGCCGAGGCCTTCACCGCCATGTACTGGCTGGAACGCGCCTGCCAGGCCCAGGCGATGGCCATGGCCTGCAACGCCCCGCTGCACCTGCCCGCCCCGGCCGTGGTCGAGCTGACCAACCACCTCTACAAACCCACCACCCGCCGCCCCTTCGGCCTGCTCGAATGGCCCGCCCTGCTGCGCCTGTTGGACCGCCGCGACGATTCCTATCGGTTGTAGACCCCCTTAAGTCCTTACGGGCGCCCCAGGGGGCGGCCTGGCGGACCGGCGAAGCCGGATCCGCGGTGCCCTGGATCAAGGCAAGTTTGAACCTTTCGGGTAAACCCGCTATACTCGTATGGTTTGTCGGAAAGCAGGTCTTGAAAAGGTGCAAGTCGTCCGATGAAGACGGTCGAAGACGATCCGCGCCCTTCAGATGCATACGGAAAAGCGGCCAGCAAAAGCGGAGCCAAGGGGACTGCGCAGCAGGAGACATCCAGCGCGCGCGACCACAGGGAGGCCGGCGAACCCGATCCATGGGGTTGGGAAGCCCGCGACGCCGAGCGCCTGCGTTCCAATGAACAGGTAGAACCGCTTCGGCTTACCGAGGCAGAACGGACGATATTGCGTCGGCAGGCCGTGCGGGACTTGCTGCATGCGATAATTGTTCAGGTTGCTGTCAGCATCGTGGTCGCCGTGCTGGCCTATGTGGTGTCAGGGAGCGCCGCAGGGCTGTCGGCGCTGGCCGGTGCCGCGGCATACGTCATTCCCAACGCCTTGTTCGCATTCAGGCTGATTCTGAGTGTGCAGAAGCCGGGGGGAGCAAACCCCGCAACGTTTTTCTTCGGCGAGTTCTTCAAGATCGCCGTCGCTGTCGTGTTCATCGTCGCAGCGGCGAAGTTCGGTCGTGAATGGCTCGTGTGGCCCGCCTTCCTGGCGGGCTTGGTGTGTGCGCTCAAAAGCCAGTGGCTGGTACTGGCTTTCGGCAAGAAAATGGATTGAAGATGGCGGCGCGTGCGGGAAACCCCGGCCGGCATCGCGAGAATTTCAAAATCAGGTCGTAGGATAGAAACCCCCGATATGGCTTCCACCACAGCGCCGACCGCGTCCGAGTACATCGTCCATCACCTGGGACACCTGAACAACACCGGACACAAGCAGTCTCTTATCGCCGACTTCTCGGTCGTCAACTACGACACGCTTTTCTGGTCCATCTCCATGGGCCTCGTGGTCGTGTTCCTGATGTGGCTGGGCGCCCGCCGCGCCACCGCCGGCGTGCCGGGCAAGATGCAGGCCTTCGTCGAGATCCTGGTCGAGTGGGTGGACGAGGAAGCCAAGGGCATCGTCCACAACGCCAAGTCCCGCCTGTTCGTCGCGCCGCTGGCGCTGACCGTGTTCATGTGGATCGTCTTCATGAACGCCCTCGACCTGCTGCCGGTCGACCTGCCCCATTACCTGTTCAGCCTGGTCGGGCTGGACGACGTCATCCACTACCACCGCATCGTGCCCACGGCCGACCTGAACGCGCCTATCGGCATGTCCATGGGCGTGCTGCTGCTGATGTTCTACTACGGCATCAAGATCAAGTCGCCCGGCGGTTTCGTCAAGGAACTGTTCACCGCGCCTTTCCATGCCCATGGTATCGGCGCGCTGCTGCTGGCTCCCTTCAACTTCCTGCTGAACATCATCGAATACGCCGCCAAGATGGTTTCGCTGGGCATGCGGCTGTTCGGCAACATGTTCGCCGGCGAACTGATCTTCATGCTGATCGCCATGCTGGGCGGCGCGTGGGCCGGCCTGAACGCCACCAGCGTGGCGCTGGGTGTCGGCCACATCCTCGCCGGATCGGTCTGGGCCATCTTCCACATCCTGATCGTCGTGCTCCAGGCTTTCATCTTCATGATGCTGACCCTGGTGTACATCGGCCAGGCCCACGAAGGCCACTGATCTCGAGGGTTCTTGGGAATACCGGGCGCGGTCGGTACTGCCGCGATCCGTAGCAGGTTTGCAGTATCCGTCGTTCAATTATCAACATAACTAGTCGTTTTACGATTCATATCAAGGAGTTGTCATGACCAACGTCGCTCTCGTCGCTCTCGCTTGCGGTCTGATCATCGGTCTGGGTGCCATCGGCGCTTGCCTGGGAATCGCGATCGTCGGTGGCAAGTACATCGAAGCCTCGGCTCGCCAGCCCGAGCTGATGAACCCCCTGCAAACCAAGCTGTTCCTGCTGGCCGGCCTGATCGACGCGGCCTTCCTGATCGGCGTGGGTATCGCCATGCTGTTCGCCTTCGCGAACCCGTTCGTCGGCTAAGACCTCTATTCGACATGACCGCTCCGTGACGCGGCCACAGCCCTCGTCACGGATGATGTTCTTTTCCGAATAAGGAAACACCGTGAATCTGAACGCGACACTCGTCTTCCAGATGCTCGTGTTCTTCATTCTGGCGTGGTTCACGATGAAGTTCGTGTGGCCGCCTCTGATGAAGTCCATCGAAGAGCGCCGTCTGAAGATCGCCGAAGGCCTTGCCTCGGCCGAGAAAGGCAAGGCAGAACTGGTGCAGGCCGAGGCCCGCATCGGTCAGATCGAAGCCGCTGCCAAGTCCGAGAACCAGGCTCGCCTGGCTCAGGCCGAGAAGCAGGCCGCTGCCTTGATCGAGCAAGCCCGCAAGGACGCCGAGGCCGAACGCGCCCGCATTCTCGAGCAAGCCCGCCAGGAAGCGCAGCAGGAAGCCCAGCGCGCCCGTGAAGGTTTGCGCGACGCCGTGGCGCAACTGGCCGTGAAGGGCGCCGAGGAAATCCTCAAGCGCGAAGTCAACGCCCAGGTGCATGCCGAGCTGCTCGGCCAGCTGAAGGCGCAGTTGTAATGAAGAACCCGCGCGGGTGGCACGAGCAACGCGTGCCGCTCACGCGTTTGCGAATCACCTCGCCAACCGTATCAGGCATCGAGAGCCACCATGGCTGAACTGTCCACCATCGCCCGGCCATACGCTGAAGCGCTGTTCGGCGTCGCCCGTGCAGATAGCGCAGGCCTTGCCGCCTGGGCCGAGCTTGTCGCCGAAATGGCGCAGGCGGCCGCGCACCCCGAGGTGCGCAGCGCCATCGCCGATCCCAAGCTCGACAACGCACAGCGAGTCGAATTGTTCACGGCCACGCTGAAGACGCCGCTTTCGTCCGCCGCGCGCAATTTCGTGACGCTGTTGGTCGAAAACGGCCGTCTGCTGCTGCTGCCCGAGATCGCATCGCAATTCCTGTGGCTCAAGAACCGCCACGAAGGTAGCGCCGATGCCGATATCGCCAGCGCCTTCGCGTTGACCGATGCCCAGGTTGCCGACCTGGTCGCCGGGCTGGAAAAGAAATTCGGCGTGAAGATCAAGCCCACCGTCCGGGTCGACGCTTCGCTGATCGGCGGCGTGCGAGTGGCCGTCGGGGATCAGGTGCTCGATACCTCCGTGCGTGCGCAGCTTGATCGCATGCGCGACGCGCTCGTCGCATAGTTCGGTCGCTGCGCACACATCGGCACCGAGAGAAAGGATTCCAGGAGTCAACCATGCAACTCAATCCGTCTGAGATCAGCGAATTGCTCAAGAGCCGCATCGAAGGCCTGAGCAACTCTGCTGACATCCGTACCCAAGGCACGGTCGTGTCCGTGACCGACGGTATCACCCGCATCCACGGCCTGTCGGACGTGATGCAGGGCGAAATGCTCGAGTTTCCCAACAACACCTTCGGCATGGCGCTCAACCTCGAGCGCGACTCCGTCGGCGCCGTGATTCTCGGCGACTACACCCACATCTCGGAAGGCGATACGGTCAAGTCGACCGGCCGCATCCTGGAAGTGCCGGTCGGTCCGGAACTGAAGGGCCGCGTGGTCGACGCGCTGGGCCAGCCGATCGACGGCAAGGGTCCGGTCAACGCCAAGGCCACCGACGTGATCGAGAAGGTCGCCCCGGGCGTGATCGCGCGCAAGTCGGTGTCGCAGCCGGTGCAGACCGGCCTGAAGGCTATCGACGCCATGGTGCCCATCGGCCGCGGCCAGCGCGAGCTGATCATCGGCGACCGCCAGACCGGCAAGACCGCCGTGGCCGTCGATACCATCATCAGCCAGAAGGGCAAGGGCCTGACCTGCGTGTACGTGGCGATCGGCCAGAAGGCCTCGACCATCAACAACGTGGTCCGCAAGCTCGAAGAGCACGGCGCGCTGGAGTACACCATCGTCGTGGCCGCCTCGGCCTCGGAATCGGCCGCGATGCAGTACATCGCCGCCTACTCCGGCTGCACGATGGGCGAATACTTCCGTGATCGCGGCGAAGACGCCCTGATCATCTATGACGACCTGACCAAGCAAGCCTGGGCCTATCGCCAGGTCTCGCTGCTGCTGCGCCGCCCGCCCGGCCGCGAAGCCTACCCCGGCGACGTGTTCTACCTGCACTCGCGCCTGCTGGAACGTGCCGCTCGCGTCAACGAAGAGTACGTCGAGAAGTTCACCAACGGCGCCGTGAAGGGCAAGACCGGTTCGCTGACCGCGCTGCCCATCATCGAAACGCAGGCCGGCGACGTGTCCGCCTTCGTTCCGACCAACGTGATCTCGATCACCGACGGCCAGATCTTCCTGGAATCGGACCTGTTCAACGCCGGTATCCGCCCCGCCATCAACGCCGGTATCTCGGTGTCGCGCGTGGGTGGCGCCGCCCAGACCAAGGTCATCAAGAAGCTGTCCGGCGGTATCCGTACCGACCTGGCCCAGTACCGTGAACTGGCTGCCTTCGCGCAGTTCGCTTCCGACCTGGACGAATCGACCCGTCGCCAGCTCGAGCGCGGCCGCCGCGTGGTGGAACTGCTCAAGCAGCCCCAGTACCAGCCGCTGCAGGTCTGGGAACTGGCCGTCTCGCTGTTCGCCGCCAACAACGGCTACATCGACGACGTCGAGGTCAAGGACGTCCTGGCGTTCGAAAAGGCGCTGAAGGAATACCTGAAGTCCAAGTACGACGCGCTGGTCGGCCGTATCGAGGACACCAAGGAACTGTCCAAGGACGACGAAGCCGCGCTGCACGAAGCAGTGAAGGATTTCAAGAAGAACGGAGCCTTCTGAAGCAGGGTACACGGGGCGCCGCTCGGCGCCTCTCTGTGAACACTGACAGGGGAAGATAGATGCCCGGAATCAAGGAAATCCGAACCAAGATCAAGAGCGTGCAAAACACGCGCAAGATCACCAAGGCGATGGAAATGGTCGCCGCGTCCAAGATGCGCAAGGCGCAGGACCGGATGCGCACGGCCCGTCCGTATGCCGACAAGGTGCGCAACATTGCCGCGCACATGGCGCAAGCCAATCCCGACTACGAACACGCCTACCTGGCCAAGCGCGACGACATCAAGGCCGCCGGCTTGATCGTGGTCACGACCGACAAGGGCCTGTGCGGCGCGCTGAACACCAACATCCTGCGCGCGGTGCTCAATCGCCTGAAGGACTCGGAAGCGAAGGGCATCAAGGTCCAGACCACGGCCATTGGCAACAAGGGTCTGGGCTTCCTGACCCGTCTGGATGCCAACGTCGTGTCCCAGGCGGTGCAACTGGGCGACGCGCCCAACCTCGAACGCCTGATCGGCGCGATCAAGGTTCAGCTGGACGCGTATGCCGAAGGCAAGGTCGACGTGGTGTACCTCGCGTACAACCGCTTCATCAACACGATGAAGCAGGAGCCCGTGATCGAGCAGCTGCTGCCGCTGTCGGCCGAGCGTTTCGCGCAGACCGAGGAAGAGAAGAAGGCCTACTCGTGGGACTACATCTACGAACCCGATGCCAAGTCGGTCGTCGATGAACTCCTGCTGCGCTACGTCGAAGCGCTGGTGTACCAAGCCGTTGCCGAAAACATGGCGTCCGAGCAGTCCGCCCGGATGGTGGCCATGAAGGCTGCATCGGACAACGCCAAGAAGGTGATCGGCGATCTGCAGCTGGTCTACAACAAGACCCGCCAGGCAGCCATCACCAAGGAAATTTCGGAAATCGTGGGCGGTGCGGCGGCGGTGTAAGCCGGCGCGACGCCTTAAAGAATCAGGAATCGAGGAATCGATATGAGCAACGGAACCATCGTTCAGTGCATCGGTGCCGTGGTGGACATTCAGTTCCCCCGCGACAGCATGCCCAAGATCTACGAGGCCCTTACGCTGGCCGACGAGAGCTCGGCTTTTGCCGAGAAGGGCCTGACGTTCGAAGTGCAGCAGCAGCTCGGTGACGGCGTCGTCCGTACCATCGCCATGGGCTCGTCCGACGGCCTGCGCCGCGGCATGGCCGTGGCCGCCAGCGGCGCGCCCATCTCGGTGCCCGTGGGCACCGGCACGCTGGGCCGCATCATGGACGTGCTGGGTCGTCCCATCGACGAAGCCGGCCCGATCAAGTCGGAAGAGCGCCGCGCCATCCACCAGGACGCGCCCAAGTTCGACGAGCTGTCGCCCTCCGTGGAACTGCTCGAGACCGGCATCAAGGTTATCGACCTGGTGTGCCCGTTCGCCAAGGGCGGCAAGGTCGGCCTGTTCGGCGGCGCCGGCGTGGGCAAGACCGTGAACATGCTCGAGCTCATCAACAACATCGCCAAGCAGCACAGCGGCCTGTCGGTGTTCGCGGGCGTGGGCGAGCGGACTCGCGAAGGCAACGACTTCTACCACGAAATGGCGGAAGCGGGCGTCATCAACCTGGACAAGATCGAAGAGTCCAAGGTGGCGATGGTGTTCGGCCAGATGAACGAGCCCCCGGGCAACCGTCTGCGCGTGGCGCTGTCGGGCCTGACGATGGCCGAGAAGTTCCGCGACGAAGGCCGCGACATCCTGTTCTTCGTCGACAACATCTACCGCTACACGCTGGCCGGTACCGAAGTGTCCGCGCTGCTGGGCCGCATGCCCTCCGCCGTGGGCTACCAGCCGACGCTGGCCGAGGAAATGGGCAAGCTGCAAGAGCGCATCACCTCGACCAAGACCGGCTCGATCACGTCGATCCAGGCCGTGTACGTGCCTGCGGATGACTTGACCGACCCGTCGCCCGCCACGACCTTCCTGCACCTGGACTCGACCGTCGTGCTGTCGCGTGACATCGCCGCGCTGGGTATCTACCCCGCCGTCGACCCGCTCGACTCCACCAGCCGCCAGCTCGACCCGCAGATCGTGGGCGAAGAGCACTACGCCGTCGCCCGTGGCGTGCAGCAGACGCTGCAGCGCTACAAGGAACTGCGCGACATCATCGCGATCCTGGGCATGGACGAACTGTCGCCGGAAGACAAGCAGGCCGTGGGCCGCGCCCGCAAGATCCAGCGCTTCCTGTCGCAGCCCTTCCACGTGGCCGAAGTGTTCACGGGTTCGCCCGGCAAGTACGTGCCGCTGAAGGAAACCATCCGTGGCTTCAAGATGATCGTCGAAGGCGAGTGCGACGCGCTGCCCGAGCAGGCCTTCTACATGGTCGGCACGATCGACGAAGCGTTCGAGAAAGCAAAAAAACTGTAACCCCCCTACGCGCTTACGCGCGCCCCCCAGGGGGCGGCACTGGCGGACCGGCAAAGCCGGATCCGCTGTGCCCTGGGTTCGGGGCAGTTATTTTGGGTAGGGGCGCTGGGGCTGCGCGAAGCGCAGTCCAGGAGAATTGAGTATGGCAACTATTCATGTGGATGTCGTCAGTGCCGAGGCGTCGATCTTCGCTGGTGAGGCGAAGTTCGTTGCGCTGCCTGGCGAGTCGGGCGAGCTGGGCATATTGCCTGGCCATACGCCGCTGATTTCGCGTATCCGTCCGGGTACGGTGAAGATCTCGCGCGCGGACAACGGCGAGGAAGAGCACATCTTCGTGGCCGGCGGTCTGCTCGAGATCCAGCCGGGTACCGTGACGGTGCTGGCCGACACGGCCATCCGCAGCCACGACCTGGACGAGGCCAAGGCCGAGCAGGCGCGCAAGGCGGCGGAAGAAGCGCTGCGCAATGCCAAGGACAAGGCCGAAGTGGCCGTGGTCGAGGCCGAGCTGGCGATGCTGGCGGCGCAGCTGGCCGCCATCCGCAAGCTGCGGGGCGGCAGGAGTTAAACGCCTCGGCGCGCCTGCGCGCGCGGCAGTCGGTGATGGATCATCATTCGCTCGCCCCGGTTCCCACTACAACGCGATGAGCGTGCAGGTGGGGCCGGGGCGCGGTGTTTTCTGTGGGCTCAATGCGGCGTTGCGCCTGGTGGCGCGGCGGCGCTATGCCAGCAGCTGTCTGGCTCGAAGATAAGAGGCGACGATTTCGTCGAAGCCGGCAGGGTCCTCGATGCAGCAGGCATGGCCGGTGCCGGGCAGAATGCGATGGACTGCATTCGGAATCAGGCTGGCGGTCTTGCGTCCGTCGTCGAGCGAAATGTCGAATTCGCCATTGATCACCAAGGTGGGAACGGCCAGCGATGGCAGGCGGGGCGTCATGTCCAAGGCCGCCCGCGCCTGGAAGATCCGGGCGATGGCTGCCCCGGACAGGGACGGGCCCACTTCGGCAAACCTGTCCAGCAGATAGGCGCCGAGCCTGGATCGGGCAAACTGCGGAGCGACCAGTTCGTGCAGGTGCTCGCGCTGATAGCGGGCCACGCCCAGGTTGCCGTAGCCGTCGATGCGGCGGTCGAAGTTCATGCCGCCGCTGCCGCCGCCAACCAGTACGATGGCCCGGAACAACTCGGGCCGCTCGAGGCCGAGCAGCAGGGCGATCCCAGATCCGACGCTCGCGCCCATCAACACGGCTTCATCGATCCCCAGGTCTTCGCACACGCCCAGCACGTCTTCGGCCATGTCGAGCATGGAGAACTCGCCCGACGGTTTGTCCGATCGTCCATAGCCCCGGATATCGACCGAAACCACCTTGAACCAGGTGGAAAAGTGCGCCGCCTGATAAAGCCAGAGCCGATGATCGAAAGGATTGGCGTGGATGAGGACCATGGGCATGCCCTCGCCGGAGACTTCGTAGTGGATACTGACGCCGTTGCGGGTGCTGTATGGCATGCGAGGCCTGCGCGTGGCTGGGTTCAGTCGAGCTTGGTGCCGGTATTCCGGATGACGGTGCTCCAGCGCTCGCGCTCCTGCCTGATGAACTTCGCCATGTCGGCCGGCGTTCCGCCGATCGGGTCCGCATTCATCTGGGACAGCCGCGCCATCGTGTCGGGTTCCTTGAGTATCTCGTTGACCATCGCAGACAGCTTGTTGACGATATGCTCGGGCGTCTTGGGTGGGGCGGCCATGCCGAACCAGGTCATCGACACGAATCCCGGAACGACTTCGCCGATCGCGGGCACGTCCGGCAGCCCGGCTTTACGCGACTCGCTGCCAACTCCGAGCGCGATCAGCTGGCCTTTGCGCACAAAGGGCAGCACCGAACCGAGATCCACGAAGGCAATGTCGGTTTCGCCCGAGACCACCGCCGCGAGCGCCGGGCCGCTGCCGGAATAAGGGATCTGGAAGATCTTGACCTTGGCCAGCTGCTTGAACATTTCCGCAGCCAGGTGCGGGGTGGAGCCGGTGCCGCCGGACGAATAGTTGAGCTTGTCCGGCCTTGCCCGGGCGGCCTTCAACAAGTCCTGCAGGTTCTTGATGCCGGATTTCGGATTGGCCACCAGCGTGCTCGGGCTCGTGGCGATGACCGATATCGGAACGAATTCGTCCGGCACGAACGTGAGCTTCGAATACAGGGCTTGGCTGGTCACCAGCGGTCCGGGCGCGGTGAAGAGCAGCGTATAGCCATCGGGAGCCGCGCGAAAGACGGCATCGGCGCCGATGTTGCCCGAGCTGCCGGGGCGGTTGTCGACGAAGACGGTCTGGCCCAGGCGCTTGCCCAATTTGTCGGCGATCAATCTGGCGAAGGTGTCGGATCCGGCGCCGGGCGCATAGGGCACGATGAAGCGGATCGGATGGTTCGGATAGTCTTCGCCCTGCGCATGGGCGCCTGTACAGAAGAGGAAGACAGACAGGGCATGGGCAGAGATTTTCAGGATTTTCATCGCGGCCTCTGGATGGCATGGTGAAACGATGATGAATTCGCGGAATAGGCGTGTCAATAAAAAATAGAAGTTGATTCTGCTTGGCAGAATCTTTACCATTTCTCCCATGAACAATGAAATCGTTGCTTCCGTCGACCGCGCCATACGCATACTGAATGCCTTTGCGGAAGACGGTTCGCCCATGACGCTGCACGACCTGTCCTTGCGGACCGGTTTCTACAAGAGCACCATCCTGCGTCTGCTTTCGACGCTGATCGAGCACGGCTGCGTCCTTCGCCTGGACAACGGGACGTACCAGCCAGGACCGACGCTTGCGCGCTGGGGCCGGCTGTACCTCGGGTCGGTCAAGAGCGAAACCCATATCACTCCCCTGCTCGAGAAACTCGCCGGAGATACCGGGGAAAGCGCGACGTTCTATGCCAGGCAATCGGACGAAACGCGCATTTGCGTGGCGCGGGTGGACAGCAATCGATCCATCCGGGACCACGTGCGCGTGGGCGATATCGCGCCGCTCGGAACGGGCGCCGGCGGCAAGGTTCTGCTCAGGTTCGACCCGGCGATCCGGAAGGCCCGCCCGCAGGAAACCATGGTGATCGTCAGCATCGGCGGCCGGGATTCGGAAATCGCGGGGCTCGGGACGCCGGTGTTCGGCGCGGGCGGCTCGCTGCGGGGCGCCATGACCGTTTCCGGAACCGTGACCCGGTTCACCGAAGCGGCGATTGCCAAATACGCCAAATCCCTGCTTACGAGCGCCATGGAACTGACCGTGTTGTTCGGCGGGGATCCGGAAGCGCATCGAGCGGCCCTCGGTTCCAATCCCATTCGCCTCGAGTTCAGTCCCAAGGGAAAACTCTGCGCTTCCTAGGGCGCCTGGCCGGCGCAGGCGCGCCGGCCCCCCCACTTCCCGCTTTTCCCGCCATCACTGGAACCCGCCTGCCGGTGCGCCTGTGCGTAGTTGACAGGTAGAGTCCGCGGCCGCAGAATGAATTCTGAGAGACAGTATTAGATTCTGTCTAGCAGAATTTCAATGAAAGAGGCCTGGTTCTTTATCGAGGAGGCGCCATGATGGCCGATGTTCGATGTGTAGACGTTGCCGCGGGAACCGCGGATCGCCGCATGTTCGTGGATGACGATTTGTTTGCCCAGGAAGTGCGGCAAATCTTCGGCCGCGCCTGGCTGCTGGTAGGCCACGAGAGCCAGATCCCGGATCCGGAAGACTTCATCCAGTCGAAGATGGGAACCGATTCCGTCATCGTCACGCGGACGAGGCAGGACAAGGTCGTCGTCCTGCTCAACAGTTGCCGGCACCGGGGGATGAAGGTCTGCCGGGTGGACGAAGGCAAGGCGCGTGCCTTCACCTGTCCCTATCATGGCTGGACTTACTCGACGGACGAAGAGAGAGTCTCCCGGCCAGGCGAGTTGTCGGGGGTTCCGGGTTTCAACGTTCACTACGAGGGCCGCCTCGACAAGGGGGAGTGGGGGCTCAAGGCGGCGCGCGTCCAGGTCTACAAGGGAACGATCTGGGCCACGTGGGACGAACATGCGCCCAGCCTGGAAGCGTACCTGGGCGGCATGCTGAGGTGGCTCGATTCCGCGCTCGACCACCGCAACGGCGATAGCGGCGGCAGCACGCTGCTGGTCGGGGTGCAGAAATTCCGGGTGCGATGCAACTGGAAGTTCCCCGCGACCAACTTCGTGGGCGATGCCTCCCATGCCGTGACGCACAACTCGGCAAACATGATCAAGCTCAATCCGAGCGGGAAGGACGGCCGCAGGGATGAACGCGCCCCCGGCCACGCGGCGTTCGGATGGCCTGACCTGGGCCATGGGGGGCTGGGCTTCCTGCCGCGTCCCGAAGAGGAGTTTCCCCGCCCCGACACCTTCCAGCAGTTTCCCGCTGCCAGCAACTACCTGCGGGACATGGCGCGGGAACACCTGCGCAAGCGGGCGGGCGGCATCCATTACCAGGGCAAGGGGACCATATTTCCGAACATGTCGTTCCACGAGGATCAGCCCCGCACGCTGGTGGTCCACCATCCGATCAGCGCCACCGAGACCGAGATGTGGCGCTACTACCTGATCGACGCCGACGCGCCCGACGAGGTCAAGGATATCTTCAGGCATTACTACATGACCTATTCCGGCCCCGGTGGAATGACGGAGCAGGACGACATAGAGAACTGGGAGTCGGCCACCAGGCAGAGCCTTGGAGGCATGGGCCGCGACCTGCCGTTCAACTACGCGCAGGGCCTGGGGGAATCCGAGCCCTGCGACCTCATGCCCGGCGCGGTCTGGTGCGGACGCACCATTACCGAACAGAACCAACTGATCTGGCTCAAGCGATGGCAGGAGTTCATGGAGGGCCGGTCCTGGGACCAGCTCATGCATCGTGTCGAAGTCGAGGACGATGCCGCTTTTCCCCTCAAGCGGCATGCCGCGGGAGCGAAGTGATGCACGATTCCATGAACGCCATGCTGCGGCTGTACGAGGTTTCCGAGTTTCTCTACAAAGAAGCGGAACTCCTGTCGGACAGGAAGTACGAAGAGTGGCTCGATACCTTGGCGGAGGACATCTCCTACCGCATGTTCGTGCTTCGCAACCTGTCGGGCAAGGCGCAGGCGACCGAGTATCTCGACGGTCCGCTGGACATCAGCTGGTTCGATGAAGGCAAGGAAACGATCACCAAGCGCGTCCGGCAGATCCGCACGCATCAACATTGGGCGGAGGAACCGCCTTCGCGAACGACGCGCTACCTTACCAACCTGCGCATACTCGAGGCCGATTCCGGCACGGAACCCCTGCTGGTCCGGACACGATGCAATTTCATGGTGAACCGGAATCGCAACGAAGCCGACGACCATTGCCTGTATGGACATCGCATCGATCTGCTGGCCAGGTACCAGGACACGTGGCGGATCAAAGAGCGAAAGATCTACATCAACCAATCGACGATATTGATGGGGAACCTGAGCTTCATCGTGTAGCGGTCTTCGCCGCATCGGCGAGCGCCATGACCGATTCATGAAGCATCCCCTCTCAACGACGAAGGCGCCATCCATGAGCAAGCCCGTGGTCCTGAACATCGCGAAGATACCGGCCGTTCTCCAGCAGTCGCTGGAAAGCGAGTTCGAGTTGAGAACCCTGGACTCGCCCGGCGATGCCTCGGAGATTTCCGGCCTGGTCTCTTCCGCGATACGCGGGGTGGACCTCGCCACGCTCGACCGGCTGCCGGGCCTGAAAGTCATGTCGATTTTCGGCGTCGGCCTGGACAAGGTCGATCTTGCCGCCGCGCGCCGCAGGGGAATACGCGTCGGCTACACGCCCGACGTCCTGAACGATTGCGTGGCCGACCTGGCTATAGGATTGATGATCGCGGCCAGTCGCAAGATTCCGCAGGCGGATGGCTACGTGAGATCGAACCGGTGGGCGGAAACAGGCAATGTGTTCGACTTGGGGGACAGGGTAAGCGGCAAGCGCATGGGCATCGCAGGCATGGGAAGGATAGGCAGGATCATCGCGAAAAGGCTTGTCGGCTTCGACGCGGAGATCCGATATTTCTCCCGCTCCGAGGTCCGGGAATGCTCCCATGAACGCGTCTCCACCTTGCAGGAGCTGGCCGCATGGTGCGACTATCTCTTCATTGCCGTGTCGGGCAGCGCGGAAACCCGGCACATGGTCGACGCCGGCGTACTCGCGGCGCTCGGACCGCAAGGCTATCTGATCAATGTTGCGCGGGGCAGCGTGGTCGACGAACAAGCGTTGGTTGCCGCGCTGGAGAACGAAATCATCCGGGGCGCCGCGCTCGACGTGTATGAAGTCGAGCCGCTGAAGTCGTCCAGGCTGACGGAACTGCGAAACACCGTGCTGCTGCCGCACGTTTCCAGCGCGACCAACGAGACCCGGACGGCCATGTCCAACATGGTGGTGGAGAATCTGAAGCGATTCTATGCCGGGGAAAGGATGCTGGCGGAACCGGCGTAGGAGCGGTTCAGCGCACAGCGAAGGCCTGCTCGACGAGTTGCTCGGCCGTGGCGCGTGCTGCCGCGGCCGCGCTGGCGTTGTCGTCCACGTGCGCCGACACCGACGCGCCGTCATAGAGCAGCATCAACTGACAGGCCAGGGCCTCGGGGTCGGACGCGCCGGCTTCGCGTGCCAGGCTGGTGAACAGGTCGCGCAGCCAGCGTCGGGCCGTATCGCAGGCTTCCCGGATGCCGGCGCTGGGCGCCGCCTCGGCGGCGGCGCGGCTGAACGGACAGCCCCGGAAGCGTGGCGACGACGCGGTTTCCCGCATGATGTCGAAGACGCCCAGCAGGCGCTCGCGCGGGCCGGGGTAGTCGGCCAGGCGGTCGGCGATGCGCAGCTTGCGCGCCTCGTGGCGGGCCAGCAGGTAGGCCTGGATCAGGGCCTCCTTGCTGCCGAAGGTGTCGTACAGCGAGGCCTTGGCCACGCCGGCGCGCTCGATGACCCGGTCGATGCCGACCGTGTGGATGCTCCCTTCATAGAACAGCTCGTCCGCGGCGTCGAGCAGGCGTTGACGCGCGGAACGGCGCGCTTCGGGGCTTTTTGTCGTATTCATGGTCATGTCTTGACATTACCAGACAGGTCTGTACACTTCAAGCAAATCAGACAGACCTGTCTGTTTAATGTTCCCCGGATCCCGCCCCATGACCTGCGCTTCCCCCGCCAAGGCCGTCCCCGCCCCTGTTTCCGCCTGCCCCCAGGTTGCCGGGCGCCTGTCGCCGCGCTTCAGTTTCCATCTGCTGGCATCGATCACATTGGCGTTCCTGGCGGGGTCGGCGGCGCCGACCCCGCTATACGCGATCTATCAGCAGCAATGGGGCTTCTCCACCACCATGCTGACCGTGGTGTTCGGCAGCTACGCCCTGGCCGTGCTGGCGGCGCTGCTGGTGGCGGGACGCCTGTCGGACCACATCGGCCGGCGGCCCGTGCTCATGGCCGCCGCCGTCGCACAGGCCGCGGCCATGGTGGTCTTCGCCACAGCCGGCGGGCTGTCCGACCTGCTGGCGGGCCGCATCGTCCAGGGGCTCTCGGCCGGTGCCGCCATCGCGGCCGTGGGCGCCGGCATGCTGGACATCGACAAGACGCGCGGCGCATTGGCCAATGCGCTGGCGCCCATGCTGGGCACGGGTACGGGGGGCATAGTCGCCGGGCTGATGGTGCAGTACCTGCCCGCCCCCACCCATCTCGTCTATGTGGTCCTGGGTGTGATCTTCGTGCTGCAGGGCGTGGGCGTCTACTTCATTGCCGAGACCGCGCGGCGGCGGCCGGGCGCCTGGGCCTCGCTCAAGCCCAGTTTCGCGCTGCCGCCGGAAGTGCGGATGCCGCTGCTGCTGGCGGCGCCCGCCGTGGTGGCCGTGTGGGGCCTGGGCGGCTTCTATGCGTCGCTCGGGCCCACGCTGTTGCGCAGCCTGGTGGGTTCGGGATCCAGCCTGCTGGGTGGGCTGGCCCTGTTCATCATGGCCGGTGGCGGCGTCGTCGCGGTGGTCCTGCTGCGCGATCGCTCCGCCCGCTTCCTGTCGCGCCTGGGCGCGCTGGCCCTGATGGCCGGCATGGCCCTCGTGCTGGCCGCGCTGTCGCTGCATTCGGTGGCGCTGTTCATGGTGGGCACCGCGATCGCCGGCATGGGCTTCGGCACGGGTTTCCAGGGCGCACTGCGCAACGTGATCGCGCCGCTGCCGCCCACCGGCCGCGCGGGCGTGCTGTCGGTCCTGTTCGTGGTGTCGTATCTGGCCATGGGCGTACCCGCCATCCTGGCCGGCTACGACGTGGCGCTGCGCGGAGACATCGTCTCCACCTCGCGCGAGTTCGGCGCGGCCGTCCTGCTGCTGGCGGCGCTGGCCTGGCTGGGTACAGGGAAGGCGCAGCCTGCGCGCGCAAGGGCATGAAAAATCGGCACGCATTCGCTGCGTGCCGAGAAGCGACGCACGGCACACTACTTGCTGGCATGGCGCCCGACTCGACCAAGAAGAGGCCTCCATGCTGGCATCCCTACCCCTGGACTTCCTGCCCGAAGCGCTGCGCCCCTGGTTCGTGCTGACGGTCGCGATGGTGCTGGCCGTCGCCGTCGCGCTGGTCATCCACCGGATAGGCTTCCTGATCCTGCGGCGCATCACCGCGCCGCGTCCCTATCTTCACGCGATGGTGGTCGGTGCGTGCACCGCCAGCCAGTTCGTGGCGGCGCTGCTGGCGCTGCGGGTGGTGCTGACCGGGACTCCGGAGGACATGCCCTATACCCGAGGCATTTCCTACGTCGTCACCGTCATGCTGATCGTATGCGTGACCTGGCTGGCCAACAGCTGCATCAAGTCGCTGAGCGACACGGCCATTCGCCTCAATCCCTATGACGTGGCCGACAACCTGCTCGCGCGCCGCAAGCTGACGCAGACCCGCGTGCTGGCCCGCAGCGCCCACGCCATCGTGTTGCTGCTGGGGCTCTCGTTCGTGCTGCTGACGCTGCCGGGCGCGCGCCAGTTGGGCGCGAGCCTGCTGGCCTCGGCCGGGGTGGCCGGCCTGGTCGCCGGTATCGCGGCGCGGCCGGTGCTGGGCAATTTCATTGCCGGCCTGCAGATCGCCTTCACCCAGCCGATACGCATCGACGACGTGCTGATCGTCAATGGCGAATGGGGCCGGGTCGAGGAGATCACCGGCACTTTCGTCGTGGTGCGCATCTGGGACGAGCGGCGCATGATCGTGCCCCTGCAATGGTTCATCGAGAATCCCTTCGAGAACTGGACACACCGTACCGCGTCGCTGCTGGGCACGGTGTTCCTGTGGCTGGATTTCTCGGTGCCGCTGGAGCCGATACGCAAGGAGTTCGAGCGGCTGTGCAAGGCTTCGCCGCTGTGGGATACGCGGGTGGCGGCGGTGCAGGTCACCGATACCAGTGATCGCGCCATGCAGGTCCGCTTCCTGGTCAGCGCCGCCAACTCGGGCAATGCGTTCGAGCTGCGCTGCCTGGTGCGCGAAGGCCTGATCGCCTTCATCGCCGCGCATCATGCGGAGGGTTTGCCGCGCATACGCGCGAACGTCGAGGGCGAAACCACGGATCCGCCGCCCCCGCGCGTGGTGCCGGTCTGACGCCCGGCTCGCCCGGTTTCAGGCCGGCCGGCCCCGCAGCGAGCCTTCGATTTCCCGCGCGTGCTCGTGCAGGCTGCGGGCCAGCGAGGCCACGCGTTCTTCCCGCATGCGGTCGTCGATGGCGGCCACGCTGATGGCGGCGATGGGCCGGCCGAGCGTGTCGCGTATGGGCACGCCGGCCGCGGTGACGCCCAGGGTGACGCGGTTGCGGATCAGCGAGTGGCCCTGGCGCCGGCACGCGTCGATGGCGGCACGCAGGTCGGCCTCGGTCAAGCGGCCTTCCTCGCAGATGCGGCGGCCATCGGTGGCGATGATGTCCTCGCGCTCGGCGTCGGGCAGGAAAGCCAGGATGGCCAGTCCGCCCGCGCCCAGCCCCAGCGGCCGGCGGCTGCCTATGGACAGGGTGTTGACCCGGATCGGCGACGGTCCTTCATGCCGCGCCTCGCACACGGATTCGCTGCCGCTGCGCACCGACAGATAGACCGTGTCGCCGACTTCTTCGGCCAGCCTGGACAGGCTGGCGCGGCAATGCTCGCGCAGGTCGTAGGCGGCCATGGCGGCGAGTCCCAGCTCGAAGGCCAGCGGGCCCAGCGCGTACCACTTGTCGGATTCCTTCTGGACGACCAGGCGCTCGTGCATGAGGCGGCGCAGCAAGCGATGCACGGTGGAATGCGGCAGGGCCGTGGCTTCGGCCAGTTGCGTGAGGGCCCGGCCCCGCTTGCCGGCCGTGGCCAGCAGCTTCAACAACTGCACTGCGCGTTCGATGCCGCCGGGTTCCGCCGTGGTGCTGCCGCTGGCCATAAGTCGTGTCCATTCAGTGGAAATGCGGGTACCCGCCGATCTGGCCAATCATATATTGCCCTTCACGGTGCAACCGGGATTTTCCGGCCAACGGAAAGCACTGCAAGAACAAGGAGGAGACCCCATCATGTACGGACGGATCATCGGCGCGGTTTGCGCGGCCGCATTGGCCGGCGCGGCGGGCGCGGCCTATCCGGAGCGGCCCATACAACTCATTCACGGCTTCGGCGCGGGCGGCAATGCCGACACCGTGTCGCGGCTGGTGGCTCGCCACCTGCAGGCGGCGCTGGGCCAGCCGGTGGTGGTGGAAATCAAGAGCGGCGCCGGCGGCGTGGTCGCGTCCAGCTACGTGGCCAAGGCCGAACCCGACGGCTACACGCTGGTAATGCTGACCGGCGGCCATACGGTTTCGGCCGCGGTGAACAAGTCGCTGCCCTACGATCCGGTCGCGGATTTCCAGCCGATTTCCACCGTGACCGCGTTTCCGTTCGTGGTCAGCGTCAAGGCCGACAACCCGGCGCGCACGCTGGCCGACCTGCTGGGGACGGCACGCGCCAAGCCGGGCACGGTGTCTTTCTCCTCGGTGGGCGTGGGCTCGACCCAGCACCTGACCGGCGAATTGCTGGCCGCCACGGCGGGCGTGCAGATGCTGCACGTGCCGTATCGCGGCGGCGCGGCGCCCGTGCAAGCCGTGCTGGCCGGCGACGTGGATGTGCTGGTGGATACCGCCACGGTGGCCGCGCCGCAGCTCAAGGCGGGCACGATGCGCGCGCTGGCCATCACCAGCTCCAAGCCGTGGCCGTTGCTGCCTGGCGTGCCCGTCGCGGCCGACACCGTGCCGGGGTTCCAGGTGTATTCGTGGCTGGGCATCGCGGCGCCGGCCAGGACCCCCGGACCCGTCGTCGACCGGCTGCACGCCGCGCTGGCGGCCATGCTGCTGGACCCCGCGTTCCGCAAGGCCGTCAACGACATAGGCAGCGAGCCCAGCGGCAGCAGCCCGGCCCAGATGCGGACCATGATCGAGTCGGAAATCACGCGCTGGAAGAAGGTCGTCCAGCAAGCGAACATCGCCGCGAATTGAACAGGGAGCAGGCAAGGATGGACAGGGCAGCCGCGGCGGAGCCGCAGTACCAGAGCGGATTCGGCAATGAGTTCGCGACCGAGGCCAGCCCGGGCGTGCTGCCCGTGGGCCGCAACTCGCCGCAACGGGTGGCGCATGGCCTGTACGCGGAACTGATCTCGGGCACGGCTTTCACGGCGCCGCGCGCCGTGAACCTGCGTACCTGGACCTACCGGCTGCGGCCCTCCGCCGCGCACGGCAAGGCCCATGCGGTAGCGCATCCGTGCTGGCTGACCGCTCCCTTCACCGAGGTGGCCGCGCCGGCCAACCGGCTGCGGTGGAACGCCTGGCCGGAGCCGGCGCCCGGCACGGACTTCGTCGACGGCATCGTGACCGTGGCGGGCAACGGCAGCGCCGAGACCCAGAGCGGCACCGCCGTCCACGTCTATCGCGCCAATGCGTCCATGCGCGACCGCTACCTGATGAACGCCGATGGCGAAATGCTGGTGGTTCCGCAGTCGGGTGCGCTCGACGTCCATACCGAAATGGGCCGCCTGCGGGTGGCGCCCGGCGAGATCCTGCTGCTGCCGCGCGGCGTGCATTGCCGCATCGACGTGCCCGACGGCGCCGCGCGCGGCTACCTGTGCGAGAACTACGGCGCGCCGTTCAGGCTGCCCGAACTGGGGCCCCTGGGTTCCAACGGCCTGGCCAATCCGCGCGACTTTCTGGCGCCGGTCGCCGCCTGCGAACCCGCGACGGGGCCGGTGCGCATCCTGCGCAAGTTCCTGGGCGGCTTCTGGGAGCTGGAGCGCGCGTCGTCGCCGCTGGACGTGGTGGCCTGGCACGGCAACCTGGCGCCCTACAAGTACGACCTGGCGCATTTCATGGCCGTGGGCAGCATCACTTTCGACCATCCCGATCCGTCCATCAATACCGTGCTGACCTCGCCGTCGGAAATCGGCGGCACCGCCAATTGCGACTTCGTGATCTTTCCGCCGCGCTGGCTGGTCATGGAGGACACCTTTCGCCCACCCTGGTTCCACCGCAACGTGATGAGCGAGCTGATGGGACTGGTACGCGGCGTCTACGATGCCAAGGCCGAGGGCTTCGTGCCGGGCGGGATCAGCCTGCACAACTGCATGCTGCCGCACGGCCCCGATGCCGCCACCTTCGAACGGGCCAGCACGGAAGCGCTGGCGCCGCGTCGTCTGGAAGACACCATGGCTTTCATGTTCGAGAGCCGCCACGTGTTCCGCCCGACGGCGCAGGCGCTGGCCGCGCCCAACCTGCAACCGGACTATGACGAGGTCTGGCGCGGGTTCCAGTCCGGCAATCCCGCCTAGGGCCTGTTCATCATCTTGGCGCCGGCAAGGGGCCGCGCGCCGCACTCTTGGAGAAGCTGGAATGAAATTGGCATCGCAACGCGCGGGGCGCGACGGCGCATTGCTCGTGGTCAGCCGCGATCTCGCCACGGCGGTGAGCGCGGCCGGCATCGCGCCCACGCTGCAATCGGCGCTGGACGACTGGGAGCGCGCCCGCCCACGCCTGCAGGCCCTGTACGACGACCTGAACGCCGGCCGCGCCGCCGGCGCCTTCGCGCTGGACCTGGGCACGCTGGCCGCGCCGCTGCCGCGCGCCTACCAGTACCTGGACGGCGCGGCGTATCCCAGCCACATCCAGCGCAATCGGCAGGCGCGCGGGGAATCGGTGCCCGACGATTTCTTCCAGAAGCCGTTGATGTACCAGGGTATCTCGCACGGTTTCATGGCCTGGAACGAGGACGTGCGCCTGCCTTCGGAAGACGACGGCATCGATTTCGAGGCCGAGATCGCCGCCATTACCGGCGACGTGCCGCTGGGCGTGGACGCCGGACGCGCGTGCGAGCACATCCGCTTGTTCGTGCTGCTCAACGACATATCGCTGCGCGCCATCATTCCCGGCGAACTCAAGCGCACCTTCGGCTTCCTGGTCGGCAAGCCCGCGTCCAGCCTGGGCCCCATCGCGGTGACGCCGGACGAGCTGGGCGAGCTATGGCAGGGTGGCCTGGTGTCGGGCACCATGAAATGCTGGGTGCGCGGCGAGGAGCTGGGCAGCATCGAGACCGGCATCGACGTCGCCTTCCACTATGGGGACCTGATCGCCCACGTGGCGCAGACGCGTGCCTTCGAGGCGGGAACGCTGGTGGGCCTGGGTACGGTATCGAACGAGGATGAATCCGTGGGCGTGGGGTGCCTGGGTGAACGCCGCGCGCTGGAGACCATCCGGCACGGTGCGGCCCGGACCCCGTTCCTGAAATTCGGCGACATGGTGCGCATCGAGCACTTCGACCGCTCCGGCAACAGCGTCTTCGGCGCGATCGAGCAGCGCGTCGCGCCGCGGGTCTAGTCCTGCCGCGGGCGGGCGCCGGTCAGCGCCCGTCCTTCTTCTTCAAGCGGGTGCCGGCGGCCGGTTGCGGCGTGGCGGCCTTGCCGGCCTCGGCCTGCGGGCCGCTCGCGGCCGACGCATCCAGCGAGGCATGCAGGCCGCTGCCCCCCAGGCCCATGGACGCCGGCGTGCGCGAGCCCAGGCGCAGGCCGTTGCCGCCATAGGAGCGGGACGACGTATCGATGGAACTCTCGCGGCCGCCGGATTCGCGCAGATCGTCGGCGCGCACCGGAAGCCCCCATGACAGGGCGGTGGTCACGAGGATCAGCGATGCGGTGGAACGTAGGCTTGGCTTGGTCATGCTGGACTCCAACTCCAGACTGCTGGTCATGCAGTTTGCCGCAGAATCGGGTCCAGGACCGGCCAAGTAACAACGAATTTGTAGCAGGATATGAGCCGGCGGGCGGCTATGAAAGCCTGGTCGCCGAGTTGCGGTGGCGCAGCCGGTAAGCCCGCGGCGTGCTGCCGTAGTGCGCCCGGAACACGGCCGCGAAGCGCGAGTGGCATTGCCAGCCCGCTTCGGCCGCGATCGCCTGCACCCCCAGGCGGGTCTCGCGCAGCAGCGTGGCGGCAAGCTCCAGCCGCTGGGCGACCAGCAGGTTGTAGACCGAAAGGCCGGTGGCATCGCGCACGTGCTGCTGCAGGCGCGCGCTCGTGCAGCCGACGCGGCGCGCCAGTTCCGTGATCGTCCATGGATGGGCCGGCGCCTCGGCGATGGTTTCGCGCAATCGTGCCAGGACGGCGGCGGCATCGGCGCCGGGCGAGCGGGCAGGGCGCAGCAGGTCGTCGAATCCTTGCAGCGCGCACAGCAGCAGCTCGGTGGCGCGCGCGTGGAAGAGGGGCGCGAAGGCGGGCTGGTCGCTGCGTTCGCCGCGTATGCGTTCCAGGCAGCCCTGCAATTGCGGCGTGATGGCGGCGTTGCACAGGATGCGGCCATCGTCGCGGTCGACCATCTCGTCGAGCTGGGCGGCGGGGAGGCGCACGCCCAGGGCCTTGAGCCAGCGCGGCAAGAGGTCGCGGCGTAGCCGGAACTGCACGAAGCGGTGGGTGCGGGCCCCGGGGATGTCGATGAGGTAGCCGCCGTTGCGATTGGGCGTGCGCAGCAGCATGCGGTTCAGGCGGAAGTCGAGTTCGGGGCCGTGTTCGTCGCCGACGTGTCCGCTGACATGGCCCTCCAGGAAGAAGGTCAGCAGCAGCTCCCGGTCGGGGTCCAGCCGCACCCGCAGGCGGTCGTTCAGGCTGAAGTCGAAATACCGGGCGCTGGCGCCTTCCCACGGCAGCGTATGCAGCCGCGTGACGTGGCCGCCGCTGGGCCAGGGAACGTTGCGGCGCGATTCGCTCAGGATATCGGTCAGGGTCAGGCCGGCCGGCTCCGGCGCCGAGGGGGCCAGGATGGCGTTGAGGTCGTCTTCCCGCATCACCGGCCCCGCGATGGGGATCGGCACAGTTTGCGATTCGATCTGCATACATGGCCTCGAGCCGGAACGTTAGCATCACTGCAACTTTCCGACGGAGTGTAATGATGAACGTCCGGCATGTCAGCCGCCTGCTGCGGGCCTGCTTCGCGCTGGGGTGCGCACTGGCGGCATCGGCCGCCGCGGCGGCCGATTGGCCGGTCCGTCCGGTGCGGCTGGTGGTGCCCTTCGTGGCCGGCGGCGGCGCGGACGTCGCGGCGCGCCTGATCGCGCTCAAGGTGCAGGAACGGCTGGGGCAGCCCATCATCGTCGAGAACAAGGCGGGCGGCAATACGCTGATCGGCGTGCAGGAAGTGCTGCGCGCGCCGCCCGACGGCTACACGCTGCTGTGGTCCATCGACCAGACCTTCGTGCTCAATCCGGCGCTGTACGAAAAGCTTCCCTACGATCCGAAGAAGGATTTCACGCCGATCTCGCTGGCCGTGGTCGGTCCCAACGCGGTGGTGGCGCGCAGCCAGCCCAAGGACCCGGCCAGCGTGGCGGACCTGGTCGAGCGAGGCAAGTCGGGCGGCGCCGGCCTGAACATCGGCGCCGCGGCCATCGTCTCGCAGATCCTGGTGGACACGTTCAACGACGCGGCCGGCACGCAGGCCCGGCGCGTGCCGTTCAAGGGCAGCGCGGAAGTGGCTCAGGCGCTGATGGCGGGCACCGTCGACGCGGCCTTCGACGGGATCGCGCCCTACGCGCAGTTCGTGAAATCCGGGCGCGCGCGTTTCCTTGCGGTGAGTTCGGCGCGGCGCTTCTCGGGACTGCCCGATGTGCCCACCCTGGATGAACTGGGATTCAAGGGCATCGATATGTCGGTCTGGTTCGCCATCGTCGGACCCTCGGGCCTGCCGGCCGGCATCGCGCAGCGCGTGGCCGGCGCGGTGGAGTGGGCGGTCAGGCAGCCCGACGTGGTCGACAAGCTGCTGGCGTTCGGCTTCGAGCCGGCCCCGCGCAACGATCCCGAGACCTTGCGCCGGCAGATCTCGACCGACCTGGACCGCTACGGTCCCATCATTCGCAAGCTGGGCTTCAAGCTCGACTGAACAATCACGGCATCCACGGAGCAAGCCACCATGCAGATCGCGGACTTTCCCCTGCCTTTCCCGCGCGCACCCTATAGCCGCGCCATGTTCGACCACGACTGGGTCTTCGTGTCGGGCACCATAGGCATGGACTACACCGCGCAGAAGCTGGCGCCGACGGTCGAGGAACAGACGCGCCTGATGCTGCGCAACATCGCTTCCTATCTGAAGGCGGCGGGCGCGCGGCTCGAGGACATCGTCAATTACACGCTGATCATCGATGCCATGGAGCACGTGCAGCCGGTCATCGGTGTGCTGGCCGACCATCTGCCCTGCAAGCCCACGGGCACGGCCATGATCGCCGGCATCGCCTATCCCGGGGCGCACGTCGAGATGCAGGTCATCGCCCGCAAGCAGGAAAGGCGGCCATGACCCCGGCACGGTGGGTGCGGGCCGGGGTGGCGGCATGCCTGGTCGCCGGATGCGGAGGCGGCGACGATCCGCCGCCGTCGCAACCGGCGGCGCGTTTCGACGCGCACGTGCGCTGGACGACGTACGGCGTGCCGCACGTCAGAGCGAGCGACCACGGCGGGCTGGGGTATGGCTACGGCTATGCCGTAGCGCGCGACCAGCTATGCGCGCTGGCCGATCGCATCATCACCCTGCGCGGCGAGCGGTCGGCCCACTTCGGCCCGGATGGCAAGGCGCTGGTCGGCTTCTTGCCGCTGCCCAACCTGGACAGCGACCTTTTCTACCGCATGCAGTTGTCGGCGGACGACGTGGACGCGGCGTGGAAGGCGCTGTCGCCGCAGGCCCGCGCGCTGGCCGAGGGCTATGCCGCGGGCTTCAACCGCTACGTCCGCGACCACGCGGCGCCGGCCGCGTGCGGCGGGTTGCGTCCGCCGACGATGGCCGCCACCGACGTGCTGCGCGCCGTCATGCAGATCGGCACCTTGAACCGGACCTTTCTGGCGGCGCCCTTCGCGTCGGCTTCGCTGTGGGACGACCTGGACCAGCCGGAGCGGGCCGCCGCGGCGCCTGCTCCGCCCCGCCTGGGCATGGCCAGCAATACCTGGGCCTATGGCGCCGATGCCACCGGTACGGGCGCCGCCATCGTGGTGGCCAATCCCCATACGTACTGGCAGGACCACTGGCTGTTGATGCACCAGATGCACCTGACCATTCCCGGTGAGCTGGACGTCATGGGGGCGGATTTCCTGGGCGTGCCGCTGCCGCTGTCGGGCTTCAACGATTCCGTCGCATGGAGCATCGAGGCGCCGTCCACGGTGACCTACGGACTGCCGCTGCGGCTCGACCTGCGCGCCGGCGCGACTCCCGCCTATGTGGTCGACGGCGTGTCCCGCGCCATCGAGCGGCGCGTGGTGGAAATCGGGGTCCGCCAGGCTGACGGATCCACGCGCACCCAAGCCTACGCGGTGCCGTACACCGCGCTGGGCCCGCTGTACCGGTTGCCCGCCGCGCCCGGCAGGCCGGCCGGCTGGTACGCCGTCACCGATGCCGCCGCGGGCGACGCGAGGGGCCTGGACCAGATGCTGGACGCCGCGAAGGCGCGTGACGTGGCCGACTTCCAGCGTGCCGTGGCCGGACAACGCGGCATCGCCGCCCACCTCGTGGCGGGCGACAGCGCGGGCAATGCCTTGTTCATCGAAGCGGGGCCCATCCTGGACATCGACGATGCCGGCCTGGCCGCCTGTGCCGTCGAGGCCACGCCATCGGGCCGCGTGCCCGCCGCGCTGGACGGATCACGCGGCGCATGCCTGCTGCGCGACGAACAGGGCCGCCCCCGGCTGGCGCCGGCGGACCGGATTCCCGCCCTGGCCACGCGCGGGGTCGCCTACAACGCCAACGACAGCTACAGCCTGTCCATCCATGGCGAGCGGCACGATCGCTACTCGATCCTGTTCGGCAGCCCGGATGCCGAGCCCAATGCCCGGACCAGGATGTCCCACCGGCTGGTGGCCGAGATGCTGGCAGCGGGCAAGGTGACGGTGGACAAGGCCGTGGACGTGGTCTTCGGCAACCGCAACTACGCAGCCGAAACCCTCATGGACGGTATCCAGGACGCGTGCGTCTCGGCCACGGGCGGGGCTGCCACGGCCTGCGGCGTACTGTCGCGCTGGGACCGCCGCAACAATGCCGACAGCCGTGGCGCCTTGCTGTTCGCCGAGCTCTGGCCCCGGCTCGCCGCCGTCGAGAACCTGTACGCCCAGCCGTACGATCCGGCCCACCCGCTGCGCGTGCGCACGCTTTCCGGCTGCGCGCCGGTCCAGGCCGCCGTGCGCGCCGCGCTGGCCGCCACCATTGCCGACCTCGGCACCCATGGCCTGAAGGGCGACGAAGCATGGGGACGGATGCTGGCGCGCCCCACCGCCGCCGGCCGCGTTCCGCTCCATGGCGGATCGGGAGATCAGGGGATACTGAATGCGCTGGAAGGCGCGCCGCTCGGTGCCGAAGGCTACGGCGACATCGTCGCGGGAACGGCCTACATGCATGCGGTGACCTGGACGAGCGGCAAGCTCGTGGCCAAGGTGATGGCGGCCAATGGGCAGTCGGCCGACGCCGCCTCGCCCCATCATGACGACCAGGTCGGTTTGTTTTCGCGCAAGCAACTGGTCGATGCGCCCTTCACCGACCTGCAGATCGCGGCCGCGACGGTCGAGAGCCTGCGCCTGGCGGAGTAGTCCGGCCGGTCATTAACGACCGTCCTCGTGATAACTGGATACGCAAAATCGCGCTTGTTGGTTTCTCTGATTGAGGCCTTCGCCACGCGCCCCTAGTCTGGCGGCTCGGACAACCTGAGGGCAGTGACATGAGGGGAATGATCGATTGCGGCGTATTGATGGTGCCCGAGCATGCGGGCTGGATGCGCGAACTGATGGAAGATTGGAAGGATGCGCGCGAACGCATCGCATTGCATGGCGTGCAGCTGGACGCGCCATCGGCAGACGCGCTGCGGCGCCAGGCGCTGGCGCTCAAGCGCTACGACGTCTGCCTGCTGCCGGTCACCCTGTCCACTCTGGGATGGACACGCACCGCGATGGCCGTGGCCGGCGAGGCGTTGCAGACGCCCGTCCTGGCGCTCGCGCGCGAAATGAGCGCCGCCGGGCTGCAGGATTTGCTGTCGCTCGGGCTGGACGATTTCATGCGCTACCCGATGTGCGGGGAAGAATTCAAGACACGCCTGGTATTGCTCGCGGGGCCGGGCAAGCCCCAGGAGGCCTGCGCATCGAGCGACGCGCCACAGGCCGAGGCCGAGCCGGAAGACGAGCATGAAGCCGAATACGGATGCCGGGACGGCAATTCCGGCCTCGTGTCGCGCGAACCGTTCCAGTCCGCCAAGGCCAGGATCGTGACGGAGTTCGAGCGCCACTACATTTCCGACATGCTGCTGCGCTACCACGGCAACATCTCGCAGGCGGCCCGCGCGGCACACAAGAACCGCCGCGCGTTCTGGCAGTTGATGCGCAAGCACGAGATCGCGGCGGATCCGTACCGCCGCAGGCACCGTGCGGCGCCATGCCAGCCGCCGGCGCGGTGAAGCGGTGCTAGTGCTGGCCGGCCATGTCGCGCGGACGGGTGTTCACCCAGACGATGCCGTCGGTCTCGCGGGTCGCGTAGGTCTTGACGGGCCGGTTGCAGGGCAGCGCCGTGGGAGCGCCGGTGCGGATATCGAAGCAGCCCTGATGGAACGGGCATTCGATGGTGTGCGCTTCCAGGACGCCTTCGGACAGGCTACCGCGGCCGTGGCTGCAACGGTCGGCGGTGGCGTAGGTAGCGCCTTCGACCCGGTACAGGCAGAAGACCTGCCCGTCCAGGGTCACGGCCAGCGTGCCGGCTTCGGGAAGATCGTTGGAAAGACAGGCCTCGCGCCAGTCGTCCGGTAAGGTCATGCGATGCTCCAGGGAAAAGGGTTCAGCGCGCGCGCCGGGGCGCCGTCGCCCCGATGTGTTCCAATTCGTCCATGTCGGCGTCCGTGAAGCCGGCTTCGCGCAGGATATCCCGCGCATGTTCGGCCAGCCTGGGAGGCGTTCGGCGCAGGCCGCCGGGCGTGCGCGACAGCTTGATGGGCGTGCCCAGGCCCTTGTAGCCGTGGTGTTCGTAGACCATGGAGCGGGCGTGCGTGTGGTCCGCGCCCAGGGCTTCGTCCATGCTCATGACGGGGCCGATGGGCAGGCCCTCGGCCAGCAGCGTCCGGCTCAAAGCCACGCCGTCATGCTGGGACAAGGCCTCGGCAAGCAGGGGGTAGAGCGCGGCACGGTTGCGCGACCGGTCGCTGTTGGTGGCGAACCGCGGGTCGGCTGCGAGGTTCGGGATGCCCAGCAGCTCCACCAGGCGGCGGAATTGCCGGTCGGTGCCGATGACCACGAAGATCTCGCCGCTGCGGGTGGCGAATTTGTCGCAGGGCGTGACGTTCGGATGCGTGTTGCCCGTCAGGCGCGGGCGGCTGCCGTCCAGGAAATAGTTGGCCGCGTGGGGATGGAGCAGCGACATGGCGCAGTCGTACAGCGCCATGTCCACGTACTGGCCCAGGCCCGAGCGGCGGCGTTCGTGCAAGGCCATCAGGATGCCTATCGTCGCGTAGAGGCCGGTGGCGAGGTCGACGATGGGCGTGCCTATACGCAGCGGGCCGGTCTCGGGCGTGCCGTTCACGCTCATCAATCCGCTCATGGCCTGCAGCACCGCGTCGTAGCCCGGCAGGTTGCCCAGGGGGCCATGGCCGCCGAAGCCGGACACCCTGCAATGGATCAGGCGCGGAAAGCGCGGAGCGAGATCCCGTTCATAGCCCAGGCCCCATGCTTCCATGGTGCCGGGCTTGAAGTTCTCGACCAGGACGTCGGCTTCCTCCAGCAGGCGCAGCAGCACGGCCCGCCCCGATTCGCGCGACAGGTCCAGCACCATCGACCGTTTGTTGCGGTTGACGCCGATGAAATAGCTGGCGTCCCCGCGTTCGGCGTCCGTGCCGGCGAAGGGCGGGCCCCAGCCGCGCGTGTCGTCGCCCTGCGGCGGTTCCACCTTGATGATCTCCGCGCCGTGGTCGCCCAGGATCATCGTGCAGTAGGGGCCGCCCAGCACTCGGCTCAGGTCCAGGATGCGCACGCCGTCCAGCGCGCCGGTAGGGGGAGTAGGAGGCGGGCAGGCGTGGGATGCAGGCTCGGTCATGAGCAGGGGTTCCGGAAAAGGGGCGGTCATGCCGCTGGGAGAGAGTCGGGGACGAACACCAGGCTTCCGGCCGGGTCGAAGCGCGCGCGCAGCGGCATGCCGATCGCGATGGCGATGCCGTCGTCCGCGACGATCCGGCTGACCAGGCGTGGGCCTTCGACGAGCGCGACCTGCGCCACGTTGTAGGGAGGCGGAAAGTCCGGGTGGTACTGCTGCCGGTAGACGGCATAGGCATGGAGCGTCGCCTTGCCGCTGGCGGGTATCCATTCGATGTCGTCCGGGTTCGCCCCGTAGCCGTGCGATGCGTAGCCCAGGATCTCGCCGCTGGCGCGCAGGCGCGGTACGCGCAGCTCGCGCTTGGCGACGAAGTCGAGGAAGCGGCGTTCGAAGTGATCGGAAGCAAGCAGCATGGCGGGTCCTAGGCGAGCAAGCGATGAGGGCTCAGTATCAGCGCGGCGTGATACTCCAGCCGGCCGCCCGAGCCGTTGACCAGAACGATATCGTTGGCCGCGCACTGCCGCTCGCCGCCGTCGCCGCGGCACTGGATGACGGCCTCGCTGAGCGGGGTCATGCCTTGCAGGTAGTAGCTCGCCAACTGGCCGCCGCCGGTGTTGACCGGCAGCGCGCCGCCGGGCGCGGTCGCGCCGTCCTGCACCATGCCGGCGGCCTCGCCCCGGCCGCACAGTCCGTAGTCCTCGAGCGCGGCCAGGGCACAGTACGAGAACGCATCGTAGAACTGGCACATCGAGACGTCCTTCGGCCCGACGCCCGCCATCGCATAGGCCTTGCGGCCGGCGAGCTGTCCGGCGGTGGCCAGGTCGTGCGGCCCCTGCGGCGTGTCGGCGCTGGCGTGGCCCTGGCCCATGCCGTGGACGTACACGGGCCGCCGGCCGGCGTCGGCGGCGCGGTCGGTGCCGGCCACGATGACGGCCGCTGCGCCGTTGACCGGGTAGGCGCAGTCCAGCACGTGGAAGGGTTCGACGATCATGCGCGAGGCATGGTATTGGGCCAGCGTGAGCGGCGCGCGCTGGAAGGCGAGCGGATTGCCTGCAGCCCACTGGCGGCAGGCCAGGACGTAGGCACCCAGGTGATCCGGGCCGGCGCCATGCAGGGCCATGTACCGGCTTGCGGCCAGCGCGTAGGACCCGACCGGACCGAACAGGCCGTACGATGCGTCCCAACCCGCGATGCCGGTCAGCGAGCCTTCGTTGCTGAAGGAGGCGCCGCCGCCGCGCGCCGGGCCGATGGGCGCATCGGCGAACACGCAGGCGACCACCGACGCCATGCCGGCGCGGATGGCGGCCGTGGCGTATTGCACCATCTGGAGGACGGATGAGCCCTTGGCTTCGATGGTGGTCAGCATTCCCAGCGTGCGCAGACCCATGTCGTCCTGCACTTTGGGCGGAAGGACCCCGGGATCGGCAAGGGCGCTGGGATTGAGCAGCAGACCGTCCACCAGGTCGGGGCCGACGCCGGCGTCGGCCATGGCGGCCCGCACGGCTGCGGCGGCCAGGGCGCGCACGGAACCGACGGGTTCGCGCGAAAGGGGGCTGAAGCCCAGGCCGATGATGGCCGAGAGCGGAGCGCGGGCCATGGTCAGACCAGGAAGGAAAGGCTGGGCAGCGGGCCCGAAGCGTGGACCAGGGATACCTTCTTCAGGAACATCCTGAGCTGGCCGTCGACCTGCCGCAGACCATATTCGACTCGGCCCGGCCAGACGTTCAACTGGTTGACTGACTGCACCTGGTACTCGTAGATGGCGAAGTTGGCCGCGACGCGATAGTCGCCGTTCCCGTCCTTGTCGGCCGTCAGGTTGGACAGCATCCTGCGCAGGATGGAGCGCGGCGCCTGGCTGTGCCGGGTGCCGGTGCGCAGTTGCCGCAGGCGGGTCGCCAGCCGGGAGCGGTTGTCGTTGATGATGGAGACGTCGCGGTCCGGATCCGGCTCCTCGCCGTCGATGACGACGGGCACCCAGTAGCGGACGTTCTCGTCCCAGAGCGCCTCCCATTCGTCGAAGCGCGATTCGTCCGCTAACCGGGCTTCCTCGTGGACGAAGCGCTCCAGCATCCGGTGTTCGTCGATCGGCAACAAGGGGGTCTGCATGGCATGTCCTTCTAGAGCGTGGGCTGGGCGGTTTGCGCCATGGTGTCCCGGTAGCATCGCCAGAAGCCCCGGTTGGGAGTCTCGTCGGTGTAGTGGGACACCACTACGCCGCCGTCGGTTGTCGTTTCGCGGGACTGGCCGCGGCTCAGGTCCAGCCAGGCCGGCGAACCTTTCAGCGCGCGCCACTGGCGTTCCGCGATGATGGCGTCGTCGGCCGTCAGGAACGATGACGGCCCCAACGCGACTTCGCCCTGGCGCATGATGCGTCGGTTCAGTTCCTCGGGCGCGCCCTTCAGGTAGAGCGGGGTGTGCCAGTTGACGGTCTCGCCCACGCCCAGGGGCTGGATCATGACCAGACAGGTTTCGGCCAGGAACAGGTTGGGGAAGATGAAGGTGTGGGGCGGCCCGGCCCGCATGATTTCCCGCGCGGCCGATTCGCCGTGCCGGCCGACCATGTCGCGCGTGTAGTCCGGATAGCGCGTCTCGTCCACGCCCAGCCAGGTCATGGGCCGGTCGTAGGTCGGGCCGTAGTCGAGCTCGGTGTGGCCGTTGCCCAGGTAGCGGACCACCGCCGTGATGCGGTCCTCTTCGCCGGACAGGATGTTGCCGTACTTGCCGGGGGTACCCACGCTTTTGGTGAAGGAGTCGTGCACGAAGCCCACGTGATAGCCGTCGGCCTCGTTTTCGGACAGCATCTTCCAGTTGGCGCGGAACAGGTGCTTGATCCACGGGCCGCGCAGTTCGATCTCGCCTTCGGGCGACAGGTTCACCTGCCGGTCCAGCGCGCGCGCGGCGTGGCCGAGATGCTCCAGCAGGGGGATGGGCGAAGGGTTGAAGGTCGCGAAGACGAAGCCGTTGTAGCTGTCGACGCGCGCGCGCTTCAGGTGCAGCGATTCGTCCGGCTCGATACTGGACAGCGGCATGTCGAGCAGCGCGCCGTCGGGCGAGAAGATCCAGCCGTGGTACTGGCAGGCCAGCGTGCGGCGGTTGCCGCGCTCGGGCTGGCAGAGCAGGTTGCCGCGATGGGCGCAGCGGTTGGCCACGACGTGGATGCCGTCGGCGCCGCGGATCAACAGCACGGGTTCGAGTCCCATGGTGCGCCGTACATAGTCGCCCCGCCGCGGAATCTCGGAGGCGTGGCCGACATAGACCCATCCCTGGCCGAAGATGGTCTCCATCTCTCGGTCGAAGATGGCCGGGTCGGCGTACAGGCTGCTGTGGACCGAGGCGTCGCGGATCAGGCTGGCAATGTCTTTCATGAAGCATCCCTCAGGAAGTGATGGCGCGGCTGGCGCGTTCCCACACCAGGCTGGCGGTGCGGGCCTCGGGCGTGCCGTCCTCCAGCCGCGCGGACAGGTGCAGCAGGCCGTCGACGATCGCCGCCTTGCGGCGCTGCACGCCGCCCTCCCAGTTCGGGAACAGGCTCATGTCGACGTGCTGCCGGACTTCGTCCCCGGCCAGTTCGTAGGTGCCGGCATAACTCATGAAGCTCTCGTAGGCCCGCGCCTTTTCCTCGGCGCTGGCGTTCCACTGCCCGCCGGTGGCGAAAGCCCGGCGGTCCGCCCGCTCGATCATGCAGAACATGCGGTCGTCGTCATATTGGATGAAGCCCCGGGGCGCCTGCCCCATGGGGTGGGTCACGCGGCCGTCGTCATAGGCCTGCGTCCATTGTCTGAGGGTCCAGCGGCCCAGCAGATCCTGTTTGCGCATGGTGTCTCCTTTCAGCGTGGCGCCAGGAATTCCCCGACCAGCGCGGTGAACGCCGCCGGCTGTTCGATCTGCACCCAGTGGCCGCAGCGGTCGATCTCGGCCAGGCGCGCGCGCGGCATGGCCTGGGCCAGTCGGCGCGAGGCCTCGATCGGGATCACCTTGTCGCCGCGCCCGTGGACGATGAGCGTCTCGTGCGGGATGGTGCGCAGGACGGCCTCGTCCGTGGCCATGTCGTCCAGGATCCGCTGCCGGGGAGGCGGGAACATGCTGCCGAACCGGGCCTGCACGTCGTCGCGGATGCTGGCCCGGTAGCGCATGGCCGCCAGCTCGTCGTCGATGAAGGACGGATCGTGGACGAAGACGTCCAGCAGTTCGCGCATCGCGGCGGGCGAGGGTTGATACCCCCACACCTTCTCCAGTCCGTCGGTGATGGGAAACCGCAGGCCCACCGGTCCCATCAGCACCAGGCGGTCGACGCGGCCGGGATGCCGGGCGGCCAGCTTGAGCGCCAGTGCGCCGCCGAACGAGTTGCCCACCACCGAGACCCGTTCCAGCTGCAGCGCGTCCAGCAGCGCGGTGAGCTGGTCCACCCAGGTGGACCAGTGGTAGCGGACCCCGGGCGGCGATTCCGTATAGCCGAAGCCGACCATGTCGGGGGCGACGACGCGCGCCTGCCGGGCCAGGACGGGGATGGTCAGGCGCCAGTTGGCCCAGGCCGTCACGCCGGGGCCCGATCCGTGTATCAGCAGGACGCCAGGCCCGTTGCCGGCGTCGTGATAGTTGGTCTTGAAGCCGCAGGTCGGCAGGCTGCTGCCGACTTCAGGCGGCCGCGCGTCCGGGGCGGAAGGTGTCTCCATCGGTTGCTCCTGGTTTCGTATTTTTTCTCAATATACAGTACAGATGTTAATTTGAGAAAAAAATTTCCGATTTATTGATTTGTTTTTCACGTATTATGGGATTTTAAAGATACGGAGCGGCGCAATGCTGCAATCTTTGGGATACGTGGGCCTGGGCACTTCCCGGCTGGCGGAGTGGGAAGATTTCGCTCAACGGCTGCTGGGCATGCAGATCGGCGACAGGAGCCGACACACCCTGGCGCTGCGCATGGACGACTGGCGCCAGCGCCTGCTGCTCGACGCGGACGCCGCCCAGCCGCATTTCTTCGGCTGGGAAGTCGCCAATGCCGGGGCGCTGGACGCGTTGGGCGCCCGGCTGGAGCACGCGCGGGTGCCGTTCGTCCGTGCACCGGAAGCGCTGGCGCGGCGCAGGGAGGTTACGGGGCTGCTGTCCCTGTCCGACCCCGCGGGCAATCGGCTGGAGGTCTTCCATGGCGCCGCCCGGGGCGGTGAACCGTTCCGCCCGGGCCGCGCGATATCGGGTTTTCGCACCGGCCCCCTGGGCCTGGGGCACGTGGTGTTGAACGCGCGCCATGTCGACGCATTGGTGCCGTTTTATCGCGACCTGCTGGGATTCCGCCTGAGCGACTACATGCGCGAGCCCTTCAAGGCCTACTTCTTCCACCTGAATTCACGTCATCACAGCCTGGCGCTGATCGAGGCCGACACCGACGGCATCCACCACCTGATGGTGGAGCTGTGTTCACTGGACGACGTGGGGCAGGGCTACGACATCGCCTCGTGCGAGCAGGACCGCGTGGCGGTGACGCTCGGCCGGCACATCAACGACTTCATGACTTCGTTCTACGTCCGCACGCCGTCTCCGCTGATGATCGAATACGGCTGGGGCGGGCGCAGCGTGGATCCGGACTGGCAACCGTGCGAACTCACGCACGGGGCCAGCCTGTGGGGACACGAGCGCCAGTGGCTGCCCGCCGACAAGCGCGCGCTGGCGCTGGACCTGCGCCTGGCCGCGGCGGCCCAGGGGCAGCGCGCGCCGGTGCAGGTGCTGCCCGGCCATCATCAGCTGGCCGCCGATGGCATGCGGTAGCATTCCGCAATCCCCCACCGCCCCGGATCCGCGGACATGTCCAGTCTCAAACGTATGCTCGCCGTCTTCGACGCCTTCTCGTCGGAACATGCCGTCCTGACCGCCGAGGAGATCATGTCGACCCTGGGCTACAGCCGCGGCACCGCGTATCGCTACGTCAAGGAACTGTGCGACGCGGGTTTCCTGACGCGCGCGGCGGGCGGGTACGCGCTGGGGCCGCGCATCATCCAGCTCGACTACTGCATCCGGCAAAGGGACCCGATCCTGATGGCCAGCCTGCCGGTCATGCAGGCCCTGCGCAAGCGGTACGAGTGCGACGTGCTGCTGACGGTCTTCTACGAGGACCAGGTCGTGGTCACGCACCGCGAAAGCGGCGACCAGGAACTCGTCATGAGTTACGGCCGGGGCCGGGAGATGCCGCTGTTCCGAGGCGCGGGCTCCAAGGTGTTGCTGGCCTGCCTGCCGCCGGCCCGCCAGAAGCGACTCTATGGCGCACACGCGCAGGCCATCGCCCAGGCCGGCCTGGGCGAGTCGTGGGAAGCGTTTCGGGCCTTGCTGGCCGCCGTCAAGCGGGCGGGCCACGCGGTGTCCTTCAGCGAACTCGACCAGGGCAACGTGGGCGTGGCGGCCCCCATCGAACAGGATCCCCTGAACATGCCCGCCGGCCTCGTCATGGTGTTCCGCACCGAGCGGTACGAGGTGCTGGACAAGGACGGCCTGCTGCAATCCCTGAAAGCCGGCATACGCCAGATCGCGGACCCCCGGACCGGGGCGGACTGACCTCTCGGGCGGGCCCGCCCGCATCCAGGGTGGCGGCGTTTTTCGTCTCTTGTTTCGTAAAAATCCCAGAATACGAAAAAATAAATAGGAAAAATTTGATTTTAGTGTCAGTATATTTCGTATATTGGGACTATAAAACGAACGTCCCGTCCGAGAGGAGACAGCTATGAACCACAACAGGCGTGCCCTCCTGGCCGCGCTGCCCGCGATGGCATGGGGGATGCCGGGCGGTGCCCGCGCCCAGGGCAACGCGTATCCCACCCGACAAATGCGCTTCATCGTGCCGTTCACGGCGGGCGGGGGCAACGATGTGCTGGCGCGCGACATCGCGCAGCCGCTGGCGGACATCCTGGGCCAGCCGATCATCGTCGACAACAAGCCGGGGGCCGGCGGCAACATCGGCGCCGACCTCGTGGCCCGGGCCGCGCCGGATGGCTACACGCTGCTGCTGGCCACCAACACGCTGACCATCAATCCCTTCGTGCTGCGCAACATCCCCTTCGACGTGGCCCGCGATCTGGCCCCTGTCATGCGCATCGCCAACCAGCCCATTGTCATCGTGGTCAACAACGCCTTGCCGGTGAAGAACATGCGCGAGCTCGTGGCCTATGCGGGCGAGCATCCCGACCGCCTCAACTACGCCTCCCCGGGCAGCGGCACGCCCCACCACATGGCGGCCGAACTGTTCAAGCAGGTCTCGGGCATCCGGATGGTCCACGTGCCCTACAAGGGCGCCAGCCAGGCGCTGACGGATCTCATCGCGGGCCAGGTGCAGGTCATGTTCGCGTCCATCATCTCGGCGCTGCCGTTCATCCAGAGCGGCCGGGTGCGCGTCATCGCCACGGCCGAAGGCCGCCGCCTGTCCCTGCTCAAGGACGTGCCAACCGTTCAGGAATCGGGCTTCCCCACCTACTCGGCCACCATCTGGGGCGGGGTCATGACCACCGCCGGCACGCCGCCGGCCGTGATCGACAAACTGGCGGCCTCGATCCGGCGCGCGTTGGACAAGCCGGGCGTGCGCCCGGGCCTGGTGGCCTCCGGTTTCGAGATCCTGCCCGAAGGGCCGGCGGAGTTCGGCGCCACGGTGCGCAGCGATCTCGTCCAGTGGCAGGCGGTGGCCCAGAAGATCGGCCTGGTGCCGGAATGATCCGCGGCGCGGGTGCGTTTCAGCCGCGCCCCGACCCGAACACCGACACCAGGAAATCCACAAAGGCCTTGATGTGCGGCGGCACCGGGCGACGCGCCGTGTACAGCACCGCGATGGGCGGCCCCGGGCGCTTCCAGTCGGGCAGTACCTGCACCAGGCGCTTCTCCGCCAGCGATTGCGCCAGCAGGAAGTCCAGGTCTTCGTAGATGCCCAGCCCCGCCAGCGCGCAGGTCAGGCCCGCGCGCGTGTTGTCCACGATCAGGCGGCCCTCGGCGGCCACGCTGACGGTCTGCTTGCCCTTGACCAGTTGCCAGTCGTAGGGGCGGCCGGTGTCCGGATCCCAGAACTCGATCAGCCGGTGCCGGCGAAGTTCATCCGGATGCCGCGGCGCGTGATAGAGCTTCAGGTAGGCGGGGCTGGCCGCCATGATGTAGTTGCCCCGGCCCAGCAGCTTGAAGCGCAGCGGCGAATCGCGCAGCGGGCCCACGCGCAGGCCGATGTCGGCGCCCGAGACGGTGGGGTCGACCACGCCTTCGTTGAGCGAGATGCGCAGCGAGATGTCCGGATAGGCCTGGACGAATTCCGGCAGGCGCGGGATGACGCGCGCGTTGGCCACCGATTCGGCCATTTCCACGTGCAGGTGGCCTTCGGCGCGGCCGCTGCGCGTCTGGATTTCCGCATCCAGCTCGGCCAGCCCTTCCAGCAGCATGCCCACCCGCTCGGCGTAGCGCCGGCCTTCGCGGGTCAGCCAGACGCGCCGCGTGGTGCGATTGAGCAATTGGGTGCCCAGGTGCCGTTCGAGTTCCTGGATGTGGCCGGTGATGGCCGAGCGCGAGACGCCGAGCTTGCGCGCGGCGCCGGTGAAGCTGCCGGTGTCGGCCACGGCCAGGAAGGCGCGTATGGGAGTCAGGCGGTCCATTGTTCAAGTATAGATAACAATATGGTCAAGGCATCGAAGCAATGACGCCCTATACTGGAATACGCAATAAGTATCCTTTTTCATAGGGAGCGACCCCATGTTCTGCCCGCTGTTTCGCGGACCGATCGCAAGGCGCCCTGCCACGTTCGCCGCAGGATATTCCGGAATTCCCGCCCACGCCGCGCATGGCGTGCGGCCGGCATCCCGCAGTCATCCTGCCCGTGTCTTCCGCGCTTCCTCGGTCCTGCCCGCACCGGATCGTTAGCGTCGTCCGGACGCCCGCGCCGCCGCGCACTCCATCGTTGCCTCCGGCGGCCGCACCCCGACCTCGCCATTACCACGACTGCCGCGCCAGCCGCATGGCTGCTCGCGCTCGTCACTCAAAGGAAGCGCATCATGAATACGCCCATTACCACCCGAATCCATCACCCGATCCCGCCGGCGATGCCGGACCCCGCGTTCGCGTTCCGCCCGGCCGAGGTTCTGGTGGCTGCCGCCAAGGTGCTGTTGCCCTTCGTCATCATGGCCGGAATATTGTTGCTCGCAAGGTAACAATTCCGCAACAACCATGAAAACGAGGAGCGCATCATGCGACATTGGTTTTTTCTTGCCATCGCCATCGCTGCCGAGGTGGCGGGCACCAGCTTCATGAAATGGAGCAGCGCCCACGGACACCTGGGCGGCCTGGCGGCGATGTTCGTCCTGCTGGGCGCGTCGTACTACGCGTTGTCGCTGGCCGTGACACGTGTGCCGGTGGGCCTGGCCTACGCGGTCTGGGAAGGCGTGGGGCTGGTGGCGATCACGCTGGTCAGCCTGGCCTGGTTCGGTGAAAGCATCGGCCCCGCCAAGGCGGCCGGCATTGTCGCCGTGCTGGGCGGCATCCTTCTGATCAAGCGTGGCATGACGCCCGCCCCGGACGAGGACGCCGTCCCCGCGCTTGCCGCCTCGCGGTAAGGGGGCGTCATGCTGGATTCCTTCACCTGGTTCCACGGGGCCATGCTGCTGATCGCGGCTGCCCTGGAAGTGGCGGCCAACATCTTCCTGAAACTGTCGCGGGGCTTCACCCGCAAGCGGTACGGGGCGCTGTCCATCGCCCTGGTCTTCGGCGCCTTCGCCTGCCTGTACGTGGCGGTGCAGGGCATCGAGCTGTCGGTGGCCTACGCCGCCTGGGGGGCGCTGGGCATCCTGGCGACCGCGCTGGCCGGGCGGGCCCTGTTCGGCCAGCACATCCGGCCCGCCGGCTGGGCCGGCATGGGGCTGCTGGTGGCGGGGCTGCTGCTGATGAAGTTCGCCTAGGCCCCGAGCGCCACCCAGGTAAAATCCCAGGCTTCTCTTTGCCGAGGTCTGCCGTGTCCGAGCCCAAACTCCAGAATGACGTCTTTTTGCGGGCTCTCGCGCGCCAGGAAACCGAATACACGCCGGTCTGGCTGATGCGGCAGGCCGGCCGCTACCTGCCCGAGTACAACGCCACCCGGGCGCGCGCCGGTTCCTTCCTGGGGCTGGCCAAGAACCCCGACTACGCGACCGAAGTCACGCTCCAGCCGCTGGCGCGCTTTCCGCTGGACGCGGCCATCCTGTTTTCCGACATCCTGACCGTGCCCGACGCCATGGGACTGGGCCTGGACTTCGCCGCGGGCGAGGGACCGCGCTTCGCGCGTCCGCTGCGCACCGAGGCCGACGTGGCCAACCTGGCCGTACCCGACATGGCCGAGCTGGACTATGTGTTCGCCGCCGTCAGGCAGATCCGGCGGGATTTGCACGGCCGCGTGCCGTTGATCGGCTTTTCCGGCAGCCCGTGGACCCTGGCCTGTTACATGGTGGAAGGCGCCGGGTCCAGCGATTACCGCACGGTCAAGACCATGATGTACAGCCGGCCCGACCTCATGCATCGGATCCTGGCGGTGAACGCCCAGGCGGTCGCGGTTTATCTGAACGCCCAGATCGAGGCGGGCGCGCAGGCGGTCATGATCTTCGACAGCTGGGGGGGCGTACTGGCCGACGGGCTGTTCCAGGAGTTCTCGCTGGCCTATACCAGGCAGGTCCTGGCCGGGCTGGTCCGCCAGCATGAAGGCCGGCAGGTGCCGGCCATCGTGTTCACCAAGGGCGGAGGGCTGTGGCTGGAAGAGATCGCCGCGTCCGGCTGCGATGCGGTCGGCCTGGACTGGACCGTCAACCTGGGCAAGGCGCGGGCCGCGGTAGGGGATCGCGTCGCCTTGCAGGGGAACCTGGACCCGATGACCTTGTTCGGCGGACCGGACCGCATCCGGGCCGAAGTGGCGCGCACGCTGGACAGCTACGGCCCGGGACCGGGCCATGTCTTCAACCTGGGACATGGCATCTCGCAGTTCACGCCGCCCGAGGCGGTCGACGTGCTGGTGGAGGCCGTTCACCAGCACAGCCGCAGGCAGCGCGCCGGCGCCTAGACGCTCCTTGTGGACGAGTCCCCGAGCGGGGCGAATGGCAGTGCTAACCCGTATTGCCCAGAGCCCGGATTCAACTTATGCACATTCGGGCTTTTGTCGGGAACGTATCTTGCAAGCTCGACGGGGCCACGGTTGTAGGTTGTAAGCATTTGATTTTTATGGATTTTTGTGGATCTGTATCATTAGATCCCAAAGCAAGCACTTTCCGTCTACGTCCTATTACCTTAATTGTGCGCCGGTTGTCCCCAAAGTTATCCACAGCTTCCGGCCCGATTAAAAATTCCCTGTCGAGCGGCGGGGTTAGCAAAGATTCAGAGGTTTTACTTTAAGTTCCCGCGGCCAGGATGCCGCAGTCTTCAAGCGGAGTTCACCAGTTGTCCACATCCCCGTCCGTCCCTCTATCTCTGGTCTCGCCGTCATGCGGGCAGGAAGGGACGACCTGGGTACGCGTGGCGCTGGACGTGCCGCTGGCGGGGCTGTTCGACTACCGAGCGCCGGCCGGTGCGCGCGTGGGGCAGCGCGTGATCGTTTCCTTCGGCCGCCGCGAGATGGTAGGTATCGTGATCGAGATCCCCGCGGCGCCGGCGATTGCGGTCGAGCAGGTCAAGGACGTGGTGCAGATGCTGGACGATCTGCCGCCATTTCCCGAAGATTGGCTGAAGTTGGCGGCTTTTGCGGCTGACTATTACCAGCGGCCGCTAGGCGAGGTCATGTTGCCCGCGCTGCCCGGGCCGCTGCGCAAGCCGACGGCCTACCAGGGGCTGCGGGCCGGTGGCGGGCCGGTGGCGCGGCTGGACGCCAAGGCCGCGCGGGCGGCCAAGCCCAAGCGGACGCGGCGCAAGAAGAGCCAGGCAGAGGATGAAGAGCGGGCGCTTACTTCCGACGTTAGCGTTTCTACGACTGACAGCCCGGAAGCAACGCCCAGCGCGCCGCCGGTTTCCCCGCCTGCCCTGAACGCCGCTCAACAGGAGGCGGTGGACGCCTTGTCGGGCCTGTCGGGCTTCAAGCCCGTCCTGCTGCATGGCGTGACCGGCAGTGGCAAGACCGAGGTCTACCTGCGCGTGGCCGAACGCGTCCTGCGCGAAGGCAGGCAGGTGATGCTGCTGGTGCCCGAGATCAACCTGACGCCGCAGCTGGAACAGGTCTTCCGCCGGCGCCTGGAGGCCATCGCCGGGCCGGGCGGGGTGGCCGTGCTGCACAGCGGGCTGGCCGACGGCGAGCGGCTGGAGGCCTGGCTGCGGGCGGTGCGGGGACAGGCCCGCGTGCTGCTGGGAACGCGGCTGTCGCTGTTCACGCCATTGCCCGATCTGGGCCTGATCGTGGTCGACGAAGAACACGACCCTTCCTACAAGCAGCAGGAAGGGCTGCGCTATTCCGCCCGCGACCTGGCGATCTGGCGCGCCCGCGACCGCGGCGTGCCGGTGATCCTGGGGTCGGCCACGCCATCGCTGGAGACCTGGCACCACGCCCAGACGGGCCGCTACCTGCTGCTGTCCCTGCCGCAGCGGGCCCTGGCGGCCGAACCGCCGCGCATCCGGCTGCTCGACACCCGCAACGTGAAACTCCAGCAGGGCCTGGCGCCGCCGTTGCTGCAAGCCGTGGCGCAGCGGCTGGAGAAAGGCGAGCAATCGCTGATCTTCCTGAACCGGCGCGGCTATGCGCCCGTCCTGCATTGCGACGCATGCGGCTGGGTCAGCGGCTGCCCGCGCTGTTCGGCCTACATGGTGCTGCACCGCCAGCCGCCGCGCGTGCCGGGCGGTCCGGGACGCCACGAGCTGCGCTGCCATCATTGCGGCTGGCAGCAGCGGGTGCCGATGGCCTGCCCGGATTGCGGCAACCAGGACCTGCAGCCCATGGGCCGCGGCACGCAGCGGCTGGAGGAACACCTGGGCGAGCTGTTCCCCGGCGCGCGCATCGCGCGCATCGACGCCGACAGCACGCGCCGCAAGGGCAGCGCCCAGGAGCTGTTCGCCCGCATGCATGCGGGCGACATCGACATTCTGGTCGGCACGCAGATGGTGGCCAAGGGGCACGACTTCCAGAACCTGGGCTTCGTCGGCGTGCTCAATGCCGACGCCATGCTGTTCTCGCACGACTTCCGCGCGCCCGAGCGCCTGTTCGCGCAACTGATGCAGGTGGCGGGCCGCGCCGGCCGCGCCGGCACGCCCGCCGAGGTCTACATCCAGACCGGCTATCCCGAGCAGCCGCTGTACCAGGCCCTGGTGCGCCACGATTACGCGGGCTTCGCGCGCTACGCGCTGCGCGAACGGGAATCGGCGGGATTGCCGCCCTTCGCCTACCAGGCCCTGCTGACCGCCGAGGCGCGCGAACTGGCGCAAGCCCAGGCCTTCCTGGCGCAGGCCCGGGCCTGGACGGAGGGGGGCGATGGGACCGATTCGTCCCAGGCCGCGGATATGTCGCGCATTACGCTCTATGATCCTGTACCGCTGCGCGTGGTTCGCGTGGCCAATGTCGAACGCGCCCAGTTGCTGGTGGAAAGCGACAGCCGTCCCGCATTGCAGGGTTTCCTGCGCGCGTGGGCCGGCGTGCTGCCCGGCCTGGCGGCGGCCGCCCGGGTGCGCTGGCACCTCGAGGTCGATCCGCTGGAGATCTGATGCGCGATCCCTGGCCGCCGTCCATGTCCGCCCCCGAGTACCGTCCGCGCGGCCGTCCGCCGCGCGCCATCGATTTCCAAGCTAGCGTATGACTGCCTCTTCCTCTTCCGCCGCGACCCGTGCCATGGACCGCGCCGACTCGCGGCTGAACAAGCCCGACGGACGCGCATCGGCCGCGCTGCCCCCGCTCGACGCCGGCATGAACCCGGCGCAGCGCGAGGCCGTCCGCTACCTGGACGGCCCCTGCCTGGTGCTGGCCGGGGCCGGCAGCGGCAAGACCCGCGTCATCACGCAGAAGATCGCCTACCTGCTGCGCGACTGCGGCTATTCGGCGCGCAACGTGGCCGCGCTCACCTTCACCAACAAGGCCGCGCGCGAGATGGCCGAGCGGGTCGGGGCGGTCGCGCCGCCCAATGCCATCAAGGGCCTGACCATCAGTACCTTCCACTCGCTGGGCGTGAAGATGCTGCGCGAGGAAGCCAAGCAGGTGGGGCTCAAGCCGCAGTTCTCCATCCTGGCGGCGGACGACGCCATGGGCATCGTGCAGGAGCTGGTCGCCACCACCGACAAGGGCCTGATCCGTGCCGTGCAGACCGCCATCTCGCTCTGGAAGAACGCTCTGGTCGAGCCCGACCAGGCCGAGCGCCTGGCCACCACCGAGAGCGAGCGCGATGCCGCGCGCGTCTACCGCAGCTACAACGCCACCCTGCGTTCCTACCAGTCCGTCGATTTCGACGACCTGATCCGCCTGCCGGCCCGGCTACTGGAGTCCGACGCCGAGGCGCGCGAGCGCTGGCAGTCGCGCATCCGCTACCTGCTGGTGGACGAGTACCAGGACACCAACGCCTGCCAGTACCGGCTGGTGCAGTTGCTGACCGGACCGCGCGCCATGCTGACCGCGGTGGGCGACGACGACCAGGCCATTTATGCGTGGCGGGGCGCGACCATCGAGAACCTGGCCAAGCTCACCACCGACTATCCCAACCTGCGCGTCATCAAGCTCGAGCAGAACTACCGTTCCATGCAGCGCATCCTGGCGGCGGCCAACAACGTCATCGGGCACAACCCCAAGCTGTTCGACAAGAAGCTGTGGTCGGACCTGGGCGTGGGCGATCCGATCGGCGTCATTCCCATGGACGATGAAGAGGCCGAGGCCGAATCCGTGGCCATGCGCATCTCCGCCGCGCGTTTCGAGCTGAAGGCCGACTGGCGCGACTTCGCCATCCTCTACCGCAGCAACCACCAGGCGCGCATATTCGAGCAGGCCCTGCGCAACCTGAAGATCCCGTACATGGTGTCGGGCGGGCAGAGCTTCTTCGACAAGGCCGAGGTGCGCGACATCATGGCCTACCTGCGCCTGATCGCCAACGACGAGGACGATCCGGCCTTCATCCGCGCCATCACCACGCCCAAGCGCGGCGTGGGCCAGTCGACCCTGGAAGTGCTGGGCACCTACGCGGGCGAACGCGAGATCCCGCTGTTCGCCGCCGTGTTCGAGACCGGCCTGGAGCAGCGCCTGCAACCGCGCCAGCTCGGCCCGCTGCGCGAGTTCTGCGAGTTCATCAACCGCATGCAGTGGCGCGCCGGCGCCGCCAAGGGCGATGCCGCCCCGTCGGGCGAGACCGCCTCCGAGATCCTGGACGACCTGGTGCGCGCCATCCAGTACGAGCGTTACCTGTACGACCACTTCGACGAGCGCGGCGCGCAGAACCGCTGGCAGACGGTGCTGGACCTCCTGGGCTGGCTCAAGCGCAAGGCCGAGGAAGACAAGATGAGCCTGATGGACCTGGTCCAGCACATCGCGCTCATCACCATGCTCGAGAAAAGCGACGACGAGGACCCCGACCTGGTGCGCATGTCCACGCTGCATGCTTCCAAGGGCCTGGAGTATCCACATGTGTTCCTGGTCGGCACCGAGGAAGGGCTGCTGCCTCACCTGGGCAAGGACGACGAGGAAGGCGACCCCGCCAAGGCGGCCGAATCGCTGGAAGCGCGGGTGCAGGAAGAGCGCCGGCTGATGTATGTTGGCATCACGCGCGCGCGCCGCACGCTGACCGTCACCTGGTGCAAGAAGCGCAAGCGCGGCCGCGAGGACATCGCGCGCGAACCTTCGCGCTTCATCAAGGAAATGGGGCTCGAGACCGACGAAGTGGCCGATGCCACGCCCGGGCTCAGCGCCAAGGAAAGGCTGGACCGGCTGAAGTCGCTGCTGAAGAAAGGCTGAGCCGGCGAGGGCGTCGAGCGGCGCCAGCTTGCCGCCCTAAAAGGGTAATTACCTAGTCTTTTAACATTCTATAGTTCTATACATAGAATGTTTTTCGGGTTCTAATAGCGCCAGATTCGGACGCGGCCGCGCGGCGGCCGTGTGCCGGGGAACGATCGCCCGCTGGGGCGGCATCTGGAGGAAAGACTCGTGTCTTACATAGGTACGGATATCGGAGGGACGTTCACCGACCTCGTTCTTCTGTCCGACGACGGCGACGTGCGCATCTTCAAGGCGCTGACGACGCCCGACGACCGCACGCGCGGCGTGCTGGACGCCATGAAACTGGCGGCCGAGGAACTGGGCATCCCGGCCGATCGGCTGGTGGCCGAACTGAAATACTTCTCGCACGGCACCACCGCCGCGACCAACGCGTTCATCGAACGCAAGGGCGCGAAGACGGGGCTGCTGACCACCCGCGGCTTCGAGGACACGCTGCGCATCCAGCGCGCCATGGGCGGCTGGATCGGCATGCCCACGCACGAGATCTCGCACTTCTCCAAGCGCCGCGTGCCCGAGCCCATCGTGCCGCAGGACCTGATCAAGGGCGTGGTCGAGCGCGTGGACTACAAGGGCGAGGTCATCGTGCCGCTGGACGAGGCGGCGGCGCGCCAGGCCATACGCGAGCTGCGCGACGCGGGCGTCGAGGCCATCGCCATCAGCCTGCTGTGGTCGTTCCGCAATCCGGCGCACGAGCGGCGCCTGGCCGAACTGGTGGAAGAAGAGGCGCCGGGGTTGTTCGTGACGACGTCCTCGCTGCTGGTGCCCATCATCGGCGAATACGAGCGCACCTCGACCACGTCGATCAACGCCTACCTCGGCCCGGTCATCCATCGCTACATCAACGGGCTGGAAGGGGCGATCCGGCGCTTCGGCTTCCAGAGACCGATCTCCATCATGGAGTCGGGTGGCGGCGTGCTGCCCGCGGCCGAGGCGGCGTTCCAGGCGGCCAACCTGCTGACCTCGGGCCCGGCCGGCGGCGTGCTGGCCTCGCAGAAGCTGGGCGACCTGCTGGGCTATCGCAACGTGCTGACGGCCGACATGGGCGGCACCAGCTTCGACGTGGGCCTGATCGTGGATGGCCAGCCGTTGCTGGAAACGGTGCGCGAAGTGGGCCGTTTCCACGTGGCGCTGCCGTCGATCAAGGTCACGGCCATCGGTGCGGGCGGGGGCTCGATCGCCCGCGTGCGCGACGGCCACCTGACGGTGGGCCCGGAAAGCGCGGGCTCCACGCCGGGGCCGGCGTGCTACGGCCGCGGCGGGGTCGAGCCGACCATCACCGACGCCGACGTGGTGCTGGGCATCATCGATCCGCGCTACTTCCTGGGCGGTCGCATGGCGCTGGACGTCGAGGCCGCGCGCCAGGCCGTGCGCAAGTACGTGGCCGAGCCGCTGGGCATGAGCGTGGAAGAGGCCGCCGCGGGCATACGCGAGGTCGCCAACAACCAGATGGCGGACCTGCTGCGCCGGGTCACGCTGCGCGCGGGCTACGATCCGCGCGACTTCGTGCTGATGGCCTACGGCGGCGCGGGCGCCACGCATGCGCACCAGTACGCCGAGGTGGCCGGCATCGGCAAGGTGGTCGTACCCAACACCGGGCCCGCGCATTCGGCCTACGGCACGGTCACGGGCGACCGCCACCGCTCGTTCTCGCTGGCGGTGGGCCAGCACGCGCCGGCGCGTTTCAAGCGGGCATCCGAGCACATCGACATCGCGGCTCTGAACGAGGGCTTCGGCCAGATCGAGGCCCGCGCCCGCGAGGCGCTGGGCGACGACGTCACCATCCACCGCTACATCGGCATGCGTTTCCGCCAGCAGGTACACGAGATCGGCGTCGAGGTGCCGGCCGGCCAGCTCCAGGCCGCCGACGTGGATGCGCTGGTGGATGCCTTCGAGGCGCAGTACGAGCGCATCTACGGCAAGAACACCGCGCTGCGCAGCTCGGGCGTGGAGTTCACCGTGGTGCGGGTCGAGGGCACGTCCCCGGTCATCAAGCCGGCGGCGCGCCAGGTCGACGGCGCCGGCCGTTCGAACCGGCCGGTGTCCGACCGGCAGGTCTATTTCTACGGCCACGGCTTCATCCGCGCCGACATCTACCGCAGCGAGGACGTGGGCCCCGGCCATGCCATCGCGGGCCCCTGCATCATCGAGCGGCCCGACACCACCATCGTCGTCGGCCCGGACCAGTCGGTCGAAATGGAGCCCTACGGCAACTTCGTGATTTCCATCGCGCGCAACCAATAACGCTATCGAGACGAGCATGCATCAGGTCTACGAATACACGGCCAAGGAGGTCGACCCGATCACCTTCGAGGTGATCCGCCACCGGCTGCTGTCGATCACCGACGAACAGGCGGCCACGCTGGCCTCGGTGTCGGGATCGGCGCTGGTGAACGAGGCGACCGATTTCAACACCGGCCTCTACCGCGCCTTCGGCGAAGTGGTCACCATGGGCAAGACGGTGACCTTCCACGCGGCCTCGCTGTCGCTGATGGTCAAGCACGTGATCGAGGATTGCGAGGACACCGTCGGCATCAATCCGGGCGACATGTTCATCGTCAACCACCCGCACAAGGGCGCGCTGCACTGCCCGGACGTGGGCGTGCTGGCGCCCATCTTCGTCGACGGCAAGCGCATCGGCTGGACCGGCGCCTGCGCCCACCAGCTGGACGTGGGCGGCATGGTGCCGGGCAGCTTCGCCTCCATGGCCAAGGACATCCGCCAGGAAGGCATGCTGATCCCGCCGGTCAAGATCATCGATCGCGGCGAGCTGCGCAGCGACGTGCTGAATTTCATCACCGGCATGTCGCGCCTGCCCACCAACATCAGCCTGGACCTGAAGGGGCTGATGGCGGCCAACAACATCGGCGTGAAGAGCCTGCTCGACACCATCGCCAAGTACGGCGTGGACACGGTGCTGACGGTCATGGACGGCATGATGAGCCTGTCCGAGACCAAGATGCGCAAGCGCCTGAAGGAGCTGCCCGACGGCGTGTTCCGCGCCCAGGCCTTCCTGGACCACGACGGTTTCGACAATAAGATCTACAAGATCCACGTCGAACTGCGCAAGCAGGGCGACCGCATCGTGTTCGACTACACCGGGTCCGACCCGCAGGCGCCGGGCTTCGTCAACGCGACGCGCACGGGCCTCCTGGCCGGGGTCTACGCCGGCATCCTGCCGGTCATCGCCTACGACCTGCCGTGGAACGAGGGCCTCCTGCGGCCGCTGGAGGTGCTGTCCACCGAAGGTTCCATCGTCTCGTGCAAGTTCCCCGCGCCGTGCAGCCAGGGGCCGCTGGGCGCGATGTGGCTGGTCGAGGTCACCACCACCGAGGTCATCTCCAAGCTGATGGCCACGCATCCGGACTACCTGGCCGAGGCGCAGTCGTCGCCGGCCAGCGGACCGGACCTGTTCCACATCCACGGCCGCAACCAGTACGGCGAACCGGCCACCGCGCCCATCCTGGAAGTGATGCTGTCGGGCGGCGGCGCCTATGCGCACCGCGATGGCGTGAGCGTCTCGGGCCAGCGCAACATCACCGCCGGCCGCGCGCCCAACGTCGAGACCACGGAACTGAAGCTGCCGGTGCTGTACATGTATCGCCGCATCATCACCGACAGCTCGGGGGCCGGCCGCAACGTGGGCGGCCAGGCCGCCGGGGCGGCCTTCGTGCTGCACGGCGTGGACGAGGTCGAATCGCTGGTGGCCTGCCACGGCTACCAGTCGCCCACCTCGCGTGGCCTGTTCGGCGGCTATCCCAGCGGCTGCAACCATCGCCGCTTCCTGCGCCACAGCAACATCCGCCAGTTGCTGGCCGACGGCGTGTTCCCCGACCGCATGGACGGACTGCAGGGCGAGGAGGTCGAGTTCAACGCCAAGCCGCCCGAGTTCGAGTTCGGCAAGGATGACGTGTACGAGTGCAATCCCACCGCCGGCGGCGGCTGGGGCGATCCGCTGGGGCGGCCGGCCGGCGGCGTGGCCGCCGATGTCGCGGCCGGGGCCTTCTCGGCCCAGGTGGCCGAACGCATCTTCGGCGTGGTGACGAAGGGCGGCGCCCTGGACGAAGCCGCCACCGCCGCCGCGCGCGCCGCGATCCGCCAGCGCAGGCTGGCGTGGCCGGCCGGCAAGGCATTGGCCGCCGCACCGCGCACGGAGCAGGCCGAGCCGGTGGCCATCGTCGGCGACGTGGCGCGCATCGTGCGCGCGTCCGGCACGCCCTACCTGGTCTGCAACAGTTGCGACACGGCCATCGCGCCGGCGGCGGAGAACTGGAAGGACTACGCGCGCCACCACCTCGCCACCCCCGAGGACCTGGGCCCGCGCGTGCGCATCCACCACGACCTCGAGGTCGTCCAGCACGCCTGCCCGCATTGCGCCACGCTGCTCGACGTCGAGGTGCGCCGCAAGGGCGAGGCATCCCTGTTCGACATCCAGGTCGCGGCCTGAAGGAGGCATCCATGAACAAGCGAACCAGCCATGGCCGCTGGGTGGCCTTTCCCAGCGGCGCCGACGAGGTGCGGGGCTACCTGGCCGAGCCCGAGGGCGACGACGTGCTGGGCGCGGTGGTCTGCGCGCCCGAGAACCTGGGGGTGACCGAGCATCGCCAGGAGGAAACGCGGCGCCTGGCGGCCGAGGGCTTCATCGTCCTGACCGTGGATCCGTACAGCCGTATCGGCGGCCGCCCGCCGCAGGACTACACCACCGCCGAGGAGCGGCGCAGCAAGGCCTTCATCGCCGCGCGCGACGAGGTCGTGGTGCCCGATTGCCAGGCGGCGCTGGCCTGGTTGCGCGCGCAGCCCCGGGTGGGGCGCGTCGGCGCCCTGGGCTACTGCCTGGGCGGCGGCACGGTGCTGGCCTGGGCGGCCGGCACGCGCGACCTGGCCTGCTCGGTGGTGCTGTACGCGCTGCCGGTGGTGCCGGCCGCCTATTCGCCCGACGGCCGGGACCGTTCGCGCATCGCCCTGGCGCCGCGCATCCAGGCGCCCATGCAATTGCACTTCGGCGAGGCCGACGAAGCCATTCCCATGGACCAGACCCTGGCGTTGAAGGAAGCGCTGGAAGCGCGGGCGCCCGCGCCCATCGATTTCCATGTCTATCCCGGAGCGCGCCATGCGTACATGGACAGCACGCTGGAGCGCTATTCGCCCGAGGCCGCCGCGCTGACCTACGAGCGCTTCGTGGGCTTCCTGCATCGTCATCTGGACGCCGGGGATAGCTGATGGGCGAGATCGTCTGGGCCGCCGCCACGGCCCACACCGGCGCCATGATGCGCGCGCCCAAGGGCGACCCGGACGACCTGGCGCGCGCCGACCGGGTGTTCCAGGCCTTCTCGGCCCTGTCCGCCTCGCTCAAGGAGGCGCGCCCGGACGTGCTCGTGGTCGTCGCCACCGACCATTTCCTGACCTTCGACCAGGCAGCGCTGCCGGTGTTCGCCATCGGTACCGGCGCGGCCTTCCCGGGGCATGGGGAGTTCGGCGTACCCAGGCGGGACTACACCGGCGTGGCGGGCCTGGGCGAAGCGGTGCACGCGGGCATGGTGGCCGCCGGCTTCGACGCGGCCGGCGCGCGCGGCTTGCCGCTGGACCACAGCTTCTCGTGTCCGCTGCAATTGCTGCTGGCCGGCTGGGACGCGCCGGTGCTGCCGGTGTACGTGAACTGCACCATCGAACCGCTGCCGCGCCTGGACCGCTGCCTGGCCTTCGGCCGCGCGCTGGGCGACGCGCTGCGCGCGCAGGATCTGGCGCCGCGCGTGGCGGTGCTGGGCACCGGCGGCCTGAGCCACTGGGTCGGCATGCCCGAGACCGGACACATCAACCGCGACTTCGACCGACGCTTCCTGGAAGGCTTCGCCGCCGGTCGGTTCGACGAGATCGCCGGCTGGAACGCGGCCGAGGTGGTGCGCAGCGCCGGCAACGGCGCGGCCGAGATCCGCAACTGGCTGCTGGCCGCCGGCGCGGCCCGGGCCACGGGCGCGCGCGTGGCGGCCTACGAGCCGGTGCAGGCCTGGGTGACCGGGATAGGCGTGACCGAACTGCTGCTGCCTCCGGGGCAGGCGGGTGAAACCCTGCCTGCGCAGGCCGCCGGGGCGCGCCGCGACAGGCACGCGCTGGAGCGCTACCTGTTCCGCTTCGACAAGGAGCCGGCGCTGCAGGAAGCGCTCAAGGCCGGTGCCGAGCACGCCTTCGATGGCCATGCGCTGGACGACGAGGAACGGCGCGCCCTGCGCGAACGCGATCTCGCGACCTTGTACGAGTGGGGCGTGCATCCGCTGTTGATCCGCAATTTCGCCGGCACCCTGGGACTGCGCTACGTGCAGGCCTACCATGACCGCGGCCTGCTGCCGCGGCACGGCAACTGAGCAAGCGGACCCCGCGACCGGCGGGGTCCACCTCTTCGACTGGAGACATCGATCATGAATGACACGGCAATTCGTTCACGCTGGGTACTGGCCAACGGCGTGCGCACGCACTACGCGGAAGCCGGCGACCAGGGGCCCACGCTGGTGGCGTTGCACGGCGGCGGCGCGGGTTCGTCCGGCGCATCGGGCATGGGGCTCGTGCTGCCGCTGCTGGGCAAGGACTTTCGCGTGGTCGCGCCCGATTCCATCGGCGGCTTCGGATTGACCGATACCCAGGCGCCCACGCCCTACGGGCTGATCAGCCGCGCGGCCCATACCGCCGATTTCGTCGACGCGCTGTGCCTGGACAAGTTCTCGGTGCTGGGTAATTCGCAGGGCGCGTGGTCGGGCGTGTACTACGCCATGCTGCATCCGGACCGGGTCGAAAAACTCGTCATCGTGTCTTCGCTCACCATTGCCGGCTCCATGGGCATCAAGCAGGCGCCGAACGAGGCCATGCATGCGCTGATGGGCTATGACGGTTCGCGCGCGGGCATGAAGCGCCTGCTGGAGGCCCTGATCATCGACAAGTCGCGCATCACCGACGCGCTCATCGACGATCGCCAGCGCGCCGCCACGCGGCCCGGCGCGTTCGAGGCCTTCCAGCGCATGGCGCAGGGCATAGATTTCGTGCGCAACGACCCGGTGCTCAAGCTGCAGACCCAATGGCAGGAAGCGCTGCCCGCGCTGACGCGCCGCATTCCCACCCTGATCCTGTGGGGCGAGGAAGATACCTTCGCCGTGCCCGCCACCGGCCGCGCGCTGGCCGAGATGCTGCCCGACGCGCGCATCGAATGGGTGCCCGGGGCCGGCCACCAGGTGCAGACCGACGCGCCGGACCGCGCCGCCGCCATCATCCGGGAGTTCCTGCATGGATAGGGCGAGCATGCCGCAGTCGCCGGACGCGCCCGATCGCATGCCGGGCATGGTGCCCGGCGTGCGGGCCGGGGGCTTCCTGTTCCTGTCGGCCATACGCGGCCGCGACCCGGCCACCGACCGCATGCCCGACGATCCCTACGAACAGGCCTGCCAGGCGCTGCGCAACGTCCAGGCGGTGCTGGCGGCGTCCGGCGCGACGCTCAGGCACGTGGTGAAGGTCACGCTCTATCTGCACGACCTGGACAAGCGCAAGGCCTTCCACCAGGCATGGATGGAGTTCTTTCCGCAGGATCCGCCCGCCCGCATCGCCGTGGGCGTCGCGGATGCCAACGGCGCGCCCGGCGGCAACGCCCACTACGCGCTGGACGTGATCGCGCTGGCGCCGTGACCGGACGGCTCGATTGCCAGCGCCCGCCGCGCCCCGGCACAATATGCGTTTGCGCCCCGGGGCGCGAGACTGGCCATCCGCCGCAGGTGATTCGCTCCATGGCATCCGCACGACGCACGACCGACGCTTCCGATACTTCCGCGCGTGCCGGCAACACCGGCCCGCGCGGCGGGCTGCCGATGTACGCGCAGCTCTTCGCGCTGTTCCGCCAGCGCATCGAGAACGGCGTCTGGCCGCTGAACGAGTGCATTCCGTCGCTGGACGAGCTGATGGAGGAATTCGACGTGGGCCGGGTCACGGTGCGGCATGCGCTGGGCATGCTCGAGGCCGAGGGGCTGATCGGCCGCTTCCGCGGCCGCGGCACCTTCGTCACGGCGCGTCCCCAGTCCAACATCTGGTATCGCATCCCGATGAACTGGGACGAGCTTACCGGGCCGCAGCCCGACATCGAGGTCGAGTGGCTGGAAAGCCACGAATGCGCGCAGCCGCCCGCCTCGGTGCACGCCGGCGCCGCGCTGGGCGAGTCTTATCAGGCCCTCAAGCGGCGCCTGCTGCGCCACCACATTCCCTACGGCATCGGCCATACCTACATCGAAAAGAACGTCTACGCCGCCTTCGGCGCCGACGTGCTGGCCAAGCCCATCCCGCTGAAGATCCTGGACGCTCGCCTGCCGGGCGGCGTCGGCCATGCCGAGCAGACCGTGCGCGCCAGCGTGGCCGACCTGGACACCGCCCGCCTGCTCGACCTGACTTCGGGCGCGCCGGTCATCCAGGTGACGCGGTCGGTGCTGGATCGCGACGGCGTCCTGGTCTATGAATCGCTGGGCATCTTCCGCGGCGATTTCGTCGAGATCCACACCGACCTGAAATAGACGCGCCTCAGGCCGTAGACGCGCCTCAGGCCGCTTCCTGGCTGACATCCACCCATTGCGCGCCGACCAGCTCGGCCAGGCGCCGGGGCGCGATGCGCACCGCGCTGTGCGTGGAACCGGCGGCGGGCAGCACTTCGTCGTAGGCCCGCAGCGAGACATCGCAATACACGGGCAGCGGCGTGGCCAGGCCGAACGGGCAGACGCCTCCCACCGGGTGTCCGGTCACGGCCACCACTTCGTCGGCCGGCAGCATTTTCACGCGGCCGCCGAACACGGCCTTGGCCTTCTTGTTGTCCAGCCTGGCGTCGCCGCGTGTCACGACCAGCACCTCGCGGTCGCCCGCCCGCAGCGACAGCGTCTTGGCGATCTGGCCCGGCGCGACGCCATGGTGCTGCGCGGCCAGTTCGACGGTGGCGGTGCTGTGCTCGAGTTCGATGATGGCGATGTCGGGTGCGTGGGTGGCCAGGAAATGGCGGACGGATTCGAGGCTCATGCGAAGACGGCGCGTGTTGCGGAAAGAGCACCGACTATAGCCTACCGTCCGCGCCGCCGATGGCGGGACAGGCCACTGATAGAATGAAAGGCTAGTCAACCAGCACATCGCGCCTCATGACTTTGCCTCCGCCCCGCGCCACCCGCACGACACCGTCGACCGCCATCGCGAACCTGGCCCAGGTGGGGACGCCCATCTACGTCAAGCTGGTCATGTCCTTCAGGAAGCGCATCGAGACGGGCGAGTGGGCGGTGGACCAGCAGATCCCGTCGCTGGACGAACTGGCCCGCGAAGAAGGCGTGGCGCGCGCCACCATCCGCCATGCCATCGGCTTCCTGGAGTCCGAAGGCCTGATCGGCCGTTACCGCGGCCGTGGCACCTTCGTCCTGCGCCGCCCGCAAAGCGGGGTGTTCTACGATATCCCGACCAGCTGGGATACGCTGGTCAACCACGTGCCCGACATCCAGATCGAATGGCTGGAGAGCAGCACTGTCATGCGGCCCCAATCGATCAACCACCACGGCGGCTCGCTGTCGTCCGACGGCTACCAGCACCTGCGCCGCCTGCAGAAGCACAACCAGATCCCGTACTTCGTCGGCGATTCGTACGTCGAGCGCACGATCTTTCGCGCCATCGGCAAGCGGGCGTTCAACTCGCCCGTGCCCATGCAGCTGATACAGAATCACGCGGGCGACCGCATCGGCCGGGCCGAGCAGACCATCCAGGCCAGCAACGCCGACTTCGAGGTGGCCCAGTTGCTGGACGTGCCGGTGAACACCGCCATCATGGTGGTCACCCGCTCGGTGTTCGACAAGGACGAAGTCCTGGTGTACGAATCCCAGGGCCTGTTCCGCAGCGACTTCGTGCGGGTGCACATGCGGCTGAAATAGCGCCGGCGCCTGGCGTGCCGGCCGCTCGCGTCCGGCTATTCGATGCTGATGCCCAGCCGCTTGATGCGTGTCTCCACCTCGGCCAGTTCGTCGCGCACGCGCGTGGACAGCTCGGCCGGCGTGCTGCCCTGGGGCTCGATCCCCAGCGCCGCGAACTTCTCGATCAGTTCCGGATCCTTCAGCACCTGCGCGATGCCGGCGTTGAGCTTCTGCACCACGGCCGGGGGCGTGCCCGCCGGCGCCACCAGGCCCACCCAGGTCTCGATGGCCAGGTCGGGACCGCCGGATTCCTTGACGGTGGGAACCTGCGGATAGTCGGCCAGGCGCTGCGGCGAGGCGGTGGCCAGCATCTTCAGCTTGCCGGCCTTGACCAGCGGCAGCCCCGAGCCGATGGTGGCCACGCTGAAGCTGATGTCGCCGTTGGCGACCGCCGTGTAGATCTGCGCGCCTTCCTTGTAGTGGACCGGCATCATCTCGGTGCGCGTGGCCTGGGCCAGGATGGCACCGCCGAAATGGGCGGGACTGCCGACGTAGGGCGTACCGTAGGTGATTTTCTTCGGATCCTTGCGGGCCGCCTCGATCAGGTCGCGCATCGATGCATAGGGAGCCGAGGCGGACGTGTAGAACAGGAAGGGCGCACGGAAGAACAGCGACACCGGCGTGTAGTCCTTCTGCGGGTCGTAGGGGACCGAGGCCAGCAGCTTGGGATTGGTGGTCATGTGCGCGTCGCCCACGACCAGCAGGGTGTAGCCGTCGGGCGCGGCCTGCTTGGCGGCGCCCAGCGCCAGGAAGCCGTTGGCGCCCGGCTTGGCCTCGATGACGATGGGCTTGCCCCACAGCTTGCCCAGTTTCTCGGCCATGATGCGGGTGGCGACGTCCGGCGTCAGGCCGGCCGGGTAGGGCGTGACGAGGCGGATGGGGCGCGTGGGGAAGTCGTCGGCATAAGCGGCCTGGATGCCGGCAAGCGCCAGGCTCGCCGCAACCAGGCCACACGATAGACTGGGTTTCAAGCTTGTCTCCTCGATGCGTCGTCGCTGGACGCGCGGGCGTCCGGGTGCCTGCCCGGTCGCTCGGTTCAATGTGATAGTAAACTATACTACTAGCTATTATGAGCCGAGCGCGGGCCGACGGCAAGCGGGGAGTGCCGCGCAGGCGAGGGGCCGCCGGCGCGGGAGGAAAAGACTACTGCGCGGTGATGTGGCGCTCTTTGATGATCGCGCCCCAAGTGGCCGACTCGTCGGCGATGAACCTGGCGAGTTCTTCGCGGCTCATCGGATCGGGCGTCAGTCCGTGCTTGATCAACTGGGCCGACACGTCGGGATCCTTCAGCACCTTCACGATTTCCTCGTTCCAGCGGTCGAGTATGCCGGCGGGCGTCCTGCCCGGCGCGACGAAGGCGTACCAGTTGGTGGCATTGAAGCCGGGAATGCCGGACTCGGCGATGGTCGGCACGTCGGGCATGAAGGCCGGGCGCTTCAAGCCCGTCGTGGCGATGGCGACCACCTTGCCGGTCTCGATATGGGGCTGGGCCGAAGACGGCGTGGAGTAGTACGAGGCGACTCGTCCCGACAGCAGGTCCACCATGGCCGGCGCCCCGCCCTTGTAGGGCACGTGGACGACGTTCACGCCGGCGCGCTGGTTGAGCAGTTCGCCCGCCAGGTGCGAGGCGGAGCCGGCGCCGGTCGAAGCGTAGCTCATCTTCTCGGGATGCTTCCTGGCCATCTCGATGTAGTCGTTCAGCGTCTTGACGCCCAGGCCGGCGTAGGCCACCAGCACGTTCGGGAAGTTGACGCCCATGGTGATGGGCGCCAGGTCCTTGACCGGGTCGTAGGGCAGCTTCATCAGGTGGGGCGCGATGGCCAGCGGACCGATCGAACCGAGCAGGATGGTGGAGCCGTCGGGTTCGGCCCGCGCGACCAGGTCGTGGGCGATGTTGCCGCCCGCGCCGGCCTTGTTCTCGACCACGACCGGACGGCCCAGGTTGTCCGCCAGCTTCCTGGCAATCAGGCGGGCCGCGGTGTCGGCGCCGCCCCCGGGTGCGAAGCCGACGACCATGGTGATCGACTTTCTTGGAATGTCCTGGGCCGAGGCCAGCGGCGGCAGGACACAGGCGAACGCGGCCGCGATCCACGCGGCCGGCATGAGCGGGTGGCGATGCATGGCTCCTCCGTTCTGGTTGTCCGGGGAATCGGACGTCCCCGGCATCGGGCCAGCATACGGGCACCCCGCCGGTGCCGGTAATCACCGGACATGAATGGGGGCTTCACGACTTGTGACGGGACGCGCGCGCCAGGCGTGGGGCGTCGGCGGCCGGGCCGGTGATTCTCGGGGAGCCGCCGGGCCCGTGGGGTAAGCTTACGGATTGCCCGGCATCGGCCGGTCCCGCGGTTTTGTTCTTCCTTCACGCGAATTCGAGCAAAGCATGACAGCACGCACTTCCCCCCTGGCCGGCATCCGTGTTCTCGACCTGACTCGCGTCCTGGCCGGACCCTGGTGTACCCAGAACCTGGCCGACCTGGGCGCCGAGGTGATCAAGATCGAGCGGCCGGGATCGGGCGACGACACGCGCAGCTGGGGGCCGCCGTTCCTGAAGGACAGCCAGGGCCGGGACACGGCCGAGGCCGCCTACTATCTCAGCGTCAACCGCAACAAGCGCTCGGTCGCGCTGGACATCGCCACGCCCGAAGGCGCGCGGCTGGTGCGCGAGCTGGCCGCGCAAAGCGACATCCTGATCGAAAACTTCAAGGTCGGCGGGCTGGCGAAGTACGGACTGGACTACGCCTCGATGAAGGAAGTGAATCCGCGCCTGATCTATTGCTCGGTCACCGGGTTCGGCCAGACCGGCCCGTACGCCAGCCGCCCCGGCTACGACTTCATGATCCAGGGATTGGGCGGCTTCATGAGCATCACCGGCGAGCGCGACGGCCTGCCGGGAGCCGGCCCGCAGAAGGCCGGCGTGGCCGTGGCCGACATCCTGACCGGCATGTACGCCACGGTGGGCATCCTGGCCGCGCTGCAGGAACGCCAGCGCAGCGGCCTGGGACAGCACCTGGACGTCGCGCTGCTGGACACCGTGGTGGCCATGCTGGGCAACCAGGCCCTGAACTACCTGACTTCGGGCATCGCGCCCCGGCGGGCCGGCAACGCCCACCAGAACATCGTGCCCTATCAGGTGTTCGCCGCGTCCGACGGCCACCTGATCGTCGCCGTGGGCAACGACGGTCAGTTCCGCGCCTATTGCGGCGTGCTCGAGGCGCCGCAACTGGCCGATCATCCCGACTACAGCATCAACAGCAACCGCGTCATCAACCGCGACCGGCTGGTGCCTATCCTGGCCGGGATCATGGAAAAGAAGCCGCGCGACTACTGGCTGGAGCGGCTCGAGGCCGTGGGCGTGCCTTGCGGCCCCATCAACACCATCGACCAGGCTTTCGACGATCCCCAGGTCCGGGCTCGCGGCCTGCGCCTGGACCTGCCGCATCCGCTGGCGGGCACGGCGCCGTCTGTCGCCAGCCCGCTGCGCCTGTCCGACACGCCGGTGCAGTACCGCCACGCGCCGCCGCTGCTGGGGCAGGACACGGAAGCCGTGCTGCGTGACTACCTGGGCCTGAGCGACGAAGCCATCCAGCGCCTCGTGCCGCCTGCCGCGTAGATCAGAGGATCGCCTGCAAGCCCTTGTCGGCGATGATGTTGAGCAGCTTGAGCGCCGGACCGGCAGGTCGGGTTTCTCCCTGCTCCCACTTGCGCACCGTCGAGGCGGTAGTGTGCAGGTGGAGCGCGAACACTGGCTGACTGAACTTCAGGGCTTCCCGCAGGTGTTTGATGTCGGCGGCTTCGAACTCGCGCACGGGGGACAGTTCCAGAAACACCTTGCCGACGAATTGCAGCGCCTTTTTTTCGCCCTGCGTGATGTCCGCCTTGTCGCTCTTGGGAAAGCCGTGCAGGAACACATAGCGTCTACCCAGGCGAGCTGACAACAGTGTGCGGTAGCCGCCGCTCTTGCCGCTGCCAAGGCGGGCCACCCGTTTCTTGTAGAGAAAGCCACCCAAGTCTGCGTCGATCAAGCCGCTTTCCATTTCCTTGACTGCTCCGCAGAGGCTGGCGTCAGGCAGCTTCTCGCTTGATCCGGGCGCAGGCCAGCAAGGTATCGGGCTGGAGAGGAGGGACGTAGGACAAAAATGCGCCGCTATGCGGCGGCGCGGCCTGAATAAAAAACCCAGCCCCCTTTCGGTGGGCCGGGTTTTTTCAGATCGAAACGGACGAGGTGGCTTACTTGGCCGCGTCGACCATGTATTGCACCGCCGCGCGGATGTCGGCCTCGGTCGCGTTCGCGGCGCCGCCCTTCGGGGGCATCGCGCCCTTGCCTTGCATGGCGACCGATACCATCGTATCCACGCCGGTGGCGATGTACTTCGCCCAGGCGGCCTTGTCGCCGAACTTGGGCGCGCCGGCGATGCCGGCGCCGTGGCAGGCGAAACAGGTGGAGTCGTACAGCTTCTTGCCGTCGGCGGTGGAAGCGGCCGCGGGTGCCGCGGCTTGCGGGGCAGGCGCGGCGGCCTGGGGCGCGGGCGCGGCCGGCGCCGCGGCGGCAGGGGCAGCAGGCGCGGCGGG
>NZ_NINX01000050.1 GCF_002188635.1 Pigmentiphaga sp. NML030171 | reverse complement strand
AACGCCCCGCCGTGCGGCTTGGACTGAACCAGGTGCAGGGCTTGTCCGAAGAAACCGGCCTGCGCATCCAGGCCGCGCGCGAACAGGCGCCCTTCCAGGACGCCACCGACCTGGGCCGGCGCGCCGATCTCGACCGCCACGCCTTGCAGGCCCTGGCGGCCGCCGATGCGCTGCGTGCCCTGTCCGGCCACCGGCGCGCCGCCCTGTGGGAAGCCATCGACAGCGTCCCCCAGCGCGACCTGCTGCGCGACGCCATGGTGCACGAACAGGCGCCGCTGCTCGACGCGCCCAACGAAGCCGACGACATCCGCGCCGACTACGAATCCCTGAAGATGACGCTGCGCCGCCACCCCGTGGCCCTGCTGCGCGACCGCCTGGCCCGTCGCGGCTTCATGCCGGCCGAGGTATTGAAGACCTACCCCGACCGCCGCCTGGCCCGCGCCTGCGGCATCGTGACCGTGCGCCAGCGTCCCGGCACCGCCAAGGGCGCCGTCTTCGTCACGCTGGAAGACGAGACCGGCCAGGTCAACGTCATCGTCTGGCCGGGACTGGTCGAAAGCCAGCGCCGGGAACTGGTCGGCGCGCCGCTGCTGGGGGTGTACGGCACCTGGCAGTCGCACCAGGGCGTCCAGCATTTGCTGGCCAAGCGGCTGGTGGACCTGACGCCGCTATTGGGCAGGCTGGTGGTGTCGAGCCGGAATTTCCATTGAAAGCCGTTCCCTATTGATGGTCCTCGTGCTTCGGCTGGCCTCGGTCGTGCGTCAGCTTGCGCAGCAGCGCCAGGATGAACAGCGCGAACAACGTGCTGACGATGGCGGTCACCTCGCGCCCCATGCCCGCCGCGATGCCGATGGCGGCTGTCAGCCAGATGCTGGCCGCCGTGGTCAGACCGTGGATCTCGCGGCCGTTGGATTTGAGGATGGCGCCGGCGCCGAGGAAGCCTATGCCGGCGATGACGCCTTGCAGGACGCGGCTCATGTCTGCCACCTCCATACCGCCTTGCAGGGGAACAAGGACGAACAGCGCGGCGCCCACGGCGACCAGCATGTGGGTGCGCAGGCCGGCGGAGGTACCGCGTAGTTCACGCTCCAGGCCTAGGAGGCCGCCCAGGGTCATGGCGACTAGGAGGCGGACGAAAACGCGGGTGAGTTCGGCTACGTCGGGGATGTCGGAGAATTCGCTGGAGGCGGCGGTCCAGATTTGGGTCCAGAGGGGGGCGTCCATAGCTGGCCTTTTTTATTCGGATAATCGTCAGCCTACGGGTAGGCGGGTGGGATGCGCAGTCACAGAGCATTCACGCTCGTAACAAGGTGTAGATCCAGCTCGCGCATGCGCGAGCAAGGGCAGCGACGTATGCACCCCAGTTATCCTGCATCCCTTCTGGATAAGATAACGAGCCATCAGTGCCCTGTTGCCACAACCGATATCTAGGACAGCCGGCCGAGAGCCAAGAAGCAGATCCAGAAACCGGTTCAGCCACGCACGTTCGATGAATTCATGATTTCTATTTTTCTCGAACGCAGCGGCATGCTCCCGATACAGGGAAATGACGTTGTCAGCAGGAGATTTGGACAACACGGCACTCCGAAAACTTGAGCACGTGACGCGTTCAAGCATATCAGAGCCGCCGCTACTGCCCTCCCCCGGCCCCTACACCACCGACCGATGCCGCTCGATGCAAGTCCTCAAAATCGTATCGGTATCAAGCTCCCACCACCGATACGAAAATATCTCCACTTCACTGAACCCCGAAAACCCCTGCGCCTCGACCCACCCTCGCACCTTGGGAATCTCGATCACGCCATCCCCCATCATGCCCCGATCATTCAACAGATCGGTGGTAGGCGTAAGCCAATCGCAAACGTGAAAAGCCAATAGCCTTTTCTGCCCCGCCCGCTGGATCTGCGCCTGCAACTTCGGATCCCACCAGACGTGATAAAGATCCACCGCCACGCCAATATCCCCACTACGCGCAGGATCCAGCAGATCGCACACATCCAGCGCCTGCTCCAGCGTATTGATGCACGCCCGATCCGCCGCATACATCGGATGTAGCGGCTCGATGGCGATGGGCATCTTGCGTTCACGCGCATACTCCAGCAATTGCGCGATCCCTTCGGTGACCTGCGCCCGAGCGCGAGCGATGTCGTGATACTCGGCCTTGCCCTGCAAGCCGCCCGGCAGCCCGCCCACCACCAGCACCAAACATGCGGCGTTCAGTTCGCAGGCCTCGTCCACGGCCCGGCGGTTGTCGTCGCGCGCCCGCATCAAACCAGCATCGTCCGACGCGGTGAACATGCCGCCCCGGCAATAGCCGGATAAAGCCAGTCCGTGGCTGCGCACGACGCGCGACACCTGTTCCAGCCCTGCCGCCGCGACCTGGTCGCGCCACGGGGAGATGGCGCGCACGCCGTGGCGTGCGCAGGCGTCCAGGATGTCCAGCAGCCGCACTTCCTGGCCGCGCGACTTGCGCACGGTGGCCGTGTTGATGGACATCCAATCATGACCCTGGGAAAAATCTCGCATGAGGCTTAGTCTCCATCCACGCCGTGCATCGCCAGCAATGTTTTCATCCGCCCCACCGCCAGCTCAGGCTGCTCCAGCAACCCCGCCCCATCCGCCAGCCGGAACAGCTCGGCGAAGTGCTGCAACGACCGCGCGCTCTGCTGCCCGCCCACCATCGCGAAGTGGTCCTGGTGGCCGTTGAGCCAGGCCATGAACACGACGCCCGTCTTGTAGAAGCGCGTGGGTGCGCTGAAGATGTGGCGCGACAGCGGCACGGTGGGCGCCAGGATCCGGTTGAAGGCGTCCACGTTGCCGGCCGCCAGTTCCGCCAGCGCCGCGCTGGCGGCCGGCGCGATGGCGTCGAAGATGCCCAGCAGCGCGTCGCTCTGGCGATGGTTGGGCAGTTCGCCCTGGCCATCGCCGGCGATGAGTTCGGCGTAGTTGAAGTCGTCGCCGGTGTACATGCGCACGCCGGCCGGCAGTCGGCGGCGCATGGCGATTTCCTTGTCCTTGTCCAGCAGCGAGATCTTGATGCCGTCGACCTTGTCGGGATGCGCGGCGATCACGCCCAGCGCCGTCCGCATGGCGGCATCCACGTCGCCGCTGCCCCAGTAGCCCTTCAGCGCGGGGTCGAACATGTCGCCCAGCCAGTGCAGGATGACGGGTTCGCGGGCCTGGCCCAGGATGCGGTCGTAGACGCGTTCGTAGTCGGCGGGGCCGCGGGCCACGCGGGCCAGCGCGCGGCTGGCCATGACGATCAGTCGGCCGCCCAGGCCTTCGATGGCGGCCATCTGTTCTTCGTAGGCGCGGATCACGTCGTCGATGTTTCGCGCATCCTCGGGCGCCAGGTGGTCGGTGCCGCAGCCGGAGGCCACGCGCGCGCCCGGCACGTCGCGGGCGGCGTCCAGCGAGCGGCGGATCAACTCAAGGGAAGTCGGCCAGTCCAGGCCCATGCCGCGCTGCGCGGTGTCCATGGCCTCGGCCACGCCCAGCCCCAGCGCCCACAGACGCTGGCGGTAGGCGATGGTGGCGTCCCAGTCCACGGCGCATTGCAGCCACGGGTCGATGGCCGCCAGGGGATCGGCCACCACGTGCGCCGCCGAATAGGCGATGCGATCGAACTGCGCGCCGGCGGGCGGCGCCTGGAACGGCGCGCGGTCGCGCAGCGCGTATCGCCGCAGGCCGCCGGCCGACGGCAGGTTGATGGACAGGCTCATCGCCGGGCTCCGACGTCCAGGCGGGGCACGTCCACCCAGCGCCGTTCCTTCCAGCTTTGCAGCGCGGCCTCGACCAGTTGCACACCCTTGGCGCCCTCGGGCAGCGTCCAACGGTACGGTGCATCCTCGACCACATGGCGGATGAAGTGCTCCCACTGGATCTTGAAGCCGTTGTCGTAGACCTGGGTGTCGGGCACTTCCTGCCATTGTTCGAAGAACGGCATGGTCTGCTTGACGTCGGGGTTCCACACCGGCTTGGGCGTGTTGACGCGCGACTGCGTGCGGCAGTCGGTCAGCCCCGCCACGGCCGAGCCATGCGTGCCATCGACGTGGAAGGTGACCAGGTCGTCGCGCCGCACGCGGGTCGTCCACGAACTGTTCACCTGGGCCACCACGCCGTCGGCCAGTTCGAAGGTGGCGTAGCAGGCGTCGTCGGCGGTGGCCTGGTAGGGCTTGCCGGCTTCGTCCCAGCGCGTGGGGATGTGCGTCTTGCCCAGGCAGGACACGGCCTGCACTTCGCCGAACAGGTTGTCCAGCACGTAGCGCCAGTGGCAGACCATGTCGAGGATGATGCCGCCGCCGTCCTCGGTGCGGTAGTTCCAGGAGGGCCGCTGGATGGGCTGCAGGTCGCCCTCGAACACCCAGTAGCCGAACTCGATGCGCACCGACAGGATCTTGCCGAAGAAGCCCGCCTTGTTGAGCATGTCCAGCTTGCGCAGGCCCGGCAGGAAGAGCTTGTCCTGCACCGCGCCGTGCTTGAGGCCGGAGCCTTCGGCCAAGCGGCAGATCTCCACCGCCTCGTTCAGGTTGGTGGCGATTGGTTTTTCGCAATACACGTGTTTGCCGGCGCGGATGGCCTTGGCCAGCAGCGTGGGGCGCATCTGCGTCGTGCCGGCGTCGAAGAACACGGAATCGTCCGGATTGGCCAGGGCCTTGTCCAGGTCCGTGCCCCAGCGCGGAATGTCGTGGGCTTTGGCCAGGGCTTCCATCTTCTCGGCATTGCGGCCGACCAGGATGGGATCGGGCATGACCTTGTCGCCGTTGGACAGCGTGACGCCTCCCTGCTTGCGTATGGCCACGATGGACCGGATCAGGTGCTGGTTCATGCCCATGCGGCCGGTCACCCCGTGCATGATCAGGCCGAGTCGTTGTGTTGCCATGCGTGTCTCCGTCGTCGTCTGTGTGCGGGTCTGCACTTAATTCACCATTTGGTGAATAGTGACGATATGGCCGGCGGATGTCAACGGCGGGAACGGCATCAGGACGGCGGGGGAAACCCTAGTGCGCAAAAAAACCGCGCCGGAATACGGCGCGGTCGGCAGGGGTCGGCGCGCTGCGGCGGCTTAGAAGTCCATGCCGCCTCCGGCGGGCGCCGGGGCTTTCTCTTCCTTGGGCAGCTCGGCCACGGTGGCGTCCGTGGTCAGGATCAGGCCGGCGATGGACGCCGCGTTCTGCAGCGCCGTACGGGTCACCTTCGTCGGATCGACCACGCCGATGGCGACCAGGTCGCCATATTCGCCCGTCGCGGCGTTGTAGCCGAAGTTGCCCTTGCCTTCCAGCACCTTGGACACGACCACCGAGGGCTCTTCGCCGGCGTTGGCCACGATGGCGCGCAGCGGCGCCTCGAGCGCGCGCAGCACGATGCGGATGCCGGCGTGCTGGTCGGCGTTGGCGCCCTCGAGTTTCTCGACGGCGGCCCGGGCACGCAGCAGCGCGATGCCGCCGCCCGGCACGATGCCCTCTTCCACCGCGGCGCGGGTGGCATGCAGGGCGTCGTCGACGCGGTCCTTCTTCTCCTTCATCTCGACTTCGGTCGCGGCGCCGACCTTGATGACCGCCACGCCGCCGGCCAGCTTGGCCACGCGCTCTTGCAGCTTCTCGCGGTCATAGTCGCTGGTGGCCTGTTCGATCTGCGCCTGGATGGACTTGACGCGGGCGTCGATGCGCGACTGCTCGCCGGCCCCGCCGATGATGATGGTGTTTTCCTTCTGGACCTCGACCCGCTTGGCGCTGCCCAGATCCTCCAGCGTGGCCTTGTCGAGCTGCCGGCCCGTCTCTTCCGAGATGACGGTGGCGCCGGTCAGGATGGCGATATCCTCCAGCATCGCCTTGCGGCGGTCGCCGAAGCCGGGCGCCTTGACCGCGGCGACCTTCAGGACGCCACGCATGGCATTGACCACCAGCGTCGCCAGCGCATCGCCATCGATGTCCTCGGCCACGATCAGCAGGGGCTTGCCGGCCTTCGCGGTGGCCTCGAGCACGGGCAGCAGATCCCGGATGCTGGAGATCTTCTTGTCGTGCAGCAGGATCAGCGGATCCTCCAGGTGGGCGACCTGCTTCTCGGGATCGTTGATGAAGTACGGGCTCAGGTAGCCGCGATCGAACTGCATGCCCTCGACGATGTCCAGTTCGTTTTCCAGCGACTTGCCGTCTTCCACGGTGATGACGCCTTCCTTGCCCACCTTGTCCATCGCCTGGGCGATGATCGTGCCCACGGCCTCGTCGGAGTTGGCCGACAGCGCCGCCACCTGGGCGATCTCCTTGTTGGTCGAGATGGGCTTGGAGAGCTTGCGCAGTTCCTCGACGACGGTAGCCACGGCCTTGTCGATCCCGCGCTTCAGGTCCATCGGGTTCATGCCCGAGGCCACGTATTTCATGCCCTCCTGCACGATGGACTGGGCCAGCACGGTGGCGGTGGTGGTGCCGTCGCCGGCGACGTCTGCGGTCTTGGAGGCGACCTGCTTGACGATCTGGGCCCCCATGTTCTCGAACTTGTCCTTGAGTTCGATTTCCTTGGCCACCGACACGCCGTCCTTGGTGACCACCGGCGCCCCGAAGCTGCGTTCGAGCAGCACGTTGCGTCCCTTGGGCCCCAGCGTGACCTTGACGGCATTGGCCAGTATGTTCACGCCCTGCACGATGCGGGCACGGGCGCCATCATGGAATTGGACGTCTTTCGCACTCATGTCTTTCTCCTCGTGGTGACGGATCGTCAGGCGGCCTTCTTCAGTTCGTCCCGGGCGCCTTCCAGCACGCCCAGCACGTCCTCCTCGCGCATGACGAGAATCTCCTCGCCGTCGATCTTCACGGTCTGCCCGGCGTACTTGCCGAACAGCACCTGGTCGCCGACCTTGAGCGTCAGCGGACGCACGCTGCCGTCATCGAGGGACTTGCCTGGCCCCACCGCGACGACCTCGCCCTGCTCGGGCTTCTCCGCCGCCGTGTCCGGGATCACGATGCCCGAGGCCGTCTTGCGTTGTTGTTCGATCCGCTTGACGATAACCCGGTCGTGAAGGGGACGAATCTTCATGATCAATCTCCTAAGCGATTGCAAATCATCAGAAAGGGGATGTCGGCACCGTCCGTGCAAGGTCGCCGGTGCCGGCAGCGGCTCGCTGCGGATCGAAAAATAGGAGCGGCTGCGTGCGCTTCAAGAGGGGGATGCGCACGGTGTTTGTATCAAATTGCTACATCAAATGATTAACCGATCCACCCGGCCCAGCCGATAGACGGCGCGCCCCGCGCGGCCCGCCTCCAGCGGATACGGCAGCACCGGGCAAGGCGGCTCGCGGCCCCCCGTCCCGTCCAGCGTGCTGTCCTCGTCCTCTACCCATTGCCACAGCCCGCTCTTGCGAGGGCGGAACAGCCACCGCACATAGCCGCGATGGGCGGCCGCCCGCATCAGCTCGTCGCGGTCGGGAGCCTCCATGACGACGCCGGGATCGGCGCTGTCGGCGTCGGGATAGTCGCCGAACGCCCGGTGGCCCGCCAAGGCCTCGCTGGCGGGAGCCCCCAGCCGCCACCAGGGGCGCTTCACCACGCGCTCGAGATCCCAGGCTCCCAGTTGCCATGCGGCGTCCAGCAGCGCCTGCTCGGCCGACTCGATGCCCTCCCCCGGCGCATCGATCTGCAGGGCCGAACCGGCCACCGATCGCGGCGGCAGCGGCAAATCGTCCAGCCGCAGCGGCGTCTCGCGCGCGAAGCCATGCCAGTGGATGATGAGGAGAATGGGCGCGTCCCGTCTGGGCACGGTCGCGGCGGTAACCGCATAAATGGGAAGTTTCATGGCGGCCGCCTGGGCCGCAATCGTTTCAAAGACGTTCATCAGGCCTCCGATTCGATACGCGGGCCGGCATGCGGCCACGGCCCGCCATGCGGAAAAATTTATCGCGGCATGGCGCCCGCTTCAAGCCGCCCGAAATGAAAAAAGGCGGCCTGCAACGCAGGCCGCCAACACAGGCAACAACAACAACGACAACGAAAAAAGAATCAGCCGGCCACGGGGGCTTCCTTGCCCTCGACCTGGACGCGGAAACCCGAACGCACGTTGGGCCAGTAGTCCCAGATGGCCTTGTGGTGCGTGCAGCGGTTATCCCAGAATGCGATCGAATGCGGTTCCCAGCGGAAGCGGCAGGTCCACTCGGGCTTGTTGCAATGGTCGATCAGGAACTGCAGGATGCGGTCGCCTTCCAGGCGGGGCAGTTCGTTGATGTGCGACGTGAAATCGGTGTTGACGAAAATCAGCTTCTTGCCGCTTTCGGGATGGCGCACGATGACCGGGTGCGAGGAAATCGGCGTGCCGGGACCGAAGACCCGCGTGCCGTCATGGGTGGCGGTCAGGCCTTCCAGGTAGGTCTTCATCCGGGGCGACAGCGCGTCGTAGGCGGCGTACATGCTGGCGAACATGGTGTCGCCGCCGCCGTGCGGAGGCACCGTGTGGTTGTACAGCATGCTGCCCAGCGGCGGGATGGGCGCACAGGACTGGTCGCTGTGGAAGTTCTCGCCCGAGATCTGCTTGGAGGTCTCGTCGTAGTGGAACTTGCGCACCAGGGGATTATCGGTGGTCTTGCTGATGGTGTTGACGCCGACGTGCTTGCCCAGCGTGCCGAAATATTCGGCCGTGCGGATCTGGTCTTCGAAACTGATTTTCTGGTCACGAAAGAAAATGACCTGGTATTCGATGAAAGCCGCGTGCAGTTCCTTGACCTCCTGGTCGGACAGCGGGCGGGTCAGATCGATATTCCCGATTTCCGCGCCTATATGCGGGGATATGGGTTTGACCGTGATGGCTTCATATTTCATGATGTTTTCCTGATTCCGCAATGACAAACTACCGGACACGCCCGGCGGCCACCGGCGACCCGGTCGGCATGGGTGAAATCATCCCTCTTGGGCTGCGATCCTGCTAGCCTTCAGTTCGACTAGTTGTTATGCAGTTTTCGCATTACTCACGCAACCGGTTCGCTGCCCACCAGGGTTTCCGCCGCCGTCTGCCGCAGCAGGTCCACGGTCTTGGCCGTCAGCAGCGTGGGCGGCCGCCGGCTGTGCGTGACCAGCCCGATCACGCCGCCCACCACGGGCTCGACCAGCGGGCAGATGCGCAGGTCGGTGCCCGGCATGCCCGCGCGCACCAGGTTGTAGGGCACCACGGCCGCGCCGAAGCCCTTGTCGACCAGCGCCACGATGGCCTCGACCCCGTCGATCTCGAAGGCGATATCCAGCGCGATGCCCTGCCGCGCGGCCTCGGCCTCGACCAGCATCCGCAGCGGATGCGGCTCGGACGGGAAGATCAGCCGGTGCTCGGCCAGGTGGGAAAAGGCCAGGGGCCGGCTCTCCTGTGCCGCCTCGGTCTTGCGCAGGATCAGGCATAGCGGCTCGCGCACCAGGGGCTCGATCTCGGTCAGGGTCGAGACGGTCGGGTCGTACATCAACGCGGCATCCAGCTTGTCGGAGATCAGGCGTTCGTACAGCGTCATGCTCAGCGCCTCGACGATGGTCAGCCGCGCCAGCGGGAAGCGCTCGCTGAAGGCGCGCACCAGCGGCACGGTCAGCACCCTGCCCAGGGACGGCGGCATGCCGATGACCACCCTGCCGGTGATTTCGGTTTCCGACCGCGACAGCACCTGGGTGGCCGCATCCAGCTGTTGCAACACGCTGCGGGCGAACAACAGGAACTGCTCGCCCGAATCGGTCAGCACGATGCCGCGCCCATGGCGATGGAACAGGGTCTTGCGCAGGTCCACCTCGAGCTGGCGGATCTGCCTGCTCAGGAAAGGCTGTCCAAGGCCGAGCGCCGCGGCAGCGCGGCTGAAACTGCCATGCTCGGCCACACGGACGAAGTATTCGAGCTGCTTGAAATCCATGGTTTTCGATCTAACAGAAATGCAGTATTCGCATAGCTTGTTGCTATCTTCCAGCTAAGGCCGTAATTTGACAAGAAGGTCTTGACACGGTTCGATGCGCGCTTATAGTGTGTCACCTATTAACCATTGGACCATACACGAAACACGACATCCGGTTTGACGGCCAGGTGTCGAAACTGTTTTTCGTGGGAATCCGGTGGCCCGCGCAAACCATCCCCGGATTGCGCGGATTATTAACGGAAGAGACATCAATAATATTCCCGTCCATGGGGCCGGAATAATCACCCTTTATCCGCCTGGAACCGGCCGGATATTTTCTTCCTTCGTTTTTTTCGTCCAGAGAGCATTCACCATGGCATTGAGAAAATACGTGCTGCGAACCTGTGTTGCCGCGGCCTTCGCGTCCCTCGGACTGTCGGGAGCCGCCAGCGCGCAGGATTACCCGACCCGACCCGTCACCATGGTGGTGCCCTTCGCCGCGGGGGGCTCCTCCGACATCCTGGCCCGCGCCTTCGGCGCCTCGCTGGCCGCGCGCCTGGGGCAACCGGTCATCATCGAGAACAAGCCCGGCGCGGGCGGCATCATCGCCTCGGACTACGTGGCGCGGGCGCAGCCGGACGGCTACACGCTGCTGTTCGGCACCATCGGTACCCATGCCATCAACCCGGTGCTCAAGAAGACCCTGCCCTTCGACGTCGCCAAGAGCTTCACCGCCATCGGCCGCCTGCAGGACGGCCCCCTGGTCCTGGTGGTCAACCCCTCGCTGCAGGTCAAGAACCTGCAGGGCCTGATCGACTACGCCCGCGCCAACCCCGACAAGCTGTCGTATGCCTCGGCGGGCATCGGCGCCATCTCGCACCTGGCCGGCGAGCTGTTCAAGTCGGAAGCCAAGGTGGAGATCGTCCACGTTCCGTACAAGGGCGGCGGCGCCGCCATGCCGGACCTGCTGGGCGGACAGGTCCAGCTCATGCTGGAAACCATTCCCAACACCTTGGCCTCGGTGCGCGCCGGCAAGCTGCGGGCGCTGGCCATCAGCAGCGACAAGCGTTCGGCCGCGCTGCCCGACGTGCCCACCTTCAAGGAAAGCGGCCTGAAGGGGCTGGACGTCACGACCTGGACCGGCCTGTTCGGCCCCGCGAACCTGCCCGCCGACATCGCGTCGCGCCTGAACGCCGAGATCGCCAAGGTCGCCGCCGATCGCGACTACATCGCGCGCATCGAGCAGACCGGCAGCGAAGTCGCCAAGCCCATGTCCAGGGAACAGTTCGCCGCCTTCGTCGGCAGCGAGGTCGCGCGCTGGCGCAACGTGGCGCAGGCCGCGGGCGTGCAGCCGGAATAAGCCTGGGCCCTTCCCCCTAGCCCGGAGCGTCGCCGCGCGGCCCTCCGGCCGCGGGCGCCGCCTTTCCGGCCGATGCGGATTGCACGGGCGGCGCCTGGGGAGACAGGGATTTCATGCAGGCGACATAGTCGGCGTCGACCTCGGCCAGCGAGGTGCTGCCCTCGTAGATTTCCGAGACCAGCCCGATGAACCAGGTACGGGTCTCGGCATCGTCCAGGCGAGAGTTCGAAAGCACGGCGTCGATCGTGCGCTGGGCGGTCCATCCCATGTCCCTGAGCCGGACGATGACCTCTTTCACGTCACGACTGGTCACGCACTCCTCCTGCCCCGAAGTCGTGACACCTGCCCGGTCGTGACCGGTCATGGCGCACCCCATCGTCACAGCGGTCGCGAGTCCCGCGAGCACCGTTCTCATGGATTCCGCAATCCTCGTAATTTGTCGTTGTCTGCCCAGCAGGCAAGCATATAGAAGCGCGGCCGCGAACTCCACAGCGCCGCGCCGCTCGTTGCGCCGCGCGCGACACGGCCCGCCGACGCAACCAAGCTGTTAAACCCGGAAAAAACCGCAACGGCGCTGTAACCCCTCGCGACCGGCCATGCGGCTAAGCTGGACCCAAATCGGAACGGACTCCGCCATGCGCATTCCTCCCACGACGCGCGAGACCCGCCCCACTGCGGAAGCCCACCTCAGGGCAGTGGTGCACCCACTGCGTCCGGACATCCCGGCCGGCGCCATCACCATCGAAACAGACGAACGCGGGCTCTGGAGCGCCCAGATCTTCGGCGTCGAGCAGTCGCTGCAAAGCCCCGGGGAATCCCTGTACCAGGAGGTGATGGACCGCCTGTCGCACTGGCATCCCATCTACGAACACGACGAGATCGCGGCGCTGCTGACCACGCTCAAGATCATCGCGCCCAAGGCGGGGCTGGCCATCCCTCCCGGCTCCCTGAAGCTGATCGAACTGCCCGCCGGCGTCCTGGTGCTGACGCTGAACGACGTTCCCGTCGTGGCGTCGGAAGACCCGCTGCACCTGCTGTCCCAAGCCGTCGTCAGCCTGCGCGCCGCCCAGGACTCCGCGCGCTGAGCGCGGCCCCGGGCATCCCCCAGCATCCGGGAAAAGCGGCGGCTGGTATCATGATGCTCCCCGCCCCTCCAGGGCGGGCCAGCAACAGGTGAAGCATGTTCCCAGCACGACTCACAGACGGCTACCGCTCTTTCCTGGGCGGCCGCTTCAACGACGAACGCACCCGCTACAAGACGCTCGCCGAAAAGGGCCAGAAGCCCGAAATCATGGTCATAGGCTGCTGCGATTCCCGCGTGGCCCCGGAAGTCATCTTCGACGCCGGCCCCGGCGAGATCTTCGTGGTCCGCAACGTCGCCAACCTCGTCCCTCCCTACGAAGGCATCACCCAGCACTACCACGGCACCAGCGCGGCGCTGGAGTTCGCCGTGCAGTCGCTGCGCGTCAAGCACATCGTCGTGCTCGGCCACGCGCTGTGCGGCGGCGTCTCGGCCTTCGCCAACAGCGCCGACCCGCTGTCGCCCGGGGATTTCATCGGCAAGTGGATGCAGCAGATCGCCCCGGTGGTCGAACGCACCGTCCCGCCTGGCGAAAACCCCGGCATGTACATCCGGCAGCTGGAACTGGCCACGGTCGAACACAGCCTGAACAACCTGATGACCTTCCCCTGCGTGCGCATCCTGGTGGAACGAGGCCAGTTGCAACTGCACGGGGCCTATTTCGGCGTCGCCACCGGCGTGCTGATGGTGCGCGACCCGGCCACCGGCGAGTTCCATCCCGTCTCCGAAAGCCCGCTGCCGCTGGACTAGGGCAACAATTTTTACGCAACGTCATCCGGCGCCGGCGGTCCAAGCGGTTTGCACCGCGCACGGCCGCTGCGCATGGAGCCTGGACCATGATGTTACGTATCGCCGCCACGGCGCTGTTGTCCCTGTCCCTACCCTTGCTCGCCCACGCCGCCGGGACCGCCCGGCTGGCCGGGCTGGACGACCGGGGGCAGCCTTTCTCCGCCTCGGTCGAATACGCCGGCAACAATCTGCGGGCGGCCTCGCCCCAGAGCCCCAACAACTACCTGCTGGCCCGCGGCGACAAGATCTACGCCGTCAGCCGCGTCAACGGGCAGCAGGTGGTCATGGAAGCGGCCGACCTGATGCGCATGGCGGGCGGCCTGATGCCCAGCCCGACGGCCGCCCTTGAACAGGTCAGCGCCATCGTCTCCCTGCAACCGACCACGCGCAGCGAAACCGTGGCCGGACTGGGCGGCACCGTCTACGTGCTGACCTACGAGGACGGCCGCCGGCAGCGGCGCACCGAAGAACTGGTCCTGACCTCGGCGCCGGCGGCCAGCGAACTGACCGCCGCGGCGCTGAAACTGGGCCGCAGCCTGGCCTCGCTGTCGGGCACGCTGCTTCCGCCCGGCGCCGACGACCTGGCGCGGCGCCTGCAGGCCGACCGGCTGGGCCTGCTGCGCTTCGGCGACCGCTTCCGGGTCGAGACCCTGGACGACCGCGCGCCCCCGCCTTCGCGCTTCGAAATGCCCGGCGGCTCGTTCCAGATACCCGACCTGCGGGGCCTCTTGCCCGGCCTGGGCGGCCGCTGAGCGGCGGGCACGCAAACCGCGCGGACCCGGCTAGAATGCCGGGATCCGCACGCCTGCCCGAGCCCATGCTCCCTCCCGTCCTGTCCGCCCCGCGCCACGGGCAAACGGAGTCCCCATGACACGCGCCACGAGATTCGGCGTGATCACCATCGTCGTCGGGATCGCCGTCCTTGGCCTGAAATACCTCGCCTACCGGCTCACCGGCAGCATCGCGCTGTATTCCGACGCGCTGGAAAGCATCATCAACGTGGCCACGGCCGTCATCACCGTGGTCGCGCTGTCGGTCAGCGCCATGCCCGCCGACGCCAACCACCCCTACGGCCACAACAAGGCCGAGTACCTGTCCGCGGTCCTGGAAAGCACGCTGATCGTGTTCGCCGCGCTGACCATCCTGCGCGAGGCCTACCAGGGCTTCATGAATCCCCGCCCGCTCGACGCGCCGGTGCTGGGCATGGCGATCAACCTGGGCGCCACCCTGATCAACGGCGCCTGGGGCACCCTGCTGATGCGCTACGGGCGCCGCTGGCACTCGCCGGCGCTGGTCGCCGACGGCCGCCACCTGTGGACCGACGTGGTCTCGTCGATAGGCGTCGTGATCGGCGTGGCGCTGGTGGCGCTGACCGGCTGGACCCGCCTGGATTCCATCATCGCCGGCCTGGTGGCGCTGCACATCCTGTGGTCGGGGTGGCAGCTGATGCGCGACTCGGTGGGCGGCCTGATGGACGAAGCCCTGTCGCGCGAGATCGTCGACGACGTGCGGCAGATCATCCGCGACCACGGCACCGGGGCGCTGCAGGCCCACACCCTGCGCTCGCGCCGCTCGGGCCCCCGCGTCTTCATCGAATTCAATCTCGTCGTGCCCGGCGCGATGTCGGTGGGCGCCGCCCACGCGATCTGCGACCGGCTGGAAACCGCCATCCATGGCTACATCGAAGGCAGCTCCATCGTCATCCACATCGAGCCCGAACAACAGGCGGTCGCCTCGCCCGAGGTCCGCATCAGCTGAGCCCCACGCATCATGTTCACGTCCCCGCCCGACTCCCTCACCCATCCGGCCATCATCGACGCCACCCGCGCGTGGCTGGAGAAGGCCGTCATCGGCCTGAATCTCTGTCCCTTCGCCAAGGCCGTCCATACCAAGGGCCAGATCCAGTACGTGGTCAGCGATGCGCGCGACCCCGACGCGCTGCTCGAGGAACTGGGCGCCTGCCTGCGCACGCTGGCGCAGAGCGACCCGGAACAGGTCGACACCCTGCTGCTGATCCACCCCTGGACACTGGCCGATTTCTACGACTACAACGAGTTCCTGGACGAGGCCGACGCCGCCGTGGAAGCGCTGGGCCTGGAAGGCGAGATCCAGGTCGCCAGTTTCCATCCCGACTACCAGTTCGCGGGCACCGGCGCCGACGACATCGAGAACTACAGCAACCGCTCGCCCTACCCCACCCTGCACCTGCTGCGCGAGGCCAGCGTGGACAAGGCGGTGGAGGCGTTCCCGGAAGCCGAGAGCATCTACGAACGCAACATCGAGACGCTGCGCGAACTGGGCCACGAAGGCTGGAAGAAGCTGGGGCTGTAGGACGCCCGCGCGGGCTTCAGTCCTCGTTCACCCGCCCGCGCATGCGCTTGATCTCGCCATGCCGGACCTTGCGCTGCAGGCGGCGCTGCTGCGACCCCTTGGTCGGCCGCGTGGGCTTGCGCGGCTTGGGCGGTTCCGCCACCGAGGCCAGCAGGGCCGCCAGGCGCTCGAGCGCGTCGGCGCGGTTCTTTTCCTGGCTGCGATAGGCCTGCGCCTTGATCACCACCACGCCGGCGCTGGAGATGCGCCGGTCCGCCTTCTGCATCAGCGCCTCCTTCCACGCCTCGGGCAGCGACGAGGCGCCGAGATCGAAGCGCAGGTGAACCGCGCTCGACACCTTGTTGACGTTCTGTCCGCCCGCCCCCTGCGCGCGGATCATCGTGAAGACGATCTCGTCTTCATCGATGGCGACCCCGGGAGCCAGATGCAGGAGCGGCATGCGGGCCTCAGTGCGCGGCCGTATCCACGCGCATGCCCAGCCGCCGCAGCAACTCGCGGTCGGCCTCGGCCTGCGGGTTCTCGGTGACCAGCAGCTTGTCGCCGTAGAACATGGAATTGGCGCCGGCCAGGAAGCACAGGGCCTGCAAGGCGTCGTCCATCTGCTCGCGCCCCGCCGACAGCCGGACCACGGCCTCGGGCATGGTGATGCGCGCCACCGCGATGGTGCGCACGAATTCGAACGGATCCACCGAGGCGTTGTCCGCCAGCGGCGTACCCTGCACGCGCACCAGGTTGTTGATGGGCACCGACTCCGGATAGGGATCCATGTTGGCCAGCTGGACGATCAGGCCCGCCCGCTCGCGGCGCGATTCGCCCAGGCCCACGATGCCGCCGCAGCAGACCTTGATCCCGGCGTCGCGCACGCGCCCCAGCGTATCCAGCCGGTCCTGGTAGGTACGCGTCGTGATGACGCGGCCGTAGAACTCGGGCGAGGTATCCAGGTTGTGGTTGTAGTAGTCGAGCCCGGCCTCGCGCAGCTGTTCGGCCTGGCCGTCGCGCAGCATGCCGAGCGTCACGCAGGTTTCCAGGCCCAGGTCCTTGACCGCCTTGACCATGTCGGCCACCGCGTCCACCTGGTGCGGCTTGGGGCTGCGCCAGGCCGCACCCATGCAGAACCGCGTCGCGCCGTTGTCCTTGGCGGCCCGGGCCGCCGCCAGCACCTCGGCCAGCGGCATCAGCTTCTCGGTCTCGACGCCCGTGTCGTAGCGCGAGGACTGCGGACAGTACGAGCAATCCTCGGGGCACCCGCCGGTCTTGATCGACAGCAGGGTCGACAACTGGATGGCGTTGGGATCGAAGAAGCGCCGGTGCGCCTGCTGCGCCTGATAGAGCAGATCGGCGAACGGCAGCTCGAACAGCGCCAGCACGGCATCGACGTTCCAGGATGCGCAATTGCGGCGAGATGTAACAGCGGCGGCCGCGGGCGCGACGGCGGGATCAGCTTGCATGGGAACTCCTTCACGGGGAATGGCGCGGCCCGCGGGCCGCGCCAGCGCACATGGTAAGCAAGCCGGACGGCGGCATCAAATATTCAAAATCCGTTTTTTGCCTTAAAAATCGGCGAACTTGCCGCGTACACCCTGATTTTGAACGAAGTCGCGGCCAACGTGACGCCTACGGCTGTTGCAACTTCGCAGGATTTTTCAGGTAGGGTTCGCGGGCGCCGCCGCGCAGTGGCCGCTCTCGCCCGCCGCTGCGCCGGTCGCCGCCGTTGACCGCCGGACTTGCATTTCTGCTCCAAGATTGTTTGAATGCCGGCTCTGTGCATAGGCAGAGGGCCATCCGGCCCGTCTGCCGATATTTTTTCAAGGAGTACGCATGCGCACCAAGAAGGAACTGATCGACGCTCTCGCCGAGCGCACCCAACAACCCAAGAATGTCTCCGAAGCCTTCATCGATGCGCTGGGCGATGCCCTGCGCGACACGCTGGCCAAGGGCGACGAGGTCGTGCTGCCTGGCGTCGGGAAGTTCTCGGTGAAAGAAAAAGCCGCCAAGACGGGCCGCAACCCCCGTACCGGCGAAGCGATCCAGATCGCTGCCCGCAAGGCCCCCGCTTTCAGCGCCGCCAAGGTCCTGAAAGACGCCGTCGACGCCAAGTAAGCGTCGCCGCCACGCGCGCCCCCGCCTACCGCGGCGGTGCGCGCCGAATCAGTCTGCCTTACACTGCAAGAATCCTTCGCTCCCGGAGTCATTCTTGTCTACCGACCAACCCGCCGAGCCCTTCAGCGGTCCCAGCACCACCTACCTGGTCTCGCAGGTACACCATCCCCTCCGCAACTTCAGCGACGCCCTGCTCAAGCCCTATGGCGTAACGGGCATCCAGTTCACCGTGCTGTCCGTGGTCGCGCACCGTGAAAAGCTGTCCTCCGCGGATCTGTCCAGGCGCTTCTACGTCACTCCCCAGTCGATGGGCCAATTGCTCTCGACCCTGGAAGAGCGCGGCCTGCTCGAGCGCAGGGAAGACGCCAGCAATCGGCGCATCCTGCGCATCACGCTTACCCCGGCCGGACGCGAAGTGGTCGAGGCCGGCACGCGCGAGCTGAACCGCTTCGAGCAGGAGGCCTTCTCCAGCCTCAGCCCCAAGGAGCTCAAGACCTTTCGCGGATTGTTGCGCACCGTCATCGACGATTTGCGCAGCCGGCATATCGGCGCCACATAGCGTGCATCGCGCTGATCGAAATTCCTTGTGATTCCATAATTATTATGTGATTCAGCTCGCTCATCGCTTCACTTTATAGTCCCCCAACACGGACAATGAGGGGACATCGATGAACAAGCGGATCCTGCGCGCAATGCCGATGCGGCGTGCGTGCCTCGCCACCTTGGCAACACTGGCCCTGGCCGGCACCGCATCGGCCGCGGCAGCCGAATTTCCCGCCGGGCCTGTCACCATCGTCGTGCCTTTCCCGCCCGGAGGTCCCACCGATACCACCGCACGACTGGTGGGCAAGACGCTGTCGAAACAACTCGGCCAACCCGTGGTGATCGAGAATCGCGCCGGCGCGGGCGGCACGGTCGGCTCCGCCTCGGTCGCGCGCGCCAAGCCCGATGGCCACACCCTGCTGTGGGCCAGCACCAGCAGCCTGGGCGTGGCGCCAGGGCTGTACCGCAACCTGGCCTACTCGCCGATGGAATCCTTCGCGCACATCGGCCTGGTGGCGCGCAGCCCCATCCTGCTCGTGGTGCGCCATGCCTTTCCCGCCAATACCTTGCAGGAACTGGTCGCCTATGCCGCCAAGAACAAGGTGTCCTACGGTTCCGCCGGCAACGGTTCCATCAACCACCTGACCGGCGAATGGTTCAAGGAGGTGTCCGGCGCGAACATCCTGCACGTTCCCTACAAAGGCGGAGCGCCGGCGCTGGCGGACATGATCGGCGGCCAGATCGACATGACGCTGGAGACCATCACCGTCGTGCGGCCCTACCTGGAAAGCGGCCGGGCCAAGGTACTTGCCACCGGCGGCGCCACGCGCTCGGCCGACATGCCGCAGGTGCCCACCGTGCGCGAAGTCTTCGGCGGCGATTTCGAATCGTATTCCTGGACCGGCCTGGTGGCGCCTGCCGGCACCCCGGCCGCCGTCGTTCAAAAGCTCAATGCCGCGCTGCGCGCGGCCCAGGACGATCCCGAGCTGATGAGCCAGATGAAGGCCGGCGGCCAGGACGTCATCAAAACCACGCCGGACGAATTCCGCAGCTTCCTGGCGAGCGACACCAAGCGCTGGGCCGAATTGATCAAACGCACCAACACCACACTGGACTGACTCATGCGCATCATCATCGCCGGCGGCGGCCTGGGCGGACTGACCGCCGGCCTCGCCCTGCTCCAACAAGGTTTCCAGGTCCGCATCCTGGAACAAGCCCCGCAATTGAAGGAAGTCGGCGCGGGCATACAACTCGGGCCCAACGCCGTGCACGTGCTGTACGCGCTGGGCCTGGAAGGCGACTTGAGAGAACAGGCCTGCGAGCCGGAAGGCAAGATCGTGCGGCTGTGGAACACCGGCCAGACCTGGAACCTGTTCAACCTGGGCGACGTATCGCGGGAACTCTACGGCTATCCGTACCTGACCGTGCATCGCGCCGACCTGCACCAGGCCATCGCCGCCGGCGTGCGGCGCGCCGATCCCGACGCCCTGGTGCTGGGCGCCAAGTTCGAGCGCTTCGAGCAGAACGGCGACGGCGTGACCGCCTACACGGCCGACGGCCGAAGCTTCCAGGGCGACGTGCTGGTCGGCGCGGACGGCGTGCATTCGCTGGTACGCGGCCAGTTGTTCGGCGCCGACCGGCCCGATTTCTCCGGCCTGGTCGCCTGGCGCGGCGTGATCGAGGCCGACAAGCTGCCCGAGCGCCTGAGCCGCCCGGTGGGCGTGAATTGGGTCGGCCCCGGCGCCCACGTCATCCACTATCCGCTGCACGGCTACAAGCTGGTGAACTTCGTCGCGGCCGTGGAACGCAGCGATTGGCAGGTCGAGTCCTGGACCGAGCGCGGCACCACCGAAGAATGCCTGAACGATTTGCGCGGTTGGAACGAGGACGTGCATACCCTGGTGCGCGCCATCGACGTTCCCTACAAATGGGCGCTGATGGTTCGCGACCCCATGCCCCGCTGGAGCGAAGGCCGGGCCACCCTGCTGGGCGACGCCTGCCATCCCATGCTGCCTTTCCTCGCGCAAGGCGCGGGCATGGCCCTGGAAGACGGCTACATCCTGGCGCGCGCATTGCGCCAGTACGCGGACCCGGCGCAGGCGCTGCAACGCTACGAGCAGGCACGCAAGGATCGCACCGCCAATGTCATCCTGGGCGCCAATGCCAACGCCAAGCGATTCCACAACCGGGAACTGGCCCACGCCGAGGGCGCGGCCGCCTACGTGAACCGCGAATGGCAGGAAGACCGGGTGAAGGAACGCTACGAGTGGCTCTTCACCTACGACGTCGAAACCGTGCCCATCTGATCGGCCGCGCCTTCCCCTACGTGCGGGTCGCCATCACGGCCTTGAAGACCTCGGTGAATTCAGTCAAGGTATCGGGCCGGGGCGCCCCCGCCCGCATCACGTAGCAGAAATCGAAAGTCACCGCCGGACTGATCACCCGGTGCTCCACGGCGTAGCGTGCGCACGCGCTTTGCGAAAACTCCGGAATGATGGCGATGCCGAAGCCCTGCTCTGCCAGCCCCAGCGCCGTATCCAGGTGCTGTACGGCGATGCGGCGGCCGATGTTGATCTGGTGCTTGAACAGGGCCTCTTCCGCCAATTGATGAATGGGGCTGTCTTCCGTCAGCGCCACATAGGGCTGATCGCGCAGGATCTCCCAGGTCGTGTCCTTGCGCCCCTTCGCCGACGGAACCGGCGCATAGCTTCCCGGCGCATAAACCGCCAGCAGCCCCGATGGCGCCAGCGCCTTGCGCACCAGCCCCGACACCTTGGAAAAAAACGCGCCGAACGCCGCATCGGCCTCGCCCGTCTCGACCAGTTGCTGGATTTCGAGGGGGCTGCCGGCGATGATCTCGACCTCGACCTGCGGGTGGTCCGCCAGGAACCGCCGCATGGTCTCCGGCACGACATTGGCCGCCATCAAGGGCGTGAATGCCAGACGCAAGGCGGCGCCTTCCTGGCGCCCCATGTCGCGCAGGCGGGTCGCCGCGGCGCTGAGTTCACGCTCGACCAATTCCGCCGCGGGCAGAAAAACACGGCCAGCCTCGGTCAACACCACCGCGCGGGTGGTACGTTCGAACAACCGGGTATTGAGCTGGGATTCGAGTTCGCGAATGGTCGCGCTCAGCCCCGCCTGGCTAAGATGCAGACGCTGGGCGGTGCGGGTGAAATTACCCGATGCCGCCACCCCCAGAAAAGCCCGCAATTGGCGCAAAGAAATATTCATGCGCCAATTATTTCAGTTTTCCCCCAGCCGTGCGCCCCCCCAAGACCCAGGATGCGGTGGATCCGGCTCCGCCGGTCCACCCGCATCGCCCCCTTAAGGGGGCGCCCGAAGGGCGTAGGGGGTGGGCTTCCCTTCCGGTCCACCCGCATCGCCCCCCGGGACCCGGCGCCGGGCCGCCCCAAGGCGGGTCCCGGCCCCCTTGGGGGGCTGCCGCGTAGCGGCTGGGGGCCCACCATTCTGGGCGCGCGTCAGCGCGTAGGGGGGGTCTTAATCCAGCTTCAACCCCGTCCGGCGCACGATATCGCCCCACTTCGAGATATCGGTAGCGATGATCTTGCGGAACTCTTCGGGCGAGGTCGGCGCGGGATCGGCGCCGGCCGCGCGCACGCGTTCGATCACGCCGGGGTCGCTCAGCGCCGCCCGGATCGCCGCGTTCAGGCGCTTGACGACGGGTTCGGGCGTGCCGGCGGGCACGGCGATCCCGAACCAGCCCATGGCCTCGTAGCCCTTCATGCCCGACTCGTCCAGCGTCGGCACGTCGGGCAGCGAGTTCGACCGTTCGCGCGTCGTCACGGCGAAGGCCTTCATGCGCCCTTCCTTGATATATGCCATGGCGCTGGGCGTATCGCTCATCGCCAGCGGAATCTGCCCGGCCAGCGCATCGGTGGTGGCCGGGCCCGTGCCCTTGTAGGGCACCAGGACGGTCTTCACGTCTCCAATCTGATTGAAAAGCTCGCTGGCCAGGTGCATGACCGTGCCCAGGCCGCCATGGCCGATCGACAGCTTGCCCGGCTCTGCCTTGGCCGCGGCAAGCAGGGCCTTGACGTCCTTGTACGGCGAGTTCGCCGGTCCCACCAAGACAAAGGGCGAGCTCGCAACCATGCTGACCGGGATGAGGTCCTTGACGGGATCGAAAGGCATCGTCCGATACAACACGCTGTTGATGCCCAGCGCGCCTGCCCCGCTGAATACCATCGTGTAGCCATCGGGCGCCGATCGAACCACCGATTCGACGCCGATGTTGCCGCCTGCCCCGCCCTTGTTCTCGACCACCACCTGCTGGCCCAGCTGCTTGGACATGACGGGTGCCATGACGCGGGCGATGAGGTCCGTGCTGCCGCCCGGCGGGAACGATACCACCAGCCTCAGCGGACGATTGGGAAAATCCCCTTGCGCCTGCGCCGCCGGCAAGGCCAGCACGGTCGCGGTCGCCAGGGCCGTCATGATCATCTTCTTCATTGCAGTCTCCTTTCTCATAGCCATATGGGTCCTGCCGCTCGGTGGCGGCCTTTCTTATTTTTGAACGCGATCAAATTTGATCATGTTTCATTTCCAGCGACCGCACCATCAGGGCATTCACCGTATCCGCGGCCTCGTAGGCCGCCCAGTGGCCCGCCCGGGGAATCATGTCGAAGACAGCCTGCGGCAACGCCTCGCGCAGGGCGCGGCCTTGCGCGGGCGCATCGCCGCCGCCGTAGACATCGCGTTCGCCGGCAATGCCGTGCACCGGACAACGCAGGCCCAGGAAAGCCTCCAGTTCGCGGCTGGCCAGCAGCGGCCGGGTGTCCAGCCGGCAACGCTCCAGGTTGTCGGCATGCAGCCGGACGGCCTGGTCATCGACCAGGGCGGCGTCGCCGAACATGGAAACTTCAAGGTTGTGCCGGTGGATACGGGCCGCCTCGGCCGGATCGGCTATGCCGCGCCAACGCAGCAATTCCGGCGGCCGCGGCACCGTGCGCGTGAAAGCTCCGCGCAACAACAGTATCTGGCGGACGCGCAGTGGCTGTTGCCGCGCCATGCTCTCCCCCAGGACCGAGCCCAGGGAAAATCCGACGAGCGCCACGTTTGCATCGGGACCCGCGATCTGATCGATGCCGCGCCACAACAGACTGGCGAAAGCGGCGCACGACACGTCGCCCGCCGGCAGGTCGGAATCGCCATGGCCGGGCAGATCGGGCACGAGCACCGTGAAGCGTTCGGCCAGAGCGGCGATGTTGCGCACCCAATGCGTCCACGAACCGCTGTTGCCGTGCAGGAGGACGACCAGCGGGCCGGCGCCCCATTGCCGCCAGACTACGGCCCGGCCATCGTCAACCGTGGTGTGGATCCGGGCGGATTGCCCCAGCGCGTCGACCATTTCGTACACCCTTGTCTCTCTCGCGTCCGGTGACATCCGGCGCTTATGATAATAACACCTTATATAAAGTTTCTTTACTTATCAAGAGAATCTTGCATCATCGCGCGGGAGGCCTGCCGAGTTCTTCTAGAATAGGCGGCCCGGCCCCGCCGCCCCTCATTCCTTCGCGTCCTGCTCTTTCATGAAGAATCCATCCGCTTCGTCGTCCCCGAACCAGGAACTGGGCTTGCGCGAGCGCGCCAAACTCGACAAGCTGCGGCGCATCAAGCACGCAGCGCGCGACATCTTCCTGGAAAAAGGCTACGACGCGGCGACCACGCGCGAGATCGCGCAGCGCGCCGAAGTGGCCATCGGAACCATCTTCGTCTACGCCGAGGACAAGCTCGATCTGTTGATGATGATCGTCAACAACGACCTGGATGCCGTGAACGACAAAGGCGCCAGGGTGCTACAGCGGGACGGCCCGTTGATCGAATTGCTCATGGCTTTCTTTGAGCTGCGGTACCGCTACTGGGCCAGGCATCCGCAGATCTCGCGGCCGGCCGTGCAGGCCACCTCGGACTTCCTGGCTCGCAGCAGCGACCGTGGCGAGGAAACGCGCCGTTTCTACGCCCGCCGCGCCAACATTTACGCCATGCTGGCCGACGTGGTGCGGCGCAAACAGGAGCAGGGGCAAATAGGCAGCAACGCGGCCCCCGAGCTCATCGCCTCGTTGTTCGTCACCATCTATCTGGCCGAAGTGCGGCGCTGGCTCAGCCAGCCCACGCCGCGCCCCGGCGTCGGCCTGGCCTCGCTGCGCGCGCTGCTGCGCCTGGCTATCGAGGGGCTGGCGCCCATGGACGCCGAACGGCAGGCGCTGGCATCCACCGACTGAGCGGCGACGCCATGCGGCGCGGCCCGCCGTGCGGGCTACGCCCCTCCCAACAGGTCGCGCGAATCGAGCAAGGCGTAGACGATCCCGGGCGTGCGTTCGAAGCAGCGGCGGATCGCGGCGGGAATGGCCTCACGCGTCTTGCGGCACAAGCCCCGCTGTTCCGCCAGTTCGATGGCGATACCGCGCACCGTACGGACTTCGTTGGCGCTGGGCTCGATATGCAGCACGATACCCAGTTGCGCATGCATGCGCGCCTGCATCGCCATCAGGTCCTCCAGGGAGGCCAGGGCCTCGAGGCGAGCCACCAGCCGCTTCTCTTCTTCCTTGGTCAAAAGAAGAATGCGCCTATCGCCCTGCGGGTCGGCCAGCAAATGGTCGCGTTCGCAGATACAGGCGCCGGGCGGGCATTCCTTGCGGATGGGAAACGAGGCGTTCATGCCTCGGGATTTTAGCCCCTACCCAGCAAAGGCATGGACAGCGGAAACATCGTGCCTTCGTAAAAATTCACTTCGGGCGGCAGGCTGGCCATCAGCAGCACGACGCGGGCCACGTCCTCGGCCTTCATCAACTCGCCGGGTTCGAACTTGCGGCCGGACTTGGCGGCCAGCGCCGACTCGGTCACGCCGGGATGCAGCACGCTGACCGCGATGCCGTGCGCCCGTCCGTCCAGCGCCAGCGCATGGGTCATGCCGGACAAGCCGTGCTTGGTCGTCGTGTACGGCACCGAGTCCGGCCTCGGCACCTTGGCCGCCACGCTGCCAATGTTGATGATGCGTCCCTGGCGCCGCGGCTTCATGACCCGAAAGGCCTCGCGGCTGCAAAGGAAAGCACCGGTCAGGTTCACATCGAGGACGCTGCGCCAGGTGTCCAGGCTCATGTCCTCGATAGGCTGACTGGTGGTGACGCCGGCGTTGTTGACCAGCACGTCCACGCGGCCATGGGCGGCAAGCGCCGCGCCGAACAATCGCGCCACGTCTTCCTCACGGCCGACATCGGTGACGCAGGCGAGCGCCTCGCCGCCCGCCTCGCGTACCATCCGTGCCGTCTCGTCCAAGGCATCCCGGCTGCGGGCGGCCAGCACCACGCGCGCGCCGGCCTGGCCGAACGCCACCGCCACGGCCCGGCCTATGCCGGAACTGGCGCCGGTCACGATCGCGACGCGATCCTCAAGACTTCGCATGTTTGCCCCGTCCGTTGCCCGTCATTCGACGGTCATGCCCGCGGCGCGGATAATGCGCCCCCACTTCTCGGTATCGACCGCCACCACCCGCGCGAGATCGTCCGGCCCTCCACTCAGGGGTTCGGCGCCGATGCCACGCAGAAAGCGGGCCATCTCGGGGCTGCCGGTGACCTTGAGCAACGCGGCGCTCAGCGTCTTGCGCACGGACTCGGGCGGATTGGCGGGCAGAAAGATGCCGAACCATCCCCCCAGGTCGTAGCCTTGCACCCCGGCTTCGGCCATGGTGGGCACATCGGGCAACGACGTGGGCCGCTTGCTGCCCGTCACCGCCAGCGCCTTCACGCGGCCCCCCTTGAGCTGGGGAATGGCCAGCGTCGCGTCGGCAAACAGGAAACTCACCCGCCCCCCGATCAGGTCGGTCATGGCCGGCGGCACGCCCTTGTAAGGCACGTTGACGGCATCGACGCCGGCCAGTGTCTTGTAGAGTTCTCCCGCCACCTGTCCCGTGGCGTTGCCGCTGCCCCACGAATACTTGCCGGGCTGATCCTTGAGCATCTTGGTCAACTGCGCGACGTTGTCGACCTTGGTGTGTTCGGGCGCCACCAGCAGGACGAACCCCAGGCTGGCCACCGTGCCCACCGGCGCGAAATCCTTGATGGGATCGAAGGGCAGCTTCTTGAACAAATGGACGTTGGCCGCATGGGTGGAGTTCGGCGTGAACAGGATGGTGTAGCCGTCGGCAGGCGCCTTGGCCACGAAGTCGGCGGCCAGGTTGCCGAGCGCGCCGGCCTTGTTTTCCACCACCACCGGCTGGCCGAGCTCCTTTTCCAATCCCGCAGCCACCTGGCGCGCCACATTGTCGATGCCGCTGCCGGCGGGATATCCCAGCAACATGCGTACGGGCCGCACGGGGTAGTCGGCGGCCAGGGCCGGCGCGCCGGCCATCAGGGTGATCGCGGCAAACGCGGCAAGGCACTTCTTCATCGATGTCGTCTCCTCTCGAAAGCGTGTCGTCACGCCGGGCGCTCGAACTTGGCCGATAGCGCGGTGCCGGACAGGTGCCCGGCGAGGCTGCTGGAGGTGCCTACCGGCAGTCCCGGCGCCAGCTCCATGAATTGCTTGACCGCGCGCACCGTGACCGGGCTGCACTCCAGGATCGTGGCCGCGATGCGGTCGGCCCGCGACCGCAGCTCGGCGCGCGGGACGACCTCGCTGGCCAAACCGGCCTGCCAGGCCTCGCGGGCGCCCACCAGGTCCCGCGTCAGCACCATGCGCGCGATCGTCTTCATCGGCACCCGGCCGATCAGCGCCGACATCACCAGGGCAGGAGGAATGTCGCGCTCCATCTCGGGAATCTGGAAGCTCGCGTCTTCCGCGGCCAGCGTGATGTCGCACACGCCCGCCAGGGCGCAGCCGACGCCATAGGCCTTGCCATGCACGACGGACAGCACCGGCACCGGCGCCGTCTTGAGCGCGTCGTACAGCGCGAGCGCCGGCATCGCCACATTGCGCCGCAGAGCCTCGCCGGTCGGCGTCGAGCCCGGCCTGGGCATGGGCGAGACCCGCCCGGCGCAGAAATCCTCGCCCTCGCCCGACAGGCGGATCAAACGGACCTGCTCGTCCAGGTTGGAGACGGCATCGATGATCAGCCGGCCCATCTCTGCGCTCATGAGATTGCCGTTCTCGGGGGTGTTCAACACGATATCCAGCAGGCCCGAATGGCTGCGTACCGATACCGGCTCGCTCATGGCTGTACTCCTTGTGCGCGTTGTATGGCCGACCAGATCGCGGCGGGCGTGGCCGGCATGGGCAGTTCCTCGCGCGTGATGCCGCGCAGCGCATCGGCCAGCGCGTTGAAAATGGCGGCCGTGGCAGGCGTGATGCCGCTCTCTCCGCCGCCTTTCACCCCCAGCGCGTTGCCGTGGGTGCGGTCTTCGGTCAGCTCCACGTCGAAGCGCCGCGGAATCGCCCCCGCGCGCGCCACGCCGTAGTCCATGTACGAACCGCTGAAGATCTGTCCGCTTTCCGGATCGACATGGTAGTCCTCGAAAAAGGCCTGCCCTATGCCTTGCGCCAGGCCGCCATGCACCTGGCCTTCGACGATGAGCGGATTGATCGGGCGTCCGACGTCGTCGATGGACGTATAGCGCACGATCTCCACGTCGCCGGTCTCGGGATCGATCTCCAGTTCGCACACCGCCGTGCCCGTGGGATGGGCGGCGATGCGGCCGTTGAACTCGGCCTCGGCGAAAAAACGGCGCTCTTCCGGATTGCCGGGCATGCCTTCGCGCCCGATATGGGCCGCGATCTCGCCCAGGCCAGCCACATGCTGCCCGGCCTGGTCGCGCACCCGGCCGTCCTCGTAGCACAGGTCCTGCACCTGGAGGCCCCACATCGATGCCGCGGCCGACAGCGCCGTGGACCGCAGGCGCTCGCCGGCCTGCACCAGCAGGTGGCCCACCAGGCGCATGGAACGGTCCGAATGCGAACCGCCGCCCACCTTGACGAAGCGTGAATCGCCGGTGCGCATGGTCACGGCCTCGAACGGCACGCCCAGCTCGTCGGCCAGCACCTGGACGAAGCTGGTCTCGTGTCCTTGCCCCGTGCTTTGCGTGCCGACCACGAAGTCGACACTGCCGTCGGTGCCTATGGTGATCTCGATGCGCTCGCGCGGCGCGCCCACCGGCGACTCCACATAATTGGCCAGCCCCGTGCCCAGCAATTTGCCGCGCGCGCGCGCATCGCGCTTGCGCTGCTCCGCCTCGCTCCACTGCGATACCACCAGGGCCCGCTCCATGTTGGCGGCGAAGCTGCCGCTGTCGTAGGTCAGCCCCATGGGACTGCGATACGGCATCTGCGCCGGCTGGATGAGATTGCGCCGGCGCAGTTCGATGCGGTCCATGCCCATCTCGTCGGCGGCGATATCCAGCATGCGTTCCATCACATGCGTGGCTTCCGGACGGCCCGCGCCCCGATAAGGACCGGTTGGCGGCGTGTTCGTGAGCACCGCGGACAGCAGCGCCGTGGCCGCGGGCACGTGGTAGACCGTGGTCATGATGCGCGAGCCGTTGGCCAGCGGCACATACGACACGGTATGGGCGCCGATATTGCCGATGATCTCGTTGTCTATGCCCAGGATGCGTCCTTGCGCATCGAATGCGATGGCCGCCCGTATGACCTGGTCGCGCCCCTGGTAGTCGGACAGGAAGGCCTCGTTGCGGTCGCTGGTCCATTTCACCGGTTGCCCGACGCGGCGCGCGGCCCACAGCACCGCAAGCTGATCGGGATTCACGCAACTGCGCGGACCGAAGCCGCCGCCCACGTCAGGCGACACCACCCGCAATTTCGCCGGGGATATCCCCAATGCATCGGCGATGCACATCTGCTGGCGCGTCACGCCCTGGCTACCCGAGATCAGCAGGTATTCGCCGGAACTGGCGTCGAAGCTGCCCAGCGCCGAGCGCGGCTCCATCTGGCAATTGACGACGCGGCTGTTGCGAAATTCCCGGCGCACGACGCAATGGGCGCGGGCAAAGGCTTCGCGCACCGCGGCCTCATCGCCCACCCGGGCCTGGAAGCACAGATTGCGCGGGGCGCCGTCCCACAATTGCGGCGCCCCGTCTTCCATTGCCTGCACCGCGTCCACCACGGCGGGCAAGGGCTCATAGTCGATCTGCACCATTTCGCAGGCATCGCGCGCCTCGCGCATGCTGCGGGCCACCACCAGCACCACCGGCTCGCCGACGTGGCGCACGCGATCCACCACCAAGGGCAGATGCCGCTGATTGAAAATGCTGCCGGTCAGCGAATGCTGGAAGGCGCGCTCCTTGAAGGCAATGGCATCGGCGGGATTGGGAATGTGGTCCATGCCGCGCAGGCCGTCATCCAGGTAATCCTGGCCGCGCAGCACGGCGATCACCCCGGGCGCCTGCGCCGCCGCCTCGATGTCGATGCCGCGGATGATGGCATGGGCATGCGTGGACCGCACGAATGCGCCGTAGGCCTGGCCGGGCAGATTCACGTCGTCGGTATAGCGGCCCTGGCCCCGCACCAGCCGCTGGTCTTCGGCGCGCGGGCGCGGCTGGCCGACCAATCGGCTATCCATGCTGCCTCCCGACCGGCTTGCCCGCTTCGGCACGGGCACGAGCCGCGTGCTTGACCGCCTCGATGATGTTGACGTAGCCGGTGCAGCGGCAGATGTTTCCTTCCAGGGCGCGATGGATGCGCTCGTCGTCCAGCGAGCCGTCGGTATCCAGGTAGTAGTCGATCGCCATCATCATGCCCGGCGTACAGAAACCGCATTGCAGGCCATGGCAGGCGACGAAGGCCGCCGGCACCTCGCCCAGCTGCTGCGGCGTCGACAATCCCTCCACGGTCAGCACCTCGCCGCCGCTGGCCTGCGCGGCCAGCACCGTGCACGACTTGACCGCGGCGTCGTCGAGCTTGACCGTGCATGCGCCGCACTGGCTGGTGTCGCAGCCGACGTGGGTGCCGGTCAGGCCCAGCTCGCCGCGCAGCAGTTCCACCAGCAGGGTCCGGTCATCCACCTCGCGGCTCGTCGCCACGCCATTGACGCGCAGTTCCACACGACTCATGGCGCGACCTTCTCTTCCACCTTGGCGCTGAAGCGTTCGAAGAACTCGGCCGCCATCTTGTTGGCGACCGAGCCCACCAGCCGCGCGCCTATCTGCGCGAGCTTGCCGCCGACCTGGGCCTGCGCCACGTAGGTCAGCACCGTGCCCTCCCCGTCTTCGGCCAGCTCGACATCGGCCACCATTTTCCCGAAGCCGGCGATGCCGCCGTCGCCCTGGCCGACGATGCGATAGCCCTGCGGCGGGCGCTTGTCCGCGATGCTCAGGGTCCCCTTGAAGCGCGCCTTCACCGGGCCGATGGCGGCCACCACCACGGCGGCGTACTCGTCCTGCGCCGCTCCGGCGGTGAACGATTCGCAGCCGGGCACGCATGCCTGCAGGATTTCCGGGGTGTTCAGGTATTCCCATACCCGTTCGCGGGGCGCCCGCAACGTATGCGATCCTTTCAGTTCCATGACTTCTCCACCTTGCTCGGCCTCGCTCCGGGCCGTCCGCGATTCAAGATAATTGCGCCCAGGCGCGCCGCGCCATCACCCTCACCAGGTTGGCGCGATAGGCGGCGCTGCCCGCGCGGTCGTCGTTCAGTTCATCGGCATCCAGGGGAACCGTGGCCAGCGCCCCGGCGTCGCCGCCGGCCAGCGCCGCCTCCGCCTCGTGCCAGCGGAAAACACAGGGCCCGGCCCCGGTCACCGCCACCCGCACGCCCTGCGCGGTATCGGCGATGAACACGCCCGTTACCGCGTAGCCCGTGGCCTTGTGGCGATACTTGGCATAAGCGCTGCGGCGAGGAATGGGAAACTCGAAGCCCACGATGATCTCGCCCGGGACCAGCGCGGTCTCGAACATGCCGGTAAAGAAATCGTCGGCGGCGATGCGCCGGCCGCTGCTGACCACGGTCGCCCCCAGCCCCAGCACGGCGGCCGGATAGTCGGCGGAGGGATCGTTGTTGGCCACCGATCCGCCCATGGTGCCGCGGTTGCGCACCTGCGGATCGGCGATCAGGCCGGCCAGGGCCGCCAGGCCCGGAATGGTCTCGCCCACCAGGGCCGATTCGGCCACGTGTACATGGCGCGTGGCGGCACCGATTTTCAGCATGTCGCCGTCGCGCGAGATGCCTTGCAGCTCCGGCAGGCGCGTCAGGTCAACCAGGTGCGAAGGCGCCGCCAGCCGCTGCTTGAGCGTGGGCACCAGGGTCATGCCGCCCGACAGGGGGCGGGCTTCGGGCTCGCGGGCCAGGCAGTCCAGCGCTTCCTGCAAGGTGGCCGGACGCACATAGCTCAGGGGGTACACATCGTCTCCGTCATTATCGTGGGCGGCCGCGACATGCCGCGCCGCCTGATCCCCGCTAACTGTAGAAGAAACACCGCAAAGGCTGAAACACGGGTTTGCGATGGCCTCACAAACATTTTCGATAAGTGTCGAAAATGGCGCTCAATCCTGGTAGCGCTTGAGCATCGTACGGGCGATGACCAGTTGCAGGACCTGGGAGGTGCCTTCGTAGATGCGCAGCGCCCGGGCATCGCGGTACAGGCGTTCGACGTGGTGATCGGCCACGTAGCCCGAGCCACCGTGGATCTGCAGGGCCCGGTCGGCGATGCGCGAAAGCGCCTCCGAGCAGAAATACTTGGCGGCCGCCGCCTGGTTGCGCACGTCTTCTCCGCGCGCCAGGGCCTGGCCCGCCTGCATCACCAGCGCGTGTCCGGCCAGGTATTCGGTTTCGGAATCGGCCAGCATGGCTTGCACCAGCTGGAATTCGGAGATGGGCTGGCCGAACTGCTTGCGCTGCAGGGCGTAGCGCGCCGCCTCGTCGATCAACCGGCGCGCCATGCCTAGCCCCGAGGCCGCCACGCTGATGCGGCCGTGATCCAGCACCTGCATGGCGGTCCTGAACCCCTGCCCCAGCGCGGGCTCCCCGCCTATCACGTTGGATACCGGCACCCGCACGTTCTCGAAGATCACGTCGCTGATGGGCGAGCCGCGCTGGCCCAGCTTCTTCTCGGACTTGCCTATGTGCAGCCCCGGCGTATCCCGATCGACCAGGATGGCGCTGATGCCGGCCGCGCCCGGACGGGACGGGTCGGTGCGCGCCATGACGGTGAAGACGTGGGCACGCGTGGCGTTGGTGATGAAGCGCTTGGTGCCGTTGATGACCAGCATGTCGCCGTCGCGCTCGGCACGCGTCCTCAGGCTGGCCGCGTCCGAACCGGCGTCGGGTTCGGTCAGGCAGAATGCCGCGCGCAGCTCGCCGCTGGCCAGGCCCGGCAGATACTTCTGCTTCTGCTCCTCGGTACCGGCCAGCACCAGGCCCTTGCTGCCTATGCCCACGTTGGGCCAGAACACCAGCCGGAAGGCCGGCGAGGTATAGCTGAAGGCCATCTGCACCTGCAATTCCTGCATCAGGTCCAGTTCGCAGCCGCCGTAGGCCTCGGGAATCCCCAGGCCGAACAGGCCCATTTGCTTCATTTCCTCGATGACCTCGGGCGGCACTTCCTCCTTTTCCTCCACCTGCCGCTCCAGCGGCATCAGGCGTTGGCGGATGAAGCGCTCGACCGAGTCCATCAACTGAGGAAAGGTCTCGCTATCGAATGACGACATAAGATTGCTCTCCGTACAAGCGCGGCGCCCTCAGGACGCCGGCGCCGCGTCCATGACGAACAGCGCGTCCAGGGCCACGACGCCCTTGCCCGCGGGCAAGGCAATCAGCGGATTGATGTCGATCTCCGCGATCCCGGGATTGGCCAGCATCAGCGCGGACAGGCGCCGCACCACGGCCGCGACCGCCGCCACGTCCACCGGCGGCGCGCCGCGCAGGCCGGACAGTAGTTTGGCGCCCTTCAGGCGCTGCAGTTCACGCATGATCTGCGCCTCGGTCAGGTCGGGCGGCAAAAGGCGTACGTCGTGCAAGGCCTCGATCCATATCCCGCCCAGCCCCACCAGCGTCACCACGCCCCAATTGGGATCGCGGCGCCCGCCCACCACCAGTTCCAGGCCGGGGCTGGACATGGCCTCGACCAGCATGCCGTCCAGCGCGATATCCGGGCAATGCCGGGCCACCGAGGATTGGATGCGCTGCCACGCATCGCCCAGCGCCGCGGCATCGCGCAGGTTGACCGCCACGCCGCCCACGTCGCTCTTGTGCATGAGCGTGTCGGCCTGGGCCTTGAGCACCACCGGATAGCCGATCTCGCGCGCCAGCGCCTCGGCTTCGGCCGGCGTGCGGGCCAGCCCGCCCCGTGGCGTGGAGATGCCCAGCTCGCGCAGCCATTGCTTGCCCTTGAACTCGGCCAGCGGCCCCGGCTGAAGATCGTCGCGGCGCAGGCCGGATTCCGCCCCGCTGCGTTCGGCCGCCTCGGCGTGCAGGCGTCCGTAGCGGTGCACGTGGGCCATGGCACGCATGGCGCGGTCGGGCGACCGCAGGAACGGCATGCCGCTCGCATGGACCCGCTCCAGGAATTCGCTGCCCAGCGGGCCGCTGTCGCCCATGATGACGAAGCACACCGGCTTGCGCGATGCCTGCATCACCGGCAACAGTGAATCCGCCTTGGCCACTTGCTGCGCGGGCGAGCCGCCCATCAGCGGCATGATCAGGCTCCCCACGCCGGGATCGTCCAGGATGGCCCGCGCCGACAGCCCGAAGATCTCCGGTTTCTGCATGCCGATCGCCGTCAGGTCCAGCGGATTGTCGGGCGCCATGAAGTCCGGCAGGATCTGCGACAAGGCCTGCATCGTGGCGGGCTGGAAATCGGCCAGTTGCAGGCCGATGTCTTCGCAGAAATCCAGCGCCAGTCCGCGCAGGGCGCCCGAGTTCGAGGCCACGGCGGCCCGGCCTTCGGTCACGGGCTGCGGGTAGCGCGCCAGGATGGCCGTCACATCGAACATTTCGTCCATGCTGTCGACCACCACCACGCCTTCGCGCTCGACCAGCGTGCGCATGACCTGGTGGTCGCCCGCCAATGCGCCCGTGTGCGACTTGGCCGCCTCGCGGGCGCGCTGGCTGCGGCCCGGGTGCATCAGCACGATGGGCTTGCCCAGCTCGCGCGCGCGGCTCGCCACGCGCAGGAATTCGGCGGGCTTGCGCAGCATTTCGACGAACACCGCAAAAGCGTCGACGTCGGGCGCATCGACCAGCGCGGACAGGAAATCCTCGGCGCCCAGCACCGCTTCGTTGCCGGTCGAGATCGAGAACGAAACCCCCAGCCCGCGCCCCAGGAAGGCCTGGCGCAGGTTGCCGCTCATCGCGCCGCTCTGGGCCACGATGCCTATGCGCGGACCGCTGCGGACCGGCGCCGGCTGCACCGGCTCGAAGGTCAGCGGGACGGCATCCGCGAAATTGATGAACCCCAGGCAGTTGGGCCCCAGCACCGCCACGCCATGGCGGTGCGCGATGGCGGCCATGGCCTCCTGCGCGGCCCGGCCTTCGTCGCCCATTTCGGCAAAACCCGAGGCGAACACCACCGCCGCGCCCACGCCCCGGCGCCCGCAGGCCGCGACGGAATCGGCCACCGCCACCTGCGGCACCACCAGCACGGCCACGTCCACGCCTTCCGGCAGTTCGTCGATGGACTTGAAACAGCGGATGCCGTTGACTTCGTCCCGGCTGCGGCTGACCAGATGCAGTTGCCCGGCATAGCCGAAGCGCTGCAGGTTGGCCAACAGCAGGCCGCTGACCGAACCCGGCTCGGGCGAAGCGCCGACCACGGCGATCGACTTGGGCCGCAGCAGGCGGTCCAGAGCGAATGAAGACATGCGATACCCCTTCGTGCCGTCTTAGCGCTGATACGCGCCGAGGCCGGGCTTGAACGACTTCTCGTCCAGGAATTGCTTCATGGCATTGTCGCGGCCGCGCTCGGGATCGTGGAAGGTGGACTGGTCGACCTTGGCCATCAGGTAATCGGTCGCCTGCTCCCAGCTCATTTCGGCCGCCATGCGATGGGCGATCTTGGCCGTGCGCAGCACGGTGGGGTTCTTTTCCATCAGGACCTTGGCCAGTTGACGGGTCCGCTCGCGCAGGCGCTCGCGCGGCACGGCCTCGTTGACCAGGCCGATATCCGCGGCGCGGCGGCCGTCGAAGGTTTCGCCCGTCATCACGTAGTACATGGCTTCGCGTTCGCGCACCAGCGAGGCCACCGCGCGGCTGACGACGCCGGCCGGGATGATGCCCCAGTTGATCTCGGAGAGCCCGAACTGCGCTTCCTCGGCGGCGATCGCCAGGTCGCAGGACACCAGCGGCGTGAAGGCGCCGCCGAAGCACCAGCCGTTGACCATGGCGATGGTGGGCTTGGCGTAGAAGCGCAACTGGCGCCATTGCCACTGGGCGTTGGCGCGATACAGCTTGATGCGTTCCTTGGGATCGTTGTCCGTGCCGCGGAAGTATTCGCGCAGGTCCATGCCGGCCGAGAACGCGTCGCCCGCGCCGGTCAGCACCAGGACCTTGCAGCGGTCGTCCGCCTCGAGTTCCTCCAGCACCCGGACCATGTTGTAGACGATGCCCGGGTTGATGGCGTTGCGTTTCGTGGGCCGGTTCAAGGTGACCCATGCGATGCCGTCTTCGAAATCGACGAGTACGGGCGATTGGTCGTTGGACTGGGCGGCGGTCTGGCTGGTGCTCATGGCTTGTCTCCTCGTGGATGCCGGATGAATTGCGTACGAGTCATTATATAAGATTACTTTATATAAGGAAACATTCTTTTATCCGGCGATGGCTCGGGGTTTTCCTTGATCGTCGATATTGTTTTTATCCATATAATTTTATCGACAAAAATTTTCATTCAGAGTTTTATCGATTTTTTTTCCAGACCGCCTGAACGACAACGACAAGAGGCGCGTCCCGATCCCGTCGGGAATACCGCCATGGAGGAGGAACACATCATGAAGAACCCGGTTTTTCTGGCTGGGCTTTCCACAGCCTGCCTCGCAGCCCTGACCATCGCCGCGCCCGCCGCCGGCGGCGACACGTTTCCCGACCGTCCCATCAAGCTGATCCTGCCCTTTTCGCCCGGCGGCAACCCCGACACCGTGTCGCGCATCCTGGCCCAGGAAATGGGCAAGCGGCTCAAGCAGGCGGTCATCGTGGAGAACCGCGCGGGAGCCAACTCCATCATCGCGTCGGAGCTCGTGGCCAAGGCGCCGGCCGACGGCTATACCCTGCTCTACACGACCGGCTCGCACGTCATCAATCCCCTGCTGTACAAGTCCCTGCCCTACGACACCGCCAAGGATTTCGTCCCCGTCGTGCTGGTGGGATCGACGCGCGGCCAGGTACTCGTGGTCACGCCCTCCCTGCCGGTCAAGACCGTGCAGGACCTGGTCAAGCTCGCCAAGCCGGCCAACTCCAACATCCCCTACGGCTCGGCCGGCATCGGCAACACCATGCACCTGGTCGCCGAGTACTTCAACTACAAGGCGGGCACCCACCTGGTACACGTCCCCTACAAGGGCGCCGCCCCCGCCATGAATGCGGTCATGTCCGGCGAAGTGAAGCTGGCCTTCCTCAACCCGGTCTCGGCGATCGAACAGGTCAAGAGCGGAACGCTGCGCGCGATCGCCGTGACCGGCTCGACGCGTTTCCCGCAATTGCCCGACGTGCCGACGATGGAGGAAGCCGGCGTCGCCGGCTATGAAGTCCAGGGTGGCTGGCAGGGGGCGCTGGCCCCGGCGGGCACGCCGCCCGAGATCGTGGCCAAGCTGAACCGCGCCTTCAACGACGCGCTGGCCTCGCCCGCGATCAAGGAGCGCCTTGCCTCCATGGGGCTGGACGTGGCGGGCGGGTCGCCCCAGGACATGGCGAACTACCTCGCCAAGGAAACCGCGACCTACACCGACATCATGCAAGCCGCCAGGATCGAAAAACAATAGCCACACAAGCGGAGACCCGATCGTGACCGAACCGAACACCCCAGCCCGGCATCGAGCCGCCCCCCATGCCCTCGTCTTCGAAAAAGACGTCGAGATCCCGATGGACGACGGCATCGTCCTGAAGGCGAACGTTTTCCGCCCCGCCGAACCGGGGCGCTACCCTGTCGTCATGGCCCAGGGGGTATACGGCAAGGACGTCCACTTCGCCGACGGCTTCAAGCCGCAATGGGAGAAACTGCAGCGCCTGCATCCCGGCCTGTGCCAGGACGGCTCCACTGGCCGCTACCTGCGCTGGGAAACCGTGGACCCCGAGCGGTGGGTGCCCGACGGCTACGTCGTCATCCACGTCGACGCGCGCGGCAGCGGCAAGTCGCCGGGCTACCTCGACCCCATGTCGCCGCGCGAAATCCAGGACTACCGCGACGCCATCGAGTGGGCCGGCACGCAATCCTGGAGCAACGGCAAGGTCGGCCTGATCGGCATCTCGTACTATGCCGCCACCCAATGGCGTGTCGCCGCGCTGCGTCCCAGGCACCTGGCCGCCATCGTGCCCTGGGAGGGCCGGTCCGACCACTACCGCGACTACGGCTACCATGGCGGCATCCGCAGCAACGGCTTCCTGAACTCATGGTGGCCCAAGCAGGTGCTGTCCAACCAGCATGGCAACGGCGATACCCCCTATCGCGACCGCGACGACGGCCAGCCCACGACCGGCCCCGCGCTGAGCGCAGCCCTGCTGGCCGCCAACCGCAGCGACTATCCCGCGGAAATGGCGCGGCACGGCTTGTGCGACGCCTGGCACAAGGAACGCACGCCCGACCTTTCCCGCATCACCGTCCCCGTCCTGTCCGCCGGCAACTGGGGAGGCCCCGGCAACCACCTGCGCGGCAACATCGAAGGCTACCTGCGTGCCGGCTCCACGCAGAAATGGCTGTCGATGCACATCGGCACCCACTACGAAAGCTTCTACCTGCCCCGCTACATCGCGCTGCAAAAACAATTCTTCGATCACTTCCTGAAAGGCCTGCCCAACGGCTGGGACCAGACCCCGCCCGTCCTGCTGTCCATCCGGACCGTAGAGGGCGAAATCCGCCGCGCCGAACACGAGTTTCCGCTCGCGCGCACCCGGTGGACCAGGTTCTACCTGCATCCGGGCAACGCGACCCTCGATACCGCCGCTCCCGCCCAAGCCGCCAGCGCCGGCTTTCAGGCCCAGCACGAGCACCTGGACTTCACCACCCCGCCCTTCGAAGCCACGACCGAGATCACCGGCTTCATCCCGCTGCGCATCTGGGTGTCCTCCTCCACCCGGGATGCCGACCTCTTCGCCGTCCTCCGGCTTTTCGATCCCGACGGCAAGGAAATCGTCTTCGACGGCGCCCACGAACCGACGCCTCTGACCCGGGGATGGCTGCGCGCCTCGCACCGCAAGGTCGACGAACAGATGTCCATGCCTTACCGGATCTTCCATGCGCACGACGAGGTCCAGAAGATCGAACCCGGTACCGCCTATCCCCTCGACCTCGAAATCTGGCCCACCTCCATCGTCATCCCGCGCGGCTACCGCCTGCGCCTGACGATACAAGGCAGGGATTTCGAATTCGAAGGCATCAAGGGCCGGCTCACCCATACCGACCCCGCGGATCGCGGCGGCGAGGATTTCCAGGGCCGTACCACCGTGTACAGCGGACCGGAACAGGCGTCCTATCTGACGCTGCCCATCATCCCCGCCAGCGACTGACAGGCTATCGTGCCGCTTCGGGGGCGAACACGCGCAACCGATGCCCGTCCGGATCCCGCGCGACGAAGGAGCGGCCGAACTCCAGGGTCGTGGGAGGCATGAGCAGCGAAATGCCGCGCGCCGTCCAGTCCGCGCAGCGCGCGTCGACCGCCTCGTAGCTGTCCATGCGCAAGACGAGTTCGCTGCCGCCGGCCGGCGCGCCGGGCGGCGGCTCGACGGTGTGCCGCGACCACAGGCCGAGCATCAGGCCGGTATCCAGCGCGAACAGCACGAAGGTGGGCGAGGATTCGATCGGGCGGGCGCCCAGCAGGTCCGCATAGAACCGGCCGCTGGCCTCGGGTTGGTCGACGTAGAGAATGACGAAGTTGGGATGGTCCATGAAGTCGCTCCTGGTTGGTAGACGTGTCCAGGATAGCGACCCATGCTGCCAATTTCTGGCAGCATCAAACTTCCTGTGGAGGAATGCCCTCTTTCTCGCGCCATGCCTTCAGCAAGGCCTGGCGCCGGCGCGGGTAGCGCTGGTCCGTGGCGGTCATGGCCTGGATGCGGTCGGTCCGGAAATGGCGGAAATCCTGGCGCAGTTCGCACCAGCCCAGCACCACGCGCGACTGCTCGAAGAACCCCAGGCCGAACGGCCAGATGAGGCGATGCGAGGCGGCGCCGTCGCCGTCGCGGTAGACGATGTCGAGCTTGTGTTCGGCACGGATCGCACGGCGGATCTCGGACAGGTCCACCCGCTCCTGGGCGAACGCCGGCCCCACCAGCAGCGCGGACGTATCCAGGCCGCGGCGCAGCTCGTCGGGCAGGACGGCGGCGATCTTGGCCAGGGCATTGCGGGCCGCCCAGGCCAGCGGCCCGTCGGTGCGGCGGGCCACCCATCGCGACCCCAGCACCAGAGCCTCGATCTCTTCTTCCGAGAACATCATGGGGGGCAGCAGGAAACCCGGTTTCAGCACGTAGCCCAGGCCGGGCTCGCCCTCGATCTGGGCACCCTGGGCCTGCAGGCTGGCGATGTCGCGATAGAGCGTACGCAGGCTGACGCCCATCTCCTCGGCCAGCAGCCGCCCGCTGACCGGCCGCCTGCGGCGCCGCAGGGCCTGGAGCAAGGCGAACAGGCGCTCGGACCGGGACACGGCGGCAGGCTCGCGGCCGCTATCCGGCCAGGGCCCGCAACGAAGCCGGCACGGGAAAATCCGCGGCCATGTCGCGGAAGGCCCGGTCGGCCCAGGCGGCCCCGACCTCGGTCCCATGAGTGGCCTTCCAGGCGGGACGGCGGTCCTTGTCGATCAGCAAGGCCCGGATGCCTTCCTGGAAGTCGCCGCGGGTACAGCACCACAGGGCGACCTGGTACTCCAGCTGGAAGACCTGGGCCAGCGACATATGGCGCGTGCGATGCTGCAGTTCCCAGGCCAGCCGCGCGGTGCTCGGCGCGCCCTTGGCCAGGGCATCGCGCGCCCCCTCCAGCCACGGGTCCCCGCCGTCGTATTGCAGGATGGCGCCGATGACGTCGTCCAGCGCCGGTGCCCGGCACAGCGCCGCCACGGCATCCAGATTGCGCCGCAACGGGCCTTCCGCCGGATCCGGGGCGGCGTGGCAGGCATCGAGCACGTCGTGCAGCAGGAGGTCGTCGGTGCGGCGATCGCCGGCCCAGGCCTGCCTGGCCAGCGCATCCAGCACCTGCTGCTTGCGGGCATGGGCGATGTGGTAGTCGGCCCAGCCGGCGAACAGCGCGTCGGCGGCTTGCAGCGTCGCGCCGGTCAGCCCCAGGAACAGGCCCGACTTGCCCGGCATGCGGTTCAGGGCCCAGGACATGCCCACGTCGGGAAACAGGCCGATGACGATCTCGGGCATGGCCAGGCGCGACGTTTCCGTGACGACGCGGTGGCTCGCGCCCATCAGCAGGCCCATGCCCCCGCCCATGACGATGCCGTTGCCCCAGCACAGCAGCGGCTTGGGATAGACATGGATCGCGTGGTTCAGGCCGTATTCGCGCTCGAAGAAACGGGCGATGCGGCGCGGCGGACCGTCGCCCCGGTGTTCGAGCATCTCGCGGTACACGCTTCGCAGGTCGCCGCCGGCGCATAGCGCGCGCCCTTCCCCTTCCAGCACCACGACCGCGATGGCCGGATCGGCGGCCCAGGCATCGAGCTGCGCCGCCAGGCTTTCGGCCATTTCCAGCGACAGGGCATTGAGCGTGGCCTGCGCATCGAGCGTGGCCACGCCCAGGCGCCGCCCTCCGCCGGCGGAGATTTCACGGAAGTGGACCGGAGGCGTGGCGCGGGCCTGCATGACGGACTCCTATTGGGCGCCGCCCGCGAACAGCGATCGCGGACGCCGGCGCAGCATCAGGGCGGCAATGCCTGCCACGGCCAGCACCGCGAACAGCAGCACGCTCCATATCTCGTATCGTACGCCCAGCAGGTCCACCGCCGCGTCGGCGCAGGTCGCATAGATGCCGAACACCGCGGGCAGCGCCCCATCCAGGCCCGAGCCCGTCATGAAGCGGTCGGCGAAGGTCTGGTCGCAGCTCATCAGCTGGGACGCCACGTTGTGCTGGTAGATGGCGGTGGCGACGCCGGCCAGCGCCAGCACCGCCACGATGCCGGCGCAGGCCTTCTGCGCCGCCGCCAGCCGGCGAAGAACCAGCCCCAGCACTGCGAATACCGCAATCGCGAGATAGATCAGGCGTTGCAGCACGCACCAGGCGCAGGGCTGCATGTCGAAGACGTGCTGCGACACCAGCGCGACCGCCACGGCTCCCAGGCTGGCGATGGCGGCGAATGCGAGCAGGCGATCAACGAGTACGGTTTTCATGGATAAAGGCCGCGAGGGCTCTCAGGTAGGTGGGTGCAGCGGGACCTGGCGCAGTACGCTCAGGAGCAGTTCGGAGGCCCCATCCCATACGATCTGGACCCCGAGGCAAAGCAGAATGAATGCTGACAAGCGCAGGAACACGACAGTTCCCGTATCGCCCAGCAGACGCAGCAACTGCTGGGCATAACGGAAACACAGCAGCACCGATGCCGCCACCAGCGACAGCCCCAGCACCGCGCCGGCGATGCGGGTGCCGCTGATGAACAGCGAGGCGTGATCGTGCAGGCTCGCCCCCACGGTGATGGCCGCGGCGATGGAGCCCGGACCGCAGGCGATGGGGAACGTCAGGGGATAGAAGGCCCGGCGGTTGGCCATTTCAACGGTGAAACCCTCGGCCAGGCGGGCCGAGCGCTCCGCGCCGCCATCGCTGGAGTTGAGCAGGCGCCAGGCGCTCGCGACCACCAGCAGCCCCCCGCCCACGCGGACGATGGCCAGCGAGATGCCGAAGAAATCGAGCACGATGGACCCGATCAGCATCGCCGCGAACAGCAGCAGGAGAACGTTGCGGGCGATGCGGGCCGCGAGCACCTCCCGCACGCCGGGGGAAGCGCCCTCGGTCAGGGACAGGAATATCGGTGCCGTCGCCGTGGGATTCAGGATGGGGAGCAGTGTCGCCAGGGAAAACAGGAAACTCTTGCCCAGCGCGAGTCCGTAGTCTTCGATCAACATGACCGAAGTGTAAGAGAAATGAAGTCAGGCCGCAGCCGTCCGCCTCGTTTCCGCTTCCAGGCGGCCCGCGGCCTGCTCGAGCAGTTCGGCGTAGATCTCGCCCACCATGATGAGCGCCGGACCCGTGCCCAGCTGCTGCGCGGCCTCGGGCAGGCGCCCCAGCGTGGTCGGCAGCACGCGCTGGGCCGGCAGGCTGGCATTCTCGACCAGCACCGCCGGACGTCCCGGCGGCATGCCGGTGGCCATCAGCCCCTGGGCGATCGCCTCGGCTTGGCGGCTGGCCATGTACAGCACCACGGTATCGGCGCCCCGGGCGGCGTCCGCCCAGGCGTGGGGACGCTCGCCGCTGCCCACGGCGGGCGTCAGGAACACGACGCTGCGGCTCAGGCCGCGGCGCGTCAGCGACAGGCCCAGCGCCGAACTGGCGCCGAAGGCCGCGCTGATGCCGGGCACCACCTCGACCTCGATGCCCGCCTTGGCCAGGGCGGCGATCTCCTCTTGCGCGCGCCCGAACAGCATGGGGTCGCCCCCCTTGAGCCGCACCACGCAGGCATGCCGGCGGGCGGCATCGACCAGTTGGCGGTTGATGAACTGCTGCACCGTGGACAACTGCCCGCAGCGCTTGCCCACGGCCACGAGTTGGGCCCGGGGGGCCAGCGCCAGCACCTCGCCGTCCACCAGCGCGTCATGGAAGACCACGTCGGCCTGCTGCAGCAACCGGGCCGCGCGCACGGTCAGCAAGTCCGCCGCGCCAGGGCCCGCGCCCACCAGATAGACTTTGCCCATGGATCAACCCTGCCGCGCGGCGGGAACCGGATAGCTTTGCTGGTAGGCGGCCGTGAAGGTGCCGAAAGCCCGCAGGGCCTGCTCGGGATCGTGGCCGGGCTTGATCGCGAAGCTGTCGAAACCCGAGCGGGCCTGGTAGTGGACGGTGTCTATCATCACGTCGCCCACGGCTCGCAGCTCCCCCTGCCAGCCCAGCCGCGTACGCAGCAGGTAGGCGATGGAATAGCCCCGGCCATCGGTGTAGATGGGAAAATCGACCGCGATCAGCGCCAGTCCGGTCGGGTCTATCCTGCCCTCCTCGGCCAGCTCGGCGGGATCGTCGGCGGGCCCCAGCAGCACCCCCACGGGCCGGCGGCGTCCGCGCAGCTCGGCGCGCGCCGACCGCCACACGGACAGCGGCACGAGCCAGTCCTCGTCATCGGCCGGCAGCGGCCGGGTCTCGGTGGGCTCGAAACGCTTCCAGGTGTCGACCTCCAGGTTGCGGTGCCGGATCAGCGTGGCGGCTTGCTGCGACTCAGACATGAGCGGCCTCCACCTGGGCCGCCTTGGCCTGCTGGCGCTCGGCGTAGACGCGGGTCTTGAAGGGATCGATGCCCACGCGCTCGACCACGTCGATGAAGCGCTCGGCGTCGCTGTCGCGCAGGTCGATGTAGGTCTCCACCAGCGTGGCGACCACGTCGGCCACTTCCTCGCGCGCGAACGACGGGCCGATGACGCGGCCGATCGCCGCGCCGGCGCCCCGCATGGATTCGATGTCCGGCAGCGGCTTGGCGGCCCCGCTCTGGCGGCCGCCCAGCGTGACCTGGTACCACTCCTCGCCGGCCTTGTCCACGCCCAGGATGCCGATGTGGCCCACGTGGTGATGCCCGCAGGAATTGATGCAGCCGGAGATGTTCAGGTCCAGTTCGCCGATCTCGTGCAGGTAGTCGAGGTCGTCGAAGCGGCGCTGGATCGCCTCGGCCACCGGTATCGACACCGCGTTGGCCAGCGCACAGAAGTCGCCGCCCGGGCAGGCGATGATGTTGGTCAGGAAACCGATGTTGGGCGTGGCCAGGCCCAGTTGGTCGAGCTCCTTCCACAGTTCGTAGAGCTGGCTTCGCGCCACGTCGGTGAACACCAGGTTCTGCTCGTGCGAGACGCGCATCTCGCCGAAGCTGTAGCGGTCGGCCAGGTCGGCCACCGCGTCCATCTGGTCGGCGGTGATGTCGCCCGGCGGCACGCCCGTGCGCTTGAGCGACAGCGTCACGGCGGCATAGCCGTGGACCTTGTGGTGATGGGTATTGCGCCGCAGCCAGCGCGCGAAGCGCGGGTCATTGCCGGCGTGCTGGGCCGACGTGTCCGGGCCCGGGTCGGCGGCATAAGGCGTCGCCGTGAAGCGCTCGGCGATGGCCTGGATCCGCTCGGCGGTGACCGTCTCCGGGCCGTCCTTCAGATGCTGCCATTCGCGTTCGACCTCTTCGGCGAACACCTGCGGCGTCAATTCCTTGACCAGGATCTTGATGCGCGCCTTGAACTTGTTGTCGCGCCGGCCATGCAGGTTGTAGACCCGCAGGATGGCCTGCAGATAGGTCAGAAGGTGCTGCCAGGGCACGTACGGGTTGATCAGTTGCCCCACCAGCGGCGTGCGCCCCAGGCCGCCGCCCGCCCAGACGCGAAAACCGATCTCGCCGTCCTGCTCGACCGCCTGCAGGCCGATGTCGTGCACGCCCACCGCGGCCCGGTCGGTGACCGCGCCGCTGACCGCGATCTTGAACTTGCGGGGCAGGAACGCGAACTCGGGATGGAAGGTGGACCACTGCCGGATCAGTTCGCACCAGACCAGGGGATTGACGATCTCGTCCGGCGCGACGCCGGCGAACTGGTCCGTGGTCGTGTTGCGGATGTCGTTGCCGCTGGTCTGGATCGAGTGCATCTGCACCTTGGCCAGTTCGGCCAGGATGTCGGGCACGTCTTCCAGCTTGGGCCAGTTGAACTGCATGTTCTGCCGGGTGCTGAAATGCCCGTAGCCGCGGTCCCACTTGCGTGCGATGTATGCCAGCGTGCGGAGCTGGCGCGAGGCCAGCATGCCGTAGGGCACGGCGATCCGCAGCATGGGCGCGTGGCGCTGGATATACAGGCCGTTCTGCAGGCGCAGCGTGCGAAAGTCGTCTTCGCTGAGTTGCCCGTTCAGGAAACGCCGCGTCTGGTCACGGAACTGGGCGACGCGTTGATCGACCAGCAACTGATCGACGGGTTGATACTGGTACATGCAGCAAGCCTCTAGATGTGGCCGATTGGCGATGGGCGGAGCGCGCCGACGCTTCGGGCCGGAGCGGGCATGCGTATCCCGCGCGGGCGCGCACCCAGGCTTGCAGCTTACAAAGACCGGCTTATGAATAAAACGACCGGTTCGTAATGTGCATATACAGAAAAAGATCTAAAAAAAAGCGGAGGCAAAAACCTCCGCTCATATCGGCCCAGGGCGCCGCGGATCCGGCTTTGCCGGTCCGCCAGCGCCGCCCCCTTGAGGGGGCGGGCGTAGGGGGGTGGGGTCACATTTCGTTCGCGGCGGAGCCCATGTTGACGCGCAGGCCGCCGGCCCCGCTTTCCTCGCCACGGCTCTTGCGCATGCGCTCGATGTGGTCCAGGTACTCCGGCGTCACGTCGCCCGTCACGTAATGCCCGTCGAAGCACGACGACTCGAACTGGGTCAGCGCCGGATTCATGTCGCTGACTGCCTGGCGCATGGCGGCCAGGTCCTGGTAGATCAGCGCGTCGGCGCCGATCACCCGGGCGATCTCCTCGTCGGAGCGGCCATGGGCGATCAGTTCGCTGCGGGTGGGCATGTCGATGCCGTACACGTTCGGGAAGCGCACCGGAGGCGCCGCCGACGCGAAGAACACCTTGTTGGCCCCCGCCGCGCGGGCCATCTCGACGATCTCGCCGCTGGTGGTGCCGCGGACGATGGAGTCGTCCACGATCAGCACGTTCTTGCCCTTGAACTCCTCGCTCATGGCGTTGAGCTTCTGGCGCACGGACTTCTTGCGCACCGCCTGGCCGGGCATGATGAAGGTACGGCCGACATAGCGGTTCTTGATGAACCCCTCGCGGTAGTCCAGGTTCAGCCGCGCGGCCAGCTGCATCGCCGCCGGCCGGGCCGAGTCGGGAATCGGCATCACCACGTCGACGTCGCCCAGGCGCAAGTTGCGGGCAACCTTGTCCGCCAGGTATTCGCCCATGCGCAGGCGCGCGCTGTATACCGACACGCCGTCCATCAGCGAATCGGGCCGCGCGAAATAGACGTATTCGAAGATGCAGGGGCTCAGTTGCGGGTTGTCCGCGCACTGGCGCGAGGTAAAGCGGCCGTTCAGGTCGATGAACACGGCTTCGCCGGGCGCCACGTCGCGCTCGAACTTGAAGCCCATGCCTTCGAGCGTGACCGACTCCGAGGCCACCATCCACTCGACGCCGCCCTCGGTCTCGACCTTGCCCAGGCACAGGGGCCGGATGCCGTAGGGGTCGCGGAAGGCCAGCATGCCGTAGCCGGCGATCTCGGCCACCACCGCATAGGCGCCGCGCACGCGCTTGTGCACCGCCGACACGGCCCGGAAGATGGCGTCCTCGTCCAGCGACACGCCGTTCGAGGCGCGCTGCAGCTCGTGCGCCAGCACATTGAGCAGCACTTCCGAATCGGAATTGGTGTTCATGTGGCGGCGGTCGACGCGGAACAGTTCCTCGCGCAGCGACTCCCAGTTGGTCAGGTTGCCGTTGTGGGCGAAGGTGATGCCGAACGGCGCGTTGACGTAGAACGGCTGGGCTTCTTCCGCGCTGGAGCTGGAACCGGCGGTCGGGTAGCGGACCTGGCCGATGCCCGAGTTTCCGGGCAGCGAACGCATGTTGCGCGTACGGAAGACGTCGCGGACCAGGCCATGCGCCTTGTACATATTGAAGGTATTGCCCTGGGACGTGGCGATGCCCGCCGCATCCTGACCGCGATGCTGCAGCAGCAGCAGACTGTCGTAGAGCAACTGATTAACCGGCGCGTGCGAGACGACACCGACGATTCCACACATGAGAGCCTCTTATCAGCAGCACAAACTTCTTAATAGCGGATCCAGTCCGCGAACTGTTCCGGCACATACGGCTTGACCGCCCGCACGCCCTCTTCCGCATAGGGAGACAGGACGGCTCCGGTCCACCACGGCTCCTTGGGCAAGGGCGTGAATCCCGCCGCCACCACCAGGACCATCACGATGACCACGCCGCGCACCAGGCCGAACACGGCACCCAGGCCGCGATCGGCCAGCGACAAGCCGGTGGCCTTGAGCAGCAGCCCCAGCGCCACGTTGACCAGGCCTACCGCCAGCAGCACGGCAATGAACACGCCCGCGTAGGCCACGATCGCGCGCAGGCCCGAATTCTCGATATACGCCGCCAGCCACTCGTAGGCCAGCGGTCCGTAGCGCACCGCCACCACGAATGCGGCGACATAGGCGATCAACGACAGGACTTCCTTCACCAGGCCGCGGAACAGGCCGATCACCACCGACGCGCCCAGGATCAGCAGGACGCCGTAGTCGAAACTGGTCACAGCGGCACGATGGAACTACTGAAACCGGCCGAGCTGACACGCGCCCGGGCGGCATCGGCCGCCTCGCGCGAGGCGAAGGGACCGACCCGGACGCGGAACACGTCGCCCTTGCCGGTCTTCACGCGCTCGGTGAAACTCTTGATGCCTGCGGCGCTGAGCCGGTCGCGCATGTCGTTGGCGCGCTCCTCGGTGGAAAACGCCGCGATCTGCACCGCGAAACTGCCCTTGCTGTCGGGCTTGGGCGCCGCCGGGGCGGACGTGCCGCCTTCCAGCAAGGCGCGGGCCCGGGCAGCCTCGGCGCGCGCGGCATCGGCGCGGGCCGTGTCGCTGGGCGCCGGCTTGGGCGGCGCGGGCTTGGGAGGTTCGGGCTGGGCCAGCGGCTTCGCCGGCTCGGGCTTGGGCGCCTCGGGCTTCGGAGGCTCCGGCTTGGGCGCGGGGGGCGCCGCGGGCTCCGGCTTGGGCTGCGGCGCGGGCGTCTCGGCCGGAGGCGGCGCGGCGGGCGCCTCGGGTGCCGGCGCCTTGGCCACCGGTTCGGGCGTGGCCAGGTTGCGGTCGGGAATCTGGATGGGGATGTCGTCCGGCAGCATGGGCGGCTCGGAATCGAGCACCATGGGCAGCACGACGACCGCCGCCAGGACCAGGGCGATGGCGCCTACCAGGCGGCGCCTGGCGCGGCGGCGCGCTTCCTGGGCGGGATCCTGCGAATCGGCCCCGGCTGCATAGCCGGCGCGGCTGGATTTGGCCGTGGTCGTGGCCGCCTTCTTCTTGCGCTCGAGCAATCCCATTGATACGTCCGGCTGAAACGGGCGGCAGGGTCTTGCGCCGCCCCCTGAGGGGGCTCCGGCTCAGACCGCGCGGGCGGGCCTGGCCGCACGCATCGACGCCAACACGCCTGCCACGGTAAGGAAAGATCCGAAGACCAGGATTCTATCACCCTCGCCCATCCTTTCCCGCGCCGCCGCATAGGCCGCGGCGGGGTCGGCGTAGGCCTGGATCGACGAGTCCTTGTCTTCCTTGACGCCTCGGGCCCGCAGGCGCGCGGCCAGCTCCTCGCCGCCCAGCCCGCGCGGCCCGGGCAGGCCGGCGCAATACCAATGGTCGACGCGGTCGCCCAGCTTGGCGATGACACCGTCGATGTCCTTGTCGCCCAGCATCCCGAACACCGCATAGGTGTACGGATAAAACCCCATGTTGTCGAGGTTGTCGGCCAGCACGGCGGCGGCGTGGGGGTTGTGCGCCACGTCCAGGATCACCGTGGGCTGCCCGGGCAGGATCTGGAAGCGGCCGGGCAATTGCACCTGCAACAGGCCCAGCCGCACCGCCTGCTGGGGCACCGGCAGCCGGTCGTGCAGGGCCTCGAGCGCGGCCAGCGCCGCCGAAGCGTTCAGCAACTGGTTGGCGCCGCGCAGCGCCGGATAGGCCAGCGCGTTGCGGCGCTGGTGGCGGCCGCCATAGTTCCATTGCTGCTTGTCGCCCGCGTAGTTGTAGTCGCGCCCGAAGCGCCAGAGGTCGGCGCCTATGCTCCCGGCGTAGTCCACCAGCGATTGCGGCGGCATGGGATCGGCGCAGATGGCGGGCTTGCCGGGGCGGTAGATGTGGGCTTTCTCCCAGCCGATCTTCTCGCGGTCGTCGCCCAGCCACTCGACATGGTCCAGGTCGACGCTCGTCACGATGGCGCAGTCCGCGTCGACGATGTTGACCGCGTCCAGGCGGCCGCCCAGCCCGACTTCCAGGATGACCGCGTCCAGCCCCGACTGCGCGAACAGACGCAGGATGGCGAGCGTGGTCAGTTCGAAATAAGTCAGCGACGTATCGCCACGGGCCGCGTCCACGGCGGCGAACTGCTCGGTCAGCGCGGCGTCGCTGGCGGGTTCGCCGTTCACGCGCGCCCGTTCGTTGAAATCCAGCAGGTGCGGCGAGGTGTAGAGCCCGACCTTGTACCCGGCGCTCAGCAGCATGGCCTCGAGCATGGCGCAGGTCGAGCCCTTGCCGTTGGTGCCCCCCACCACGATGGTGACCGCATCCAGGGCCAGCCCCAGGCGCCCGGCCACCTCGCGCACGCGGTCCAGGCCCATGTCTATCGGCCGGCTGTGGATGGATTCGAGATAGGCCAGCCACTGCGCCAGGGGGCTGTGGGCGTCGGGGCGTGAAGCGGAAGCGGAAGACGGCATGGATACGACCGGCAGGACAAGAGGATGACTGGGAAACACGCGCCGCGCCGATACGGACGCGGCGGCGGGAACGGCATGGCCCGGCGCTGCGGGCCACGGACAGAACGGAAATCTCAGCGGCGGTTCGGCCAGGCGGTCAGGATATCGTAGCCGTCGTCCGTCACGGCCACCATGTGCTCCCACTGCGCGGACCACGAACCGTCCACGGTCACCACGGTCCAGTCGTCGTCCAGCACCTGTACCTCGTGGCGCCCGGCGTTGAGCATGGGCTCGATGGTGAACACCATCCCCTTCTTCAGGCGCAGGCCGCTGTTCGGCCGGCCGTAGTGCAGTACCTGGGGCGCCTCGTGGTACTTGCGGCCGATGCCGTGCCCGCAGAAATCGCGCACCACCGAGAACCCGGCATCTTCGGCATAGGTCTGGATGGCCGCGCCCACGTCGCCCAGCGTCGCGCCCGGCCGCACCGCGGCGATGCCGCGCAGCATGCTTTCCAGCGTGACGTTGACCAGGCGCTCGGCCTCCGGCGACGGCGTGCCGGCGTAGAACATGCGGCTCGTGTCGCCGTGCCAGCCGTCCCGGATCACGGTGACGTCGATGTTGATGATGTCGCCGTCGCGCAGCACGTCCTCGGGCTTGGGTATGCCGTGGCAGACCACGCCGTTGATGGACGTGCACAGCGTCTTGGGAAAGCCGTGGTAGCCGACGTTGGCGGGAATGGCCTTCTGGACCTGGGTGATGTATTCGTAGCAGCGGCGGTCGAGTTCTTCGGTCGAGACGCCCGGCTGGACATACTCGCCTATCATCTCCAGGACCTCGGCCGCCATGCCGCCCGCCACGCGCATCGCTTCGATTTCCTGCGGGGACTTGAGGGTGATTGCCATGCGGGGAACTCCGTGTTTGCCCGATTTTACCGCCGGCCTTCGCCGGCCTCTTCCGCATCCCCGCCGCGCGCGGTGCGCGGGGCGCGAACCGGCGAGGCCTTGGCGGCCCAGCGGTCCAGCGTGCGCATCACCGCGCGCGGCCGGGCCAGCGGGTCGTGGAGGCCGCCATAGCGGGCCTGCATGTCTACCCGCGCGGCAGAGGCCGCGCTTCGCGCCTGCGCCGCATGCGCGGCCGCCCAGCGGCGATCCACGCCCAGGGCCAGCGCATGCGGCAGGTAACGTTCGTAGCGGGCGAGCGCGCTTTCCGCATCGGCCGGCGCAAGGACCGGCGGACGGGCGAGGAACCTGCGGAAGCCGTCTATCCGGGCCCGCAGGGCCCGCCCTTGCGCGGTATAGCCGCGCAGGCCGAGAAAGCCCGCGCACACCAGCACCAGCGAGGCCAGCGGCGCCAGCCCGATCAGCAGCAGCCTGGCCGACTCCACGTGCGTGGCCAGCACCGCGAGCCCGCCCGCCAGGCACAGCAGTCCCAGCACGCTCAGCACCGTGCGGCTCGCCAGGCTGGTCGCCCCGGCCCGCCACTGCGCATAGACCGCGAACCAGGCCGGCACCGCGGGCAGCGGCAGCAGGATGCCCCAGGCGGCCCACGACAGCGGATTGCCCTCGCGGACGATGGCGAGTCCGACCAGGGCCACCGTCATGGCGATCCAGAGATAGGCCCCCTTGCGCGCGCGATCGCCGTAGACCACGAACAGCGAGCGGGCATAGGCCTCGTCCAGCCATTCACGCTGGCCGCCTTGCGCTTCGTCGTAGCAGCGCCGGTACAGTCCGTCCAGGCGCAGCAGGGTGCGGCCGCCCGCGAAAAAACGGCCCAGCATGGCGTTGAGCAGCGGATCGTGGCGCGCATCGCTGCCGGTCTGGTTGGGAAGGCGCTCGAGATAGCGTCCGTCCGCCCGCTCCAGCACCTGCACCGAACGGCGGGCCAGCAATTCCATCATGCCGGACAGGAAGGCCCAGCGGTCATAGCCCTTGCGGTATACGTAGCGCAGCGCGGGCGCGGACAGGCCTTCCGGCGGATCGGCCTGCGGCGTCCTGTCATGCCGCCCCAGCCGCCACGCCTGCGTGGCGGCGGCCAGGTAATAAAGCAGCAGCAGCGCGAGCCCGACGCCGGCGACCCAGAACTCGGCGTGGTCCTGCACACCGTACCACCAGGCCTTGAGCGGCCCAGGCCGCCGCACCTCGCCCGCCGGCCAACCGAGTTCGACCGTCATGTTCTGGCCTGGCTCCAGCACGCGCGTGGAGACGAACACCACGCGTCCGGCCTCCTTTTCCTGCACCCGCCCCGGCGCGCCGGCGCCGCCGGCCACCGCGGCCTGCCGGACCGGTTCGTCCGACGGCAGCACGACCCGCACGCGCACCCGGTCGATGGGCAGGGACCAATCCGTGCCCGTCACGTCCCAGGCCAGCCTGTCCTCGGCGCCGGCCGCCTGCAACTGCCGCGTGACGCGATACACCAGGGTGTACTGGTATTCGCCGGGACGGAACACCACGTCCGGACGGCCGGTGGAGATCCGCACGCCGTCCCGCAGGCGCGACGAAACGAACGGTTCGGCCCGGCCGTCGCGCCGCACCGAGACGACGTCCAGCCCGGCGGCCGCGCGGCTGCCATCGGCGCGCCGGTACAAGCGCGCGAAATCCCGCTGCAATCCGTACTTGATCTGCTTGCCTTCGGAGCGTACGCGCAGGTTCTCGGTCACCAGGAGGTCGCCGCTGCGCTCGACCTTGATGTCGCTGAAGAATTCGAGGATGCGTTCGTCCGCGCGCGCCGGCCCGGCCAGGACGAACAGCCAGCACAGGGCCAGCAGACAGGATCTCATGCCCGGCCTCGTCACCGGGCGGATCGAGGAAGCGGCCCTCGCGGCGCGGATCCGCGAGCCGGCCCGGCGGCGGCCATTACGGGGAAAGTGACGACGTGGGCCGCCTTGGCCCGGGGATGCGATCCGCTCTCAGACATGACACCAGCCTTGTTTTGGCAGGACTGTACCATCGACCGCGCGCCCGGGCGCTCGCGCCCGTCTCAAGTTGTTTCCTCGTCACAGCGGCGCCTGCGTGCGTGCCCTTTCCTGGCCAGGCGCAGGTGTTTTTCCCATTGACATCCGGTTGCCGCCTCTTTAGAATTTTTTGAACTTATCGTTCATTTTTGTACAACGCAGCACGGCACAGGAGAAGTTCCATGGCATCGCCCCTCATCGGTATCAGCGGCGCAGGCATAGGCGGGCTGGCAGCGGCGATCGCCCTGCGCAAGCTCGGCCTGGAATCGGTGGTTTTCGAGCAGGCCCCCAGGTTCGCGCGCGTCGGCGCCGACATCAACCTCACCCCGAACGCCGTGCTGGCGCTGGATGGCCTGGGCGTGGGCGACGAACTGCGCAAGACCGCGGCCCGCCCCACGCACCGCATCAGCCGCACCTGGGATACGGGCGAGGAAACCTCCCGCCTGGAAATGTCGCAGGCCGCCGAAACGCGCTATGGCGCGCCCCAGCTGACCATGCACCGGGCCGACCTGCTGGCCGCGCTGGAGCAGGCCGTGCCCGCCGCCACGATCCACCTCGGCAAGCGCACCGTGGGCATAGACGAAGGCGCGGACGGCATCACCGTACGCTTCGAGGACGGCACGTCCCAGCGCGTGGACGTGCTGGTCGGCGCGGACGGCATCCACTCCACGGTCCGCAAGCACCTCCTGGGCGACGAGTATCCCGACTTCACCGGCGTGGTGGCCTATCGCGCCGTGGTGCCGGCCTCGCGCCTGGAAGGCGTGCCCAACCTGGGCGCCTTCACCAAGTGGTGGGGCCCCAATCCCGAGACCCAGATCGTCACCTTCCCGCTCAACCTGGGCCGCGATATCTTCATCTTCGCCACCACGCCCCAGGACAGCTGGCGCCATGAGTCGTGGACCATGCCGGGCAGCGTCGACGAACTGCGTGCCTCCTACGCCGATTTCCATCCCGAGGCGCGCGCGCTGCTCGCGGCCTGCGACGAAGTGCTGAAGTCCGCGCTGTACGTGCGCGACCCGCTGCCTTCCTGGTCGCGCGGAAACATCACCCTGCTGGGCGACGCCTGCCATCCCATGATGCCCTTCATGGCCCAGGGCGCCGGCATGGCGATCGAGGATGCCGTGGTGCTGGCCCGCTACCTGGCGGACACCCCCGATGCGCCCGCGCAAGCCCTCAAGCGCTACGAGGCCGCCCGCCACGACCGCACCGCGCGGGTCCAGATCGGCTCGCGCGGCAACAACTGGCTCAAGGAAGGCGGCAATGCCGACTGGGTGTACGAATACAATGCCTGGACCGTGCCCCTGGCCTGATCTTCCATGTCATTTTCCGCAGAACCCCTGGACAGCGACGAATCCGCCGGCAAGCCCGGCGCCCTGGTCTCGCCGGTGGTCAGGGCGTTCCGGCTGTTGCGCTACGTGGTCGACGGCGGCAGTACGTCCAACCTGAGCGAGGTCGGCCGCAGCATCGACGTCAACCGCGTCACGGTCATGCGGCTGATCGCCACGCTGGAACACGAAGGCGTGCTGGAAGCCCTGCCCCAGGGGGGGCACCGCATCGGCCTCCCGTTCCTGAAACTGGCCACCGCCGCCACCGCGGCCAACGACATGCTGGACCTGGGCCGCCGGGTGCTGGCCGACGTGCGGCGCCAGTTGAACGTCTCCGCCTACCTGGCCGCGCTCGATGGCGGCCACGTCGTCTACCTGCTGCGCGACATGCCCGAGGCCGGCCTGATCAGCAGCGTGCGCGTCGGCAGCCGCGTCGCCGCGCACCTGACCACGCCGGGCCGCATGCTGCTGGCCTGGCAACCGCCGGCCATTCTGGATGCGCTGCTGGCCGCGGATCCCGCGGCGGCGGCCCAGGCCGGCAAGCTGCGCGCCCAACTGGCGGCCGACCGCGAACGCGGCTGTGCCTGGAGCTTCTCGGGATTCGAGCAAGGCATCAACTCCTGCGCCGCGCCCGTGTTCGGCGCGCTGGGCGAGGCCGCCGCGGCCATCAGCGTGGCGGGCCCCGAGGCGGCATTCGGCACCGATGCCGATTCCCGCACCCGCACCGAACAGGTCGTCCTGCAGGCCGCGCGCGACCTGTCGTCGCTGCTGGGCAGCCGGGGCTACCCGCCCGCCAACTGAGCGGTCAACGGCCGGCCGCGCCGGACTCCCCGTCCGGCAGCACGCTCAATAGATTCGTCCCCGTACGCGACAGGTGCTGCCGCAGGATGTCGCACGCCAGTTCGGCATTGCGGCCCAGGGCGGCCTGGTAGATGGCCTCGTGCTCCGCCGGCACGTTCCGGTCGGGCGAATTGCTGGCCAGGAACAGGCGGCGGTAGCGGTCGCTCAGGTCATGCAGCGTATTGCAAAAACGCAGCAGCAGCGGCATGCCGCAGGCCGAAAACAAGGTGATGTGGAAGGTGCGGTGCGCCTTCTCCCAGGCCGGCAGCTTGTCGCCGCTGCGGTCCGCGGCCTCGAGCCGGCTCAACCGGTGGTACGCGGCCACCAGCGCATCTTCCCAGTTTTCGTCGCCGCGCCGGATCGACTCGCCCAGGGCCATGACCTCCAGGTTCATCCGCAGGGCCGTGACCTCGCGGAAATCGTCGGCCGAGACCGGCGCCACCCGGTAGCCCTTCTTGTCGTTGGTCACGACCAGCCCGTCGGACACCAGGCGCGTCAGCGCTTCGCGCAGCGGGCTCAGGCTGACGTCGTACTGCTCGCGCAACTCGTCCAGCCTGAGCTTGCTGCCGGGCAGCAGCGTGCCGCCAAGAATCGAACCCCGCAGGGCCTCGACCAGGGTGGTGGACAGCGTGGGGGCGCTTGCGGAAGACGTATCGGTCAGTGTGGTCATGCTGGAACTCGGAATGAAAGCGCGTGGCGCAACGTGCATTCTAGCGGCTTCGATACGTCCTCGTAAGAATTATCGATGAAAACAAAAAATTGAAGAAACAAAAAATAATCGATTACTATATTTAAATCGATCAAGGAGATTTCATGCAGCGCTCGCGTCCCGATCCGGATTTCGTCCAGCAAACCTTCGGCTCCTATGCCGACCCCCTCGCCACCAAGGAAGAGCGCGCCGCCAGCTACCGCCAGATGGCCGGTTTCCTGCCCCCGCGGGTCGAGGCCCGGCTGGACGTGACCGGCGCGCTGGATCCGCTCATGGTGGAGTTGCAGGAGAAGGTCCGGGCGCACGCGCTGGAGACCGCCCATTTCGACGACAAGCAGGTGCAGTTGCTGATCTTCGCCATGCTGGTGGCCGAGCTGAGCGACGCCGCGGTCATCCATGGCGTGGCCGCCCGCCGCGCCGGCGCAAGCTGGCACGAGATGCAGGCCGTGGTGAACCTGGCCTTCGTATTCCGGGGTGTCTCGGCCGCCAACCGCGGCGCCGAGATGCTGATCCGCATCGCCGAACGCGAGCGCGAACTGGCCGCCCAGGCCTGAACAAGGAACCCGCCATGCAAGCCTGCCCCGGCCCGGACCGCGATACCCGCGCGCCCGCCTTCGCCGTGCCCCCCGGCTCCTGCGACTGCCACGCCCATATCTTCGGTCCCCGGGACCGCTTCCCGTTCTCGCCCGACCGCAGCTATACGCCGGAAGACTGCTCGGCCGACCAGTACCGCGACATGCTGGCCACGCTGGGATTCGACCGCGGCGTGCTGGTCCAGGGCGGCGCCCACGGCACGGACAACGCCGCGATGCTGGACGCCATGGAACGGCTCGGCCCCCGCATCAAGGGCATCGCCGTGCTGCCGCCCGGCACGCCGCTGCGCGAGCGCGAGGCGCTGCATGCGCGGGGCGTACGCGGCTTCCGGATGTCGACCGTGGTCTCCGGCGGCGTAGGCTTCGACCAGTTGGAAGCCCTGGCCGCCGAGGCCGACGAAATGGGCTGGCACCTGCTGCTGCACTTTCACCGTTCCGAGGAACTGGTGGCTGTCGCCGACCGGCTGCGCGGGCTGCGTTGCCACTACGTGCTGGATCACCTGGCGCGCATCCGCGCGGACGAGGGGCTGGATTCGGCGTCCTTCGCGACGGTGATGTCGCTGCTGGACACCGACCGCTGCTGGATCAAGCTGGCCAGCCTGTATCGATTGTCCAGCCAGCCCTACCCGCACGCCGACATGCTGCCGATGATCCACCGCGTGGTGGCCGCGCGCCCCGATCGCATGATCTGGGGCAGCAACTGGCCCCATCCCATCCATACCGGCCCGATGCCCAACGACGGCGACCTGGTCGACCTCATCCCGCTCTGGGTACCCGACGCGGCCGACCGCCACCGGATGCTCGTCGACAACCCGCAGGCGCTGTACGGCTTCGAGCCTGTGCCGCGGCAGGCGTGATCCGCGCCCCTTCCCCACCATAAATATCCAGGAGACCCCCCATGCCCTTGAACCCGCGCTTCCTGCTGGCCGCGGCCATGCTTGCCGCCGGCGCGTCCGCCCACGCCGCCTATCCCGAAAAACCCATCACCTTCGTCGTTCCCTTCCCGCCGGGCGGCACGACGGACATCATCGCCCGGTCGCTGGCGGCGCGCCTGGGAACGGAACTCAAGCAGACGGTGGTCGTCGAGAACCGTCCCGGCGCCGGCGGCAACATCGGCGCGCAGGCCGTCGCACGCGCCCAGCCCGACGGCTACACGCTGCTGCTGTCCACCGCCGGCCCGCTCAGCATCAACCAGCACCTGTACAAGAACCCCGGCTACGACCCGGCCACCAGCTTCGCGCCGGTCGCCCTGGTGGCCGCGGTGCCCATCATGCTGGTGGCCAATCCGTCCGCGCCGTTCAAGACGGTGGCCGAACTGGTGGACTACGCGCGCAAGCACCCGGGCAAGCTGTCGTACGGCTCGCAGGGCAACGGCACCACCAGCCATCTCACGATGGAACTCCTGAAGACCCAGGCGGGCATCGGCATCCAGCACATTCCCTATCGCGGCAGCGCGCCGGCGGCGACCGACCTCATGGGGGGCGTGGTGCAGGTGATGTTCGACAATTCCCCCAGCACGCTGCCCTTCGTCAAGGGCGGCAAGATGCGGGCGCTGGGTGTCGCTTCGCCCAGGCGCGTGAAGGGCATGGAGGACATCCCCACCGTGGCCGAGACGCTGCCGGGCTTTGCCTCCGAAGCGTGGTTCGGCCTGGTCGCCCCGGCCTCGACGCCGGCCGCCACGGTGGACACGCTGAACAAGGCCGTCAACAAGATCCTGTCCAGCGCCGACTACAAGCAGGAACTGGCGGCCTCGGGCACCGAGCCGCTAGGCGGCACGCCGGCGGACTTCGCCAAGTACCGCAGCGCCGAAGCGGCCAAGTGGGGAGAAATCGTGCGGGCCGCGGACATCCGCCTGGATTGATCCGGCGGATGCGGCGGGCGCGAGCCTAGCGCTCGTCGCCCAGGAACAGCGCGCGCACCTGGTCCGCGGTCGCCATCCTGCGCCCCAGCGCACCGGCGACCTCGGCCACCTGCCGCACCAGCGCGGCGTTGTCGCCGGCGACGGATCCATCGCGCAAGTACAGGTTGTTCTCGAACCCCACGCGCGCATGCCCGCCCAGCGCGGCCGCCGCCGCCGCGCAGGCGTGCTCGTGGCGGCCGAACGCGCACATGGCCCATGGATGGGCATGGTCGTAGGCGGCCAGGAAAGGCAGCAGGTCGGACGGCGACGAGGTCTGGCCGGCGCTGTAGCGCCCCAGCACGAACAGCACGAACCACGGCGCGTCGGGCACCACGCCCTGGCGGCGGTAGTCCATCCAGCGTTCGACGTCGCCGGTGTCGTACAGGATGACCTGGGTCATGACCCTTTCCCGGGCCAGCCAGGAAAACAGCGAGGCGACGCGGGCATCGGCCTGCGGGCCCAGCGCGATCTCGCGCAGCCCCACGGACACGGCCTCGGGCTTGACGGCCATCACCGAGGCGACCTGTTCGTCGGGAGCGTACACGCCCGCGGCTTCTGTGGTGATCTGCACCACCAGTTCGTTGCCCACGGCCTGGCGCACGGCGCGCGTGGCGGCCAGGTAGGCCTCGGGCTCCAGGCTGTGCGACTGGTCGGCCTTGCGCACGTGCATGTGCAGCATGGCCGCGCCGGCGTCCAGGCAGCGCTTGGCGGTCTCGGCCAGTTGGCCGGGGGTGACCGGCACCGCGGCGTGGTCGGCGGTCTTCTTGTAGGCCCCGTTGGGCGCCACGGTGACGATCAGCGGGGCATCCAGGCTGGACGGGGCGGAAGCGGGCATGTTCATTTTTCCTTCTCTCAGGCGCCGACCGGCTCGCGCATGGTGACGAACTCCTCGGCCGCCGTCGGGTGCAGGCCTATGGTCTGGTCGAACTGCCGCTTGGTCGCGCCGCATTTCATCGCGATGGCCAGGCCCTGGATGATTTCGGGGCCATCGGGGCCGACCATGTGGCAGCCCACCACCCGGTCGCTGGCGTCGTCCACGACCAGCTTCATCATGGTCTGTTCGTCGCGGCCCGACAGCGTGTTCTTCATCGGCCGGAAGCGCGAACGATAGACGCGGACCTTGCCGTAGCGCTTGCGGGCATCTTCTTCGGACAGGCCGACCGTGGCCACCGGCGGCTGGCTGAATACGGCCGCGGGCACGTTCTCGGCATCGGCCTGCATGGGATTGTCGTTGTACAGCGTCTCGGCCAGGGCCCGCCCTTCGGCGATGGCCCAGGGCGTCAGGTTCAGGCGGTCGGTAACGTCGCCGACGGCGTAGATGCTGGGCACGCTGGTGCGCGACTGGCCGTCCACCTTGATCTCGCCGCGCTCGCCCAGCGCCACGCCGCAGGCCTCCAGCCCCAGGCCGCGGGTATTGGGCGCGCGGCCCGTGGCCATCATCGCCTGGTCGACCATCAAGATCTCGCCATCGTCGATCTGCACGGCGATGCGGCCGTCGCGCCGCGCCATTCCCACCACGCGGGTGTGCGGCCGGATGACGACGCCGCGCCGCTGCAGCCCTTCGGCCACGCTCTGGCGGATGTCCTGGTCGAATCCGCCCAGCACCTGGTCACGCCGGATGGCCAGGGTCACGCGCGCGCCGGCGCCGCGGAAGATGCCCGCGAATTCCAGCGCGATATAGCCGCCGCCCACGATCAGCACGTCATCCGGAAGCTTGTCCAGCGACAGCGCCTCGTTCGAGGTGATCGCCAGTTCGATGCCGGGGATGTCGGGCAGCACGGGATGGCCGCCGGTGGCGATCATGATGCGCTCGGCCGTATGGCGCTTGCCGGCGACCTCGACCGTATGCGGGTCCACCACTACGGCCCGGCCTTCGATCAGCGTCACGCCGGCCTGGTCCAGCATCCGGCGGTAGATGCCTTCCAGGCGATCGATCTCGCGGTTCTTGGCGGCCACCAGGGCGCCCCAGTCCAGGCTCGCGTCCGGGACGCTCCAGCCGTAGCCGGCCGCGTCCTGGAAGGCATCGGCGAACTGCGAGCCGTACATCAGCAGTTTCTTGGGCACGCAGCCGCGGATGACGCAGGTCCCGCCCACCCGGCCGTCCTCGCAGATCGCCACGCGGGCGCCGTACGACGCGGCCCGGCGCGAACCGGCCACGCCGCCCGAACCGGCGCCAATGGTGATAAGGTCGTAGTCGAACGCAGGCATCAGGCAGGTCTCCGCGACAAGATCGTATACGTAGGCCCTGGATCATAACCCGCACGGCCCACGCCGCCGAACCCCATGACCGACCCCCACCGAGACATTTCCGCCCCCACGCTGGACTACTACGAACGGAACGCCGCCGCCTTCTGGGAGGGCACGCGCGACCACGACGTCGGGCAGAACATCGACGCGCTGCTGCGGCACCTCGCCGCGCCCCCGCCCCTGGCCATCCTGGACTTCGGGTGCGGGCCGGGCCGCGACCTGAAAACCTTCCGCGAGCGCGGCCACGAGGCCGTGGGCCTGGACGGCTCGCCGTCCTTCGCCGCCATGGCGCGCTCGCACAGCGGCTGCGAGGTATGGTGCCAGGACTTCCTGGCGCTGGACCTGCCCGCCGGCCGCTTCGACGGCATCTTCGCCAACGCCTCGATGTTCCACATCCCCAGCCAGGACCTGCCGCGCGTGCTGGCGGCGCTGCGCGGCACGCTCAAGCCCGGCGGCGTGCTGTTCTGCTCCAACCCGCGCGGCAACAACGAGGAAGGCTGGAACCGGGGCCGCTACGGCGTCTACCACGACCTGGAGCAATGGCGCCGCTACCTGGACGCCGCCGGCTTCGACGAACTCGAACATTATTACCGGCCCGCCGGCCTGCCCCGCGCCCAGCAACCCTGGCTCGCCACGGTCTGGCGGCGCCGGGCCGCGCCGATGGAGTAGACTCGGCCCCCTTCGCCCTTGCCTTTTCCCGCCGTGACGACTGCCGACGACATCCTGCACTGGAACGATCCCGAACCCCGCGAGGCGGCATGGCTGTCGGCCGGGGGGCATCCTCCTCCCCGGCGCGTCGCGGCCGCCGACGACCGCATGCCGGCCGACCAGGCATACCGCCTGGCCTGCGAAGGCACGGCGCTGTTGTGGCGGGGCGACTTCCAGAACGCCCGCCTGTTGCTGCAGGCCATGGCGCGGCGAGCGGACCGCCGGCCGTTCAAGCCGGGCGCGACCATCACCCAGACCTTCCATCTGTACCGGCAGGCCCAGTTGCAACGGGCACGTGCGCTGGGCATGCTGCTGGTACCCCTGGACGCGGATTTCGGCATTCCGCTGCGGCGGGCGCCCGACGTGCGGCAGGCCTGCCGGGAAGCCTACGGCGAGATCGGCCGCGACGCCGTGGTCTCGCTGCGTGAATTGCAGGGCGTGGTCGGCGCCCACGAATGGCGCAAGAAAGGCGTGCCCGTGGCGGCGCTCGGCGCCCGCATCCATCCGCATCACGGAGTCTTCTCGCCGATACGCGGCGAATACGTGGATCTGGTGGCCCAGGCGCCGCTGCCCGGCCAGGACACCGCCTTCGACATCGGCACCGGCACCGGCGTCCTGGCCGCCGTGCTGGCCCGGCGCGGCGTGCGCCGCATCGTGGCGACCGACGCCGATCCCCGCGCGCTGGCCTGCGCGCACGAAAACATCGACCGGCTCGGCGTGGCGGACCGTGTCCGCGTCGAAGCGGCCGATCTCTTTCCCCCGGGCCGCGCGCAACTCATCGTCTGCAACCCTCCCTGGGTGCCCGGCCCCGCGCACGCAGGCCTGGACCGCGCGGTCTTCGACCCCGACAGCCGCATGCTGCGCGGCTTCCTGGCCGGGCTGGCCGCACATCTGGCACCGCAAGGCGAAGGCTGGCTGATCCTGTCGGACCTGGCCGAACACCTGGGCCTGCGCTCCCGGGACGAACTGCTGTCCCTGGTGGAGAACGCCGGCCTGCGGGTGATCGACCGGATCGAGACCCGCCCCCGCCATCCCAAGGTCCGGGACGGGAACGACCCGCTGCACGCGGCCCGGGCCGCCGAAACCACGGCGCTGTGGCGGCTCGCGGCGCGCTAGACGAACCACTTCCACGCACGCACCAAGGAGCTTCCATGATCAAGCACATCGCCATGTGGCGCTTGAAACTCGAGGAAGGCGAGACCCGCGAATCGGTCTTCGCCATCATCCGCGAAACCATCGCGGCACAGCGCGGACGCATCCCGGGCCTGCTGGAATCCGAGGCGGGCCTGAACTTCAGCACGTCCAGCAAGGCGCTGGACGTCGTGGTCTACACGGTATTCACCGACCGCGACGCACTGCAGGCCTATCACGCCCATCCGGTCCACATGGAAACGCGCGCCAGGATGGATCGCTATCTCAGCTCCGGCTGCATGGTCGACTACGAAATCGCCTGATTCCCTCGCCGCGCCCACGCCCGAGGCGCGGCTCCCCTCCCCCTTTCGGCCTAGTTCCGGCCCGCCGTTTGCCATATTCAGCGGCCTGCGGTTCCTCCCTACCATCCCCTGCACGAACCCCTGATCCGATTCGGACCGCGGTTCAACACCAGTCCGCGTCGCACGGCCCACCCTCTTTCACCAGGATGGTCCGCGCGCCGCGCATTCATGGCATGCGCCCCCAGGGGGGGACGTCAGGGAGCACGATGATGAAACTGTTTTCCAGGAATGGATTGATGGCGCTGCTGGTCGCGGGATTCCTCGCGGGCTGCGGCGGAGACGGGGCGGTCACCTCGAGCGGCGGAGGCGACCCGGGCACCCCGCCGCCGCCCGACCCCTACGCCGACAGCACCGCCAAGCCGCCCGCGCCGATCACCGATCCCACCATCACGGCGGCCGGGTCCGTCGCCGCTAGGACCGATGGCAGCGGCCTGTTCGACATCAACATCGCGGGTTTCGCCGCGCCGACCGCCACGACCTTGTCGGCCCGGCAGTTGTCCATGCGCTCCGGTCCCAACAAGTTTGCGGCCACCCGCGCGAACCTGACGCGCGCGGGCGTTCCCGACCTGGAAGCGGATGACTTCGTCGTGGTGGAGAACGGCATCGTCAAGGGCCACACCGTGCGCCGCATCGGCGAGGATTCGACGCGAGCCAAGGCGGACGTGGTGTTCGTGTTCGACACGACGGGCAGCATGAGCGGCGCCCTCAAGAGCGTGCAGACGTCCATCATCGAGTTCGCCGACTTTCTCGGCAAGAGCGGCCTGGACGTCCAGCTGGGCGCGGTCACCTTCGGCGATGCGTTCGACACCAAGACCACCGGCTCCCCGCGCCTCGGCACGGGCAGCACCCAGCCGCCGGCCTTCGACCCGAGCGAACGCCAGGTCTTCGCGCCCACCACCGATTTCGCCAAGTTCAAGCAGTTCATCACCGAGGAAACCGCGACGGGGGGCGGCGACGGCCCCGAGAACGGAGTCGGCGCACTGCAGTTCGCCTACGACAAGACGCCCTGGCGTACCGGCGCACAACGCGTGCTGATCGTGGTCACCGATGTGGTATCGCACAACGGATCGACCTATTCCGAGGCCAGCATCAGCGGTCGCTGGATCCCTCCTCTGGCGGCCGATCTCATCACCAAGCTCAAGGGCAAGGCTGTCGTGCACGTGGTATCGCCGGCGATCGACAATCCGCGGCAGCACACCGACATGAAGGTTTTCGCGGGCGCCGCGGGCACCGGCGGAGCCTACTTCGAATGGGACGAAAAGGAATTCAGCCTGATCGACCTGCCCATCGCCGAAGTCGCGGCCGGCGGCTACATCGTCACCTATCGCGGCAAGGCGGACGGCAAGCCCAAGACCGTACGCGTGGTCATCAACAACGGCACGGACATCCGCGGGGAGATCACGCTTACGGCGGAGTATTGAGCCTCGGGGGGTCTTGAAGAGCGGAAATATTCGCAGATTCAGATTGATCACGAACCCGCGATATTGGGGATGGTACGGAGTTCGCGCCATCCTTCGCCAGGGTCATACTGGTGTTGGGTGCAGTCATTTGCCGCTCTGTCGAGCGGCTTTTTCTTATGAGGACCTGGCGGCGCCCGGGTAACCCAGGCGATGGGACAGGGTTGCGGCGGCCTGGCGGACCGCGGTGGCTATGGGGCCGGCGGGGTCGGAATCGAAGCGGGCGCTGTTGCCCAGGGCGGTGATGGCCAGCACCATGCGCGAGTCGTAGTCGAAGACGGGGGAGCTGACCGAGTCCACGCCGGGCAGGACGTCGCCGGTGACTCGGCCCAGGTGCAGCGCGCGCACGCCGTCCAGCAGTTCCGCGACTTCCCGGTCGTCCGAGGGGTATGCGCCCTCGGCCGCCCGCTCCTTCAGCTCTTCCTCGACCAGCGACGCTGTCAGCGGCGGCTCCATGAAGGCGGCGAACACCCGCCCGGTGGCCGACGACAGCAACGGCAGGACCGACCCGGGGCGCACGTTCACCATGACCGGCCGGGGCGAGTCGCGCCACTGCACCACGGTGGGCCCGCGGTTGCCCCAGACCGCCGCCAGCACGGTCTCGCCCAGCGCGTTGCTGAGCTCGTCCAGCAGCGGCGTGACCAGCCGGACGGCGTCCAGGGAGGCCAGGCTGGCCAGGCCGATGCGCAGCGCGCCGCGCCCCAGGCTGTAGCGCCCCTGCGGATCCTGCTCCACGTAGCCGCGCTTGACGAAGCTGGCCAGGTAGCGATGCACCTTGGCCGGATGCATGCCGGCCGCCAGGGCGACTTCCTTGAGCATCATGGGGCGAACGACGTCGGCGAAGGCGTCGAGCACCGTCAGGCCGGTTTCCAGCGCCTGCACTCCGCTGCCCGCGCGCGCGGGCGCCTCGTCCTCGCCCGCGTCCGTTCTTTCCTTGGTGGCCACGCCGCCCTCGCACGATTACGTTTAACGTAATCCTAGCACGCATGACGTAATTACTTGACGCCGCAGCCAACAAAAATTACGCTTAACGTAAACGTATTACTTTCAACGTAAATCCCGCTCCCCTACCGAAGACGACCATGACCACGCCTGCCCACCCCGCCGAAACCGCCGCCAGCACCGGCTACATGTCGGGCTTCGGCAATGAGTTCGCCACCGAAGCCCTGCCAGGCGCCCTGCCCGTGGGACGCAACTCCCCGCAACGCGCCCCTTACGGACTGTATGCCGAGCAATTGTCCGGCACGGCCTTCACCGCGCCGCGCAGCCACAATCGCCGGTCGTGGCTGTACCGGATACGTCCCGCCGCGGTGCACCTGCCCTTCGAACCCATGGAAAGCCCGCGCCTGGTGAGCGATTTCAGCCAGGTACCGCCGACTTCGCCCAACCAGTTGCGTTGGGATCCTCTGCCCATGCCGCAGGCGCCGACCGATTTCGTCGACGGCTGGATCACCATGGCGGGCAACGGTTCGGCCGACGCCATGCAGGGCTGCGCCATCCACCTTTACGCCGCCAACCGCTCCATGCGGGACCGCTATTTCTACAGCGCCGACGGCGAACTGCTGATCGTGCCGCAGCAAGGCCGCCTGCGCATCGCCACCGAGCTGGGCGTGATCGACCTCGAACCGCAGGAGATCGCGGTCGTGCCGCGCGGCTGCCGCTTCCAGGTGTCGCTGCCCGACGGCGAGGCACGCGGCTACATCTGCGAAAACTTCGGCGCACTGCTGCGCCTGCCGGACCTGGGGGTGATCGGCTCCAACGGCCTCGCCAACCCGCGCGACTTCCTGACGCCCCGCGCCGGCTATGAAGACCGCGAAGGCCGCTTCGAGCTGGTGGCCAAGTTCGGCGGCCGCCTCTGGCGCGCCGACATCGGCCATTCGCCGCTGGACGTCGTGGCCTGGCACGGCAACTACGCCCCCTACAAGTACGACCTGCGGCGCTTCAACACCATAGGCTCGATCAGCTACGACCATCCCGATCCGTCCATCTTCCTGGTGCTGCACGCCCCCAGCGACACCCCGGGCGTGGACTCGCTGGATTTCGTCATCTTCCCGCCGCGCTGGCTGGCGGCCGAGGACACCTTCCGCCCGCCCTGGTTCCACCGCAACGTGGCCAGCGAATTCATGGGCCTGGTGCACGGCGCCTACGATGCCAAGGCCGAGGGCTTCGTGCCGGGCGGCGCCAGCCTGCACAACTGCATGACGGGCCACGGCCCCGACGGCGACACCTTCGAGAAAGCCTCGCGCGCGGACACCTCCCGGCCGCACAAGGTCGGCGATACGATGGCGTTCATGTTCGAGACCCGCCACGTCATCAAGCCCACCCGCTACGCGCTGGACACGGCCCAATTGCAAAGCCAGTACTTCCAGTGCTGGCAGAACCTGACCAAGCATTTTTCCCCGGAGACCCGATGAACTCCGCCGATCCCACGATCGCCCCCGGCCTGAAAAGCTGGGTCGAGTCGGCCAATGCCGCCGACAGCCACTTCCCCATCCAGAACCTGCCCTACGGCGTATTCAAGCCGTCCGCGGACGCCGACGCCCGGGTGGGCGTGGCCATCGGCGACCAGATCCTGGACCTGGCCCGCCTCGAACAGACCGGCCTGCTGCGCACGCCCCGCCCCCTGTTCGCCGCGGGCAGCCTGAACGCCTTCATGGCCGCCGGCCGGGACACCTGGCGCAGCGTGCGCGGCCAGGTCAGCACGCTGCTGGCCGCCGATACCGCCACCCTGCGCGACGACGCCGCGGCGCGCGCCCGGGCGCTGGTGCCGCAGGCAGGCGCCACGTTGCTGCTGCCGGTCGAGATCCCCGGCTATACCGACTTCTATTCCTCGAAGGAACACGCGACCAACGTCGGCGCCCTGTTCCGCGATCCCAAGAACGCGCTGCTGCCGAACTGGCTGGAGATCCCCATCGGCTACAACGGCCGCGCCTCGTCGGTGGTCGTCAGCGGCACGCCCGTGCGGCGTCCCAACGGGCAGATCAAGCTTCCCGACCAGGAAAGGCCGGTGTTTTCGCCCTGCCTGAAGCTGGACTTCGAACTGGAGACCGGCTTCTTCGTCGGCGTGCCCAACGGCATGGCCGAACCGGTGTCCAGCGACGAGGCCGAATCGCGCATCTTCGGCATGGTCCTGCTGAACGACTGGAGCGCCCGCGACATCCAGGCCTGGGAATACGTGCCGCTGGGCCCCTTCAACGCCAAGGGCTTCGCCACCACCATCTCGCCCTGGGTAGTCACGATGGACGCCCTGGCCCCCTTCCGCACCCGGCAGCCCCGCCAGGAACCTGAACCCCTGCCCTACCTGCGCCACGACGGCCAGCACGCCTTCGACATCCACCTGGAAGTCTCGCTGCGCCCGCAAGGCCGGGAACAGGCCGCCACCCTCGCCGCCACCAACTTCAAGTACATGTACTGGACGATGGCTCAGCAACTGGCGCACCATACGGTGTCCGGCTGCAACACCCGGGTGGGGGACCTGATGGGATCCGGCACGATCAGCGGGCCCGACGCCGGCTCGTACGGGTCGCTGCTGGAACTTACCGTCAACGGCAAGCATCCGGTGGACATCGGCGGGGCGACCCGCGCCTTCATCGAGGACGGCGATGAAGTCATCCTGACCGGCTGGTGCCAGGGCGACGGCTACCGCGTAGGCTTCGGCTCGTGCGCCGGCACCATCCTGCCCGCTTTGCCCCAAGCATGACAATTCCAAGGAGACAAGCATGAAAAATACGTGGACGACGGCACTGGCGGCTTCGACGCTGGTCCTCTGGACCGGCGCGGCCGCGGCGGCCGACGCCTATCCCTCCAAGCCCGTCCGTTGGATCGTTCCCTACGCGGTGGGCGGCGGCTCCGACTTCCTGGCCCGCACCATCGGCGCCCAGTTGTCCGAGATCATCAAGCAGCCCGTCGTGGTCGACAACAAGCCCGGCGGCAACACGGCCATCGGCGCGGTCGAGACGGCGCGCGCCGCGCCCGACGGCTACACGGTGCTGTCGGCCGACAACGGCACGCTGGTGTTCAACCCCGCCCTGTACAAGAACCTGAGCTACAACCCCACGCGCGACCTGGCGCCCGTCACGCTCATGGGCAAGTTCCCCATGATCCTGATCGTGGGGCCGAACACCGAGTTCAAGGACGCCAAGGATTTCATCGCCAAGGTCAAGAGCCAGCCTGGCAAGTACAGCTACGCCTCGGCCGGCGCGGGCAGCCCGCACCACCTGGCCATGGAGCTCTTGAAGGAACGCACCGGCATGCGCATGCTGCACATCGCCTATCGCGGCGCCGCGCCCGCGCTGGTCGACGTGGCGGGCGGCCAGTTGCCGGCCATGATGACCGACCTCGCCGCCGGCAACGCCTTCATCAAGGGCCACAAGGTCCGTCCGCTGGCCGTGGCCAACCCCACGCGCCTGCCGCAGTTGCCCGACGTGCCTACCTTCGCGGAACTGGGCATCCAGGGCGTGGAAGCCTCGGCCCAGGTCGGCATGGTCGCCCCCGCGAACACACCGCCCGAGGTCATCGCCACGCTGCAGAAACAAGTCACCGCCGCCATCAAGACCCCGGCCGTGAACAAGAAGCTGGTCGAGTTCGGCATCGAGCCCGTCGGCAGCACGCCCCAGGAATACGCCGCCCTGGTCAAGAGCGAAAGCGACCTCTGGCAAAAACTGATCCGCGACCTCAAGATTACCCTGGACTGATCCCCCCCTACGCGCTTACGCGCGCCCCCCAGGGGGCGGCACTGGCGGACCGGCAAAGCCGGATCCGCGGTGCCCTGGGTCGGGGACGCGTCAGTTCCTGACGGAGGTCTCTACGCTAGCGCGTCGGGATAGGGACTGGTGTCAATGTGATGGAGCATGTCGCGCGCCAGGGCCTGCATCATGTCGGCCTTCACGCCCGCGTACCCGGCATCGTCCCACAGGTTCCTGGCCTCGATGGGATCCCGTTCCAGGTCGTACAGCTCGCCCCACTCGGCGCCGTCGTAGATCGTCAGGCGATAGCGGTCCGAACGCAGGGTACGGCAGCGGATGCGGGCATCGAAGCCCAGGATGACGCGCTGGCCCTCTTCCTCGATCATCAGGTGTTCGCGCACGCGCTCGGCCTTGTCGGCCATGACGTCCAGCAGGCTCTTGCCCTGGATGCCATTGAAGCCGGCCACGCCCGCGCGCGCCAGGATCGTGGGCGCGACGTCGATGGTGCTGGCCAGTGCGCTGCCGGCGCCCCGCACCGGCTGCCGCGGGTCATGCCAGATGAACGGCACCCGCACCAGGCCGCGATAGTGGATGGGGCCCTTCAGCATCAACTGGTGGTCGCCCAGATAGTCGCCGTGGTCGCTGGTGAAGATCACCACCGTGTCGTTCTCCAGCCCCAGCCGCTTCAGCGCCGCCAGTACCCGGCCGATCTGGTGGTCGATGTTGGTGATCGACCCGTAGTTCAGCGCCAGCGCCTCCTTGGCCTCGCGTTCGGTGCAGGCGAAGATGGCGGGCGTATGCTTGACCGCCTTGCCGCTGTCGCGCTGCCGGTACAGCCATTCGACGTGGGGCAGCGGCGCCTCGCCGGTGTGGAAGGACGGCGGCAGCTTCATTTCGTCGGGGTCGTACATGTCCCAGTACTTGCCCGGCGGCGTGAAGGGATGGTGGGGATCGGGGAACGAGCACTGGATGAAGAACGGCTGGCCGCCGGCGCGCTCCAGGCGCTCGATGGTGCGGTCGGCGATGTAGGCGCTGGGATAGAGCTCCTCGGGCACCGCCGTGCGCCAGGCCTGGCCGAACGAGGTCAGCACGTAGTCCGGCGCGGGCGTGGCGGCCTTCGGCCCGATCAGGGCCTCCACCTCGGGATGGTGCCGGCGCAGCCATTGGCGGTAGTGGCCGTGGACGGAGTCGCTGTGATCGTCCACCAGGTCCACGTCCTCGAAGCCGTAGAACGGATAGTCGAGGTCGTAGCCCTCCTGGGTCAGCCACTTGTTGCGGTTCTCCTGGTCGTAGCGCCCGGGCCCGCGCACCTTCGCCTCGCGCGCCAGCCGGTCGGCGGGATTGGGCGGCCACGGCGGCGGATTGTCCGTCATGTTCTGGAAATGCGCCTTGCCCACCAGCGAGGTGCGGTAGCCGGCCTGGCGCAGCACGTCCACGAAGGTGGCCGATTGCAGGTCGAGCGGAATGCCGTTGTGGCGCGCGCCATGGGCCGAGGGGTAGCGCCCGGTCAGCAGGCTGGCGCGGTTGGGCATGCAGATGGGCGTGGCGACGTGCATCTCGTCGCCGCGCCAGCCGGCGGCGGCCAGCGCGTCCAGGTTGGGCGTGGCGACGACACGGTTGCCATAGGCGCCCAAATGGTCGGCGCGATGCTGGTCGGTGATGAACAACAGGAAATTGACGGGGCGTTGCGATTGCGGCATCGGGGATTCCATCGAAGCGTAGTCGGCCGGGCTCATTCGGCGGTGGCGCCGGAAATCTGCACCGCCCGCTTCCACTTGGGCATGTCGGCGGCGATCTGGCGGCCCATGTCGGCCGGGCTCATCGGGCGGGGCACCATGCCCAGCTCGGCCATGGTCTGCGCGAAACCCGGCTTGTCCAGTGCCTTGCGCACGTCGGCATTGATCCGGTCGACCACGGCGGCGGGCGTGCCGGCCGGCGCCGTCAAGCCCATCCACGAGGTCACGGACACCTCCGGCGCCACGTCCTTGAACAGCGGCACGCCGGGCAGCGTGGGGAACGGCTCGGGGTTGGCCACGGCCAGCACGCGCACCGCGCCCGACTTGATGAACGGCGCCGCGGGCGCGATGCCGCCCATCATCAGCGGCACGTGTCCGGCCGCCAGGTCGGCCATGGCGGGACCGGCACCCTTGTAGCCCACGTGCACCACGTCCAGGTGGGCGGCCGCCTTCAGCAGTTCCATGCCCATGTGATGGACCGTGCCCGACCCGGGCGAGGCATAGCTGTACTTGCCGGGCGTCTTGCGGATCAGTGCCACCGCTTCCTGGAACGTCGTCGCCGGGAACGACCGGTGCGCCAGCAGCACCACGACGTTGTCGGCCACCATCGCCACCGGCGCGAAGTCCTTGACCGGGTCGTAGGGCAGTTGCTTGAACAGAAAGCTGTTCACGTCATGCGTGTTCGAGGTCGCCATCAGCAGCGTGTAGCCGTCGGGCGCGGATTTGGCCACCGCCTCGGAGGCGATCAGGCCGGAGGCGCCGGGCTTGTTCTCGACGATGACGGTATAGCCCTGCTGCTCGGACATCACGCGCGCCAGTTGCCGCGTCATCACATCCACGGCACCGCCCGGGGCGAAAGGCACGACGATGCGCACGGGACGGGACGGAAAGGCCGCCGGCTGCGCGGCGGCGGTCGCGGCCACGGCGAATGTGGCACAGGCCGCGACGAGGATACGGGTCGCACCCATGTTGTCTCCTTGCATGATGGATTTGTGCCCGGAGTATGGATGCAAGGGCCCGGACTGGATAATGACTAATGGGCCCGCTGCCATGAATTCTGGTTATTCCGGCCGCCGGCCGACCGCCTGGGCCGCATGCCTGAGGCAGGACAGGAAATCCTCCAGCACGGGCGTCGGCATCGTGCCCGCCCGCCGCAGCACGCCCACCGTGGCCCGGCGTCCCAGCGCCAGAGGCAGGACCTTCAGCCGCTCCAGCCGGGACAGCGCCTGCACCACGGCGTCCGACATCACCGCCAGCATCTCGTCGTCCTGCAGCAGCGAGGCGATCAGCACCACCGACGAAGCCTCGATGGCGGCGCGCGGCGGCGGCTCGCCCACCGCGGCCAGGGCCAGTTCCATCTCGCGCCGCAGGGGCGTGCCCGACTGGGGCATCGCCCACGGATAGTCGCGGGCCTGAGCCCAGCTCACCTTGCGCAGCCGCGCCAGCGGGTGGCCCCGGCTGGCCACCACGCATATACCTTCGTCCAGCAGCGGCTCGGCCACGACCGCCGGATCGACCGGCGCCTCGATGCGGGACACGATGCAATCGAGCCTGCCCTCCTTGAGCTGGGGCAGCAGCTTCTCCAGCGAATTCTCGTGGACGACGGTGCAGATGCCCGGCCGCAGGCGGCGGTAGTTGCCCAGGCAGGCGGGCAGCAGTCCGCTGGTCCCGATGGGCGTGGTGCCGACCAGCAACTGCCCGTCCGAGCCGTCGCTCATCGCGCGCAGCGTCTCGCCGGTGCGTTCCAGCTCCCCCAGCACCACCCGCGCGTGCTCGACCAGCGTATCGCAGAAACGCGTGGGCACCAGCCCGCGCGAGTGCCGCTCGAACAGCTCCACGCCCAGGTCGGTTTCCAGCTCGCGCAGCCATTTGGACAACGCGGGCTGGGTCATGTGCATCCGCGCCGCGGTCAGGCTGAGGTTGGCCGTCTCGTGAAGAGAGACCAACACATACAGTTGCCTGACACGCAGGCGTTGAATCCAGTCCATGAAACCTCCGCACCCCGACGACGCCTCATTCTGGCACAGCCGGGGGGCGGAGGCCCCGAGGGATGCGGCGGCTACGCCGCCTGCGGCGCCATGGGCACGAATGCGTCGCAATGGAAGCGGTCGGTGGCCAATCCCCGCTCGTGCACGAAGCCCTGGCGCGCCGCGCTTATCATCGCGGGCGAGCCACAGGCATAGACCTCGTGATCCGCCAGCGAGGCGAAGTCGTCCATCACCGCCTGGTGGACGAACCCGCGGCGGCCCTGCCAGCCTTCGTCCGGCGGGCTGTCGGACAGCACGGGCACGAAGCGGAACCAGCCGTGCTTGTCGGCCCATTTGCGCGGCAGGTCCGCCAGGTACAAGTCCTCTTCCCGGCGCGCGCCCCAGTAAAGCGTCATCGGCCGCTCGAGCTTGCGCTTGATGGCGTCCTCCACCATGGACTTGATGGGGGCGAAACCCGTGCCGCTGGCCACCAGCACCGCCGGCCGGCCGGTCTCGCGCAGGTAGAAATCGCCGAACGGCAGCGACACGTCCAGCAACTGGCCGGCCTGCACCGACTCCGCCAGGTAGCCCGAGAACTTCCCGCCTGGAACGTGGCGGATGTGCAGCTCCACGCCGTCGCTCTGCTGCGGCGGATTGGCCATCGAGAAATGGCGTATGGTGCCGTCCGCCATCCGCACGTGCAGGTACTGCCCCGCCTTGAAGCGCACCCGCGTGCCGGCGGGAAAACGCAGATGCAGCACCGTCACGTCGTGGGCGGCGCGCGCCAGCCGGTAGACCTTGGCGGCCACGGTCTTGCTGGCGGCGGGATCGCGGCGCTCGATGTCGCGCACCGCCACGTCCAGGTCGGAACAGGGCCGGGCCTGGCACAGCAGCGTCCCGCCCTCGCGCCGCTCGTCGTCGTCCAGCACGCCCTCGCCGGCGCCGCCGCGGAGGTCCCCGCGCACGATGCGGCCCCGGCAACTGCCGCAGATGCCGGTGCGGCAGGAATACGGGATCTCGTAGCCGGCGGCCAGCGCGCCGTCCAGGACGGTCTGGCCGTCCTCGCAGGGAAATTCGATGTCTCGTTGATCGATGCGTATGGTGTATTGCATGGATTCCATCCCGGTCCGGCGGACCTAGTGATCGGCCAGCCCGGCCAACAGGCGCACGGTACGCAATACCGCGGCCGGGTCGGCCGTGCCCTGTCCGGCGATGTCGAAGGCGCAGCCGTGCCCGACGCTGCTGAAACGCACGCCGCCGCCCAGGGAAAGCGCGCTGGCCTGGCGGGGGCTCAGCAGCTTGACGGGAATGTGCCCCTGGTCGTGGAACATGGCCAGGTACACGTCATGCCCGCGTTGCGCCAGCATCAGGTCTGCTCCTTGGGGACCGTCCACCTCCAGGCCCATGGCGCGCAGGCGCGCCACCGCGGGCTCGGTGATGGCCTGGTCCTCGTCGCCGAACAGACCGCCCTCGCCCGCGTGCGGATTGATGCCGAAAATGCCCAGGCGCGGCCGCTCGATGCCGATCGCCCGCGCGCCGTCGATGACGGCCAGCGCCGCGTCCACGACCAGTTGCGTGTCCAGCCGGGCCAGTGCATGCCGCACCGGTTCGTGCAGCGTCACGTGGCCGATCCTGAGGTCGGGCGTGACCAGCATCAGGAACACCCGGTCGGCCGGCGTCCCCGTCAGTTGCGCGATCAGCCCCGGATAGCCCGAGAACGCAATGCCGGCCCGCGCCACGGATGTCTCCGAATGCGGACAGCCGACCACGGCATCGACCAGGCCGGCGCGGGCCAGCCGCACCGCCTCGCGCACGTAGGCCACCATGGCCGCGCCCGCGGCGGCGCGCACCTCGCCCGGCCGATACTCCGACGGCGGCAGCGCCGCCACCTCGGCCCACGACACCTGGTCCGGCAGGCGCGCCGCGCCCGGGTCGAAGGCCGCCAGCGCCATGCCGGGAGCGTGGCGCGCCACCTGCTCGCGCAACACGAAGCCATCGCCCACCAGCACGCAATCGACCGGGGCGCCGCGCAGCGCGTGGACGGCCTTGACGGCGATCTCCGGGCCGATGCCGTTGGCATCGCCCAGCGCGATGGCAATGCGCTTGCGCACGGTTCCGGCGGATGGTCGGGCGTCGGCGCTCATAGCGGTATCGCCAGCAGGGTATCGAAGTTCCGGCTGTCGCAGATGACCAGCCGCTCGGCGAAGCTCAACTGCCCGTCCGCGCCCTCGACCACGCGATCCTGGTAGCGGCCCGAGGCGAACACCTCGGTGGCGCCGTCGCGCATGATGCGCACCACGAGGAACGGCGTCTCGACGCTGGCCACCCCGTCCTGCACGCCCAGCATGAACGGCAGTCCGACGATGTGGCGATAACGGTGGCGCTCGTAGACGTTGGCCTCGCGCAGCGCCGATACGCGGTCCCGCAGCATGGCGCGCGTGTCGGCATAGATCACGCCCGCCTGCATGCCCGCCGCGTGGTTCTCGGCGGTATTGATGACGTACAGGCAGCGCTCCTGGAAGAACGCCGGCCAGGCCTCGACCTCGTCGTTGTCGATGCAGCGCGCGTAGGCGGCGTTCAGCGCGCCCAGCCGCTCTTGCGTAAATTCGGCCATGCTCTTCAGATCTCCATATAGCCGCGATAGGCGTTCCAGAAACCGCGCACCGACGCTTCGGTGGTGCGGTTCTCCTGCGTCTCGATGCCGCTGCCTCCCATTTCCAGCACGGCCGCCTGGCCATCGCTGCCCGCGATGCCGCGCTGCACGAAGCCACCCACCGCGCCATCCTCCATGGAAACGAATCCGGCCGGCCCGGTCAGGTTGGACTGCTTCAACCGCATGCGCCGCAGTTCCGGCGTGTCGTCCTGGAACCCCAGGTAGGTCCAGTTCAACACCGTCCGGTCCAGCCCGTCCGGCAGGATCTGGCGAATCGCCAGGGTGTTCTGGATCTGCGCCAGCACGAAGCCGGGGAACACCGACAGGATCTGCAAGGTCACGCCGTCGCCGAACTCGTCGCAGCCGTCCAGCATGCTCGGGTCGGCCAGCGCATAGCCCTCCTTGTCCGAGCGCAGTTTTTCGGCGCTGTATTCGGCATTGGGCTGCGGCTGGTGCGAGACCTTGGAATAGCTGACGTGGTGGGCGCCGGTCTCGCTCACGATCACCCCGCCCTTCTGCGACAGGCGGTTGATGTTGAAGGTGGTGAAGAACACGTGCAGCAGGCTGGCGTGGTAGGAGTCCTTGACGTTCTCCATGTACAGCTTCCAGTTGTTCGGAATGGTCTGCTTGAAGCGGCCGATCACCTCCACCGGCTTGCACAGCACGCGCTCGATACGCTCCAGGATCTCGTCGCCCAGGTACTCCTCGATCGGCGGCACGTCCTCGTCCAGGCTGCCGAACACCATGCCCGCCACGCTGGCGGTGCGCAGCTTGCGCGGGTGATGGTCTTCCATGCGGAACTCCGGCGGCATGCCGCCCTTGCCGTTCACGCCCTGCTGGAACGCGACGCCGCGCAGGTTGCCCTGCAGGTCATAGCGCCAGGCGTGGTAGACACAGGCGAAATCGCGCGTCTTGCCTTCGTCCTCCAACGCGATCAGCGCGCCGCGGTGGGCGCAGCGGTTTTCGAAAGCCTGCAGTTCGCCGTCCTCGTCGCGGGCCACGATGACCGGCATGGCGCCCACGAAGGTGGTGCGATAGGAGCCGGGCTCGGGAATCTCGGCCTCCAGGCACAGGTAGTTCCAGGTCGGCCCCTGGAAGACGCGCCGTTGCTCGGCCTCGTGGATTTCCTGGTCGCGGTAGAGCCAGTAAGGCACGCGGGTCAGGCCCGGCTCCCAGGTCCGCCGGGATTCTTGGGTTTCGCTGTGGGACATGGACTTCCTCGTTGCTGCAAGCATCAGTTGATGGTGACGTCGGCCGTGTCGATGGCCTGCTTCCACTTGGCGCGCTCGGCGCGCATGAATTCGGCCATCTGGGCCGGCGTGTCGCCGACGACTTCGGCGCCTTGCTCGATGAACTTCTGCCTGACGTCGGGCATCTTCAGTACCTCGACGATGGCGGCGTTGAGCTTGCGTACCACCTCGGGTGGCGTGCCGGCCGGCGCGACCACGCCGAACCAGGTGCTGACGTCGAAGCCGGGCAGCCCCGACTCGGCCAGCGTCGGCGTCTTCGGCAGCAAGGGGCTGCGCTGCGCGCTGGTCACGGCCAGGATGCGCACCTTGCCCGACTCATGCTGGCGAAAGGTCGAACTGATGTTGTCGAAGAAGGCGTCCACCTGTCCGCCCATCAGGTCGGCCAGCGCCGGCGCCGTGCCCTTGTACGGCACGAACACGAAATCTAGGCCGGCCTGGGCCGCGACCAGGGCACCCGTCAGGTGCGAGGTCGTGCCGTTGCCCTGCGTCGCCACGGTCACCTGCCCGCCGTTCTTGCGGGCATAGCCGATGAAATCCTGCGCCGACTTCACCGGCAGGCCGGTCTTGACGGCCAGCACGTTGGGCACGCGCGCCAGCACGGTCACCGGCGCGAAGCGCTCGGGATCGAACGGCAGGTTCTTGTACAGATACTGGTTGATGGTCAGCGGCGCCGGCGGCGTGGCCATCAGCGTGTAGCCGTCGGGCGCCGCCTTGGCCACCATGTCGGCGCCGATATTGCCGCCCGCGCCCGGCCGGTTGTCGATGATGACGGGCTGGCCCCATGCCGCGTTGAGCTTCTCGCCGATGATGCGGGGCAGCACATCGGCCGTGCCCCCGGCCGAGAAAGGCACGACGATGCGTACCGGGCGATTGGGGAAAGCGCCGTCGTCGGCCTGCGCCGGGCTGGCGATCGCCGCCCATACCGCGACGGCACAGGCTGTCCATGCAGTTTGTCTCATCCTTGACCTCGTTTGGATAAATCGAACAGAAAGTCGCAAAGCGAACGTTAGTTCGCAGATATCCCACGATCAAGAAAAGTGGTTAGAATGTTCGCAAAACGAACACCTCGCGACCATGAGCACCGTGCCCGAACCCCGCAGCAAAGAAGACAAGGAATACGTCGCCGGCCTGGAGAAAGGCCTGGCGATCATCGAGGCCTTCGGCCTGCGCAGCGGCCCGCTCACCCTGAGCGAGGCGGCCGAGATCACCGGGCATCCGCGCGCCACGGCGCGCCGTTCACTGCTGACGCTGCAACGGCTGGGCTATGTGGAAAGCGACGGCAGGTACTTCCGGCTGGCGCCCCGCGCGCTGCGCCTGGGGCACGCCTATGTCAGCTCCAGCCCCCTGCCCAAGCTGGTCCAGCCGGTGCTGGAAACCATCAGCGAGCGCACCAAGGAATCCAGTTCCCTGGCCGTGCTGGACGGCGGCGAAGTCGTCTTCGTGGCGCGCGCCGCGACCCGGCGCAGCCTATCGGACGGCCTGGGCATGGGCTCGCGCCTGCCCGCCCATTGCGCGGCCACCGGACGCGTGCTGATGGCCGCCCTGCCGGACGAGGAAATCGCGCGCCTGCTGGGCCGCATGCCGCGGCGCGCGCTCACGCCCCGCACCCGCACGGGGATCCCCGAACTGACGGCGGTGCTGGAGGAAACGCGGCGCCTGGGTTATGCCACCAGCGACGAGGAACTCGAACTGGGCCTGCGCTCCATCGCTGTTCCCATCCACGATCAGGCCGGACGCACCGTCGCGGCGATGAGCCTGGTAGCGGGCACCGGCCGCTATACGCTGGACAGGATGGTGGAGGTCCTGCTGCCCGAACTGCTGGGTGGCCGCCGGATGCTCAGCGCCATGCTCTAGCGCAGTGCCTAGGCCACCGCCTGCTTCACGCGGTCCCGCCCGGCCAGCTTGGCCAGATAAAGCGCCCGGTCGGCCCGGCGGAACACGTCGTCGAAATCCCGGTCGCGCGGCTCGCAGCTGGCCACGCCTGCCGAAATCGTGATGGGCACCGGCGCGCCGTCGATGCTGAAGCGGCTGTCCGCCACGGCGACGCGGATACGCTCGAGCGCCGCGACTGCCGCCGGCAGGTCCAGGTCGTCCATCAGCACCACGAACTCCTCGCCGCCCGTGCGCGCGACCAGGTCGCCCTTGCGCGCCGCCTGTTTCAGGCAATCCGCGGTGAAGGCCAGCACCTCGTCGCCCACGCCGTGGCCGTGGGTGTCGTTGATCCTCTTGAAATGGTCGATGTCGATCACCCCGACCGCCAGGCCGGCGCCGGTCGCCCGCGTCCGGCGGAACGCCATGTTCCCGTCCTCGACCAGCGTGCGCCGGTTCGGCAGGCCGGTCAGGTAGTCGGTGGCCGCCGCGATCTCCAGTTGACGCTTCACCCGTTCGGCGCAAAGCAGGACGAACGCCGTGGTGCCGATCACCGGCAGCAGGGCCACGAACATGGGCGAGACCAGATTGATGCCGTAGTCGTTGGTCGCGATCGTGGCCTCGCGCGGCACGTCCAGATGCAGGTAGACGGCCACCCGGCCGATGACGTAGACGACGACCAGGCCATAGATCACGATCAGCATGCGCCGGCTGCGGGACTCGTCCTCGGTGCGCATCTCGTGCAGCAGCCACATCGACCGGAGCAGCAGCAGCGACCAGGCGGCCGACGTCAGCCCGATGCGGCAGATGAAGCACGGCTCGATGGCCGACAGCCAGAACGTGCCGGCCACCGCGGCCGTGGCGATCACGATGTCCACCGGCGACGAACGGCGGCCGTAGAAACGCTCGAACGCCCGATGGTAGGAACCCAGGCCGAACAGCAGCGTGCCGTTCGCCAGGGTCACCATGACCGGCATGGGCATGCCGCTGCCGAACGCGAAGAAGCCGCTGCCCAGGGCGACCAGGGCCGTTCCGGCCTGCCAGCGGATGGCGGCGGGCCGCAGCGTCCACGGAAGGCCTCGGTAGACGTTCGCCAGCACGGCCCCGTTGGCCAGCACCATCAGTGCAACCGTCGCGAAGACCGACTTGGCGTCCATGCCCTTGCGGCCCCTCCGGTCAGGGCCTGTGCGCGGGAGCGCCGATCGGCGGCATCATGTCGAGCACGTCGGACAGGCCGCCGGCATCGCAGGCCTTGCCGAAATACCATCCCTGCAGCAGGTCGCACCCCATGCGGGACAGAAGCCTGGCCTGTTCCGCGGTTTCCACGCCCTCGGCGGTCACCGTCTTGCCCAGGCTGTGCGCGATGTCGATGATGCCCCGCACGATGGCCTGGTCCTCGGCCGACGCCACCAGGTTGGCGACGAAGCTGCGGTCTATCTTCAGCCGGTCGATGGGCAGCAGGCGCAGGTGCGTCAACGAGGCATGGCCCGTACCGAAATCGTCCAGGGCGATCTCCACGCCGGCCTCGTGCAGCCGGCGCAGGCCGTCCTCCACCCGCTTCTGGTTCAGGCCCAGGAACATGCTTTCCGTCACCTCGACACAGAACCGGTCCGGCCCGATCCCGCTGTCGCGGACCAGCGCGAAGAAGCGGTCGAGAAAGGCCTCGGAACGAAAATCGGAGTTCGTCAGGTTGATCGCCACGCGCCCGAGCCGGATGTTCCTCGCGTACAGCGCGTCCACGTCCCGGAACACTCGCTCGAGCATGAACATCCCCAGCGCCGCGCGGACCGCGGGATCGGCGAAGCCTTCCTGGAACGCGGCCGGCGGCAGGAGGCCGCGCTGCGGATGCCGCCACCGCATCAGCGCCTCCAGCGCGACCTTGCCGCCCGGCGCGACGGGAACGATGGGCTGGTAATGCAATTCGAACGCGTCGCGCCGCAGCCCCGTCTCGATCTCGGCCAGGAGCTCCGACTTGCGCTCCGCCACTTCCCTGAGCTTGGGCTGGAAGCATTCCAGGCGGTCGCGGCCCAGCGACTTGGCATGGTAGAGCGCCAGATCGGCGGCCCGGAACATGCTTTCGCTGTCCTCGCCATGCCCGGGAAACGCGGACACGCCCAGGCTGGCCGAACAGCGCCGCGACGTCTCGGCGATGCGCAAGGGATCGCGCACGCTTTCCAGCGCCCGCTCGAATACCTCGGTGGCCTCGTCGTCCGTCGCGCCGGCCAGGACCAGTCCGAACTCGTCACCCCCCATCCGGGAAACCGACAGGCGCGGGTCGTCCACCGCCCTCAGCCGCCGGGCCACCTCGCGCAGCAATTCGTCCCCGGCCAGGTGGCCGAAGAAATCGTTGATTTCCTTGAAGGCGTCGACGTCCATCAATCCCAGGTGAAAGCCCGTTCCTGTCCGCCGGCACTCGCCGACCAGCGACGCCACGTGCTGGTGGAACCAGCTGCGATTGGGCAGCCCCGTCACCGGATCGACATAGGCGATGCGACGCAGGCTCTCCTTGCTGGTCCTCAAGGCGTCCTCGAGCAGCTTGCGCTCGGTGATGTCCAGGCAGATCGAGGTGTAGCTGTCCACCGTGCCGTCCGGCAGGACGCGGGGCACGATGGTCGTTTCCATCCAGTAGAGCGAGCCGTCCTTGCGCTGGTTGCAGATCTCGCCATGCCAGACGCGGCCTTGGGCGATCTCGCGGTACATGGCGCGGAAGAACGCCGTGCCATGCAGGCCGGACTTCAGCATCCGGTGGTTGGAGGCGAGCAATTCCTGCCGGGTATAGCCGCTGATCTCGCAGAACCGCGCGTTGACATAGGTAATCGTGCCCCGGGCATCGGTACTGGCCACGATGGCGGCGCAGTCCAGCGCGTAGCGTATGAAATCCGTCTCCGGCTCCAGGCCGCCCGGGAACCTCGCGTCGTTGGCGGGTTCCCTCGTGCCGACTTTCCGCCGGCTGTTGTTGTACTGCGGGGGCACGCGCTCCCTCCTCCACGGCTGGGCCGGTCTTCCCCCGAAAGGCGCGAAGCCGATCCGGCGCGCAGGGGGAAGGACGATCCGCCCCGATATTCTATTGATTGGAATTCCCCCATGATCCAGGAAATAACGCTTGTTTTCCATCACCCCGTGCGGAATCGTCCGCCACGGCCGCCCGGCCGGACCGGAGACCGCGGCCGTTTCCGGTATGCTTGACGCCCCCAGAACAAGGAGACATCCCATGTTCCGCAAATGCCTTGCCATCGCCGCGCTGGCGCTGGCCGCCACCGGCGCCCATGCCCAGGCCTATCCCGCCAAGCCCATCCGCCTGCTGATTCCCTTCCCGCCGGGTGGCGGCACCGACATCCTCTCGCGCCTCGTCGCCACCAGGCTGGGCGAGTCCGAGAAATGGACCATCGTGGCCGAGAACCGCGCGGGCGCGGGCGGCACCATAGGCATCGCCGCCGCCCTGCGCGCCGCGCCCACCGGCTACGAGATGGTGATGGGCCAGAAGGACAACCTCGTGGTCGCGCCCTGGCTGTACAAGAGCGTGGCCTACGATCCGACCAAGGACCTGGTCGCGGTGGCGCACGTCGGCTATACGCCCATCGTCATCGTCACGCAGGCGAATTCCCGCTTCAAGACCCTGGCCGACGTGGTCGCCGCGGCCAAGGCCGCGCCGGGCTCCATTACGTACGGATCCCCCGGCAGCGGCACCACCATCCACCTGGCCGGCGAGATCTTCAAGGACGCCGCGAAGATCGACATCCGGCACATCCCCTACAAGGGCTCGAACGCCGCCATGATGGACGTGCTGGCCGGCAACGTCGATCTGCTGGTCTCCTCGGTGCCGTCGGCCATGGCGCAGATCCAGACCGGCAAGCTGCGCGCGCTGGCCGTCACCAGCGCCAAGCGCAGCACCTCGCTGCCCGACGTGCCCACCGTCGCCGAACTGGGCTACAAGGGCTTCGACGTCAGTACCTGGTACGGCCTGTTCATGCCCGCCGGCACGCCCAGGGAGATCGTCGCCACCATGAACACCGCGGTGAACAAGTTGCTGGCCCAGCCCGAGACCCGCGAAGCCATCCACGCCCAGGGCGCCGAGGCGCAAGCCATGTCGACCGAGGAGTTCGCCCAGTTGCTCAAGACCGACTATCTGAAATGGAAGGACATCGTGCGCGCCGCCAACGTCACGGTGGAATGAGGCCGATCCGCTGAAACACGCTGCAATACCTGCATGGCCCGGCGGGGCTGGCGCGGCCATGCGCGAGGCATAGAATCGACGCAACGCCTGTGTTCCGGGCGTCGCACTGCCTCAAGGAGATCATCATGGCACCCAAGCGTCTGCTGGCGCATCTGCTGACCGGTATCCTGCTCGCGGCCTCGACCGCGTCCTACGCGCAGGGCGGCCCTCCCGGCGGACGGCCCGGCGGCGGCCCTGGCCATGGCGGACCGGGACATCCCGGCATGGGCCATCCGGGGCCCGGCCCCCGCCACGACATGGGGCGCGGCCCGGGCGGCGCGCCTGGCCACGACCACCGGGGCCCGCCGGGACGCGGGCCCGGAGATCCCGCCTATCGGCACTGGTCCAAGGGCGACCGCGTCCCCTACCCCTATCGCGGGCCGCAGTACGTGGTGGATAACTGGCGCGTGCATCGCCTGTCCCCGCCTCCCCGCGGCTACCACTGGATCAACGTCGGCGCCGACTATTTCCTGATCGGTGTGGCCACCGGCGTCGTGCTCCAGGCCATTCTGAACCCGTAGTCCCGCACCGCAGGCCTCCCATCCCGCCGGAACGGGGGCCTGCGCGCCCTAATCCACCCGCACGCCCGCCGCCTTCACCAGCTTGCCGAACCGCTCCGTGTCGGCGCGCACCAGCGCCGCGAACTCCTCCGGCGTCATGGTCTCGGTCCCGTCCACGCCCATCTTCACCAATTGCTCGCGCACGTCGGGCGCCGCCATGGCCTTGGCAATGCCGTCGTGCAGGCGATTGACGATGGCGGCCGGCGTGCCCCTGGGCGCGAACACACCGTACCAGGTGGCGAAACGGTAGTCGGGCAGGCCCGACTCGGCCACCGTGGGCAGGTCGGGGAATTCCGCCAGCCGGCGCGCGCCGGTCACGGCAAGCGCGCGCAGCTTGCCCGTCTTCACATAGGGTGCCGTGGTCGGATAGGTATCGAACCCGACCTGCAGGCGCCCCGCCAGCAGGTCCGGCATCGATTGCCCGGTGCTTTTGTACGGCACGTGCAGCAACTGCACCCCCGCCATGCTCTTGAACATCTCGCCGGCGATGTGCGGCGTGGTGCCGCTGCCGGCGGACGGGAAACTGAGCTCGCCGGGATGCGCCTTCGCGTAGGCGATCAGCTCGGGCACGCTGTGCACCGGCACCGATGGATGCACGGCGATGAAATGCGGCACCGAGGCCGTCAGCGTCACGGGCGCGAAATCCGTGGCGGTGTCGTACGGAATGTTGTTGAACAGATGCGGCAGGATGGTGTTGACCGACACCACCCCCATCATCAAGGTATAGCCGTCGGCCGGCGCCTTGGCCACCATCCCGCCGGCCACGATGCCGCTCGCCCCCGGCTTGTTCTCGACCACGACCGACTGGCCTAGGATCTCGGACAGCCGGGGCGCGATGACCCGCGCCACCACGTCGGTCCCACCTCCCGGCGCGAACCCCACCAGCAGCCGGATCGGCCGGCTCGGAAACGTCTCGTCCTGCGCCCGGGCGTACGAGGCCACGCCCAGTACCGCCACCACTCCCACCCCCAACGCACACCGCAGCATTCGGTTCATGGCCCAGCTCCTCAATCGACGAATCAGCCTATCGTTTCACGCAACAGCCTCATCCAGTTGCCCCCCATGATCTTGTCGATGTCGGCCCGGCCGAAGCCTCGCCGGTCCAGTTCGACAATGATGTTCTGCACGCCGGCGGGCGTGCGCATCCACTCCGACCAGCCTTCGTGCGGCGCGATCTCCATCTCCTTGGCCGGCGCGCTCTGGCGCGACCACTTCGCGTAGCGCCACCAGGTCCGTACCGAACGCGGATGACCGGGGCAGTAATCGGTGCCGATGGCCACCGCGTCGATCCCCAGCAGGTCCACCGTCCACGCCACCATGTCGCCGAACTGCTCCAGCGTCGTCGCCGCGCCATGCCGGGTCATGTTGCGATTGGGCGTCAGGCCGATCACGCCGCCGCGCCGGGCGAGCTCGCGCAAGGCCTCGGTCTGCTTGAGCCGGCCCGCGCCATATACCGGCGTGCCCACGTATTCACGCGGGTTGGCATGCGTGATGGCCACCGGCTTGGCCGACATCTGGATGGCCTCCAGCGTCGTGCGCTCGCCGCAATGGGACAGGTCGATCAGGATGCCGAGCTGGTTCATTTCCTCCAGTGCCAGCTTGCCGAACCGCGACGAGATACCGGTGTCCTTTTCTTCCCAGTAGCCGCAGCCGATGTAGTTCTGCAAGTTATAGGTCAGCTGCATCACGCACACTCCCAGCTGGCGGAACATGGCGAAGAGGTCCAGGTTGTGCTCCACCGGCGCGGTATTCTGGAACCCGAACATCACGGCCGTGCGGCCCGAGGCGGCCACGGCCTCGATCTCGGCCACGCTGGCGGCGGGCGCGACGATGTCCTGGTTCTGCTCCAGCACCACGCGCCACTTGCCCAGCAGGCCCAGGGTCTCGGCGGCGTTCTCCCACACCGCCACCGTGGTGTTGACGCAGCCGATGCCGGCTTCGCGCCATTCCTCGAACCAGCGCCGCTCCGGCACCGGCATCGACAATCCGTCGACGATGATGCCGGCCTGTCCATTGACGTTGTTCATCTGCATCGTCCTTCGCGCGTCACGCGCATCCTTGGCTGGAGGGGACATGGCGGAGCATGTTCAGGTCCATGTCGTCGTCGGCCGGCGGGCGGCCTTGCAGCGTGCCGTCGTCGCGCAGGATGACCGGCCCGGCATGGCGGCGCGAGACCACCGAGTCCGGAGCCAGGGCCTCGTTCGACAAGGCGTGGATGGCCCGCCACAAGCCGCCGTCGACCGGATAGCCGTGGCGGATGGCCTGGGCCAGCAGCGGATCCCATTCGTCGATGCCCAGGGGCCGCGCGGTGTTGAACAGCGTCACCACCGCCTTCGGCCCCTGGCCCGTGGCCTCGTCGGGCTGCGAGACTTCGGCGCCTATGCCGTAGCGGCGGCCCAGCCCGGCCATGACGTGCAACTCGTGCAGGTCCTGCACGCCGGACACGCGCAGCGTGGCCCGCCCCGCCGACCGGGCGCGCTCCACGCCCAGGTCCATCAGGGTGGGCAGCAGCACCCAGGCGTGGATGCCGCCGCCGTCCACGACCAGCGCGCCGTCATCGGCATCCACCACCGACACCCGGTCCAGCCAGCCTTCGCGCAGCCGTTCATGGCCTTCATACAGGGCGCGGAACCCGCCCAGCCCCATGGACTGGGAAAGCAGCACCACTTCCCTCACGCCGTGCACGTAGCCGGGCGGCAGGCGGCACACCAGCAGGATGCGGTCTATGCACATGCGCGCCTCGCGCACGGACACATCGAACACGCGGGCAGAATCGGCGGCTTGCCTGTTCATAGGACGGGCTCCTGGGGATAGAACCAATGGGGATCGGCGCCGGCTGCGATGTCGGCGGCGGTGGGCGCGCCCTGGTAGATGACGCCGCGCAGGTTGCGCTGCAGGTAATCGCGCGTCTTGTCGATGCCGTGTATGCCGATGTTGATGAAACGCGTGATCTCGCACGGCACGAAGTGCTCGCCCATGATGTTGGCGCGGGGCGAGTGGAAGGCCATGCCGCTGAGCGTCTGCACGCGGCTCACGATGAAACGGTATTCAGGCTTGTCCAGCAGGAAGCGCGCGACGCTGGTGGCCGGCGGACGCTGGGCGATCTCGCGGTCCAGCCCCACCACCAGGCGCGGCAGGTCCAGCCCGAGGTTGAAGACCTCGCCGGCTTCGGCGCGCGGACCCCGCCGGGGTTCTTCGGCCGTGGCCGACTTGTACCAGACGAATTTCGACGCCCCCTCGGACTCCAGGTCGATGTCGAAGGCCCACCCGTACTCGGCATGCAGCAGGTCGCGCAGATGGCCGATGGACATCGACGGATCGGTCGCGTATTCCTCGTCCACCGCCAGGCCCTCGGCCAGGCGGTCGCACAGCTCGGGCACCAATTCGGTCAGCAGGCCCAGGAAGGTTTCGTAGGCTTCCTCGTGCACCGTGCCGTCCAGCGCGTCGCACAGCGCGGACAAGGGATAGCGTTCGACGCTGCCCCGCACCGTGCCGGTGTCGTGCAGCGCCTGCACCTGTGCCCGGATGGCCGCCAGGTCGGCGGCGATGTCCGCGCTGGCCGTGAACTGTTCGTAATCCATGCGGTCCTCGCGCCGGAACGCGATGGCCTTGTCCAGCAGCTTCAACAGCAGCGCCAGCTTCGCATCGCCGGCCGCCACGCGCAGCCGCTTGGCGCCCACGATGGCCTGTTCCCGCGCCAGCACCCAGTGGTGCACCAGCTTGGGATGGTTGTTCACGTACAGGATAAGTCCCAGTGCCGACGCGTTGCCCACGCCCAGGAAACGTTCGATCTCCGGCGCCAGGCGCACCGCCGCGGGCGAGGCGCAACGCGCCAGGTGATTGACCAGGTCCACCGAGAACACCCGCATCATGTAGGCGCACAACATCTGCGCGTCCAGCGGACGCCGCAGCGGGTGCGTGCTTTCCAGCGCGCGGAACGAACGGGTGCCGAACGTGCCGTTGCCATCCAGGCCGGTGTTGCGCATCAGGTAGCAGACGTCGGCCAGCGTGGGCACGTCGGGTTGGCGCCCCTGCGCCAGCGACTCCACCGTGTGGTTGAACACGCGTGCGCTACGGTTCGAGCGGGCCCAGATCAAGGTGCCCGGCGTGGCGCGGCCGGCGTAGAGCTTGGGAATTTCCTCGCCCGTGATGCGGATGTCGCGTTCGGACACCGGCCCTTCGACCAGCGCCGCCATCATGTCCCAGGCGCGGCCGATGATACGGCCCGCCCGCCCTTCCATCCTGGGCTCGAACGAATGGACGATGAAATCGAAAGGCATCGCCCCCGTGTCGATGCGGTACAGCGCCGTCCCGCGCGCCCGGTCGTCGATCTGCCAGCGCACCCGTTCGATCGTCCACCGCTCGCGTATGGCCTTGGCCATCAGCAACCGGGACACGCTCAGGCGGCTGGCCTGCATCACGCCCATGCGGGCGGGCGTCATCAACAGATCCGCGCTGCGGATGCGCGGCTCGCGCCCGGCCGGGGCGCCGGCTTGCGCCTGGGCCACGGCGGCCTCTTCCACGTCGGCAAAGTCCATGCATGCTCCTGTCGTCATCGCGCCTGCCATGCGGCGCATCGGGAAAACCGGCTTCCTGATATTGTATTCTATTAGAATACTTATGATTCTATTTAAATCATTCTATACTTCCCATCCGCGAATGCAAGAATTTTTCTGACGAGGAAGCTGCGCCATGCTCGAAGCGCGCGAGGCCGGCGGCGTCCGGCCGCTCAGTTCGGTACTGAAGACGCTGCAATTGCTGGATCTGCTGGGCAAGTCCGACCGGCCCATGAAACTGATGGAACTCGCGGCCGCCTCGGGCAGCAGCCGCGCCACGACCTACCAGAAGCTCCTGACGCTGGTGGAAGCGGGCTGGCTGGAACAGACGGAACAGGGCAGCTACCGCCTGTCGCTGCACGCGGCGCTGGTGGGCGAGACCGCGCTGGTGCAGGCCAACCTGGGGGAACGGTTCGCGCACGTGATGCAGGAGCTGGTCCTGCAGGTGGGGGAAACGGCTTCGCTGGCCGTCCTGAACGGCAATTGCGTGCGGCTGGTGCGCCGCGTGGAAGCGCAGCAGGTGGCGGTGCGCGCCGACGTCAAGGTCGGCACCCTGCTATCCCTGAACGACAGCTCGTCCGGCCGGGTGCTGACCGCCTTCTCCAGCCCCGCCTACCGCGAGATGCTCCAGCGCCAGGGTGCCGTGCTGGCCAGGCCGGCCCTGCTCAAGGAGATCGCGGCGCGGGGCTACGCCGTCTCCGAAGGCACCGACACGCCGGGGGTGCAGTCGGTGGCCATGCCGGTGTTCGATGCCAAGGGCGCGTGCATCGCCGCGCTGTCCCTGGTCACGCCGGCCTCGCGCTTCGATCCCGACAAGCTGATCGGACCGCTGCGCGAGGCCGTGCAAACGCTCAGCCAGTTGAAGTAGCGCCGGCGGCTAAAGCTGGATGTTCAGCTTCTCCACCAGCCCTCCCCACTTGCGTTCGCCCTCGGCGATGGAGCGCCGCGCGTCGTCCACCGAACCGCCCGCCGGCTCGGCGCCTTCGCTGGCCAGGTTCTCCCGGATGGCGGGCGACTTCAGCACTTGGTTCACGTCGCGGTTGATCCGGTCCAGCACAGCCCTGGGCGTGCCCGCGGGGGCCATCAGCCCGAACCATCCCACCGCCTCGTAACCCGGCAGGCCGGCCTCGGCCACCGTGGGCACGTCGGGCAGCACCGGCGAGCGCTTCGCGCTCGTCACCGCCAGCGCCTTGAGCTTGCCACCCTTGATGTGCTCGCGCACCAGCGGAAACGGCGCGAAGTTCAACTGGATCTGTCCGGAGATCGTGTCCGAAACGGATGGCCCGCTGCCCTTGTAGGGAACGTGGGTAAGCTTGACGCCCGCCATGGACGCGAACAATTCGCCGAACAGGTGATTGGACGAGCCGTTGCCGGACGAACCGTAGTTGAGCTTGCCCGGATTGCGCCGCGCATACTCGATCAAGCCCTTCACGTCATCGAACGGCATCTTCTCGTTGGCGACCAGCACCACCGGCGGCGTGGCCAGCAGCACCACCGGCTCCAGGTCCTTGGCCGGATCGTAGCTCAGGCTCTTGTACAAACTGCGTGCGACCAGGATGTTGCCGAACGAGCCGAGCACGGTGGTGTAGCCGTCCGGCCTGGACTTGGCCACCATCTCCACGCCTATCGTGCCGGCCGCGCCCGGCTTGTTCTCGACCACGACCGACTGCCCCCAGAGCTGGGACAGCCCCTGCGCCACCACCCGCCCCAGCAGATCGGTATTGCCGCCGGGCGTATAGGGCACGATCAGCCTGCTGGGCCGCGACGGAAAGGCGTCGTCCGCCCGCGCCGCCGGAGCGGCCAGCAGCATGCCGCCCAGCGCGGCGGCCAACAGATGCTTGGTGATCATCGCCCTCTCCTCACGAAGCCGACACGGCGGCCTGCCCATGTCGGCGCTCGTACGACGTGGCGAACTCGCGCGTCTGGCCGAACACCGCCGGCAGCGGCCGGCCGTTGGGCAGGGTCAGCCAGGCGCGCAGCAAGTGCCGCCGGCGAGCCGGGTCGTCATGGTCCTGGTACTTGGTGCGGGCATGCAGCACCGAATAGTTGTTGCCGATCTGGATGTCGCCCGGCTCCATGCTGAAGCTCAGCTGCACCGCGGGGTCGTTGCAGATTTCCTCGACCAGGTCGATGGCCTGCGCCTGGGCATCGGTCCAGCGCGGCACGCCGGGCAGGTCCTGCGCCAGCTTCAGGTAGCGGCGCTTGTACAGGGCGCTGAGCCGGCCCTCGAAAAAGTTCAGGATGGGCACGGTCTGGATGCGCAAGCCGCCGCGATGCTGGCCCCGCGTGTCGAAATGGAACGGCTCCTGCAGCACGCCGACCAGGTCCGGCCGGCGCCGCAGCACCTCGTTGTACAGCGTCGCGACGCTGACCAGCTTGCTGACGCCGCCCGACCGCGCGGTGCGCAGGCACAACAGCATGAACGCGTCGCCGCCGTCGTTGTGGAAGGTCAGTTCGTCGTCGGTCTGGTAGCTGCGCACCGAATTGTCGTTCGACACTTTCATCCCGGTATTGGTGACGCTGTGCATGCGATTGCCGGCGCCATCCTGCTCCTGCGGCTCGCCCAGGTGCACGGACAGGCCCCAGAACAGCAGCCGCGCCTCGTCGTCCGTGTAGTCGGCGATGGGCAGGCCGCGCAACAGGGCGAAACCGCGTCCGCCCTCGAGTTCCCCGCGGACTTTTTCCAGGCGCGCGGCCATGCGCGGAATGGGAAAGTCGGCGGCCTCGAACCGGGTCGGCTCCAATCCCTTGGCTCGCGCCGTGGCGGTGGCCTCGGCCAGCTCGCGGATCTCCTCCGGCGCCAGGCGCCAGATCCAGTCGCTGGTGCCGGCCAGGCTGTCGCCGCTCCACACCTCGGGACCGGCGATGGGTTGCAATGGTCGGGTCGTCATGTCGTCTCCTTCGTGGCATTAATTTTGAGCATCTTAACATTGTCGACAATTTAAGGACTTGGTTGAATACGCCTGCCACCCACCTGGGCATAGGCATGATTCCAATTGCAAGAGGAACGAAGATGCATCAGACTTCCCGAAAACATGAATTAAATTTCATCAACAACCCATGGAAAGCCGTCCATGGGCCATGACATCCAGGCAAGGAGGAGACATGCACACAACGACAGCCCCCCGTACGCCCACCCGGCACGGCCGGCTCCGCCCCGGACTCCTGTTCGGCGCCAGCTTCGCGTTGGCCGTCGCGGCCTGCGGCGGTGACGGTGGCGGCGACACGTCCGGCACGGCGCCGCCGCCCGACCAGGCGGCGCTGAGAACGGCCTGCCCCGCGCTGGCCGGCACCAAGGTGGAAGGCCGCCTGCTCGGCCTGCCCAGCGGCGATGCGACACTGGCATCGGCCCAACTGGTGGCGGCCGGCGATGCCACGGGCCTGCCGGAATACTGCCAGGTGCGGGGAGCCATCGCGGCGCGCAGCGCCGGCGCCGATCCCATCCGCTTCCAGATCAACCTGCCGCTGTCGTGGAACGAGAAAGCGCTGATGGTCGGGGGCGGCGGCTTCAACGGCACCCTCGTCACCGGGCTCGACCCCCTGCGCGACGCCCCCGCCGGCCAGCCGCTGCCCTTGGCCCAGGGCTACGCCACGTTCGGCACGGACTCGGGGCACGATGCCGCCGCCTACCTTGCCACGGACCCCGCGAAGTTCGCGCTCAATGACGAGATGTTCGCCAACTTCGCCCACGAGTCCTACAAGAAGGTCAAGGACGTCGCGCACGAAGTCTTCAGGCGCTTCTACCAGCGCGCTCCCAGGAAGCAGTACTTCTTCGGCGGATCGGAAGGCGGACGCGAGAGGTTGACGATGGCCCAGCGCTACCCGCAGGACTTCGACGGCATCGTGTCGGTCGTCCCCGTCATCCAATGGACCGGGCTCTTCAACGGCTTCCTGGCCTTCACCCAGCCGCAGTTCCACGGCGGAACGCTGGATACGGCCAGCATCAAGCTGGTGGCCGACGCCGTCAATGGCGCCTGCGACGCGCTGGACGGCATCGCCGATGGCGTGGTCAGCGACTACCTGGGCTGCCAGGCCAGGTTCGACCTCCAGGCGCTGCGCTGTCCCGACGGCGGCGACGGTGCCACCTGCCTGTCGGATGCGCAGCTCGCCACGCTGAAGGCGGCCTATGAACCCGTGCGCATGCCCTTCCCGCTCGCCAACGGCATTACCACCTATCCGGGCCGGATGTTCGGCGGCGAGATACAGCCGGGGGGCGAAGGCATCGGCCGCTGGATCAGCACCGGGCAGGTCCCTTCCGTGCCCACGCCGGCAGCCACCGACGCACGAGGCGTCATCTATGGCAGCAGCTACGCCCGCTACGTCATCGCCCGCGACCCCGCCTTCGACGTGCGCGGCTACGATCTCCTCGCCTACGCCGACCGCATCCGGCAAGTCTCGGAATGGATGGACTCCACCAACCCCGACCTGTCGGCCTTCTTCAAGCGGGGCGGCAAACTGATCATCCGCGAGAACACCGGGGACTTCGCGCAAAGCCCTGCGGCCGGCATCCAGTACTACGAGAGCGTCGTCGCGCGCATGGGGCAGTCCGACGCCGACAAGTTCCTGCGGCTGTATGTCTCGCCCGCCTCGTCGCACGGCGGCCGCGCGGCCAGCCGCACCACCGGCCAGGAAGTCCCCACCACGCACGATACGCTGGACACCCTGGACCGCTGGGCCGACGCGGGCGTCGCGCCGGCCGATGCCCTGGTGCAGGTCCGGCGCGACACGGCGGCGCCGCACAAGGTCCTGGCCTCGCGGCCCATGTGCCGCTATCCGGCCTTCCCGCTCTATGGCGGTGGCGACCCGCTGTCGGCCGACAGCTACCGCTGCTCCAGCCTGGGGGCGCGCTAGGCGGCCGGCGCGCGCCGCGTCCCGGGCCGATCCAGGCCCGGCGCTACGCGGCGCCGCTGTCCTTGAGCAGGCGGCGGATCTCCGCGCTGTTCTCGTCCAGCCGGGCGGCCCACAGCCGCTCGGCCTCGTCGGCATCACCCTTGCGGATGGCCTGCAGCGACTTGCGCCACAGCGCCAGCGAACGCTTGCGGCGCTCGACCGAGCGCAGGCCCAGTCGCGTATAGCGCGACATCTGCAGCGACAGCGACGTGATCAGCGTGAACAGGCGGTCGTTGCCGCTGTGGGCGGCACAGCACAGCGTCAGGCGCGACAGCGTCTCGCCGAAAGCATCGCCACCCGCCGGATCCTCGGCCAGCGGCGCGAGCTGGGCCACGCCCGCCTCCAGGATCGCCACCAGTTCGGGGGACGACCGGGCGGCCACGCGCCGCGCCACCACGCGGACCAGGGCCTGGCGCACTTCCTGCAGGTCCTCGATTTCCTTCAGCGACAACTGCGTGGCCTGCGCGCCCCGGCGCGGATGGATACGCACGATGCCTTCCTTCTCCAGCAGCCGCATCGCCTCGCGCACCGGGCTGCGGCTGACCGCGAACTCGTCGGCCAGGTCCTGTTCGCGTATCCACTCGCCCGGCTCGATGGCGGAATTCAGGATGCGGTCGCCCACGTGGGCGGCGATCTGTTCCGGCAGCGTCAAGGTCTTGGACTGCCCCAGCAGCCAGCGGAAGCTGGTCGCGCTGCCTTCGTCGTTGGCTTGCAGGAATGCGGAAGATCGGGTGATAGCGGACGGCTCCATCGAATGCCCTGGTTGGTTGTCTGCGTCTGGCAAGCGGGCAGTATACGGCGCAGGCGCGGCCCGGACCGGCGGCCCCCGAAGCGCGCCATCTATTGCTGCTATCAATAGTTGCGCCATCGCGAGAATGCCCAGGCGTCCTCGTCCCGGCACGTCCATGCGGACGGCCCCTTCATTAATGCTGCTAATACCAAGCCTTCTCTTTCAACGATAGTTCCCCGGGCCGACCGTCATTAGACTGGCGTCGAACACGATGACTGCGCCGCGGCGACGTACCGGGCGCAGGTGGAGAGACATGGACTACACCATCACCCTGCATCCCAGCGGCCACACCTACGCCTGCCCGCCCGGCACCCCGGTGCTGAAGGCCGGCCTCGACAACGGGCTGTTCATGCCCTACAGCTGCCGCTCCGGCATCTGCCGGACCTGCCGCGCCACCATCGTCGAAGGCCGCGTCGACTACGGCGACGTGCATCCCAGTTGCCTGGACGAGGACGACAAGCGCCAGGGCTACGCGCTGCTGTGCAAGGCCACGCCGCTCACCGACCTGGTAGTCCAGGTGAACGAACTGGATCCGGCCGATGCCATCCGCTCGAAATACATGCCGGCCCGCGTGCTGAAGATGGAACGGGCCGCCGACGACGTGATGATCGTCACGCTGGGCCTGCCCATGAACGAGCCCACGCTGTTCCGCGCGGGCCAGTACCTGGACATCCTGCTGCAGGACGGTACCCGCCGCAGCTATTCCATCGCCAGCGTGCCGAACAACGAGGGCGTCCGGCAGGTCGAACTGCACATGCGCCACCTGCCGGGCGGACGCTTCACCGACCACGTGTTCGGCGCGATGAAGCTGCGCGAGATCCACAAGCTGGAAATCCCGCTCGGCTCGTTCTTCCTGCGCGAGCACAGCGACAAGCCCATGATCATGCTGGCCTCGGGCACGGGCTTCGCCCCCATCAAGTCCCTGATCGAACATGCGCTGGAGCGCGGCATCCGCCGCCCCATCACGCTGTACTGGGGCGGCCGCAGGCGCGGCGACCTCTACCTGCACGATCTGGCGCAATCGTGGGCCGACCGGCACGGGCACGTGCGTTTCGTGCCCGTGCTGAGCGAGCCCACGCCCGCCTGCGCCTGGACCGGGCGCACGGGGTACGTGCACCTGGCCGCGATGGAGGACTTCCCCGACATGTCCGGCCACCAGGTCTACGCCTGCGGCGCGCCGGTCGTGGTCGACGCGGCCCGCCGCGACTACGTGGCGCGCTGCGGCCTGCCCCAGGACGAATTCTTCGCCGACGCGTTCCTGACCGCCGCCGACAAGCGCTGACATCCGTACCCACGCCTTGGAACAAGGAGACATCATGCTGCCCGAAAATTGCAGGGTCGATACGCCGGCCCACGACTCCGTGGTCAAGCCCTTCTGTCTGGGCCACGGCACGCTGGAGTGCTACAGCCTGAAGGCCTCGCGCCGGTTCTACGAAGAATTCCTGGGACTGGAATGCGTGCGCCACGGCAAGCCGGCCATGGCGGTGCGCCTGGCCATGCGCTTCCACATCATCTGCGTGGAGGTCGGCGACCAGGTCCATCCCGCCAACCTGCTCAACCACTGGGGCCTGGACCTGCCCAGCCGCGAGGCCGTGGACCAGGCCCACGCGGACGCCGTGCGCCTGCAGGACAAGTACGGCATCCGCCAGGTATTGCCGGTGCAGGACATGCACGGCGTGTACTCCTTCTACCTCGAGGACCTGGATCACAACTGGTGGGAGCTGCAGTGCTACGACAACGGCTTCCAGCACGACGACCTGTTCGACTTCGGCGACCGCTTCTCGATGGACGACGCCGCCGACATCGGTTCGCTGGAAGAACTCAAGATCCGCAACCAGGGTGACGCATGATCCAGCTCGTGACCTTCCTGCACGACGGCCAGAGCCGTACCGGCCTGCTCCACGAGGGCAACATCTACGCCTCGCCGCGCTACCCGCGCGTGCAGGACGTGCTGGACGACTGGCCGCGCGCCGACGGCAAGCTGGCCGTGCTGGCCGGCGACCTGCCGGGCCGCGAACCGGTCCGCGGCGCCACCCTGCTCGCGCCGCACCCCCACCCGCCCACCATCTACTTCGCCGGCGCCAACTACCGCGACCACGTCGAAGAGATGCAGCGCGAGCTGTCCATGCCGCTGGAGATCGACCCCAAGGGCGCGGGCCAGATGCCCTGGCACGCCATCAAGGCCTCGGGCGCCACGGTGGTCGGGCCCGAGGCCCGGGTGCGCGTGCCGAACGGCTCCCCCCAGCTGGACTGGGAACTGGAACTGGGCGTGATCGTGGGCAGGACCGCCAAGGACGTGGCCGTGGACGAGGCGATGGACTACGTGGCGGGCTACGTGGTGGCCAACGACCTGTCGGCGCGCGGCCATTTCGGCCGGCCCGGCGTGGCCGAGGGCTCGCCCTTCAAGTGGGACTGGATAGGCCAGAAATCCTTCGACGGCGCCTGCCCGATCGGCCCCGCCATCACGCCCGCGCGCTTCGTGCCCGACCCCATGAACCTGGCCATGAAGCTGTGGGTGAACGACGAACTGATGCAGGATTCGAACACGTCGCGCATGCTGTTCAGCATCGCCGATCAGATCGCCCACCTGAGCTCGCGCCTGACGCTGCTGCCGGGCGACCTGATCCTGACCGGCACGCCGGCCGGCGTGGGCGCCGCGCGCAAGCGCTTCCTGAAACCGGGCGACGTCGTGCGGCAATGGATCGAGCACATCGGCGAATTCCGCTTCACCATCGCGCAATGAACCCGCGCGCGCACGCCCTGCGCTCAGGGCCGGAAGCCGATGCCGTCGATGCAGTCGACCACCTGCGCCCGGAACCACTGGCTGGCCGGATCCTTGTGGAAACGGTCATGCCAGTACAGCGCCACCTCGAAATGGCCCAGCGGCAGCGGCACCGGCTTCACCGCCAGCGGGAAATACTTGCACAGTTCCACCACCAGCGACTCCGGGCAGGTCCAGATCAGGTCCGAGTTCAGCACCAGGTGCGGGGCCGCCAGGTATTGCTGCATGCGCACCTGGATCCGGTCGCGGGCGCCCACCTCGTTCAGCGCCCGCTCCAGCAGGATGTGGCCGCTGCCGGCGTACTCCACCAGCAGGTGCTGCTGGGCCACGAAGCGCTTCTGCGTCAGTTCCTGCCTGGCGATGGGATGGTCCCGCCGCATCAGGCACAAGTAGCGCTGCTTGAACAGCACCTTCCGGTGGATGTTGCGCTCGAGCGCCGGCAGGTAGCCCAGCGCGACGTCGATGCGGCCGGTCGACAGGCCCTGCACGGTCTCGTCGATGGGCGCGAACACGACGTTGAGCTTGACGTCTGGCGCGGCCCGGGCGATGCGGGTGTACAGGCTGGGCAGCACCACCACCTCGCCCACGTCGCGCGTGCGTATGGTGAAGGCCCGCCGCGACTGCGCCGCGTCGAACGACGACAACATGCCCGACGTCTTGCGTATCGCGTTCAGCGATTCGAGCAGCGCGGGCGCGATCTCGGCCGCCAGCGCCGTGGGCTCCATGCGGCGGCCGGCCAGCACGAACAGCTTGTCCCGGTACTCCTCGCGCATGCGCTTGAGCGCGCTGCTGACCGCCCCCTGCGTCACGCCCAGGTTCTCGGCGGCCAGGGTAACCGAGCGATCGCGCCACAGCGCCTCGAACACATACAGCAGATTCAGGTCTTTCACGTCGCGGCTCCGGTCGCAACCCAGGAAAAACTATCAATTCCGCTAATAGCCTGGAATCACCGCCGGCCCATGGATGGCGGGCCGGCAGGCGCGGATACTGGCCAACCAACGGCACAACTATAAAGCACGGTGATGCCCGGTCCGCAGGCATGCGGGCATGCCCCAATAGGGCTGCGGGCAGGACATTCAACAAGGGAGACACACATGCGACGCACTCTGGCATTGACCCTCGGCCTGGCCGCCGCGGCCGCCTGCGGCACGGCGGCGGCCGAACTCAGGATAGGATTCCTGGCCACCCTGTCAGGCCCGTCGGCCGACGTGGGACAGGACCAGTACGACGGCTTCATGCTGGCCGTCGAGCAAATGCAGGGAAAACTGGGCGGCGTCGCCACCCGGGTCGTCCGGGAAGACGACCAGATGAAGCCCGAGATCGCGGTCCAGGCGCTGACCAAGCTCCTGGACCGCGACAAGGTGGACGTGGTCACCGGGCTGACCTACGCCAACGTCCTGATGGCCCTGCAGGGGAAGATCGCCGGCACGGACATCCCCTTCATCGGCTCGGTGGCCGGCCCTTCGCCCACGGCCGGCGCGCAGTGCAAGCCCAATCTCTTCATCACCTCGTGGCAGAGCGACGCCACCGCCGAGGCCATGGGCAAGTATCTCCAGGACAAGGGCATCGATCCGATCGCGATCCTCGCGCCGAACTTCCTGGGCTCCAAGGACAAGGTCACCGGGCTGAAGCGTTTCTATCGCGGCAAGATCGCGCAGGAAACCTATACCCCGCTCACCCAGCTCGACTTCTCGGCCGAGCTGTCCGCCACCGGCAACTCGGGCGCCAAGGGGCTGTTCGCCTTCTTCCCGGGCAGCCAGGGCGTCAGCTTCGTGCGCCAGTACCAGCAGTTCGGCATGCTGCAGAAGTTGCCCATGTATTCGGTGCACACCGTCGAGCCCGGCAGCGTGAACGCCATGGGCAAGGCCGGCGTCGGCGCCATCGTGGCCGAATCCTGGCAGCCCGGCGCCGACAACGACGAGTCGCGCCGCTTCGTCGCCGCCTTCGAGAAAAAGTACAAGCGCACGCCGACGTCCTATGCGGCGTTCAGCTATGACGCCGCCATGCTGATCGACGCCGCCGTCCGCGCCCGCTCGGGCGACGTGTCCGACCGCCGCGCGCTGGCCGCCGCGCTGCGCGGCGCGCCGTTCAAGTCGGTGCGCGGCCCCTTCCGGTTCAACCGCAACAACTACCCTGTCCAGAACTACCACATCTACCAGGTGGTGGAAGGCACGGGCGGCAAGCCCGCCTTCAAGGTGCTGGTGCCCAACGTGCTGGCCGACCACGAGGACGCCTACGCGCGCGACTGCGCGCTCAAGGCCGAGGGCGCGTGACCATCACGCCGCCGCGCGCGGCACCCCCTAGTGGTGCCGCCAGTACCCTTGCAGGTCCTCGGCCACCGGCATCGCCGCCAGCAGGCCCAGCAGCACCGCCAGCGGCACGGTGGACACGAAGCCGAAATAGGCGAACGACAGCGCGCCGCCCACGCCGCCGGCGAAGAACAGCCCCACCAGCATGCTCAGCACGCGCAGCTTGGCGCGGTCGGCCCGCACGAAATGCCCCGGATCGGCCTCGCGCGAGACGTTCCAGTAGAACAGCTTGCCCAGCTCGATGCCGATGTCGGTCACCATGCCCGTGACGTGGGTGGTGCGGATCTCGGCGCGCGAGATCTTGGTGATGATGGCGTTCTGCAAGCCCATGATGAAGCACAGCAGCATGACGGTCGCGGGCACCGCCAGCCAGCGGAACTGCTCGATGTTGCCGCCCAGCAGACCGAAGCTCAACAGGAGCCCGGCCTCCAGCAGCAGCGGCAGCGCATACTCGCTGGCCAGGCGCGAGCGGCGGCCGAAGTTGATCAGCACCGCCGAGGTCGCGGCCCCCAGCACGAAGAACAGCAGCGCGGCCAGCCCCTGCAGGAAGAAGGCGATGCCGCCCAGGGCCAGGTGATCGGCCATGGACGACAGGATGCCGGACATGTGGGAGGTGTACTGCTGCACCGCCAGGAAACCGCCCGCGTTCACCGCGCCGGCGACGAAGGCCAGGAAATAGGCGAGATGGCGGTTGGCCTGGGGCGTGCGTTCGACGGCGGTCAGTCTGCGTAGGTAGAACAGGGGCATGGCGCGGGCATTCCGGGAACGGCGGCGGCGCATGGGCCAGCAGAGGCCGCGCCGGGCGACCCGCCAAGCATAGACGTTTTCCCGCGCCCTGCGGGAGCCGGCTTCAGTCCGGCTTGCCCTTGCCGCCCTTCTTCGGCGCCTCGGCGCGCGCAGCAGCTCCCAGCAACAGGTCGGCGCCGCTCATGCGCTCCATCCACGACAGGGTATCGGCATACGACAGGAAATGCCGCAGGTATCCCGGCGCCAGGTCGTGCATCAGCATCAGCGATTGGTGGACGAGATGCAGCGAATTCAGCGGCCCGGCGTTCTCGGGCACGTTCTCCAGGGCCTGCCGCAATTCCCGGCCCACGCGCAGCTCGGCCCACAGGCCACGGAAGTAGTCCAGCACCGCCATGTCGCCGGCGGCATCCTGAAGCGCGGCGCCGTTCGCGGACAGGAGATCCACCAGCGTGGTCAGGCCGTCGGCGGCCACGGGCGCCGCCACGGCCTCGCTCGCATCCGCGGCCTGCGCCACGTCACGGGCATAGTCCGCCAGTGCGGCGGCCAGCTTCTCGTCCAGGACGCGGCGCGCCTCGCCCTCGTGGCCGGATGCCCGCCGCGCCAGCGCCTCGATGAAATGGAAACGCAGCGGGTCGACGCGATCGGCTCCCTGCCCCCGCCAAGCATCGAGCAGCGCCGCCGCCTCGGTAACGACGTCCTTACTCACGGCGCTGGGAAGACCGGGGCATGGGCGCGATCTCCACGCGCCGGTTGCGCGAACGGCCGTCCTCGTCGGCGTTGGGCGCCACCGGCTGCTCGGCGCCGAAGGCCGCGGCAAACACCGAAGACGAAGGGATGCCCTCGTCGATCAGGGCGCGCGTGACCGTCAGCGCCCGCTGCGCCGACAGTTCCCAGTTGTCGGCGAAGCGGCGGTTGCCCTCGCGGATCTGCCTGTCGTCGGTGAACCCGCTCACCATGATGATCTCATCGCGGGCCTTCAGGTAGGCGCCCAGCGGCCCCACCAGGCTCTTGAGCAACTGCCGGCCCTCGGGCTGCAGGGCGTCGGAGTTCAACGCGAACAGCACGTTGCCGCTGATGCCGATGCGGCCATCGACCAGCGTCACCCGTCCCGCGGCCAGCGGTCCGGCCAGCGCCTGCTCCAGGGCCTGCCGCCGCTGCGCCTCGCCCTGCCTGCGCTGCACCTCTTCCTCGAGCTTGGTGGACAGCTCCAGTTGCGTGCCGATCACGCCCACCAGGAGCAGCACGAAGGCCCCCAGCATGACCGACATCAGGTCGCCGAACACCGCCCAGACGGGCGATGCCGGCTCGACGTTGGATTCGATATCGTCGGCCATCAGGTCGCGTCGCCCACCGGCGCCCGTTGCGTGTCGAGCTGCCGCAGCTCCTCGACGATCTGTTTCTGCGACATCATGCTCAGGTCGATCACGTCCTTGGCCTGCGCCACGTAGTAGGCAAGCTGCTCGTCGCTACGGGCGATGGCCTTGTCCAGCGCGCCCTCGATGCCGCGCAGATGCTCCATCAGCTTGTCGCTGGACTCGCCGAACAGCTTGACCGCCTGGCCCAGCGCCTCGCCCAGGCTGGCCACCTCGACGGCGCTGCCGGTGACCTGCGCGGCCACGGACTCCAGCTTGTCGGTCTCGGCGCCGACCTGCTCGGTGAAGCGCGTCCCCACCCGTTCCAGCATCTCGGCCGACGCCGCCACCAGCGCATCGACCGCCTCCCGCTGTTCGGTGCTGGCGTGGTTGACGGTGTCCAGCAGGCTGCCCACCGTCTGCAGCAGGCGCTCGCGCTCTTCCAGCATCGCGTTGTCGCGGGTCATGCCGTCGGACAATTGCTGCCGCAGTTCGCCGATGATCCGGGCCGCCGCCAGCGGGGCTTCCGAGGCTGCCTGCACCAGCCGCTCGATCTCGGCGATGGTGGCGCGCGCATGGGCCTGGGACTCGGCCGTCATCTCGCCCGCCGTCCGCGCCAGCGTCTCGCAGACTTCCTGTTGCCGGCCCGCGATCCGCTCGCCGGCCTCGCGCCATTCCTGGCTGAGCGACCCGGCCAGGGCCTCCAGGGCGCCGGTCCATGCCGCCTGCCGCGCCTCGTCGCGCGCGGCCAGCTCGGACCTCAGCTCGCCATGGGCCTGTCCCACCGTGTCCAGCAGCGAAACCGCGTGGCGCTCGAAGGTGGCCGCGGCCTCGGCCAGCGCCTGGCGCGTGTCGCCGGACAACTGCTCGCTGACCTGTCCATGCCGCGCGAGCGCCTCGTTCCAGGCGCCCGATACGTTCTGGACCGTGGCCTCGAGCTGGCCGGCCACGCGCTCCACCAGGCTGGCCGCCCCTTGCTCGAAAGTGGCCGCGAAACGCTCGAAGGACGCACGCATGTCGCCGGCCAGGGCCTCGCCCGTGCGCCGGTGCTCGTCCAGCGCCATGCTCCAGGCACCGGACACCGTCCCGGCCGTGGCATCCAGCCGGGCGGCGATCCCGTCCACCAGCCCCGCCGAACGCTGCTCGAAATCCCCCGCCAGCCGCTCGAAGGACGCACGGACGTCGCCGGCCAGCGCCTCGCTGGTACGCTGGTGCCCCGCCAGCGCCGCATTCCAAGCCTGCGACACCTGGCCGGCCACGCCCTCCAGCCGCGCGGCCACGGTTTCCACCATCTCGGTCGAACGCCGGGCGAAGGCCTGCGCGACGCCGTCGAAGGTGGCGCGCAGTTCGCCCGACAGGGTCTCGCTGGTCTGCTGGTGTGCCGCCAGCGCCGTCCCCCAGGTCGACGACACCTTGTCCACCGACGCCTCCAGGCGGGCGGACACGCCGTCGACCAGGCTGGCCGAGCGCTGCTCGAAAGTCCGGGCGAATCCGTCCAGCGCCGCGCGCAGGTCGCCGGCCAGCGCGTCGCTGGTCCGCCGGTGCTCGCCCAGCGCGGTGCTCCAGGTACCGGCCACCGTGGCGGTGCTGGCTTCGAAGCGGCTGGACAGCGTGTCCAGCTGCCGCTGCACCGCCTGCGTGACCGTCTGGTGCAGGCTGGCCGTCTCGCGCGCCAGGCCGGCCATCGCGGACTCGACCACCGGCTGGATCGTGGCGCCGGCCACCCGCGCGCTGTCGGCCAGGCTTTCCTTCAGACTTTGCTCCACCGAACCGGCCAGGCGCCGGTACTCGGACTCGACCCGGCCGTGGAAGCTTTCCTGCCCGGCGGCCAGGCGCTCGCCCAGGGCCTCGTTGTGTTTGGCCACGGACTCCGCCAGTGCCTGCAGCCGGTCGACCAGCGCCGGCATCAGCTCCGCCTGCCGCTGCAACAGCTTGAACGACTCCTCGCGCTGGTGGGCCAGCGAATACGGCCGCAGCACCGTCGCGATGCGCGTATCCAGCGCCTGCGCCGCCTGCAGGCGCTCGCGCCGGCACAACGAGGCCAGCAGCCCCAGCATGGCCGATGCCGCCACGCCGGCCACCGACGTCCCGAACGCGAAGCCCAGTCCCTTGACCGGCGCCGCCAGCGACGCCCGGATCGCCTGCAGGTCGGTCGCGCTCTCCAGCGCCACCCCCGTGCCACGCAGCGTCGCCACCATGCCCAGGAACGTACCCAGCATGCCCAGCAGCACCAGCAGTCCGGCCAGGTACGGTGTCAGCGCCGGGCCCGGCAGCCCCACCCTTTCGCCCTCGACGCGCAGCCGGACGGCGTTGCGCAGCGAGGGGTGCACTTGCTCCAGCCACGTCCCCAGGCTGGATGGCGGGGACGACAGGTCGGCCGTGGCCCGCGCCAGCGAGGACGTCGCCTCGTGGAAGCGCCGCAGTTCCAGCCCGCCCAGCACGTAGAACGCGGCGATCAGCAGGATCACCGCCAGCGCCAGCAGGTTCGAGCCGACATAGCCCACGCCCACCCAGCCCACGACGGCCAGACCCACGAAGAAAACCACGAAAGGAAGATATCTGCTCATCTAGGACGAATCAGCTTGCGCGAAGGGCCGCCAGCAGCCCCTCGACCGGTTGAAATCGGAAATCCAGTTCGGCCAGCAGGACGCCCCGCATGTCCGCGCGGAAGGTGTCCAGCCAGGGGCCGGGATCGTTGCTGGCCGGCGCGCCGGCCTCCTGCGTCTTCTCGGCGGGATCCCGGCCCGCCTTGCGCAGGCGCAGGAAATGGCCTTCCAGCAGGCCGGGCACCGAGGCCAACAGGTTGCGCTCCTGCGTGCCCAGCACCCGCTCCATGACGGCGTCCACGGCCGCCAGCCGCGCCATGTCGGGCGACCCGGCGGCCAGCATGGCGCGCAACCGGCCGCGCAGGGCCGCGATGCCGGTCTCCATCTGCTGCTGCTTGGCCAGGTAGCGCTGGCGGTAGCGGGAAAAATCGGTGTCGTCGTCCGGATCGACCAGAAGCGCCGGATCGCGACGATGGCGGCTGCGCACCGGGCGCAGCACCCTGTCCTGCTCGATGGCCTGGGCCAGTTCGTCCCGCACCCGCACGCAGTCCTCCCGCGCGGCCGTATCGCAGGCAGGCGTGCTGGCGGGCGCCGCTTTCGCGTTGCCGCTCAGCACCGCGGACAGCGCGATGGCATCGGTCCAGCCGAGCCACAGGCTCAGCCGGTCGGCAAGCGGCTGCCGGGGGGTGGGAACGTGGGCGTGCGCCAGGCGGGCAAGCAGGCGGACGAAAGCCGGACCGCTGGCGCCTGTGCGCCCGGACATGTGCGCCATGGGACCGGACGGGCAAAAGCCGGAAGTTTACACGGCCGGCCGCCCGGCAAACCGCCTGGGGCAACGGGAACAGAAGTGGTTACATCTGCATTGACAGAGCGGGAACAGGCCCTAGTCGGCCACTTCGATCTTCCGGTAGACCTTGAACCCCTGGCTGCGCACCGTCGACACCGGCAATTCCAGCCCGCACGCCTGTTCCACCTTGCGCCGCAGACGGCGCATCTGCGTATCCAGGCGGCGCTGGTCGTAGTCCAGGAAGTTCTCGTCCAGCGCCTGCACGATGGCCTTGCGCGTCACGCACTCGCCGGTGCCGTTGGCCAGGGCGCGCAGCACCTTGTAGTCCTGCGCCGACAGCGGGATCGGCCCGAATCCGGGCGGGGTAAGGCTGGGCGGTGCCGAGGAAAGCCGCCATGTCTCCCCTGCCGCCGCCGGCTTCAGGCGCTCGTCCGGCAGTACCTCGTCGCGGGCGGAAATGTCGCGCGCCACCGCCACGCGATGCGTCTTGTCGTCCGACAGCCGCGCCGACCACATGATGTGGGCCACGCTGCCGTCCTTGCGGACATAGCGGTTTTCGAAATAGCGCTGGAGATAGCCGGCCTCGATGCGCTGGACCGCCTGCAGCGTGCGGGCGCGGTCATCGGGATGGACGAACTCGATCATGCGGCGGCCCAGCATTTCCTCGGGCTTGTAGCCGAAGATGCTCTCGCCCGCCCCCGTGATCGACAGGAAACGGCCGTCGTGGTCCACGACGCAGATGGCATCGAGCAGCAGGTCCAGGACTTCGGCGGGCGGCAGCTTGGCCATGGGTCATTCGGGCAATGGTTCGTCAAAGCAGCTTTGCAGAATACCCCTGCTTTGTTAGCAGAGACACCGCCTTCTTGTCGAACGACACAAAGGTTTCCGCGCCGAGCCACGTTCCGTCATAGGCAATTACCCCATCGGCAAAATCGCCGCCGGCCTCCAGCAACGCCAGGCCGGCCTCGGCCGCAGGACGATTGACAACGACGTTGTTCGTGCTCAAAAGCGCGCGGATCGCCACGGCGATATCCGCGCGGTCCACCTCATACCGACCGCGCAACACCCAAACGACTTCGCACAGCGTCTGGAGGCTCACCGCCACCATGTCAGCGGTTTCCAGTAGCTCGATGGCCCGGGTCGTTTGGGCTTCGTCATCGTCAACGATGCTGCGAAGGATGATGTTCGTGTCGGCGGTAACTTTCATTGCCCATCGGCCTTCATGGCACCTTCCGCTATCGCATCGTTGATGTCCTCGATGCTTAGCTTGGCGCCGTTGGTCTTGCCTTTCAGGATGCCGCGCAATTCCCGGAAGGATCCTTTCCGCTCCGCGGCTTTCAAGGAGGCCCGATTATCCGGCAGCAGATCCAGTTCGATCTTGTCGCCCGGCTTGATCCCAAGGTGTTGCAAGACTTCCTTCCGGAAGGTGACTTGGCCCCGGGCGGTCACGGTCAATATGCTCATGGCTTACCTCCATTACCCGGTCATTGTAATGCAATTTTGCATTACATGAAAGATAAATGGAAGGTAGTCGGAGAACTCAACCCAGGTACTTCTGCCGGATCGACCCCACGTGCGCTTCCATCGTCCGCACGGCCCCGTCGCGGTCGCCGCGCCGGATGCAGTCCAGCAGATCCTCCAGCTCCGCCACGTTCGCGCGCTCGCCCGCATCCACCTTGGGGCGGAACCACAGCAGCATGGAACGATCGAGCAACAGCGCCGCGAAATCCGACAAGGTGCGGTTGTCCGCCGTGTCGTACAACAAATGATGGAAACGCCGGTCGACCTCCATGCCGCCCGCGTGGTCCTTCTGGCGGTAGCGTTCCCAGCCGGCGTCCACCAGTTCCTGCAACTGCTCCACGATCTCCGGACGCATGCGATCCACCGCCAGCCCCGTCAGGAAAGGCTCGATCAACTGCCGCGCCGCGATCAGTTCCAGGAAACCGTCCAGGGTCTCGGCCTTCACCAGCAGCCCCTTGCGCGGAAGGATCTCCACCAGCCCCTCGCGCGCCAGCCGGTGCGTGGCCAGGTGGATGGGACTGCGGCCCAGGCCCAGCCGCTGGCACAACTGCGCGACATTGATGTGCTCGCCCGGCCGCAGCTCGTGCGACAGGATCATCCGCTTGACCGCCACGTAGGCCTGCTCGCCCAGCGAGGGCGAGCCACCGGCATGTTCATCGCCGTCGCGGGCGGCGGCAATACGCGAGGTCTTCGAAGGTCTGGGCATGCGGATGGATGAAGCGTGGCAAGTGCGCCCGCGATTGTAGCCTCGCGGGCGCCCCGCCTCGGCTCATTCCGGCTTGAGTCCCGCCTTCTCCACCGCCACGCGGTACTGGTCCGACTGCTGCTGCAGGAAACGCGCGAACTCGGCCGGGGCCGAGGGCTTGGCCTCCATGCCTTGCTGCTGCAGCGTCTTCTGCACCTCCGGGTCCTTCAAGGCCTGGGCGAACAGGTCATGCAGACGTTCCACCCGGTCCTGCGCCACGCCGGCGCGGGTCAGCAGGCCCATCCAGGTTTCCGACGAGAACCCCTCCAATCCGGCCTGGGCGAAAGTCGGCACCCCGGGCAGCGCGGCCGAGCGGCTCGCCCCCGACACCGCCAGCGCCTTCAGCTTGCCCGCCGCGATGTGCGGCGCCACCACGCCCACGTCGCCCAGCGTCGCGTCCACCTCGCCCGACAGCACCGCCATCGTGGCCGGCGCCGAGCCCTTGTAAGGCACGTGCAGCATCTCCACGCCCGCGCGCTGCTTGAACAGCTCGAAGCCCAGGTGGCCCGACGAGCCATTGCCGAAGGACGAAAAACTCGCCTTGCCCTGCTGCGCCTTCGTCCAGTCGATGAACCCCTTCAGGTCCTGGGCGGGCACCTTGGACGAGACCACCAACACATGCGGATTCGAGGCCAGCGCCGTCACCGGCTGGAAATCCTTGCGCGTATCGAACGGCAGGTTCTTGATCAGATAGGGATTGATGACGAAGCTCGCCGCCATCATCAGCACAGTCTGCCCATCCGCCGGCTTGGCCAGCAGCGCCTGCGTGCCGATGACGGTGCCGCCGCCGGGACGATTCTCCACCACCACCGACACTCCCGCCGCTTTGCCCACCACCTGGGCCAGCGCGCGTGCCAGGGCATCGGACGATCCGCCCGCGGCATAGGGCACGATCAGCGTCAGCGGCTGCGAGGGAAACGACTGCGCCATCGGGGCAGTGGATGCCAACGACAACGCCAGACCCAACACGAGTTTCTTCATGATCAGCCCCCCGCGCCCAGTCTGGCCTGGCCCTGGATCTCGACCAGGATTTCCGGCTTGGCCAGCCCCTTCACCTCGACCAGCGCGCAGGCCGGAAAATCGCCCGTGAAAAACTCGCGGCGCGCCTTCCACACCCCCTGGTTGCCCGACATGCGCGTCACGAACACCGTCAGCGTGACCACGTCGTCGATCTTGCCGCCCGCCGCTTCCACCAGATGCTTGATCTTGGCGAAGATGAACTGCGATTGCTCGTACTCGTCGCTGCCCTGGATGGTTTCGCCGTCGTTGGCGCGAGAGGTCAGGCCCGACAGGTAGAGAGTGTCGCCCACTTGCAGGCAGTTGGACCAAAGGCCGGGGGCGGCTTCGGCGACGTGGGGGGTGGTGATGCGCTGCTTGCGTGGCATGAAGGGCACTCCTTGTGAAATATTTGTGATATTTCACAATCATTCCACAAAAACCCAGCCACCGCTACCCGGTCATGCATATGTCGCAGCGGCATGCCTGGCCGCCTGGCCGATCACTCCCCGGAACCACTGGTGGAAGGCGCTGCGCTGGGTACGCTCGTGCCAGTACAAGGCATTGCTGACACGCGGCAAACGGCCCGGGAAATCAACCATCCGCACCGGAAATGCCTCCTGTATCTTCAGCGCCACGCGACGCGGCACCGTGGCGACGGCATCGGACACCATCAGCGTGCCGAGCAGTGCCATCAACCCTTGGGCATGGATGCAGACCGCCAGACTCTGGCCATGCTGCTTGATGAACTCGTCGATCACCCGGCCCGAGGTGGTACGGCCGCTTCCCAGCAAGCGCGCGTGCGGCAAGGCGACGTAGGCGGGCAATGTCAGCCGCTCGGCCAGCGCCCGATTGCCGGGCCCGCCGATCACCACCACATCGTCCTCGAACAGCGGCATGGCCCGCACCGAGGGCTGGGGATCGCGCACCCACCCCAGCCGGAAATTCACGTCGCCCGCGGCCAGCAGCGCATCGATGCGCCGCTGGTCGGGCGAACGTATGCTCAACGTGACGTACGGGGCATCGCGCCGCAGCACGGTCGCTATGACCGGCAGGAGCAACTGCTCCAGATACTCCGGGGCGGTCAGCACGACCTCGCGCCGCTCGCGCAAGGGATCGAAATCCTCCTGCGACGCCTGGATCTGCGCGACCTCCTCCAGGAAACGCCTGGTCTCGCGCTCCAGGGCCAATGCCTTTTCCGTCGGCTGCATGCCTTGCGGGCTGCGCACCAGCAGCGGATCGCCGAAGGTCTTGCGCAGCCTGTTCAGCGCCTGCGTGATGGCCGGCTGCGAAACGCCCACCACCAGCGATGTGGCCGTCACCCCTCGCTCGGTCATCAACGTCAGGAAAATCTGCAGGGTACGAAAGTCGACATTGGCCAACGGGTGCATAGAGGCTCCCTAATAGTGGGCAAGCGCAGTCTCGAACCTGCGCCCATTAGACGCCGCTTATTTCCTTCATAAGCGCCACCCCGCCGACACCCCGTTCGACGGCGCGTAGCATGCCTGCCAAATACAAGCATAAGGAGGCAGCGATGAAACCGACCTGGCTACTGGGCGCCCTGTTGGCGGCCTGTTCCACGCTTGCGATCGCCAGCGAAGCCAAGAGCTATCCGGCCAAGCCCGTCAAGCTGATCTTGCCCTTCCCCACCGGCGCCACCTTCGTCGTCGGCCAGATGCTGGCCGAGCGGCTGACACAGGAACTGGGCCAGCCAGTCGTGGTGGAAAACAAGTCCGGCGCCGGCGGACGCATCGCCATGGAACACGTCGCCAAGTCCCAGCCCGACGGTTATACCCTGCTGCTGACCTCGCCCACACTGACGATTACCCCCGCCATCAACCAGAGCCTGCGCTTCGACCCCTTGGCCGATCTGGCACCCGTGGCCATGGTCGCCGAGGTGCCCAACGTATTCGTGGTCAATCCACAGAAATTCGGCCAGGACGACTTTTCCGCCCTGCGCGCACGGCTAACCGCCCATCCGGGCCGGTTCAGCTACGGCTCCGGCGGCGCCGGATCATCCAACCACCTTGCCTTCGAGAAATTCAAGGCATTGACCGGCACCGACATCCTGCACGTCCCCTACCAGGGCGCCTCGCAGGCGGTGACCTCGGCGGTGGGCGGACAGATCGACATGGTGATCAACGGCTTGCCCAGCTCCGTGCCCCTCATCAAGGGACAGCAGTTGAAAGCGATGTTCGTATTGACTCGCGAGCGCCAACCCCTGTTGCCCGACACCCCGTCCGCGGTCGAAGTCGGTTTGCCCGGCATGGTCGTGACGACCTGGTACGGCGTGCTCGCGCCGCAAGGCACGCCATCGCCCATCGTCGACAAGATTGCCGCCGCCATCAAGCGAGGATTCTCGGCCGCCGAGGTCCGCAAACGCCTGGCGGACAACGGCATCGAAGTCGTTTATGCCAATCCGCGCGACTTCTCCAACTTCATCAAACAGGACTACACCGCCTGGAAGAAAGTCGTGTCCGATGCGGCCATCAGCGTACAGAACTGAGCTCCTTGCCTTGCTTAATCCTGTTCTACGGCAACCTGGGCGGGCCGCGAAAGAATCTGCGGCCGCAGTCGAAATGGGTGTCGTCCGCGACAGCTCCTGGGCGTAGTCCACCCTTTCAACACCATCGTTGCCGACGTTGCCGACGCGGTGTCCCCCCAGGTAGTAGTAGGAGTGCGAGCGGTTACCGCGTGCGCTGACCAGTTCCCCCGCCGCGTTCGTTTCACTACCCAGATACTCGTCCCGCCGCAGCACTCGTCCATCGCCGTCGACGAGATAACGGAACTCCCGTTTGCCCACGACATCGGTCGCGCTCTTGACGTTGCCGTTTACATCGTAGGTGAACCGCGAGAAGCCCGGCGCCCAGCCGGACTGGCCGTTGTCGCCTTGGGCCTTGACCTCTTTCTGCTTGGCGCTGTCCCACCATTCATAGGTATAGCTCGTCGTGGTCTTGGCAGAGCCACCGCCCTCGGACACCACCGTACTCAAGGAACCTTCTCCCGAGTACGTGTAGGTCGTCGTCCTTCCCGTCAGGTTGTCGGTTTCCAGCGTCTGCAATCCATCCGCGTCCCAGGTCCGCGTCGCATCCGTACGCACGCTGTTGTTCTCGTTGCGTTCGATATAGCGCACGACGCGCCCGGCCGCATCATTGAGCCGCTCGGCCCGCACGACCCCGCCAATGGTCACTGTGGTCAGGTAGCAGTTCGCGTCATAGGCATAGTTCTCGGTATGCGCCGGCGTTTGACTGTTGCCGGCATAGGTCGCCGACAAACGCTGTCAACCATCCTGCCGCAGTCCTATCGACTCCAACCAGCATGCTGTTGTAGGTATGGTTCCCAATGCAGACTGTTGGAAGCGGCCGGTTCGCAGATAGAATCAGCCTTATCCCTGCTTCCGGACAATAAGAAATACTCGTCCATTTTTCGGTTGTGACGCGCCCGGGCCAAACTCCATACTGGCCCCATTCAGACAAGCCGCCCTCCGACCATGCTGATCACCGACAACCGGCAAATCGACACCTACTACCGCGCCCTGCTCGACCGCGCCGCCGATCACGTAGGCATCTTCTATGTCGGCGTAAGAACCACCGGCGTGTTCTGCATCGCCACCTGCCGCGCCCGCAAGCCCAAGCGCGAGAACGTGGTGTTCTATACCGACTTCAAGGAAGCGCTGGATGCCGGCTACCGGCCTTGCAAGGTATGCAGGCCGATCGAGAACGCCCATGCCGCGCCGCCGGAAGTGGCCGAGGCTGTCGACTGGGTGCGCCGGCATCCCAAGGAGCGACTGAGCGATTGGCAGCTCAGGCAGCGCGGGCTGAGCCCCGAGCGGATCCGGCGCTGGTTCCAGCGGCACCACCGCATGAGCTTCCAGGCGTTCCAGCGTTCGCTGCGCATCAATGCGGCGCTGGAGGAATTGAAGACCGGCCGCCGTGCGACCGACGCCGCGCTGGACAACGGCTACGAGTCGCTCAGCGGCTTTGGCTACACCGTCAAGAAGCTGACCGGCGGCGCGCCTACGGCCGAGGCCAGCGTGTTGTTGATCCATCGCTTCACCACGCCGCTGGGCCCGCTGTTCGCCTGCGCCAGTGAGCGCGGCCTCTGCCTGCTGGAGTTCGTGGATCGCCGGATGCTGGAGACCGAGTTCAAGGACCTGCAACGGCTGCTGCGGGCGCGCATCCTGGCGGGCGAGAACGCGCATACGCGGCAGGCCGAGCGCGAGATCGGCGAGTATTTCGCGGGCGTGCGGCAGCGGTTCGATCTGCTGCTCGATACCCCGGGCAGCGAGTTCCAGCAGTCTGTGTGGCGGGCGCTGCAAGCCATTCCCTATGGCCACACCGCCAGCTATGCCGAGCAGGCGGCGAAGATGGGCAGGCCGCAGGCCGTGCGCGCGGTGGCGGGCGCCAATGGCGCCAACCGGGTGGCGATCGTCGTCCCTTGCCACCGGGTCGTGGGCAAGGATGGGGCGTTGACCGGCTACGGCGGTGGCCTGGCCCGCAAGCAATGGCTGCTGGAGCATGAGCAGCGGCTGCAATGCTCCGCGGCAACCCGGCCGCACTTCTGTCACGGTCAAGGTGGGCCAGGCCAACATAAAAAATGATCGTTATTTGAAAATCGGCAAGGTTATGAAATGGTTTTGCGGCATCATTGATGCTTTTGCCACCAGCTTGGCGCAGTGGGGGTGATCGCGCGGTGCCCCCTATCGATGCGAAGGGGGACCATGAACAAGCCCAGCGCCCTTGATACCCGATGGATGGACGGTGCGGCCGCCTCGGCGCGTGCCCTGCTCGGCGCGCTCGCCCTGTCCCTGCTGTCCGCCTGCGCCGGTCCGGCCGCCTCCCCGAAAGACTCCCAGGCTGCCTCTTCCATGGATCCGTCCCAGGCGGAACGAAGCTACCTGGATCGCGCGAATCGCCAGGCGATGACACGCGGCCAGGTCACCGTCAGCGTCGCGGCGCTGCGCGACGAGGAAAGCGCAGCCAGCTTCGGACTGCCCCTGGCCGAGCATGGCGTGCAACCCGTCTGGGTCAGGATCGAGAACCGCAGCACGCTTCCCTACTGGTTCATGCCGGTGTTCATGGATCGCGACTTCTACTCCGCGCGCGAGGCCGCCTATCTTTTCCACTCGGGCTCGGGCGGCGCATCGGCGGCGCAGATCGAACGCCAGTTGACCGCGCGCCAGATCAAGGTGCATGTTCCGCCCGGCCAAACGGTCAGCGGTTTCGTCTACACCAATGTCACGCGGGGCATCAAGCTGGTCAACGTCGAGCTGCTGGGGGCCCGGCATGTGCTGCGCTTCGACTTCGCCAGGGAACTGCCTGGCGGCGGCTTCGACTACCAGACCATCGATCCCGAGCGGCTTTATCAGCCGGAGCGCCGGGTCCGGGTCGACCTGGCTTCGCTGGGCTCCGCCTTGCAGAAGCTCCCCTGCTGCACCACCAATGCCCAGGGCAGCGAGCAAGGCGATCCGCTGAACCTGGTGATGGTCGGGTCCGAGCATGACGTGCTGGTCGCGCTGGTCCGGGCGGGATGGGATTTCACCGAGACCATCAACGCGTCCAGCGTCGGCCGCATGATCGGCGTGTTTGCCTTCGGCGGCAGCTATCGCACGTCGCCGGTCAGCGCGCTGCATTTCGCTGGCCGTCCACAGGATTTCTCCATGCAGCGCGCGCGGGCCAGCATCTCGCAGCGCAATCATCTGCGTCTTTGGCTGACACCGTTGCAGGTGGACGGCGTGCCGGTCTGGGCTGGCCAGATCAGCCGCGACATCGGCGTGAAGGTCACCACCCGCTCCCCCACGCTGACGACGCACGTGATCGATCCCGACGTGGACGAAGCCCGCGACTACCTGCTGCAGGACATGCTGATGACCAGCAACGTGGCACGCTGGGGCTACGTCGACGGCGTGGGCGAGGCCAGCCAGGCGCAGCCTCGCGCCAACCTGGCCGGCGATCCGTATTTCACCGATGGCCGGCGGCTGGTGCTTTTCGTGGCGCAAAGCCCGCGCGCCATGCAGGACGCCGAATTCGTCCAGTGGCATCCGCATGCGGATGGCTGCGATCCCGCCAGGCGCCATTGCGGCAAATGAACTAGAAACGCCTGATCGCCCGCCCCCGCCGGACGGGAACACCACTGTTGCCTCTAGCAAACATTCGAATAAAAAGTAAACACAAGTACAAATAAAAACAATTATCATTCACAATTCGCAAGGGGGAATCCGGTTTTCCAGCGCCGACGCTGGCGACGTGCCGCCACGGCCGTTCGCCTCCGGATCTTGTGCGCCCGTTCAATGCAGACCGACCATCATGAGGGAGAAAATGGCAGCCCGCCCAGCCGTATCCGTTCAACTCAAGCGACTCAGCCTGTGCATGGCCGCAGCCCTTCCGCTGTACGCGTCGGCGCAGGACGCACCAGCCGTGCTGCCGGAAATCAAGGTCAACGCCGCCCCCCAGGGCGAAGACTCGGCCACCACTGAAGGCACCGGGTCGTACACCACGACGGGCCCCTCCCGCACCGCCACTCCGCTGGGCCTGAGCCTGCGCGACACGCCTCAATCCGTGACGGTAGTCACGCAGCAGCGCTTCGAAGACCAGCGGCTGCAAACCATCACCGACGTGCTGAACAACACCACGGGCGTCTCGGTGAACCAGTACGAGACCCATCGCGCCCAGTTCAACGCCCGCGGCTTCGACATCAACGCCCTGATGATCGACGGCGTGCCGACCACCTGGGACCAGCCCTGGAGCTCGGGCGAGATCTTCAGCAGCCTGGTGACGTATGACCGCGTGGAAATCGTGCGCGGCGCAACCGGGCTGACCACCGGCTCGGGCAACCCCTCCGCGGCCGTCAACATGGTCCGCAAACGGGCCGGCAGCAAGGAATTCACCGGCGCCGCGGAACTGGACCTGGGCAGTTGGAACCAGCGCCGCGGCATGGTCGACCTGTCCACTCCCGTCAATACGGCCAAGACGGTGCGGCTGCGCGTGGTGGGCGAACACGCGGAGCGGGACAGCTGGGTCGATCGGCTCAGCAACAAGAGCCAGACCCTGTTCGCCACGCTGGAAGCCGACCTGACCAGCAACACCCTGCTCACGGCCGGCCTGAGCTACCAGAAGAACAAGGCCCGCGGCCCGATGTGGGGCGGCCTGCCGCTGTGGTACAGCGACGGCACCCCCACCAACTGGGACCGCTCCAAGAGCGCGGCGGCCGACTGGACGCGCTGGGACACGACCTACCAGACGTATTTCGCCTCGCTGCAGCACCGCTTCGACAACGACTGGCGGGTCAAGCTCAGCTACAACCGCAGCGAACGCAAGGCCGACTCCTACCTGCTCTACCTGTCGGGCGCGCCCGACCGGACGACCGGGCTGGGCATGACCACCTTCGCCGGCTCCTATGACGTCAAGACGACGCAGGACGACGTGGCGGTGCAGGCCGACGGTCCGTTCGAGCTGCTGGGACGCAAGCATCAGCTGGCCTTCGGCTACGTCTACGCCAACCAGAAGTTCAACGCCGATGCCCGCGCGGCCAATCCAGCGGGCGGCCTCGCACCGGACTTCAACGCCTGGAACGGCACCTTCCCGGAACCCAGCTGGGGCGCTCCCACCTTCTACGAGAACGGCACCACCACCCAGCAGGCCATCTACGGCGTCGCGCGCTTCAATGTGACCGATCCGCTCAAGGTGATCCTTGGCGCCCGGATGACGAACTACCGGAAGAAAGGCGACGTGGCCTACAGCGGCGCCTACGAGGTCAAGAGCGACAACGAGCTGACGCCCTACGCCGGCGTGATCTACGACCTGAACGACCAGTACTCGCTCTACGCCAGCTACACCGACATCTTCCTGCCCCAGAACGCGCGCGACGTGACCGGCCGCTACCTCGACCCGGTCAAGGGCAAGGCCATGGAAACGGGCATCAAGGGCGAGTTCCTGGATGGCCGGGTGAATGCCTCCGCGTCGGTGTTCCACATCAAGCAGAACAACCTGGCGCAGCAGACCACCGACACCGTGCCCGGGACCAACCCGCCCGAGACCGCCTATCGCGCCGTGGATGGCGCGACCAGCAAGGGCTTCGAACTGGAAGTCGCGGGCGAACTGGCCCCCAACTGGAACCTGAGCGCCGGCTACACGCACTTCCGGGCCAAGGCCGCCGACGGCACGGACGTGAACAGCCTGTACCCGCGCCGGCTGTTCCGCCTGTTCACCACCTACCGCCTGCCGGGCGCATGGAGCGGGCTGACGCTGGGCGGCGGCCTGAGCTGGCAGGGCAAGACCTACACGCACGCGACGAACCCGCTGGGCACGGTCGAGAAGGTCGAGCAGAAGGACTACGCCCTGGTCGGCCTGATGGCGCGCTACGAGATCAACAAGCAGATGACCGCGCAGTTGAACATCAACAACCTGTTCGACAAGCGGTACTACGGCATGTTCGCGGCCTACAGCCAGCTCACCTACGGCGCGCCGCGCAACGTCACGGTCAGCCTGAAGTACAAGTTCTGAGCCCCCGCCTCAGAACCCGCCGAACATCGTCCCCAGCGCGATGACCAGCACCAGCGCCGGCAGCGGAAAAAGGATCGTCACCGCGGCGATGTCTCCATACGACTGCCGGTGCGTCAGCTTGCAGATGGCCAGGAGCGTGATGATGGCGCCGCAGTGCGGCAAGGTGTCCATGCCGCCGGCGGCCATCACGGCCACGCGGTGCATCAGCTCGGCGCTGATGCCCGCCTCGTGGGCCATGCGCAGGTAGTCCTGTCCCAGCGTCTGCAAGGCGATGCTCAAGCCGCCCGAGGACGAACCGGTGATGCCCGCCAGCACGTTCATCGCCACCGCCTCGGAGATCAGCGGATTGCCCGGCGCCACGTTCAGCACCGCGTCGCGGATGATGGCGAACCCCGCCAGGCCCGCGATGATCGCGCCGTAGCCGACCTCGGATGCCGTGTTGAACAATGGCAGCATGAACCCGAACACGCCCTGGTTGATGGTGTTCTTCAGGTTGCTCCAATGCTTGAGCCGCAGCAGCACCAGCGCCGTGCAGGCCGTGGCCAGCGCGATGATCAGCGCCCACAGGCCGACGATCTTCTGCGGCGCCAGATCGGGAAAGCGCTGGGCCAGGAACGAGAAATCCACCGCTGGGAACACCACGTAGGTGAACAAGGCGTTGATCCCCACCACCAGCAGCAGCGGCAGCAAGGCCAGCGGCACGGGCATGACCGACCACCGGGCGTCCTGCTCCGCCTCCGCCGGCGTGCCCTCCCGCGCGTCGTCGTGGTCGCCGTAGCCTTCCCCCGCGGCATGGGCGGCCGCGGCGCGGCGCCGCAGCCACCAGGAGCCGCCGCCGAACATGATCGCGGCCGCGATGATGCCCAGGCCGGGCGCGGCGAAGACGTTGGTGCCGAAGTACGGGATGGGAATGGCGTTCTGGATGGCGGGCGTGCCGGGCAAGGCGGTCATGGTGAAGGTGAAGGCGCCCAGCGCGATCGTGGCGGGGATCAGCCGCTTGGGTATCCGCGCCGCCCTGAACAGGTCGACCGCGACCGGGTAGATCGCGAAGGCCACCACGAACAGGGACACGCCGCCATAGGTCAGCAGCGCGCAGGCCAGCACCACGGTGACGATGGCGTGCTTCTCGCCCACGCTGGCGACGATCCAGCGCGACAGCGTATTGGCGGCCCCCGAGTCGGCCATCAGTTGGCCAAACAGCGAGCCCAGCAGGAAAATGGGCAGGAACTGCAGCACGTAGCCGCTCAGGGCGGTCATGAACGTGCCGGTATAGATGGGCAGCAGCAATGCCGCGTCCCCGGACAGCACCACCGCCAGCGCGCCCATCAGCGGCGCCAGCAGCAGCACGGTCACGCCGCGATAGGCCAGGTACATCAACAACGCCAGGGAAACGACGATGGCGAGCGTGCTGGTCATGGGATTCCTTCGGGCAAGGCCTGACAAAGCCCGATCATCTCATACCGACGCGACAGTCTCCGGTCCGGGCCCCAGGCGCCGCCCTTCTAGGCCAGCCCCCGCAGGTAGGCCAGCGTTTCCTCCAGGCCGACCACGTCGCCGTATTTGGTGTCGAGATCGAACAGGCTTTGCGCGTGCGCCGCGGCCGAGCGGTCGCCCACGCCTTCCTGCACCACCATGGGGCGGAACCCCAGTTGGCAGGCGTCCACGGCGGTGGCGCGCACGCAGCCGCTGGTGGACGTGCCCGTCAGGATCAGCGTATCGACACCCAGGTTCTGCAACCGGGACGCGAGATCGGTGCCGAAGAAACACGACGCGTATTTCTTGACCAACACGATGTCGTGCTCCCGGCGATGCAGCCGCGCATCGACGTGGTGGCCGTCGCCCTCGGCCGCCAGGGACATCGTTCCCTTCTGCTTGATCGCCCACAGCCCCGCGTCGCGCATCTGCGGATCGTCGTAGCGCACGCAGGTGAAGATGACCGGCACGCCCTTCCCGGCGGCGACGTCAAGCAAGGCGTTGGTGGCGGCGACCTGGGCCGAGAGATCGGCGCCCAGCGGACGCGACGGATCGGTGAAGCCGTTGGTCAGGTCCACCACCATCAGCGCGGGCCGCCGGCCGAACCCCAGCCGCACGGCGAAGCCGCGTTCGTGGAAGAAGGCGTAATCCGGGTGCTGCGAAATATCGATCAATTGCTTCGTCCTGGCAGGGTCGATGTCCTCCATTAGATGACGGACCCCTGAAGGCATCCAGAACATTTTTGCTATGCGAGCGGTACGTTTTCGTTATCGCGACGACGACGCACCGCCTTTCGACCGGCGCCTAGAACGAATGCCGCAACCCCACCATCACCCCCACCTGCCCCTGCCCCGCCTTGGGCGACCACGGAACGATGCTGCTGCTGGACACCGAGAACACCGCCCCCGCGCCGCTGTTGCCCATGTGGGCCAGCATGGCATAGGCGGCGGTCCGCTTCGAGAAGCTGTAGCTGGCGCGGCCGACCAGCATCGTGCCCTTGGCCTGGTAGGCATTGGCGATCATGCGCGAGGCCTGCGCGTTCAGGGTCCAGTTGCCGATCGGATAGGTGGCGCCCAGGAAATACAGGTTGGTCGAGACGTCGGCGGCGCCGCCTTCGATGCGGCGGTGCATCCAGCCGGCGCCCAGTTTCAGGTCGGCGATGTGCACGTAGCCGTTGGCCATGTAGCGCCGGTCGCGGCTGTCCGACGAAGCGATCGCGACGCCGGCCACGCCCGGCACCACCACCGCCGGCGCCGCGCCGGGACCGCCCCGCTGTTCGTCGATGGCGGCCGCCACGCCCCAGCCGCCGCCGTCGTACTTCAGCAGCCCCGACCACCCGCGGCACGCCTGGGCATCCCCGGGGCGCTCGCCTCCGCAGTTGCCCGCCGCCGAGGTATCGCGGCCGAAGGAATAGGTCGCGCCGACGGTCAGGCCGCCGAACCTGCCGCGGTAGGCCAGCGAGTTGTCGGCGCGCGCGTTGGGGATGTAGCTGTCGAAGCTCGCCATGCTGAACACCGACGGTCCGATCACGTCGGCATCCATCAGCGACCAGGTCAGCATGGTCGACTGGCGTCCCAGCGTGAAGCTGCCCCACGGCCCCTCGACACCAACGATCGCGGTGCGCCCGAACAGGCGGCCCACCTGGCCGGACGAACCGGAATCGGCGAAGAAGCCGCTTTCCAGGTTGAAGATGCCGCGCCAGCCGTTGCCCAGGTCCTCGTTGCCGCGCAGGCCCCAGCGCGACGGCAGTTGTCCGCCGGTCAGCGTGGGCATGCGCATGCCCGATCCGCCGCCGGCGCTGGCGTGGGTGATGTATTCGACACCGGTGTCGATGGCACCGTACAGCGTCACGTTGCCGGCGGGCGACTGGGCCAGGCAAGGCAGGGAAACGAGGGCGAGCGCGAGCCCCCCTGAAAGCGCGAGTTTCATGGTCGTTCCTGTGGAAAGGAGAATATCGGGCAGGCCCGCCCGAGGGGACTACTCGTCGTTGCCGTTCAGTGGACGGCCGTGGCCTGTTCGGCCTCGACCTGTTCCCTGGCCAGCTTCTCCATCACGCGCCTTACCCGCACGAGACCGAGATCATGGGAATAAAGGTTCTCCTGGCTGCGCGCGTGGCGCGCCAGGCTTTCGATGACCACGCGATCCTGCTCCAGCACGTCCCAATGCAGCCCTTCCAGGCGGTTGCGGTACAGAAAGCGCCAGACGTTGCGCTCGAAGCCCTGGGACTTGCGGATGCGCCAGAAATAGACCTGGCAATTGCCGTCGTCGACGGGCGTGACGAAGCCCACGATGAAGAACTCGCCGCCGCCATACTGGGGACGATAGGGAACGGACAGGCGGATCCACAGCGAGGACGTATGGCCGAACTCGACCCAGTCGAAGTTCACGCCGCGCTGGCCGACCTTCTCGAAGACCAGGCCGCAGTCGGTGTGGCGGATGACCATTTCCGCCTTCTTGTCGCCCTGGGCCATCGAATGCGAGTTCGAATGCAGATAGGTCCCGTGCATGAGATCCATCACGTTGTCGATGGCATAGCGGTAATTGCACTTCCAGTTCTGCATGCACAGGAAACCCGAGTATTCGTCGTTCGTCATTTCCTCGGGCAGCACGAAGGGCCTGGGCTGCCCATGCTCCATGGACCCGAACCACAGGAAGACGGCGCCGCCGTACTCGACCACCGGATAGGACCGCAGGCATTTCCTGCCCACGAGCTGGCTGCTTTCCAGCGCCGGCACATCGGCCACCTTGCCTTCGCCATCGACTTCCACGCCGTGGTACCAGCAGGCGATGCGCTCGCCCAGGTTCCAGCCCAGCGACAGGCGGGCGCCGCGATGTGGGCAGCGGTCTTCGACCGCGCGCACGGCGCCGGCGCGGTCGCGCCACAGCACGATGTTCTCGGAAAGCCGGGTGATGCCCAGCGGGGTGTCGCGCACCGCATAGCTGGGCGTGACGGGGTACCAGAGGTTGCGCAGACCGGTTTCCACGCGGGTCGCGGCGGCAAGGGCCAGGCCGTCCTGGACGATGGGATTCATGGATGTGTTCCTACTGTTTCGCCGGCACGAAGTCGTTCGTGAACAAATCGTTCAGCGGGACCGCGCGCGAGATGATGCCTTCGTTCAGATAGAACGACTGGAGCGTGGCGACGCGGTCCGGGTCGATGGCGCCCAACCGGGGCTGGCCCTGGTAGACCGTGGCGTTGTACAGCCGCAGGACGGACTCCACATATTTCTCCCTGCCCTGGTACGCGGGCACCGCCTTGACGTAGTCGGCCGTGGCCGCGGCCGGATCGCGCGAGATGTCGGCCAGGCCGCGCAGCGTGGCCTTGACGAACTTGCGGATCAGTTCGGGTTCCTTGCGGATGGTCTCGTCGGACGCCAGGATGGCCTGGGCCATGCTCTTGAAATAGCGGTCCGCCGGAATGAGCTCGACCTTCACGCCGGCCTCCTGCGCGCTGACCGTCCATTCGGGCACCGAGGCCAGCGCGGGAATCTTCTGCTCGGCGAAGAGCTGCCAGACCGAGGGGCCGCTGGCCTGGATGTCGACCGCCGACTTCGGCAGGCCGTTGGCCCGCAGCATGCCCAGCAGCGCGTAGTAGGTCGTGTCGGCGTAGGACATCGCGCCTATGGTCTTGCCCTTCAGGTCCGGGATGCCGCCCGGCACGGCGGCGCGGTTGATGGCCAGGTGCATCAGCGAGGCCCCGCCCAGCACCGCCACCGCCTTCACCGGCACGCCGTTGGGCCGGACGATGATGGGCGTGTCGCCCACGCCGCCGCCCAGCGGCGCATTGCCCGCGCCCACCTGCTTGGCGACGTCGGCGCCGCCCTTGCCGACCACGAAATTGATCTTCAGCCCCTCTTGCGCGTAGTAGCCCTTCTGCTGCGCGATCATCCACGGCGCGAAGGCCGGCAGGCTGGGCGGGGCCGGCAACAGGTAGGTCACGTCCCGGAGGTTTTCCGCCCGTGCCTGCGGGAGCATCAGGGACACGGCGGCGATACAGGCGGCGGCTCTTATGGCGGACAGCAAGCTCATGGTGGCTTCCTCGTGGACGTGGGCCTCAATAGCCGAGGCGGGACATTTCCTGTTCCAGGCTGGCGGCGCTCCAGTCCCGCCCCGAGGGCATGGCGACGCCCGCCGCATTCAGGTGCTCGGCGAACTGCTGTGGCGTCCTGGCGCCGGCCAGATAGGCGCTTTCGATCGCGTCGGCCAGCGCGTTCTCGAAATCGGTAGGGACCGACTCCCGGCTCTGCCACCGAAGGTTCACTCCCTGGCCGGGCGCTTCCACCACGCCCTGGCCCGCGTGCGGGCTGGGCTCGTTCCCCTTCCAACCGGTCAGGTGGACATTGAATTCGGACATATCTTCCTCGCGATGGGGCCGCCAGAAACCGCGCTGGCGCTGGATGTTCTCTATTCCTAAAACTAGGAATAGAGAACAGGTTATCGACCGCGAAAAAAGGTGTCAAGAATTTTCAGACTAGCGAAAACGCCTACTTCACGATGCCGTGCATGATGAGGCGCGTGGCGAAATCCAGGTAGCGCCCGGTCAGGTCCTCGGCCCCCTGCTCGCCGTTGAACAGCACCTTGAGCATGGGCTGGGCATCCACGAAGAACGTGCACAGTCCCAGGAAAGCGACATGCAGGAAACGCGGGTCGATGGCATCGAGCGGCGGGTCGCCCTCGCGCGCGACCAGCAGCGCCTCGCTCAGGGCCAGCCCGCGCGCGGCCACGCCCTGGAGCGTGTCCATGCGCTCGGGCGTATCGGCATGGCTGTAGATCTCGTTGAGCACGAGCTGCAGGAAGCGCGGATTGTCCTTCAGCGCCTCGATCAGCAGCACCAGGCGCTTGCGGATCCGCGCTTCCAGCGGCGCGTCCTGGCCCAGCATGACCTGGCTCCGGGCCTGGAGCTGATCCATGATGTGCGTGGCCGCGGCGCGCATCAGCCCCTGTTTGTTGCTGAAGTAATAGCGGATCAGGGCGGGGTCGACGCCGGCGGCCGTGGCGATTTCGAGCACGCTCAGTTCCTGCGGCGTCTTGGTCTTCATCAGCGCGATCGCCGTGTCGATGATCGCGGCCTTCCCCACCATGGTCTTCTCCGTGGGATGGCCGGCGGAGCGCTTGATGCGTGGCTTCTTGCGGGGCGATGGATCAGGCATACGTGTCGTCGGTGGGACTGGGCAACGCGCAGTGTACCGGTCATTGGTGCCGGACAGGCAACACGGCGGTCCCCGGCGCGGCGCTACCGCCGCCGCCCCGGCGGGCCTACGATGGAGTCGTTCCGCAACCGACGCCTCACACCACCGAGGAAGACATCATGACCCAACGCATCAATGCCCTCGCCCAATCGCCCGAGCTGTTCAAGAAGTTCGTCGAATTCAGCATGCAGATCAAGAAATCCGGCACCATCGAAGCCTCGATCCTGCACTTGGTCGATATCCGCGCCTCGCAAATGAACGGCTGCGGCTTCTGCCTGGACATGCACGTGAAGGAAGCCAAGATCGACGGCGAGCGGGAACTGCGCGTGCACCACGTCGCCGTCTGGCGCGAGTCCCCGTTGTTCTCGCCGCGCGAACGGGCGGCCCTGGCCTGGACCGAAGCCTTGACCCGCCTGCCCGGGCACGGCGTGCCCGACGAGGTCTACGAGCAGGTCCGCGCCGAGCTGTCGGAGAAGGAGATCTCGGACCTGAGCTTCGCGATCATGGCGATCAACGCCTGGAACCGCCTGAACGTGGGTTTCCGGACCACGCCGGGCTCGGCCGACAAGGCCTATGGCCTGGACCGGGCCAAGCTGGACTGAAGCATCGGCGCCACCGGCTAGGCCGCATGTTTCCACGGCGCGGCCAGCCGGCTCGCCTCTGGGTCCGGGCGGTCCGGAATCCGGAAATCCAACGCGCGGATGCGCGCCGTCATGTAGTCGATGAAGGCCCGCATGCGCGCCGGCAGGTGCTGGCGGCTCAGATAGCAGAGGTAATGGCCGCGATCGTCCGGCGCATGATGCGGCAGGCAGGCCAGCAGCGTGCCGGCGCGCAGGTGCTCGCAGACCTGGTAGCCCGCCATCTGCGCGATCCCCTGCCCGTCCAGCACCGCTTGCAGCACCAGGTCCGCGTCGTTGAAGGCCAGCATCGCCTGCGGCGGCCGCGGCATGAACTTGCGCAACCGGTCGCCCGCCTGGAATTCCCACTCGGCCACGCGTCCGGAAGCCAGGCGAAAGTTCACGCATCGATGGCCGGCCAGTTCGTCGAGGTCGCGCGGCAGCCCGCGCTGTGCGGCATAGCCGGGCGATGCGCACAGCAGCATCGGCATGGGGATCAATCGCCGGGCGATGATCTGGCTGTCCTCCATGCGTCCATCGCGGAACGACACATCCACCCTGTCCGCCGTGAAATCCGTGGGCCTGTCGTCCAGCAGCAGGTCGACCGACACCTCCGGATAGGCGGCGCGAAAGCCGTTCAACAGCGGCGCGACGACCTTGCGGCCGAAACCCGCCGTGGCGCTGATGCGCAGCAAGCCCGCGGGCGGTCCTTCCCGCAATTCCCGCATCTCGTCCAGCGCCTGCACGATATGCTCGACGCCGGGCCGGCAATGTTCGTAGAAACGTTCGCCTTCCCGCGTCAGCGACGTGGCGCGCGTCGTGCGCACGAACAGCCGGATTCCCAACTGGTCTTCCAGCTTCTGCACGCTGCGGCTGACCGCCGACCGGCCGATGCCCAGGCGATCGCCCGCCCTGGCGAAACTGCCTTCGGCGGCCACCGCGATGAAGGCCACCACGCCGGCGTAGCTGGTGGCGAAACTGGAGGCCAGCGCGTCGGGCCCGGGGAATGTGTGCTTGTCCATGCCATTAGGACGAAACAGCGGCCGGCTTTGTGACGCCACGCCGCGGATTTCACGGCCCGACCCCGCAGGCGCGCACGAAATCGTCGGCCAGCCCGGCCACGGAGCGCTTGGGCCAGATGGCACTGACGTCGAAGCTGGGCAGCCGCGTCCCGTCCGCCACCTCGCAATAGCGCACCCCGGCGAAATCCAGCGAACGTATCCAGCTGGGCAGCAGCGCGATCCCGCAGCCGCCCGCCACGCAGGCCAGCACGGTCAAGGTCCGGTTCGCCTCCTGCACGACGTCGGCATCCAGGCCTTCCTTGCGGAACGCATCCATCACCGCCTCGTAGAAGGTCGGCAGCTGGGCATGCGGAAACATCACCAGGCCGGCACGGGCGATGTCGGCCATCGTCACCCTGTCTTTGCCGCCGGGCAGCAAGTCCGCCGGCACGGCCGCCACCAGGCGCTCGCGCATCAGCACTTTCTCGTGCATGACCCCCGACAGGGCCACCGGCGTGTGCACCAGCGCCACGTCGATCTCGCCGCGCGACAAGGCCTGCGCCTGCTCGGCGTTGCTCATTTCGCGCAGCACGATGCGCAGGCCCGGCACCTGGGCGCGCAGGACCCGCAGGGCGCGCGGCAGGATGTCCACCAGCGCGCTGGAAACCAGGCCGACGCGCAGCACGCCCGCCCTGCCCGCCGCGATGGCCTGGGCCGCGTCGATGGCGTTGACGATGCGGAACACGCCGCGCCGCACTTCCTCGGCGATCTGGCGCGCCGCCGGCGTGGGCTCGGCGCCGCGCCGCGACCGCTGGAACAGCTTGACGCCCAGTTCGCGTTCGAGCCGCGCCAGGGATTGGCTCAGGGCCGGCTGGGCCACCCCCAGCCGTTCGGCCGCCTTGCTCAGGCTGCCCGTGTCCAGGACCGCGATGAACTCTTCCAGGCGCCGGATATCCATCACAAGACCTTATAACAAAACATCCGAAAATGGATAGATAAATATAACAAGCGTTTCTAGAATCGGCCCGATTCCGGCACGACGCCCAGGCCGGACACGATTCTGGAGAGCCCTCCGTGGCCAACCCCGCGCCCCTGCTGATCGACGCCCATGCCCATGTCTTCGCCCGTTCGCTGGCGCTGGCGCCGGGACGGCGCTATGCGCCCGAAACCAATGCCTTGCTGGAAGACTATCTCGGGCACCTGGACGCCCACGGGCTGCGGGCCGGCGTACTGATCCAGCCCAGCTTCCTGGGCACGGACAACGGCTACATGCTCGACGCCATCCGCCAGGCGCCGAACCGGCTGCGGGGCGTGGCGGTCGTGGACCAGCATGCGGCGCCGGACGAACTGGAGCGGCTGGCGCGCGGCGGCGTCGTCGGTATCCGGCTGAACCTGATCGGCCAGCCGCTGCCCGTGCTGGACCGCGGCGGCTGGCCCCGCCTGCTGGCCTGCCTGCGGGCGCTGGACTGGCATGTCGAAGTCCATGTCGAGGCGGCACGCCTGGCCGCCATCGTCGGCCCGCTGCGCGCGGCGCAATGCCGCGTGGTGGTGGACCACTTCGGCCGACCCGCGCCCGCGACGGGCGCCGCGGACCCCGGTTTCCAGTGGCTGCTCGAGGCCGCCCGCGACGACGGCGTCTGGGTCAAGCTCTCGGGCGCCTATCGCAACTGGTCCGAGCCGGACGGGCCGGCGGCCCGCCAGGCCGCGCGCCTGTTGGTCGAACATGCCGGGCCGGAGCGCCTGGTCTGGGGCAGCGACTGGCCCCATACCCAACACCCCGGCGTGACCTACGCGCAAACCTATCAGGCACTCGCCAACTGGATCGACGACATCGATCTACGCCTGCGCATCCTCGCGGCCAATCCGAGCCGCTGCTTTGCATTCTAAGGAGACACCATGATCCGCATCCCCGCCCTGGCCGCCCTGGCCCTTGCCCTGCCCTTGTCCACCGCGCACGCCGCCTGGCCCGAGAAACCCGTCACCCTGATCGTCACCTATCCGCCCGGCGGCACGGTGGACACGGTGGCCCGCATCATCGGCCCCAGGCTGTCGGCCAGGCTCGGCCAGTCCGTCATCATCGACAACAAGGGCGGCGCAGGCGGCATGATAGGCGGTGCCGCGGCGGCCCGTTCCGCCCCCGATGGCTACACCTTCATGCTCGACGCCTCCAACCACGCGCAGAACCCGGCGCTGCAGAGCAAGATGAGCTTCGACACGCTCAAGGCCTTCGACGCCGTCTCGCTGCTGCTGCGCGTGCCCAACGTGCTGGTGACCTCGCCGCAAGGCAAGATCGCCTCGGTGCAGGACTTGATCCGGAACGGCAAGTCCGCCAACCCCGCCTACTTCGCCTCGGCCGGTCCCGGCTCGGCGCAGCACCTGGCCGGCGAACTGTTCAACGTCATGGCCGGCACCTCGCTCGTCCATGTCGCCTACAAGGGCGGCGGCCCCGCCATGGTGGACGTGATGTCGGGCCAGGTGCCCATCATGTTCGCCAGCCTGGGGTCGGCGTGGACCCACATCCAGAGCGGCAAGCTGCGCCCCATCGCGGTCGGCGGCGACAAGCGCTCGGCGGTGCTGCCGCAGATTCCCACCATCGCCGAATCCGGCGTGCCGGGTTTCTCGTCCTACGAATGGAACGCCGTGTTCGCGCCCGCAGGCACCCCCAAGGCCATCATCGACCAGATGTCGGCCGCGCTGGCCGACGTGCTCAAGGATCCGGAGGTCAAGGCCAAGCTCGAAGGCATCGGGGCCGAACTGGTGGGCTCCAGCCCGGCCGAGCTCGAGTCCTTCCGCCGCGCGGAAATCCAGAAGTGGCAGGACGTGGTCAAGAAGAGCGGCATCACCATCAACTGAGATCCGCGACCGCCGGCAAGATCAGTGCGACTTGCCGGTAATCGCAGCCATCAGGTCGTCCACATGCACCATCAGCCCGCGCACCTGGCGCAGCCGCGGGTACTGATCCAGCACCGCGGCCCAGCCCGGCGCATGCAGCAGCTCGTTCCAGACCGCTTCCAGCCCCCGCGGATCCGGGTCGCGCCCTTCTGCCAGCGCGCTGGCGAACGCCAGGCTGGCCGGCGCCGACAGAAGCTGCATGCGGCTGGCCGCGCCCAGTAGGCGCGGTGTGGGTTCGGCGGGCGCATCGCAGCAATACAGCACCGAACGCGCCACGCCCGCTTCGTCGGCGGACAGCTCGCGCAGCGATGAACCGCACAAACGCACCGCGCCTTCGCTGGCCTGGAACGAATAGGCCACGCCAGCCTCGGCCTGCGCAAGCACACGCACGCCGCGCTGCAGCCGCGGCAGGTCTGTCGTCGCAGCCTCGATGGAGGCCTTGGCTTCGACCAGCAGGCGGACGCTCCAGGCCGGTTCACCATCCATATCCGGCACGCGCCGCAGCAGGACCACATCCCATTCGGTCTTGGCGCGTTCACGGCTGGCGCGTATCGATGAGGGCACCCGCATCGACGTCACCACCCGGTGCACCGCTCCGGCGCCCTCCTCCCGGTCCAGGCGTCCGGCCAACGCTCCGAGCGCCCGGGCGGCAGCCGCCTCGACGGCCTTGCCACGTTTCTGCGAAACGCCCCCTTGCGCGGCGGCCTCGGCGCTTCCCTGGCGCGGCCCATGGCCGTCCCAGAGCGCCTGGTAATGGCGCACGAGTTCGTCCGACGCCAAAGCATCGAGACGTTGCAGGCGGACTAGCGCGGGATGCTCCAGCAGCCTGGCCAGGCCGGCCTGGAGTGGCGTGTCGCTGGCGATGTCCGGCATGCCCAATAGGCGCGGCAGGCCCATGCGGAGATCGCGCCAGGACTCGCGAGAGGCGGCGGTGCGCCATTGCGCCAGGGCTTGCTGCACGGGTCCACCGGGCATGCGCTGCAATCGGGCAGGATGAGCCACGGCATCGACCGCCGCCCGGACCTGCCGGCGGTCCTGGCCGGCTCGCGCGTATAGCGAGGCATATTCGCGCACATGCGCATGCCGGTGTCTGAGCACCATGGCCTGGATGACCGGGTCGCCGCCCTCCGGATGCATCGCTTCGCCGATCAGGCGGGCAAGCGCCCCGGTGAAGACCCGCGTCAGGTCCGCGTCCGGCTCGCCCCCACCCGCGATCGCTTGGCGGGCCCGCTCGATGGCCAGCGCAAGCGTGGCGGACGGGTTGGCGGTGCGCGTGCCTGGAGGCAGACAAGCGTCCGTGGGCAGGCGATAGCGGCGAACCACGGCTTTCAGAAAATCGTCGAGCATCTGGCAGTCATGCCAATACGTTGGTATTTCGATTCGCGTTCAGCAACCGCTTCGGCACCCTACCATACAATTCCCGGGTGAACTCCGCCCCTTCGTCCAAGCCGCGCCGCGTGGCCGCCGCCGCGCGCGGCAAACCCGCCCCCGTCCGGTCCAGCGTCAAATCGGCGGACCGCGTCCTCGACCTGCTGGAGCTGCTGGCCAGCACCGGCCGCGCCATGACCCATGCCGAGATCTCGCGCCGGACCGGCGTCCCGAAAAGCAGCCTGAGCGCGCTGCTGCGCAATCTTGTCGAACGGGGCTACATCGAGCAATTGCAGGACACGCAGCAGTTCCAGCTGGGCGAAGGCGCCTACGCGCTCGCGCGCCGCGGCGCGCACAACCGCGACCTGCTTCGCGCCAGCGAACCCTGGCTGCAACGGCTCATGCGCGATACCGAGGAGTCGGCCGGCCTGAGCGTGCTGCGCAACGACATGGCCGAACGCATCGCCTCCGCGCAATCGCCAAACGCGGTGCTGTACTCGGTGCACGTGGGCGTCATGCAGCCGCTCTATGCCAGTTCGGCGGGCAAGGTGCTGCTTGCGTGGCTGCCGCCGGCCGAACGCGAAGCCTATCTCCAGCGCGTCAAGCTGCAACCGCGCACCGAGCAGACCATACGCTCCACGACCGTCCTGCGGCGGCAGTTGAACCAGATCCGGGAAGAAGGCGTGGCCTGGTCCTTCAGCGAGTTCACCGTCGGCATCGTGGGCCTGGCCGTACCCATCCTGGACGTACACGGCCGCGCGCTCGCGGCCTTGGGCCTTGCGCTTCCGGCCAGCCGGCTGGACGACGCACGCAAGCGGAAGCTGGAGCTTGCCCTGCGCGCCGCCGCCGCGGAAATCGCCGCGGCCACGGATCGGCCCAGGCCCATCGAAACGAAAAGTGTTCACATATGAGAACACCGTCTGGCGGCAAGCGGCGCTGAGCGCAACACTGCACGGCATGACAGGAGGCACCCGCACAGGGCGCCCGGGAGACATGCATGCCGCCATCCGACACCATCCAGGAAACCCTGAACACGCCCGTCGCGGGCCGCTATGACGTCATCGTCGTCGGCGGCGGCGCCTCCGGCACCGTGGCCGCCATCGCCGCGGCGCGCACCGGCGCGCGCACGCTGCTGGTCGAGCGCGGAGGCTGCCTGGGCGGCGCCGCCACCGCCAATCTCGTGGCGCAATGGGTCGCCTTCTTCCACGGCGAAACGCGCGTGGTAGGCGGCATCCCGTTCGAGCTGGCCGAGCGCGTGCAGGCCGCCGGCGGCTCGGACGGCTTCCACCGCTACGTGATGGGCGAGGCAGCCGGCACGCCGTTCCCGCTGCGCGTGCTGCCCTTCAACCCCGAGACGGTCAAATGGGTGCTGGACGGCGCCGTCAGCGAAGCGGGCGCGGAGGTACTGCTGCACACGAGCTTCGCGCGCGCACTGGTACGGGACGGCGCCATCAGCGGTGTGACGGTCGAGTCCGTGCAGGGTCGCCTGGCCCTGCTCGCGCCGGTGGTGGTGGATGCCTCCGGCGATGCGCTGGTATGCGCCAGCGCGGGCGTCCCGTTCCAGGACGATGGCGGCGAGCGCCAGCCCTGCACCCTGTCCTTCCGCCTGTCGAACGTGGACGTGGCGCGCTTCCGGGCGGTGCCTTCCGACGAACGCCGTGCCCGGGTACTGGATGGCTTGCGGCGCGGCGAACTGTTCTGGGAAAGCCTGTCCTTCGTCAGCACGCCCGGCGGCACCGACGCCATCTGCCTGATGAGCCGCATCCAGGACATCGATGCGCTGGATGCCCGCGACGCGTCGCGCGCCGAGCAGGAAGGCCGCCGGCAGATCGCCAGCATCGTGGGATTCCTGCGGCGCGAGATCCCCGGCTTCGAGCACGCCATCCTGGCCGATGTCGCCGAACGCGTGGGCGTGCGCGAGACGCGCCGCATCGAAGGGCGATACACGCTCAGCGAAGAAGACATCATGCAGGCGCGCGGCTTCGAGGACTCCATCGCCCTGGGCGCCGGCCCCATCGACCGCCACCAGCCGGGCGGCACCGGCATCCGCCTGTATGCGCCGCCCCAGCCCTTCGAGATACCGCTGCGCACGCTGCTGCCCGCAGGCGTGGAGGGCCTGCTGGTGTGCGGCCGCACCTTGAGCGCGACCCGCGAGGCCATGGCCGGCGCGCGCCACATGGCGACCTCCATGGCGATGGGGCAGGCGGTCGGCACGTTGGGCGCCATCGCCGCGGCCGGCAGCCGCCCTCCCTCGGACGTGCCGGTCTCGCAAGTGCAGCACCGCCTGGCGCAGGACCATGCGCTTTTCCGCCGCGAACAGGTCGTCCGCCAGAACCCGCCCGCCTGAGATTTCCCCGGAGACATCCATGAAAAAAACACGACAAGCCATCGCCTGCCTGGCGCTGCTGGCCACCGCCACCGCGGCGGCCGCCCAGGACTGGCCCAGCCGCGCCACCACGGTGATCAACCCCTTCAGCGCCGGCACGACCACCGATACCGTGGCGCGGGTCGTCGCCGAGGGCCTGCAGAAGAAGTACGGCACGCCCTTCATCGTCGACTCCCGGCCCGGCGCCGGCGGCATGATAGGCACCACGCTGGTCGCCCGCGCGCACCCGGACGGCAGCACTTTCGGCGTCAGCATCGCCGGCCCGCTGGTCCACAACCCCCTGCTCTACAAGCGCATGGCCTACGACCCGGCCAAGGACCTCACGCCCTTGACGCTGGGCGTGCACCAGCCCTGCCTGTTGATCGCATCCCGGGAACTGGGCGTCAAGACGCTGCCCGAGCTCATCGACGTCCTGAAAAAGAATCCCGGCAAATACAACTACTCGTACGTGGGCAACGGCTCGCTGGGCCACCTGGTCATGACGCTGCTCGCCAACAAGAGCGGCACGCAGATCGTTCCGGTGATGTACGCCGGCGCCGTGCAGGCCACCACCGCCGTGATGACCAACGAGGTGCAGATGGGCTGCCTGCCCGCACAGGCCACCATGGCCCAGGTGCGCGGCGACAAGGTAGTGCCGATCGCGGTCTCCACCGCCGAGCGCGCAGCGCTGCTGCCCGAGGTGCCGGCCTTGCGCGAGTTCTACCCGGACATCGTCGGCAGCGCCTGGATGGGGTTCGTCGCACCCGGCGGCATGCCCGCCGCGCTGGCCGGACGCATCAGCGCCGCGATCGGCGAGGTGCTGCGCCAGCCCCAGGTAGTCGAACTGCTGCGCCAGCAACTGATGGAGCCCGCGCCGGGCACGCCCGCGCAATTCAAGGCCTTCATGCAGGAAGAACTGGCGCGCTGGAAACCGGTGATCGTCGACAACAAGATCACCGCCGAATAGCGATAGGGAGAATGTGAGTTGAACAGCAGTAGCATCCAGCCCCTGGGCCGCACCGCCCGGGGCGTGCCGGTCATCGGGGAAGCGGACGTCGTCGTCATCGGCGCGGGGCCGGGCGGCTTCGCGGCGGCGCTACGCGCGCGCCGCGAGGGTTGCAGCGTGATCATCGTCGAGAAATTCGACATGCCCGGCGGCGTCCATACCTCGGGGCTCCAGGGCGCCGCCAACACGGGCGTAGGCGGCATCCATACCGAGCTGATGGAGCGCTTCGCGGCGGCAGGCGCCATCTACACCGCCACCGAGAAGGAACTGCCCGACTGGGCCGGCAATGCGCTGTCCCACTACGACTACTACCTGGAGCCGGGCTCGCCCTTCCGCCGCGCCTCCTTCAATCCGGATGCCGCCGGCAACATCATGCTGCGCATGCTGGACGAGGCCGGCGTGCACGCCATCTACGGCGCCGCCTTCGTGGACGTCGAGATGCAGCCCGACGGCGGGCAGCGACGCATTACCCACGCCATCATCGAAACCGTGCAAGGCCGCCAGGCGATCCAGGGCCGAATCTTCGTGGAAGGCAGCGGCACCGCCGAAGTCGTGGCGCGCGCTGGCGCCCCCTACGTGCGCGGCGGCGGACGCCAGCCCGAGACCGTGACCACGGACGCCCAGGCGCGCCCCATACCCGGCGGCCTGCTGTGGATCATGAGCGGCATCGATTTCGCGCAGACCGCCGCCTACCAGAAGCGCGAAAACGATCCGGCCCTGAGCAGGCTGATCAACGCGGCCCGCGCGGCCGGCGACATCCCGCCCGAACTGTATCGTCCACGCCTGGCCGACCAGGGCGTCTACGGCGATCACTACATCGGCCATCCGACCGTCGACATGAGCCCCATCCAGGGCCCGGGCACCTTCATCCTGTGGCAGAACGTGCCCTACGAATGGGCGCTGCACATGGACGACGATGCCGAGCACGCCTCGCGCGCCAAGCGCGAACTGCGCCGGCTGATCGATGCCGAGGCCGCCTTCCTGCGCAAATACGCGCCGGGCTTCCAGGACGCCTTCATCTCCCATGTCGGCCGCTACGTGGGCGTGCGGGACGGCCGTCACCCCATCGGCGAATACGTCTTCTCCATCGACGACGCGCGCGAGCAAAGGCGCTTTCCCGACGCCGTGACGCGCCCCATGACCAAGACCTTCTTCTGGGACCGGTACGCCAGGTACAGCTTCGAGGTGCCCTACCGCTGCTTCCTGCCCAAGGAAGTCGACAACCTGCTGCTGACCGGCGCCTCGCTGTCCTTCACCTTCGAGACCATCTTCATGGTCATGCGCAATTTCCCCTGGTGCTGCCAGACCGGCGAAGTGGCCGGCCATGCCGCCGCGCGCGCCATCCGCGAAGGCGTGAGCCCCAAGCAGCTCCGCTGGACCGAGCCGCTGCCCTTCTGATCCGCAAGGAGACACGACATGAATGCTTCGGTCATTACCGAAACCCTGAACACGCCCGTACTCGACCATTACGACGTCATCGTCGCGGGCGGCGGCGCTTCCGGCCTGATCGCCGCGGTCGCGGCGGCCCGCGGCGGCGCCCGCGTGGCGCTGGTCGAACGCGCCGGCTGCCTGGGCGGTACCGCCACATCCGGCATGGTCGCCCAATACATCGGCCTCTTCAACAGCACCGTGCGCTGCGTGGGCGGCATAGGCTTCGAACTCACCCGGCGCATCGAGGCGGCCGGCGGCAGCGACGGCTTTCGCCGCTACACCCTGGCCGAGGCCAGCGCCAACCCCGTCACCATCATCAACTTCCCCTTCAACCCCGAGGTCGTCAAGATCGTGGCCGACGACATGGCGCGCGAAGCCGGCGTGGACGTGCTCCTGCACTCGCGCGTCGTCGGGCCGCTGATGGAAGACGGCCGCGTGGCCGGCCTGTTGCTGGAAAACGTCTCCGGCCGGCGCGCCCTGCGCTCGCGCATGCTGGTCGATGCCACCGGCGATGCCGTCATCGCCGCCGCGGCCGGCGTCCCGTACGTGGGCGAAGAGCCAGAACTGCGCGACAAGCGCCAGCCCCTGACCCTGGTGTTCCGCATGTCCAACGTGGACGTACGCGCCTTCCGCGCCATCCCGCGCGAACGCAAGCGCGCCATCGCCCTGGACGGCCTGCGGCGCGGCCAATTGGCCTGGGAAAGCCTGTCCTTCTGCAGCACGCCCGGCGACACCGACGCCATCTGCCTGATGAGCCGCATCCACGGCATCGACGCCCTGGACGGCGCGCAGCTGACCCGGGCCGAACAGATCGGGCGGCAGCAGATCAAGACCATCGTGCCCTTCCTGCGCGAAAACGTTCCGGGCTTCGAGAAATCCGTGCTCGCCGGCATCGCCGAACGCGTAGGCATACGCGAAACGCGCCGCATCGTCGGGCGACACACCCTGACGACCGAAGACATCGTCGGCGGCAAACGCTTTGCCGACGCCGTCGCCCTGGGCGCCGGACCCATGGACCTGCACGAAGCCGGCGGCACCGGCGTCGACCTGTGGATGCCGCCCGCGCCGTTCGAGATCCCCCTGGCCTGCCTGCTGCCCCAGTCCATCGAAGGCATCGTCGTGACCGGCCGGGCCATCTCCGCCACGCGCGAGGCCAACGGCGGTGCCCGCCACATGGGCACCGCCATGTGCCTGGGCCATGCCGCCGGCGCCTACGCCGCCCTCGCGGCCAGCGGCCAGGCCACGCTGGAAAACCCGGCCGTCGACACGCTGCGCCAGGTGCTGCGCAGCCAGGGCGCCTTGATCTCGGCCGACGAGGCGGTAGCCGCCGCCGATGAAAACGCGGTCCAGGCACGCCCCGCCTGAATCGATTGAAGAAGGAGACAACCATGCAGAACATCGTGCGACGCAAGATACTGGCCACGGCCTTGCTGATGGCCACCACGGCCGGCGGCGCCTTCCCCGCGCTGGCTGCGCAGGACTATCCCAGCAAGCCCATCCGGCTCATCGTGCCCTTCCCCGCCGGCGGCCCCTCGGACACCACCGCGCGGTCCATCGCCGAAGGCCTGGGCAAGGAACTGGGACAACCCGTCGTCGTGGAAAACAAGCCTGGCGCGGGCGCCATCGTCGGCAGCGAATTCGTGCTGGGCCAACCCGCCGACGGCCACACCCTGCTGATGGCCAGCAACGTCATCTCCACCGGCAAGTGGCTCTACCCCTCCATGAACTTCGAACCCGTGCGCGACTTCCGCGCCGTGGTCGGCGTCTTCCGCAGCCCGCACCAGGTGGCCGTGGCGCCGGACTTTCCGGGCAAGGGCATCCAGGACCTGATCGCCCTGGCCAGGCGCGAAGGCGGACGGATGAACTACGGCTCGGGCGGTTCAGGCACCATGCCGCACCTGGGCGCGGAGCGGTTCAAGCAGGTTACCGGGGTGGAGATGCAACACATTCCCTACCGGGGTTCGGCACCGGCCAACGTCGCGCTGGTCGCGGGCGACGTGCCGGTGCATTTCGACATCGAGTTCTCGGTGCAGCCGCTGCTGAAGTCGGGTCGGCTGCGGTCCCTGGGCGTGACGGCGTTGAAGCGGTCGCCTCAGTTTCCTGATGTTCCCACGCTGGATGAACAGGGGATCAAGGGATTTGAGTTGTACTCGTGGTTCGGCATCGTGGCGCGTACCGGCACCCCGGACAACATCGTCGCCAAACTGAATCAGGCCATCAACCAGGTGATGGAGACGCCGGAATTCAAGCAGCGGCTGGCGGCGCTGGGAGCCGAGAAGCTCGGCGGACCGCCTGCCGCGTTCGAGAAGATGATCAAGGACGACTATCGGCTCTGGGGCGAGGTGATCCAGAAAGCCAATATCAAGATCGAGTAGGCGCACGGCATCAGGTATCGACGAAGCAGCGAGATGTCGCCATCATTCGCACCTGCTGCGTCGAATTGATCGACGGGGTGTGCAGCAGGCGCATGTCCATGAGAAAGACATCGCCTGCGCGCCCGGACATCTCGACGATCCCGATCCCCAGGTCGTCAAGCTGGCGCTCCAGATCCTCCGCCGTCCTCAATATCCGGCGCAACCGGGATGACGACACATCCGGCCGCGTATCGACACGATGGGAGCCCGCCAGTGCCAGCGTTCCCCCACCACCGCTGGCCACGTCGTCGAGCAGGAAGAATGCCTGTATCCCCGGCAAGCGGCCTGGCGGCTTCGCCGCCACGTCCACATGCCAGCTCAAACCTTGCAGCGTCCAGTCGCCTTGACGGGGCGGCGACAGCAGCAGTTCGACATCCTGGACCAGGTTCGGCGCTCGTCCGGCCAGTCGCGTCACCTCGGCCAGCAATTCCCGCGTAACCAGCGATTCATGCAGGCCGGGCAGCCTGACCAGCGAAGACAGCTTGCCGATCTGCTGGAAGACAGGCAGACCGCGCACCGAAGCAGGCATGCCCTTTCCCTCGGACACGCGTTTGAGTTCATCAAGCAGCTTCTGCCGGACCGCCATCATCCGCTTGCGCGGATGAAAGCCCTCCAACCGGACGTAGCCTTGATCGGCGAAGCAATCGGCTTGAGCAGTTTTCATTGGCAAGAATTCCTTGGAGGAACCGACGTCCGCATTCCCGCCACTCGATGCAGGTAAAGCGGCGTACCGCCCTGTGGCCATGCACTGTCTATTCGACTGCTTCGAGGATACACATGGCATCGCCCTCCGCCCAGACCGCTGGCCGCGCAACTGGCGTGGACCACACTAGCGATGGAGTGGCGGCGAAGCTTGAGGCAGATTTCGCGGATAAGCCTCCAGGCAGAGATCCAGCACTTCGGCACGAAACCAGCAATGAGCCGGATCGTGATCGAGGCGCGGATGCCAGATTGCCGAGATATTGAAAGCGGGTATGGGCACGGGCAGTTCGAAGCACTGTAAGCCATTGGCCGCCGCGTAATCCGGCACAAAGGAGTTGCCGACGCATGAATGCGGGACAACGGCCAGCAAGTCCGAATGACGAGCCAGCTGCATGGCGCTCGTATAAGACGGCACCACTATCCGCACCTTCCGCCGCCCATTCGGCGGTTCAACGGCTGCGTCAATCGAACTTTCCGCTTCGCCGGTACGTGAAGTCATCACATGGTCGTATGCGGCCCATTGTTCCACGCTGATGCTCCGTTCACTCAGAAGCGGATGGCCGATGCGGCACACGCCGACATAGCGATCGCGGAAGAGCAAACGCGTACGTACCTCGGGTGCCGAAGTTTTGACGATGCCGATCTCCAGATCAATCGCGCCTTCCCTTAGCGGTTGAGCATTCCAGTCCGGCTTGGGGGCGAAGCGAAGCTGCACACCGGGTGCCGTGCGGCGGATCCGGTCCATCAAAGCCGCGCCAAGCAGGTCGATAAAGCCTTCACCCACTCGCAGGGTGAAGCGTTGCTCCAGGGAGGCAATGTCGAACTGATGCTCGGTACGACTCAGTACCCCCTCTACTTCGCGGGTCAGCGCCGAGAGACGCTGGCTCAGCTGTTCTGCATATGGCGTGAGCACCAGCGTGCGCCCAGCCTGCAGCAACAGGCGATCGCCCGTAACCGCGCGCAGGCGAGTGAGCGTACGGCTCGTTGCAGAAACACTGAGCTTCAGTCGCCGGGCGGCCCCCGTGACGCTACGTTCACTCAGCAATGCATCCAGCGCGGGAAGGAGGTTGAGGTCGACGCGTGTCATGCGCCCAGCATAATCGAAAACCTTCCAGGTATGGCGTCTGGCGCAATCAAGAATTGCAGTCCAGGCGTCTGGTGCAAATTAGAGCCAGGTTCGACAATCCATGGCTTCAATAGTGCGAAAAGGAGAATCCCATGCCCCAAGCATCGGTTCACACCCCCGCCGTCCTGCTCATCGGCGCCTCGCGCGGCCTCGGCCACGCCATGGCGGCCGAATTCCTGAAAAACGGCTGGCACGTCGTGGGCACAGTCCGCGCCGGTGGCGGCCGGACCCTCTTGCACGATTTGGCCGATGCGCATCCGGACCGGGTCGACATTGAAATGCTGGACATTACCCGACCCGAGCAGATCCGAGCCTTACACGAGCGCCTGTCCGGCCGGATGTTCGACATTCTGTTTGTCAATGCCGGGACGACCAATCCTGACCCGACTCAGACCATCGGTGAGGTCTCGACGGAGGATTTCGTGAATCTCATGATCACCAATGCACTTAGCCCGATGCGGGTGGTCGAGCGCTTGTCCGACCTTGTCACGCCGGCCGGCCTGATCGGGGTCATGTCATCCGGACAAGGCAGTATCGCCGACAACGAATCCGGCCAGCGGGAGGTTTACCGTGGCAGCAAGGCAGCCTTGAACCAATTCATGCGCAGCTTTGCCGCGCGTCAAGCGCAAACGCCACGGGCCATGCTGCTGATCGCGCCGGGTTGGGTGCGCACCGACCTGGGAGGCCCTGAGGGGAGATTGTCGATCGAGGAAAGTGTTCCCGGGGTTGTGAACGTGCTTCTGACCAAACGGGGCCATCCCGGCCTCGAATACCTCGACTATTGTGGTCGAACCGTTCGGTGGTGATCATGGCCGACTCATCAAGGCACCCGTTCCCCTGGCTGCCGCAAAAAACAAAAAAGGCCACACAAAGTGCGGCCTTTTTTTCAAACTACGACACCCCTACTTCTTCCTGACCGGCGGCAAATCCGTACACACCCCCTCCGCCACCTCGGCCGCCATCCCGATCGACTCGCCCAAGGTCGGATGCGGATGAATGGTCTTCCCGATATCCACCATATCCGCCCCCATCTCGATCGCCAGGGCGACCTCGCCGATCATGTCGCCGGCATTCGTCCCCACGATGCCGCCCCCCACGATCCGGTGCGTCTCTTCATCGAACAGCAGCTTGGTAAACCCTTCGTCCCGCCCATTGGCAATGGCGCGGCCCGAAGCGGCCCACGGAAACATTCCCTTGGTGACCTTGCGCCCCTGCTTCCTGGCTTCGTCTTCGGTCAGCCCTACCCACGCCACTTCCGGATCCGTGTAGGCCACGGAGGGGATGACGGTGGCGTCGAAGTGGCTCTTCTGGCCGGCCGCGGCTTCCGCCGCCACGTGGCCCTCATGCACGGCCTTGTGGGCCAGCATGGGCTGGCCGACGATGTCGCCGATGGCGTAGATGTGCGGCACGTTGGTGCGCATCTGGGAATCCACCGGAATGAATCCGCGGTCGCCCACCTGCACGCCGGCCTTGTCGGCGCCGATCTTCTTGCCGTTGGGGCTGCGGCCGACGGCCTGCAGGACGAGGTCGTAGCGCTGGGGTTCCTTGGGGGCCTTCTCGCCCTCGAAGGTGACCCAGATGCCATCGGCCTTGGCCTCGATGCCCACCGTCTTGGTCTTCAACATGATGTTGTCGAAGCGGTGTTCGTTCATCTTCTGCCAGACCTTGACCAGGTCGCGGTCGGCGCCCTGCATCAGGCCGTCCAGCATTTCGACGACGTCGAGCCTGGCGCCCAGGGTCGAGTACACCGTGCCCATTTCCAGGCCGATGATGCCGCCGCCGATGATGAGCATCTTCTTGGGCACGCTCTTCAAAAGCAGCGCGCCGGTGGAGTCGACGATGCGTTCGTCTTCCGGGGCAAAGGGCAGTTTCACGGACTGGCTGCCGGCGGCGATGATGGCGCTGGCGAACTGGATGACCTGCTTGCCGTCCTTGCCCTGCACTTCGATGTGGTTGGGGCCGACGAAGGCGCCGACGCCGGTCACCACGGTGACCTTGCGGGCCTTGGCCATGCCCGCCAGGCCGCCGGTCAGCTTGCCGACGACGCCGTCCTTGAACTTGCGCAACTTGTCCAGGTCGATTTCGGGCTTGCCGAAGGTGATGCCGTGCTCGGCCATCTTGGCGGCTTCCTCGACCACGGCCGCGGTATGCAGCAGGGCCTTGGAGGGAATGCAGCCGACGTTCAGGCAGACCCCGCCCAGGGTCGAATAGCGTTCGACCAGGGCCACTTTCAGGCCCAGGTCGGCGGCGCGGAAGGCGGCGGAGTAGCCGCCGGGGCCGGCGCCCAGGACCACGACGTCGAAGCTCTGGTCGGCCTTGCCGCCGAAGCTGGCGGCGGCGGGCAGCGGGACGGGGTCGGGATCCGGCTTGTCGGAGGTCGGTTCGCCCAGTTCGTGCATGGCGGCGGGCGCCACTTCGACCTTGGGGAAACCGGTACGCGACTTGCCGTCCGCGGCCGGGGCCGGGCTGGCCGCGGCGGCGCCTTCGGCCGCATCGACCTCGACGAGCACCGAGCCTTCGCTGACCTTGTCGCCGACCTTGACCTTGATGGCCTTGACCACCCCGCCCTGCGCGGCGGGGATTTCCATGGAGGACTTGTCGGATTCGACGGTGATCAGGCTTTGCTCGGCCTTGATGGTGTCGCCCACGGCCACCAGGATCTCGATGACTTCGACGTCCTTGAAGTCGCCGATGTCGGGTACCTTGAGTTCTATCGCCATCTCGGGCTCCTTACAGCAGGATGCGGCGGTAGTCCGCCAGCACCGAGGCCAGGTAGGCGTTGAAGCGGGCGCCGGCGGCGCCGTCGATGACGCGGTGGTCGTACGACAGCGACATGGGCAGCGTCAGTTGCGGCACGAACTGCTTGCCGTCCCAGACGGGCTTCATGGTGGAACGGCTGACGCCCAGGATGGCCACTTCGGGCGCGTTGATGATGGGCGTGAAGCTGGTGCCGCCGATGCCGCCCAGCGACGAGATCGAGAAGCAGCCGCCCTGCATTTCCGAGGGCGAGAGCTTGCCGTCGCGCGCCTTCTTGGCCAGTTCGGAGGTTTCCTTGGCCAGCTCCAGGACGCCCTTCTTGTCGGCGTCGCGGATGACCGGCACCACCAGCCCGTTGGGCGTGTCGGCGGCGAAACCGATGTGGAAGTACTTCTTCAGGATCAGGTTGTCGCCTTCCAGCGAGGCGTTGAACTCGGGGAATTTCTTCAGCGCCGAGACGACGGCCTTGATCAGGAACGCGAGCATCGTGACCTTGACGCCGGATTTCTCGTTTTCCTTGTTGAGCTGGACGCGGAAGGCTTCCAGGTCGGTGATGTCCGCATCCTCGTTGTTGGTGACGTGGGGGATCATCACCCAGTTGCGGTGCAGGTTGGCGCCGGAGATCTTCTTGATGCGCGACAGCGGCTTGGCCTCGACTTCGCCGAACTTGGCGAAATCGACCTTGGGCCAGGCCAGCACTTCCAGGCCGGAGCCCGAGCCGCCGGCGGCCGCGGGCGCTGCGGCGGCGCCGCCCGCCAGGGCCTTCTTGACGAAGTTGCGCACGTCGTCGGGCGTGATGCGGCCCTTGGGACCGGTGGCGGGCACCTTGGAAAGGTCCACGCCCAGTTCGCGCGCGAACTTGCGCACGGACGGCGAGGCATGGGCCTTGGAAGGCGCGTGTTCGACGGCGGAGTCGGCCGGCACGGGCGGCTGCTTGGCCGCGGGCGCGGCAGCCGGCGCGGCGGACGCCGGCGCCTCGGCCCTGGCGGCG
>NZ_NINX01000043.1 GCF_002188635.1 Pigmentiphaga sp. NML030171 | reverse complement strand
CGGCAATTGCGAGGACGAGGCCAGCGCGGGCGCCACGGGGCGCGCGAAGGCCGGCTCGGACGAGGAGGGTACCGGCGCGGCGCCCGGGCCGATGGCATGGGGAACGGCCGGGGCGGGCATGCCGCCGGCCAGGACCGCCTCGGACGGCGGCGCCTCGGCGGCCGTGTCCATGCCGGGCGCGGCGCCGGCGGCGTGAGCCAGGGTCTGGCCAATGATCTGCGTCACGAAGCGGTGCACCGCGCCGCTTTCGCGGAAGCGCACCTCGTGCTTGGCCGGATGGACGTTGACGTCCACCGCAGCGGGGTCCAGGTCCAGGAACAGCACGTAGGCCGGCTGGCGGTCGCCGTGCAGCACGTCCGCATAGGAGGCGCGCATGGCGTGGCTGACCGTGCGGTCGCGCACGAAGCGGCCGTTGACGTACAGGTACTGGCGGTCGGCGCGGGCGCGCGAGGCGGTGGGGCGCGAGACGACGCCGCGCAGGCGGATCGCGCCGGCGTCGGCCTGCACCGGCAGGCCGCCCTGGCCGAACTCCGCGCCCAGCACGTCATGGATGCGGCGCACCGGGTCGGCGGGCAGGTGCTGCTGGTAGGCACGGTCGTGGTGGAACAGGCGGAAGGCGATATGGCAGTGCGCGAGCGCGATGCGCTGGAACGCCTCCACGCAATGGCCGAATTCCGTCGCTTCCGATTTCAGGAACTTGCGCCTGGCCGGCACCAGGTCGAACAACTGGCGCACGTCCACCGTCGTGCCCGGAGGGCCGGAGGCCGGGGAAACCTGCCCGTCTTCCCATTGCCAGGCATGGTCCGCGCTGGCCGTGCGTGAAATCAGGGTGAGCCGGGCAACGGAGGCGATCGAGGCCAGCGCCTCGCCGCGGAATCCCATCGAGGCCACCGATTCGAGCTCGTTCAGCGACCGGATCTTGCTGGTGGCATGGCGGGCCACGGCCAGCGGCAGTTCGTCGGGAGGAATGCCGCCGCCGTCGTCGCTGACGGCGATCCGCCGGATGCCGCCACCCTCGAGTCGCACGTCGATCGCGCGCGCGCCGGCGTCGATGGCGTTCTCCATCAATTCCTTCAGGACCGAGGCAGGGCGCTCGATGACTTCACCCGCCGCGATCTGGCTGATCAGGAGGTCGGGAAGCTGGGCGATGGGGCGACGTTCGGACATGGGCGGATTATAGTGGCCCCTCCCGGGCGCAGGGATCCTGTCATGCTTTGACATGCGCGGAAACGCGTGCGTCGGCTATAGTGCCCGCTCGCCTTTTCTCTCGTCCCTCACCGCCGGTTTCCCATGCTCGAATTCCTTCAGATGTTGATCCATATCGACCAGACCCTGGGCGTATGGGTCGCGCAATATGGCGCCTGGATCTACCTTATCCTGTTCCTGATCGTCTTCGCCGAGACCGGTCTGGTCGTCCTGCCCTTCCTGCCTGGCGACTCGCTGCTGTTCATCGCCGGCGCCTTCGCCGCCACCGGCAGCATGCACCCCGGGCTGCTGATCGTGCTGCTACTGATCGCGGCGGTCTCGGGCAACACCGTCAACTACTACGTCGGCCGCTACATCGGCCCCCGCGTCTTCTCGCAGAACATCCGCTTCCTGGACCGCGCGGCGCTGATCAAGACCCACGCCTTCTACGAGAAGCACGGCGGCAAGACCCTGATCATCGCCCGCTTCCTGCCCGTGGTCCGGACCTTCGCTCCCTTCGTCGCCGGCGTCGGCTACATGACCGTCGCCCGCTTCCAGTTCTTCAACGTCATCGGCGCGCTGCTGTGGGTGCTCCTGCTCGTCCTGGCCGGCTACTTCTTCGGCAACCTGCCCCTGGTGCGCGAACACCTGAACACCATCGTCCTGATAGGCCTGGCCGCCGCCATCGTCCCGGTCGTACTGGGCGGCCTATGGAAGTTGATAGGCGGGCTGCGATCGAAACGCGCCTGAAAAACGAAACGGCCTCGTGTGAGGCCGTTTTTTTGTAAAGCCCCCACCCCTCCACCAACCGGTAGGTTGCCAGGGCGCCGCGGATCCGGCTCCGCCGGTCCGACAGCGCCGCCCCCTGGGGGGCGCGCGAAGCGCGTAGGGGGGGACCCCTACGTCAGTTTGTTCTTCGACAGCGGCGGGTTCTTCGCGAAATAGCGCTGGATGCCCTGCATGATGGCGGTCGCCATGCTGCTCTGGTAGGACACGTCCGACAGGCGCTTTTCCTCTTCCGGATTGCTGATGAAGGCGGTCTCGACCAGGATGGACGGAATGTCGGGCGCCTTCAGCACGGCGAAGCCGGCCTGCTCGACCCGCGGCTTGTGCAGGCGGTTGATGTTGGACAGTTCGTCCAGCACCGCGCGGCCGAGCTTGAGCGAATCGTTGATCTGGGCCGTGGTGGATAGGTCCAGCAACACCCGGGCGATCTGCTTGTCGTGCGAGCCGATGTTGACGCCGCCGATCAGGTCGGAAGCATTTTCCTTGGCCGCCAGCCAGCGCGCCGCGCTGCTGCTGGCCCCGCTTTCCGACAGCGCGAACACCGACGAGCCGCGCGCATCCGGCTTGATCCAGGCGTCGGCGTGCACCGACACGAACAGGTCGGCCTGCACCCGGCGCGCCTTCGCCACGCGCACGTGCAGCGGCACGAAGTAGTCGCCGTCGCGGGTCAGCATGGCGCGCATGTTGGGCTGCTGGTCGATCATGGCCTTGAGCCCGCGGGCGATCCGCAGCACGACGTCCTTTTCCCGCGTGCCGCCGCGGCCGATGGCGCCGGGGTCCTCGCCGCCGTGGCCGGGGTCCAGCGCGACGGTGATCATGCGCGCGACCGCGGGATCGGAGCGCCGGCGGATGGACGGCGGCGCCTCGGGCACCGCTTCCGGGATGGGTGCGCCGTTGGCGGCCGAGCCCGTACCGGGCGCGGGAATGGCGTCGCGCTCGGACTGCAGGTTGTCCAGCATCTGCGCCATCGGGTCGCTGCTACCCTTGTTCGCCAGCGCGACCAGGGGATCCTGGGCCGCCTTCGGATACAGGTCGAGCACGAGGCGGTGCTTGTATTCGCCCACGGGCTTGAGGCTGAAGACCTGGGGAATGGTTTCCTGCTTCAGGTCCAGCACCAGCCGTACCACGTTGGGGCGGTTCTGCCCGACGCGTACGCTGGCGATGTAGGGGTCGTCCGGCCGGACCTTGGACACCAGGTCGCGCAGCGCGGCGTTCATTTCCACGCCTTCGATATCCAGGACCACGCGGTCCGGATTGTCCAGCACGAAGTGCTCGGTCTTGAGCTCGGCGTCCAGCTCCAGCGTGAGCCGGGTGTAGTCGGGGGCGGGCCACAGGCGCACCGCGACCAGTTCGGCGGCCCGGGTGGCCGTTGGGACCAGGGGCACCACCAGGGTGGCGGCCAGGCCGGCCACCAGCCGGCGGCGCGAGACGCCGCGGGGCGCGAGCACCCCTTGGGCCTGGGCGTAGGACAGGGCCGGTGTGCCGGCCGGAAGGTCGGGGTCGGGTTCTAGCCCGTCGTGTCGGGAAAAAGTGTGTTCAGCCATGCCTGCCCTTTTGCGGTGTGGGCGTCGAGCGTCACCCCGCGTCCTGCGCCTTCATAAGACAGCGCGATGTCCAGGTCCGGGACCGGAAGCGCACCGCCTGCGCGTTCCGCCCATTCGATGAGCACGAGGGCGTCATCGCGCAGGGCGTCCCGGAATCCGGCGTCGATCCACTCGCGTGGATCGGTAAAACGATAAAAATCAAAGTGATAGCAGTATAAGTTCGAAACTTTGTAAGGTTCAACTAGCGTGAACGTCGGACTTTTGATTCGACCTGTAACGCCGACTCCGCGCAACAGTGCCCGGGCGAAGCTGGTCTTGCCCGCTCCGAGGTCGCCGTGGAGGTGGATGCGGCCTCCGTGGGCCACCAGCGGAGCCATCCGGGCGGCCAGGGCTTCGGTGGCGGATTCGTCGGGCAGATGGGCGTGGCGGGAGTCGGGCATGGCGGGATGAAGGGCAGGGTTCATGGGCATGGGCTACCATGACAGTATGTCAGCGTCGCCCCCGTTTGCCCCCGTTTCCACCCACGACGGCCCCGACCTGGCCGCGCTGGCCGAGACCATACGCGGCTGGGGCCGAGAGCTGGGTTTTTCCGCGGTGGGATTCGCCGACCTCGACCTGGAAGAGGCGGGCCGGCGGCTGGCCGCCTGGGTGGCCGAGGGCATGCATGGCGAGATGGATTATATGGAGCGCCACCTGCCGCTGCGGCAGGATCCGACCCGATTGGTCTCGGGGGCGCGCTCGGCCATCATGGTACGCATGGACTATGCCCCGCTGGACGGGCCCGCGCTGGCGGCGCGCCAGCGCCAGGCCCTCGAGGACGGCGGCCGGGCGGTCGTCGCCACCTATGCCCTGGGCCGCGACTACCACAAGGTCCTGCGCCAGCGCCTGCAACGGCTGGCCGACCGCATCGCCGAGCACGTCGGCCCCTTCGGCTACCGGGTCTTCACCGATTCGGCGCCGGTCATGGAAGTGGAGCTGGCGCGCAAGGCCGGCCTGGGGTGGCGCGGCAAGCATACGTTGTTGCTGTCACGCGACGGAAGCTGGTTCTTCCTGGGCGAGATCCTGACCGACCTGCCCCTGCCGGCAGACAGCCTGGAGACGCCGCATTGCGGGCAATGCCGCCGCTGCATCGACGCCTGTCCGACCGGCGCCATCGTGGCGCCCTACGTGGTGGACGCCCGGCGCTGCATTTCCTACCTGACCATCGAGCTCAAGGGCAGCATCCCCGAGGCGCTGCGGCCGGCCATCGGCACGCGCGTCTACGGCTGCGACGACTGCCAGACCGCCTGTCCCTGGAACAAATACGCGCGCGCCTGCGCCGAGGGGGATTTCGAGCCGCGCCATGGACTGGACACGGCTTCGCTGCTGGACCTGTTCGCCTGGAGCGAGCGGGATTTCGACGAACGTACCCAGGGCAGCGCGATCCGCCGCATCGGCTACGAGCGCTGGCTGCGGAACCTGGCGGTGGCGCTGGGCAACGCGCCGGCCTCGGACCAGGCGCGCGCGGCGCTGCGCGAGCGCGCCGACCACCCCAGCGGACTGGTCCGGGAACACGTGCGCTGGGCGCTGGAGCGCCAGAGTCGGGGAAAACGAGAGGTGTGACATGTACAGCGTGTCAAACCTGTTTGCTATTCTTTTGGCCAGGCCCACTTGAGCCCATGAGGTCAAGACAGCATTAGAAACGCGCAGCATCGAGACCGGCGCGCAGACGCCTCCGCATCGTTGCGGCACGGGCCGATTCCGTGAAGGACCATCCACAAGAGGAGTACGCATGAAAGCAGCAAGAATCGCCGCTTCGCTGGCGGGGCTGACCGTTTCCGCCGCCATGCTCGCCGTGCCTGGCACGGCCGCCGCCCAGTCCTATCCCAACAAGCCCGTACGCGTCATCGTGCCGTTCGCGCCGGGCGGCTCGACGGACATCATCGCCCGGCTCGTGGGCGAGCGCATGGGCCGCGAACTCGGCCAGCCCTTCGTGATCGAGAACCGCGGCGGCGGCGGCGGGGCCATCGGCGCCAGCGAAGCCGCGCGCGCCGCGCCGGACGGCTATACCCTGAGCATCGCCACCGTCTCGACGATGGCCATCAACCCTGCCTGCAACCCCAAGCTGGGCTACGACCCGCTCAAGGACTTCCAGCCGGTCACCAACTTCGCCCACACGGCCAACGTGCTGGCCGTCAATCCCAAGGTCCCGGCCAACGACTTCAAGTCGTTCCTGGAACTGGCCAAGAAAGAGCCCGGCAAGTTCTCGTTCGCCACCTCGGGCACTTGCAGCATCAATCACTTCCTGGGTGAACTCTTCCAGCTGGGCACGGGCGCCAAGATCGTCCACATTCCCTATCGCGGTTCGGGACCGGCCATCGCCGACGTGGTGGGCGGCCAGGTGCAGATGCTGTTCGACAACCTGCCTTCGTCCATGCCCAACATCCAGGCCGGCAAGCTCAAGGCACTGGCGGTCGCGTGGGACAAGCGGGTGGATGGCCTGCCCGACGTGCCCACGTTCAAGGAACTCGGCCTGCCGCTGATGAACGACCCGGCCTGGTACGGCCTGCTGGCTCCCGCCGGTACGCCCGCCGACATCATCAACAAGCTGCGCGACGCTGCGGTGAAGGTGCTGTCCGATCCGCAGGTGAAGGACACCCTGGCCAAGCAGGGCGCCGCCGCCGTCGGCAACACGCCCGCCGAGTTCCGCACCGAGATCGAGAAGGAACTGAACAAGGCGAAGGAAGTCGTGAAGAAGCAAAACATCAAATTGGAGTAGGGCCCCCCCCTACGCGCTTCGCGCGCCCCCCAGGGGGCGGCACTGGCGGACCGGCAGAGCCGGATCCGCTGTGCCCTGGGTCTGGGACGACCGCGAATACGGGAACGGCCTTGCATCATGATGCAAGGCCGTTCGCATTTGTGCTGACAAGAGGCAAGAACGCCTGTCCTCCGCCAGCCTGTTGGTACCCCAGGATGCGGTGGACCGGCTTTGCCGGTTCACTCGCATCGCCCCGGGACCCGGCGCCGGGCCGCCCCAAGGCGGGTCCCCGCCCCCTCGGGGGGCTGCCGCGTAGCGGCTGGGGGCTCACCATGCCGGGCGCGCGAAGCGCGCGTAGGGGGGGTTAAACCCCCCGAGCCATGGCGGCGGCCAGGATGGGGAGGGCTAGCCAGCCCAGGAACTGGAGGCGGATGGCCTTGCGGACTTTGCTTACGTCGGCGGCTGCTGGCTGGAAGTCCGCGTCGTGGCGGGCTTGCTGGCGCCAGCGCAGGTAGTTGATGGTGGGCAGGGCCGAGATGGCGCCGACGGCCAGGAAGACCGCGATCTTGGCCCAGAAGACGGGGTTGTCCAGGTAGAAGGCCGCGCCCTTGGGGGCCCAGGCGACGCGTGCCGCGCCGATGGCCAGGATCAGCATGGCCAGGCTGCCGTACCAGGCGTCGGTCCTGCCGAGCAGGGCCAGGGGGATGCTCGGACGGGCAGGGTTGAGGAGCGTCCATTGCATGGCCAGTGCCGCGGCCATGCCCAGGAAACAGAGATGGTGCATCCACGCGAGAATGAAATCGGCAATCATGGTCTTGACGCTGTCTAGATGAGAAAGCGCCACGATAGCTTCCGATGTTTACACTGTCAAGAATAATCCGGGAAGGCTGTCCGTCAATTTGACGGCGTAAAGATTTCTTTGCGAAGATGGGGCATGCGAGCTGATCTTCCCCCGGGTGGCAAGAGCCCCCGTCGCACCGTTGCCCGCCAGGCGGGTTCTTATCACCACGGCGACCTGCGCCAGGCATTGCTCGACGCGGCCCGATCCCTGCTCGACGAGCGCGGCCTGGAAGGCTTTACGCTGCGCGAATGCGCGCGGCGCGCGGGGGTTTCCCATGCGGCGCCCGCGCATCACTTCGGCGATGCCGCCGGGCTGCTGACGGCGTTCGCCGCTGCCGGCTTCCGGCAGTTGTCGGCCATGATGCGGGCCTATCGCGACAAGGCCGCCGCCTCGCCGCAGGCCCAGCTGCGGGCGGTGGGGCTGGCCTACATCGATTTCGCGATCGGCCATCGCGCCCAGTTCCAGCTGATGTTCCGCTACGACCGCTTGTCTCCCGGCGATCCGGGATTGGAGCAGGCGGGCAGCGAGGCCGCCGGCCATTTGTCCAGCACGCTGGCCGGCGCGCTGGCCGAACGGGGGCTGGACGGGCAGGGCGAGGATTTCGAGCGCCGGCTGTTGCTGGCATGGTCCGCGGTCCATGGTTTCGCGACCCTGCTGCTCGAAGGCCGGCTCGACGGCTGGCGCGGCCGGCAGTCGGTTCCCGCCTTCGCATCCCGTACCGGCGACGACGTGCTGGCTGTCCTGGAGGTGGCGCTGCTTGCGCCACCGGGCGCCGGCACGCGGCGGCGGAGCCGGGGACGCGCGGCATGAATGCGGCGCGGGATGGCCGGGCCAGGTCCAGGCAGGGGGTGGTCCGTCCGGGAGACGATCCCGGCATCGCGGCGTTCCTCGAAGCCATGTGGCTGGAGGACGGACTGTCCGGCAACACCCTGCGCGCCTACCGCCAGGACTTGTCGGCCTTCGACGCCTGGCTGAAAGACAAGCGCGCCTCGGCCCTGGACCGTGCCCAGGCGCACGACATCGAGGCGTGGTTCGCGGCGGTCCACCACCAGAGCAAGGCCACCACGGCCAACCGGCGGCTGGCGACGCTGCGCCGCTATTTCCAATGGGCCCTGCGCCTGCACCGCGTGCAGGCCGATCCTTGCCTGACCCTGCGTGCCGCCAAGCAGCCGCCGCGCTTGCCCAAGACGCTGTCCGAGGCCCAGGTCGAAGCCCTGCTGAGCGCGCCGGACCTCGACACCGACCTGGGGCTGCGTGACCGCGCCATGCTGGAGACGCTGTACGCCACGGGCCTGCGCGTGTCCGAACTCGTCGACCTGAAGTCCCTGGACGTCGGCTTGAACGAGGGGGTGGTGCGCGTGGTCATGGGCAAGGGCGGCAAGGACCGCCTCGTGCCGCTGGGCGCCGAGGCGGCGCACTGGATCACGCGTTATCTGGAAGAAGCGCGTCCCGCGCTGCTGGGCGGCAAGGTCAGCGACGCGCTGTTCGTGACCGCCCGCGCCGCTCCCATGACCCGGCAGAGCTTCTGGCTCATCGTCAAGAAGTACGCGGTCCGGGCAGGCGTGCGCGCCGCCTTGTCGCCGCACGTGCTGCGGCACGCCTTCGCCACGCACCTGCTCAATCACGGCGCGGACCTGAGAGTGGTGCAGATGCTGCTCGGGCATGCCGACATCTCCACCACGCAGATCTACACGCACATCGCGCGCGAGCGGCTTAAACTGCTGCACGCGCGGCATCACCCGCGCGGCTGAGGCCGCCCTTCACCATGAGCAAAGCCAGACACGTTTCAGAAACACCCGCCACGCAGTTCCTGCGCAAGCACGGCGTCGCCTTCACCGAACATGCCTACGACTACGTCGAGCACGGCGGCACCTCCGAATCGGCGCGCCAATTGGGCGAGGACGAGCACATCGTGGTCAAGACCCTGGTCATGGAGGACGAGGCCACCCGGCCGCTGGTCATCCTGATGCACGGGGACAAGGAAGTATCGACCAAGAACCTGGCGCGGCAGATCGGCGTCAAGAAAGTGGCCCCCTGCAAGCCCGAGGTGGCCCAGCGGCATTCGGGCTACCAGGTGGGCGGCACCTCGCCCTTCGGGACCCGCAAGGCCATGCCGGTGTACGTGGAAGGCAGCGTGCTCGAACTGCCGCGCATCCTGATCAACGGTGGGCGCCGGGGATATCTCGTCGGCATCGATCCGGCCGAACTCGTCCGCCTGCTGAAGGCCGTCCCGGTCGCCGCCGCGCTGTGACGCGGACGCGCGGCGGCTTTCGTGCGCTTGCAGCGGGACAGTGCCCTGCCCAACCGGTAGAATCGCCGCCTGTCATGCCACCGTCACCGTGACGTGGCCACATAGGCCCAAGGGTTTTCCATCCATGATCTCCGTCGCCGCCGCCGTCATCGCTTATCTGATCGGTTCCATCTCGTTCGCTGTGGTCGTGAGCCGGGTAATGGGGCTCGACGACCCGCGCACCTACGGCTCCGGAAATCCGGGCGCCACCAACGTGCTGCGCTCCGGCAGCAAGGCCGCCGCGATCCTGACGCTGATCGGCGATGCCTTCAAGGGCTGGGTGGCGGTTTGGCTGGCCCAGGTCTATGCGTATCGCCTTGGCTTTGGCGACACCACGATCGCGGTGGTGGCGCTGGCGGTATTCCTGGGCCACCTCTACCCGGTGTTCTTCCGGTTCAAGGGGGGCAAGGGCGTGGCGACCGCGCTGGGCGTGCTGCTGGGCCTGCAACCCTGGCTGGGCGTCGCGACGCTGGCGACCTGGCTGATCGTGGCGGTGTTCTTCCGCTATTCGTCGCTGGCCGCCATCGTCGCGGCCATCTTCGCACCCATCTATTACGTGTTCGGCCACGGCGTCGCCTGGACCGCCGACTCCCGTATCGGCACCGCCATCGGCCTGATGGCGCTGATGCTGCTCTACCGCCACCGGCAGAATATCTCCAAGCTGATGGCCGGCAAGGAAAGCAAGCTCGGCAAGAGGAGTCCCCCCCCTACGCGCTGAGGGAAAGCTCACCCCCTACGCCCTTCGGGCGCCGCCTCAAGGGGGCGGCGCTGGCGGACCGGCAAAGCCGGATCCGCTGCGCCCTCGATCTAGCGCCCGTTTCTTGGCACGCCACGCACTTGCCATCGCTGGCAGCCAGCGGTGGCAACCGTGCCACGACCCAAGATGATCCCACTAGACCCAGGATGCGGCGGATCTGGCTTTGCCAGTCCGCCCGCATCGCCCCCTGGGGGGCGCGCATCAGCGCGTAGGGGGGGGCTCCAGTGGCCAACGCGGTTGGACCGTGAAGCTCATGTGGCGCTCGGTGGGGTCGGCCAGGCCGGCCTGCAGGCGCAGGGCGGCGGCGAAGGCGATCATGGCGCCGTTGTCGGTGCACAATTCCAGCGGCGGGAAGAAGGCCTGCGCGCGCAGGCGCGCGAGGTGGGCGGCCAGGCGTTCGCGCAGCAGCCGGTTGGCGCCCACGCCCCCGGCCACCACCAGGCGTTTCAGGCCCGTGGCCTCGAGGGCCTTGGCGGCCTTGGCGACCAGTACCGAGACGATGGCATCCTGGGTGGCCGCGGCCAGGTCGGCGCGGGCCTGGGCGTCGTCGGGGTCCAGGGACTTCATGCGGGTCAGCACGGCGGTCTTCAGGCCGCTGAAGCTGAAATCCAGGTCCGGGCTGTGCAGCTTCGGGCGCGGCAGGTCGAAGCGGCCGGCGTCGCCGGATTCGGCCAGCCGTGACAGCGCCGGTCCCCCGGGATATCCCAGGCCCAGCAGCTTCGCGGTCTTGTCGAAGGCTTCGCCGGCGGCATCGTCCAGGGTCTCGCCCAGCAATTCGTAGCGGGCCACGCCGTCCACCCGCATGAGCTGGGTGTGCCCGCCGGAGACCAGCAGCGCGACGAAGGGGAATTCGGGCCGGGGCGTTGCCAGCAGCGGCGACAGCAGGTGCCCTTCCAGATGGTGGATGGCGATGGAGGGCAGGTCGCGGGCCCAGGCGATGGCCTGCGCCACGCTGGCGCCCACCAGCAGGGCGCCGGCCAGGCCCGGCCCGGCGGTGTAGGCGATGGCGTCCACGTCGTCCAGGGTCAGGCCGGCGTCGTCCAGGGCCTGCCGGGTCAGGGGCAGCACCCGCCGCACGTGGTCGCGCGAGGCCAGCTCCGGCACCACGCCGCCATAGGCCTGATGCATGTCGACCTGCGAGTACAGCGCGTGGGCCAGCAAGCCGCGTTCGGCGCTGACGACGGCGACGCCGGTTTCGTCGCAGGAGCTTTCGAAGCCGAGGACAATCATTGAAAAATACGCGTGGACGCGATTATGATCAGAGTTAACCCTAGCGGCAGTGTAGCACCGAGGCTGCGGAAGGGTTGGCAATGTGGAAAAGGATCTGCTATATTGGCAGGCTTGATCAACCCCTAGCAACCCCGAGGCAATCGTTACATGCCGACAATTCGCGTTAAAGAAAATGAGCCGTTTGAGGTCGCCCTGCGTCGTTTCAAGCGCACCATTGAAAAGACTGGCTTGCTGACCGAACTGCGCTCGCGCGAGTTTTACGAAAAGCCCACGGCCGAGCGCAAACGCAAGCATGCCGCCGCCGTCAAGCGCCACTACAAGCGCATCCGCAGCCAGCAGCTGCCCAAGCGCCTGTACTGATTGCTGCCGCGCCCCTGGCGCGAAGTAAGCTTTCCGGTAGTTTCGCAAAGTAGTTGTCAGAGCCGCTACGGCACGAGCCGGGCGGCTTTTGGCGTTTTTGCCGTTATCCTCTGTCCTGGCTCGCGTCCGTCGTGGCGCCCGGTTTTTCTTCTTATCGCGGAATCCCTCATGAGCGCAGATACCCTCAAAGCCCGCCTGTCCGATGAAATCAAGAGCGCGATGCGCGCCAAGGCGACCGAGCGTCTCGGGACCCTGCGGCTGCTGTCGGCCGCGGTCAAGCAGAAGGAAGTGGACGAGCGCCGCGAACTGGCGGATGCCGACATCGTTGCCATCGTCGAGAAGCAGGTCAAGCAGCGCCGCGAGTCGATCGCCTCGTTCGAGCAGGCCGGCCGGACCGAGTCGGCCGAGCAGGAGCGTGCGGAAATGGCGGTCCTGCAGGAGTTCCTGCCGCAGGCCGCTCCCCAGGAAGAGATCGAGGCGGTGGTCGCGGCCGCCGTGGCCGAGGTCTCGGCTCAGGGCGTCACCGGCGGCGCGGCCATGGGCAAGGTGATGGGACTGGTCAAGCCTAAACTGGCCGGCCGTGCGGACATGGCCGAAGTGTCCAAGCTGATCAAGGCCCGCCTGGGTTGAGCCGGCAGGCCGTGCGTTCTTCCTTCGTGCCGCGCGCATGATCCCCGAGTCATTCATCCAGGATCTGCTGGCCCGTGTCGACATCGTCGATGTCGTGGGCCAGCACGTGCAGTTGCGCAAGGCGGGTGCCAACCTGCTGGGTTTGTGCCCCTTCCACGGCGAAAAATCGCCATCTTTCACGGTCAGCCCCACCAAGCAGTTCTATCACTGCTTCGGGTGCGGTGCCCATGGCACGGCCATCCGCTTCCTGATGGAGCACACCGGCGCCGGCTTTCCCGAGGCGGTGCGCTCGCTGGCGGGCATGGTGGGCATGTCGGTGCCCGAAGAAGAGCGCAGCCCGCGGCAGCGGGCCGCGCGCCAGCAGCGCGAAGCCATGGTGTCGCGCCACAGCCAGGTGCTGGAAACCGCCAATACCTGGTACCGCCAGCAATTGCGTGGTGCCAGCGCGGCCGTGGCCTACCTGAAGGGGCGCGGCGTGTCCGGCGAGATCGCGGCCCGGTTCGGGCTGGGCTGGGCCGGCGGCGAGCGCCAGGGCTTGTCGGCGGTCCTGCCCAATTACGACGATCCGCTGCTGGTCGAGGCCGGACTGGTCATCCTGAGCGAAGACGGCCGACGTTACGACCGGTTCCGCGAGCGCGTCACCTTTCCCATCCGGAATGCCCGGGGCCACCTGATCGGCTTCGGCGGCCGCATCATCGGCAAGGGCGAGCCCAAATACCTCAATTCCCCCGAAACACCCATCTTCTCGAAGGGATCCGAGCTGTACGGACTCTGGGAAGCACGGCAGGCCATCCGCAAGGAAGGAATGGTGGTGGTGGTCGAGGGCTATATGGACGTGGTGGCGCTGGCGCAGCTCGGCATCGAATGCGCGGTGGCCACCCTGGGCACGGCAACCACGCCGGTGCACGTGCAGAAGCTGCTGCGCGCCAGCGACAGCGTGATTTTCAGCTTCGACGGCGACAAGGCCGGACGCAAGGCCGCCTGGCGCGCGCTGGAGGCCTGCCTGCCGCTGCTGCGCGACGATATATCGATCCGCTTTCTTTTCCTGCCGGACGAGCACGATCCTGATTCGTACGTGCGCGAATTCGGCGCCGAACGCTTCCGCAAGGCCTTGCACGAGGCGATGCCCTTGTCTCAGTTCATGCTGGGCGAGCTGGCCGAGCGGCACCAGATGGACGAGGCCGAGGGCAGGGCGCGCTGCGTGCATGACGCGAAGCCCCTGCTGCAGGCCATGCCGGCCGGCGCGCTGCGCATGCAGGTGCAGCGGGAACTGGCGCAACTGACCCGCCTGACCACCGAAGAGCTGGCCCAGTTGGTTCCGTTGCAGGACGTGCCCAGCGGGCCACTGGTGCAGACCCCCGCCCAGATGCGGGGAACTTCCCCGGTGCCGGCCCGCTCAGAGTCTAATAATGGCGTGCAGGACAGTGCCGACGCCCCGGATTGGGGGCCCGACCACGAACCGCCTGACGACCATTTCTACGAACCTGCCCCGGATTTCCATGATCGGCCCGCCGGGCCGGCCACGGGCGGCGGGTTCCGGCCGGGGCGCTTCAAGAGCGGGCGCTTCCGGGACCGCGACGGTCGCTATGGCGACGAGCGGCCGCAGGGCTATACGGGCCCGCGGGCCAAGGTGATTCCGATAGCGGGGCGTTTGCTTCAGCTGCTGCTGACGCATCCAGGCCTGGTCCGGCACATGGACGAAGATGCCGAACGTTTGCTGGAGGCCAACCAAGGATACGAATCGGTCAAGGCGCTGCTGGCGCTGGTGCGCGAGACCGGCGCCCAGCATGCGGGCGCGCTGTTGCAGGCGGCCGAGGGCAGCAAGCTGTCGCAGACTCTTGTGATGGCGTCGACGGCCACCATCTATGAAGAAGAGTTGCCCAATCCCGACGCGGAACTGCACGACGCGCTACGCATGGTGGCCTTGCACGCCGCCGTCGCGGAACAGCAGCAATTGGCGGCCTCGGGCCTGAAGGATGAGCAGGACAAGGCCCGCTATCTTGCCCTGACCGAAAGAATCCTAGAGTTGAAGAAGCCGAGGGTGTTAGAATAGAGGGTTTACCGTAGGTTAGATCGGGAGAATTTTTTCCCGTTTTCTGGTATGGATTTTGCTATGCGCAATCTTGCCAGAGACCCTTGCCGGATGCGTGGGGCGCGGCGGTTGCCAGACGCCTTGTCCGATATCCGGCCGGGATGTATCCAAGCAGTAGCAGGCCGAGTGTTGTATGCCGCGTGTACCCGGCGGCGGCCGAGATCGGTGCACGAGTGCCGACCCGCGGGTTGGGGGCTGGAGCGATCCAGCCACCGGATGAAATATTAGGAGTGGTTGACCGACCATGGCGAAAACGACAGGCAAGACGCTGACTGTGAACAAATCCAAAGCCGAAGGGCAAGACAAGGCCAAGGAGAAGGCTGCGTCCAAGACGGCGGCCGCCAGCGGCGTCAAGGTGACGGTCAAGTCGGCTGGCAGGGCCCGCACCAAGCTGCTGGACCCGCAAGCCGCCGCCCCGACGGTCGACGCCGACTTCGACGCCGTGGCCGAGCCCGCCGAGAAGGCCAAGCCCGCCGCCAAGGCGGCCAAGAAGGCCACCAAGACGGCGGCCAAGACCGCGACCGCCGCCGACAAGAAGAACGCCGAGAAGAAGCTGGCTGAACTGCTGGCCAAGCCGGCGGGCCGGCGGCCGGGCCGTCCGCCCAAGGACGCCAAGCAGGCCGAGTCCTCCGGCAGCGATTTCGACGATGTGGGCGATGGCGACGTCGACGCCGAACCGATTCCCGAAATCAAGATCCCCAAGGGACGGGGCAAGCGCGGCAAGGCGGATCCCAAGGACCTGATCGCCCGCGGACCCGTGACGCCCGAGGAATACGAGGCGCGCCGCAATCGCCTGAAGCTGCTGATCAAGCTCGGCAAGGACCGCGGCTACCTGACCTATGGCGAGATCAACGACCATCTGCCCGATGACCTGGTCGATGCCGAAGCCATCGACGGCATCATCAGCACGTTCAACGACATGGGCATCTCGGTCTACGACCAGGCGCCCGATGCCGAAACCCTGCTGCTGAACGAGAACGCTCCGGTCGCCTCGTCCGACGACGATGCCGAGGAAGAGGCGGAAGCCGCCCTGTCCACGGTCGATTCCGATTTCGGCCGCACCACCGACCCCGTGCGCATGTACATGCGCGAGATGGGCTCGGTCGAGCTGCTGACCCGCGAAGGGGAAATCGAAATCGCCAAGCGCATCGAGGACGGCCTCAAGCACATGGTGATGGCGATCTCCGCCTGCCCGACCACGATCAACGAGATCCTGGAGCACGCAGACCGCGTCCGCGCCTCCGAGATCCAGATCGACGAGATCGTCGACGGCCTGATCGATCCGAACGATGGCGAGGAATATGCCGGTTCGGGCGTCACCTCGTCGTCCGACGATGACGACGAAGAGGGCGACGACGCTCCCGCCGGCGGCATGAGCAGCAAGCAGGTCGAAGAGCTGCGCGTGAAGTCGCTGGAGAAGTTCGAAAGCGTCAAGCGCTGGTTCGACAAGATGCGCCAGGCCTACGAGCGCGAGGGCTACAAGTCGGAAGCCTACATCACCGCCCAGGAAACCATCCTGGAGGAAATGATGGGCATCCGCTTCACCGCGAAGATGGTCGAGCGGCTGGCCGACACGCTGCGCGCGCAGGTCGAGGAAGTCCGCAAGCTCGAGCGGGCGATCATGCAGATCTGTGTGGACCGCGCCGGCATGCCGCGCACGCACTTCATCAAGGCCTTCCCCGGGCACGAGACCGACCTGGAATGGGTGCTTGGCGAAGTCAACGCCGGCCACGATTATTCCGAGACGCTGTCGCGCCAGATCCCGGCCATCCAGGAACTGCAGCAGAAGCTGATCGACCTGCAGGCCCGCGTGGTGCTGCCGCTGAAGGACCTCAAGGACGTCAACAAGCAGATGGCCACCGGCGAGGCCAAGGCCCGCAAGGCCAAGCGCGAGATGACCGAGGCCAACCTGCGCCTGGTGATCTCGATCGCCAAGAAGTACACGAACCGCGGCCTGCAGTTCCTGGACCTGATCCAGGAAGGCAACATCGGCCTGATGAAGGCGGTGGACAAGTTCGAATACCGTCGCGGCTACAAGTTCTCGACCTACGCCACGTGGTGGATCCGGCAGGCCATCACCCGTTCGATCGCCGATCAGGCGCGCACCATCCGCATTCCGGTGCACATGATCGAGACGATCAACAAGATGAACCGGATCAGCCGCCAGATCCTGCAGGAAACGGGCGCCGAGCCCGATCCCGCCACCCTGGCGCAGAAGATGGACATGCCGGAGGACAAGATCCGCAAGATCCTGAAGATCGCCAAGGAGCCGATCTCGATGGAGACCCCCATCGGCGACGACGACGATTCGCACCTGGGCGACTTCATCGAGGACACCGCCACGCTGGCGCCCTCGGACGCGGCCTTGCACGGTTCGATGCGCAACGTCGTCAAGGAAGTGCTGGATTCGCTGACGCCGCGCGAGGCCAAGGTGCTGCGCATGCGTTTCGGTATCGAGATGAGCACCGACCAGACCCTGGAAGAGGTGGGCAAGCAGTTCGACGTGACGCGCGAGCGCATCCGCCAGATAGAAGCCAAGGCGCTGCGCAAGCTGCGCCATCCGAGCCGGGCCGACAAGCTCAAGAGCTTCCTGGAAGGGCAGTAGAGGGGTCCCCCCCCTACGCCCTTACGGGCGCCCCCCAGGGGGCGATGCGGGTGGACCGGCGGAGCCGGATCCACCGCATCCTGTGCCTAGTTCCTTTATCTCGGGTTGTGGCGCCGGTGCTTCGCTGGCTGCCCAGTGATATCAACGGTGCGGAGCACCGCATGGCTGCTTTGATCCAGGGCGCCGCGGATCCGGCTTTGCCGGTCCGCCAGCGCCGCCCCCTTGAGGGGGCGCCCGAAGGGCGTAGGGGGTGGGGTTTTTTATAGCCCATGCTGCGCCCGGTACTGGGCCGCCTGGGCGGCCAGCCACTGCGTGAACAGGTGCAGGGGTTCGTGGTCGGCCTTCCACTCGGGCAGGACCAGGTAGTAGTTCTTGTCCCGCACCGATTCGCGTTCGCAGGCGACGATCAGCCGGCCCGATGCGAGTTCTTCTTCCACGATCAGCCGTGGCACGAGGGCGATGCCCTGGCCGTGCACGGCAGCTTCCACCAGCATCGAGAACAGTTCGTAGCGCGGCCCGCCCAGGTCGTGCGGATGGCTGACGTTTTGCGCGGCGAACCATTGCCGCCAGGCGTAGGGGCGGGTGCTTTGCTGCAGCAGCCGGTAGGCCGAGAACTGCCCGGGCATGATGCGCTTGCGCACGCCCAGCAGCTTGGGCGAGCACACGGGGACCAGCTTCTCCGGCATCAGGAAGACCGCCTCGGTGCCCGGCCAGGGGCCGTCGCCGGCGTAGATGGCGGCGTCGAAGGGGGTGCCCTCGAACAGGAAGGGCCGGCTTTGGGGGGTGATGTTCAGGACGATGTTGGGGGCGTGGCGTTCGAAGTCGGCCAGGCGCGGCAGCAGCCAGCGGGTGGCGAAGGTGGGCACGGACGCCAGTTCCAGCACGCCGCCTTCGCCGCGCCGGGCCATCAGGTCCAGGGTGTCGCGCTCGACCTCGTCCAGGCGGCGCGCCACGGTCTCGCCGTAGGTCTGGCCGGCCTGGGTCAGGGTGACGCCGCGCCGGGTGCGGCGGAACAGCTTCAGGCCCAGGAAGGATTCCAGGCCGGCGATCTGGCGGCAGACGGCGCTCTGGGTCAGGGCCAGTTCGGCCGCGGCCTTGGTGAAGCTCTGGTGGCGCGCGGCCGCCTCGAAGGCGGCCAGGGCGGCGGTGCTGGGCAACTTGCGGCGCATGAGGGGGCCCCGGAATCGTCAGTCTCTACTTTACCAAGTGCGGAAAACGCACAGATAAGTGAAAAGAACTCGTTTGGCGTAGTGCTCGAATCCGTATATCTTGCAGGAAATTCGCCGGGAGGACACGGTGTCTCCTGTTTCCCCAACTACTTGCGAGACATGAATCTTATGCACAAGCCTGCACAATTCAACTGGGCCGACCCCTTGCTGCTCGACCAGCAGCTGACCGACGACGAGCGCATGGTGCGGGAAGCGGCGGCGGCATACTGCCAGGACAAGCTGATGCCGCGCGTGCTGGAGTCGTTCCGCAACGAGCGCACCGATGCCGCCATCTTCCGCGAGATGGGCGAGCTGGGCCTGTTGGGGCCCACCATTCCCGAACAATACGGCGGCCCCGGCCTGAACTACGTCAGCTACGGCCTGATCGCGCGCGAGGTCGAGCGCGTCGATTCCGGCTACCGGTCGATGATGAGCGTGCAGTCCTCGCTGGTCATGGTCCCCATCCATGAGTTCGGTACCGAGGCGCAAAAGCAGAAATACCTGCCCAAGCTGGCCACCGGCGAGCTGATCGGCTGCTTCGGCCTGACCGAGCCCAACCACGGTTCGGATCCCGGCTCCATGATCACCCGCGCCACCAAGGTGGACGGCGGCTACCGCCTGAGCGGCGCCAAGATGTGGATCACCAACTCGCCGATTGCCGACGTGTTCGTGGTCTGGGCCAAACTCAAGGACGAGGACGGTAAGGACAACATCCGCGGCTTCATCCTGGAGAAGGGCTGGAAGGGTCTGTCGGCCCCCGCCATCCACGGCAAGGTCGGCCTGCGCACGTCCATTACCGGCGAGATCGTCATGGACGAGGTCTTCGTGCCGGAAGAGAACTACATGCCCAACGTGGCCGGCCTGAAGGGGCCGTTCACCTGCCTGAACTCCGCACGCTACGGCATCGCCTGGGGCGCGCTGGGGGCCGCCGAGTACTGCTGGCACACCGCCCGCCAGTATGTGCTGGACCGCAAGCAGTTCGGCCGTCCGCTGGCCGCCAACCAACTGGTGCAGAAGAAACTGGCCGACATGCAGACCGAGATCACGCTGGGCCTGCAAGGCTGCCTGCGCCTGGGACGGATGAAAGACGAAGGGACGGCTGCGGTGGAGATCACCTCCATCATGAAGCGCAACTCCTGCGGCAAGTCGCTGGACATCGCCCGCGTCGCGCGCGACATGCTGGGTGGCAACGGGATTTCCGACGAGTTCGGCGTGATCCGCCACGTCGTCAACCTCGAGGTGGTCAACACCTACGAAGGCACGCACGACATCCATGCGCTGATCCTGGGCCGCGCCCAGACGGGCATCCAGGCCTTCTGCTAGGCCTTACGAGGCGCCGGGCGGCGCCTCTTTCAGCTTGCGCCACAGCGTGGCGGGGCTGATGCCCAGTATCCGGCACGCCGCCGCGCGGTCGCCATGGCAGGCGTCCAGCACCCGGCGTGCGTGGGCGGCCTGGCTGGTCCGGGCGATCTCGTCCAGCGGCGCGAAGGCGGCCTCGCCTCCGGCGGCGGGCGCCTCGTCCCCGCCGCCGTACAGCTCGGGCACGGTGATCTCCAGTTCCAGCTCCAGTTCCTTGCGGCCGATCTTGCGGCCCGCATGCGATACCGCCACCCGTTCCAGCACGTTTTCCATCTCCCGCAGGTTGCCGGGCCAGGCGTATTGCGCGCACCGTGATCGGACGAAGGCCGGCAGGCGCACGGGCCGGGCCATGCCCAGCCGCCGCTGCGCGCGGGCGTAGAGTTCCTCGGCCAGTTCGTCGATGTCGCCTTCGCGCTCGCGCAGCGGCGGCATGGCGATGCGCAGGATGTTCAAGCGGTAGAACAGGTCCTGCCGGAAGTCGCCGGCGCGCACCATGGCTTGCAGGTCGCGGTGGGTGGCCGCGATCACCCGTACGTTGACCGCCACCGGTTCCAGCGCGCCTACCGGCAGCACCTGCCGCTCCTGCAGCACGCGCAGCAGGCGCACCTGCAGCGCCAGGGGCATGTCGCCGATCTCGTCCAGGAACAGCGTGCCGTTGTGGGCGGCCTCGAACAGGCCGGTCTTGCCGCCCTTGCGCGCGCCGGTGAAGGCTCCTTCTTCGTAGCCGAACAGTTCGCTTTCCAGCAGGGGTTCGGGGAAGGCCGCGCAGTTGATGGCGACGAAGGGAAAGTCGCGGCGGGGGCTGGCGCGGTGCATGCCCTGCGCCAGCACCTCCTTGCCGGTACCGCTCTCGCCCTCGATCAGTACCGTGGAGCTGACGCCGGCGTACAGCCGGGCCAGCTCGCGCACCCGCTGCATGGGTCCCGAGCTGCCGAGCAGGTCGTCCAGGTCGTAGCGCGTGCCCGACGGCCGCGCCGGCGCGCCGGTACGCAGGTTGCGGTCCACCCGCTGGATGGCCTGGGCATCCTGGGCCGTGACCACCGCGCCCAGCAGTTCGCCGCCGCTCAGGATGGGGATGCGGTTGAGGATCAGCACCTTGTCGCGCACCTTCTGGATGGTCTCCAGTTCTTTCTGCCCGTGGCGCAGGGGGCCGTCGAGCGAGATGGCCGGCGCGGCTTCCTCCAGCGGCTGGCCGATGGCCTGTTCGCGCCGCAGGCCCAGCAGCCGCTCCATGGGCGGATTGAGCGACTGGATGCGGCCTTCGGCGTCCACCGCGGCCACGCCTTCGTTCAGGTGGGACAGCACCGTGTTCAGGTATTCGCGGCGGCGCTGTTCGATGCGCGCGAGCCGGGCCGCCTCGATGGCGTCTTCCATTGCGACGCGGATCGAATTGCTGGAGTAAAGGAAGACGCCGGCCAGGCCCTGTTGCTCGGCCAGGTCCGAAACCAGCCCGGGGCCGACGATGACCTCCAGTCCGGCGCGCTTGAGCGCCTTGACCTGCGCGGCGGCGTCCTCGGTCGTGACGTAGCTGTGGCTGGGGAAGTCCAGCCCGAAGGCCTGCTTGAAGGCTTCGGTCTCGGGAAAGGTGGAGGCGTGCGTGACCAGGGCCAGGCGGCTGGACAACTGCCTGGCGGTGGTCAGGGCGTGCATGACGTCGAAGCCCGTGACCTTGATCAGGATGACCGGCACGTCCACGTGCTGGCGCAGGTAGGCGCCGTTCGAGCCGCCCGCGACCACCGCATCGACCAGGCCCTGGCGCGCCGCCTCGTTGATCGAGCGGGCCGCCGTCTCGAAGCCTTCGTCGACGATGCGGAAATCGGCTTGTCCGGCATATGCCGGAGCCAGTTCGGCGAAGGCGCGGGAGACGCGGCTGATGCCCATGGTCCAGATGACGGGCCGGGATTGCGAGCGGGGGGGAAGCGCGGCAGGGAGGTCCATGGCAAGATCCGTATTGCAGATTTGATTATATAGATTTCAAATGTGAAATGAATCTGCCGTCAAAGGCGGGCGGGCGAGTCCGTCGACGCCTGGGACGCCGCGGGCAAAGCCTGTGGCCATGCGGCCTGGCGCGGGGAAGGGGCGGCCCTGGCCCACGCATGGCACGGTCTTTGCAGTAAGCTGAGTTTTCCCTAGTCCGAGTCATCGCCATGACCTCCTCACGACCCGCCTCGCCCGGCGCCCGCTTCCGCCAGGCGCTGCGCGAAGAACATCCCCTGCAGATCATCGGCGCCATCAACGCCAACCACGCCTTGCTGGCCAAGCGCGCGGGCTTTCGCGCCGTCTACGTATCGGGCGGCGGCGTGGCAGCCGGCTCGCTGGGCATGCCCGACCTGGGCATCAACACGCTGGACGACGTGCTGATCGATGTGCGCCGCATCACCGACGTGTGCGACCTGCCCCTGATGGTGGACATCGATACCGGCTTTGGCCCCTCGGCCTTCAACATCGCGCGTTCGGTCAAGAGCCTGATCAAGGCCGGCGCCGCTGCCTGCCACATCGAGGACCAGGTCGGCGCCAAGCGCTGTGGCCACCGTCCGGGCAAGGAAATCGTCTCGGCCGCGGAAATGGTGGACCGCGTCAAGGCGGCGGCCGATGCCAAGACCGATCCCGACTTCTTCCTGGTGGCGCGCACCGACGCGATCGCGGTGGAGGGGCTGGACGCCGCCATCGAGCGCGCCCAGGCCTGCGTGGAAGCGGGCGCCGACGGCATCTTCGCCGAGGCCGCCTACGACCTGCCCACCTACCGCAAGTTCGTCGACGCCGTGAAGGTGCCGGTGCTGGCCAACATCACCGAGTTCGGACAGACGCCGCTGTTCACGGTGGAGGAACTGCGCAGCGCCGACGTGTCCATGGTGCTGTATCCGCTGTCCGCCTTCCGCGCCATGAACAAGGCCGCGGAAACCGTCTACACGGCCATCCGCCGCGACGGGCACCAGAAGAACGTGATCGACATGATGCAGACGCGCGAGGAGTTGTACGATCGCATTGGCTATCACGCGTTCGAACAGCATTTGGATGCATTATTCAAAAAAGGGGGCCCTAAGAAGTAGTACCTCCTACGCGCTGACGCGTCCCCCCAGGGCGCCGCGGATCCGGCTTTGCCGGTCCGCCAGCGCCGCCCCCTTGAGGGGGAGCGGCCGAAGGCCGCCAGGGGGTGGACCTCAACAGTAGTAACAACTGCCAAATGGAGCGAGTGAGACGATGAGCGCAACGGTATCGAATCAGAAAGACCAGCCGGCCGCGGGGCCGAAGCCGAAGAAGTCGGTGGCCCTGTCGGGCGTGATGGCGGGCAATACCGCCTTGTGCACGGTGGGCCGCAGCGGCAACGACCTGCACTATCGCGGCTATGACATCCTGGACATCGCCGATGAGTGCGAGTTCGAGGAGATCGCCTATCTGCTGGTGCACGGCAAGCTGCCCAACCGCAACGAACTGGCGGCCTACAAGACCAAGCTGAAGGCGTTGCGCGGCCTGCCCGCGAACGTGAAGGCGGCGCTGGAATGGCTGCCCGCGGCCAGCCACCCCATGGACGTGATGCGCACCGGCGTGTCGGCCCTGGGCTGCGTGCTGCCCGAGAAGGACGACCACAACCTGCCCGGCGCGCGCGATATCGCCGATCGGCTCATGGCCTCGCTGGGATCGATGCTGCTGTACTGGTACCACTACAGCCATCGCGGCGAGCGCATCGACGTCGATACCGACGACGACAGCATAGGCGGGCACTTCCTGCACCTGCTGCACGGCAAGCCGGCGCCCGCCTCGTGGGTGCGGGCCATGCACACCTCGCTGAACCTGTACGCCGAACACGAGTTCAACGCCTCCACCTTCACCGCCCGCGTCATCGCCGGCACGGGCTCGGACATGTACTCGGCCCTGACCGGCGCCATCGGCGCGCTGCGCGGACCCAAGCACGGCGGCGCCAACGAAGTCGCCTTCGAGGTCCAGAGCCGCTACGAGACGGCCGACGAGGCCGAGGCCGACATCCGCCGCCGCGTCGAGAACAAGGAAGTGGTGATCGGCTTCGGCCACCCCGTCTACACCGTGTCCGACCCGCGCAACCAGGTCATCAAGGGCGTGGCCCACCGCCTGTCCAAGGAGTCCGGCAACATGCGGCTGTACGAGATCGCCGAGCGCCTGGAATCGGTGATGTGGAGCGTCAAGAAGATGTTCCCCAACCTCGACTGGTTCAGCGCCGTCAGCTACCACGAGATGGGCGTTCCCACCGCCATGTTCACCCCGCTGTTCGTGATCGCCCGCACCGCCGGCTGGTCGGCCCACATCATCGAACAGCGCATCGACAACAAGATCATCCGCCCCAGCGCCAACTACACCGGCCCCGAAGACCGCAAGTTCGTGCCGCTGGCCAAGCGCAAGTAAAGAAAAGACCGCTTCATTCCTGCAATAACCAACATCCTTCAACCCATCAAACCCGCAAAGCGCAAACCGCCCATCCAGGGCACCGCGGATCCGGCTCCGCCGGTCCGCTGGTGCCGCCCCCTGGGGGGCGCGCGAAGCGCGTAGGGGGGGGCCCCATGTCTTCTATTTCCACTGTCCGTCCCAAACCCGACCAGGTCCTGGTCGACATCGTCGACTACGTCCTGAAAAAGCGCATCACCAGCAAGCTGGCCTACGAGACCGCGCGCAACTGCCTGATCGACACCCTGGGCTGCGGCCTGGAGGCGCTGGAATATCCGGCCTGCACCAAGCTGCTCGGACCCATCGTTCCCGGCACCGTCGTGCCCAACGGCGCCAAGGTGCCCGGCACCCAGTTCCAGCTCGATCCCGTGCAGGCCGCCTTCAACATCGGCGCCATGATCCGCTGGCTGGACTTCAACGACACCTGGCTGGCCGCCGAATGGGGCCATCCCTCGGACAACCTGGGCGGCATCCTGGCCACGGCCGACTGGCTGTCGCGCCAGGCCGTCGCCGCAGGCAAGAAACCGCTGACCATGCGCGACGTCCTGACCGCCATGATCAAGGCCCACGAAATCCAGGGCTGCATCGCGCTGGAGAACTCCTTCAACCGCGTCGGCCTGGACCACGTGGTGCTGGTCAAGGTCGCCTCGACCGCCGTGGTCGGCCAGATGCTGGGGCTGACCCGCGATGAACTGATCAACGCCGTGTCCCTGGCCTGGGTCGACGGCCAGAGCCTGCGCACCTATCGCCACGCGCCCAACACCGGCTCGAGGAAGAGCTGGGCCGCCGGCGACGCCACCAGCCGCGCCGTGCGCCTGGCGCTGATCGCGCGTACCGGCGAAATGGGCTATCCCTCGGTGCTGAGCGCCAAGACCTGGGGCTTCTACGACGTCCTGTTCAAGGGCCAGCCCTTCAAGTTCCAGCGCCCCTACGGCAGCTACGTGATGGAGAACGTGCTGTTCAAGATCTCCTACCCGGCCGAGTTCCACTCGCAGACCGCCGTCGAATGCGCGATGGACATCCACAAGCAGTTGCAGAAGCAGGGCCGCAGCGCGGACGACATCAAGAAGATCACCATCCGCACCCACGAGGCCTGCATCCGCATCATCGACAAGAAGGGCCCGCTGGACAACCCGGCCGACCGCGACCACTGCATCCAGTACATGGTGGCCGTGCCCATCCTGTTCGGCCGCCTGACCGCCGGCGACTACGAGGACGAGATCGCCAGGGACCCGCGCATCGACCAGTTGCGCGACAAGATCGTCTGCGTCGAGGACCCGGCCTTCACCAAGGACTACCACGACCCCGAGAAGCGCTCCATCGCCAACGCGCTGACCGTGGAATTCAAGGACGGCAAGAAGCTCAAGGAAATCGTCTGCGAATACCCCATCGGCCACAAGCGCCGCCGCAAGGACGGCATCCCGCTGCTGGAAGCCAAGTTCCGGACCAACCTGGCCCGCCGCTTCCCGGCCAAGCAGCAGGACACCATCCTGGGCGTGTCGCTGGACCAGCAGGCGCTGGAGGCCATGCCGGTGCATGAGTACGTGGATCTGTACGTGATCTGAGCGGTCCTCCGGCCGAGAGCGCAACTCGGTGTAGAATTGCGCCCTCGGGCCTCTAGCTCATGCCTGGTTAGAGCAGCGGACTCATAATCCGTTGGTGCTCGGTTCGACTCCGAGGAGGCCCACCAAAGAATTACTCAGGTATCAAGCACTTGGCGCCACCCTGACCGGTGGCGTTTCTTTTTGCGCGATGCCGTTTGACCAAAATCGATCCGTTCCCTGCCGCCAAGCTCCTTGAGCACCATGAGCGGCGTGCCGCGCTGAACGTGCCAGCTCGGCCAGGTGTGCCGCAGGTCGTGGAAGTGGAAATCCTCGAAGCTGGGCCGGCTGGCGGACCACCGCGACGTGCATAGGAACACCGCTACCAAACACAACGGGCTGATCATGTCCCGGCTACGGGGACTGCGGGGCAAGGGCAGCGAGCGCGCCACGCCGAGGGTGGAGAACCCAGGCCATGCAGACGATTACCGAGGCGCTGGATGCGGCCGGGCTGCTAATCGTGGAATGGTGGCGCTGTAGCTACAAAAATAGATTGCCACTCCCTAATTATGTAGCTACAATAATTAAATGGAAATCACATTCGACCCTGCCAAGGATCAAATCAACCAGAGCAAGCATGGCGTGTCCTTGGCGCTCGCAGCTCGGATCGATTGGCCCGAAGTGATGTCGAAACCTGATACCCGGCACGACTATGGCGAACTTCGAGAGATCGGGTATGCGGTTATCGAACAACGCCTGTTCTGTGTCGTGTTCACGCAGCGTGGCGATGTGATGCATGTAATCAGCCTGCGCAAGGCGAACTCCAGGGAGGTGAAGGCTTATGCCGAAGCTTAAGAAAGGGCTCATCATGCCCACCCCAGACGAGGATGCGGCGATCAACGCCGGCATCGCCGCGGACCCTGACACCTACGAGCTGGGCAAAGAAGAGTTCAAGCAACTGCGGAAAGTTGGGCGCCCGCGCGCGGCTCAAACGAAAGTCCAACTCACGGTCCGTTACGATCAGGAGGTTGTGGACGCGTTCAAATCCAGCGGGCCAGGTTGGCAGTCGAGGATGAATGACGCGCTGCGGGACTGGCTCCGGGATCACCGGGCACGGGACCTTGTGCAAAAGACGTAAAAAACGTGGTCATAGGTCTTGGAGCCATCGACGTTCCTGTACCGTGCGCTCCCCCGAGTGGCGGCGAGGATTCCCGCACATCCAGCAGCTACATGGCGTTGGGGTATCGATGACCTTGCTCCGCTCAGCTTCCCCGGTCAGTTTGTGACCCCACCAATAGGCCCGCTTTCGCCGCAGCCTGGCGCGTGCGGCGCGCCGTTCCGCTTTTCCTGACATGGTTTTCCTCGCACATTTTCATACGTTGAATGTGCGAAAGCCCGCTCAGGGGCGGGCTATGGGCGGAATGCTGGCTTTGTTGTGTCGGGCAGCCAGCGGCCCCGCGTCGGCAGCCCATCCCGGTTTCGCCATGGCGGGGGTGGGCAGTTCGCCGTGCTTCTTTTCGATCGAAGGGAAGTAGGACGCCGGACCGGTGACTTTTTCTTGGGTTGCCATGTTGGCCTCGGTAGCATATATCGAGAGCCGGCCAGCCTGTGAGGCGACCGGTGTCACCGGTACGACGAATGAAGGCGGCCGGAATCGACAGCTCATAGGGCCGATTCCGCGCCTTGGCTCCTGTAGCCTCGCGCCAGCCACCCCGTGGCCAACTCATCCCCATTCAGCGCCGGCGAAAAATAAAACCCTTGTCCCAAGGTAAACCCGATCTTGCGCAGCTGGTTGCGCTGGACCTCGGTCTCGATGCCTTCGGCGACCATGTCCAGGTGCATCGCGCTTCCCAGCCCATAGATTGCCTGGCAGACGATTTCGGCATCGTCGCTGGCGCCCAGGTCGTCGATGACGCTCTTGTCGATCTTGATGCAGTCGAAGGGCAGGGCTTTCAGGTGGCCGATGTTCGAGGCGCCGCTGCCGAAATCGTCCAGGGATAGCGGGAAGCCCAGGGCCTTGAGGCGGTTGAGTACGTTGATCGACAGGTTGGGGTTCGTCATCACGGAGGATTCCGTCAGTTCGAACTCGATCTGCGACGGGCTCAGGCCGTGGCCCAGCACGCAGCGCAACGATTTTTCGGGAAAGTCGTCGTCCAGCAGTTGTTTCGCGGAAAGGTTGACGGCCGTTACTGGCGGGACGAAGCCGCGCCGGCGCCACTCGACGAGCTGGCGACAGGTTTCATGTAGCACCCAGTCTCCCAGGGGGACGATGAGGCCCGAGGTTTCCGCCACGGGAATGAATTCGTCGGGAGCGACCTGGCCCAGCGCCGGGGAATGCCAGCGGCACAATGCCTCGACGCCGTGGAGCTTGCCGGTATCCAGGTGGACCTTGGGCTGGTATTGCAGGAGGAATTCGTTGCCGGTCTCGACCGCGCGCCGCAGTTCCACCTCCAGTTTCATGGGGCGGACGGCTTGTACGACGGTGTTTTCGTCGTAGACCTGCAGCCGGTTTTCTCCCAGCGTGATGGAGCGCGCCAGGGCCTGGTTGCCGTGCGCGATGAGGGTTTCGAGGGCATCGTGGTCGCCCGAGGACGAGCTGATGCCGATGTTCAGGCTCAGGTGCAGGTCGCGGCCATGGGAGTGGAAGGGGCGGCGAAAGGCGGCGAAGACGTCGTCGACCAGCGCGACGGTCTCGTCCAGGGGATCGGCCATGACGAACAGGCCGAAGGTGCCGTCGTCGAAGCGCGCCAGGGTGGGGTTCTTCACCACGGCCTCGAGCCGGCGGGCCGCCTCGGTCAGCAGGGACTCGGACAGGCGCGGTCCCAGCGTCACGCTGACGTTGCGCAGCCTGCGGATGGATATCAGCAGCACGACGATCTTGTCGTCGGAGCCGGCGAGTTTTCGAAGCGCGGCATCCAGTTCGAGCCAGAAGCCGGCCCGGTTCAGGAGGCCGGAGGCGCGATCCCGGACCAGCAGCGTCCTGACCAGGTCCTGCTGTTCGTTGAGTTTGCGGCCCAGGTTGGTCTTCTGCTGAATGAGGATGAGCATGCCTCCCGCGATCATGGTCACGCAGAACTGGGAAAGCGGCATGACGATCAGCAGCGATCCGTGCACCTGGGCCAGCCACAGCGCGGCGATCTGGTTCAGCGAGGCCCAGGCGCCCATCGTGGCGAGGGCGCGCGCCGAGACCGCGCCGGACTCGGGTACCAGGCCGCGCCAGCGCGCCAGGAAGACGATGCCCAGGAAGATGGTGGCCAGGACGGCCACGCCTATGGGCGCCACGGGGCCGCCTATCCAGAAGCGGGTGACGGCGCCGATGGCCAGGGCGACGACCGCGGGCAGGGGGCCGCCGAACAGGTAGGCCAGCACCAGGATGGCGCCCCGCATGTCGGCGATGGTGTGCTGGCCGTGGTGGACCGAGGACATCATGGCCAGCCACATCGCGGCGCCGAACAGCACCGACATGTGGAGGTTCCCCTGCCTGCCGCCGGGCAGCCATGCCCTGAGCGCGACATAGACCGAAGTCAGCGCGATCGGAGTCAAGGCGGACAAAAGGAGGGGGAACAGGGTGTTCATACGTTCCCGCGCGGAAGGTGCGACTCCTCACCCCCGGCGCGGCGGATTACGGTCTGGCTTCAAAAGTGTAATCGCATGATCGATCCTTGACGTGGTGGAACGGTATTGTCAGGAACCCTTATCTTGGTCCTCCCTGGATGCCGGTTTCCTTCCGCCACACATCGTCCCGCGGCATGCTGGGGTTGGCCGGCCGCCGGTCGTAGTAGGGGATCAGCGGCACGTACAGGCCGTATAGTCGGCGCAGCTCGCCGATGGGCTCGTCGTGTTCGTCCACCCGCAGGTCGACCCAGGCGTAGGACTTCCTGTTGTGCACCAGCAGCGCGGCCGAGTGCTGGCCGGCCACCTGGCCGCCGGCGTCGCGCGCGGCTTCCAGCACGCAGACCAGGCGGTCGGCCAGTTCCAGGTCGGCGTGCCGTTCGAAGGCCTCGGACATGGCGGTGAGCGTGCGCTCGCTGGTCAGGCGGTTGCCCAGCACGACATAGTCCTGCTTGGCGATGTGGCCCTTCCAGTCCTCGTTGTCCTTGCCGGTGACGGCGGCGGTCCGGCCGTCCTTGTCGATGACGGCGATCTGCCGCCAGGCGATGTTGTCTTCCCCGTCGCTTTCGATGATGTCGTTCAGCACCTTGCGGGCGGAATAACCCTGTTCCAGCAGCGACAGGCCCAGCGGCCCCAGGCGGGGGTCGCCGTTGGCCTGTACGACCAGCCCCCCTGTGCCGGGCCGCAGGAACGGGCACTTGGCGCCGATGGCCATGGGACGCGTGGCGATGGCGATGCCAAACATGCCCGTGCGCGGGCAGCGGGCGATCACGGAAAACGTCATGGATACCTCCTTGGGGCGGGGTGGTGGCTAGTCGACCTTGACGTTGGCCGCCTTGATGATGGCGGCCCACTTGGGGATCTCGGCGCGCAGGTAGGCATCGAACTGTCCGGGGCCGGCGCCGATGATCTCGGCGCCGAAGCCGTCCATGCGCGTCTTGATGTCGGGCGAGGCAAGCGCCGCGGCGATGTCCTTGTGCAGCCGTTCGACGATGGGCCTGGGCGTGCCGGCCGGCGCGAAGATGCCGAACCAGACGGCCACGTCGTAGCCGGGCAGGCCCGCCTCGGCCACCGTGGGCAGGTCGGGCAGCGACGCCGACCGCTTGGTGCCCGCCACCGCCAGCGCGCGCAGGCGGCCGGCCTGGATGTGGGGCAGCAGGGCGGGCGGGTTCTCGAAGGCCATCTGCACCTGGCCGGACAGGAGGTCGTTCAGCGCCGGGCCCGTGCCCTTGTAGGGGACGTGGACGATGTCGACGCGGGCCAGGTACTTGAAGAGTTCGCCGAACAGGTGCTGCGAGGAGCCGTTGCCGGTGGACGAGAAGTTGAGCTGGCGGGGGTGGGCCTTGGCATAGTCGATCAGCTCGGGCACCGACCGGATCGGCAGCGAGGGATGGACCACGAGGATGTTGGGCACCACGGCGGCCAGCGTAACGGGCGCGAAGTCGCGCATGGGATCGTAGGGCAGCCGGGGATACAGGCCGGGCGCGATGGAGTGGGTGGGCGAGCTGCCCATGACCAGGGTGTAGCCGTCGGCCGGCGCCTTGGCCACGTAGTCCGAGCCTATGGTGCCGGCCGCGCCGGGGCGGTTTTCCACGACCACGGGCTGGCCCAGCGATTCGGTCAGCTTCTGCGCCAGCGCCCGGCAGAAGATGTCGTTGGCGCCGCCGGGCGCCCACGGACTGACCAGCTTGACCGGTCGCGCCGGATAGTCCTGCGCGGCCGCCTGGCTGCTTCCTATGGCTACCCCCAGCAACAGGTAGCGTGACCACTTCGACAACTTGCCGTTCCATCTGCTCGAGCGCATGGCGTGTCCTTGGAAAGACGACGAGGAATCAGTTGCCGGCTCCCGTCTTGGGATAGAGGGTGGCCGTGTATCGGTAGCGTTCGGGGTGATAGACCGCATCGACGATCTCCACCGGCCGGTTCTGTATGTCGTAGTAGATGCGGGTGGCGCGCAGCACCGGCGTGTTCCGGGGGATGCCCAGGCGGGCGGCGATCTCTCGGGTGGCGGCCAGGGGCTCGACGAGCTGGTCGGCGTGGTCGATGCGGACGTTCAGGCGGGTCTGCAGGTATTTGACCGGCGGCAGCGGACCGGCCACCTCGGCGGCGCCTATGCCGTCGGCCACGTGTTCGGCGAAGTAGAAGTGGGCGTAGTCCAGCGGTTCGGCGGGCGCCACGTGGTTGACCGCGCGCACGCATTTCCATTGCTGCGTGCCCAGGCCGAAGAGTTCGCGCAGCCTGGCCGGCAGGGGCGTCCAGGCCTCGTCCACGACGGTGACCTGGTTGCGCGGCAGGACCTCGTCGATCACGCCTACCAAGGTCACGTCCTTGGTGGCCCGGCGCGGATCGTTGACGAAGGTGCCGACGCCGCGGCGGCGGACGATCAGGTGGCGGGCCAGCAGTTCCTCGACGGCCTTGCGGACGGTGATGCGGCTGACGCCGAACTCGCGGCACAGGCTGTCTTCCGGGGGCAGGGCATCCCCGGGGGCGAGCTGGCCGCTGGCGATGCGCTGGATGAGGTGCTCGGCCACCTGCCGGTACAGCGGTGCGCCGCCTTCGGCAAGCAGCGGATTGGGAAGGTTCATGCGTAGGTCATGCCGTCATGATGTGTAGTGATCATGACGGCATGACATCATGATGTCAAGGGCGGGCCATCGTCCCGGTCCGTTCCATGGCCGGCAGTAAGCGCCGCCGCCGCAGGTTCACCGCCAGCACCATCAGCGCCAATCCCATCGCGAACGCGATCGCCAGGGTCGGCCCGATGCGGTCGGATTGCGCCAGGCCGATGCCCGCCAGCGTGGCGCCGAGCGACTGGCCGCCCACGCGGGCGATGGCCTGCATGCCGCCGGCCGCGCCGACCCGGTCGCGCGGCGGGCTGGACAGCATGTCGTGCGTGTTCGGCGCCTGGAACAGGCCGACGGCGATGCCGCCCAGCGCCAGGCCCGGCGCCAGCAGCAGGAAGAGGTGGTCCGGGGCCAGCAGTATCCACGACAGGCCGGCCACCATGACGATGGCGGCCGTGGCGCACAGCGTGGCCGCGCCGAAGCGCGCGAGCAGGCGGCTGGCGAAGAAGGTGGTGACGGTGGCGCCGATGGGCCATGCGGTCAGCAGCAGCGCCGCCTGCGGCAGGGTCAGGCCCCGGTCGCCGTGGAAATGGAAGGGCAGCGCGATCAGGCTGGCCATCTGCGTCGCGAACATCAGCAGGGACGTGAAGATGGACAGGCGGAAGCGGACGATGGCGAACAGGTCCAGCGGCAGCAGGGGGCGGGAGCGGCGGGCATCCCGGCGTATCCAGGCCTGCCAGGCGGCCGCCGCCGCGAGCAGGACGGCCAGGCCCGTGGCGGGGTGGACGCCCAGCCGGTCCAGGCCGATGACGGTCAGGCTCAGGGCCGCGACGTTCAGGGCCATGCTGGGCAGGTCGAGCCGGGTCGGGCGGCGCGGCGTCGCGGGCAGGGCGAAAGCGCAGAACCAGGCGAGGGTGCCGGCGGGCAGGGCGATCGAGAACAGCCAGCGCCAATGCGCGACGGCGAGGATGGCGGACGACAGGGCGGGGCCCGCGGCGGCGGCCAGCGTCACGGCCATGGTGTTGATGCCCAGGCCGGTGGCGAAGAGGCGTGCGGGGTAGGCGGCGCGCAGCAGCGCCGCGGCACTGCTCATGATGCATCCCGAGCCCAGGCCCTGGACGATGCGGGCCGACACCAGCGTCCGGGCATCGGGCGCGAAGGCACAGGCCAGCGCGCTGAGCGTGAACAGCAGCAGTCCCAGCCGGAAGACGCGGGCATAGCCCACGCGTTCTCCCGCCGCGGCAAGCGGCAGCAGGCTGGCCACGATGGTGAGCTGGTAGGCGTTGAGCAGCCAGACGGATGCCGCGGGAGACATGCCGGTCTCGGCGGAGATCAAGGGCAGCGCGACGTTGAGCATGCTGCCGTCCAGCACGCTCAGGATGGCGGCAAGGGTGATGGCGCCGACCGCCACGGCGCGCCGCGGCATGCGCAGGCCGTCGTCCGCCGGCGCGGGGAAGGAGGGGGAGTCTGGTGCGGACACGCGGATGAGGCCTCGTGCGGCGCCCGGGGCCGGGCATCGCGGCAAACGACATGGGGAGCCCGCATGATGCACGCGGCGCAGGTCGCGGCGAACGAAGGATTGCGCATGACCTTATCCGCTTCCGGGCATGCCGGGCCGGTGCGAAAAACGCATGTCGATAGTCGATCTTATTTGTTCGCTTCAACGGACAAGCTGACTAAGCTTGCCGGTCTTCGCAACGACGACAGACAGATTCATGGAAGTCCAGGCCCTGACGCCGACCGTAGGCGTGCGCATTACCGATTTCAAGGCGTCCGAGGCGACGCCGTCCGACGTCGAACGGCTGAAATCCCTCATAGCCGAGCATTGCGTGATCCATCTGCCCGGCCAGTTCCTGGACGCCGGCGGCCTGGAGGATTTCGCCGGACGCTTCGGCGAACATTGGCTGGGTTCCTTCCTCAAGCCCATCGACGGGCATCGCCATGCGATTCCCATCAAGAACAACGGCAAGGCGCTCGCCATTTCCGAGCGCTGGCACGCCGACAGCACCTACGATCAGTTTCCTCCATACCTGTCGTTCCTGACGGCGATCGATCTGCCGCCGCTCGGGGGCGACACGATGTGGTGCAACCAGTACCTGGTCTACGAGTACTTGCCGGAGGGCGTGAAACGGCTCATCAAGCGGATCCGCGCGGTGCACTACAACCGCGGACAGGTCAAGGTGCGCACCGGCGCGAGCCGCGACGACCTGCCCGGCTTTGCGCATCCGCTGGTGATCCGGCATCCGGTCAGCGGCCGGCCGGTGTTCTACCTGAGCGCCCACGCCGAGCACCTGGAAGGGATAGGCAGGGAAGAGAGCGCGCTGCTGCTGGACTGGCTGCGCCGCTACAACGGCCAGCCGGCGTTCAGCTACCGGCACCGGTGGTCGGCGGGCGACGCGATCATCTGGGACAACCGCTGTACGACGCACTACGCCGTGCATGACTACGGCGACTATCCGCGCTACCTGAACCGCGTGACCATCGCCGGTTCCCAGCCCGAAGCCTATTTCGACATCGACTAGATCCCCATCCGGAATGCATCAGAGGTTCTTCACATGAATACCAACATCGCACGGCGCCGGCTGCTTGCCGCCGCCACGGCCGGCGTCGCGGCCGGCGCGCTGCCCCTGCCCGGCCTGGCGCAGGACTATCCGTCCAAGCCCGTCACGCTGGTCATCCCCTACCAGGGCGGCATCACCGAACAATTGGGACGGCTGTACGCCACCGAACTCGAGAAGGTATTGGGCAAGTCCGTCATCGTCGAGGTCAAGCCGGGCGCGGGCGGGGTGATCGGCGGCAAGTACGCGGCGCGCGCGCCGGCCGACGGCTATACGCTGGTCGTGACGTCCGGCCTGACGCAAGAGACCGCGCAGGGGCGGTTCGATACCTTCGCCGAACTGGAGGCGATCACCGCCATCACGTCGCAGGCCTTCCTGCTCTATGTCAAGCCCGACAGTCCGATCACGACGCTCAAGGACTACGTCGAGTACGCCAAGCGCCATCCCGGCAAGCTGTCCTACGGCAGCGTGGGGCCCAACACCTCGGCCCACATCATCGGCCAGACGCTGGAGAAGAGCGCCGGCATCAAGCTGGTCCACGTGCCCTACAAGGGCGGCGGCGCGCAGGCCCTGGCCGTGATGTCGGGTGAACTGGCCTCTGGCTATCTCACGTCGGCCTTCATCAAGCCTTATGTCGAAGGCAAGACCCTGCGGCCCATCGCGATCGTGTCGGACCAGCGCAGCGAGATCTATCCCGACGTGCCGACCATCGTCGAGGCCGGCTATCCCGATCTCGCGCCGGTCGGTTCGTCGTGGTTCGGCATCTTCGCGCCCAAGGGGCTGCCCGCGCCGGTCAAGGATGCGCTGGTCAAGGCGGCCGGCACCATCCACGATGCCGGTCCGGTGGCCGCCTTCGTGCGCAACTCCGGCGGAGTCCTGTTGACCGCCGGCCCGGCCTACGCGACGAAGAAGACCCAGGAGGACATCGACTTCTGGAAAACCTTCTACCGGACGCACGGCACGAAGTGAGTGCGCGGACGTGAACGGGGACCCCGCACCGGATCGCAGCTTCACCGAGGATCGCGCCGAGCGCGCGCGCCGGACGCTGCCCGCCGAACTTTGGGCCTATCTGTCGGGAGGCGCGGAGACCGGCGCGGCATTGCGCCGCAATCGCGACGCGTTGGATGCCGTGGCGCTGGTTCCCCGCGTGCTGGTGGATGTGACGGACATCGCGTGCTCGGCCTCTTTGCTGGGCCGCGAACTGTTGCTGCCGGTCATGTTGGCGCCGGTGGGGTCGCTCCACCTGGTGCATGAGCAGGGCGCGGCGGGCGCACAGCGGGCGGCCGAGTCGGCGGGCATCGCCTATGCGCTCGGCTCGGCCCTGCCCGACGCGGGTGCGCTGCGGGTGCCGCCGCGGGCCTGCGGTTTGTTCCAGCTTTACGTGGACGGCAACCAGGTCTGGCTGGACGAGCAATGCGCGGCGGCCGTCGACCGGGGGTACTCGGGCCTGATCGTCACGGTGGACGCGCCGGTGTTCCCGGTCCGCCCCGCCGATGTGGAAACCGGTAATCATGCCGCGCTGCGCAGCGTACGCGACACCAGCGCGCATCGCCGCTCCTTCGATTGGACCGCGCTGCGGCGGCTGATCGCCGCCCATCCCGGCATTCCGTTCTTCATCAAAGGCATCCAGGATCCCGACGATGCCGTTCGCGCCCGCGACCTGGGCGTGGCGGGCGTCTATGTCTCGAACCACGGGGGCCGGCAGTTCGACCAGGGCGCCGGTACGCTGGCCCTGCTCGGCCCGATCGCGCGGGCGCTGGACGGCAGCGCGACGCTGGTCGTGGACGGGGGCTTCGAGACCGGCAACGACGTGCTCAAGGCGCTGGCGCTGGGAGCGGACGTGGTGGCTCTGGGGCGCGCCTGTCTGTACGCCTATGCCCTGGACGGCGAAACCGGCCTGGCGGCCTATCTGTCCGCGCTGCGGCGGCAGATCCTCACCAATATGGCCCTGCTGGGCACGCCCACGCTGGCGGACCTGCGGGGCCTGAGGGTCCTCAAGCGCTGACGCGGCCGGGCGGCGCGCGGCGATCCAGCCATCACCTTTCAAGGCAGTCGAGTGGAAAGAGTCTATGTAGCGGTGTTTCTGGTCCTCGTGGGGGCGGGGGCCGTTCATTTGTCGATCGGCTACGGCATCGGCGATTCGCTGGAGCCGGGGTCGGGCTACTTCCCGATGATCCTGGGCGTGCTGCTGGCGCTCCTGGGCACGGCCATCGCCGTGCGCGAGTTCCGGGGGCGGCGGGAGGCGGCCGCCATCGGCCGGTGGCCGGTGCGGCCGCTGGCCTGCATCATCGGCGGCCTGGTCGTGTTCGCGGTGCTGCTGGGGGGCGGCGGGTCATCGGGATTCCGGGGCGCTGGGCTGGTGCCCGCCATGTTCGTGCTCGTGTTCATCACGGGGCTTGCCAATCAGCAACTGTCGTTCCGGGAGAATCTGCTGCTCTCGGCGCTGCTGACCGCGATCTCGCTGGTGATTTTCGTCGCTTTGTTCGGCCTGGCCATCCCGCTGTGGCCGTGGTCGTACTGAACCGGACTATCCATGGACCTGCTGCACAACATCGCCACCGGTTTTTCGCTGGCCCTTTCCGCCTCCAATCTGATGTACGCGTTGGCAGGGTGCCTGCTGGGCACGCTGGTGGGCGTGCTGCCGGGGCTGGGGCCCGTGGCCACCGTCGCCATGCTGCTGCCGGCCACCTACGCGCTCGATCCGATTCCCGGACTCATCATGATGGCGGGCATCTACTACGGCGCGCAGTACGGCGGTTCGACCACCGCCATCCTGATCAAGCTTCCCGGCGAGTCGTCGTCGCTGGTCACGACGCTGGACGGCTACGAGATGACGCGCCAGGGCAAGGCCGGAACGGCGCTGGCGCTGGCGGCCGTCGGATCGTTCTTTGCCGGCTGCGTGGGCACGTTGATCCTGGCGGCTTTCTCGCCGCAACTGGCCAAGGTGGCCTTCCACTTCGGGGCGCCCGAATATTTTGCGCTCATGTGCCTGGGCCTGATCGGCGCCATCGCGCTGTCTTCGGGCGACATGCTCAAGGCCCTGGCGATGACGGTGCTGGGCCTGCTGTTCGGCATGGTGGGCAGCGACGTCACCTCGGGCGAGACCCGCTTCACGTTCGGCTTGCTGGATCTCGAGGATGGACTGGAGTTCGCCATCGTCGCGATGGCCTGGTTCGGCTTCGGCGAAATCATCTGGAACCTGCACAATGCCGATCCCTCCCGGCACGTCGCGCCGCAGCGGGTTTCCCGGCTCAGGATCTCTCGGGAGGACATGAAGGCCGCCATGCCCGCCATTTTCCGCGGGTCGGCCATCGGTACGCTGTTCGGCGTGCTGCCCGGTGGCGGCGCCGTGCTGGCGTCCTTCGCGTCCTACACGGTCGAGAAAAAACTCGGCCCCAAGCCGGGCGAGCCCGATTTCGGCAAGGGCAACCTGCGTGGGCTGGCGGGACCGGAGTCCGCCAACAACGCCGGGGCGCAGACGAATTTCATTCCCATGCTGACGCTGGGCATCCCGTCGGGTCCCGTCATGGCGCTGATGATCGCTGCCCTGTCCATCCACGATATCCAGGCCGGGCCGCAGATACTCACCCGCAACGCCGACCTGTTCTGGGCGCTGGTGGCGTCGATGTGGATCGGCAATTTCATGCTGCTGATCCTGAACTACCCGCTGATCGGCATCTGGATACGGCTGCTGACCGTGCCGTACAAATGGCTGTTTCCCGCCATCGTGCTGTTCTGCACGATAGGCGTCTATTGCATCTCGAACAGCGCGTTCGCGGTCCTGTTGCTGGCCTTCTTCATTTTCTTCGGCTATGCCGCACGCAGGCTGCAGTTCGAGGGTGCGCCGCTCATGCTGGGTTTCATCCTGGGCGGCGACATGGAAGAATACCTGCGCAGGTCGTTGACGCTGTCGGGCGGCGACTGGTCGGTGTTCGTCCAGCGCCCGCTGTCGGCGACGTTCCTGGCCATCTGCGCGGGCACGCTTGCGCTGATGAGCCTGTCGTTCATCAAGGCCAGGCGGCGGCAGGTCTTCGTCGAGGCCGAGGCATAGATTCTCTGGATACTTTTTCATCATGAACAAGGTTTGCATCTTCGGCGCCGGGGCGGTGGGCGGATACATGGCGGCTCATCTCGCCCGGGCTGGCGTCGACGTGTCGGTCGTCGCCCGCGGCGAGCACCTGGCGGCCATACGCCGCGACGGTCTGAGGCTCATCGGCCACGACGGCGAGTTCACCGTGCGCGTGGCGGCCAGCGACCGTCCCGCCGACCTGGGGCCGCAGGATCTGGTCATCTCCACGCTCAAGGCCCACGGTCTGCCGCCGGCCGCGTCATCGATGCGGGCCCTGCTGGGACCCGATACGCCCGTGGTCTTCGCGGTGAACGGCATTCCGTGGTGGTACCTGGCGAACCTGCGCGGCGGTGCTCCCTCCGCGTCCAGGCTCGATCCCGACGGCACGCTGGCGCGCGAACTGGGCCTGGCGCGGACGCTGGGCTGCGTGATCCGTTCGCCCAACGAGGTCGTCGCGCCCGGCGTGGTGCGCAACAATTCGCGCGCCAGCAGTTTCGTGGTGGGCGAGCCCGGCGGCGCGCTGTCGCCGCGGCTCGAGCAGGTGGTGGCGCTGATGCGGCGCGGGCTGCCGGGCGCGGCGGCCACCGGGGACATCGGCCGGGAGATCTGGGGCAAGCTCCTGCTCAACGTTCCCAGTTCGCTGCTGTCCAGCCTGACCCACTCGCCATCGTCGGCCCTGTTTGCGGATCCCGCCACGCGCGAACTGTATGCCCGCCTGGCCCGGGAGGCGTGCGCGGTGGCGGCCCGCCATGGCGTCGCCATGGCGTTCGACCTGGAGGGGCAGGTGGCGGCCACGGGATCGAACCCGCATCCGCCCTCCATGTTGCAGGACCTGCTGGCCGGACGTCCGCTGGAGTTGGACGCCCAGCTATTCGCGGTCCAGGACCTGGCCCGGTCGGCCGGCGTGGACACGCCCATGCTGGACGTGATGCTGGCCCTGCTGGCGCACCGCGCGCACGCGCGGTCACCCGCCGCGCACGGATGACGAAGGCCTCAACGCCCGGCGGCCGCCAGCGGTTCGGTCCGGCGCAGCAGTTCGCGTGCCTGGGCGAGCGGCGCCGGATCGATCCAGTCGTCCACGGAAAAATCGTGGCGGATGAATCCGTGGCGATGGAGAAAATCCTTGCGGATCGACAGTGCCTCGATCAGGTCCGGGGCCAGGCTGGGTTCGAGGTTTTCATACAGGCTGGCGTCGAACGCCGCCGGCACCCACTCCTCGACCACGGACACTTCGCGCGCGATGATGCCGGCCGCTTCGGCGCGGTGCTCGCGCGCCCACTGCGCGGCGCGCAGGACCTGGGCGAGGTAGCGCGCCACCAGGTCAGGACGGGTGCGTACCAGTTCGCCGCTGACCGACAGCACGTTGGGCGTGCCGTTGTTGATGGCGACCCGCCGGTCGGCGTGGTGGCCGATGTCGACCACGATGTCGGCGCCGAGGAATTCGCGCAGGGCGGGACCGTGCGCGCCGTAGACGTACAGGGCATCGGCCTGGCCGCGGATCAGCGCCAAGGCCTCGGCCCGCGACTGGCTGGCGGTCTGGCGCGCGTCGAACAGCGGGCCGGACGATGAGGCGGCCTGGTCGCCTATGTACGGCGCCTCGACCGGCAGATCGATGAAACTGACATCGTCGGCGCCCAGGCCCGCCGCGGCCAGAGACTGCAGATAGCCTTGCAGCGCCGAGGCGCGCCAGAAATCGATCTTTTCATTCACCCGCCGCGGCAGCGCCAGGCGCTTGCCCTTCAGGTCGCGGACATCGCGGATGCCGGCGCCGGGCAGGGCCAGGATGGCCTGGTACTGGGGCAGCCAGGTCAGGCCGACGACCACGACGTCCTGGCCTTCCGAGCGCGACCAGATGGGTGGCGCGTTGCCGCCCTGGCGGAAGGAGTTGGCCTGGCGGTGGTTGAAATGCGATTCGCGCACGGCCCGGCTGGGCGAGGCGCGCAGCGACGAGACGGCGATGCCGTCCGGCGCGAATTCGGCATCGATCCAGCCGTGGTGGATGGCGATGCCCGAGGCGCTGGGCACCGGGCAGCGGGTGTACCACAGGCGGTCGATACGGGAGATGTCCGGGCTGGGCATGTTCTTGCTCCTGTCGGCGGTGCGTTACTCGACGCGGATGTCGTGAGCCCGGATGACCTTGCCCCAGTTGACGATTCCGTCGTCGATCACCTTGCGCAGCGCATCGGGAGAGCCGCCGGCCGGATCGAAGGCCTGGGCCTGCAATTGCCTGCGGATCTCTGGTTCCCGCAGGACGGCATTGAAGGCGCGGTTGAGCCGGTCGATGATCTCGGGGCTGGTGCCTGCCGGCGCCACGAAACCCTGCCACGAGTCGAAGACGAAATCGGGCAGGCCCTGTTCGGCGAAGGTGGGCACGTCGGGCAGGGCGGCCGAACGCCTGGCGGTGGAGACGGCCAGCGCGCGTAGCCGGCCTTCGCGGATGAAGGGCAGGGCGGGCGCGATGGTGACGATGATGCCATCGGCGTGGGCGCCCAGCACGTCGGTCAGCGCGGGCTGGGCGCTGCGGTAGACCACCGGCTTGACTTCGATGGCGGCCTGGCTTTGCAGCAGCAGCACGCCCAGCTGGCCGGTGGTGCCGATGGCGGGCGAGGCAAGCGAATACTTGCCTGGCGCGGCCTTCGCCAGTTTCAGGAATTCCTGCACGCTACGCGCGGGTACGGCCGGGTTCACCGCGAAGACCTGGGGCGAAGAGATGGCGTGGACGATGGGCGCGAAACTGGTGCGCGCATCGAACGGCAGTTTGGTGAACAGCGACTGGTTGATCGAGATGATGTCGGTGGCCAACAGCAGCGTGTAGCCGTCCGGCGCGGCGCGCGCCACGTGTTGCGAGGCGATGTTGCCCGCGCCGCCGGGCCGGTTCTCGATGGTGATGGGCTGGCCCAGTTGCGCGGCCAGGGACGGCGCGAGCAGGCGCACGAGAATGTCGGGACTACCGCCCGGCGCCGCCGGGACGACGATCTGTATGGGTTTCGAGGGATAGGTTTGCGCGTGTCCGGCTGCCGGCGCGATCAGGCCGGCGAACGGGACGAGCAGCGGGATGAGCCGCGGGAGATGCATGATGAAGAAAAGCGTGGCGTGGGAAGGGCGCCACTATAGGCATGCACCCCCTGGGCGGGGAACCAATGAATTCGAGTTAGCTTATCTGTTTTCCGGCCGGCCGTAGAGCCGCCCCGCCAGTTCCGCCACCTTGGCGATGACCTGGTCCTTGACCTCGTCCGATACCCGCGTGCTGGCGACGTAGACCGACATCAGGATCGCGGGCCGTGCGGGCGGCCAGGCGAGCCCGATGTCGTTGGCGCCCACCTTGGAGTAGGTGCCGGTCTTCTCGCCGATGCGCCAGCCGGCCGGTATGCCCGCGCGCAGCCGCTTGTCGCCCGTCGTATTGCCGACCAGCCATGCCTGCAGCCGTTCGCGCGACGCGGGCGACAGGGCCTCGCCCACCGTCAGCCTGCCCAGCGTGCGCGTGATGGCGTGGGGCGTGGTGGTGTCGAGCATGCCGGTGGCATGGGGCACGTTCAGCTCGGGTTCGTAGCGGTCGCAGCGCGTGACGCCGTCGCCCAGGCCCCGGATGAAACGCGTCAGCGCCTCCGGGCCGCCGAAGCTGCGCAGGATGAGATTGGCGGCGGTGTTGTCGCTGGTGGTCATGGTGGCATGGCAGAGTTCGGCCAGGGTCATGCCGCGATCGCCCACGTGTTTCCCGGTCACGGGCGACCAATTGACCAGGTCCTGCCGGGTGTAGCGGATCCGCCGGTCCAGCGAATCTTCGCCCCGGTCATGCCGGGCCAGCACGAATCCGGCGGCCAGCAGCTTGAAGGTGCTGAGCATCTGGAAGCGTTCGTCGGCGCGGCGGCCCAGTTCCTCGCCGGAGGCGGTATCGACGATGCACACGCCCAGCCGCCCGTCGATCAGCCGCTCCAGGCGCGCCAGCTCGTCCAGGGCGGCGTTGCGCGCCGCGACCGGCAGGGTGCCCGCCGGCTGGCCGGCCCAGGCGCCGCGTGCGCCGCAGGCGAGGCTGGAAAGGACGAGGGCATGGAACGAGCGGCGAGTGGTCAAGGACGTTTCCTCCTAGGCAGGGAATGGCTGCCCGCGCGAAGGCGGGGCCGTATTCTAGCCTCCGGTGGCGGACCGGTCCGGGCGTTAAGCTATTCGACAACCCGGATCCGTAATATGACGGTACTTCCCGCGATAGGCCCGCCATGCCCCAGACCTTGCCGCCCGTTTCCGTCGACAGTGGTTCCCCGCCTCCTTCCGTGCTCCAGATCTTCCTTGCCTTCGCCAAGATCGGCCTGACCAGCTTCGGCGGCGGGCTGAGCGGCTGGATGCTGCGGGAGTTCGTGCAGCGCCGGAACTGGCTGTCGGAGGCCGAGTTCCTGAGCGGCCTCGCGCTGGCCCAGGCGTTTCCGGGCGTCAACGTGGTCAACCTGGCGATCTGGGTCGGTTTCCGGCTGCGGGGCGGCGTGGGCGCGCTGGCCGGCGCGCTGGGGCTGGTGGTGCCCGCCATGGTGCTGGCGCTGGTCGTGGTGGCCGCGTTCGCGACGATGGCGAAGTCCGACTCGGTGCACCTGGCGCTGGCCGGCGTGGCGGCCGCGGCCGTGGGGCTGTCGCTGCAGACGGGACTGCGGGCGGCGCGCCGGGCCGCGCGGGGTCTGCCCGCCCTGGCCGTGATGGTCGTCACCTTCGTGGCGATCTTCCTTTTGAAGCTGCCCCTGCTGTGGGTGGTCGGCGCGATGGCGCCGCTGTCCATCGGGCTGGCCTATCTGCGCCTGCGCGCGGGCGGGCAGGCATGAGGTTCGCGCAACTGGTGGAAGTGGTCCTGGTCTTCGCTCCGCTGTCCTTCCTGACGGTGGGCGGCGGGCAGAGCATCGTGGCCGACATCCACCGCCAGTCGGTGGACGTCTATGGCTGGGTGACGAATCCGCAGTTCATGGACCTGTATGCCCTGTCGCGCATCATTCCCGGTCCCGGCGCGCTGCTGGTGACGCTGGTGGGCTGGCAGGCGGCGGGGCTGGCGGGCGCGCTGGTGGCGTCGGCCGCGATCTTCATTCCGAGTTCGCTGCTGGTGTACGCCCTGGCGCATCTGTGGACCCGGTTCAAGGGCACGCGGTGCATACGCGCGATCGAGGCGGGCCTGGTGCCGGTGGCGGCGGGCATGGTTCTGGCTGCTTCGTGCACCGTGCTGCGCGCCGCCGAGGGCGGCGCCTGGGCCTGGGGCGTGGCGGCCGCCTCGACGCTGACGCTGATGTACACGAGGCTCAGTCCGTTCCTGATGCTGGGAATAGGTGCCCTGGTGTTCCTGGTGGCGCTGGGTTGACATGGATGAAGGCGGCGGATGCCGCCACAAGGAGTCGAAGGTGGAAGACTGGACGTTGCAGGCAAGAGGCTGGGTCAATGAACGCAATTTCGAGATCGATACTTCGCCGGGCGAGGACGGCTACCGGTTCCAGGTGCGGGTGCTGGGTTTTCCGCTGATGCGGGACAGCGAGGTCTTCGCTTCCGCGGAGCAAGCCCGGGCGGGTGCGGTGGCGTTCCTGGAACGGCAGTTCCAGGCCCCGGTCGAACTGGAATGAATCAGCCCGGATAAGCCTGCCGGACCGAGCGGATGAAGCCGCGCACGGCGTCGTCGTAGGCGGCGCCGCTGCGGCTGGTACCGGAGTGCGAGGCGCCTTCCAGCCAGACCAGCCGCTTGTGCGGCGATTGCCGTGCCGCCGCCAGCAGCGCGTCGCTCATGGCGGGCGGGACGACCCGGTCCCCGGTCCCGTGCAGCAGCAGGAGCGGCGTGCGCAGCTTGCCGATGGCGTCGCGCGAATCGAAGGGCTGCGTGACCAGCAGGCCGAAGCCGGGGATGCCGGCCCAGCGCGTGGTGGCGATCATGTCGCGGATACTGGTGAAGGTCGCTTCGACGATCAGGCCGGCCACCGGTATCGGCGGGTCGAGGCGGGCCATCAGGTCGATCGCGATGGCGCCGCCCAGGCTGTGGCCGTAGACGAAACGGCGGGCGGGATCGGGCTGGAGCCGGGCCAGTTCGCGCAGGGCTGCCTGGGCGTCCTGCCTGACGCTCGCCTGGGACGGCAGGCGAGGCGACGAGGCACCGAAGCCGCGATAGTCGATGGCGAGCATCGAATAGCCCAGCCCCGCCCAATGCTCCATGCGGAACGCGCTGCCGTTCAGGTTCCAGCGCGAGCCGTGCAGATACAGCACCGTGGGGGCGCCGGGATCCGGATGCCGCCAGTACCAGGCACGCAGGGTGTCGCCGCCGGGCAGGGGCAGGTCATAGACCTGGGTGCCGGCCGGCGGGTCGCGCCACCACGAGCGTTCGCCCAGTTCGACCGAGAAGATCATCCCGCGCTGCCAGCGGTCGAGCGCGACATAGCCCGCGCTGGCAAGCGCGAGCACGCAGGCGAGGGCGGCAAGGCGGCGGATCCACATGCTCATTCCGAGCGCCGGACCCGCCGGAGGTTCCCGCATGGGGCGGGCAAGCCGGTCAATCGGCCTGGATGCCGAATTCCTTGACGACCTTGCCGAAGAACGCGTATTCGTCGGCGGTCAGCTTGCCCAGGGCCTCGGGCGTGCTGGCCTTGGCGAAGGCGCCGAAGACGCGCATCTTGGCCACCACGTCGGGCATTTTCAGGATTTCGGCCATGTGCCCGTTCAGCGTGCGCACGACCTCGGCCGGCGTGCCCTTGGGCGCGTACAGGCCCTGCCAGGCGGCGATGTCGATGTTCTTGTATCCCAGTTCGGCCATCGACGGCGCGTCCGGGGCGAGCGGGGTGCGCTCCGCCGCGCCGTTGGCCAGGATGTGGATCTTGCCGGAGGCAAGATACGGTTCGACCGGGCCGTAGGTCATCCAGCTCAGCGCCACGTGCCCGCCCAGCAGGTCGTTCACGGCGGGGGCGACGCCCTTGTAGGGAACGTGGGTGATCTTGACGCCGGCGGCCTGGTTGAAGAGCTCGCCCAGGATGTGCATGGGCGAGCCCGAGCCGGGGCTGGCGTAGGTCAGCGCCTTGCCCGCCTTGGCATCCTTCAGGACCTGGGCGACCGAGGTATAGCCCGAGGCCTGGCCGGCCACCAGCAGCAGGGGCTGGGATGCGGTCTGGGTGATGGGAGCGAAGTCGCGGGCGGGATTGTACGTGTCGGCCGAATTCGTCTTGACCACGTGGGTGGCCATGGAGAAGGTGCTGGGAGCCAGCAGCAGCGTGTAGCCGTCCGGCTTGGCGCGCGCGACGTAGTTGCTGCCGATGATGCCGCTCGCGCCGGCGCGGTTCTCGACGATCACGGGCTGGCCCAGGCGCTGCGTCAGTTTTTCGCCGAACAGGCGGGCCATGGCGTCGGTGTCGCCGCCGGCGCCGTAGGCGACGACGATGGTGATGGGCTTGGCCGGGTAATTGGCCGCCATGGCCGGAAAGGAGGTGGAGAGCGCGCCGGCGGTCGCCAGCGCGGCAGCCAGCGCGAGCGTGGCGCGCCGGCTGGATTGGAGTTGCGTAAACATCATGATGACCATCTGTGTAGAAAGGAGAGTGGCCGACGGGCGGGGACGGGGCTCGTGGCCCAGCCGGGGGGCCGGCCGGCGGCGCATGCGCGTGCATGCGTGGCGAGGTTATACCGCAGCCGTCCGCGGCGCGGCTCCCGGCTTTGTATCTTCCAGGGAAAGCGATAGGTTGGGCGGGAGCAACATGCCAGGGGTGAAACGGCGCTGAAACGCGCGGACCCGGCGCAAGGGCAAAAAGAAGGCGGTCCAGCCATGAAGGCGAGGACCGCCAAGCTGCCGGAAGGCTCGTCCTGGGGGGGAGGCGCGGGCCTGTGTCCGTCCGGCAGCGACCCCGTGGATCAGACCGGGGACAGGGGAATCTCCGCCGCACCCGCTTCCAGGTAGCGCTTGAGCTCGCGCAGGTCCTCGGCCATCTGGCGCGCGGGCTCCTCGCGCGACAGGCGCGCCAGGAGCCGCCCCGCCTGGCCCAGCGGCGGCTGGTAGGCGATCGTCGCGGTCACCACCGTGCCGGTGCTATCGGGCGCGTCGTGGAATTCGACCTGGCCGTGATTGGGCACGTCGGCGGTGGCTTCGGCTTCCCAGGCGATGCGTTCGCCCGGAACGTCGTCGACCACGTGGGCGATCCATTCGACCAGCCGGCCCAGCGGCGCCTTGACGGTCCAGCGCGACCGGCGGTCGTTGATGACGTCGATGGAGACGATGTGGCGCATGAAGCGGGGCAGGTTCGAGAAGTCCCGCCAGAAGCGGTAGATTTCCTGGCGCGGGCGGTCGATGACGATGGCGTGGGTGGCCGCCGCGGCGGACAGCCATCCCTGTTCGCGCGCGATGCGCCGTTCCAGGGGCGAGGGAGCGACTGCGCGCTTGACGGGACAGTCGCCCGTGGCGGCGCGCCACAGCAGTCCGGCGGCGATGGCGCTGGCCAGGTCGCCGGCCAGCCCGCCGCGGCGCAGGCCCCAGAGTAGAAGCAATGATCCGCCGGCCGCCGAGCCCAGCCGCTCGGCGGATCCGAGGTTGCGGTCCGGATCGCGTTGCGCGGCAAGGGAAGAAGAGGCGGGGGGCAGGCTCGTCTGGTCGTCCATGCGGTCCTCCATGGCAGCGTGCTGCCGACCCAGCAAGCGGCGTGCCTCGGCGGTCCGGCCCGCGTCCGCGAGAAGCGGCCGCGCAACGTGTAAAAGTTGCCGCTCCACATCGGTAAAAAGGGGGCGCTCCGGTCCGGGCGTGCCGATGGCGTAGACTGGCTGCTCCGCGTGGCCGCAGGAGGCAAGATGGAGACAGGCATGGGTACGGGGTATCGGCGCTACGTGACGTCGCTGGCGCTGGCGTTCGCGGTGATCTGGGTGGCGCTGGCCATCGATCCGCTCGACCGTTCCGACTGGGCGCTGGAAAACGTGCTGGTGATCGGATTCTGCGCCGGGTTGGCCGCGAGCTGGCGGCATTTCCGGTTCTCGCGCCTGTCGTACACGCTGATTTTCGTTTTCCTGTGCCTCCATGCGATCGGTGCGCACTACACCTATGCGAAAGTGCCCTACGACGCATGGTGGCAGGCGCTGGCCGGCCGCAGCTTCAACAGCCTGTGGGGCTGGGAGCGCAACAATTTCGACCGCGTGGTGCATTTTTCGTACGGGCTGCTGCTGGCCTACCCGATACGCGAAGTGTTCCTGCGGGTGGCCGACGCCCGGGGGTTCTGGGGCTACTTCCTGCCGCTGGAGTTCACGCTGGCGACCTCCGCCATGTTCGAGCTGTTCGAGTGGATCGCGGCCGAGGTCTTCGGCGGCGACCTGGGCGTGGCCTACCTGGGCACGCAGGGCGACGTCTGGGATGCGCACAAGGACATGGCCCTGGCCGCCTGCGGCGCCGTGGTGGCGATGATCGCCACGGCCGCCGTGAACCGCTGGCTGCAGCGGGATTTTTCGCGGGAATGGTCGGACAGCCTGCGGGTCAAGGACCCGCGTCCCTATGGCGAGGAGGAAATCGCCCGCATGATCCGGCAGGGGCAGGACTAGCGGCGCCGCCGCGGGTCTGGGCCCGCGGCGGCCGGACTCAGGCTTCGCGCTTGAGGCGGCGCAGCAGCAGGGGCAGCACCAGCGCGGCCGCGGCCAGGGCGAGCAGCGTGGCCGAGGTCGGGGTCGACACCAGGATCATCGGATTGCCCTCGCCCACGGCCAGGGCGCGCCGCAACTGGGTTTCCGCCATGGGCCCGAGGATCAGCCCGATCAGGACCGGCGCGATGGGGAAGTCATAGACCCGCATGACGTAGCCCATCAGGCCGATGCCGAACATCAGCGCCATGTCGGTCCACGAGGTCGCCACGCCCCAGATCCCCACCATGGCGAAGATCAGGATGCCCGCGTACAGATAGGGCCGGGGAATCAGCAGCAGCCGCACCCACAGGCCGACCAGCGGCAGGTTCAGCACCAGCAGCATCAGGTTGCCGATGTACAGCGAGGCGATCAGGCCCCAGACCAGTTCGCCGCTGTTGGTGAAGAGGAAGGGGCCGGGCTGCAGGCCATAGCTCTGGAACGCGGCCAGCAGCACCGCCGCCGTGGCCGAGGTGGGCAGCCCCAGGGTCAGCAGCGGCACCAGCACGCCGGCGGCCGCGGCGTTGTTGGCGGCTTCGGGGCCGGCCACGCCTTCGATGGCGCCCTTGCCGAATTCCTCGGGATGCTTGCAGAGCTTGCGCTCGATCGTATAGGACAGGAAGGTCGGGATCTCGGTGCCGCCGGTGGGCAGCGCGCCGATGGGAAAGCCCAGCGCGGTGCCGCGCACCCAGGGTTTCCATGACCGCTTCCAGTCCTGGCGCGTCATCCAGGTGCCGCCCGCGAGCGGGTTGATGCGCGGCGGGGCCTTGCTGTAGCGGCTGGCGACATACAGGATCTCGCCCACCGCGAACAGCGACACCAGCACCACCGTCAGTTCGATGCCGTCGAGCAGGTCGGCCGAACCGAAGGCCAGCCGGGCCTGCCCGGTCTGGCCGTCGATGCCCACCACGCCCATGGCCAGGCCCAGGAACAGCGCGATGAAGCCGCGCACGCGCGAGGTGCCCAGCACCACCGAGACGGAGGTGAAGGACAGCACCATCAAGGCGAAGTAGTCGGCCGGGCCGAACACGAAGGCCAGTTCGGCGATGGCCGGCGCCACGAAGCTCAGGGCCAGCGTGGCGATGGTGCCGGCCACGAAGGAGCCGATGGCCGCGGTGGCGAGCGCGGCGGCGCCGCGTCCGGAGCGGGCCATCTTGTTGCCTTCGAGCGCGGTCATCATGGAGCCGCTCTCTCCGGGCGCGTTGAGCAGGATGGAGGTGGTCGAGCCGCCGTACATGGCGCCGTACAGGACGCCGGCGAACATGATGAAGGCGGCGGTGGGGGCGATCTGCACGGTAACCGGCAGCAGCAGCGCGATGGTCAGGGCCGGGCCGATGCCGGGCAGCACGCCGATGGCGGTTCCCAGCACGGAGCCCAGGAAGGCCCAGAACAGGTTCATCGGCTGCAGCGCGACGCCGAAGCCGGACAGCAGGGCGTTGAAGGTATCCATGGATCACCACCCCGCCGGAGGAAAGGCCGGGCCGAGGCCGACGCCCAGCCGGGAGAAGCCGAGCCAGCAGATCACGCCCAGCGCGAGGCCGATGGCACAGTCGAACACCAGGCGCCGCGAGCCGAAGGCCCGGGTGACCAGGGCGAAGGACCCCATGGCGGTCAGGGGAAAGCCGAGCGGCTGCATGGTCAGCAGGGGCAGGGCGGCGCCGGCGGCGGCCCACAGCAGGGCCGGCCAGGAGGCGCCGGCATCGGCCTCGGCGTTTTCCACTTCCTGGGGCGAGAAGGTCTCGCCGCGGGCGATCTGCACCAGCAGCAGGATGCCCAGGACGATCAGCGCCGCGCCGATGGCGCTGACGAAGAAGCCCGGGCCCAGCGCGGCATAGCCGCCGATCTGGGGCAGGGTGCCGCCTTCATAGAGCCAGACCGCGCCTATGGCCATGACGGCCAGGCCCAGCCACCAGGGGCGCCTTGAGGGTGTTGTCATCGTGTCGTCTCCGATGGGCGCCGGCGGCGGCGCCGGTGCCTTCTCGCTGATGTCGGCCTGGGCCTTACTTGACCAGTCCGACGTCCTTGAGCACTTCGGCCTGGCGCGCCTTCTCCTTGGTCAGGAAGGCGGCGAAGTCGTCACCGGCCAGGTAGGCGTCGTCCCAGCCGCGATCGGCCAGCGCCTTCTTCCATTCGGGCGAGGCGTGCAGCTTGGCATAGCGCTGCAGCCACATGTCGCGGCCGGCCTTGCTCATGCCGGGCGCGCCGATGATGCCGCGCCAGTTGCCGATGACGACGTCGTAGCCGCTTTCCTTGAGCGTGGGGGCGTCGATGCCGGGCAGGCGCTTCTCGGAGGAGACCGCGATGATGCGGATGCGGCCCTGGTCGACGAAGGTCTTCAGCTCGGACAGGCCCGAGATGCCGATCTTGGCTTGCCCGCTGGCCAGCGAGGTGACGACTTCCGCGCCGCTGGTGTAGGGCAGGTAGTTGACCTTGGTCGGGTCGAACTTGGCCGCCTTGGCGAGCAGCGCCGCGGTGACGTGGTCGGTGCCGCCTATCGAACCGCCGGCCACGGCGGTGCCGCCAGGGTTGGCCTTCATCGCCTGGACCGCGTCGGCGATGGTCTTGATGGGCGAGTTGGGCGCGACCACGATCGCGCCGGCGTCGTCGGTCAGCCGCACCAGCGGCACGGTCTGGTCCAGCGTTACGGGAGACTTGTTGGTGATGATGGCGCCGACCAGGATGGCGCCCATGGACATGATGGCGTTGTCGTCGCCCTTGCCGGTGCGCACGAACTCGGCCAGGCCGATGGTGCCGCCCGCGCCGCCCTTGTTGGTGACCTGGAAACCGTCGGTGAAGATGCCGGTCTGCTGCATGACCTGCAACGGCACGCGCGCGGCGCCGTCATAGCCGCCGCCGGGGCCGCCGGGGGCCATGACCTTGGCGGGGGCCGCGATGCCGGCCAGCGGCGCGGCGGCGATGGCGAGGGCTGCAACCGTTTTCTTGACGAACTTCATGCATGTCTCCTTGCTGCGAGGGGCGGCGGGCAGGCCGCCTGATAAGAGGGAACGGCAAGGGGCCGTTCCGCTACGAAGACAGTATCCGTCCAAACGCGCGCGGGCGGAAAGTCATTCCCATGGCGGCAACAGCACCACGCCGTCCATCAGCCGGCGCGCCGTGCGGCTCATGGCCACCAGCGCGACGCTCCAGCGCCCGTCCTGGCTGCGTGCCTGGGCGCCCACTTTCAGCGTGCCCGACGGGTGGCCGAAGCGCAGTTCGCCGCGTGGGCCGCCCAGCACGTCGGCCAGCACCGTGCCGGGCACGGCGGCGGTGGCGGCGATCGCGACGGCACCGGTGCCCGTCATGGCGTGGTGCAGCTTGCCCATGGAAAAGATGCGCACGTTCAGGTCGATGTCGCCGGCGGCGACGGCGCGGCCGCTTGAAGCGGTATAGGCCGCGGGCGGGGCGGCGAAGGCGAGCTTGGGCGTGTGCTGGCGGTGCGCGGTGGCATGGGCGGCGTCGGGCGCCAGCCCCATGGCCACGGCGGCATGGGCGCGGATGGCCTCGGCCCGTGCCAGCAGGTCGGCGCGGCTGTTCACATCGGGTTGCAATTCCGTGCCGGCCAGTCCCAGGGACGAGGCGGCGACGAAGACGGTGGGGTTGCCGGCGTTGACCAGCGTCGCGCGGATTTCCCCCACTCCTGGAATGGTCAACACGTCGGCCGTGCGGCCGGTGGGGAACATCGCGCCTTCAGGCCCGTCGCCACCGCCCGGATCCAGGAATTCCAGCCGGACTTCGGCCGCCGGGAAGGTCACGCCGTCCAGTTCGAAGTCGCCCAGTTCCTGGACCTGCCCGCCCCGCACCGGCACGTGGGCGATGATGCGCTTGCCCAGGTTGGCCTGCCAGATGCGGACCACGGCGATGCCGTCGCCGGCCGGCCGTACCAGTGCGCGGTGGATGGCGAAGGGGCCGACGGCGGCGCTGAGGTTGCCGCAGTTGCCGCTCCAGTCGATGACGGGCTGGCCGATGGCGACCTGGCCGAACCAGTAGTCGACGTCGCAGTCGGGGCGGGTGCTGGGGCCGACGATGACCACCTTGCTGGTGCTGGAGGTGGCGCCGCCCATGCCGTCTATCTGCTTCTCGTAGGGGTCGGGGCTGCCGACCACCCGCATCAGGACGCGGTCGCGGGCGGCGGGATCGGCGGGAAGGTCCGAGGGCAGGAAGAACACGCCCTTGCTGGTGCCCCCGCGCATGTAGAGGGCGGGAATGGCACGTTGTCTGTCGAGGGTGGTCATGGCGGATCGGATTGCCAATTTCAGATTGTTTTCAGGAAACGCGCCCATATTTACGAGGTTACTACGAGGCGCGCGGGAATGCCCGGGCTGCCGGCAGGGGTGTGGCGCGTTGGCCCTCCCGGCCCGGCCCGAATCGGTGCAAACTAGCTTCCTTTGCCGTTTCCCCCGGGAACCGGCGCGGCTCGCGTTTCGTTCCCTCAACCTTTCGACGAGATAGCCATGACCCGCAAGACCCCCATCGAGCGCTACCGGAACATCGGCATCAGCGCGCATATCGACGCCGGCAAGACCACGACTACCGAGCGCATCCTGTTCTACACCGGGGTCAATCACAAGATAGGGGAAGTCCATGACGGCAATGCCACCATGGACTGGATGGAGCAGGAGCAGGAGCGCGGCATCACCATCACCTCCGCCGCCACGACGGCGTTCTGGAAGGGGATGGCGGGCAATTATCCCGAGCATCGCATCAACATCATCGACACGCCGGGGCACGTGGACTTCACGATCGAGGTCGAGCGCTCCATGCGCGTGCTCGACGGCGCCTGCATGGTGTACGACTCGGTCGGCGGCGTGCAGCCGCAATCCGAGACGGTCTGGCGCCAGGCCAACAAGTACGGCGTGCCGCGCATCGCGTTCGTCAATAAGATGGACCGCGTCGGCGCGGATTTCTTCCGCGTGCAGCGGCAGATCGTGGATCGCCTGAAAGGGCGGGCCGTCCCCATCCAGATCCCGGTGGGCGCCGAGGACCATTTCGAGGGCGTGGTGGACCTGGTCAAGATGAAGGCGATCATCTGGGACGAGGCCAGCCAGGGCGTGCGCTTCGAATACCGCGACATCCCGGCCGCGCTGCAGGCCACGGCCGCCGAGTGGCACGACAAGATGGTGGCCGAGGCGGCCGAGGCCGACGACGAGCTGATGGACAAGTACCTGAACGGCGACACGCTGACCGAGGACGAGATCAAGCGCGGGCTGCGCAAGCGCACCGTGGCGGGCGAGATCGTACCCATGCTGTGCGGCAGCGCGTTCAAGAACAAGGGCGTGCAGGCCATGCTCGATGCCGTCATCGACTACCTGCCGTCGCCGGTGGACGTCCCGGCCATCAAGGGCGTGGACCAGCACGACCGCGAGATCGAGCGCCACCCCTCGGACGACGAGCCTTTCTCGGCGCTGGCCTTCAAGATCATGACGGATCCCTTCGTGGGCCAGCTCATCTTCTTCCGGGTGTATTCGGGCATCGTGCGCTCGGGCGACACGGTCTTCAACCCGCTCAAGGGCAAGCGCGAGCGGCTGGGCCGCATCGTGCAGATGCATGCCAACGAGCGCCGCGAGATCAAGGAAGTCTACGCGGGCGACATCGCGGCCGCCGTGGGGCTGAAGGAGGCCACCACGGGCGATACGCTGTGCGAGCCCGACCACCCCATCATCCTCGAACGCATGGTGTTTCCCGAGCCGGTCATTTCGCAGGCGGTGGAGCCCAAGACCCAGGCCGACCAGGAAAAGATGGGCCTGGCGCTGAACCGGCTGGCCCAGGAAGATCCGTCCTTCCGCGTGCGCACCGACGAGGAATCGGGCCAGACCATCATCTCCGGCATGGGCGAACTGCACCTGGAGATCCTGGTCGACCGCATGAAGCGCGAGTTCGGCGTCGAGGCCACGGTGGGCAAGCCGCAGGTCGCCTACCGGGAAACGGTGCGTTCCTCGGTGCGCGACGTCGAGGGCAAGTTCATCAAGCAGTCCGGCGGCCGGGGGCAGTACGGCCACGTGGTGATCTCGCTGGAGCCGCAGCCGGCCGGCTCGGGCTACGAGTTCGTCGACGCCATCAAGGGCGGCGTGGTGCCGCGCGAGTTCATTCCCGCGGTCGACAAGGGCATCCAGGACACGCTGGGTTCGGGCGTGCTGGCGGGCTATCCGGTGGTGGACGTGAAGGTCACGCTGACCTTCGGCTCCTATCACGACGTGGACTCGAACGAGAACGCGTTCCGCATGGCCGGCTCGATGGCCTTCAAGGAGGCCATGCGGCGCGCGAATCCGGTGCTGCTGGAGCCCATGATGAGCGTCGAGGTCGAGACACCCGAGGACTTCATGGGCAACGTGATGGGCGACCTGTCGTCGCGGCGGGGCATGGTGCAGGGCATGGAGGACATCGCCGGCGGAGGCGGCAAGCTGGTGCGCGCCGAGGTGCCGCTGGCCGAGATGTTCGGCTATTCCACCACGCTGCGTTCGCTCACGCAGGGGCGTGCCACGTACACCATGGAGTTCAAGCACTACGCCGAGGTGCCGCGCCAGGTAGCCGAGGCCGTGATCGGCGCCCGCAAGCAAGGAGGCTAGGGCTAGGCAGCCAGTTCGACGCCGCAGCCCGGCGTGCCGGGAAGCGTCAGGACGCCGTTTGCGATGCTCAGTCCCGTGCAGGGATCGTCCAGCAATTGCTCGTGTTCGGACAGTTCGCAGGCGTAGGGCAGGGCGCCGATCGTGCTGGCGGCCTGGGCGTTCATGGCCTGCATGAGCGCCGGGCCGAACGCGGCGCCCACGCGGCATGTCACGCAGCCGGCTTCGCAGATGTGGACCGCTTCCATGAAGTGGCGAAAGCCGCCCAGTTTGGTGACCTTGAGGTTGACCGCGTCGACGACCCGGTCGGCGACGAGCCTGTGGATGTCCTGGACGGTGACGGCGCTTTCGTCGGCTTCGATGGCCGTGGGCAGGCTGCGCGCGAGCAGCGAGAGGCCTGCCCAGTCATGTGCCGGAACAGGCTGTTCGATCAGCGCGATGTCGTACCGCTCCATGCGCGCGAACGCGGCCATCATCTGCTTGGCGTGGTATGACTGGTTGGGGTCCAGCGTCAGCACGACCTCGGGCCCGACCGCCCCGCGGACGGCGGCGACGCGCGCGATGTCGAGTTCGGTATCGCCGGACAGCTTGAGCTTGAGTTGCCGGTATCCGCCCGCCACCAATGCGGCGGCGTTGGCCGCCATCTCCGAAGGCGGCTTGATGGAAAGAATGCGGGACAGCCGCAGCTCGGCACGGACCTGCCCGCCGAGCAGGGCGCTGATCGGCACTCCCAGGCGCCTGGCCAGCAGGTCGTGCAGCGCCATGTCGATGGCGGCCTTGGCGCTGTACTGGAAGGCCAGTTTGCGATCGACGTCGTTCATGATCGCGGCGATCTCGCCCAGCCGCCTCCCCGTTACTACGGGTGCCAGCAGCTCGAGCGCGGTACGTACGCCTTCGCCATGGGTGGTGATGGCCGGAATGGCATGGGCGTAGCCCAGTCCGGTCGTGCCGATGTCGTCGGTCAGCGCCAGTAGATAACCCTCTATCGACGGTACCGAGGCGCGGGCGAACTTCCAGGAGGCGTCACGCATGCGCTGGGGGCAGGGTATGACGGATACGTGGGCGACGTGCATGGCTTACTCGGAATGTACGGTTGGCGTTGCAAGGGCGTCGAATACCGCAGCGACGTCATCGATCGCATCGAGCCGCATCAAGCGGTGGATGGCCTCGTCGATTCTGCCGGGAGCGATGACCCCGTCGGCATTCGAGCGGAATTTCCGGATGTAGTCTTCTTCCGAGATGGGGTTGGCGCGCGTGCCGCGCACACTCTCGATGACCTGCTCGAGGCATGAGCCGTCGTTCAGCCGGATGCGGACGTGGGCGCCCGCCTTCTTCGGGTCGGCGCTTTGGGAGGCATGGGCTTCGTACACCACCTTGTCGGCCAGGGCGTTGATGACCGGGTCCGCAAGCGCCTCCGGACTGTAGGCGTGCTTGTCCATGCCGCCGCGCACCAGGGCCTCGGCCAGCGAGTGCTGCAAGCTGATGCGGCCATGCCAGGAGGTCAACGGCCGCAGCTTCTCGGCAGCCGGTTCGCAAAGCGTCGCCACGGAGCTGGGGGCGATCCGGCACCGGATCTCGGCAATGTCGGCGGGCGCTATCGCATGCGCCGCCTTGAGGGCGAGCACCGCGTCGACATAGGGATGAATGGTGAATGCGCTGGGGTAGGGCTTGGAGGCGACGTTGAGCAGTTCCCACCGGCTGCCGAGGCCGTCTGTCGCCAGGGCGTAGCGGAAGGCCGACGGGTCGGCTTTCTGGACGTGCGTCTGGAACCAGCCGAAGCGCCCTTCGAATACCAGGCGCGGACCGCTGATCCCCTCCCGGCCCAGCGCGACCGCGCGCGCGGCCTGGCTCGCCGCCATCCCGACGTGGAGCGTCTTGGTCGACGCGCCGTCTTCCCATGACGCCATCAGGCCGCCGCACATGCTGGCGCAATGGCCGATGGCATCGACGACTTGCCGGCAATCGAGATGTTCCAGCCAGGCGAGCGCGTATACGGCGCCGAACGCACCCATGATCGCGGTCGGGTGTATGCCTACGCTATGAAGGCGCATGGGAGGGACCAAGCCGAGCCGGCAACTGAGTTCGCTGCCGATGATCACCGCCTGCATCAGCCGCGCGCCGGACAGATGCGATGACTGGCAGTAGGGAAGCGCGATCGAGAAGGGAGCCACGGTCGGGTGGACGAAAGACTCGATGTGCGTATCGTCGAATTCCAGCAGCGAAGACATGACGCCATTGACGAACGCGGCACCCGAGAGCGACAGCGATTGATCGAAACCGAGGCTCTTGGCCTGCGAGCCGGCGTCGGTCCGCGCCATGGCGCGGACCGCGGCATGGACGGGCTCCAGCGGCCTGGCCGCGAGCATGACGCCGACCGCATCGAGGATCTGCAGCCGGGCGAGATCCTTGACGTCGCGGGGAATGTCGGTCCATGACAGGTTCGTGGCCCAGTCCGCGAGCCGTTCGCTCATTCCATGCATGGCTCTAGTCCATTTTGATGGTGATGGATTGGCCCAGCCGCGACCATTGGCCGTACTCGGCGCGCAGGAATTCGACGAACTTCGCCCCGCCCAGCGCACTGGGCGTCGAGCCCTGGTTTTCCAGGGTCTGCTTGAAGGCCGTGTCCCGGAATACGCCGTCCACGGCCCGGTCCAGCGCGGACAGGATCGCCGCCGGCGTGCCCCGCGGCGCGAAGATGCCGTACCACCCGGCCAGCTTGACCTTGCCGAGTCCGCTCTCGGCGAGCGTCGGTACGTTGGGCAGCATGGACGAGCGTTGGGACGAGGTGACGGCGAGCGCCGTCGCCTGGCCGGACTGGACGTAGGGAAGTCCCACCTGGAGGTCGGAGAACAGCAGATCGATATGCCCGGCGTGAAGATCGATCAGCGCGGGGCCCGCACCCTTGTACGGTACATGGACCAGATTCGCGCCGGTCTCGTGTTTGATGAGTTCGGCCGCAACGTGAGGGAGCGTACCCGTGCCCGAGGACCCGATGTTCAGGCCGGCGGAGCCGGCTTTCGCGCGCGTGGAGATGTCGCCCAGCGTCCCGATGCCCGATTTCTTGCTGGCCATCAATATCATCGGAGAGGTGGCGATCATCCGTACCGCGATCAGGTCGCGGAACGGATCGTAGGGCACTTTGGTCAGTGCCGGATTGATGGTGATCGGGCCCTGCAGGCCCAACAGCAGGGTATATCCGTCCGGCGCTGCGTTCACGACCGAACTGGCGCCGATGACGCCGCCGGCGCCGGCCTTGTTCTCGACCACGACAGGCTGGCCGAGCTGCCGCGCAAGCGCTGCCGCCAGGGAGCGCCCTACCAGATCGGTGGGGCCGCCAGGCGCGTAGGGAACGACCAGCTTGATCGGCTTGGCAGGGTACCGGGTATCTTCGGCATGGACGCCGGGCGCGCAGCACAGGCCGGCAAACGCCAGGCAGAGCGCGCGGATGCGATAGGTCAACGCCATGAGTCTCCTCGTTTTTTTCGTGCTCTTGAAGCGTGGCACCGGGTGCGAGGATTACATCACAGCGCTGTTTCGCTGGGCGAAAAGTCCGGAAATAAGTGCCGGCTACCGCGCCGCGATGCCTGGCACGCCGCGCCGTATGGCCTGGGAGAAGTCCGGGTCCGCGTCGGCATCCCGCGCCCGCTGGGTGATACGGCCCAGCCGTTTCAGGTCCGCCAGCGTGTGCGAGGTGTCCAGCCCGCGCACATCGTAGATGTAGCCGGGCAGGTAGCCGGCCAGGACCAGTCGGTAGTCCATGGGCAGGCCCGGAATGATCCGGGTCATCATGTGGTAGACGATGGTCGTGCAGTTGGCCGTGATGGTGTGGTAGAAACGCGGCTTCGACACGAGCTTGTTGGCCTCGTCCACGTAGGCCAGGAACAGGGACATCATGGCCTCGCGAGGCATGGACACCCGGTACAGGTAGTCGTCTTCGCCCCGGATGTTGGTGCGTACCCGGACGATGTCGCGCTCGTCCGCCGCCACGACGCTGGTCTCGAACTCCTTGAAGAAACCGCCGATGGACGAGAATTTCTCGTGCCGTTCCTTGCGGATCTCGACCGAGAACACCAGTTGCCGGCCATCCTCGAAGCCGAACGAAACCAGGGTGTGGGCGATGGCCTCGATGGTCCAGTAGGACAGGATCAGGTCCACGCTGGCCAGCCTGGTCAGGTCGTAGCTGCGTGTCTCCCAGCGCGGGGTGTAGTCGTTCGGGCCGCGCCAGTCGAAGTTGCGCACGTTGCGCAGCGTGACCACGTGGCCGTCGACCTGGCCCGTGGTCATCTGCGCGACGTCGTCCGCCCAGACCCTGTCGTTCGACGGCGCGATGCTGTGCCACCAGGCCAGCAGCAGGCCGAAGGCCACGACGTACAGGCCCACGCCCCAGGCGGGGCGACCCGCCAGCGCCAGCCACAGCATGCCCAGGCCGAAGGCCGCGCCGGCCACGGCCGCCGCGATCTTGACGGGCAGCGGACCGGGCACCTGATAGCGCAGGGCGAAGGCCGCCCAGAGCGTGGTGGGAAGAAAGACCAGGACGGCCAGGGCCGACAGTAGAAATGTGCGCATGGGCCGGAACATACCACCGCCGGCCATCCGGCGGCAGTCCCCCGCAATGCGCCTGCCAACTGGTACAGTTGTCGGCGACGTTCCTCGGCTCACCGCTCGCGACCATTCATGACGCTTCCTGTCTTTTCCGCCCGCCTCGTGGCCCGCTGGCTGCTGATCCTGATGCTGCTGGCCGGCGCCTACTTCTTCAGCGGGTTCCTCGTTCCCGGCCTGGCGGCGCTGATCATCGGCCTGGCCAGCTGGCCCCTGTACCGGCGCTGGGTCCGCGTCTGCGGCGGGCGCACGACGCTGGCGGCCTCCGGCGCGCTGCTGGTCATCGTGGTCGGGCTGATCGTGCCCTTCGCCTACGGGCTGTCCTATGCCATCCAGGAGGCCAGCAACCTCATCCGCTGGCTGCTCGAGGCCAATCGCGAAGGCCTGGCCGTTCCGCACTGGGTGACGGGGCTGCCGCTGATCGGCGAGCGCCTGGCGGGATACTGGGAAGAACACCTGTCGCGGCCGCATGCGCTGGGCGCCTGGGTACAACTGATCAGCGGCGAGCACCTGGGCAACATCTACCGCGTGGTGCTGTCCACCACGGGCAATGTCTTCCACCTGGCGCTGACGGTGGTGTTCATGCTGATCATCCTGTTCTTCGTCTACAAGGACGGCGAGCGCATGGTCGGCCAGCTCGATACCGTGGGCGAACGGGTACTGCCGGTGCGCTGGACCCGGCTTTCGCGCGTGGTGCCGGCCACCATCAGCGCGACCGTGACCGGCATGGGCCTGATCGCCATCGGCGAAGCCGTCGTGCTGGGCACGGCCTACTGGATAGCCGGCGTGCCGTCGCCGGCCCTGCTGGGGCTGATCACCGGCTTCATGGCCCTGGTGCCCGGCGGCGCTCCGCTGGCCTTCACCATGGTCTCGCTGTACCTGGTCGGCTCGGGCAAGCTCATCGCCGGCATCGGGTTGTTCGCCTGGGGCACGCTGGAACTCTTCATCGTCGACAAGACCCTGCGCCCCCGCCTGGTGGGCGGCCCCGTCAAGCTTCCCTTCCTGCCTACCTTCATCGGCCTGGTGGGCGGCGTACAAACCATGGGCCTGGTCGGCCTTTTCGTCGGCCCGGTCCTGATGGCCCTGCTGGTCGCGATCTGGCGCGAATGGCTACGAGAGGAAAGCCCCCCTAGAGGAAGCCCCCCCCTACGCGCTTACGCGCGCCCCCCAGGGGGCGGCACTGGCGGACCGGAAGGAAAGCCCACCCCCATGCGGCCTCCGGCCGCTCCCCCTCAAGGGGGCGGCACTGGCGGACCGGCGAAGCCGGATCCGCGGCGCCCTGGGTAGGGGGCAAAACAAAATGGCCTCGCTTTCACAAAGCGAGGCCATTTTTTCTTCATTTCCAACTGCTGGCAGCCAGCGAAGCATCACTGCTCCAAACCAGGATAACCGTACTAGACCCAGGATGCGGAGGATCCGGCTCCGCCGGTCCTCGCGCATCGCCCCCTGGGGGGGCGCCCGTAAGGGCGTAGGGGGGGACTGAATTAATACACCCCTTGCGCCAGCATCGCGTCGGCCACCTTCACGAAGCCGGCGATGTTCGCGCCGTCTACGTAGTTGATGGAGCCGTCGGCGCGGCTGCCGTGGCGCACGCAGTTCTCGTGGATGTCCTTCATGATGGCGCGCAGGCGCTCGTCGACTTCGGCGTGGTGCCACGACAGGCGTTGCGAGTTCTGCGCCATTTCCAGGCCCGACACGGCCACGCCGCCGGCGTTGCTGGCCTTGCCGGGGGCGTACAGGGTGCCGGCCCGGGTGAAGACGTCCACGGCTTCCAGCGTCGAGGGCATGTTCGCGCCTTCGGCCACGCACAGGACGCCGTTGCGGACCAGGGTCTCGGCGTCGTTGTGGTCGAGTTCGTTCTGGGTGGCGCAGGGCAGGGCGATGTCGACCGGGATGTGCCAGGGGCGCTTGCCGGCTTCGAACGACAGCTTGTTGCGCGAGGCGAAGTCGGCCAGGCGGCCGCGTTGGACGTTCTTGAGGTCCATGATCTCCTTGAGCATGTCGACGCCGATGCCGTCCTTCACGTACAGCGTGCCGTCGGAGTCGGACAGGCTCACGACCTTCGCGCCCAGGTCCAGCGCTTTTTCGGCGGCGTACTGCGCGACGTTGCCCGAGCCGGAGATCGACACGGACTTGCCGTCGAAGCTCTGGTTCTTGCGATACAGCATCTGCTCGGCGAAATAGATGGTGCCGTAGCCGGTGGCCTCGGGACGCATCAGGCTGCCGCCGAAGGCCAGGCCCTTGCCGGTGAACACCGCCGACGCGCTGTTGGACAGCTTCTTCATCATGCCGGCCATGAAGCCCACTTCGCGCGCACCCACGCCGATGTCGCCGGCGGGCACGTCGGTGTCGGGGCCGAGGTGGCGGTACAGTTCCGCCATCAGGGCCTGGCAGAAGCGCATGACTTCGCCGTCGCTCTTGCCCTTAGGGTCGAAGTCGGAGCCGCCCTTGCCGCCGCCCATGGGCAGGGTGGTCAGCGAGTTCTTGAAGGTCTGTTCGAATGCCAGGAAGCGCAGGATCGACAGGTTGACCGACGGGTGCAGCCGCATGCCGCCCTTGAACGGGCCGATGGCCGAGTTGTGCTGGATGCGGAAGCCGCGGTTGACCTGGGTCTGGCCCCGGTCATCGACCCAGCAGACGCGGAACTGGATGATGCGCTCGGATTCCACCAACCGCTCCAGCAGGCCATGTTCGGCGTAGCGCGGGTGTTTCTGCAGGAAAGGCCAGAGGCTGGTCATGACCTCCTTGACGGCTTGCAGGAACTCCGGCTGGTGAGGATCGCGCAGGGCGACCTGCGAGAGAAAGCTGTCTAGGCTGGCGTGTTTCAATATCGGCTCCGTTGAATGTCCGGGCGCTTGGGGTCGTCCTGCCGCAGCGAGCTGCGAGCGGCATCGAGGGCTGCACCTTTTGCGTGCGGCAATTGCTCTGATGTGGTGCGTTGCACCGAAAAAACGCGGCATTGTAATCGCGTTTTTCCGTCATCATGTCGGTAAACGACGACTTTATGCACGTATTTAGTGCGATTTTTAAAAAGGGACGGAGCATGGTGCTGAAGCGTTTCCCGGCGTTTAAATAGGGACGGAGCGACGCGGGGACGACCCCGCTGGTCATGACGAATGGGGACGGCCCCGCAACCAGGAAGAAAATGATGGCTTGGACCCTTTTGATCATCGCCGGACTGATGGAGGTCGGCTGGGCGATCGGCTTGAAGTACACGCATGGATTCACGCGGCTGTGGCCGTCGGTGGGCACTGTCACCGCCATCGTCGTCAGCATGGGATTGCTGGGCGTGGCGATGCGCACGCTGCCCGTGGGAACCGCCTATGCCATCTGGGTGGGGGTTGGCGCCGTGGGGACTGCCGCCCTGGGCATCCTGCTGTTCGGCGAGGCTGCCAGCCCGGCGCGCCTGGTCAGCCTGGGGCTGATCGTCGCAGGTATCATAGGGCTGAAACTGGCTTCCTAGCGTGCATTTCATCCCATGACCCTCGCCGTTCACGACGGACCCCTGGGCATCTTCGACTCCGGCGTGGGCGGCATCAGCGTGCTGAGCGCCATCCGGCAGGCGTTGCCCCATGAAGACCTGCTGTACGTGGCCGATAGCGGCCACCTGCCCTATGGAGAGAAGACGCCGGCCTACATCGTGGCGCGCGCCTTGCGCCTGGCGGAGTTCTTCCTTTCGAATGGGGCCAGGGCGGTGGCCATCCCCTGCAACACCGCCACGGCGGTCGCGGTGGATGCCCTGCGCGACCGCTACCCGGAACTGCCCATCGTCGGCATCGAGCCCGCTGTCAAGCCGGCCGTGCGGTTGACCCGTTCCGGGGTGATAGGGGTGCTGGCCACCACGGGCACCCTCCTGAGCGACCGCTTCCACGCGCTGGTCCGGCGCGAGGCGCCCGGCGTGGATGTGCTGCTCAAGCCTTGTCCCGGCTGGGTGTCGCTGGCCGAAGAAGGCTGGACGCCGGACCGCGACCATCTGGTGGCCGAGCCGCTGGCCGAACTGGTCGAGCGCGGCGCCGACGTCCTGGTGCTGGGCTGCACGCACTTTCCCTTCCTGATCGAGCCGATCCGGCGCCACGTGGGGCCGGACGTGGCGGTGCTGGAGACGGGCGTGCCGTTCGCCCGCCAGTTGCAGCGGCAATTGCTGGCCCATGGGTTGGCGCGCGAGGCGGGCGAGGGCGGCGTGGCCTTCATGACCAGCGGGGATCCGGCCGAGGTCGCGCGGCGCATCGCCCGCCTGACCGGGCGGGAGACCACGGTCGAGCGCCTTCCCCTGCAATATTGCTGAGACCGCACGGCGGCCCCGACTCGGGAGCGGGGTAGGGCCTTTCCGGCTCCGTCGCAGGCGATGGGGTATCCTCACGCCTTCCGCGGGCCTTCGCGCCGCGCCCGGCCGGTCCCAGCGCCGCCGTCTTCACGGATACCTCGGGAACCTTCATGTCGCTCGAACAGCACTACACGTCCATACTCGAACAGCTCGGCGAGGATCCGCGCCGGGAGGGCCTGCGCGATACGCCCAAGCGCGCCGCCAAGGCCATGAAATACCTGTGCCAGGGATATACGCAGAACCTCGACGAGATCGTCAACGGCGCCCTGTTCTCGTCCGACACCAATGAAATGGTGCTGGTCAAGAACATCGAACTGTATTCCCTGTGCGAGCACCACTTGCTGCCCTTCATCGGCAAGGCCCACGTGGCCTACCTGCCCAACGGCAAGGTGCTGGGGCTATCCAAGGTCGCGCGCATCGTCGACATGTACGCCCGCCGCCTCCAGATTCAGGAAAATCTGTGTCTGCAGATCGCCGAGGCCGTCCAGCAGGTGACCGATGCCCTGGGCGTGGCCGTGGTCATCGAGGCCCAGCACATGTGCATGATGATGCGTGGCGTCGAGAAGCAGAACTCTTCCATGGTCAGTTCGGTCATGCTGGGCGCATTCCGCGAAAACCCCTCGACGCGCGCCGAATTCCTCGAACTGATCCGCTGACCGGGTCGGCCGGTCCGCCATGGCCGCGCACCGGACGGGTGCGCCCCCACTGTTTCTCTGACCATGGATGGTGCAAGGCCGCACCGCCATGGCGCGTCCTGCTCGGTACAGGGGCCGGTCTTGGACCTGGCCCGGTGTTTGCTAGGCCTTAGGTAGTGGTTTACCCCAGTCGCGCCTCCAAAATCGAGGCGCTATATTTTTGCCACTGTTCCGTATATGAGATGAGGTTTCGTATTTAAGACGACGAACGATGCCGGCCCAGCGATGGAATAACACTATCGCAGTGTCCGGCCCCCCGCAACCGCGGGGGCGGGGCGGTTCCGTTCCCGTTCGCCGCTGAATCGAGACCCGGTTCCTACAGGCCCGCAACATGAATGAAATCGAGTTCCGCAAGGTTGGCAAGCGCTTCATGGACCGCCAGACGGGACAGCCCCGTACCGCGGTCACGGACGTCAATCTCAGCATACGCAGCGGCGAGGTGGTGTCCATCATCGGTCCGTCCGGCTGCGGCAAGAGCACGTTGCTGAACATGGGCGCGGGCCTTTACCTGCCCAGCGAGGGCGAGGTCTACGTGGGCGGCGAGCGCGTCACCAAGCCCGTGCGCAAGGTGGCGTTCATGCTGCAGAAAGACCTGCTGATGCCGTGGCGCACCATACGGGCCAACGTCGAGCTGGGGCTGGAGATCGACGGCGCCCCCGCCCGCGAGCGCAGGGTGATCGCGGACGAACTGCTGGCCAAGTGCCATCTGAAGGGATTCGAGGAACACTTCCCCTACCAGTTGTCGGGCGGCATGCGCCAACGCGCCGCCCTGGCCCGGACGCTGGCCGTCGACCCGCAGGTGCTGCTGCTGGACGAACCTTTCTCGGCGCTGGATGCGCAGACCAAGATGGTGCTGCAGCAGGACCTGGCCAAGATGGTGTACGAGAAACGCAAGACGGCGCTGTTCATTACCCACGACCTGGTGGAGGCCATCGCGCTGTCCGATCGCCTGCTGGTGATGAGCGAGCGCCCCGGCACCATCATCGAGGAAATCATCGTCGACCTGCCCATGCGGGACAACCCGCTGGAGCGGCGCAAGCTGCCGGAAATCGGCCCGCTGCAGGGGCGGTTGATGGAACTGCTGAAAGTGGGCAAGGAAACCGCCGAACTGCATTGAACCGCCCGTCCCCCCGATCTCGCACGTCGCGCCCGTGGGCGCCCATTCTTACAGGAAGCCCTATGAAAAACGCTCTGGTCTCGTTCAGCTTCAAACTGGCCGCCGTCGCCGTGGTTGCCGCGTCGCCCTTCGCCGTCCACGCCGCGCCCGAGGAAGTGAACTATCTGTTGCCCGCCCCGCCCACGCTGCCGGCCTTCGCCCCGTGGATGATCGCGCAGCAGCGCGGCTACTACGCCGATGAGAACATCAAGGTCAATTTCGTGCTCGGCAAGGGCGGCGTCGACGTCGCCAAGCAGATCGGCGCCGGCAACGCCGTGATCGGCGGCGCCATCGGCGACACGCCCATCATCGTCCGCGCCAACGGCGTGCCGGTGAAGGCCGTCGCCGTGCTTGGCGCCGGTTCGCTGTCGGCGCTGGCGGTCAAGAAGGACGGCCCGATCAAGTCGGTGGCCGACCTCAAGGGCAAGACCCTGACCGTGATTTCTTACAGCGACACGACCTACTACGCGCTGCTGGGCACGCTCAAGAAGTACAACCTGAGCAAGAACGATGTGTCCATCCAGGCAGCCGGCCCGGCCGGCGTCTGGCAGTTGTTCGCCGCCGGCAAGTCCGAGGGCATGGCCGCCACGCCCGACTGGCTGGTCGATGCCGACGAGGCCACCAACGGCAACGTCGAATACCTGAAGATCGACAAGCCTTTCAACAGCATGGCGCAGGCCATCATCGCCTCGGACGAGACGATCAAGAAGAATCCGGACCTGATCAAGCGCCTGGTGCGCGCGACCCTGCGCGGCATGCAGGACGTGATGAAGGATCCCAAGAGCGCCGCCGCCACCTACGCGCAGGCCGCGCCGGCCTTCAAGGGCAAGGAAGAGAAGCTCGAGCGCATCCTGCGCCTGTACAACAAGTACGTGTACGCCGACCAGAAGGTGCTGGGCCAGATGGATACCGCCCGCCTGGCGGAGGTGCAGAAGTTCTACGTGTCGGAAGGCATCGTGTCCAAGGCCGCGCCCTTGACCGATCTTTATACGAACCAGTTCGTCGGGGTTGAGCGGTAATGTCTGTATCCGTATCCAATGAAAACGCGCCCGCCGTGGCGGGCGCCGCCAAGCCGGCGGCCCGGCCGTTCTTCTCGGGCAAGGTCGCCACGGCCAGCGGCAGCGTGCTGGTCCTGCTGGTGTTCCTGGCCGCCTGGGAATGGGGCCCCGGCCTGCTCAACATGCCGGAATTCATCCTGCCCCGCTTCAGCCGGGTCGTCCAGGAGTTCGGCCACATGTGGCAGAACAGCGAGCTGCTCATGCACAGCGGCATCACCGCGTTCGAGGTGATCGTCGGCTTCATCCTGGGCGCCCTGCTGGGCCTGGTGGTGGGCGTGGTGCTGGGCCTGTCGCCCACCACGGAATCGATCCTGTCGCCGTACATCCTGGCGCTGCAGATCGCGCCCAAGGTGGCGTTCGCGCCGCTGTTCGTGATGTGGCTGGGCTATACCATCTATCCGAAGATCCTGGTGGCGATCCTGATCGTGTTCTTCCCGGTCATGATCAACGTGCTGTCGGCCGTGCGCACCGTGGATCCCGACATGGTCAACCTGGTCCGCACGCTCAATGCCAGCCGTTGGCAGATCTTCCGCCTGGTCGAGTTCCCGTCGGCGCTGCCGGCGCTGTTCTCGGGACTGCGCATCGCCTCGACGCTGGCCGTCATCGGCGTGACCGTGGGCGAACTGGTCGGGGGCAATCTGGGCCTGGGCTTCCTGCTGGTCGACGGCGAGGGGCAGGGCAACACTTCGGCCGTGTTCGTCACGATCGCGGTGCTCACGCTGATCGGCATCGTCGCCTACGCGGGCGTCGTCTGGGCCGAGAAGCGGGTACTTCACTATCTGCCGCGCGCGGCCACCACCACGGTCTGAGCGCGGGTAATGGGAGCAAAGTTGGATTCAAGCACTATCGGTAATCTTCTGCGGGGCCGCCGCGTCCTGGTGACGGGCGCGGCGCGCGGGCTGGGCTACGAGTTCGCGGTGGCGTTGTGCCAGGCCGGCGCGCAGGTGGCCATGGCGGACATCCTGGCCGACACGCTGAAGCAGGCGGTGGAGTCGCTGCAGGCGCGCGGTTTCCCGGTGCACGGCATCGAGGTCGACCTGGGCGACAAGGCGTCCGTCGAGCGGTGCGCGGCGCGCGCCGTCGAACTGCTGGGCGGGCTGGACGGGCTGGTGAACAACGCTGCCATCACCAACTCGGGCGGGCGCACCGCGCACCAGCTCGATGTCGAGGTGTGGGACAAGGTCATGCAGGTCAACGTGCGCGGCACCTGGCTGATGTCCGTCGCCTGCCATGCGGCGCTGAAGGCGTCGGGGCGCGGCGCCATCGTCAACCTGGCGTCCGACACCGCGCTGTGGGGCGCGCCCAACCTGCTGGCCTACGTCGCCAGCAAGGGCGCGGTCACGGCGATGACGCGGTCGCTGGCGCGCGAGTTCGGCGCCGACGACATCACCGTCAACGCCATCGCGCCCGGACTGACCCTGGTCGAGGCGACGGAGTACGTGCCCGAGGCCCGGCACCGGCTCTACCATGACCAGCGCGCGATCAGCCGCGAGCAGGTGCCCGAGGACGTGAGCGGTTCGGTCCTTTTCGCCCTGTCCGACCTCGCGCGCTTCGTGACTGGACAACTGCTTCCGGTCAACGGTGGATTCGTGATGAATTGAAAAAAGGCCAGCGGTGTGGCCGGCGCCGCTTGTCGGGACCGGTATCATTCCGTCCGCGAGCCATACAGACAGTCGGTCACACCATGAGCAAAGGGAACATTTCGGAGGTCGCGCAGGACAAGTATCTGGTTCCGGCGCTGGAGCGCGGCCTGTTGCTGCTGGGACAATTCAGCCATGTCGACCGCAAGCTGTCGGCGCCCGAGCTGGCGCGCCGCCTCAGCCTGCCGCGGTCCACGGTCTTTCGGTTGCTGATGACCCTGGAATCCATGGGCTTCGTCCAGCGCGCCGAGGGCGGGCACGATTACCGGCTCGGGCTGGCGGTGCTGCGCCTGGGCTTCGAATACCTGGCCTCGCTCGAATTGACCGAGCTGGGGGCGCCGCTGCTGGAGCGCCTGCGCGGCGAGATCGGATTCTCGTGCAACCTGGTCGTGCGCGACGGCCGCTCCATCGTCTATGTCGCCAAGTCGTCGGCGCCCACGCCCTTCACCAGTTCGGTCCACGTCGGCACGCGGCTGCCGGCGCATGCCACGGTGCTGGGCCGCGTCCTGCTGGAAGACCTCACGCTGGACGAACTGCGCGAGCTGTTTCCCGAGAAGCACCTGGAAAGCTATTCCTCCAGCACGCCCACGACCGTGATGGAACTCTACGAGCTGGTGCAGAAGGATCGCCAGCGCGGCTATGTCCTGCAGGAGGCCTTCTTCGAGGCCCGGGTCTCGACGATCGCCGCGCCGGTGCGCGACGCCACCGGCCGCATCGTCGCCGCGCTCGGGGCAACGATTCCCTCGTCGCGCTTCGAGCCCGAGCGCATCGACGACCTGGTGGCGCGGGTGCGCAGCACCGCCATGGAGTTGTCGCGCCTCCTGAATTATTCGCCCGAGAAAATGCAGGCCATGGGCCGGGTCGCCAACCTGTGACCGGGGCGGAATGCCGGGCATGGCGGCGCCATTGACCGTGTCTGCCCGCGCCGCGGTGGTGGGGGCCGGGCCCGCCGGCCTGATGGCGGCCGAGGTGCTGGCCGGGGCCGGCATCGCCGTGGACGTCTACGACGCCATGCCGTCGGCGGGCCGCAAGTTCCTGCTGGCCGGCATAGGCGGCCTGAACATCACCCATTCCGAACCCCACGCGGCGTTCCTGTCCCGCTACGGCGACCGGGCCCGCGTGCTAGCTCCCATGCTCGAGGCGTTCGGCGCCCAGGCCGTACGCGATTGGACCGAAGGCCTGGGCATAGATACGTTCGTCGGATCCTCGGGCAGGGTCTTTCCGAAAGAGATGAAGGCCGCGCCGCTGTTGCGCGCGTGGCTGCATCGCCTGCGGGAACGGGGCGTGCGCCTGCACATGCGGCATCGGTGGCTGGGATGGGAGGCGGACGGCGCGCTGGCCTTCGATACGCCCGGTGGCCGCACGGCCCATCGCCATGACGCGGTGGTGCTGGCCCTGGGCGGGGCCAGTTGGCCGAGGCTGGGCTCGGATGCGGCCTGGGTGCCGTGGCTGGCCGGGCGCGGCGTGCGCGTCGAGCCGCTGGTGCCGGCCAACTGCGGTTTCGAGATCGATTGGAGCCCGCACTTGCGCGAGCGCTACGCTGGGCAGCCCGTGCGCGCCGTCACGCTCTCCATGTCCGATGACCAGGGCGACTGGTGCCGAAGCGGCGAGTTCGTCGTGTCCGACTATGGCGTCGAAGGCAGCCTCATCTACGCCGCGTCCGCCCGCCTGCGAGAGGCCATTGCCCGGCACGGCCGCGCCGAGCTGAGGCTGGACCTGGCGCCCGGGCTTGGCCTCGAGCGCGTCGCGCGGGAACTGGCGTGGCCGCGCGGCAGCAAGTCCATGGCCAACCATCTGCGCGCGCGCATCAAGGTGGATGGCGTGAAGGCGGGCCTGCTGCGCGAAATCGTGCCGGCCGCCGATTTCCAGGATCCCGTCCGGCTGGCCGCCTGGGTGAAATCGCTGCCGTTGACGCTGCGCGCGCCGCGCCCGATCGACGAGGCCATCAGCAGCGCGGGCGGCGTGGCGTTCGAAGGCATGGACGAGCACGGCATGCTGCGTGCGCTGCCCGGTGTCTTCTGCGCCGGCGAAATGCTGGACTGGGAGGCGCCCACCGGGGGCTATCTGCTCACGGCCTGCCTGGCCAGCGGCCGTTGGTCGGGGCTGGGCGCGGCCCGTTGGTTGGCGCGGCGCAACGGCGCTTGACCTTGCCATCGTGGGAAGGGAAATACTGGCTACACCATCACGAAAGGAGTCATGCCATGTTTGAATTCCAGGTGCAGGGAATGAGCTGCGGACACTGCGTCAAGTCCGTTACCCAGGCGGTGCAGTCCGCCTATCCCCAGGCCCATGTCGAGGTCGACCTGGGTGCCGGGAAGGTGCGCGTCGACCAGGCCGGCGATGCCGCGCGCATCGCCAAGCTGATCGAAGAGGCCGGCTATACGGTGTCGGGTTCCGAAACCGTAGGCTGATCGCCGAACAGCGCGAGCTGTCCGCCGGGCGTGCCCAGGCGCACGCCCAGTCCCATCAGCCGCACGGCGCGGGGGTTGCGGCGAAAGGCCGTGGCCAGCAGGATGCGAAACTGTTCCTCGTCCAGCGCCGCGCCCACGCCCTCGGCGGTGGTGCGGTTGAAGTCCGAGAAGCGCAGCTTCACGAACAGCTTCTGGATGTGGTTCTGGGCGTCGGCGCGGCGCACGCGCGCGTCGAGCTGGTCCAGCATCTCGCGCAGGAGTTCCTGGCACGCCTCCAGGGTGTGCAGGTCCGTGACGAAGGTCTGTTCCACGCTTACCGACTTGCGCTCGCGGGTGGGCGAGACCTCGCGGTGGTCGATGCCGCGGCACAGGTCGTACAGGCGTTCGCCGAACGCGCCGAATTCCTCGCGCAGCCGGTCGTGTTCCCACGCTCTCAGGTCGGCGCAGGTTTCCACGCCCAGCGTCTTGAGCCGCGCGCCGGTCACCTTGCCCACGCCGTGCAGCTTGGACACGGGCAGGGCCGCCACGAAGGCGTCCACGTCCTGGGGGCGTACCACGAACAGACCGTCCGGCTTGTTCCAGTCGCTGGCGATCTTGGCCACGAACTTGCTGGGCGCGACGCCCGCCGAGACCGTGATGCCGACGGTCTGCGCCACGCGTTGCCGGATCTCGCTGGCGATCAGCGTGGCGCTGCCCCGCAGCCGGTTGCTGCCGGTCACGTCCAGGTAGGCCTCGTCCAGCGACAGCGGCTCGACCAGTTCGGTGTAGTCGCGGTAGATGTCCATGATCTGCGCCGAGGCCACGCGATACATCTCCATCCTGGGCGGAATGATGAGCAGGTCCGGGCACAGCCGTACCGCGCGTGCCGACGACATCGCGGAATGGATACCGTACTTGCGCGCCTCGTAGTTGCAGGTGGCCACCACGCCGCGGGTCTCGGGGCGCCCGCCCACGGCCAGCGGCCGGCCGCGCAGGCTGGGGTCGTCGCGCATTTCTATCGACGCGTAGAAGCAATCGCAATCGCAGTGGATGATCTTGCGCATGGCCGCTCGCCGGTTTTGCCTCCGCGCCTACTTCAGGCTGAGCTTCGCGTAGCGATAGAAACTGCCGGCGGCCGCGGTGGCCGCGAGCAGGAACCCATGGCGGCCGTCCAGGAAGCCGCGCTTGAAGAGGTACAGCCGCACGAAGGTCCAGGCGCCATGGCCGATCGCCGCGCCCATGCCGGCGCGCCGGCCGCGCGCGTGTAAAGCCTGCGCGCTGTCGGTGGAATAGCGGTTCATCTTCGCGATGGCGCTGTCCAGGTCGGGATAGGTGTAGTGCAGCAGATGCGGCGCCAGGTGCCCCACCTCGCCGTCGGCGACCACCTTCTCGTGCACCAGGTCGTCGCTGAAGCGCGCCGTGCCGCGCCGGAACAGGCGCAGCACGCGATCGGGCCACCAGCCGCTGTGCCGGATGAAGCGGCCGCAGAAGCTGGACAGCCGCGGCATGTCGTACGCATCGTGGCGCGGAGCGCGCAGGGTGTCGGCGATGGCGGCGGCCAGTTCGGGCGTCACCCGCTCGTCGGCGTCCAGCGACAATACCCAGTCGCCGGTGGCCAGGGCCAGCGCGCGGTTCTTCTGCGGGCCGAAGCCCGGCCAGTCCGAGGTGACCTCGACCCGGGCGCCAAGGCTGCGCGCGATGTCCACCGTCTCGTCGGTGCTGCCCGAGTCGACCACGACGATTTCGTCGGCGAAGCGGACCGATTCCAGGCAGTCGGCCAGATTGCGGGCCTCGTTGCGGGCGATGATGATGACGGACAGGCGCATGGCGCATGCGGAGCAGGGTGGCGATGCCGCCATTACAGCATGGTGGGGCGAGGCGGCGGGCCAGGTCGCCGCCGTTTTTCTTCCTGGCTGACAGGGCGGCTTTTGGGGTAAAATCTAAGTCTTTGATTTTTCTGGACTATTGATACGCATCATCGTGTTGCGGCATTGGTGGTCCGCCCACCATGACAGATACAGCGGCATCAGGGCCCAGTTCTTTTGCCGATTTCGGCCTGCACCCCGACATACTCAAGGCGGTCGTCGCCACCGGGTACACCATTCCGACGCCTATCCAGGCGCAAGCGATTCCGGTCGTCACCAGCGGCCGCGACGTAATGGGCGCAGCGCAAACCGGAACCGGAAAGACCGCGGCTTTCACCCTTCCCATCCTCCATCGGCTCATGCCCTTGGCCAACCACAGCGCCTCGCCGGCACGGCATCCCGTCCGCGCGCTGATCCTTACGCCCACGCGCGAGCTGGCCGACCAGGTGGCCGACAACGTCAAGCGCTACAGCCAGTTCACGCCCCTGCGCGCGGCCGTGGTCTTCGGCGGGGTCGACATCGGCCCGCAGAAGGAAGAAGTGCGGCGCGGCTGCGAGGTGTTGATCGCGACGCCGGGGCGCCTGCTCGACCACGTCGAGCAAAAGACCATCAACCTGGGCCAGGTCGGCATGCTGGTGCTGGACGAGGCCGACCGGATGCTCGACATGGGCTTCCTGCCGGATCTCGAGCGCATCATCCGCCTGCTGCCCCAGCAGCGCCAGACGCTGCTGTTCTCGGCCACCTTCAGCAACGAGATCCGCAAGCTGGCGCGCTCGTACCTGACGCAGCCGGTCGAGATCGAGGTCGCGGCACGCAACGCCACCGCCGACACCGTCAGCCAGATCGCCTACAAGCTCAGCGGCGACGCCAAGCGTGCAGCGGTCGTGCACCTGGTCAAGTCGCGCGGCCTGAAGCAGGTCATCGTGTTCTCCAACACGAAGATCGGCACCGCCCGCCTGGCGCGGCAGCTCGAGCGCGACGGCGTGCGCGCCGAATCCATCCACGGCGACAAGACCCAGGCCGATCGCATGAAGGCGCTCGAGGCCTTCAAGGCCGGCGAGCTGGAAGTGCTGGTGGCGACCGACGTCGCGGCCCGGGGCCTGGACGTGGCCGGCGTGCCCTGCGTGATCAACTACGACCTGCCCTATAACGCCGAGGACTACGTGCACCGCATCGGGCGCACCGGCCGCGCCGGCGCCACGGGCGAGGCCATCGCGCTGTTCACGCCCGAGGAAGAGAAGTTCCTGCTCGACGTCGAGAAGCTGATCAAGCGCCAGATCCCGCGCGGCCAGCTGGACCTGCCCGCCTCGCTGCTGGCCTCGTCGCGCGGCGAGCGTCCGGTCCGTGGCCATGGCGGACGCGGCGAGCGCGGCGAACGCCATCGCTACGAGCCGCCGTCCAAGCCCGTCGACGATTTCTTCTTCCGTCCCTACGTGCCCGCGGCCGGCGCCGAGCCTGCCCGCACCGAGGCGCCTCCCGTGCCGGCGCGCACCTCCGCCAAGCGGCCGCTGGCCGTGCTGCTGGGCGGCGGCAAGAAGGACTGAGTTTCTCGCCGCGCATGATCGGGGCGCCGGCCGCGCCCCGGCCTCACCCCCCGCGTATTTCCCATCGCCGCGCCCAGCGGTCCGTGGCCTCGGCCAGGAAGGCCGGGGCGTCCGCCGCCGGCAGCGGCTCGAATTGCAGGTGGCGCCATGCCTCCTGCAACGCGGCCAACGGCCGGCGCGTATCGATCGCCGCGGCGCCGGTCTGCTTCGACAGTTTCTGCCCGTCGGCATTGACCACCACCGGCACGTGCATCCAGCGGGGAACCGGCAGGGACAGCAGCGTCTGCAGGACTTTCTGCCTGGGCGTCGATCCGAGCAGGTCCTCGCCGCGGACGACGTCGGTGACGCCTTGCCAGGCATCGTCCACCACCACGGCCAATTGGTAGGCCCACATCCCGTCCGCGCGAAAAAGCACGAAGTCGCCCACGTCGGCCGCCACGTCCTGCTCGATCACCCCCATCCAGCGATCTTCGATGCGCACGTCGCCCGGCGGCACGCGCAGCCGCCAGGCGCGCGCCGGCTTGCCGTGCAGCCCGTCGCGGCAGGTGCCCGGATAGGGCAGCTCGCCGGGCGGGAGGTAGCCGCGCGAGTTCAGGATGGAGTCGGCGATTTCCTTGCGCGTGCAGCCGCAGGCGTAGACCATGCCCTGCCGCCGCAGCGCATCGAAGGCGTCGCGGTAGGCCTGGTGGCGCGAGGACTGGTGGAGGACCTCGCCGTCCCAGTGCAGGCCCAGCGCGCGCAGTTGCTCGAGGATGACGCGGTCGGCGCCTTCCACGACCCGGGGAGCGTCCAGGTCCTCGATGCGCACCAGCCAGCGCCCGCCGTGGGCGCGGGCGTCCAGGTAGCTGGCCAGCGCGGCCACCAGCGAGCCCTGGTGCAGGGGGCCGGTGGGGCTGGGGGCGAAGCGGCCGACGTAGTCCGATGGCGCGTGCATGAGGGACGCCGTTCCTTGAGTTCGAATGAAGTCCTCGAAGGATACGGCACAAATCAACGAGGTTCTGCTGTCCGGCCCGCCCTGATAGACTGGAAACGGACGAAGGCCGGTCTTCGCCCCCGACGATTGAAATCGGTCGGCGTGTCCCACATATAAGACAGTAACTGGCCGGCCCGGCGGTGTGCCGGGCCGGCGTCTTCGGCCGCCGGGTCCATCCCACGGCAGGGGGCGCACTTTACTTTGCGAGACCGCGGCTATGGAGTTCAAGGACTACTACGCTACTTTGGGCGTCGAGCAGGGGGCGTCGGACGACGATATCCGGCAGGCCTACCGCAAGCTGGCCCGCAAGTACCATCCGGACGTCAGCAAGGAGGCCGACGCCGAGCAGCGCATGCGCGACGTCAACGAGGCCTACCAGGTGTTGAAGGATCCCGAGAAACGGGCCGCCTACGACAACCTGGCGGCCGGCGTCTCGCCCGGCGGCGATTTCCGGCCTCCGCCCGACTGGGACAGCGGATTCGAGTTCCGCGGGGCCAGTCCTCGCGACGACGCCGCGTTCAGCGAGTTCTTCTCGTCGCTGTTCGGCGCGCGCCATCGTCCGGGCGGCGCGCAGATGCGCGCCCGGGGCGAGGATCATCACGCCGCCATCGAGATCGACCTCGACGACGCCCTGCACGGCGCGACCCGCGACATCTCGCTGCGCTCCATCGGCCACGACGAGAACGGCCAGCCCCGGCTGCAGACGCGCACGCTGAGCGTCCGCATCCCGGCCGGGATTCGCGAGGGACAGTTCATCCGGCTGGCGGGGCAGGGCATGCCCGGCCTGGGTGGCGGCGAGAATGGCGACCTCTATCTCGAGGTCCGGATCAAGCCCCACCCGCGCTATCGGGCCGAGGGCCGCGACCTGTACATGAACCTGCCGGTGGCCCCGTGGGAAGCCGCGCTGGGCGCCACGGTGCGGGCGCCCACGCCGCACGGCCCGGTCGAGGTCGGCGTGCCGGCGAACTCGCGCAACGGCCGCAAGCTGCGCCTGAAGGGCAGGGGCATCCCGGGCGACCCGGCCGGCGACCTCTATCTGGTGCTGGAGATCGCCTGGCCGCCCGCCGATACCGAAAAGGCGAAGGCCGCCTATAGACACCTGGCGCAGGAAATACCCTTCGACCCGCGCCGGAACCTGGGAGACTGACGATGAAGACGGTGGCCGTCACCGCCACATTGGTGGGCAAGGACCAGCCGCTCAGCACCGGGGACCTGGCCCGGGCCTGCGGCGCCGAGGAAGCCTGGGTGCTGCAATTGGTCAAGGTCGGCATCATCGAGGCCAGCGGCCGTCCGGCCGACTGGTGCTTCGACAGCGCCGCGCTGCGGCGGGCGCTGGCTGCCCGCGACCTGCAGCGCGATTTCGATGCCAGCCTGGACGCGGCGGCGCTGATCCTCGACATGAGCAACGAGATACGGCGGCTGCGCGCGCGGCTGCGTGTGCTGGGCCTGGACGCCGAAGCCCGCTGAATACCACGATTTCGGGTTTACCCTAGTGCCGACGAAGGGGCGGAGCGGCTATATTTCGTTCTGTTCCGTGTATGGATTGTCAGTTCATATTTGAAACGATATCCATGCGCATCCCTTAGCCACTCGTCCGAACCCCAGCGCGCGCCGTGAACCCGCTTTCCCCCCAGGAAACCCCGCAGGACAAGTACGTCGTTCCCGGCCTCGAGCGCGGCCTGCGGGTGCTGTGCGAGGTCGGCCAGGCCCAGGGCGCCATGAACGCGCCCGAACTGGCGCGTCGGCTGGGCGTGCCCCGCACCACGGTATTCCGGTTGCTGGCCACGCTCGAGCGCATGGGCTTCATCCATCGCGCGGACAACGGCCGCGACTATTCGCTGGGCATGGCCGTGCTGCGCCTGGGCTTCGAGTACCTCGCCTCGCTCGAGCTGACCCAGTTGGGGGCGCCCCTGCTGGAGCGGGTGCGCAACGAATTCAATCTCTCCTGCCATCTGGTGGTGCGCGACGGCGCGGACATCGTCTACGTCGCCAAGGCCGCCGCCAACACGCCCCTCGCCAGCTCGGTGAACGTCGGCACGCGCCTGCCGGCCCATGCCACGGTGCTGGGCCGGGTGCTGATGGCCGACATGTCCCTGGAAGCGCTGCGCGAGCTGTACCCGCAGGGGACGCTGCCCGTCGTCAACGCGTTCACGCCCCGCTCGGTGGAGCAATTGCACGCGCTGCTGGTGCAGGACCGCCGGCGGCCCTATCTGTTGCACGAAGGCTTCTTCGAGTCGGGCATCTCCACCCTGGCCGCGCCGGTGCGCGAGCAGGGCGGCGCCATCGCCGCCGCGCTGGGCGTGGCGATGCCCGCCGTGCCGCTCGAGGCCGGACGCCTGGAGCGCCTGGCGCGCAGCGTCTGCGAAAGCGCCGCCGAACTTTCTTCTTTGCTCAACTACCGTGGGCAGGATGCCGCCTACGGTCTCGATGAAAAACTGAACGGAATGGTTGCCTGATGACTATGTATAAGCTTGACGGGAAGGTCGCCGTCGTCACGGGGGGAACCTCGGGCATCGGACTCGCGACGGTCGGCTTGCTGCTGGAAGCCGGCGCTGCAGTCGCCTTCTGCGGCCGCAACGAGGACAAGCTCGACCAGGCCAGGGAAGGCCTGCTGGCGCGCTTTCCCGGCGCCCGCATCCTCGCGGCCCGGTGCGACGTGCTGGTGCCCGAGCAGGTCGAGGCTTTCGCCGCCCAGGTGCAGAAAGAACTGGGAACGGCGTCCATCCTGGTCAACAACGCCGGCCAGGGCCGCGTGTCCACGTTCGCCAGCACCGAGAACTCGGCGTGGCTGGACGAAGTCCAACTGAAGTTCTTCTCGGTCATCAACCCGACCCGCAGCTTCATCCCGCAGCTTTCACTGAGCGAGGACGCCGCGATCGTGTGCGTGAACTCGCTCCTGGCGATCCAGCCCGAACCGCACATGGTGGCCACGTCGGCCGCGCGCGCCGGCATCCATAACCTGGTGCGCTCGCTGGCCTTCGAACTGGCCCCCAAGAAGATCCGCGTGAACGGCATCCTGCTGGGACTGGTGGAATCGGGCCAATGGCGCCGCCGCTACGAAGAGCGCAAGGATCGCTCCTTGACCTGGGAACAATGGACGGGCCGCATCGCCGCCGAGAAACAGATCCCGCTGGGCCGCCTGGGCCGCCCCGAAGAGCCCGCGCGGGCCATTTTCTTCCTTGCCACGCCCTTGTCTTCCTACACGACGGGCAGCCATATCGATATTTCCGGAGGGGTTTGCCGTCATGCCTAATGTCAACCGTATCACCGTCGGCGCAGCCATTGCGCAGTTCCTGGAGAACTGCGGCGTCAAGGCGGCATTCGGGGTCATCTCGATCCACAACATGCCCATCCTGGACGCCTTCGGCGAACGCGGCAACATCCGCTTCGTCATGGCCCGGGGCGAGGCGGGCGCGACCAACATGGCCGACGCCTATGCCCGCACCACCGGCGGCCTGGGCGTGACCGTGACCAGCACCGGCACCGCCGCCGGCAATGCCGCGGGCTCGATGGTCGAAGCCATCACCGCCGGCACGCCGCTGCTGCACCTGACCGGCCAGATCGACAGCCCCTACCTGGACCAGAACCTGGGCTTCATCCACGAAGCCAACCATCAGCTCGACATGCTGCAGGCCGTCTCCAAGGCCGCGTTCCGCATCCGTACGCCCGAGACCGCCATCGGCATCGTCAAGCGCGCCGTGCAGATCGCCATGACCGCGCCCACCGGCCCGGTCAGCATCGAGATTCCCATCGACGTGCAGGCCGCGCTGATCGACGAACCCGCCGACCTGAATCCGCTGCCCGTGGTGCCCCTGGCGCCGTCCGAGGCCGCGCTGGACGAACTGGCCAACCGCCTGGCCCAGGCCAAGCGCCCGCTGCTGTGGCTGGGCGGTGGCGCCCGCCAGGCCGGCGAACAGGTGCGCCGTCTGGTCAAGATGGGCTTCGGCGTGATCACCAGCACGCAGGGCCGCGGCGTGATCCCGGAAAACGACCCGGCCTGCCTGGGTTCGTTCACGGTCGCCAAGCCGGTCGAGAACCTCTACCAGACGGTGGACGCCCTGCTGGTGGTCGGCTCGCGCCTGCGCAGCAACGAGACGCTGAAGTACGCGATCAAGCTGCCCGCGACCCGGTACCGCATCGACGCCGATTCGCAGGCGGACGGCCGCGCCTATACCACCGATTTCTTCGTCAACGGCGACGCGACGCTGGCGCTCAAGGGCCTGGCCGACCGCCTGGAAGGCAAGATGTCGGTCGATCCCAAGTTCCTGGACGACATCCGGTCCGCCAAGCAGGCCGCGATGGCCAAGCTGCGCGATGACGTCGGCCCGTACACCCGGCTGATCGACACCTTGCAGTCGGTGGTGGGCGAGTCCTTCAACTGGGTCCGCGACGTCACGTTGTCCAACAGCATCTGGGGCAACCGCCTGCCCTGCCTGCACGAGCCCAAGGCCGGCGTGCATGCCCTGGGCGGCGGCATCGGGCTGGGCCTGGCCATGGGCGTGGGCGCCGCCGTCGGCGCGGCCGTGACCGGCTCGGGCAAGAAGACCTTCACGCTGGCCGGCGACGGCGGCTTCATCCTGAACCTGGGCGAGTTGGCGACGGCCGTGCAGGAACAGGCCGACATGCTCATCGTCCTGATGAACGACCAGTCGTACGGCGTCATCAAGAACATCCAGGACGCGGTCTATGGCGGGCGCAAGCATTACGTGCAACTGCATACCCCCGACTATGCGCTGCTGACGCAGTCCATGGGCCTGGGCCATGCCCGCGTCAAGAACCTGGACGAGCTGGAAGGCGCGCTCAGGCAGGGCCTGGCCGCCAAGGGCCCGTTCATCGTCGAGATCGACATGTTGTCGGTCGGCGGCTTCAACACCAAGTTCGCGGGTCCCCCGGTCAAGGCCGCGACCGACAAGGCGGGAGCCTGAACCATGCTGATTTCCGACAAGAATCTTCCCATCTGCGTCGCCGGCGTCTGGCGCGAGGGCGGCGGCGACCGCTACGCGACCGTGTATCCGGCCACCGGCGAGCCCGTGGCCTACCTGAACGCGGCCAGCCTGGACGACGTCGAAGAGGCGATCCAGGGCGCGCACAAGGCTTTCCGCACCAGCGGCTGGGCCCAGCGCAAGCCGCACGAGCGCGCCGCCGTGCTGTACCGGATCGCGCAATTGATCCGCGAGCGCGCCGAGGACCTGGCCCAGCGCCAGCGCCTGGACAACGGCAAGCCCATCAGCGAGACGCGCGCGCTGGTGGCCAGCGCCGCGGGTACCTTCCAGTTCTTCGCGGCCGCCTGCGAGACGCTGGAGGAAGTGATCACGCCGTCGCGCGGCGACTACGTTTCCATGAGCGTGTACGACCCCATGGGCGTGGTGGCCGCCATCACCCCCTGGAACTCGCCCATCGCCAGCGAGGCCCAGAAAATGGCCCCGGCGCTGGCCGCCGGCAACGCCCTGGTGGTCAAGCCCGCCGAAGTCACGCCGTTGATGGCCCTGGACCTAGCCGCCATCTGTGAAGAGGCCGGCGTGCCCAAGGGCATCATCAGCGTGCTGCCGGGCAAGGGCTCGATCATCGGCGACGCCATCACCAAGCACCCGCTGGTCAAGCGCGTGTCCTTCACCGGCGGCACGACCACCGGCCGGCACATCGCCCACATCGCGGCCGACAAGATGATGCCGGTGTCTCTGGAACTGGGCGGCAAGTCGCCCACCATGGTGTTCGAGGACGCCGACCTGGACCATGCCGTCAACGGCGTGCTGTACGGCATCTTCAGTTCGTCGGGCGAATCCTGCATCGCCGGATCGCGCCTGTTCGTCGCCTCGTCCATCTACGAGCAGTTCCTGGACCGCCTGACCAAGGGCGCCGCGGCGCTGCGCGTGGGCGACCCTGCCGACGAGCGTACCCAGATGGGCCCGCTCATCACCGGCCGCCATCGCGAATCGATCGAGCGCTACGTCGAGCTGGGCGTGTCCGAGGGCGGCCGCATCCGCACCGGCGGACATCGTCCGGAAGGCGGCATCTACGACAAGGGCTATTTCTATCGCCCCACCATCATCGAGGGCCTGGACAACCGGGCGCGCATCAGCCAGGAGGAGATCTTCGGGCCGGTGCTGGTGGCGATGCCGTTCGACAACGAAGAGGACCTGATCGAGCAGGCCAACGACAGTGTGTACGCGCTGGCCGCCGGTATCTGGACGCGCGACTACAAGCGCGCCTGGCGCGTGGGCCGCGCCGTGCAGGCCGGCACGGTGTGGATCAACACCTACAAGTTCTTCTCGATTTCCACGCCGTTCGGCGGCTGGCGCGACAGCGGCCTGGGTCGCGAGAAGGGCCGACTCGGCATCCTGCAGTACATGGAACAGAAAGGCATGTACTGGGGCATGAACCAGAATCCTTTGCCTTGGGCAGTGTAGGGCTCCCCCCTACGCGCTTACGCGCGCCCCCCAGGGGGCGGGCGGCGAAGGACCGGCGGAGCCGGATCCTTCGTGCCCTGGTCTAGGTGGGGCGTCTTGGTGCGGAGCACCAAGTTTTGGAGAGATATGATGGACGTATTGGGTATAGACGAAATCACCTACGGCGCCGACGATCTGGCCGCGTGCAAACAGTTCCTGTCCGACTGGGGCTTGACGCTGGCCGAGGAAACCGACAAGTCGCTGGTGTTCGAGTCGATGAACAAGTGCCGGGTGATCGTGAAGACCACCGATTTCCCGGGCCTGCCGCCGGCGATCGAGGATGGCCCGACGCTGCGTGAAGTGGTGTGGGGCGTGTCCAGCGACGAAGTGCTGGAGCGCTTCGCCGCTCGCCTGAAGGACAAGCCGGGCTACGTGAACGAAGGCGGGCGGGTCGGTTGTACCGACCCCAACGGCCTGGCGGTACGTTTCCAGACCACCCGCAAGATCGACATCGACCTCGACAGCCCGGGCATGAACACCTGGGGCACCAAGGCCCGCCGCAACCAGCGCAGCCCGATCTACGAGCGCGCCACGCCCATCGAGGTCGGCCACGTAGTGTTCTTCGTGAAGGATGTGAAGGCCTGCGAGCAGTTCTACACCGAGAACTTCGGTTTCGTGGCTTCCGACCGCTATCCGGGCAAGGGCGCCTTCCTGCGCTGCGCGCCCGAGGGCGGCCACCATGACCTGTTCCTGTTGCAGCCGCCGCAGCCGCGCGCCGGCCTGAACCACGTGGCGTTCGCCGTGCGCGACATCCACGAGGTGTTCGGCGGCGGCATGGCGATGGCCCGCCATGGCTGGAGCACGCAGCTCGGCCCGGGCCGCCATCCGATATCGTCGGCCTACTTCTGGTATTTCAATTTCCCGGGCGGCGGCCTGATCGAGTACTACGCCGACGACGACTACCTGGACGCCGAGTGGGAAGCCCGCGATTTCGAGCCCGGTCCCACGGTGTTCGCCGAATGGGCGATCGACGGCGGCCTGGACGGCAACACCCGCCGCCAGAAGAACGCCAAGGCGCCCGACGGCAAGTTTCTTACCGAGAAGAAATAGGGGCGACGTATGGCCGAGCCGGCGAATGTGATGTTGACCGTGCTGCTCAAGCACGATCAGTCGAACAATCTGGACGCGGTCCAGACCAAGCTGAAAGAAGCCGACTGGTGGGAACGGTTCCCGCCCGAGGGCGTGAAGATCGTGTCCTGGACCGTGGCGATGGGGCTGGGGCAGATCGTGACGCTCGAGGTGCCGCCGCATCTGCTGGCCACGGTCAATGTCGAGCTCGAGCGCTCGGCCTGGGGCGTGTTCCGCACCGAGTGCTATCCCACTTATGACTTTGTTCCCGTTCGCGAACGCATCCGCGAACGCGTACGCAACGGAGGTAAATGATGCAAGAAGACCGTTATCTGGAACCGCATCAGGCGCGGCGCCGTACTCCCACGGAATGGGAAAGCCTGCTGGGCGATTCGCTCGAGCGCGCGTTCGCGGCGGGCAAGCATGAACTGGCTCCCATCGTCGACTACCTGAACCATGCCGGCCCCCCGGCCCCCAACGGCGTGCCCTGGACCGAGGAACTGCTGCAATCCGAACTGGCCCGCCTGGCCGAGACCGCCTGAGGAGTCCGCCATGATCAAGATCGATAGCCCCGACACCCTGCTCGCGAACGGCCTGAAAGACACCTGGTACGCGATCTGTCCGTCCAATTTCATTACCGACAAGCCCGTGTCGCTGCGCCGCCTGGGCATGAAGCTGGTGTTCTGGCGCGACGAAGCCGGCAAGCTGTACGCGCTGGAAGACCACTGCCCGCACCGTGGCGCGCCGCTGTCGCGCGGCATCCTGCTGGGCGACCGCATCGCCTGCGGCTACCACGGCGTGCAGGTGCGCGCCGACGGCGTGGTGACCAACGTGCCGGGCAGCCCCGGCTGCAGCCTGGAAGGCAAGCGCGCCGCGCGTTCCTTCCACGTGGTCGAGCGCAACGGCGCGGTGTTCCTGTACAACTCGGCCAACAACGTGGACGAGGCTCCCGATTTCACGCTGCCGGAAGAACTGGTCTCGGACGAGTTCGCCTCTTTCCTGTGCTACACCGAGTGGCGCGGCGACTATCGCTACGTCATCGACAACGTCATGGACCCGATGCACGGGACCTACCTGCACAAGCAGTCGCACTCGATGGCCGAAGGTTCCTCGGTGGCGGAGTTCGGCGTGCGCGACACCGAGCACGGCTTCGTGTTCGAGAAGAAGGGCCAGCGCGGCGTGAACTTCGACTGGACCGAGTGGGCCAATACCGGCCTGCACTGGCTGCGGCTCGAGATCCCGTATCCCGCCACCGGCGGCCCCGGCGGCAGCTTCGCCATCGTCGGCACCTACACGCCCATTTCCGAGAACCTGGCCGCCGTGTTCCACTGGCGCTGCCGCAAGGTCTCGGGCTGGCAGCGCCATGCGTGGCAGTTCCTGTACCGCAACCGGCTGGAAGCGCGCCACTGGGCGGTGCTGGAGCAGGACCGCGAAGTGCTGGAAGTCATGGAACCGGACGCCAACCAGCGCGAGAACCTGTACCAGCACGACATCGGGCTGGTCCGCCTGCGCCGCCACCTGCGCAACCTGGCGACCGAGCAGTTCGAGCAACTGAAAGGAAAGACGGCGTGAGCCGCCGTGCCGGGCATGGATTCCCCGTCCGGGGAATCCGCGGCGCCTGGAGGCGGCGATGAGCGGCGGCGCGGCGGCGCGCCGCGTCATCGCGCCGTCGGTGCCCGAGCGCGAGACGGCCACCTGGTCCAATTGCCTGGTCCTGGGCAATGAAATCTCGATGTCGGGCATGACGGCCAACCCTGAATCCACGGCCGCCGCACCGCTGGGCACCTACGAACAAACCCTGATTGTGCTAGGCAAAATCCGCGCTTTGGTCGAGGCCGCTGGCGGAGGGGTGCAAAATATTTATAAACTGGTGATTTACGTGACGAACATCCAGGACAAGGATGAAGTCGGAAGGGCCCGCAAGGAGTTCTTCCGGGCGCCTTATCCGTGTTCCACGTTGGTCGAGGTGCGTGGCCTCGTTTTTCCCGGTCTGACCGTGGAGATCGATGCGTTTGCGCGGCTCGACATCGCCCTGCGTGCCGACGCATAACCGTTTTTTCCGACCTTTTCATGAACAGCAGCTCACTCCTTACGGTACTGGTTCACGCCATCCGCCTTGAAGCGCAGGGCATCATCAGTGTCGAGTTCCGCTCGCCCACGGGCGAAGAACTGCCTGCCTTCGCCGCGGGCTCCCACATCGACCTGCATCTGCCCAACGGCCTGGTGCGCAGCTATTCGCTGTTCAACTCGCCCGAAGAGCGGCATCGCTACGTGGTGGGCGTGCTGAACGACCGTAACAGCCGCGGCGGTTCGCGCTTCGTGCACGAGCAGCTGCGCGTGGGCTCGACCATCAAGATCGCGCCGCCGCGCAACAACTTCGAGCTGGACGAGTCGGCGGCCAAGTCGGTGCTGCTGGCCGGCGGCATCGGCGTGACGCCCATCTTCTGCATGTACAACCGCCTGCGCGCCATTGGCAAGCCGGTGGAACTGGTCTATTGCGCGCGCACCAAGAGCGAGGCGGCGTTCGTCGACGAGCTGGTGGCCTCGGGCGGCAAGGTCACGACGCGCTTCGACGACCAGGCCGGCGGCCCGCCCAACCTGCGCGAGCTGCTGGGCTCGCAGCCGGCGGACACCCATTTCTACTGCTGTGGCCCCACGCCCATGCTGGACGCCTTCGAGGCCACCTGCAAGGAACTGGGCTACCAGAACGTGCACATCGAACGCTTCGCTGCCGCCGGCGAAGTCACGGCCTCGCAGGAAGGCAGCTACCAGGTCGAGCTGGCCAAGTCGGGCAAGACCATCGACGTGCCGGCCGGGATGTCGCTGCTCGATGCGCTGCTGGAAGCCGGCGTCGACGCCGACTACAGCTGCCGCGAAGGCGTGTGCGGCGCGTGCGAGACCGCCGTGCTGGAAGGCACGCCCGAGCATCGCGACTCGGTGCTGACCGAGCGCGAGCGCGAGTCGAACAAGACCATGATGGTCTGCGTGTCGGGCTGCAAGGGCGCCAAGCTGGTGTTGGATATTTGACCCCCCCTACGCGCTGACGCGCGCCCCCCAGGGGGCGATGCGGGTGGACCGGCGGAGCCGGATCCACCGCATCCTGGGTCTAGTACCCGTTTCTTGGGTTGTGGCAGCCGTGCTTCGCTGGCTGCCAGCGGTAGTAACGGTGTGGCGTACCAAAAAACCGGTACTAGATCCAGGGCGCCGCGGATCCGGCTTTGCCGGTCCGCTAGTGCCGCCCCTTGAGGGGCGCGGCCATAGGCCGCGTGGGGTGGGCTCTCCTGCCGGTCCGCTAGTGCCGCCCCTTGAGGGGCGCGGCCGAAGGCCGCTTGGGGGTGGGTTTCCCCGACCGGCGGAGCCGGATCCACCGCATCCTGGGGCCGAGGGGGGCGGGAGTCGGGCGGTGTCTTTGGGCACCGCCTTTTTTATGTCCGTTTGATAGGCAGGCGTAATACGGGGGAGGGCAAAGTCCCCGGGCGGAGCCCTACGGCGCCGCCGCGCCGTCGGCGATGGGCGTGACGTTCGTGAACAGGTCCGCCGGCAGGTGCTTGACCGCCTCGTAGGTCGTGCTGATGTGCTCGGACAGCAATTGGCCGGCGCGTTCGCCGTCCCGCGCCAGCGAGGCCTCCAGGATGTTGCGGTGCTCGTCGTGCACGTCGCGCGGAATGGGCTTGCGCGTGACGACCAGCCGCCGGTAGCGCTCCGCCTGCTGGTACAGGATGCCCAGGAAGTGGTGCATCCAGCGTGACGTACAGGCGCTGATCAGCGCCTGGTGGAACTCGCGGTTGCGGTCTTCCCACTCGTCGAAGCGGTTGACCGGATTCGTGGCAAGGCGTTCCTCGGCCCGGCTCAGGCGGTGGAAGGCGGCGATGATGCGGCTTTCCCAGACGTCGTCGCCGGCCTGGATGGCCTGCCGCAGCGCTTCGCACTCCAGCAGGATGCGATTGCGGGTGATGTCCAGGAAATCTTCCATGGAGATGGGCGTGACATGGAAGCCGCGCTGGCCGTGGGAGACCACCAGCGCATCGGACACCAGCAGCGACAGCGCCTCGCGCAGCGTGCCGGCGCCGACTCCATAGGAATCCTTCAGGTGTTCCACGCGCAGGCGCGAGCCCGGCGCAAGCTTGCCTTCGATGATGTCGCGCCGCAGGGCGGCATAGGCCGTGCCCACGAGCGTGGTGGGGGCGGCTGCGTGGGCCAGGGGCGGTAGTTCCAATGGGATTCCAGGCATGCGTCTCGGGCGGCTGGGTGCCCCCTCTCATGAGCGATGGCTAGATTCTAGTCGATTCTCGATGAAATCCCCGGGCATTAGGGAAATCCATAAAATCTCGATAAAAATATTTCCAACCGATATTTTGTGGCGTATCGTGTCCGCCTACGAAAGTGCAGGGGGCTTTCACGGCCCCCAGCTGGAGACACCGGTGATTCATCTACACGACATCCGCTACGTGCGGCTGGGCACGCCCGACCTGGAAGGTTCGGTGCGCTATGCAACCGAAGTCCTGGGTCTGGAAGTGGCCCGCCGCGTCGGCAAGGCGGTCTACCTGAAGTCCGACAGCCGCGATCACACGCTCTGCTATTTCGAAGGTGATCCGCGTGACCACACCTCGGCCTTCGAGGTCGACACGCCCGAAGAACTCGACCAGGCCATGGTGCTGCTGGAGCAGTCGGGCTACGCGGCCACCCGCGGCAGCGTCGAGGAAGCCGAGAAGCGCCACGTGCGCGACTTCATCAACTTCAAGGACCCGTCGGGCAACAGCGTCGACCTGGTCCATGCGCCGCACCATAGCGGCCGCCGCTATTTCCCGTCGCGCGACGCGGGCATCACGGGATTCAGCCACATCGGCCTGCGCACCCTGAATCCCCGCCGCGACGAAGCCTTCTGGACCCAGCTGCTCAGCGCCAAGGTCAGCGACCGCATCGGCGAAGCGCCCCTGCTGCGCATCGACGAAGTGCATCACAAGATCGCGCTGTTCCCGTCCAGCTACCCCGGCGTGCAGCACATCAACCATCAGGTCGAGAGCATCGACGACGTGATGCGGGCCTATTACATCCTGCTGGAGAAGCGCATCCCCATCCGCTTCGGCCCGGGCCGCCATCCGACCTCGGGCGCGATGTTCCTGTATTTCGAGGGACCGGACGGCATGATCTACGAATACTCGACGGGCGTGCGCCTGATCACGGAAGAGGACGAGAAGACCTACCGTCCCCGCACTTTCCCTGCCATCCCGTCGTCGTTCTGCATGTGGGGATCCAAACCCGATATTCCGGAGTTCAAGACTTGAGCCAGCACGACAACGCACCGACCGCCCGGCAGCAGAGCCTGGTGCGGGCGGCTGCCCGCGCCCTGGCGCGCGCCAACCTGGTCCATGCCTACGGCCATTGCAGCCTGCGGCTGGATGCCGACCGTTTCCTGGTGTGCGCCGCCAAGCCCATGGGCATGATCGGTCCGCACGAGGACGGCACCGTGGTCCCGGTTCGCGGCGAACTGCCCGAAGGCGTGCTGGGGGAAGTCCGCATCCACCAGCACATCTATCGCTTGCGGCCCGAGGTCGGGGCGGTGATCCGCAGCATGCCGCGCGACGTGATGACCCTGTCGTCCGCGCGCGTGACGCCGGCGCCGCGCCATGGCATGGGCTCGTATTTCTCGCCGGCCGTCCCGCTCTGGGACGATCCGCAACTGATCCGCACCGACGAGCAGGCCGCCGGCGTGGCCGCGAAGCTGGGCACCGCCGCGGCCGTGGTCATGCGCGGCAACGGCGCGGTGGTAGCCGCGCCCAATATCGAGCAGGCGGTGGTGCTGAACTGGTACCTGGAAGACGCCGCGCGCATCGAGCTGCAACTGCGCGCGGCCGGATTGGCCGACGGCCCGACGCTGTCGCCGGAAGAGGCGGCCCGCCGTGCCACCGGCGCAGGCCGCATCTTCGAACGCATGTGGGAATACCTGTGCGACGGCGATCCCGAATTTGCAAACGTCATCTGAGAATACAGCCATGAACGAATTCAAGAATTTCATCAACGGCCAGTGGGTCGCCACCGGCAAGACCTTCGAGAACCGCAACCCCGTCGACAACAGCCTGATCGGTCCCGTGCACGAGGCCGGCCGTGCCGAAGTCGATGCCGCCGTCAAGGCCGCGCGCGCCGCCCTGTCGGGCCCGTGGGCGACCATGAAAGTGCAGCAGCGGGTGGAAATGCTGCACGCCATCGCCGACGGCATCAACCGCCGGTTCGACGATTTCCTGGCGGCCGAGATGGCCGATACCGGCAAGCCCCACGTGCTCGCCAGCCATGTCGACATCCCTCGCGGCGCCGCCAACTTCAAGGTCTTCGCCGACCTGATCCGCAATGTGCCGGGCGAAAGCTTCGACATGGAGACTCCTGACAACGGCTTCGCGCTGAACTACGCGGTACGCGTGCCGCGCGGCGTCATCGGCGTGGTCTGCCCGTGGAACCTGCCGCTGCTCCTGATGACCTGGAAGGTCGGCCCGGCCCTGGCCTGCGGCAACACCGTCGTGGTCAAGCCGTCCGAGGAAACCCCGGCTACCGCCACGCTGCTGGGCGAGGTGATGAACGAGGTCGGCGTGCCGCCCGGCGTCTACAACGTCGTCCACGGTTTCGGCCCGGACTCCGCCGGCGAATTCCTGACCCAGCATCCCGACGTGGACGGCATTACCTTCACCGGCGAGACCCGTACCGGCGAAGCCATCATGAAGGCCGCCGCCAAGGGCGTGCGCCCGGTGTCGTTCGAACTGGGCGGCAAGAACCCCGGCATCGTGTTCGCCGACGCCGATTTCGACAAGGCTGTCGCCGGCATCGCCCGTTCCGCGTTCGAGAACAGCGGCCAGGTGTGCCTGGGTACCGAGCGCGTCTACGTGCAGCGCCCCATCTTCGAGAAGTTCGTTGCCGCGCTCAAGGCCAAGGCCGAGTCGTTCAAGCTGGGCGATCCGCACGACCACGCCACCAATTTCGGTCCGCTGGTCTCGCAGGTGCATCGCGAGAAGGTCCTGAGCTATTACGCCAAGGCCCGCGAGGAAGGCGCCACCATCGTCACCGGCGGCGGCGTGCCCGACATGCCCGGCAAGATGTCCGAGGGCGCCTGGGTGCAGCCCACGATCTGGACCGGCCTGCCCGAGACGGCCGCCGTGATCCGCGAGGAGATCTTCGGACCCTGCTGCCACATCACGCCCTTCGACACCGAGGAAGAAGTCATCAAGATGGCCAACGACACGCCGTACGGCCTGGCCGCCACGGTGTGGACGCAGAACGTGGGGACCGCCCATCGCCTGGGCAAGGCCTTGAACGTCGGTATCTGCTGGGTCAACTCGTGGTTCCTGCGCGACCTGCGCACGTCGTTCGGCGGCGCCAAGCAGTCGGGCATCGGCCGCGAGGGCGGGGTGCACTCGCTGGAGTTCTACACCGAACTGCGCAACGTCTGCGTGAAACTGTAAGGAGCTCGCCATGCCCCTCATCCAGGTGCAAATGATGGAGGGCCGCACCGACGAACAGCGCGCGGCCCTGATCGAGGAGTTGACCGAAGCGACCCACCGCGCCATCGGCGCTCCCCGCGAGTCCGTGCGCGTGGTGCTGGTCGAAGTGCCCAAGACGAATTTCGGGATAGGCGGCAAGACCGCCAAGGCGCTGGGGCGCTGATTTCCCGCTATTTCCCGACGAAGGAGACATAGTCGATGATGAAGAAGCAAACCGCCGTACTGGTCGCGGCGGCCCTGATGGTTGCCGGCGCCGCGCACGCCGAGGTCAAGATCGGTTTTTCCGGGGTGCTGTCGGGCCCCATGGCGGCGCTGGGCCAGGACCAGTACGACGGCTTCATGCTGGCTGTCGAGCAACTGGGCGGCAAGCTGGGCGGCCAGCCCGTGACCGTGCTGCGCGAGGATGACCAGCTCAAGCCGGACGTCGGCGCGCAGATCGTCCAGAAGTTCATCGAGCGCGACAAGGTCGACGCCATCGTCGGGCTGGGCTTCTCGAACGTGCTGATGGCCGAGACCCGCCGCATCAAGGATTCGGGCGTCGTCGCGCTGTCGACCAACGCCGGTCCGGCCCCGATCGCCGGCAAGGGCTGCATGGCCAACCTGTTCGTGATGGGGTGGCAGAACGACGGCATGTCCGAAGCCATGGGCAAGTACGCCAAGGAACAGGGCTACAAGAACGTCTACCTGATGACGTCGAACTACCAGGCCGGCAAGGACAAGCTGGCCGGCTTCAAGCGCTTCTACGGCGGCGCGATCCAGAACGAGGTCTACACCCCGCTGGGCCAGCTCGACTACGCGGCCGAGATCGCCGCCGTCCAGAGCGCCAAGCCGGATGCCCTGTTCGTGTTCTATCCCGGCGGCGTGGGCGTGAACTTCGTGCGCCAGTTGAACCAGGCCGGCCTGATGGGCAAGCTGCCGTTCCTGTCCGAGAGCCTGATCGATTCCAACTCGCTGGCCGCGCTCAAGCAGCAGGCGGTCGGTTCGATCTACGGCACGCCGTGGGCGCCGGTGCTCGACAATCCGCAGAACAAGAAATTCGTGTCGGGCTACGAAGCCAAGTACAAGCGTCCCCCCACCGAGTACGCGGTGGCCGCCTATGACGCCGCCTACCTGCTGGATGCCGCCATCACCAAGCTGGGCGGCAAGGTGTCGAACAAGAAGGCCTTCGCGGCCGCCGTCAAGGAAGCCGGCTCCAAGTTCCCCACGGCCCGTGGCAAGTTCGCCTTCAACACCAACAACATGCCCATCCAGCACTACTACGCCTACGAGATCGTCAAGAACGGCGACGGCGTGGGCTACAAGCAACTGTCGCAGGTCCTGACGGACCACAAGGACGCGTACGCGGCTGAATGCAAGATGTAGACCCCCCCCTACGCGCTTACGCGCGCAAGGAAAGCCCACCCCCTACGCCCTTCGGGCGCCCCCTCAAGGGGGCGATGCGGGTGGACCGGCGGAGCCGGATCCACCGCATCCTGGGTCTAGGTCCCTTATCCTGGGTTGGGGCTTCCCTTTCAGGGGTGGCACCGATGGATGATGGGGGCGGGCGCCGGTATGCTGGGTGGCGATCGCCGCCACGGGATCGGGGAGTGCATGGGCACTAAGAACGAAAGAACCGGGTATGCGGGGAAGACCCGGGTTTTGACACGGAAGTCTGTCAATGAATAGTTCGCTGTTTTTGTCGCAGTTGCTCAATGGTGTGCAGCTCGGCGTCTTGTTGTTCCTGCTGTCATCAGGGTTGACCCTGATCTTCGGCATCATGAATTTCATCAATCTCGCGCACGGTTCGCTGTACATGGTCGGCGCGTTCATCGGCGCCGCCACCTACAACGCGAGCGGGTCCTTCATCTTCGCCATCGCCGCGGCCATCATCTCGGCCGGGCTGGTGGGGCTGCTGCTGGAGCACCTGGTCGCCAAGCCGCTGTACCGGCACGACCACCTGTACCAGGTGCTCGCGACCTTCGGCCTGATGATGTTCTTCAACGAGCTGGCCATCGTCATCTTCGGCAACCGTCCCTACTACGCGGCCATTCCGTCGGCGCTGGACGGCGCCGTGACGCTGTTCGGGTCGCAGTATCCCGTCTACCGGATCCTGATCATCGCGGTCGGCGTGCTGGTGGCGCTGGGTGCCTGGTACCTGATCCAGAAGACGCGCTTCGGCATGCTGATCCGCGCCGGCGCCAGCAATTCGCCCATGGTCAGCGTGCTGGGCGTGAACATCGACCTGCTCAAGAAACTGCTGTTCATGCTCGGGGCGGGGCTGGCGGGACTGGCTGGCGCGCTGGCCGGGCCCATCCTGTCGGTGCAGTCCGGCATGGGCGAACCGGTCCTGATCCTTGCGCTGGTGGTCATCGTGGTGGGCGGTATCGGGTCCATCCGCGGCGCATTGGTGGCGGCGATGATCATCGCCGTGATCGATACGCTGGGGCGCGCCTACATTCCGCACCTGCTCGGCTCGTTCATGCAGCCCGCCTCGGCCAACGCCGTCGGCCCGGCCATGGCCTCCATGCTGATCTATGTGCTGATGGCGCTGGTGCTGGCTTTCCGCCCCAATGGCATCCTGAACAAGAAGTAGGCCCCCCCTACGCGCTTCGCGCGCCCCCCAGGGGGCGGCACTGACGGACCGGCGGAGCCGGATCCGCGGTGCCCTGGGTCTGGTTGCGGCGGTAACTGATATTCCTGCAAGGTAGACGATATGAATCGCGTCAAATTCGGGGCCTGGATGATCCCGGTCCTGTTCATAATCCTGGCGGCCGTGCCGTTCGTCGCGCAGGCGATAGGCGAGCCGTTCTACGTGACGTTCTTCGCCCGCGTGCTGATCTATGCGCTGGCCGCCTGCGCGCTGAACCTCGTGCTGGGATTCGCCGGCCTGGTCAGCTTCGGCCATGCCATGTTCATCGGCCTGGGCTGCTATGCCGTGGGCATACTCAGCTACTACGGCATCAGCGATGGCTGGCTGCAACTGCTGACCGCCGTGGTCGTGTGCGCGCTGGTCGGCCTGGTCGTGGGCACCGTATGCCTGCGCACCTCGGGCATCGGCTTCATCATGATCACGCTGGCCTTTGCCCAGATGTTCTACTTCCTGATGGTCAGCATGACCACCTTCGGCGGCGACGATGGCCTGAACATCAATGAGCCGAGCAACTTCGGGCTGTTCGAGCTGTCGGGCAGTTCCGAGGTCTACTGGGCGGCCTGGGCCGTGCTGCTGGCGGTCACGGTGTTCCTGGCGCGGCTCAAGAAGTCGCCGTTCGGCATGGTGCTGCAGGCCACCCACATCAACCCCCGCCGCGTCAACGCCTTCGGCTACTCGGTCTTCCGCGTGCAGCTGGCCGCCTACGTCCTGTCCGGCGTGCTGACCGGGCTGGCGGGCCTCCTGCTGGCGAACCTGACGGCCTTCGCCTCGCCCAGCTACATGTCGTGGCCGGTGTCGGGCGAACTGATCGTCATGCTGGTCATCGGCGGGCTGGGCACGATCACCGGTCCCATCGTGGGCGCGATCGCCTTCCTGGTCATGGAAGAGTTCTTCAAGGGCCTGACCCAGCACTGGATGCTGATCATGGGGCCGGTCATCGTCGTGATCGCTCTGCTGACCAGGAACGGCTTCGCGTGGCTGATCCGCCCGCGCGAAGCGTCCGCCCCGGCGCCGTCCGCGGCGCCTGCCGCGGCGCCCAAGGTCGCCGCCGTTTCCGCGGGAGAATCGCAATGAACGCCATCGGACTGCGTACCCAGGACCTGGTCAAGCGCTTCGGCGGCTTGCGCGCCACCGACGGCGTGACGCTGGAGATCGAGCCGGGCGAACTGCACGCCATCATCGGCCCCAACGGCGCCGGCAAGACCACGCTCATCAACCTGCTGACCGGCGAGCTGCGCTCGGACGAAGGCAGCATCGTGCTGGGCGGCGAAGAAGTCAGCGGCACGCCCGTGCAGCACCGTGTGGGCATGGGCCTGCTGCGGTCCTACCAGATCACGTCCATCTTCGACGCCTTCACCGTGGTCGAGAACGTGTGCCTGGCGGCGCTGCGCAAGAAAGGCGTGCGCTGGGCCGTCTGGAAGCCCATGTCGTCCTACGGGGATGTCATGGAAAAGGCCCGCGCGATCATCGAGCAGTGCCACCTGTCCGACGTGGCCGACACCGTGGTGTCCAACCTGGCCTACGGCCAGCGGCGCCAGCTCGAGGTCGCCATGGCGCTGGCGGCGGATCCGCGCATCCTGCTGCTGGATGAGCCCATGGCCGGCATGAGCGCGGCCGAAGGCGCCGCGGCCATCGAGCTGTTGCGTTCCCTGAAGGGCCGCTACACCATCCTCCTGATCGAGCACGACATGAACGCGGTCTTCTCGCTGGCCGACCGCATCAGCGTGCTGGTCTACGGCAAGATCGTCGCGACCGGCTCGATCGAGGAAATCCGCAACCATCCCGAAGTGCGCCGCGCCTATCTGGGCGACGACGCCGATGCCTGAGGCAGGAGTTCACGCATGCTTTCCATACAAGGACTGGCGGCCAAGTACGGTTCCTGCCAGGCACTGTTCGACATCGACATGGAGGTCAAGCGCGGCGAGGTCGTGGGCCTGATCGGCCGTAACGGCATGGGGCGCACGACGGTGATCAACTGCCTGTTCGGCCTGCTCAAGCCGGCGGCCGGCAGCATCACTTTCGACGGGCAGACGCTGAACGGCATGGCGCCGTACCGCGTGGGCCGGCTGGGACTGTCGCTGGTGCCGGAAGGGCGCCAGATATTCCCCACGCTGACCGTGGAGGAAAACCTGATCGCCACGTCCAAGCGCACCGACGCCTCGGCCTGGACGCTGGACAAGATCTACGGCCTGTTCCCGCGCCTGAAGGAGCGGCGCTCCAACCTCGGCACGCAGTTGTCGGGTGGCGAGCAGCAGATGCTGGCCATCGGCCGCGCGCTGATGACCAACCCCCGCCTGCTGGTGCTGGACGAAGCCACCGAGGGCCTGGCCCCCATCGTGCGCGCCGAGATCTGGAGCGTGCTGGCCCAGCTCAAGCAGGAAGGCCTGACCATGATCGTGGTGGACAAGAACACCAAGGCCCTGCTGCGCTTGTCCGACCGCAACTTCATCCTGGACAAGGGCGTGACGGTCTGGCGCGGCACGTCGCCGGAACTCTCGGCACGTCCCGAGCTGATCGCCCAGTACGTCGGCGTCTAGGACCCACCCCCTACGCCCCCTCAAGGGGGCGGCACTGACGGACCGGCAAAGCCGGATCCGCCGTGCCCCCGGGGCACCATCCGGCTGACGATGGCCGGCGTTTTTCCCGCTTGTAGTCATGGGATCGATTGGAGTAGCAATGAGGTTGAAGGACAAGACGGCGCTGGTGACCGGCGCCGCGGGCGGTATCGGGCTGGCGATCGCCAAGCGGTATAGCCAGGAAGGCGCCAACGTGGTGCTGGTGGATCGCGCCGAGAAGGTCGAGGGCGAGGCCTTGGCGGCCATGCCCGGCCCGGCGCGCGCGATGCGCGGTGACGTCACCGATCCGGCCCAGGTGGCCGAGATGGTGGCGCTGTGCGAGCGCGAGTTCGGCGGGCTGGACATCTGCGTCTGCAATGCCGGCGTGATCCGCGCCGCCGAGTTCCTGGACGTGACGCTGGAGGACCTGGACTTCGTGATGAACGTCAACGTCCGCGGGACCTTCCTCGTGGCCCAGGCCGCCGCCAAGGCCATGGTGCGGGGTGGACGCGGCGGCAGCATCATCACGCTGTCGTCGATGACGGCCGAGCTGGCGATGTCCAACCAGCTGGCCTACGGCGCCAGCAAGGGCGCGGTGCGGCAGATGACCAAGGCCATGGCGCTGGCGATGGCGCCGCACGGCGTACGCGTCAATGCGCTGGGGCCGGGCAGCATCGATACCGACATCATGTCGACCATCACCGACAATCCCAAGGCGCTGCACACGGTGTTGTCGCGCATCCCGATGACGCGGCTGGGGCGGCCGGAAGAAGTGGCCGGCGCTGCGGTGTTCCTGGCCAGCGAGGACGCCAGCTACGTGACCGGGCAGACGGTATTCGTCGACGGCGGCCGCCTGGCGCTGAACTATACGGTGGAAGTCCCGGGCGCGGCCCGGGAGTAGGCATCGCGCGGTGATCGACAAGGGCCTCGGGGCATGCGCCGCCGGGGCCTTTGCATTTCAGCGCGGGATTTCCGCTTGGCCGGTCAGTCGAGTGAAATGTTCGCCTTCCTGATCACCGGCCCCCACAGCGCATGATCGGCCTTGATGCGCGCGGCGAACTCCTCCGGGCTGGAGGTGTAGACCACCGAGCCGTGCGCGTCGTAGAGCTTCTTCATGTCCTCGGCCCGGACCGCCTTGGCGATCTCGCGATTCAGCCGCTGGACGATGTCGGCGGGCACGCCGGCCTGGGCCACGACTCCCAGCCAGACGGTGTCTTCCAGGCCCTGGTAGCCCTGCTCGGCGAAGGTGGGGACGCCGGGCAGGCCGGGCAGGCGTTCCCGGGTGTTCACGGCCAGGGCCTTGAGCCGGCCGTCCTTGACCTGCGGCTCGATCAGGGCGGAGCCGGCCAGGTAGAGCTGGGTCCGGTCGCTGATGGTGGAGTTGAGCGCGTCGGGGCCCGACTTGAACGGGACGTGGAGGATGTCGGCCCCGGTCTGCAGCTTGAACATCTCGAACAGGACGTGAGGCGGCGAGCCGGTGCTGGAGGAGGCGTAGTTCAGCACCCCGGGCCTGGCCTTGGCCAGCGCGACCAGTTCCTTGAGCGAGCCGGCGGGCAGGGCGGGGCTGGCGGTCAGCACCATGGGGATGACGGCGATGGGGCTGACGGCCTGGAGGTCGGCCTGCGGGTGGTAGGGCAGCTTGCTGAACAGATACTGGTTCCAGACGGCATGCGCGTTGGTGACCACCGCCAGCGTGTAGCCGTCGGCGGCGCTGTTCTTCAGGTTCGTCATGGCGAGCAGGCCGCCCGCGCCGGGGCGGTTGTCGATCACCACGGCCTGCCCCAGGGATGTCCGCATCTTCTCGGCGATGGGGCGGGCGAACAGGTCGGGCAGGCTGCCCGGCGCACCGTTGACGATCAGGTGGATGGGGCGCGTGGGGTAGGCGGTCTGGGCCTGCGCCGGCGCGGCGGCAAGCATGAGGAGCCCCAGGACGGGGGCGGCAAGGTAGCGGGATGCGTGCATGGCGGAGTCCTCGGTTTGGGGTCAGGCCACCAGACGGCGGCGCGCGATCTCGATCATCATCGACATGCCGACGGGCAGCACGTCGTCGTTGAAATCGAACTTGGGGTGGTGGCACATGTGGCCGCCATTGCCCAGGAAGAAGTAGCAGCCGGGTTTTTCCTGCAGCATGTAGGCGAAGTCCTCGGAGGCCATCAGCGGCGGAATGTCGGGCTCCAGGCCGTCCGGGCCGACGACGGCCAGCGCGGCCTCGCGTACGACCTGCGCCTGTTCGGCGTTGTTGATGGTGGCGGGGGAGGTCTGCAGATGCTCGAACTCGATGCGGCAGCGGTGGGCCTGTTCGGCGCCGGCGCAGATTTCCTTCAGTCGCTTGAGGACCTCCGCCTGCACGCCGTGGTCCAGCGTGCGCACCGTGCCCTCCAGCACGGCCTGGTCGGCAATGACGTTGATGGCGGTACCGGCGTGGAACTGGCAGACGCTGACCACCGCGGTCTGCAGCGGATCCACCGAGCGGCTGACGATGGTCTGCAGCGACTGCACCAGCGCGCTGCCGACCACCACGGGATCCACCGTGCGGTGCGGGCTGGCGGCATGGCCGCCGACGCCGTGGATGCGGATGCGGAACAGGTCGCAGGCCGACAGCGTGGCGCCGTTGCGCACGCCGACGCGGCCGGGCTCCAGCGGGGGGTGGTTGTGCAGGCCGTAGAGTTCGTCGCACGGAAAGCGTTCGAACAGGCCGTCCTGGATCATGGTCGAGCCGCCGCGCAGCGTTTCCTCGGCAGGCTGGAAGATCAGGTTCAGCGTGCCGCGGAAGTCGCGGTTCGACGCGAAATGGCGAGCCACGCCCAGCAGGATGGCGGTATGGCCGTCGTGGCCGCAGCCATGGAAGCGGTTGGGACGCACCGACTGGTAGGGCAGCCCGGTCTGTTCCTGCATGGGCAGCGCGTCCATGTCGGCGCGCAGGCCGAGGTTGCGGCCGGGACCCTGCGCGCCGTGGATGACGCCGACCACGCCCGTTCCGCCGATGCCGGCATGGGTTTCGATGCCCCATTCACGCAGGCGTTCGGCGACGAAGGCCGCCGTCTCGTGTTCCTCGAAGCCGAGTTCGGGGTTGCGGTGGAGCGTGCGCCGCCATGTGGTCATGTCCTGGGCGTGCGTGTCCGAGACCTCGATTTTCATTGCAATCCTATCGTCTGAAGCGAAAAATAGGATGCTATTTCAACTATTGAAAATTGCACTCAGTATTTACCCCGCTGGCGAGGCGCGGCATACAATGCCGCGATGCCCCGCCGCCCGCACGAGACCGCCGTGACCAAGAAACTCGAGACCTACTTCACCTACAAGCTCGATCTCATCAAGAGCGAGGCGGTGCGGCAGGTCAACGAGCTCTATCGGAAGGAACTCGGGCTGGTGGTGCGCGACCTGCGGGTGTTGCGCCAGATCGGCGATGCGCCCGGCATCAGCGTGTCGGCCCTGCAGGCCGCGACCTTCATAGAAAAGACCGTGTTGTCCAAGGTCGTGTCGCGGCTGATCGAACTCGGCCTGGCCGAGCGCAGCATCAGCGCGCGCGATGCGCGGGCGTTCGAGCTGACCCTGACCGCCCGTGGACGCCGCGTGCGCGAGCAGGCCGACCGCATCGGCGGCGGCCATGAGCGCGAGGTGATGTTCGGCGATTTCAGCGAACAGGAATTGCACCAGCTCGACGCGCTGCTGGACAAGCTCATGCGGTCGCTGCGGGCTGCGCGCGACGGCGGGACGGGAGAAGCGGCCTGACCGGTCAGGCGGGAGCAGGCGCGGACGGCGGGGCCGCGATGCTGCGCGCCAGTTCGTCCCACAGGGCACGCGCGGGCCGGCTCAGCGTCGTGTCGCGCCGCCGCACGAGGCAGATGCGGCGCGCGATGGTCGGGGCCGTCAAGGGGATGGTGGCGACCCGGGTCGTCGCTGCCAGCGCCAGGCGGGGCAGCACCGCCATCCACCCGCCGTGTTCCAGGAATCCGATCATGGACGACAGGTGCTCCACCTCGTCGAACCAGGGCGCGGGCACGCCCGCCACGGCCAGAGCGGCGTCGATCTGCTGGCGGTTGGCGCTGCTGCGGCGCAGGGCCAGCACCCGCTGCCCCGCCAGGTCGGCCCAGGCCGCCTGGGCGCGCGCGGCCATCGGGTGGCCGGGAGCGCATGCCAGCACGTAGGGGTCGTCGCGCAGCGACTGGCAGGCCAGCTCGGGTTCGTCTTCCCACAGAACCGTGATGCCGAACTCGGCTTCCCGCCGCAGCACGGCATCGCGCACGCGCGCCCCCGTGTCGTCGCGCAGATCCACGCGCACGTCGGGATGCCGCTGCCGCAGGCGCGACAGGGCTGCGGGGAACAAGGAATACGCCACGGTGGTGATGCAGGCCACGGTCATCTGGCCGCCTTCGCCGCGCGCCATGCGTGCGGTTCCGGCCAGGCAGTCGTCCAGGCTGTCCAGCAGCGGCGCCAGGCGCTCGTGCAGGGCCAGGCCCAGCGGCGTCAGCACCATGGTGCGCGTGGTGCGTTCGACCAGGCGTCCCCCCAGGGCTTCCTCCAGTTTGCTGATGCGCCGGCTCAACGCCGAGGGCGAGAGCGCCAGCAGGTCGGCGGTCTTGTTGAAGCCGCCGCAGCGCACGAGGGCGCAGAAGGCCTGGAGGTCGGGAAGGTCGCAATTGGTGCGCATGACGCAATAATATCGCAATAATTTGCACTGGATTTCATTATTGGCCGTCGGCATCATGGTCGTCATCTTTCGTTCGTGATCGCCATGCCCGTCATCAAAGCTTTCGTTTCCAGTCCCTTGCTGGCCGGCGCGCCGCTCGATCCGCTGGGCAGCGCCACCGAGCGCGCCTGCGTGGACTTGTTGGGCGCGCAGGCCGCCCAGGTGCAACTGGTGGTGGTGGCGGCGCACGCCGTCCCGCGCGGCTGCCCCGTCTACCTGGAGGTCCAGTTCCGCCGCAACGAACGCCGCGACGCCCAGGTCGTCGCGCGTTTCATGGCGGCCATGGAGGACGCCCTGGGCGCCTGCTTCGGCGCCGTGCCCCGCATACGCTGCTTTTCCGAGGACCAGGATTTTCTCCATGCCCGCAACTGAACCGGCCCCGGACGAGATCTGCCTGCGCGCGATCGAAAGCTTCCACGTGGGGGGCGAGGTGCGCACGCTGCGCGGCCTGCCCACCGAGGCCAGGCGCCTGGCGCAGGGGGCCGAGCCCAGGCCGGTCGATCCCAACGGCGACCATGTCGTCGGCCAGATGTACGTGCAGGCCTACCGGCTGGCGCGGCCACGGCACGCGCTGCCCGTGCTGTTCTGGCACGGCGGTGGCATGACGGGCGCCAACTGGGAGACGACTCCCGACGGGCGTCCGGGCTGGCTGTGGCGCTTCCTGGGCGCGGGATACGACGTCTATGTGTCCGACGCCGTGGAGCGCGGCCGCGCTTCCTGGGCGCGCTTTCCCGAGTTGTATGCCGGTGCGCCGCTGTTCCGCACCATGGACGAGGCCTGGGACATGTTCCGGATGGGGCCGGCCCACGGCTACCGCACGGATCCGGCCGCCCGCCTGGCCCACGCCGCGCAGCAGTTCCCGGTCGGCGCCTTCGATCAGTTCGCGCGTCAATGGGTGCCGCGCTGGGCCGGCCACGAGGCCGTCACCAGCGCCGCCTACCGCGCGCTGCTGGATCGGGTGGGGCCTTGCATCGTCGTCGGGCACAGCCAGGGCGGCGGGTTTGCACTGCTGGCGGCCCAGGAGCGGCCCGAGTCCGTGCGCGCCGTGGTTGCGCTCGAACCTTCCGGTGCGCCTGCCGCCCCGCCGGCGGCGATCCCGCCGCACCTGATCGTGTGGGGCGACCATATCGGCGACCACCCTGTCTGGCGCCGATATCGCGCCACGGTGGACGCGTACGCCGCCGTGCTGGCGCGCAGTGGCGCGGCGGTCGAGTCCCTGGACCTGCCCGCAGAAGGCGTGCGCGGCAATTCCCATTTCCTGATGATGGACCGCAACAGCGGTCTCATCGCCGACCGGGTGCTGCGCTGGCTGGACGCGCTCGACCCGCGGCACCCTTGAACCATAAACCGGAGACAACATGACCAAGAGCATCCGCATGGGCGCGTACGCCCTGGCTTCCCTGGCCGCGCTCGGCGCGGCGGGCGCCATGGCGGCCGATTCCTATCCCCATCGTCCCGTGACCGTGCTGGTGCCGTTCGGACCCGGCAGCGGCGTGGACACGACCGCCCGCATCGTCGGCGAGGCGCTGTCGCGCGAACTGGGCCAGCCGCTGGTGATCGAGAACCGCGCCGGCGCGCAGGGCGCCATCGCGGCCCAGGCGGCGGCGCGGGCCGCTGCCGACGGGTACACCCTGTTCTTCACCACGCAGACCACCCAGGCGGCCAATCCCGCCCTGATGAAGACGCCGGGCTACGACCCCGTCAAGGACTTCGCGCCGGTGGGGCGCGTGGCCTACACGCCGGCCTTGCTGGTCGCCAATCCCGCGCTGCCGGTCAGGACCCTGGCCGATCTGGTCAAGCTGGCCAAGGCACAGCCCGGCAAGCTGTCCTATGCCTCGGGCAGTGCCGGCACCCTGGTGCCGGGCGCGATGCTCACGACCGCCGCTGGCATCCAGATGCTGCACGTGCCCTACAAGAGCATTCCGCTGGGATTGAACGACGTCATGGCCGGCCACGTCTCGGTCATGTTCACCGACATCGTGACGGGCACCCAGCAGGTCAAGGCCGGCAAGGTCCGCGCGCTGGGCATCAGTTCCGCCAGGCCGTGGCCGCTGCTGCCCGAGGTGCCGCCCATCGCCGAGCAGTATCCCGGATTCGAGCTGCTGGCCTGGTATGCGCTGTATGCGCCGGCGGGTACCCCCGCGCCGGTGATCGAGCGGCTCAGCCGTGCGCTGGAGAAGACCACGCGCGATCCGGCCGTGCGCGAACGCCTGGTCGGCCTGGGGCTGGAGATGTCCTACAGCACGCCCGCGGAACTGGCGGCTTTCGGCCGCTCCGAACTGGACAAATGGAGCCGGGTCATCCAGGCCGCGGGCATCGAGAAGGAGTAGGGCCTGCCCGCGGGGAAAGGGGGCGCAGGGGGTGTCCCGGACCCTGCGCCGAGAGGCTAAAATGCCGGCATGTCCCAGTCGCCTACCCCCCCATTCGTCCACCTGCGCGTCCACTCCGAGTTCTCGGTGTCGGACGGCATCGTCCGCATCCCCGACCTGGTCAAGAAAGTCGCCGCGCTGGAACAGCCGGCCATCGCGCTGACCGATCTTTCCAACCTGTTCGGGTTGATCAAGTTCTACAAGGCGGCGCGGGGCAAGGGCATCAAGGCCATCGCCGGCTGCGACGTCTGGGTGTCCAACGACGCCGACCGCGACAAGCCCTACCGGATGCTGCTGCTGGTGCGCGATCGCGCCGGCTACCTGAACCTGTGCGAACTGCTGACGCAGGCCTTCCTGACCAACCAGCATCGCGGCCGCGGCGAGATCCGGCCCGAATGGCTCGAGACCTACGGCGCGGGGCTCATCGCCCTGTCCGGCGGACGCCAGGGCGACGTGGGCCAGGCGCTGGAGGCCGGCAACCACGACGCGGCGCTGGCGTTCGCGCGGCACTGGCTGAAGGTGTTTCCGGGCGGCTACTACATCGAGCTGCAGCGCGCCGGCCGCGAAGGCGACGAGACCTACGTGCAGGCCGCGATGCGGCTGGCGGCCGAATGCGGCGCGCCGGTGGTCGCCACGCACCCGGTACAGTTCCTCGAACGCGACGACTTCCGCGCCCACGAGGCCCGCGTCTGCATCGCCGAAGGCGAGATCCTGGCCAATCCGCGCCGCCAACGGCTCTACACGGAAGAGCAGTACCTGCTGTCCTCGCAGGAAATGGCCGAACGCTTCGCTGACGTGCCCTCGGCGCTGGCCAATACGGTGGCGATCGCCACGCGCTGCAACCTGACGCTGGAACTGGGCAATCCCAAGCTGCCCAATTTCCCCACGCCCGAGGGCGTGACGCTGGCCGAATACCTGGTGCAACTGTCCAAGGAGGGCCTGGCGCGCCGCATGGCGCAGCTCTTCCCGGACGAGAAGGAACGCGCCGCGCACCAGGAGGAATACGACCAGCGGCTGGACAAGGAATGCCAGACCATCATCGACATGGGCTTTCCTGGCTACTTCCTGATCGTTCAGGACTTCATCAACTGGGGCAAGAACAATGGCGTGCCGGTGGGGCCGGGCCGGGGATCGGGCGCAGGCTCGCTGGTCGCGTTCAGCCTGGGCATCACCGATATCGATCCGATCCGCTACGACTTGCTGTTCGAGCGCTTCCTGAACCCGGAGCGGGTCTCCATGCCCGACTTCGATATCGATTTCTGCCAGGACAACCGCGACAAGGTCATCGAGTACGTCAAGCAGAAATACGGGCGCGACGCGGTCAGCCAGATCGCCACCTTCGGTACGCTGGGCGCCAAGGCGGTCATCCGCGACGCGGGGCGGGTGCTGGACCTGCCTTACCTGTTCTGCGACGGCCTGTCCAAGATCATCCCGCACTCGCCGGCCGACCCCTGGAGCCTGGAGCGGGCGCTGAACGAAGAGCCCGCCTTCAAGGAGCGCTACGACAACGACGAGGAAGCGCACGCGCTGATCGACCTGGCCCAGCCGCTCGAGGGACTGACGCGGAACATCGGCATGCACGCCGGCGGCGTGCTGATCGCCCCGGGCAAGCTGACCGATTTCTGCCCGCTGTACTGCCAGCCTGGCCAAAGCCACATCGCGGTGTCGCAGTTCGACAAGGACGACGTGGAAGCCGTGGGCCTGGTGAAGTTCGACTTCCTGGGCCTGCGCAACCTGACCATTCTCGACTGGGCCGTGCGCTACGTGCGCGAGTTCAACGAGGGCATGCGCGACTTCGACGTCATGGCGCTGCCGCTGGACGACCTCGATTCCTACAAGCTGCTGAGCGACGGCAACACCACCGCCGTGTTCCAGCTGGAATCGCGCGGCATGAAGGAACTGCTCAAGAAGCTGCGCCCCAGCAACTTCGAAGACATCATCGCCGTGCTGGCCCTGTACCGGCCGGGCCCGCTGGGCTCGGGCATGGTGGACGATTTCGTCAACCGCAAGCACGGCCGCGCCAAGGCCGAATACTTCCACCCGGACCTGGAACCGGTCCTCAAGAGCACGTACGGGGTCATCGTCTACCAGGAACAGGTGATGCTGATCTCGCAGATCATCGGCGGCTACACGCTGGGCGGCGCCGACATGCTGCGCCGGGCCATGGGCAAGAAGAAGCCCGAGGAAATGGCCAAGCACCGCGAGATCTTCCAGTCGGGCGCGGAAAAGAAGGGCTATGACCCCGAGATCGCGGTCACGCTGTTCAACCTGATGGAGAAGTTCGCGGAATACGGCTTCAACAAGTCGCATACCGCGGCCTACGCGCTGATCGCCTACCAGACGGCCTGGCTCAAGGCCCACCATCCGGCCGAGTTCATGGCCGCCACCATGTTGTCCGACATGGACGACACCGACAAGGTCCAGATATTCTGGGCCGACACGGTGGCCAACAAGGTCAAGGTGCTGCCCCCCGACATCAACCTGTCCAATTACCGCTTCGAGCCGGTGCTGGACGAATATTCGGCGCGCGGGCAGCCGCCGCGCACCATCCGCTACGGGCTGGGGGCGGTCAAGGGCACCGGGCAGAGCGCGGTCGAGGAAATCCTGCGCGCGCGGGCCGAGAAGGGGCCGTTCACCGACCTGTTCGATTTCTGCCGGCGCATCGATCGCCACGTGGTGAACCGCCGCGCCATCGAGGCCCTGATCAAGGCCGGCGCCTTCGACACGCTGTCGCCCAACCGCGCCGCGGTCCTGGCGACCCTGGGTACGGCGATGGACGCCGCGGAACAGGCCGCCCGCGCGGCCAGTCAGGTGTCGCTGTTCGGCGGCGACGACCACGCCGACCTGGCGGGCGAGCTGGCCGATGTCGAGCCCTGGGACGAGCGCGAGCGCCTCGGCCAGGAAAAGACCGCGCTGGGTTTCTACTTCAGCGGCCACCTGTTCGACGCCTATCGCACCGAAGTCCGCCGGTTCGTGCGCACCCCCCTGTCCAACCTGCAGCCCAGCCGCGACCTGCAATGGATGGCGGGCATCCTGTCGGCCGTGCGCACGCAGATGACACGGCGCGGGAAGATGGTGTTCGCCGTGCTTGACGATGGCACGGCGCAGGTCGAGATCTCGGTGTTCAACGAGCTGTACGAGCGGCACCGCAGCCGGCTGCGCGAAGACCAGTTGCTGATCGTCTCCGGCAAGGTCAGCAACGACGAGTACTCCGGCGGCATGCGTATCGTGGCCGACGAACTGTTCGACCTGCAGATGGCGCGCGAGGCCAAGGCCCGCGCGCTGTCCATCCGCCTGAACGGCAACGCGCACGCGGACTCCCTGCGTGAAGTCCTCAACCCGCATCGCGCCGACCCCGAGAACGGCTTCCCGGGTACGCCGGTCGAGATCGTCTACAACCGCGGCGATGCCAAGTGCGTGGTGCGCCTGAGCGAGGACTGGCGGGTACGGGTGCCCGACGTGCTGATCCAGCAACTGGGCAAGCTGACGGGGCAGCCGGCCGACGTCGGGCTGGAGTACTAGGGCCTAGGCGGCCGGCTCGTGCCGGCCGGCGCGTATCACGATGGCCATCAGCGCCGCGATCATCAGGGTGTAGAACGCGGCGACCATCGACATCGCGAACATGACCTCGGTCATGCCGAATACCAGGAAGCCGATCGCCAGCAGCAGGCCCATGGTGCCGGCGATTCTTTCATCGCGGCCGCCACGGCGCGTGGCCCGCGCGAAGAAGAAGGCGGGCACCAGCCAGGCCGCCGCGATCGCCAACCCGCCCAGGATGCCGAGCGTGGCCAGGTTGAACAGGAACTCGTTGTGCGAGTGCCGGAACTCGGCGGCGTGCTTGGTGATCAATCCCTGCCTGGCCGCCTCGCGCATCGTGCGGCGGTAGTCCTGCCGGCTCACGCCGACCAGCGGATGGGCCTCGAACACTTCCAGCGCCGCGGACCAGAGCTGCAGGCGGTTGCCCACCGATGAGTCGAGGGCCTGGCCCTTGCGATACTCCTGTATCTCCGTATAGGCCTCGTCCACGCGCTGGTTGACGAGGTCGCTGGCGTGGTACACGGCCAGCACCGCACAGGCAAGCGCCGCCATGGCCAGGAGCTTGCGCCAGACGCTGCCCGACATCAGGAAGAAGAACACCAGCGCGAAGGCCCCCAGCGCCAGCCAGCCGCCGCGCGTGCCGGAGGCATAGGCGACGTACAGGCCCGCCGCGCCGCCCAGCAGCTTCAGCGCGATGCCGATCCGGCCCCGCACCGTGGCGCGATCGGACCAGCCCAGGGTCAGCAGCGAGAACAGGCCCAGCAGGAGCGTGATGTTGCTGAACGGCAGCAGGTTGGAGAACAGGATCTGTGCGGGGCGGCCCTCGGGCGACAGGCCGATCTGGTAGTGGAGGATGCCGGCACCGATCAATGCGCCGGCCACGCAGCCCCATTGGATCTGCCTGAGCCAGCGCGACGGCACGTTCAGCAGCAGCCACAGCAGCGGACCGAACAGGGCCATGCGCAGCGGGGTATCGAGCACGCTGGGGTCGTCGAACACGCGCGCATCGCGCAGGCCCACCACGACGGTGCTGACACAGGCGGCGAGAAACTGCGCAGCCAGCGCGGCCCAGACCGGCCAGTACCGGCGGACGACGGGAACGAAACGATCCCGGGGCGCCAGGCGGCCCCGCCACGCGGTGCCGACCAGGGCGAAGAGCAGGAGCAGGAACAGCAATTGGTTGGCGCTTCCCCGCATCCACAGCGCGAGGGCGGGTACCAGGGAAACGGCCAATGCGGAAAGAAACAGCAGCGGGACAGGGAGCCCGCCGTGCTGGGGCATGGAACGGCTCATGAAACCTCGGAAGGAGAGCGCAGGAATGCGGACAGGTCCAGGAGGGCCTCGACATGGGCGCGGGTGTCGGGGGCGTAGGAGAGATGGCTCAGCGGGCTTGCCAGGCGGGCACGGCCTTCCCGTGCCCGCGATTCTGCCCGCCTGACGGCATCCGCGAGCGACGCCGGCGCATCGACGTCGAAGGCCAGGCAAGCTTCCTCGGACAGCGCCTCGGTGCTGCCTATGCCGCGGGGCAGCACGGTGGGCGTGCCGCACAGCACCGATTCCGGCCCGACCAGGCCGAAGGGTTCGTAGCGCGAGGCCAGGATGGTGTAGTCGGCCGCCCGATAGCAGTCGGCGATGTCCTGGCGGTAGCCGACGTAGCGGATCTTCGGGGAACGCGGCTCCACCGGCCGGCCGGCCACCAGCAGCGAAACCGGCAGGTCGGTCGCGCCGAAGCAGGCTTCCAGCATCGGATAGCCCTTGCGTTCGTGGCCGGTGGAGGGAAACAGGAAGGCGGTGGTGCCTTCCGGAATGCCCAGTTCGCGGCGAAGCTCGGCCCGCCGCGCGGCGTCCACGGGGCTGAATGTGTCCACGTCCACCGGTGGGTACAGTACGCGTATCCGCGCCTGCGGCACGTCGTAGTAGCGGCGCAGTTCGTCGGCCATCATGCGCGAATGCGCCAGCACCAGGTGCGCCTGGGCGTAGTGTGCGCGTTCGAGCCGGATCTGCCAGCGGTCCCAGCGCGTGGGCCGCCGGTTCGCATGGGCCAGATGTCCCAGGTGCGTGCCGCCGCAGATGGCCACGTCGGAGACGGCCGTGCGGCTGCAGCCGATCAGCAGGTCAACGCCATGGGCGGCCTTCAGCGTTCGCAGGCGCCAGGAGAAATAGTGATCGCGCAGTTTGCCCGGCAGGGCCCGGACCGCGATACGCACCGGTTCGATGAACGCGTATTCCGGGATGTCCGTATCGAAGCTGCGGGCGAAGACGACCGGGCGGATGCCGAGCTGGCGCAGGCCCTTGACTAGGTCCATGGCGTAGCGCTCCATGCCCCCGCCGTAGCCGAAACGATGGCAGGCGATCGCCAGCTTCATGCGCCGGCTCCCTGCCCGGCCGGCACGGCGGCGTCCACCAGGGACTGCGCCGCGGCGACCACGGTGGCGGTCGCGAGCCCGTCCAGGCAGTCGCTGTGGCTGCCGCGATGCCGGTCGCACCCTTCGCGCTGACAGGGCACGCAATCGCGGACCAGTTCCTGCAGCATGAGCACGTTGCCGCGTATCTGCCGCGGCGCGGCCTTGGACCACGGCTGATCCAGTCCTGCGGCGGGGCTCGGACCCCATTGCCGCGGGTCGGTGGGACCGAACAGTGCCAGCGTGGGCGTGCCACAGGCCGCCGCCAGGTGCGTGGTGGCGGTGTCGGGGCCGGCGTAGACCGTGGCATGGCGCAGCAGGTCGGCCAGTTCGGCCAGGCTCAGCCGGCCCTGGACCCGGACGATGGCCTGCCGGACGTTTTCGTCCAGGCCCTCCAGCAGGCTGTCGAGATACTGCGACTCGGTTTCGCCGGGCCCTCCGCTCAGGACCAGTTGCAGGCCGCGCGCGTGCAGGCTGGCGAACAGGCCGCGCCAGCCCTCGGCGTGCCACTGCTTGTAGCGCCAGCGCGGAGAGGGGTGGATGACCGCATAGGGCCGGCGTGCATCGAAGGGGGGCGCTTCGGGCGCCAGGGCGGCCAGCCGGGCGCCCCAGGCGTCGCGCAGGACGTGGGCCGTGGGCGGCACGAGCGTGCGCGCGGGCGCAAGGTCCAGCAGGGCGGCCACCCTTTCGTTCTCGTGCACGCGGTGCATGTGCTCGTCGATGACCAGCGGATGGCGCAGCGACAGCCGCTTCCACCAGGCATGGCCGGCCTCGGGCGGCACCAGTCCGACGCGTACCCGCGCCGATGTCAGGCCGAACAGATGGGGCTTGTCGCCGGGCTGCGGGACCAGCGCGAGATCGTAGCGGCGCCAGAGCCGGCGGACCATGGCGCGGACTTCGCCCTTGGCCGGGCGTTCGGCAATGGTGAAGACCTGGTGGACGTCCGGGTTGTTCTCCAGCATGCCCTCGGTTCCGCGGAACACCAGCATGTCGACCTGGCAGTCCGGGTAGCGTGCGCGCAGCGCATGGGGCAGCGGGGTGGTGAGCAGGACGTCGCCGAGATAGCGCAGGGCGATGACCAGCACTCGTCGGGGGGCGCGGGCGGGCATGGGGCTCATGTCGAAGAAGAGGACACCAGGCGCCGTATCGCGTCGAGCACGTCGGGCAGGGCGGGCCATTGGCCTTCGGCGCCCAGGCAGATCGCTTCGGGCGACCAGGGGCCGGTGCGTTCCCGGCGCGTGACGCCGAACAGGGTGATCTGGCGCGCGCCGGCCGCCGCGGCGACGTGGGAGGTGCCCGAGTCGTTGCAGACGACCGCCGCGGCGCTGGCGGTCAGGGCGGCGAAGGCGCCCAGCCCCAGGGGCGGCAGCACGGTCGCCGCCGGGGCAGCCTGGCGGGTGGCGTCTGTTTCGTGGGGCGGAGGGCAGACCACGCATGCCACCCCCTGGGCGGCTAGCGCCCGGGACAGATCGGCGAACAAGGGCCACGCCTTGGGCCGCCCGTGGTGCAGGCCGGTCGCGACCGGGGCCAGCAGAACGAAGGGGCGGCCGATGCCGGCATCGGCCAGCACGCGATCGGCCGTGTCCCGGTGCGCGGGCGTCAAGGGCAGCTCCAGCCGCGGGCCGGGGGCGGCCGGCAGGTCGATGCCCGGATGCCAGCGCCGCAGCGTCTCGCGCGCCAGGTGGTGGAAGATTTCCACTTCATGGAGCCCCCGTGGCTTGGGCAGGGCCCAGCGCAGGAACAGCGCCCGTCCGTCGCCGCGATAGCCGGCCGCGCGGATGCCGGCCAGCCGGAACAGCGCGGCGCTGGAAAGCGAGTTGGGAAAGACCACGCCGCGGAGCTTGCCGCCCGCGCGCGCCGCCTGCCGGGTGGCGGCCAGGTTGGGCCCGAACGCCTTGCCCAGCGGGACGAACCCCGCGGGAGACAGCCCTTCGAGCAGTTCGCGCGCCCAGGGGCGTCCGTGCAGGACCAGGGGATGCCCGGCATGCCGGATCATTTCCAGCGCGGGCAGGCACATGCAGGCGTCGCCCACCCAGTTGGGCAGCCGGACGTGTACGGGATCGGCTTCAGGCATCGAGGACGTCAACAAGGCAGGTCGGGCGTGGCGGCTGCGCGTACAATCGGAAGCTTTCTATTGTAAGCGGCGGGCCTGCCGTAGCGCGAATCGCGCGCCACCCGCGGCCGGGCCCACCACGAGCACCTTGTGAACTCCCAACCCGTCAAATCCGAACTGTGGCGCCGCGTCTATAGCCGTGTCCTGAAATACTGGAAGGCGCTGGCCCTCGGCATGTTGTTCCTGGTCGGCGTGGCCGCTTCCCAGCCGCTGCTGGCCATACTGATGAAGCCGCTGCTCGACGGCGGCTTCAACGGCCAGAATCCGGACTATGTATGGAAGATCCCGCTGGCCATCGTCGGCATCTTCCTGGTGCGCGGCGCGTTCAATTTCCTGAGCGACTATCTCATGGCCTGGTCCGCCAACCACGTGCTGGCGGACCTGCGGCGCGAGATGTTCGACCGCCTGTTGCGCCTGCCCGACGGCTATTTCAAGCGCATGGGGTCGTCGGTCCTGCTGAACCGCTTCGTGGTCGACGCCACCAACGTCATGCAGCTGGCCACCGAGGTCATCACGGTGCTGGTGCGCGAGACCCTGATCGTGATCTCGCTGGCCTGCGTGCTGTTCTACCTGTCGTGGAAGCTGACCCTGATCGCGCTGGTGGCCTTTCCGCTGTCCACCTTCATCATGCGCGCCATCGCGCGCCGCATCCGCCGCATCAACCGCGAGACCATCACCATGAACGGCGAGCTGACCCGGGTGGTGAGCGAGGCCATCGATGGCCAGCGGGTCATCAAGCTGTTCAGCGGCTATGCCCACGAGGAAGAGCGCTTCCTGCACATCAACGGCCGGCTGCGGCGCTTCGCGATGCGCAACACGGTGGCCGGCGCGGCCTCGGCGCCCATCACCCAGGCCATCGCCGCCGTGGCGCTGGCGGTCGTGGTGTCGACCGCGCTCGGGCAGTCGGGCGCCAACCAGATCACCGTGGGCGGCTTCGCCGCTTTCGTGACCGCCATGCTGCAGATGCTCGATCCGCTCAAGCGGCTGGCCAATGTCGCCAGCCCCATGCAGCGCATGCTGGTGTCCGCGGAAAGCGTGTTCGCGCTGGTGGACGAGGAACCCGAACGCGATGACGGCGTGCGTCAGCTGCCCAGGCCGGCGCGCGGGCATATCGAGTTCGAGCGGGTGTCCCATCGCTTTCCCGACGCCGGCCGCGACACGCTGGAGCAGATCTCGTTCACGGTGGAGCCGGGCCAGACGGTGGCTTTCATCGGGCGGTCCGGCAGCGGCAAGACCACGCTGGTCTCCATGCTGCCCCGCTTCGCGCTGCCCACGGCGGGATCGATCCGGGTGGACGGCATTCCCATCGACGAATTGACGCTGACCAGCCTGCGCGACGCGATCTCGCTCGTGAGCCAGGATGTGGTGCTGTTCGACGACACCATCGCCGCCAATGTGAGCTACGGCGCGAATACCGAGCCGTCGGAAGCGGCCATCCGCCAGGCGCTGGCCGATGCGAACCTGCTTGAATTCGTCGATTCGCTGCCGCGGGGCATGCACAGCCAGGTGGGCGAGAACGCCGCCCGGCTGTCGGGCGGCCAGCGGCAGCGCCTGGCCATCGCGCGGGCGCTGATCAAGGACGCGCCCATCCTGATCCTGGACGAGGCCACCTCGGCCCTGGACAACGAATCCGAGCGCCAGGTCCAGGCGTCGCTGGAGCGCCTGATGGCGGGGCGCACGACGCTGGTCATCGCCCACAGGCTGACCACGGTGCAGAACGCCGACCGCATCATCGTGCTGGACCAGGGGCGCATCGTCGAACAGGGTTCCCATGCGGACCTGCTGGCTGCGGAGGGCCTGTACGCGACGCTCTACAAGATGCAGTTCAGCGAAGCAGCGTGATCCCGGGCAGGCCTGCGGCCTGCACCGTTTCCTGGCCCCGCAGGCGCGCGAAGGCCCGGGCGACCCGGCCAGGCGTCAGCACGTACTTCCACAGCTTTTCCTTGAGCCGGCCGGTGGGTATGCCGGCGCTGCCGATCAGCACCTGTCCCGGCCCCCAGTCGGGTCGCCAGGTCCTGGCGCCTCCCTGGCGCATGAACAGCGACAGGGTCGGGACATGGAGGTTGGAGGCCAGATGGCCGATGCCCGAGTCGTTGCCGATGAACCAGCCCGATTCGAATACCCAGGCGGCGACGTTGTCCAGGCCGCCGAGATCCGGCAGCCCCAGCCCTTGCGCGCGCAGCAGGGGTTCCCATTGCGGGCGTTCCGCGGGGCCGACGATGAATTGCGGATCGAATCCCTCGTCGCGCAGACGGCTGGCCAGGGCGATGAAACGCGCGGGCAGCCAGCACTTGTCCGGCGTGCTGGCGGCGGGGTGGATGACCACGCGCGAGGCATGCAGTCGATGGGCGAGGCCGGCGGGAGGCTGGAGGCCGTTGTGTTTTTCCGCGTCCACCAGCCCCAGGCCGTTCCGGCAGAACTCGGTCAGCCGGGTGGCCATGGACTTGGGCGAGCGCATGCGGCACAAGTCTTCCAGGACCATGGCGCGGGGGTGAAGTCCGGTGAAGTCCGGGAGCGGCCTGTGGTCGTGCAGCTGGATGACGGTGCCGAAGGCTTCCAGCGCGAGGCCGGCGCCGTCGGGCGACAGCCCGGGCTGGATGTCGATGCCGGGAAACCAGCGCCGCAGTGCATGAACATGGGGACCGAAGACGGTGACCGCCGATCCGGACCGGCGCAGGTTGTGGGCCACCGTCATCGACAGCAGCGAATCGCCGATGGCGGGAGAGGTGACCAGGGCGACTTTCGCCAGGGAGTCCTTGTTGGGCGGCACGATGTCTGGGCTAGGATGAAACCGTGGGCCGGGCGGCCCACGGGGTCCTATTGTATGCAACCCATGGCGATGCCACGGGGGCCAGCATCACTTCATCTGGCATTCGCCCGCATACGAGTCCTTGCTGTGCTCGTAGATCACCCCCTTGGTCACGAACGCCGGCTTGCCGTTGGCGTCCTTGGCCACGTCGACCCGGTAGAACGGCGCGATCGGGAACTGGTTGGTGTTGAACGCGAAGGAGCCGCGCACGGAATCGAACTTGGCTTCCCGCAGCGCCGCGCGGAACGCGGCCTTGTCGGACACATTGCCCTTGGTCTTGGCCAGGGCCGAGGCGATCAGGCTGGCGGCGTCGTAGGATTGCGCCGCATACATCGAGGGTTCGCGGTTGTACTTCTTGCGGAAGGCCTCGGCGAATTTCTTGTTGGCCGGATTGTCGAGGTCGGGCGAATACGGAGCGGCCGTGACCGCGCCCAGCGCGGCGTCCTGCAGGGCGGGCAGGGTGGAGCCGTCGATGGTCGAGGTCGACAGCATGCGGACCTTGTCGAACATGCCGGCCTGCCGGTACTGCTTGACGAAGTTCACGCCCATGCTGCCCGGATAGAAGGTGTAGATGGCCTCGGGCTTGCTGGAGGCCAGGGCGGAGATCTCGACCGAGTAGTCGGGCTGGTTGACCTGGGTGAAGGTCTCGCCCACCACCTGGCCCTTGAAGGTTCGCTTGAACCCTTCCATGGCGTCCTTGCCGGCCTGGTAGTTGGCGGCCAGCAACTGGATCTTCTTGATGCCCATCTTGTTGGCGAGCTCGCCGCCGGCCTCGTGCAACTGATCGTTGTTCCACGAGGTGGAGAAGAAGTAGGGCGAGCAGCCCTTGCCCGTGATCGGGGTGGGGCCGGCGTTCGAGCCGACCAGGAAGACCTCCGCGCTGGTGATGGGACGGTGGACCGCCATCATGACGTTCGAGTAGATCAGGCCGGTGATGAGGGGGACCTTCTCGCGCTCGAGCAACTGGCGCACGACCTGCAGGCCGACCTCGGGCTTCATCTGGTCGTCTTCCTTCAGGACCTGGACGTCGACCCCGCCCAGCTTGCCCTGGCCCTGTTCCACGGCCAGCATGAAGCCGTCGTACTGGTCCTGCCCCAGCACCGAACCCGGACCGGACAGCGTGGAGACGAAGCCGATCTTGACGGCGGCGAAGGAGGGGGCGGCGAAGGCCGCTTGCAGTATCGATGCGATGGCTATCAGTTTGGCGGTTTTCATGCGGACTCCTGGCTTGCCTGCGGGGTGGATGAGGCCGGATGCCCGGCCCCCGGGATACTGCGGTCGGCGGCGCGACGCCGGTGCCGGACGGTTATTTCAGCTTGCATTCCCCATGGTAGGGGTCCTGGTGGTCCGGGAACACGGTTTCCCGCGTGGCCAGCGTCACGCCGCCCGCGGGGTCGCGCACCACTTCGAATGCGTAGTAGTTCGATACGGGGAAGTGATTATTGTTAAATTTGAAGTTGCCCCGCACTGAGGGGAAATTCGCCTTGACCATTGCCTGTTCGAAGGCTTTCTTGTCGTCCAGGCGGCCGCCGGTGGCCTTGAGCGCGGCATTCAGGGCCTGCGCGGAGTCGTAGCCATAGGCCGCGTAGTGCGAGGGGATGCGCCCGTATTTCTTGCGGAACTGCTCGACGAAGCTGCGGTTGGCCGCATTGGGCAGGTCGGGCGACCATGGCCCGCCCGACATCACGCCCAGCGCCAGGTCCTGCAGCGCCGGCAGGGTCGTGCCGTCCACCGTGGAACCCGACAGCAGCGGTACCTTGCCCAGCAGGCCGGCCTGGTGGTATTGCTTGACGAAATTCACGCCCATGCCGCCGGGATAGAAGATGAACACGGCGTCGGGGCTGGCGGTGCGCAGCTGGGTGATTTCCACCGAGTAGTCGGGCTGGTTGACCTGGGTGTAGGTCTCGCTCAGGACTTCGCCCTTGAAGTAGCGCTTGAAGCCCGTCAGCGCCTCGCGGCCGGCCTGGTAGTTCGGCGCCATCAGGGCGACGCGCTTGTAGCCTTTCTGCTGGGCGTACTTGCCCATGGCCTCGTGCTGCTGGTCGTTCTGCCAGGACGTGGAGAAATACAGCGGCGAGCACATCGAACCGGCGATCTGGCTGGGGCCGGCGTTGTTCACCAGCAGGAAGGTGCCGCTGTTGATGACGTCGCGATAGACCGCCATCAGCACGTTCGAGAAGCTCAGGCCGGTGATGAGCTGCACGCGGTCGCGCTCGATCAGCTTCTTGGCGGCCTGGCGGCCCACCTCGGGCTTGAGCTGGTCGTCTTCCTGGATGATCTTGACTGCCTGCCCGCCCAGTTTGCCGCCGGCGGCTTCCACGCCCAGCATGAAACCGTCGTACTGGTCTTGGCCCAGCGTGCCGCCGGGTCCGGACATCGTGGCCAGGAAGCCGATCTTGATGTCGGCGTGCGCGGCGGCGGTGACGCCGAACGCGAGGCAAAGGCTGGCCACCAGGGCCGGGACCGGGCGCTGCAAAGTCATGGGCGGTTCCTTGGACTTACGTTTTAAGTTTAAAGTAATTTTTGGAATTCGAAACGAAATTCGTGTTCGTCTTCCGGTGCCGCGCGGCGGATGTGGCCGGCGGTGGGGGCGGGGAAGTGGGCTGGCAGGACCAGCGTGCCGTCGCGGGCGCAGGCTTCCAGCAGCGATTGCCGGGTGCGGCGGGCGTGGTCGGGGTCGGCGCAGAAGCGCGTGCTCCACTGGGGGTAGCAGCACTGCAGCGGGTGGTGGAAGGCATCGCCGGTCAGCAGGACGCGCTGGTGCTCGCCCTGGATCTCGACGGCCACGTGGCCGGGCGTGTGCCCGGGCGCGGGAACGAGGCGGATGGCTTCGTCGATGCGGTGGTCCATGTCGACCAGGTCGGCCAGGCCGGCTTCGAACACGGGCAGGACCGAGTCGCCCACGTAGTCGCCGGTGCGCACGAGCCCCGAGTGGCCCTCGTGCTCCTTCCAATAGGCCCATTCCTCGTGGGTGAAGAGATAGCGCGCGTTGGGGAAGGTGGGCACCCATGCGCCGCCGACCAGCCGCGTGTGCCAGCCGACGTGGTCGACGTGCAGGTGGGTGGAGACGACGATGTCGATGTCCTCGGGGCGCACGCCGGTCGCTTGCAGGCGATCCAGCCAGCCCCAGTGCTGCCGGTCGAAGTCGGGGCGTACCCGCGCCTTGCAGTCGCCCACGCAGGTGTCCACCAGGATCAGGCGGCCGCGGCTTTTCAGCAGGAAGGACTGGATGGAGATGACCAGCCGGTCGGAGGCCGGGTCGTAGAACCGCGGGGCCAGCCAGTCCAGGTTGGCCTGGATGGCCTCGGGGGTCGAATCGGGGAAGATTTCCGCGGGGCGCAGCAGCGGGCCCTCGGCCTCGACGATGCGGGTGAGTTCGACCCCGCCGAAGTCGAACCGTGCCGTCATGCGGTGCCCGGAACGTGCTTGCCGGGATGCACCGTGCCGCACGAGGGGCAGCGGCGCTTGTCCTCGCTGGCGTAGAAGGCCTCGAACAGCGGCGGCAGGTCGGTCACGATGCTCTTGAGCTGGACTTCGACGCGGTGCACCAGGTGTCCGCAATGCAGGCAGTACCACTCGAAGCCGTCCACCAGGCCTTCGGGGCGCTGGCGTTCGATGACGAGACAGGCACTGCCGGTCTCGGGGCGCTGGGGAGAGTGGCGCAGGTGCGGAGGCAAGAGGAAGATGTCGCCTTCCTTCAGGTCCACGCGCTCTTCCTTGCCTTCCACCCAGAGTTTCAGGTAGGCATTGCCGCGGATCTGGTAGAAGAATTCTTCCAGCGGGTCGTCATGGTAGTCGGTGCGGTGGTTGGGGCCGCCGACCACGGTGACGATGAAATCGGAGTCCTGCCAGATCTGCTGGTTGCCGACCGGGGGCTTGAGCAGGTGGGCGTTGTCGTCTATCCATTTCTGGAAATTGAGCGGAAGACCGTATTTGTACATGGTGCTCTCGTCCTGTCTTCGGTGAGCGCGCCATGGCCGAGCCCGGCGACATCGGCCGGGGCCGTCGATGGCGGCTGGCTTGTGGGTGCTGCGCGGCTTGCGCGAGCCAGAGAATTCCGATCCTGACCGGCAGTCTATGTGAGATGCGAGGCGGGGCGAAATAGAAAGTACCGACGGGGGTATGCGGAATGGCTATGGCGAGCCGGCCCGCCATGGCGATGGACGAGGCGCCAGGCGGTTCAGGCCACGGCCGAGGGGTAAGGGCTGGTCTCCGAACACGCGATCATTTCCTGGGCGAGCCGGTGCAGCAATCCGGTCCGGATGTCGGCGTAGGCCGGGTCGTTCCAGCAATTGCGCATTTCGTGCGGGTCGCGGCCGCGGTCGTAGAGTTCGGCCCAGCCCACGCCTTCGTACACGCTCAGCCGGTAGGGCGGCGAGATCAGCGTGCGCATGCGTATCCGGTCGGGAAAGCCGCAATAGGTGCGCTGGCCTTCTTCCTCGATCAGCAGCGCGTCGCGCCAGTCCGGCCGCTCGCCTTGAAGCAGCGGCAGCAGGGACCGGCCCTGCATGCCGTGGTAGGCGGGGACGCCGGCGCGGGCGAGTATCGTCGGTGCCAGGTCCACGGTGCTGGCGAGTTCGGTCCGCGTGGCCGTGCCGGATCCGGCCGGGTCGCACCAGAGGAGCGGCACCCGGATCAGGCCTTCATAGTGCAGGGGGCCCTTGAGCAGGAGCTGGTGGTCGCCCATGTAGTCGCCATGGTCGGCGGTCAGGACGACCACGGTATCGCGCTCCAGCCCATGGGCCCGGAGCGCGCCGAGAATGCGGCCGATGGCGTCGTCGATGAAGGAGATCGAGCCGTAGTTGAGCGCGATCGCCTCTCGCGCCTCGCGCTCGGTGCAGCCGAACATCACCTGGGTGTGCTTGACCGCGGCGCCTTCGTCGCGCCGGGCGAGCAGCCAGGCCAGGTGGGGCGGAGGCGCGTCGTGCGGCGCGAAGGAGGCAGGCAGGGGCATGTCGTCCGGGTCGTACATGGACCAGTAGCGCCCCGGCGGCGTGAACGGGTGGTGCGGGTCGGGAAAGGAGCATTTCAGGAAGAACGGGCGGCCTGCGCGGGCGAACTCGCCCAGGCGCTCCTCGGCCCGCCGGGCGATATAGGCGGTCGAGTACAGGTCTTCCGGGACCCGTGTGCGCCAGGCCTGGCCGCAGTCCGCCAGGGCGTAGCCGGGCGCCGGCTCGGCATGTTCCGGGCCGATCAGCGCGTCGATGTCGGAGCGTTGTTCGCGGGCCCAGCGGCGATAGTGGCCCCATATGTCGTCGCCGTGCTCGATGGTCAGGTCGACGTGGTCGAAACCGTAGAAGGGCAGGGCCGTGTCCTGGGCCGGGTCGTCGCGCCAGGACGGCATCCATTCCTGGTCATAGCGTCCGTCGCCGGGCTCGAATGCCTCGCGTTCGAATCGCGCTTCGGGGGGCGGATAGAACGCCGGGCGGCCGGTCATGTTCTGCAGGTGCGACTTGCCTATCATCGCGGTGGCGTAGCCGGCGCGTCGCAGCGCGTCGACGAAGGTCGCGGCGCGCATGTCGAGCGGGATCCCGTTGTGGCGGACGCCATGGGTCAGGGGCATGCGCCCGGTCATCAGGCTGGCCCGGTTGGGCATGCAGATGGGAGAAGCGACGTAGCAGGCGTCCCACCGCGTTCCGCCGCGCGCCAGCGTGTCGATGTGCGGGGTGCGGACGACCGTGTTGCCGTAGGCGCCCAGGTGGTCGGCGCGCAACTGGTCGGCGATCAGGAAGACGAAATTGGGTTGCATGGATTTCCCTTCAGGACAGGCCGTAGCGGGCGGGGGAAAGGACGTGGCGCGGATCGAACAGATCCTTGATGCCGGCCTGGAGAGCGCGTACCTCGGGCGACAACTGGCCGAAATGCAGGGCCTGGTAGTCGATGGGCGAGCGTCCCACGGAGTAGCCGGCCTCGGCGAACGAGCGGGCCAGCTCCAGGTAGGCGTCGTCCGCTCGTTGACGTTCCTCGGGGTTCTCGCGGTTGAAGACGATCTGGTGCAGGCCGCGGGCGAAGCGCGCCGCGCATACCCACATCGAGATGTACTCCAGGCCGTGGCGGGCCAGGATGGCGCGGGCCAGGTCCTGCAGGCGCAGGGCTTGTTCGCCGACGAGCGGCGTGCCGGGCGTGAAGGTGGTCAGCCCGCCTCCCGGACGCCATTTGCACTGCCTGAGTTCCTGCGAAGACGGGATGCCGTAGAACACCGATTTCGCCGTCGACAGGCCGGGTAGCGCGTCCGCCTCCTCGTCGCTGATGTAGCGTGCCCGGCCGGATTTGCAGAAATGCCTGCGTATCCTGTCGACGACGGGGTCGAGCGCCTGGGCCGAGGCGCCGTAGACCGCGCCGGAGGCAACCCAGGCGCCCAGCCCGTGCCGTGCCTGGAGCTCGCGGCGCGCGCTGTCCGACAGCGCGGTCCTGCCCTGGGTCCGGGCATATTCCGGATGGGTTTCGTGTTCGGCGATCAGCCACAGGTCATTGGCGACCCGGAACAGGCTGGGGACGAGATTGGTCAGTTTCAGCGGCCGCACCAGGTCCAGGATGTCGCCCAGGTCGGCGTCGTCGGGAAAGCTGAAGTGGAAAGTCTTCATGGCGGGAGGGCGCATCTGCAGCCAGATGCCCGCCCGCGTCACGATGCCGAAGTTCGATTGCACGAACAGGCCGTCCAGCGCGGGGCCGAACGAATATTTGGAGACATGCCACATCCGGCTGCTGTCCATGCCGCCGTCGCCGGTGCGGATGACCTCGCCGTTGCCCAGCACGATCTCCATGCCGCAAATGGCGCCGAAATGATCGAAGGACGGGGTGTAGCCCGCGCCGCGGTCCATGGCGTTGCCGAGTACGGAGCCCTGGGGCGGGCCCGAGGTGCAATCGCTCATCAGGTGATTGCCCCGCCGCACGAGTTCGTCATGGAGCGCCTGGTAGGACACGCCCGGCTCGATCTCGGCATAGCAGAGCGTGTCGTTGACCTCCAGGATGCGATTCATGCGGCGTCCGAGATCGACGACGACCTGGCCCGCCTGCATGGCCGAGCGGGTACCCAGGCCGATGTTGTTGCCCGAGCTGATGGGGTGGAGGGCGACGCCGTGGCGGTTGGCGGCCTTGACGATGGCCTGGACCTCGGCCGTCGAGGAAGGATAGAGCACCGCGGCGGGCGGACGGTTGCCGCCGGGCAGGGTGTTCTCTCCGTAGCGATACAGCGTGTCGGGTGCCGTGTTCACCCAGTCGGGGCCCAGCAGGTCGTGCATCGCGGAAAGGAAATCGGTCAGGGAGTCGGTCATCGTCGGATTCCGTCTGGGTCGAAACGGGTAGGGGGCGTCGTGGCGACGGTCACCACAGCGTGTCTTCGTCGGCCGTCGCCATGTTGGCCTCGGTCGCCTCGGGGGCGGCCGCGGGCGGGATGGCACCAAGGGTTTCCAGGGAGGCTGGGACGGGACCCCCGGTGGCCCAGTCCAGCAGTTCCACGGTGTGGAGCAGCGGCAAAGAGGCATGCCGCTGCAACTGCTCGAGGCAGCCCAGGTTGCCGGCGCAGGCCACGTGCGCGCCCGTGCTGGCGATATGGCCGGCCTTGCGGCGGCCCAGTTCGGCGGCGGTGTCCGGTTGCAGCATGTTGTAGGTGCCGGCCGAGCCGCAGCAGAAATGGCGCTCCGGAATGTCGAGCACCTCGAATCCGGCCTGTCGGAGCAATTGGCGCGGCGGCTGGACCACCTTCTGCCCATGCTGCAGCGAGCATGCGTCGTGATAAGCGACCCGCAAGCCGGTGCGGCGCACCGGAGGATTCAGGCCCAGGTCCAGCAGGACCTCGGTGATGTCCCGGACTCGCCCTCCGATGGCGGCGGCCTCATCGGCCTGCGGCTCGCCGGCCATCAGGTGCGCGTAATCCTTCATGGTCGTGCCGCAGCCCGAGGCGTTGACGATGATTGCGTCCAGGTCGAATTCGCGCTGGAGGCGGCCCAGTGTGGACAGGGTCTGGGCGGCCGCGCGGCGGGCGGGCCCGGTCTTGCCCATGTGCAAGGTCAGGGCGCCGCAGCATGACATGGCGGGAACCACGACGTCGCAGCCATGCCGGCGCAGCAGGCGGATGCTCGCTTCGTTCAGGTGAGGCGCCAGGGCCTGTTGCGCGCAACCGGGAATGAGCGCCACCCGCCGCCGCGCCTGCCCTTCGGCGGGCAGCAACCGACCCGTGGGGATGGCTGGCGCCGCGGCGCGGCGGGCTGGGGCAAGCTCGACCATGCCCCGCAGCCGTCCGGGCAGCAGCGGTGCGATGGGTCCGGCAAGGCGGGCGGCCCGGAGCGCGAGCCGCATGAGGGCGGGGCGCGGAATGACCGCCGCCACCAGGCCGCGCATGAGCCGGTCGGCCAGGGGGCGGCGGTAGTGTTCCTCGATGTGGCTGCGCGCGGTGTCCACCAGGTGCGCGTAGTCCACGCTGGCTGCGCAGGTGGACATGCACGACAGGCAGGACAGGCATCCGTCGATGTGCCTGACGGTGGCGGGCCGGGGCGGCTGGTCCGATTCGAGCATCTCCTTGATCAGGTCGATGCGGCCTCGGGGGGATTCGTTCTCGTCCCGCGTCAGGACGTAAGTCGGACAGACGGAGACACAGAAACCGTAGTGCACGCAGTCCTGGAGGATGCGGTCCGCCTCGGCGATCCCGGGGTCTTCCAACTGGCGAATCGTGAACGCGGTTTTCATGGTGGCAACGCCGAGGGTATTGGTGAAAGCCATTGTTGCCCCGGTCGTTCCAGATATCTAATATATATTTCATCGGTTTTGATATCGAATGGATATGGTATGGAGTTCCGGCACCTGCGCTACTTCGTCGCCGTGGCAGAGGAAAGGCATTTCAGCAAGGCCGCGGAACGCCTGCACATTTCCCAGCCGCCCCTGAGCCAGCAGATCCAGGTGCTGGAAGCCAGGCTGGGCTTCGATCTGTTCGACCGGCGGTTCCGCAAGGTGACGCTGACCGAGGCGGGGGAGGCTTTCCTGATACGGGCGCGTGTCATCCTGAAGGCCGTCGAGCAGGCGGTGGATGAAGCCCAGCGCCTCGCGCGGGGCGCCCAGGGCAGGCTGGCCATCGGTTTCATGAGCGCGGCCATGCTGCCGCTCATCACGCCCTTCCTGGGCCGGTTTCGCGAGGGCTATCCGGGAGTGGAGCTGGATCTGCGCCAGATGTCCTCGGCCGAGCAGACGCATGCGGTGGCCAATGGCGCGCTGGACGTGGCGCTGGTCGACGTGCCGGGGCGCTGGGGGCCGCTCAGGGTCGATGGCAGCGAACTGCAGTTGCGCACCTTGCGGGAGGATCCCATGGAGATCGCGCTGCCGAACGGCCACCGGCTGGCGCGTCGCCGTCGCCTGGCGCTGCGCGACCTGGACGGCGAGACGCTCATCACGCTGTCGCGGTATCCGGCGCGCGGTTATTACGACCAGGTGCTGGAGCTGTGCCACGGCGCCGGCTACGTGCCGGAACACATCCGCGAAGCCGCGCAGATTCCGGTGATGCTTTCGCTCGTGGCCGCGGGCACGGGCGTGGCGTTGGCGCCTGCCTGTTGCGTGGCGGGATGGCAGGACCAACTGCTGTTCATCCCGTGCGCCGAGCCCGGGGTCATGGAGATTTCCGCGGCCTGGCGGGTGGACAACAATTCCCGTGTGCTGGAAGCGTTTCTCGGGATGTTGCCCGCCTGAGGGCCGCGTGGCCGGTCAGTCGACCTGCAGATCCAGTTTCGCCGCCATGCCGCCCCAGAGCGCACGGTAGCGTGCCAGATAGGCGCCGGCCTGCGCGGGCGAGCCTCCGCCGGGCGCGATGTCCAGGGCCGAGAGCCTGGCCCGCACGTCGTCGGCCCGCAGTGCCCGGTCGATGGCGCGGTTCAGGGTATCGATCACCTCGGGCGGTGTGCCGGCCGGCGCCATGTGCAGCATCGCGAACATGGCTTCGAAGCCCGGCAGGCCGGCCTCGGAGAACGTGGGCGTAGCGGGCGACAGCGGCGAGCGGTTGGCGCTGGAGACGGCAATGGCTTTCAGCTTGCCCGCCTTGATGTGAGGCAGGACGCCCGGTGTCGCCAGGAAGCCGGCGTCGACCTGGCCGCCCAGCAGATCGCCCACGGCCTGCGAGTTGCCCTTGTACGGAACATGGGTGAGCGGGATGCCCGACTTGTCCGCGAAATACATGCCGGTCAGGTGGCCGGGGCTGCCGTTGCCGCCGGATGCGAACGTCACGGGCCGCTGCCTGGCCAGCGCCATGAACTGCTCCAGCGTGGTTGCCGGCATGGCGGGATTCACCACCAGCATCTGGGCGAAGGTGGCCGCCAGCGATACCGGTGTCAGGTCGCGTGCGGCGGAAAACGTCAAGCGTTTGTAGATGAACGGGTTGACGGTCATGGGCGTGTCCGTTGCGCACAGGATGGTGTAGCCATCGGGACGGGCGCGTGCAACCTGTTCTGCGCCGATGTTGCCGCCGCCCCCCGGTCTGTTCTCGACGATGACCGGTTGCTTGAATTCCGCCGCCATCTTTTCGGCCACCAGCCGGGCCAGGATGTCGACCGGGCCGCCCGCGGTCAGGGGAACGACGATGGTGATCGGCTTGGCGGGAAAGGGCGGCGCGGTGGAGACTGCCTGGGCCGGGCAGACGAAGAGGATGGATGCAGCCAGGGCAAACGTGATCGGCGCTCGCATGAGGACTCCTTCGTGAGGATCTGGGTGAGGGAGATTCTGCGCAGGGCTCGCGCGCCTGGCCAATACAAAATTGGAAGCGATTGATATCCGTTCGATATCGTGGCGCGGGATCCGCCGCTTCAGTCCGCCTGGGCCCCGGTCCGGCGCAGGTCGCAGATGCGATGCAGGTATTCGATCAGGTGCTGGCTGGCGGGCGTGAGCTGCCGATTCGCCCGCACCGAGTAGCCCACGCGTCCGAACAGGCCGAATTCGGCCAGCGGCAGGAGCTTGAGCAGTCCGTGGTCCAGAAACTGCGCGGCGGCGTCCTGCGGCATCAGGGCGATGGCCTCGCCGCGCAGCAGGATGCCCAGGTTGGTCAGCAGCGACAGGGATTCAATGTGGCGGGGCGGGATGCCCAGCCCGGTGCGGTGGAAGCTCTGCTCCACCGCGGAGCGCAGCGGCGATTCGGCGGAGGGCAGGATCCAGGGCAGATCCATCAACTGGCCCAGTTCCAGGTTTTCCGCGTGCGCCAGCGGGTGATGGGCGCCGACGACGGCATGCAGTTTTTCTTCGTACAGCGTGTGGTGGGTGAGCGGATAGGCATAGCCCAGCGCGATGTCGCGCTCGGGCAGGCGTCCCACCACGATGTCGAGGTCGCCCGTGGCCAGGGCGGGGAAGAGCTGCGACGAGGGGCCTTCGGAGACGGTGACGCGGATGCCCGGGTGCTCCCGCATCAGCATCGAGATCGCCTCGGGCAGCAGCTTGGCCGACGCGGCGATCAGGGTGCCGACGATGACGTGTCCGCTTTCCCCCGTCAGCGCGGCGTTGAGCTCGTCGGTCATGTAGCGCAGCTCGGCCATCAGCGTCTTGACCCGCCGGCCCAGCAGGTGAGCCAGCTCGGTCGGGACCACGCCGCGGTTGGACCGCTCGAACAGCGGCGCGCCCACGAACTTCTCCAGCTCGTAGATGGCCTTGGTGACGCTGGGCTGCGTCAGGTTCAGTTCATTGGCCGCGCGCGACAGCGACCGGCGCTCGAGCACCCGCTCGAAGATCTGGAGTTGGTGCAGCTTGAGCTTGTGCCCCAGCGCGTTGGGAGTCAGACGGAAGTTGGACATGGCGGCCGCAGGGGACATTCCCCTGCGATTATCGCCCATTCGCGCGCCTACAGCTTCACGCAGACGTTGGTCGGCTCGGTATAGAAATGCAGCGAGTGGCGGCCGCCTTCACGCCCTATGCCCGACAGGCCGCTGCCGCCGAAGGGCGTGCGCAGGTCGCGCAGGAACCAGCAGTTCACCCACGCCAGGCCCACCTGCATGGCCTGGGCCACGCGATGGCCGCGGGTCAGGTTGGTGGTCCAGACGGCCGCCGCCAGCCCGTAGTGGGTGTCGTTGGCCAGCCGGATGGCTTCTTCCTCGGTATCGAAGGGGGCGATGTGGCAGACCGGGCCGAACACCTCTTCCTTGATGCAGCGGGCGGTCTCGGGCAGGCCGGTCCAGATGGTCGGCTGGATGTAGGCGCCCTGGTCGCGCTCGTCGCCGAAGGTCGGCACGCCGCCGCCGGTGACCACGGTGGCGCCTTCCTCGACCGCCAGGCGCAGGTAGGACAGCACCTTCTCGCGGTGCTCGTGCGACACCAGCGGGCCCATGGTGGTGGCGCTGTCCATGGGGCGGCCCAGCACCAGTTTCTCGGCTTCGAGCTTCAGGGCGGCGACGAAGCGGTCGTAGATCGGCCGCTGGACGTAGACGCGCTCGGTGCACAGGCAGACCTGGCCGCAGTTGGCGAAGACCGAGCGGGCCACGCCGGCGACGGCCGCGTCGAAGTCGGCGTCCTCGAACACCAGCGCGGCGTTCTTGCCGCCCAGTTCGAACGATACCGGCTTCACGCCCGGCGCGACCGCCTTCATGATGGTGCTGCCGGTGGCCGATTCGCCGGTGAAGGTGATGCCGTCGATGTCAGGGTGGGTAGTGATGAATTCGCCGGCCGAATTCGGGCCGAAGCCGTGGACCACGTTGAACACGCCGGCGGGCAGGCCGACCTCGGCCGCCACTTCGGCCAGCAGGGTGGCGGTGGAAGGCGTGACCTCGGAAGGCTTGGCCACCACGGTGTTGCCGAAGGCCAGCGCGGGCGCGACCTTCCAGGTGAACAGCAGCAGCGGCAGGTTCCACGGCGAGATGACGCCCACCACGCCCAGCGGCTTGCGGTAGGCGTAGTTCAGCGCCTGCCGGCCGTCCGGCGTATCGGTCATGAAGCTTTCCATGTCCAGCGTGCGGGCGATCTCGGCGAAGGCGCGGAAGTTGGCCGCGCCGCGCGGGATGTCGATCTGGCTGGCCCAGCCCACGGGCTTGCCGGTGTCGCCGATCTCCGCCGCCAGGAAATCGTCGAAGCGGCGTTCGATGCCGTCGGCCAGCGCGTACAGGTAGTCCGTGCGCTGGTTGACCGGCAGCGCCGCCCAGGCCGGCAAGGCCTGGCGGGCCGCCGCCACCGCGGCGTTCACCTGGTCGCGGCTGGCTTCGTGCACGCGCGCCACCAGTTCGCCGTTGGCGGGGTTGAGTTTGTCGAAGGTGCGGATGCCGTCTTCGAAGCGGCCGCCGATGAAGTTGCGCAGGGATTTGACCGACATGGTGCTGGGTTCCGTTGAGGTATAGTACGTATACGTCATAATATAGTGGAATTTCGCGCGACCGGTCCATCCCCGGGGGCATAACAACTTCGGTGCCAGCCATAGCCGGTTCGAAGAAACGCCAGGGCGCCGCTGGCCGGGCGCGCGACATCAGTTAAGATCTCAAGTCCGCTCCGGCTCGCCACCATGACCCGATCCTCCGCCTTGCGACGCCCGCCCGCCGCGCCGTCTCCCGAACCGGAAACCGTGCCTTGCACGGATGCCGTGCGGGCGTTCGAGCTCACGGACGTCGTGTCGCACCTGCTGCGGCGCGCGCATTTTCGCGCCGAGGCCCTGTTCATGCAGACCTTCCACGACGAGGACCTGACGCCGCGCCAGAAGGCGCTGCTGATCACCGTCTGCAAGCATCCGGGCGCCACGCAGAATCAGCTGGCCGAGGACATCGCGCTGGACCGCAATTCGCTGGCCGACATGATCAACCGCCTGGTGCGCAAGGGGTACCTGCGGCGCCGGCGCTCGGCGGACGACAAGCGTGCGTATGCCGTCACCATCACCCAGGCGGGCGTGGACGTGCTCGAGCGCGTGCTGCCCCGCGACCGGGAGGTCGAAGAAGCCATCATCGCGGCCCTCCCGCCCGAATATCGGGCGTTGTTCGTCAAATGCCTCAAATTGATGGCCGGAGTGGGGCCATGAACCGCCGGCATTGTCCGCGCGCAGGTTTCTCCCGTATATTCGTACGTATACGGCATAAAGGTGTTTTTCTCTTTTCTCCAACTTCCAAACAGGACTACCCATGGGGCAGATAGGACAGGGGGGCGTCGCCGCCGAGGCGATCGCCGGGCTTGCGCAACGCCTGCGCAGTGCTCATGAAAGCCGCGTCGCGATCGATCCGATCCGGGATCAATTGCCGGCCGGCGACCTGGACGCCGCGTACGCGGTGCAGCAGGCCAATACCGACCACTGGATCAAGCAGGGCCGCCGCCTGGTCGGCCGCAAGATCGGCCTGACCTCCAAGGCGGTGCAGGCGCAGCTGGGCGTGGACCAGCCCGACTACGGCATGCTGTTCGCCGACATGTCGGTGTGCGACGGCGAGGAAGTGCCGCTGTCGACCCTGATCCAGCCCAAGGTCGAAGCCGAGATCGCCTTCGTCATGGAGCGCGACCTGGCCCAGCCCATGGCCACCATGGCCGAACTGATCTCGGCAGTGGCCTATGCCGTGCCGGCCATCGAGATCGTCGACAGCCGCATCGCCAACTGGAAGATCAGCATCGTCGACACCATCGCCGACAACGCCTCGTCCGGCCTGTTCGTGCTGGGCAACCGGCCGGTCAAGCTGGGCGACTTCGACGCCCGCCTGTGCGGCATGGTCATGGAGCGCAATGGCGACCAGGTATCGATCGGCGCCGGCGCCGCGTGCCTGGGCCACCCGCTGAACGCGGCCCTGTGGCTGGCGCGCAAGATGGCCGAGCGTGGCAATCCGCTGCGTGCCGGCGACGTGGTGCTGAGTGGTGCGCTGGGCCCCATGGTCGCGGTGCAGGGAGAGGAGATTCTGGAAGCGCGCATCGCCGGACTGGGTTCGGTGCGCGCGGTGTTTGGCGCGAAGGAGCAAGCATGAGCGGTCCGCTGTTGTCCCTACCCGAAGTGGCCCGCGAGCTGGACGAAGCCGCCAGCACGCCGCGCGCCGCCGAGCAGTTCGTCGAACGCCGTCCGCTGACGCTGGCCGAGGCCTACGAAGTGCAGCGCATGCTGATCCAGCGCCGCATCGACCGCGGCCATCGACGCATCGGCATGAAGATGGGCTTCACCAGCCGCGCCAAGATGGTCCAGATGGGCGTGCACGACATGATCTGGGGCCGCCTGACGCATGACATGCGCGTGGACGAGGGCGGCGAACTGAAGCTGTCGACCCGCGTGCATCCGCGCGTCGAGCCCGAGATCGCCTTCCTGCTGCGCAAGCCGCTGTCGGGCATGGTGTCGCCCATCGAGGCCCTGGACGCCGTCGAGGCGATCGCCCCGGCGCTGGAGATCATCGACTCGCGCTACAAGGCCTTCAAGTTCTCGCTGGAAGACGTGGTGGCGGACAACGCCTCGTCGTCGGGTGTGGTGCTGGGAGCCTGGCACAAGCCCAGCATCGACTTCTCCAACCTGGGCCTGATCATGTCGTGCAATGGCAAGGCCCAGCAGGTCGGCACCACCGCCGCCATCCTGGGCCATCCCGTGCGCTCGCTGGTCGCGGCCGCGCGCCTGGTGGCGCAGGCGGGCGAGATCCTGCCCGAGGGGTCGATCGTGATGGCCGGCGGCGCCAGCGCCGCCGAGGCGCTCGTGGCCGGTACCTGGGTCGAGCTCGAGATGCAGAATCTCGGCCGCGTGGGCTTCCACGTCACGGCCTGAGGCGGTTCACGGCCGTTACGGGCAGCCCCGGCCGGGGTTGCCCGATGCCCTGGCCCGCGCCCTCCGGGCGTATGGCCAGGAGCTATATTCACAGCGCTTTCATATAATTTAATGTTATATGAATATGGGGGCTTGGTCTGAGCCATCCCCTGGCCAGGTCTTAAAATTCTCAGGATGCCCATTCCCTGCGCGCCGCGCGCAATCATCATGAGAATCCTTGCCATTCTTTCCGCCTGGCTGATCGCCTTCGCCGCGCAGGCCGGCGCCCAGGCCGCCCCGTCCCCCATCCTGTCGCCCGACGAACTGAAGGCGGTGCTGTCCTCGCCCTCGGTCACGGTCATCGACATCCGGCCGCCCGCCGATTACCTGCAAGGCCACATCCCCGGCGCCTTGTCCGCTCCCTACGGCTCCTGGCGCGGACCGGCCAACAGCCCCGGCACGCTGCCGCCGCTGGACAAGCTGACCGCGCAAGTGCGCAAGCTCGGGCTGGCGCCCGAGCGCCATGCCGTGGTGGTGTCCTCGGGCGCGGACGTGACCGACTTCGGCGCCGCCGCCCGCGTCTACTGGACGCTCAAATACCTGGGCCTGACCCAGTTGTCCATCCTGAACGGCGGCATGCAGGCCTGGCAGCAGGCGCAGCAGCCCCTGAGCCAGGACGCGCCGGCCCAGCCGGCCCCCAGCCGCTACGAGCCCAGGCTGAACACCGCCATCAAGGCTACCCAGGCCGACGTGCTGGCAGGCACGACCGGCGGCGGCACCCGCTTGATCGACGCGAGGCCCAAGAATTTCTTCGAAGGCCTGGTCAAGGCCCCGACGGCCTCGGTGCCCGGCACCATCCACGGCGCCACCAACGTTCCGCACAGCGTCTGGTTCGCCCCCGGCAGCACGCAGATCGTCTCGGCCGCCGAGGCCCGCGCCATCGCCGCCCGGGAATTCCCGGACGCGGGCGGCGACAACATCGCGTTCTGCAACACCGGACACTGGGCGGCGACCGACTGGTTCGCGCTGTCCGAACTGGCGGGGCTGCCGCACGTGCGCATGTATCCGGAATCCCTGGCCGACTGGACCAACGCGGACCAGGCCTTGCCCATGGACAACGTGCCGGGCCGGGCCAGCCAGATCTCGGAAAAATTCAAGAAGTTGTTCGGCAACTCCTGAGGCGCCAGCACGAAAGGAATCCCCCTGATGCAAACGACGCTTTCCCAGGCGGGCTCGCCCGCCATCGCTTCTCCCGCGTCCTCCGCGCTTGGCCATGCACGCTGGCCGCTGACGGCCGCGATCCTGCTTGCCGTGCTGGCGCTGGCCTGGTTCGTGACCGTGCGCCAGTCGGTGCTGTTCGTCATCGGCATCGGCATGGGCGGCCTGCTGGCCGGCGCGCGCTTCGGCTTCACCACCGGCTGGCGCCGGTTGATCGAGGCCCGGGACGCCAGCGGCGTGTTCGCCCAGATTGCGCTGCTGGCGGTGGCGGCAGCCATTTCCATTCCGCTCCTGGCGAAGTTTCCCGGCGACCTGGCCGCGGCCCTGGGCCCTCCCAGCATCAGCCTGCTGATCGGCGCCTTCGTGTTCGGCATCACGATGCAGATCGCCGATGGCTGCGGGTCGGGCACGCTGTACAAGGCCGGACTGGGCATTCCGCTGAACATGGGCGTGCTGCCCTTGTTCGCGCTGGGCAGTTTCTTGGGATCGGTGCACCTGCACGGCTGGCTGTCGCTGGGCGCCATCGCGCCGGTCAGCCTGGTCCGCGACTGGGGAGCGGGCGGCGCGTTGGCGCTGACCTTCGCCGGCCTGGCCGTTTTCGGCCTGGCGGCCTGGGTCTGGAGCCGCAAGGGCGGGGCGGCCGCATCTTCTCCCTGGAACCGCAAGCTGCTGCTGGCCGGCGTCGGCCTGGCCCTGCTGGCGGTGGCGAACCTGGTGGTGGCCGGCCAGCCCTGGGGCGTGGTCTACGGTTTCGGCCTGTGGGCGGCCAAGGTGGCGACGGCGGCCGGCGTGTTCGATCCCGCCGCCAACGCCTTCTGGAGCCAGGCGGGCAACCTGCGCACGCTGGACCAGAGCGTGTTCCTGGACGTCACCTCGATCACCAACATCGGCATCATGGCCGGCGCGCTGTGGATCGCCGCCCGCAAGCCGTCCAGCGGCAAGCCGCTGACCGGCCGCCAGTGGGCGGCCGTGCTGGTCGCGGGTTTCCTCCTGGGCTACAGCTCGCGGCTGGCGTTCGGCTGCAACGTTGGCGCCATGGTCAGCGGCATTTCCACGGGTAGCCTGCACGGCTGGATCTGGGTCGTGCTGGCCTTCGCCGGCTCGCTGATCGGCGTGCGCCTGCGCCGCCGGCTGGGCGTGTGAACGGGGGACATGGACATGACTTCCCGTACTTCCGCCGTCGTGCTGCTCTGGGCCGTGCTGATCGCCTTCTTCGCCTGGGACTGGACCCACTCCAGTCCCGTCAACCATCGGAAGGAACCCGCCATCCTGGCCATAGGCTCGGGGCAGGCTCCCAGCGGGGGGCATTGCTCGGCGTTCTGATCCGCACCCGCCAGGGTTCCTCAGGTGCAACCATTATGCATATGCAATAGAGTTGCATTAACTTCGGTTTTGAGCAAGAATGCCGCTCGCGGCCGGCAAGGATCTGCCTTGCCGGCGGCCTGCGGCATTTTTGCGCCATCCATGAAGAAGGAACCGTGATGTTGGGAAGGCTGAACCCCCTCGTATTGGCATTGATGAGTGTTTCCTGGGGCCTGCCCGCGGCCGCCTGGGCACAGGCGGAAACGCCTACCGCGCCCGCGCCGCAGACCCTGAAGGAAGTCACCGTATCCGCCACGCCCCTGTCGCGCAGCGAACAGGACCTGGCGGCGCCGGTTACGGTGCTGGACGAGAACGACTTGCTGACCAAGCGCGCCGCCACGCTGGGCGAGACGCTGGAGCAGGAGCCGGGTATCACTTCATCGCATTTCGGCGCGGGCGCCAGCCGCCCCATCATCCGGGGCATGGACGGCGCGCGGGTCAAGATCGTGTCCGACGGCGCCGAGGTCCAGGACGCCTCCACCATCAGCCCCGATCATGCGGTGGGCCTGGAGCCCATGCTGTCCCAGCGCGTGGAAGTGCTGCGCGGGCCGGCGGCGCTGCTGTATGGCGGCGGGGCGATGGGCGGGGTGGTCAACGTGCTCGACAACAAGATTCCCACCGAAATGCCGGAGAACGCCGTGGAAGGCAGCGTGGAGCTGCGCGGCGCGACCGGGCCGCGCGAGACGTCGGGCGCGTTCGAGCTGACCACCGGCGGCAAGGGGCTGGTCCTGCATGCCGAGGGGCTCAAGCGCAACGCCAACGACTACAAGGTAGGCCGGGGCTGGGCCGGCGGCAACCGCGTGGACGGTTCGTACAACCACACCGAGACCGGCAGCGTGGGACTGTCGTGGGTGGGCGATCGCGGCTACATCGGGCTGGCCTACACCAGCCAGCGCAACCGCTACGGCCTGCCGGGCCATGACCACGCCTACGAGGGCTGCCATGTGCATGGCACGCACCTGCACTGCCCCGACGACGGACATGGCCACGATCACGGCGACGAGGACGGCCACGACCATGGCCACGACGAGGACGGCGACAGCCACGGCATACCTTTCGTGAAGCTGCGCAGCCAGCGGTGGGACGTGCGCGGCGAACTGCGCGATCCTTTCGCCGGCTTCACCCGGCTGCGCGTGCGCGCCGGCTTCACCGACTACCAGCATGACGAGATCGAGGGCGACACGGTCGCCACCACGTTCAAGAACAAGGCGCACGACGGCCGCGTCGAACTGGAGCACGCGCCCATAGGCGGACTGCGGGGCGTGATCGGCGCGCAGACGACGCGCCGCGCCTTCAGCGCCCTGGGCGAGGAAGCCTACGTGCAGCCCACCGTCACGCGCAACAACGGTTTGTTCATGCTCGAGGAATACACGGTGGGCGATTGGCGCTTCGAGGGCGGGCTGCGGCACGAATGGCAGCGCATCGACGTGCAGGGTGGCGCGCCCGACACGCGCCACCGCGGCACTTCGGTGTCGGCCGGAGCCGTCTGGAAGTTCGCGCCGCAGTATTCGCTGGGCGTGTCGGCGTCGCGCTCGCACCGCCTGCCGACCGCCGAGGAACTCTATGCCAACGGCCTGCATCTGGCTACGTCCACCTACGAGATCGGCAACGCCAGCCTGAAGAAGGAAACGTCCAACAACATCGACCTCACGCTGCGCAAGTTCGCCGGGCCCACCACGTTCTCGGTCTCGGTGTTCCACAACAAGATGGACAACTTCATCTATGGACGCACGCTGGACGTCTACCAGAACCTGCAATTGCTGGAATACACGCAGCACGATGCCACCTTCACCGGGCTGGAGGCCAAGGTGCGCCACCAGATCGACCGCATCTTCGCCGTCTCGCTGATGGGCGACTACGTGCGCGCCAAGCTGGACGGCGGCGGCAATCTTCCGCGCATCCCGGCCTACCGGATCGGCACGCGGCTCGATGCGCGCTGGCAGGCCTGGAGCGGCGACGTCGAGCTGTCGTACGTGGGTCGCCAGGACAAGGTGGCCGAGTTCGAGACCGAGACGGCCGGCTACACGATGCTCAACCTTGGCGCGGCCTACGAGGGCCGCATGAGCGGGACCCGTTACCAGATCTACGTCCGCGCCAACAATCTCACGAACAAGCTCGCCTACCGGCATACGTCGTTCATCAAGAATGCCGCGCCGCTGATGGGGCGGAACATCGTCATGGGCGTGCGGCTGACGTTCTGATTGTTACAGCGGTGACCGGGGGCGCGGCCTATCCTGGATGGAGTTTTCACTCGAGACAGGAGAGCAATATGGAGCAGGCAGTCAAGCCGCAGGCCCCCAGTGCCGAGAAGTTTTCCATCGATGTGGAGGCCATGCGCGCCCGGGCGCGCAAGCATCTGGACGAGGGCGCGGTGACCCAGGACTACGGCGCCGACCGCGACGTCGTGCTCAAGATGCTAAACGAGGCCCTTGCCACCGAGCTGGTCTGTGTGCTGCGCTACAAGCGCCACTATTTCATGGCGCGCGGCATCCATGCCGATCCGGTCGCGGCCGAGTTCGCCGAGCATGCCGCGCAGGAACAGCAGCACGCCGACCAGATCGCCCAGCGCATCGTGCAGCTCGGCGGCGAGCCGGACTTTTCGCCCGACAGCCTGTCCCGGCGCAGCCATTCCCAGTACGTGGAGGCCGACACGCTGGAAAGCATGATCAAGGAGAACCTGGTGGCCGAGCGCATCGCCATCGACAGCTACCGGGCCATGGTCCGCTACCTGGGGGACAAGGACCCGACCACGCGCCGCATGCTGGAGGAAATCCTGGCGGTCGAGGAAGAGCACGCGGACGACATGTCCGACCTGCTCGCGCGCGGCTAGCCCCGAGGCCGGCCTCTAGGCGGCGGGCGGCTCGGGAGCCGCTGCCGCCTGCGGGGACGGCGACGCCAGCGAAGCCGATGGCGCGCCGAACAGATAGCCCTGGGCGTATTGCGCGCCCAGCGTCGCGAGGCGGGCCAGGCTGGCCTCGTCCTCGACACGCTTGAACACCACCTGGCACGAAAGTCCCGCGGCTGTTTCCAGCAGCGGGGGCAGTTCGCGTTCGGGATCGGCCACCGTGCGCAGGTCCAGCTTGATGACCTCCGGCGCATGCAGGTGCAGCAGCGACTGCGCCTCGCCCACGTTGTTGGCATGCACGCCTGACTGGAAGCCGGCCTTCTTGTAGTTGCCCAGTATCATGCCGGCCAGCAGGACGTCCTGCGCGGCCTCGGCCGGCAACTGCAACACGATGCGCGCGGGCGGGATGCCCAGCGCCTCGACCATGCGGCGGAACGCCTGCCCGTGGTCATGCGTGATGGCGGCCAGCAGCCGGCCGTGGACGCGCAGATACAAGGGGTGGAGGGCGTCGGCCTTCGAGAAATAATTCAGCGTATGGACCAGGCGGCACAGCCGGTCCAGCCGTACCAGCGTCGCGTCGTCCGCGGCCCGCGAGAACAGGCCCCAGGGGCTGATGACGTCGCCGTCGGTCGCGTGCGAACGGGCATAGGCGTCATAGCCGGCCACCGCCCGCGTATCTATCCTGACCACCGGCTGGAAGCCGCTGGCCAGTTCGAATTCGTAGAACCTGCCCAGGACGGTGCCGTCGGGGGCCAGGCGCAGCGCAGCGTGCAGGTCGGGCTGGCTGGAGAGCTTTTCTATCAGTGTCCGGATCGCCGCGTATGCCACGGAATGCTCCTGAAGGGACGCTTGGAGGATTCCCCCGAGCGTACCGCCGAACACCATAACGCCAAACGATTGTTTCGCCGATCGGATATTTCTTCAGGTTCTGAAGGCTCAATAGCGTTGGCCGAGCTGCAGTTCGTCCAGCAGCCGGCCGTAGAGCGCATGGCGCTGGGGCGCGATCCGGCCCGCCTCCAGGGCTTCCAGCACGGCGCATCCCGGTTCGTGGATATGGGTGCAGTTGTAGAAGCGGCAGTGTCCCAGGTAGGGCGAGAATTCCGGGAAGCCCTTGACGATCTGCGCGCCGTCCAGGTGCTGCAGGCCGAAGGCCTGGAATCCCGGCGAGTCGATCAGGTCGGCCCCGGCGGCCAGCGTGGCGGGCAGGTGATACAGGCGCGTGCTGGTGGTCGTATGCTTGCCGGCGCCCAGCGCCTGAGAGTGCTCCTGGGTGGCGGCCAGGGCATCCGGGACCAGGGCGTTGAGCAGCGTGGACTTGCCCATGCCGCTCTGGCCCAGCAACAGGCTCGTGCGCCCGGCCAGCCTGGGCGCCAGGGCGGCCCGCGTGGCGGTGGCGTCGTGGGCGCTGAGTTCCAGCACCGGTACGCCGAGTGCCTGGATGGGCGCCAGCTTGCGGCGCGCGGCCGCCAGGCCGGCCGTGCGGTCGACCTTGTTCAGGATGACGATGGGAGCGATGTCGGCATTGAAGGCCCCGACCAGGGCTCGTCCCACCAGTTCGTCGGAGAAATCGGGCTCGGTGGCCACGACGATGAGCAACTGGTCGACGTTGGCGGCGAACTGCTTGGTCCGCATTTCATCGGAGCGGTAGAGCAGGTTGCGGCGTGGCAGCACCGACTGGATGGCGCCTTCTGCCGGGCCCTCGGGCGCCACCTCGACCCGGTCGCCCACGGCGGCGGTGCCTTTCTTGCCGCGCGGGTAGCACTGGCGGGTCGAGCCGTCGTCGCACTCGACCGTGAAATGGCGTCCGAAAGCGGCCACGACACGGCCCTGCAGGCCAGTCCCCGGAGTGCGCCGCTGGGGCTTCATGGTTCGTAGCGCGCGTCGATCTTGGCCGCACAGATGAAGTCGTTGATGGAAATGCCGCCTATTTCGTGCGTGGTGTAGTGCACGCGTACCCGCCCGTGACCCACCAGCATCTCGGGGTGGTGGTTCTCCTGCCCGGCGATCTCGGCCACGGCGTTCACGAAGGCGATGGTGCGGGCATAGTCCGCGAATTCGTAGTCGCGCTCCAGGACGTCGCCGCGCCGCGCCCAGATGGGCAGGACGTGGATCTGCTCGTCGATGTGGGCCGGGCTCATCGGCGCCCGGTTCTTCATGGGCACGCAGCGGCCCGAGCGCAGCTGTTCGATACTCAATACGCGGTTCATGCCGGTTCCTGGAGACGGTCGAGCGGGGCGGCATGCGGCGCGGCGGCTCGCAGCCTGCCGATGCGTATGCCGGCGGGCGGGTGCGAGTCGTAGAAGGCCGAATGCACGAGGTCGGGGGTAAGGGTGGCGGCGTTGTCGTCGTAGAGCTTGACCAGCGCCGAGACCAGGTTCGCGGGATCGGTCTGCTCGCTGGCGAAGCGATCGGCCTCGAACTCGTGCTTGCGCGAGTACCAGCTCGCGAGCGGGATGAAGGCGAAGGTGAAGACCGGCGCCACGAGGAAGAACAGGATCAGGGCCAGGCCGTCGTTGTGTCCGCCCAGCAGGGGCATGGTACCGAGCCCGGTGTAGAACCACACCTGCCTGGACAGCCAGCCCAGCAGGGCGAAGAACACCAGCGACACGCCGAAGCTGAACGCCAGGCGCTTGAGAATGTGCCGGTGCTTGAAGTGGCCGAGCTCGTGCGCCAGCACGGCCTCGATTTCCTCGGGGGCCAGGCGGGCCAGCAGCGTATCGAAGAAGACGATGCGCTTGCTCTTGCCGAAGCCGGTGAAATAGGCGTTGCCGTGCGCCGACCGCTTCGAGCCGTCCATGACGAAAAGCCCGTTCAGCGCGAAGCCGGTGCGGCGGGCCAGCGCCTGGATGCGCTCGGCCAGCGCCTGGTCGGCCAGCGGCGTGAACTTGTTGAACAAGGGCGCGATGACGGTGGGGAAAAGCAGCATGACCGAAAGGTTGAAGACGATCCACAGGCCCCAGCCCCACAGCCACCAGTAGGTTCCGGCACCCGCCATGAGCCAGAGCAGGGCCGAGAGCAGCGGCAACCCGAACACCACCGCCAGCGCGAGGCCCTTCATGGTATCGGCAGCGAACAGCCGCAAGGTCATCCGGTTGAACCCGAACCGGGCCTCGAGCACGAACTGCCGCCACAGGGTGAAGGGAAGGTCCAGCAGCGACAGCAGGGCTGCGGCCATCGCCACCAGCAGCAGCTGGCGGATGAAATCGGACGAGGCCAGCGAGGCGGCCAGCTCGTTCAGGGCCTGCAGTCCACCAAGCAGGGTCAGGCCGATCAGCACCGCCGTATCGAACAGCAGCGCCACGATGTCGAAGCGGATGCGGGCGATGGTGTAGTCGGCCGCCCGCCTGTGGCTGGTTTCCCCGATGCGGTCGGCGAACTCGGGCGGTACGCGGTCGCGGTGCAGCGCGACGTGGCGGGTCTGGCGGGTGGAGAGCCACAGCCGGGTAGCAACGCCGGCCAGCAGCATCAGGACGAACAGCAGGGTAAACACAATGACGGCTCGTAGTCAGGGGGGGCGTACGCACAAGCCCCGACGGACCCCGGTGCGGGTTCGGAAAGAGGAGGCGCCAGCCTGTGAGAAAATTGCCATTTGTGCCCGCGCCGCCGTCCTGGCGCCGCGCGCGCGATCATGCATGGTTCCGGAGCACCGATTATATGGCGTTGAACGAAAATCACCTGGTTTGGCTCGACATGGAAATGACGGGCCTGGATCCGGAAAAGGAACGGATCATCGAAGTCGCGGTGGTCGTGACCGACGCCCAGCTCGAAGTGGTGGCCGAAGGGCCGGTCCTGGTCCTGCACCAGTCCGACGAACTGCTCGACGGCATGGACAACTGGAACAAGGCCACCCATGGGCGCAGCGGGCTGATCGACAAAGTAAGGGCTTCCTCGTTGACCGAAGCCCAGGCCGAGGACGAGCTGCTGGCGTTCCTGGGCCAGTACGTGCCGGCTGGCAAGTCGCCCCTGTGCGGCAACACCATCAGCCAGGACCGCCGCTTCATGGTCCGCTACATGCCGCGGCTCGAGGCGTTCTTCCACTATCGCAACCTGGACGTCAGCACGCTGAAAGAGCTCTGCCGCCGCTGGAAGCCCGAGATCTACAAGGGGTTCGAGAAGAAAAGCCGGCATGAGGCGCTGGCCGACATCTACGAGTCCATCGACGAACTCAAGTACTACCGCGAGCACTTCCTGCGCGTCTAGGCCCTGGGCTGCGGCACCGCGGGAGTGGCCGGACGCCGGGCGGCCACCCGCCAGTAGACGTATTGCAGCATGAGCGACGAAACCGCCATGCTGAAGGTCGCCATCAACCACATGGTCCCGGCGCCCGTGGGCGCGCCGGGCATCAGCATCCCGACCACGCCGCGCAGCGCGCCGGCGCCCGGACCGAATGCCAGCCACCATCCTCCCAGCAGGCCGATGCCCCACAGCGCGCCGGCCTGGATCAGCATGGGGCCGACCGCCATCTTGTAGGCGCGCAGCAGGTAGCTGGTCATGCACTGCAGCGAATCGAACAGGTGGAAGAAGGCCAGCATGCCCAGCAACCCCAGCGCCACCACGGCGACCTGCGCATCGCTGGTGTAGGCCTGGACGATGGGGCCGCGCGCCAGCATCACGGCCGCGATCGTCAGCAGCGCGCCCGTGGTGCTGATCATCAGTCCGGCCGCGCCCGTGCGCCGTGCGCGCAGCGGATCTCCCGAGCCGATGGCCTGCGCCGTGAGCGCGCCGGTCGACACCCCCAGCGCCAGCGGCATCATGAAGCACAGGGCGACCAGGTTGGCCATGATCTGGTGTCCGCCGGTGGCGTAGACGCCCTCGCGCGCCACCAGCAGCGCCATGAACGTGAAGGACGTGACCTCGATCAGGTACGAGCCGCCCATGGGCAGGCCCAGCCGCAGGAGCTCTCCCAGCGTCTTTCTGTCCGGACGGCCGATGCGCAGGCCGAATTGCCGGTAGAACGGGTCGCGGCGCAGGACGAGGGCGCTCAGGCCCACGCTTATCCAGAAGACGAGGGCGGTGGACAGTCCCGCCCCCACCGCGCCCAGCGCGGGCAGGCCGAACTTGCCGTAGATGAAGAGCCAGTTGAACAGCGCCTTGAACCCGATGCCGGCAATGTTGATCATCATCACGACCTTGGGCCGCGATACCGCGGTGTTCAGAGCGTAGACGGTGCGGAAGACCAGCGCGGCGGGCAGGGCGACGATCAGCATGGCCAGGTAGCCGCGTACCTGGGCGCGCACGGCAGGGTCCACGTCTCCGGACATCGCCAGCCAGGTATCGGGAAACAGCATCGCCAGTCCGCCCACCACCGACAGGCCCAGCGACAGCCAGACCGCCTGCCCCCAGGCGCGGCCGATCTCGGCCAGCCTGCGGCCGCCGAAGTGCTGGGCGGCGATGGGAATCAGCGCGTGCAGCACGCCGGTCAGGCCGATGAACACGGTGACGTAGATGGACACCGCCAGCGCCATGGCGGCCAGTGCCACGGGCGAGGCATGGCCCGTCATCGCGGTATCGAGCACGCCGAAGGCCATGCTGGCCCACTGGCCGACCAGGACCGGCCAGCCCTGTTGCAGGATGCGGCGCAGGGTCGCGCCCCAGCCGGATGGGAGCGCGAGCCCGGCTTCGCTCACGAGGCGGGACGCCCGGCCGGGGCCGGGCGCAGCAGGATGAAATACTCGCGGAACTGGGGCGCGCGGCGGAATTCCGCCGCCCGGGTGCCTTCCCACAGCACGCGGCTGCCGGCGTACTCGCCGCGCTGGAGCACGTTGCGCAGTACGCTGGCGTTGCCTTGCAGCAGGACGAGGGGGCAGTCGCCGGACAGCTCGAAGCGCAGGTTGTCGAAGACCGCGAACGAGGCGCGCTGCGACAGCCCCAGGCCCGAGCTGCGCACGCATTCCTGCCGGCCCGTGCGGACCCGCTCGGCGGCCAGGGCATGCGCCATGCCGTTCGAGACCTCGCGGTAGCTCTTGTTGTAGTTGATCGAGGGCAGCCACAACGTCATGATCAGCAGCCAGCACGCGACCACGCCGCCCGCCGACAGCACCGTTCCGCGCCACAGCCCGGTGGGGCGCGAGCGGAAGCGCCAGATGATCAGCGCGATCCAGGCCAGGCTGGCCGCGACCGCGGCGGTGAAGGCGAACAGCGAGAAATCGGCGTCGAAGCCCGGGGTCTGGCGGGCGATGTTGCGGGCGATCTTGGGCGGTACGCCGGTCATGATGGCGATCCATCCCATCCAGACCACGCAGGCGGTTGCCGAGAACACCATGACGGCAAACCAGTCCAGGGCGTTGATCAGGCCCCGCCGCAGCGTGGGCAGCGCGAGTGCGCCCAGCATCGCGCAGGGGATGACCAGCGCCAGGTATTCCGCATCGACCGGCTCGCGGGTGGCGAGCAGCATGGCCAGGCCCGCCAGCATCAGCGCTGCCGGGATCTGCACGTGGGGCGAGAGCAGGTATCCACGCCACCGCCAGAGCGCGAGCAGCGCGAGCGGTCCGGTGGGCCACAGGAACCACGGCATGTTGCGCAGCGCGTCCGACAGTCCGCGCGGGGTCAGCATCCCGAACACGCTGGCGTTCCAGTGCCACCAGCCGCTCATCCAATAGGGGTGGAGCTGCGCGGTGGCGATCCACCAGGCCAGCGACAGCGCCAGGCCCAGCGGCAGGCTCAGCAGCGCGATCCAGCGCACGGCGGGCCGCAGCGCCGGGCTGGTGCCGGCCAGGACCGCGACGGCCAGCAATTGCGGCATGACGGCGGGGAAGCCTCGCGCCAGGAATGCGCCGCCCAGCGCAAGCCCCAGCGTCAGCGCGCCGGAGCGGGGATGGTCGAGCATCCGCGCGAGGGAATAGAAGGCGAGCGCGTGGAAGGCGAGCGCGGCCGGCTCGGCGGAGGTCTCGTGGGACCGCCACAATATGCCCAGGGTGGCCAGCAGCAGGAGCAGCGCGGCGTCGGCCAGCATGCGGCCGTAGTCGCGCGGTTCGGGCTGGCCGCCAAAGGGCAGCGCCAGCGGCTGGGCCTCGGCTCGCCGGCCCAGCAGGTAGGCGCCGTACCAGAGGCTGGTGCTGGCGATGCCGAACCAGATGAGGTTGGGGACGCGCGCCGCCAGGATGTGCCCCAGCAGCGGCGAGAAGACGGCCATGCACAGCGCGCCCACCCACGTCGCCAGGGGGCCTTCCTGCGACACCGCCACGCCGGCCGCCTCGGGCGCCAGCCATTGCGCCCAGCCGCCATCGTAGGCGGACCACATCTGCGCCAGGCCGATGACGTCTTCGCTCTTCCAGGGTTCGCGCATGACCAGGCCGGTCACGATGTACAACAGGCACAGGGCCAGCAGGCCCCAGCGCGGCAGCTTGGTTGCCGCGAGCGCGGTCAGCCGCGCGGGGGTGGGCGGCAGGATGGACGTATGGAAGGGCGACGGGAATCGGTGAGGCATCGAACCGCTGGGATTACCTAACAGGCGACAAGACGGATTCTAGTGTCCCGGCAGGCCGCGACACGCAAAAAATGGCGGAATGCGAAGCCGGATTGCAAGCAATTGCAGCGGCGGGCGGATTCCCGCGCCATGAACCCCGGCCGGGCGAGCGCAAGCAGGGCGCAGAAAAAAGGCAGCCCGCAGGCTGCCTTCTGGGTGCGCGGACGGTGCCGTCAGGCGGACGTCTTGCCGGCGCCGGTGGTGCGGGCGAAACGGGCGCGGAACTTCTCGACGCGGCCGGTTTCCACGATGCGGGTTTGCGCGCCGGTGTAGAAGGGGTGCGATTCCGAGGTCACGTCGCACTTGAACAGCGGGTAGGTCTTGCCATCGAGTTCGATGGTTTCGCGCGTGTTCAGGGTCGAGCGGGTAATGAACTTGTTGCCGGTCTGCAGATCCTGGAACACGACGTCGCGGTATTCGGGGTGGATGCCTTCTTTCATGGTCTTCCTTGGGAGTATGCGGGTCGCCAGCCGGACGAAGGTTTGCGCCTTGGGGGCGGTTTTCCCCAGGGGGGGTTCCTTTATGGCGGCTTCCGTGTGTTTACTGCTGGACGGAGCGCCGGCCCGACAACGTGCCCAATTTCTAGAGCTAAGCCGTAAATTATCGCGGGATTCCCGGATTTGTGCAATCAGTACGATGTTTTGGGCGTTTTGCGCTTCAAAGGCATCGCTTGACGAGGCGATCGGGTTCTTTATCCGGCCGTCTCCTGGGCGGGCGCAGCCCCGTGGGCGCAACGGAGCCGGTCCCGGCGTTGCCGGGACTACCCGGTGTCGGCACGGTTGGCGGGGCGGGCGCAGAACTCGCACCGGGGTAGCCCACTGGGCTACCCCGAAAGCCGTGCTCAAACAGCTGCGCCCTTGCTTCCCCGCCAACCGTGCCGACACCGGCGGCTCCAATGCGCCCACGGGGCTGCGCCCGCCCAGGAGACGGCCTCCGGCGGAAGTTGGCCGGGAAGAGAGCAAGGAGGGCAGAAAACGTGGGGGAAGGCGGAAGTGAGGTGGGGGAGATGGCGGCATGCAAGAACGCCACGCCCCACCAGCCTGGTAGTACCCCAGGATGCGGTGGATCCGGCTCCGCCGGCCACCCGCATCGCCCCCCGGGACCCGGCGCCGGGCCGCCCCAAGGCGGGTCCCGGCCCCCTCGGGGGGCTGCCGCGTAGCGGCTGGGGGCTCACCATACTGGGCGCGCGAAGCGCGTAGGGGGGACCTATTTTTTCATCATGTCGAAGAACTCGGCGTTGTTCTTCGTCGAGCGCATCTTGTCCAGGATGAATTCCATGGACTGGATCTCGTCCATGTCGAAGATGAACTTGCGCAGCACCCACACCTTCTGCAGCACGTCCGGCTTGATCAGCAGCTCTTCGCGGCGGGTGCCGGACTTGTTCAGGTTGATGGCGGGGTAGACGCGCTTCTCGGCCAGGCGGCGTTCCAGGTGGACTTCGCTGTTGCCGGTGCCCTTGAACTCTTCGTAGATCACGTCGTCCATGCGGCTGCCCGTTTCGATCAGGGCGGTGCCGATGATGGTGAGCGAGCCGCCTTCCTCGATGTTGCGGGCCGCGCCGAAGAAGCGCTTGGGCCGCTGCAGGGCGTTGGCGTCGACGCCGCCGGTCAGGACCTTGCCGGAGGCGGGCACCACGGTGTTGTAGGCGCGGGCCAGGCGGGTGATGGAGTCGAGCAGGATGACGACGTCGTGCTTGAGCTCGACCAGGCGCTTGGCCTTCTCGATGACCATCTCGGCCACCTGCACGTGGCGGGTGGCGGGTTCGTCGAAGGTGGAGGCGACCACTTCGCCGCGCACCGAGCGCTGCATTTCGGTCACTTCTTCCGGACGTTCGTCGATCATCAGGACGATCATCGTGACGTCGGGATGGTTGGCGGTGATGGCATGCGCGATGTGCTGCATCATCACCGTCTTGCCCGATTTCGGGCTTGCCACCAGCAGGCCGCGCTGGCCCTTGCCGATGGGGGCGAAGATGTCCATGATCCGGCCGGTCAGGTTTTCTTCGCTCTTGATGTCGCGTTCGAGGCGCAGCGGCTTGTTCGGATGCAGCGGCGTCAGGTTCTCGAACATGATGCGGTGCTTCATGGTCTCGGGCGCCTGGCCGTTGACCTTGTCCACCTTCACCAGGGCGAAGTAGCGTTCGCCGTCCTTGGGAGTGCGGACCTCGCCCTCGATGGAGTCGCCGGTATGCAGGTTGAAGCGCCGGATCTGGGAAGGCGATATGTAGATATCGTCGGTGCTGGCGAGGTAGGACGTTTCGGGCGAACGCAGGAAGCCGAAACCGTCGGGCAGCACTTCCAGTACGCCATCGCCGAAGATTGGCTCGCCCTGCTTGGCGCGCCGCTTCATGATGGCAAACATCAGCTCCTGCTTGCGCAGGCGGCTGGCATTCTCGATCTCGAGCGTGGCGGCCATTTCCAGCAGTTGCGAAACGTGCAGCGCCTTCAGTTCATTGAGATGCATCTCGGGTAAAGCTCCGGGGGGAGTTCTTGGTGGTGACACGTCCTCGTGGGAGGACTTTGCGCAGGGAGTCTGGTGCTCTTGGGGCGGAGGGCTGGATCCCGAGGCCGGGGCGCGCCGCCGGTGCGCAAGGAGAGGGCGTGGTAAAGGTTGATCGGAAAGGACCGGCTCTGGGCCGGTCCGTGTCGTGCTACCTGCTTACAGCGAGCTGTCCAGGAAGGCGGTGAGCTGCGACTTGGACAGCGCGCCCACCTTGGTGGCCACGACCTGGCCGTTCTTGAACAGCATCAGGGTCGGAATGCCGCGGATGCCGTACTTGGCGGCCGTGGCGTTGTTGTCGTCGACGTTCAGCTTGGCGACCGTCAGCTTGCCCTTGTACTGGGAGGCGGCCTCTTCCAGGATGGGGGCGATCATCTTGCAGGGACCGCACCATTCTGCCCAGTAATCGACCAGGACAGGCTCATTGGCTTGAAGTACGTCGGCATCGAAGCTGGAGTCGCTCACGTGCTTGATCGCGTCGCTCATGGTTTTCCTTCTGAGGTGTGCGCAAAGCGCGGGAAGAGTGGTGCAGTGCGCGGTAAACGGGTATGTGATTCGATAGATATATGTGGGCGCGTGTGCTTGGATTCCAGACCCCTGAGGGGAATTTTTTTATATGCGCGGATCCTGACGGGAGTACCCCTGGGCGATGCGTGGGAAGCGCGAAACGCGAGGGGAGCGGGGCAGGTAGGCGCCGGAATCGGTCGGCGTAGAGCCCGAGATAAACCAATGGTAACCGCAAAAAAGCGGTTTTTCCAAGAGCCTGTCCGGCTAGTGTGGTTTTTAGAGCCCAGGACAAGGGAATTGGGTGGCGAGCCTGACTTCGGCACTGACGGTTTACAGCTATGGCTGCTTCGTTCCCGACCTGACCAGGTTCACCGCTCCGCCATGCGAAGGGGCCCGCCAATAAGAATTATAGCACCCCCCCTACGCCCTTCGGGCGCCCCCCAGGGGGCGGCACTGGCGGACCGGCAAAGCCGGATCCGCTGTGCCCTGGGTCTAGGGCCGGTTTCTTGGGTTGGGGCACCGGTGCTTCGCTGGCAGCAGCGGTAAATGGGTGCCCCAAAATCAGGGCAAAGGGGTTAGGCCCAGGATGCGGTGGATCCGGCTTTGCCGGTCCACCCGCATCGCCCCCTTGAGGGGGCGCGCGTCAGCGCGTAGGGGGTGGGTTTCCCCATCGCCCGAAGGGCGTAGGGGGGTACAATATCCTTCATGACATATCTGGTGCTGGCTCGTAAATGGCGGCCGCGTTCATTCGATACGCTGGTCGGACAAGAACACGTGGTGCGTGCGCTGACGCACGCGCTTTCCACGCAGCGCCTGCATCACGCCTGGCTGTTCACGGGCACGCGCGGGGTGGGCAAGACCACGCTGTCGCGCATCCTGGCCAAATCGCTCAATTGCGAGACCGGGATCACGGCCACGCCGTGCGGCCAGTGCCGGGCGTGCACCGAGATCGATGCCGGCCGCTTCGTCGACTACCTCGAGCTCGACGCCGCGTCGAATCGGGGCGTGGACGAGATGACGCAGCTGCTCGAGCAGGCGGTCTATTCGCCCACCTCCGGCCGCTTCAAGGTCTACATGATCGACGAAGTGCACATGCTGACCGGGCATGCGTTCAACGCCATGCTCAAGACGCTGGAAGAGCCGCCGCCCCACGTCAAGTTCATCCTGGCCACCACCGATCCGCAGAAGATCCCCGTCACGGTGCTGAGCCGCTGCCTGCAGTTCAACCTCAAGCAGATGCCGCCGGAGGCCATCGTCGGCCACCTCGAGCACGTGCTGGCGCATGAACAATTGCCGTTCGAGATCCCGGCCCTGCGCCTGATCGGCCAGGCGGCGCGCGGTTCCATGCGGGATGCCTTGTCGCTGACCGACCAGGCCATCGCCTACAGCGCCGGCAACCTGTCGGAAGAGGCCGTGCGCGGCATGCTGGGCACGATCGACCAGCGCCACCTGGTGCGCCTGCTCGACGCGATCCGCGCGGCGGACGGCGTCGGGGTGGTGGGCGTGGCCGACGAGCTGGCGGCGCGCAGCCTGTCGTATGCCGGGGCGCTGGCCGACCTGGCCGTGATGCTGTCGCGCATGGGCATGGCCCAGCGCGTGCCGGGCGCGGTGTCGGAAGAGGATCCGCTGGCGCCGGACATCCAGCGGCTGGCCGGGGAATTTTCCGCCGACGAGATCCAGCTGTTCTATTCCATCGCCGTGCACAGCCGCGCAGAGCTTGCGTTGGCGCCCGACGAATACGCCGGGTTCGTGATGGCGTGCCTGCGCATGCTGGCATTCACGGCCGAACCGCAGGGCGCTTCCCAGGAAGCGCCCGCGCCGGCACCGCGATCCGCCGCCTTGAAGGCGGCGCCCGCGGTGGCCGCGTCGATGCCGGCGCCGGCTCCAGCCCCGGTGCCGCCGGC
>NZ_NINX01000041.1 GCF_002188635.1 Pigmentiphaga sp. NML030171 | reverse complement strand
ATGCCTTGCTGCTTCGCGCCCCGCTGCGGCTGGCCTCCGCCGATGGACGCTTCGCCTTGCGCGCGCCCCGCCTGCCCTCGCCGCTGCACGGCGTGGCCGCGCTGCTGGGCGCGCGCGGCCTGAGCGCCGGCGCGCGCTGGGCGGCGCTGCGCTTCGTGCTGGGACTGCGCGCGCAGGGATGGCTGGCGGCGGGCCGGGACCCGATGCCCGGACAGGCCGGCGGCTCGCCCACGGTCGCGCGCCTGCTCGCCACCTGGAACCAGCCACGGGAAGCCGTCGCGCGCCTGTGGCGCCCGCTGTGCCTGGCCGCGCTCAATACCCCTCCTGAACAGGCCTGCGCCCGTCTGTTCGCCGCCGTGTTGCGCGACAGCCTGGACGCGCCGCGCAGCCACAGCGACCTGCTGCTGCCGCGCTGCGACCTGTCCAGCCTGTGGCCGCGCGCGGCCGCGGCCCGCCATCAATTGCGCCGTGGACAAGCGGTGCGGGAACTGGTGCCTGGCGACGAGCGCGTGCTGGTCGATGGCGAGCCCTATGCGGCCGCCGTGCTGGCCGTCCCGCCGGGCATCGCGGCCCGCCTGCTGCCCCCCCATCCCGCCATGCAGGCGGTCCGGCAGGCGCTGCGCGCCTTCCGCCATCTGCCCATCGCCACGCTGACCGTGCGGCTCGCGGCGCCGTTCCGGCTTGCGTTTCCCATGTTGATGCTGACGGAAGACGCCGCGCGCGGGCACCTGGGCCAATGGGTATTCGACCGGCGCGCCCTGCTGGGCCACGATGAAGGACACGGGGAACTCGCCGTCGTGGTCAGCGCGGCATCGGACTTCGAAGGGCGGGACCGCGCCGCGTGCGCGGCGGGCCTGCTCGATCAATTGCGGGAACAATTGGCCGGCCAGGGCGCGGGCGGCATGCCGCCGGTGCAAGACTGGGAATTGCTGGTCGACAAGCGCGCGACCTTCGCCGCCGTGCCGGACCTGGCGCGGCCGGGCAATGCCACGGCCTGGCCGCGGCTGGCGCTGTGCGGGGATTGGACGGATACGGGCTACCCAGGCACGCTGGAAGGCGCCGTCCGCAGCGGGCTCGAGGCCGGCCGCCTGCTGGCAGACGCTGCGGACGCACGCGGCTGACCCGCGCCGCGCCCTCACTCCTGCCCGGACTCCCAGCGGCGGGCCGCCTCGTCGTCGGAATCGCGCGCCTCGACCCAACGATCGCCCCGGCCCGTGGCCTCCTTCTTCCAGAACGGCGCCTGCGTCTTCAGGTAGTCCATGATGAACTCGCAGGCGGCGAAGCACGCGCCGCGATGCCGCCCCGCCACGCCCACGAAGACGATCTGGTCCAGCGCCCGCAGCGTGCCGACGCGATGAATGACCCGTACGGCGTTCAGCGTCCAGCGTTCCCGGGCCTGCCGGACGATGTCGGCCAGCGCCTTCTCGGTCATGCCGGGATAGTGTTCGAGCGTCAGCGACGAGACGCTGTCGCCTTCGTTGATGTCGCGCACGGTGCCGACGAAGGTGACGACGGCCCCCACCGACGGATCGGCCCGCAGCGCGGCGATTTCCGCGCCGGCGTCGAAGTCGGCGGTCTGGACGCTGATGGACATGTCACCCTCCGGTGACGGGTGGAAAGAAAGCGACCTCGTCGCCGGCCTGCAGACGTTCGGAGGCCTGCACCATCGTGTGGTTGCGCGCGGCGCGCACGGCGCGCTCGGGAGCCAGCGCCGCGGCCCAGGCGCCGCCGCGCCCGGCCAGCCACGACCGCAGTTCGCCCACGGTACGCACCGTCTCGGGCAGTTCGGCCGCTTCCCTTTCCCGGCCCAGGGCTTCGCGCAGCGATGCGAAATACAGGATGTCGACGTTCATGGCTCAGCCCAGCAGTTCGGCGTAGCTGATGAATGACACCGTATCGCCTTTCCGGATCGTCTGTCCACCCGGATTGTCGATCACGCCGTCTCCCCAGACCGTCGAGGTCAGCACCGCCGACAACTGGTTGGGGAACAGGTCGAGCCCGCCCTGCTCGTTGCGGCGCACCCGCAGGAACTCGCGCCGGCGGTCGGCCTTGGGCCAATCGAAATCGGCGCGCATGGCGGTCCTCGACGGCGTCGTGGCGTGGGCCCCGGCCAGCTTGAGCAGCAGCGGCTTGACCAGCAGGCCGAAGGTCAGGAAGCTCGAGACGGGATTGCCCGGCAGCCCGATGAAGACCGCCTCGGTACCGTCGTCGCGGCGCAGGCGGCCGAAAGCCAGCGGCTTGCCGGGCTTGATGGACAGGCTCCACATGTCCAGCCGCCCCAGCGACTCGACCGCCGGCTTGACGTGGTCTTCCTCGCCCACCGACACGCCGCCGGTGGTGATGATCAGGTCGTTCTCGCGGGCGGCGTTGCGCAAGGCCTCGCGCGTCGCCTCGAAACTGTCCTGCACGGCGCCCAGGTCGGCGTGCTCGACCGGCAGCGCCGCCAGCATGCCCTGCAGCAGGTAGCGGTTGGAGTTGTAGATCTTGCCCGGGGGCAGCGGCTCGCCGGGCGCGACCAGTTCGTCGCCGGTGGACAGCGTGGCCACGCGCAGCCTGGGCTGCACGGGCAGGCGCGGCACGCCGACCGAGGCGGCCAGGCCCACGTCCTGCGCCCGCAGGCGCGTTCCGGCCCGCAGGATGCGGCTGCCGGCCTCGATGTCGCAGCCCTTGGCGCGTATCCAGGCGCCCGCCTCGACCGGCTTGGCGAATGCCACGCGGTCGTCCCGGACGTCGGCCTCTTCCTGCATCACGACGGCATCGGCCCCCTCGGGGATCTCCGCGCCGGTGAAAATGCGGGCGGCCGTCCCGGCGGCCAGCGGTTGCGGCACGGCCCCCGCGGGGATGCGCTGCGACACGGGCATGCCCGCGGCGAACAGCGCCGCGTCGGCGGTACGCACGGCGTAGCCGTCCATCGCCGAATTGTCGGCGGCCGGCACGTTGATCGATGCCGTCACGTCGGCGGCCAGGATACGGCCCGCGGCCCGCGCCAGCTCGATCTGTTCGGCGGCCCGGCCCAGGGGCTCGACCGCCAGCAGGATCTCCAGGGCCTCGTCCAGGGAAAGCAGGTTCGAACCAGGCTTCACAATCGACTCCTTCGCGGCCCGCCCCGCGGCGCGCCGCACATACTCGACGCCGCCGTCAGACGGCCTCGGCGGCGATCAGGTCCTTGATGGTCTGCACGTCGCCGTCCACGGTCTGCACGCGCTGCGGCAGCTGTTCGATGTTCTCGAATCCCGCGGGCCGCGGCGCGGGCTGCCCCAGGGCCTCCTCGATGGTGGCCGAGAACTTCACCGGCAGCGCGGTCTCGAGCACCAGCATGGGTATGCCCGGCTCGACATAAGGCAGCGCCACCTTGACGCCGTCGGCGGTATGCGGATCGATGACCACGCCGGTTTCGGCATGGACGCGGCGGATGGTGGCCAGCCGGTCGGCATGGGTGCTGGTGCCCGAGACGAAGCCGTACTGCGCGAACTGCGGCTTGTAGGCCGACAGGTCGAACGAACCCTGCGCCGCCAGCTCGTCCCACAGCGCCTTCAGGCGCGCGGGATCGCGGCCCAGCAGGTCGTAGACGAAGCGCTCGAAGTTGGATGCCTTCGAGATGTCCATGGAGGGGCTGGAGGTCTCGTAGGTTTCGCTCGAGACGCGCGGGCGGTAGATACCGGTGCGGAAGAATTCCTCCAGCACGTTGTTCTCGTTGGTGGCCAGCACCAGGCGGCGGATGGGCAGGCCCATGCTGCGGGCGACGTGGCCGGCCAGGATGTTGCCGAAGTTGCCCGAGGGCACCGCGAACGACACCTGGGCCATGGGATCGGCCGCGCCTTCGGTGGCCAGCCGCCAGCCATGGAAGTAGTACACCACCTGGGCGGCGATGCGCGCCCAGTTGATGGAGTTGACCGCGCCGATGCGGTGCGCGGTCTTGAACGCCAGGTCGCCGCTGACCGCCTTGACGATATCCTGGCAGTCATCGAACACGCCATGCACCGCCAGGTTGTGGATGTTGGCATCCTGCAGCGAATACATCTGCGCGCGCTGGAAGGCGCTCATGCGGCCGGCGGGCGACAGCATGAACACCGCCACGCCCTTCTTGCCGCGCATGGCGTATTCGGCGGCCGAACCCGTGTCGCCCGACGTCGCGCCCAGGATGTTCAGCGTCGTGCCCCGGCGCGCCAGCACGTATTCGAACAGATGGCCCAGGAACTGCATGGCCATGTCCTTGAAGGCCAGCGTCGGCCCTTCGGACAGGCCCAGCAGCGAGATGCCCTGCTTGAGCGGCTTGAGCGGCACGATGACCTCGCCGCCGAATACCTCGGGGCGGTAGGTCTTGCGCGTCAGTTCGCGCAGGTCCTGCTCGGGAATGTCGGTGATGAACAGCTTGAGGACTTCGTACGCCAGGTCGGCATACGACAGCGAACGCCACGCCTGGAGCTGCCCGGGCGTGACCTGCGGGATGGACTCGGGCACGGCCAGCCCGCCGTCGGGCGCCAGCCCTTCCAGCAGGACGTCGGTGAACGATTGCGGCGCCATGCCGCCGCGGGTCGAAAGGTATTTCATGCTGCGTCCTAGGCGAGGTTCTCTATGCGCAGGCGCGTGACGGCCGACACCACGGTGGGCAGCGCCTCGATACGGGCGATGGCGGCGTTGACGTTGCGCTCCAGCGCCTCGTGGGTCAGGAAAATGATGTCCGCCTGGGTGGCGTCCTCGCGCGGCTTCTGGATCATGGAAACGATGGAGATCGACGCGTCGGCCAGGATGCGCGTGATGTCGGCCAGCACGCCCGGCTGGTCGGTCACCGCCAGCCGCAGGTAGTACGAGGTGGTGATGTCCTCGATCGACAGCATGGGACGGTCGGTGATGGCATCCGGCTGGAAGGCCAGGTGCGGCACGCGGTGCTCGGGATCGGCCGTGTGCAGGCGGGTCACGTCCACCAGGTCGGCGACCACCGCCGAGGCGGTGGGCTCCTCGCCCGCGCCCTGGCCGTAGTACAGGGTCGCGCCCACGGCGTCGCCCTTGACCATGACCGCGTTCATCGCGCCTTCCACGTTCGCCATCACGCGCCGGGCGGCGATCAGGGTCGGGTGCACCCGCAGCTCGATGCCCTCGGGACGCGCCTTGGTAATGCCCAGCAGCTTGATGCGGTAGCCCAGTTCCTCCGCATACCGGATGTCTTCCTGCGCCAGCCTGGAGATGCCCTCGATGTGGGCCTTGTCGAAGCGGATCGGCACGCCGAAGGCGATGGACGACAGCAGCGTGAGCTTGTGCGCGGCATCCACGCCCTCGATGTCGAAGGTCGGGTCGGCCTCGGCATAGCCCAGGCGCTGCGCCTCGGTCAGCACCTCCGAGAACGGCAGGCCGCGGGCCCGCATCTCGGTCAGGATGAAATTGGTGGTGCCGTTGATGATGCCGGCCACCCATTCGATCTGGTTGGCCGACAGGCCCTCGCGGATGGCCTTGATGATGGGAATGCCGCCGGCCACCGCGGCTTCGAAGGCGACCATGACGCCCTGTTCGCTGGCGCGGGCGAAGATCTCGTTGCCATGCTTGGCCAGCAGGGCCTTGTTGGCGGTGACGACGTGCTTGCCGTGGGCAATGGCTTCCAGGACGAGTTCGCGCGCCAGGGTGTCGCCGCCTATCAGTTCGACCACGATGTCGATCTCGGGATCGCGGACGATCTGGAACGGGTCGGCGACGACTTCGGCGGCTTCGCCGACGCGGGACTTCGCCTTGGCGACATCGCGGGCCGAGACCTTGGTCGCGACGATGTGGCGGCCGGCGCGGCGGGCGATTTCTTCGGCGTTGCGGGCGAGGACCTTGAAAGTGCCGCCGCCTACGACGCCCAGGCCCAGGAGGCCTACTCGGATGGGTTCCATTGTGTTTCCGGGCAATACAGGGTTCTTCGAAAACTTCCCCGCCCTTGCTTTGGCGCGCTCCGACCCGCCGCATGGGCTCCGCCGGACGAGGCGGGATGCGGCACTGGGCTGCGGAAGGGGCGGGAATCGCCGGCCACGGCCGCCGGCTGGCAAACCTCCAGTGTAACGGACTTGGGACGACAGCAGGAAAAGCTCCCGGCGCGCCGCCGGCGGTCTTCGCGCATCGGCGTGCGGCTTCCTCTGGTTTCTCCCGATTTGTACGAACGTACAACAAACTGTACGATCGTATAAAAATCCATATCGAGACCCATGGCCGCGAAAATCGCTCCAGCGCCCCGCCGCGCACGCCCCCGCTCCGAGATCGACGAGGCGCCCGACCGCCGCCGCAACATCCTCATGGCGGCCGAGGCGCTGTTCGCGCGCCATGGCTATCACGGCGTCTCGATACGCGACATCGCCGAGAAAGCCGGCGTGCCGCTGGCGCTGGTCGGCTACTACTACGGCCCCAAGCTGGCCCTGTACGAGGAGATCTTCCGGCAGCGCTCGGGCTACATCAGGGAGCGGCTGGCCGCGCTGGAAACGCTGTGGCATGCCGGTCCGCCCGACGAACTGCTGGACCGCATCGTCCGCGCCTTCGTACGGCCGGCGCTCAAGCTCGCCGCCAACCCCGAAGGCCGGCAGTTCATGCAGCTCGTCGCCCGCAACCTGGTCGAGCAGGGGCCGGAGAACAGCGGGCCGCGCGCCGAACTGTTCGACCCCGTGGCGCACGCCTACATCGATGCGCTGATGAAGGCGCTGCCGGGTATCTCCCGCGCCCAGGCCGCCTGGTGCTACCAGTTCTCGCTGGGCGCGCTGATGCACCACATCAGCGACCAGCGCATCGAGGACCTGTCCCACGGCCAGGCCAAGGCGCGCGAGTTCGACCGTTCCGCCGATCTGCTCTGCCGCTTCCTGAGCGCCGGCATCCGCCACGCCTGCGCCGTCTAGGACCTGTCCCCGCGGCAACCGGCACCCTTTTTCCAGGAGACACCATGAAGACATCCAGACTCGCTCCCGCGCTGGGAATCGCGCTCGCCTTATGGGCGGCGGGCGCCGCGGCGCAGACCCGCATCACCGTGGCCTATACGGCGGTATCCGAGTTCATGCCCCTGTTCGTGGCCAAGGAACGCGGCTATTTCGCCAAGCGAGGGCTCGAAGTGACGCCGCAGCAACTGGCCCTGAGCGGCGTGATGCCCGCCGCGCTGCAATCCGGGTCGGTACAGATCGCGGGCGTGGCGAGCCCGGTGCTGCTGCAGGCCAACGACAGCGGCATGGACCTGGTGGGGCTGGCCGGCACGAGCGTCCACAATCCCTCGTCCAAGGCCATTGGCCTGGTCGTGCGCAGCGGCGGCGCCAAAAGCGCGGCCGACCTGGTCGGCAAGAAGATCGCTGTGCCCGGGCTGAACGCCGCCCTGCACATCATCGGCCGCAAATGGCTGGCCGACCAGGGCGTCGATCCACGCAAGGTGACCTTCGTGGAAGGCGCCTTTCCGCAGATGGGCGATCTGCTCAAGGGCGGATCGATCGACGCCGCGGTCACGGCCGACCCGTTCCTGGGCCGCATCCTGCAAAGCGGCGCCGGCACGCTGCTGTCGCCGCTGGCGCCGGACCTGCCGGCCGGCTTTTCCAACATGCTGTACATGTCGACCCGTGCCTGGCAGCAGGCGCATGGACCGGCCATCGCAAGCTTCCGCGCCGCGCTGGCCGACGCGCTGGACTTCGCCGCCGCCCATCCCGACGAGGCGCGGGCCGACATGGGCAAGTACCTGAAGGTGCCCGCCCCGGTCCTGGCCTCTCTGACGGTGCCGGCCTACAAGGTGCCGCTGGCCGGCAGCGAGCTGCAGTTCTGGGCGGACACCATGCGCCAGCAGGGCATGCTGCGCAAGGCGCCCGACCTGGCCGCGATGGTGGCCAAGTGACCGCCAGCCTGCGCGTCGTCGACGCGGCGCCCCGCGCGGGTGCCGCCGCTCCCCTGATTCGCCTGGGCGGGGTGGCGCTGGACCTGGGCGGCCGCCGCATCATCAATGGCCTGGATCTGGATCTGGGCCGGGGCGAGTTCGTCTGCGTGGTCGGTCCGTCGGGCTGCGGCAAGACCACGTTGCTGCGGCTGCTGTCGGGCCTGGTGCAGCCCAGCGCCGGCAGCATCCTGCGCGACGGCCGCCCCATCGACGGTCCGGCACAGGATGTCGCCATCGTTTTCCAGGACTATGGGCGCGCCCTGTTGCCGTGGCGATCCGTGGCGGGCAATGTCTCGCTCGCGCTCGAGGCCGCCCGCGTCCCCCGGGCCGAACGCGCTTCGCGCATCGCGCCGCTGCTGGCCCAGGTCGGGCTGGGCAATCACGCGGACAAGTACCCGGCGGAACTGTCGGGCGGCATGCAGCAGCGCCTGCAGATCGCGCGCTGCCTGGCCCAGCGTCCGGCGGTGCTGCTGATGGACGAACCCTTCGGCGCGCTCGACGCCATGACGCGCCAGTCGCTGCAGGACGATCTGCTGGCCCTGGTGCGGCGGCATGGCACGACCGTGCTGTTCATCACCCATGATCTCGAGGAAGCGATCTACCTGGGCGATCGCGTCGTCGCGCTGCGGGCCAATCCGGGCACGGGCGCCAGCAGCCTCGCGCAGGACATCGCCATCGGCCTGCCCCATCCGCGCGACCAGTTGAGCACGCGCGAGCATCCCGAGTTCCTGCGCCTGCGCCGCTTCCTGTTCGATTTCATCCAGGAGCCGCGTCCATGATCCGCGCCATCGGGCCGCGCCTGCGCGGCCTTCTCCTGCCCCTGCTGGCGCTGGCCGCCGCCGAGGCCGCCATGCGGGCCAGCGGCGCGCAAAGCGACGCGTTCGCCCGGCCCACCGAGATCCTGCGGGCCATGTGGACGGCGGCGCAGGATGGCTCGCTGGCGGCCGCGTCCGCGCAGACCCTGGGCAATGCGCTGCTCGGCCTGGCCGCGGGCGGCGGCATAGGACTGGTTCTCGGCCTGTGGTTCGGCGCCTCCCCGCGCGCCGGCCGGTGGTCGGCGCTCACGGTCAACCTGCTGCGCCCGCTGCCCTCGGTCGCGCTGGTGCCCATCGCCATGCTGGCCTTCGGCTTCGGCTACCGCATGGAAAGCGCGGTGGTGGCCTTCACCTGCGTCTGGCCCATGCTGATGTTCGCCCAGGACGGCGTGGCGCGGGTGGAGCCCCGCCTCGTCGAGGTCGCCCGCGTGCTGGGACTGGGAGGCATCCGCCGCGCCTGGAAGATCGTGCTGCCGGCCGCGCTGCCGCGTATCTTCGTCGGCCTGCGGCTGTCGCTGGGCATCGCGCTGACCATCGCCGTCACCACCGAAATCATCGCCAACCCCATGGGCCTGGGCTACGGCCTGGCCATGGCGCAGCAAAGCCTGAACCCGGCGCTGATGCTCGCGCTGGTCATCTGGATAGGCGTGCTGGGCTGGGCCGCCAATGCCGGCCTGCTGTGGCTGCAGGCGCGCCTGTTCGCCCGCCGCGGAGTCCGCGCATGAACACGCGTCGAACGCATGCTCTATGGCTGGCTGCTGGCCTCGGCCCTGGGCCTCGTCCTGGGCACGCTGATCGGCGTCTCGCCCGCCCTGCGCGCCTGGACGCAGCCCACGCTGGAGTTCGTGCGCCCGCTCCCCGCCTCGGCCGTCATGCCCGTCGCCATCGCGCTGCTCGGCTTGTCGCCCGGCATGGTGCTGGCGGTCATCGCCTTCGGCGCCATCTGGCCGGTGCTGCTGTCCACCGTGCACGGGTTCGCGTCGGTCGACCCGCGCCTGCACGAAGTCGCGCGAGTGCTGGGGCTGTCCCGGAGCTCTATGCCGGCGTCGTCCTGCTGGGCGCCATCGGGCTCCTCAGCAACAGCCTGCTCGCGCTGGCCGAACGGCTGGCCCGCACCCACCACTGCCCCCTTTCTCTTGTCCGGACGCATCATGCCACGCCGCATCGTCGACCTTTCCATCTATCTCGAGAACGACATCCTGTCGGACCCGCCCGCGCTCGCGCCACGCATCACCTACGAGAATCACGTGCAGGGCGTGGCGGGCTTCCAGCGCCTGCTGCCCGGCCTGAAGGCCGAGGATCTTCCCGACGGGGAAGCCGCGGCCGCCGAATGGGTCACGCTGACCACGCACAGCGGCACCCACCTGGATGCCCCCTACCACTTCCACTCGACCATGAACCGCGGCGAACGCGCGATCACCATCGACGAGGTCGACCTGGACTGGTGCTTCCAGCCGGGCGTCAAGCTGGATTTCCGCCATTTCCCCGACGGCTACGTCGTCACCGCCGCCGACGTCGAAGCGGAACTCGCGCGCATCGGACACACGCTGCGGCCGCTGGAGATCGTGCTGGTCAATACCCGCGCCGGCTCGCGCTACGGCCACCCCGACTATGTCGAGACCGGGTGCGGCATGGGATACGAGGCGACCATGTACCTGCTGGAGCGCGGCGTGCGCCTGACCGGCACCGACGCATGGAGCTGGGATGCGCCGTTTTCCCATACCGCGCGCAAGTACCGCGAGACCGGCGACAAGTCGCTGATCTGGGAAGGCCACAAGGCCGGACGCGACATCGGCTACTGCCACATCGAGAAGCTCCACAACCTGGAATGCCTGCCTCCCGACGGCTTCTACGTGAGCTGCTTCCCGCACAAGGTGCGCGCCGCCTCGGCCGGCTGGACCCGGGCCGTGGCGATCTTCGACGACCGGCTCTTCGCCCCGGCCTGAGCCTCACCTGCCCCGTTTCCTTTTTCGCTCCCGGAGCCTGCCATGCCCTCCCTTCTTTCCCGCCTTGCCGCCAGCGTCGCCGCGCTGGCCGCCACTTCCGCCATCGCCGCCGGCTATCCCGACAAGCCGGTCCGCGTCATCGTTCCCTACGTGGCCGGGTCTCCCGCCGACATGGTCGCCCGCAAGCTCGGAGAAGGCCTGGCACAGCAACTGGGGCAATCCTTCATCGTCGAGAACAAGGCCGGCGCCAACGGCATGATAGGCAGCGAGTTCGTGGCCCGCGCGGCCCCCGACGGCTACACCATCATGCTGGGCAACATGGACACCCATGCCCTCAACCCGCTGCTGTACCGCCACATCCGCTACGAGCCGGCCCGCGACTTCGCGCCCGTGGCGCAGGTCGGCACCCTGACCGCCATGCTGATCGCCCGTCCCGACGCGCCCTTCCAGGACGCCCGTGGCCTGATCCAGGCCGCGGCCCGCGCGCCCGGGAAGCTGACCTATGGCTCGTGGGGCTTGGGCAGCGTGGCGCACCTGTGGGGCGGCCTGCTGGAGGAATCGGGGCGCATCCAGCTGATGCACGTGCCCTACCAGGGCACGCCGGCGGCCATGAACGCGTTGATGGGCAGCCAGATCGACCTGCTGTTCGGACCGCCCACGCTGGCGCTGGCCAATGCGAAGAACGGCAGGTTGAAGATCCTCGGCGTCACCTCCGCCACCCGCCAGCCGCAATATCCGGACGTGCCCACGCTGGCCGAGCAGGGCTTCGCCGGCTACGACGGCACCACGTGGTTCGGCGTGTTCGCGCCCGCCAAGGTGCCCGGCGACGTGCTGGAGCGGCTGAACCAGGCCATCAACCGCACGCTGGACAGCCCCGCGATGGCCGATACCGCCGCCACCCTGGCCATGACCGTCACGCCCGGCGACCGCCGGCAACTGGAACGGACCATGGCCGCGTCGCGCGAGAAATGGGGCAGGATCATCGCCGACAAGAAAATCCAGCTCAACGATTGACTCCCCTTCACAAAGGCTCGCCATGAAACTCGCAACCTTGAAGAACGGCGGCCGCGACGGCCGCCTGGCCGTGGTGTCCGCCGACCTGGCCCTGGCCGCCTACCCCGACCGGCCATGCACCATGCAGGCCCTGCTGGACGACTGGGACGCCATGCGGCCCGGCCTGGAGGCGCTCTACCAGGCGTTGAACCGCGGCGCCGCCCAGGGAGCGTTCTCGTTCGATCCCGCATTAGCCATGGCGCCGTTGCCGCGCGCCTACCAATGGCTGGACGGCTCCGCCTTCGCCAACCACGGCCTGTGGATGCAGCGGGGGTTCGGCGTCCCGCCCATCGATACGACGCTGCCGCTGATGTACCAGGGTGGCTCGGACGACTTCCTGGGCGGCCGCGACGACGTGCCGCTGCCGGACGAAAGCCACGGCATCGACTGCGAGGGCGAGATCGTGGTCGCGCTGGACGACGTGCCCATGGGAGTGGACGCGGCCGCGGCCCTGGATCACGTGAAACTGGTCATGCTGGCCAATGACTGGAGCCTGCGCGCGCTGCAGCCTCGCGAGCTGAAGACCGGCTTCGGCTTCATCCATGCCAAGCCTTCGACCTCGTTCGGTCCGGTGGCGGTCACGCTGGACGAACTGGACGGACACTGGCGCGAAGGCAGGCTGCATCTGCCGGTAAGGGTGGACATCAACGGCCGCTGGATCGGCCATCCGAACGCGCGCGAGATGAGCGTGGGCTTCGGCGACCTCGTCGCCCACGCCGCCGCGACCCGGCGCCTGCGCGCCGGCACGCTGGTGGGTTCGGGCACGGTGTCCGATCCGACCGAGGGAGCCGGCTCGGCGGCGCTGGCCGAGGTGCGTGCCATCGAGAACGCCACGCAAGGCACGATCTCCACCCCCTTCCTGAGGTTCGGCGACCGCGTCCGGATGGAAGTCAATACGCCGGCCGGGGCAAGCGTGTTCGGCGCGCTGGACCAGAAGCTGGTGCAAGCCCCGGCCTGATCCCGGGGCCGCCACGCCCCCCCTCGCGGCATCCGGGAGAGCCCTCGCGCAGAGGGCATTTATAATAATCCGACTGCCGCGCAGGCACTGTCTCGTTCGCGCATCCGTGCCGGCCGTCAGCAGGCGTATAGTTTTTCCATCCTCCCGTCGAACCGGAGCCGATCTTTTGAAGTTGCATTCCGACCCTGCCTCGGCGCTGAACACCGTGACCGCCTATGGCGATGGATACGTCGAAGTCAACCGCGTCCGTTTCGAGCACGCCGTCGTGTTCGGCCCCGAGGGCGATGTCGTCGCCTGGCCCGTTTCCTCCTTCGAAGACGTCGATGCCGCCGCGATGGAACACGTGGCCCGGCCGGGCGCGGCCTCGCTGCCCGAGGTCGTCCTGATCGGCACCGGCGCCCGCCAGCGCTTCCTGGCGCCGTCGCTGCTGCGCCCGCTGCTGAAGGCCGGCGTGGGCATCGAGATGATGGACACCCTGGCGGCTTCGCGCACCTACAACATCCTGATGGCCGAGGGGCGCCGCGTCGTGGCCGCGCTGATCCCGGCCTGAATGATGCGCCGCCCCTCCCGCCTTTCCCCCCATTTTCCGGAGACCCACGCATGAGCACTGCCATCGGGCGGGCCGCCCCCGCCTTCACCGCCCCCAGCACCGACGGCGACATCTCGCTGAAGGACCTGAAGGGCCGCGTCGTCGTCATGTATTTCTACCCGCGCGACAACACGCCGGGCTGCACGACCGAGGGGCAGAACTTCCGCGACCGCTACGCCGAGTTCCAGGCCGCCGGCGCCGAGATCCTCGGGGTCTCGCGCGACACGCTGGCCTCGCACCAGAAGTTCAAGGAAAAGCAGGGCTTCCCGTTCCCCCTGCTTGCCGATCCGGACGAAACCCTGTGCGAGCTATACGGTGTCATGAAAATGAAGAACATGTATGGCAAGCAGGTGCGCGGCATCGAGCGCAGCACCTTCCTGATCGACGCGCAAGGCAAGCTGCGCCAGGAATGGCGCGGCGTGAAAGTGCCCGGCCATGTCGACGCCGTGCTCGAAGCCGTGCGCGGGCTGGCCTGAATGAGTCCGTTTTTCTTCCTGCGCATGTGTCGTACGCCGGCAGGCGTACGATATATGCAATGGAGGATGCAGTATCGTTGAGCTTCCCTACTGAGGAGATCCGCGCTCATGCCGCTTCCCAAGATGCCCACCCGGCCCGCAGCAATCCTGTCCTTCCCCTCGGGTGAACCAGCGCGCCCCGCAGCCCGCGGCAAACGTACCGAAGCCGAACCCCGACCGCCCTCCTCCACCGACATTCCCGACGTCCAGCCCCAGCTGGAAGGCATCCAGGCCGCGCCGGCCAAGACGGCCCGCAAGACCGCCGCCAAATCCAAGGCGGGCACCCTGCTGACGCCCGCCCCGCAGGCCGAGGCGCCCATCGTCGCGCGCGCGCCGCAGCCGGCGCCCGCCCCGGCTCCCGCCGCCACCGGCAAGGCCGTGGCCAAGCCCGCGCCCAGGCGCAAGGCGAAATCGGCCGGGCCTGAAGTCGCCAAGCTGTTCGTGCTGGACACCAACGTGCTCATGCACGATCCGAGCTCGCTGTTCCGTTTCGAGGAACACGACATCTTCCTGCCGATGATCACGCTGGAAGAGCTGGACAACCACAAGAAGGGCATGTCCGAAGTGGCGCGCAACGCCCGCCAGGTCAGCCGCTCGCTGGACGAGCTGGTCAGCGACATCGGCGACATGGAAGCCGGCATCCCGCTCGACAAGCTCGGCAACCGCGACGCGATGGGCCGGCTGTACCTGCAGACGACCCTGCTGTCGGCCTCGCTGCCGTCCGGCCTTCCGGCAGGCAAGGCCGACAACCAGATCCTGGGCGTGGTGCGCGCCCTGCAGGAACGCTACCCCGACCGCGAAGTCGTGCTGGTGTCCAAGGACATCAACATGCGCGTCAAGGCTCGCGCCCTGGGACTGCCGGCCGAGGACTACTTCAACGACCAGGTCCTGGAAGATTCCGACCTGCTGTACACCGGCGTGCTGCAACTGCCCGACGATTTCTGGGACAAGCACAGCAAGGGCATGGAATCCTGGCAGCAGGGCGGCAGCACCTTCTACCGCATCACCGGGCCCCTGTGCGCGCAGTTCGCCGTCAACCAGTTCGTCTATTTCGAAGGCAGCATGCCGCTGTACGCGCAGGTCAAGGAAGTCAACGGCAAGACCGCCGTGCTCCAGACCCTGCGCGAATACACCCACAGCAAGAACAGCGTCTGGGGCATCACCGCGCGCAACCGCGAGCAGAATTTCGCGCTCAACCTGCTGATGAACCCGGACTGCGACTTCATCTCGCTGCTGGGCCAGGCAGGCACCGGCAAGACGCTGCTGGCGCTGGCCGCGGGCCTGACGCAAGTGCTCGAGACCAAGCGCTACACCGAGATCATCATGACCCGCGTCACCGTGCCGGTGGGCGAAGACATCGGTTTCCTGCCGGGCACCGAGGAAGAAAAGATGCTGCCCTGGATGGGCGCGCTGGAAGACAACCTGGACGTGCTGAACATGAGCGACGGCGAAAGCGGCCATGGCGGGGACTGGGGGCGTGCCGCCACCATGGACCTCATCCGTTCGCGGGTGAAGGTCAAGTCGCTGAACTTCATGCGCGGCCGCACCTTCCTGAACAAGTTCCTGATCATCGACGAGGCGCAGAACCTCACGCCCAAGCAGATGAAGACCCTGATCACCCGTGCCGGTCCCGGCACCAAGGTGGTCTGCCTGGGCAACATCGCGCAGATCGACACGCCCTACCTGACCGAAGGCAGTTCAGGGCTGACCTACGTGGTGGACCGCTTCAAGGGCTGGCCGCATTCGGGCCACGTGACCTTGCAGCGGGGCGAGCGCTCGCGGCTGGCCGACTACGCGGCCGAGGTGCTGTGACATGCGGCGTGACCTGGACGGCGGAGCGGGCGGCGTCAGCGACGGCTACCTGCGCGCCATCTGGAGCGCGACGGGAAGCGCCACGCTTCCCGCCGGCATCGCCTGGCTCGGGACGGGCAGCCTGCCGTCCATCTTCCCGGTCACGGACCTGGCCGCCGCCTCGGTGGGCGCGGCCGGCCTGGCCATTGCCGAGCTGGTCGGGCAGCGTCACGGCAGCCTGCCCGCGGTCGCGGTCGACCGGCGGCTGACCTCGTTCTGGTTCGACACGTCGCTGCGGCCGGTGGGCTGGAAACTGCCGCCGGCGCGCGATCCCGTCACCGGCGACTACGCGGCCGCCGACGGCTGGATACGGCTGCACGCCAATGCGCCGCATCATCGCGATGCCATCCTGCGCGTGCTCGGCTGCCACGGCGGTCATGATGAGGTGGCGCGCGCGGTGGCGACATGGAATGCCCTCGATCTCGAGAACGCCATCGTCGAGGCGAAGGGCTGCGCCGCGCAGATGCGTACCCGGGAAGCCTGGGCAACCCATCCCCAAGGTGCCGCCGTGGCGGTCGAGCCGCTGCTTTGGCGCACGCCGGCACCCGCCGCCGAGGCACCCGCCTGGGCCGGCACCCCCGCCCGCCCGCTGCGCGGCATACGCGTGCTGGACCTGACCCGCATCATCGCGGGGCCCGTGGCCACGCGTTTCCTGGCGGGCTACGGCGCCGAGGTCCTGCGGCTGGATCCTCCCGCCTGGGACGAACCGGTCGCTGCCCCCGAGCTGACGCTGGGCAAGCGCTGCGGCCGCATCGACCTTCGCTCCACGGAAGGCAGGCGCCTGTTCCGCCAGTTGCTGCGCGATGCCGACGTGCTGGTGCATGGCTACCGTTCGGATGCCCTGGGCGCGTTGGGTTTCGATGCGGAGCAACGGCGCCGCATCAACCCCGGGCTGGTCGATGTGTCGCTGGACGCCTACGGATGGACCGGCCCCTGGAGAGCCCGCCGCGGGTTCGACAGCCTGGTGCAGATGAGCTGCGGCATCGCCGATGCCGGCATGCGCGAGCTGGGCCGGGACAGGCCGACTCCGCTGCCGGTCCAGGCCCTGGACCACACGACGGGCTACCTGCTCGCCACCGCGGCGATACGCGGACTGACCGAGCGCGCGCGCACAGGCTGCGGCAGCGAAGCCCGAGCCTCCCTGGCGCGCACGGCGGCCCTGCTGGTACAAGGCGTGGCGCCCGCGGACGCCGCGCCTCTTGCGCCTGAAGCCCGCGACGATTGCACCATGCCCTCGGAGATGACGGCCTGGGGGCGGGCACGGCGCGTCAAGTCGCCGCTTGCCGTGGCCGGCGCGCCCATGGCCTGGGACATACCCGCCGGCCCGCTGGGCGCCTCGCCGGCGTCGTGGCGCGCCTAAGGCCCGTTCCCGCCGAAAGCAGCCTGGCGCGGGCCGGGAATGGGTCCTAGAGTTCGATCCACTCGCGCCTGGTCGAGGCATCCGCGCGCAGGGCGGCCGGCGTCCCGGTGAACACCACGGCGCCGTGGCCCAGTACATATGCGCGATCGGCGATGTCCAGGGCGAAATCCAGCTTCTGCTCGATCAGCAGGATGGCCATGCCCTGGCGGCGCAGTTCGTCCAGGCAGGCCGCCAGCTGCGCCACCACCATCGGCGCCAGTCCCTCGGCGGGTTCGTCCACCAGCATCAGTGCCGGATCGCCCATCAGCGTGCGGCCCAGGGCCAGCATCTGCTGCTCGCCTCCCGACAGGTGCTGCGCCTGCACCCCGGCTCGTTGCGCCAGCGCGGGGAACAGCCGGTATACGTCGGCGATCGTCCAGCGCCCCGCCTTGGCGGCCTTCTGCCCCAGCACCAGATTCTGCTCGACCGTCATGCCGGGAAAGACGTCCCGGCTCTCCGGCACGTAGCCGACTCCCAGCCGCGCGATCTCGAACGTGCGCAAGCTGGCCGTCTCCCGGCCTCTCCAGAGCAGGCGGCCGCGCCGCTCGACCAGCCCCATGACCGCGCGCGCCAGGGTGGAACGTCCCGCGCCATTGCGGCCCAATAGCGCGACGATCTCGCCCGGAGCCACGCTCAGATCCACGCCTTGCAGCACGTGGGCGCGGCCGTACCAGGCATGGACGCCGCGAAGTTCCAGAAGGCCGTTCATTCCGGCTCCTGCACGATGCCGCCCAGATAGGCCTGGCGGATCGCCGGATCCGCCCGGATGTGTTCCGGGTCGCCCGTGGCAACCAACCGGCCCTGGACCATGACCGAAATGCGATCGGACAGGCCGAACACCACCCGCATGTCGTGCTCGACGATCAGCACCGTCCTCCCCTGGCACGTGCCGCGTATCAGCTCCATCATGCGCGCCGTCTCGGCCCGGCTCATCCCGGCCGTCGGCTCGTCCAGCAGGACGACGCGCGCATCGGTGGCCAGCACCATGCCCAACTCCAGGGCGCGCTGCTCGGCGTAGCTCAGTTCGCCGGCGGGCAGTTCCGCGCGCCGCGCCAGATCCAGTTGCGCCATGATCTGGTTCGCGCGCTGGGCCACGCCGCGCCCGCGATCCAGCGCACACCACCATTGATAACCCAGGCCTCCCCTGCGCATGGCGGCGCAGCGCAGATTGTCGAACACTGACATGCGGCCGAAGACGTTGGCCACCTGGAAGCTGCGCGACAAGCCCAATCGGGCCATGCGATGCGCCGGCAAGCCGGTGACGTCGCGGCCATGCAAGCGCACTCTGCCCGTCGAGGGCGGCGTCAGGCCCGATATCACGTTGAACAGGCTGGACTTGCCCGCCCCGTTGGGCCCGATCAAGGCGTGGAATTCACCCATGGGGACACGCAGGCTGACGCCGTCGAGCACCTGGACATCCCCGTAGCGCTTGCCCACGCCTTCCAGCGACAAGGCGTCGATGCCGCCCGTCTCCCGCGTCTTAGACATCGCATCGCTCCGGCGAGGGCACCGGGCGGCCTCGGCCCCGACCCAGGAACACACCCGCCGCGCCCAGCACCGCCAGCGCGCCGGCAACGCTCCACGGCAGCGGCGCGAACGGGTCCAGCATCAACCCGAACCACGGGACCGCCGCCGGCCCGCCCGCGTCGTGGACGCGGCCATAGGCCAGTTCGATCGCCAGGCTCAGCCCCGCGCATGCCGCCAGCGCCCCGAGGATCGTCCAGATCCTGGCGCCCAACCATTCCCTCGACTGGCCCCGCGCCACCAGCCGCGCCGCATCGCGCAGCCCGCCGGCCAGTCCGCCAGGCAAGACCAGCACGACCGCGGCGAAGGCGAGCCCCAGGTACAACTGCCAGGCGCCGGTGTGGCGCGACAGTTCCACCGAGAAGAACGTCACCACCACCGCGCCGGCCACCGGTCCCAGGAACAGGCCGCTGCCCCCCACCACCACCGCCAGCAGCACCATGCCCGAGCGCAGCGCCCCCAGGCCGTCGGCGCTGGCGATCTCCAGGTTGAGCGCCATCAACCCGCCCGCCACGCCGGCGAAGAAGCCCGACAGGATCAGCATGAGATAGCGGACGCGATGCGGGTCATAGCCGATGAAGGCCACGCGCTGCGGATTGTCGCGGACGGCGTTGGCAAGCTTGAGCAGCGGCGTGCGGCCCAGCGCATGGATGGCCAGCGTGCAGGCGGCCGTCCATGCGGCGGTCAGGTAATAGACGTGGACATCGGGTCCCAGGGTCCATCCCGGCCACAGGCCCGCCACGAACGCGGGGCCGGCGGTACGATCGGCCGCCAGCCCGCCCTCCCCGCCGAACCATGCCGGCAGCATGCCGGCGGCGGCATGCACCAGTTCGCCTATCGCCAGCGAAATCATCGCGAATGGCGTCCCGCCCCGGCGCGTGGTCGGATAGCCGATCAGCGCGGCGAAACCCGCGCCCGCCAGCCCGCCCGCCACGGGCAGCAGCACGGTCGGGTAGACGAACGACCCGCCGTCCATCCCGCGCAGGAGATGGATGACGGCATACCCTCCCAGTCCCGCGTAGACGGCATGCCCGAAGGACAGCATCCCGGTCTGGCCCAGCAGCAGGTTGTACGACAGCGCGAACAGCGCCATCGCGCACATCTGCGACATCAGGCCCAGTTGGAAGCCGCTGCCGAAGCACAGCGGCGCCAGCGCCAGCACCGCCAGTCCAACGGCCACGCAGGCCAGGAATGGCCTGCCGTCAGGGCGCGGACTCATGTTTCGCGCACGCCCATGAGCCCGCGCGGCCGCCATGCCAGCACCGCCACCATCAGCAGATAGGGCAATACCGGCGCCACGCGCGACAGCGGCCAATCCGCCAGCGCCCGCGCGGCGTCCGCCGCGCCCAGCCACGATGCCGGCGCGGCCAGCGACCAGGCGGACCCCACCGCCAGGGTCTGCAGCAAGCCGATCAGCAGGCTGGCCCAGAAGGCGCCCGCCAGCGATCCCAGCCCGCCCACCACCGTCACGACGAACACGATGGGCCCCAGCGCCTGCGCCATGCCCGGTTCGGTCACGAACACGCTGCCGCCTATCGCGCCAGCCATGCCGGCCAGCAGGCAGCCGGCGCCGAACACCAGCATGAACACACGGGGCACGTCGTGCCCCAGCGCCTGCGCCATGTCGGGATGACTGAGCGCCGCGCGAACGACCAGGCCGGTCCGGGTACGGGTCAGGCCCCACCACAATCCCGCCAGCATCAGGCCCGCGGCCAGCGCGACCACCAGGCGATGCACGGGAAAAGCGTGCCCGCCCAGGCTGAACAGGGGCTCGCCCCAGGCGGCCGGCATGCGGTAGGGCACGGCGGAGCGGCCCCAGGCCAGTTGCACCAGTTCGGCGATGATCATGGCGAGCGCGAAGGTGAACAGCAACTCCGCCACGTGCCCCCGGCCGCGCAAGCGGCGCAGCGCCAGCCGCTCGACCGCCGCGCCCGCCAGCCCCACCAGCACGGGCGCGATGAACAGGGCCACCCAGAATGCCGCGCCCGTGGCCAGCGCCGGCGACAACGCGCCGGCCACGGCGTGGGCCGCATAGGCCCCCAGCATGTAGAAACTCGCATGCGCGAAGTTGATGATGCCCATCATGCTGAAGATCAGCGTCAGTCCGGACGAAAGCATGAAAAGCAACAGCCCATAACTGAGACCGTTCAGCAGCGAAACGATGAGCCCGTCCAAGCAATACTCCGAGCGGCGCGCGAGGGAAAGGGAAACATGGAAACGACGGCAAATAGGTTAACCTTGATTGATACCCGGCGTGAGGCCGGACCGCCAATCACCGTTCCAACGTCGTGAAGCTCGCCAGCACTCTCCAGTCCCTGCGTACCGACAACTCGTTCGCCGCCCTGCCGGACGCGTTCTATTCACGGGTGTCGCCCCAGCCCCTGGACGACCCCTGGCTGGTGCATGCCAACCCCGAGGCCGCCGCCCTGATCGGCCTCGCTCCCGAGGCCCTGGCCACGCCCGAGTTCCTGTCCGTGTTCGCGGGCGCCCGCCCGCTGCCTGGCGGAGCGCCGCTGGCCGCCGTCTACAGCGGCCATCAATTCGGCGTATGGGCCGGACAACTGGGCGACGGCCGCGCGCTGCTGCTGGGCGAAGTGGCCGGCCCCGACGGCAACTGGGAACTGCAGCTCAAGGGATCGGGCCTGACCCCGTATTCGCGCATGGGCGACGGCAAGGCCGTGCTGCGCTCATCCGTGCGCGAGTATCTCGCCTCGGAAGCCATGCACGGCCTGGGCATCCCGACCACGCGCGCATTGGCGCTGGTCGCCTCCGACGATCCGGTCATCCGCGAGACCGTCGAGACGGCCGCCATCGTCACCCGCATGTCGCCCAGCTTCGTGCGCTTCGGCTCGTTCGAACACTGGGCCAGCCGTCAGCGGCCCGACCTGCTGCGCGTCCTGGCCGACTACGTGATCGACCGCTTCTATCCCGACTGCCGGCCGGCCCCGACCGGCGTCGCCGACACGGAGGCCGGCCCCTACCTGCGGCTGCTGGCCGCGGTCACGCGCAAGACCGCCACGCTGATGGCGGACTGGCAGGCCGTGGGCTTCTGCCATGGCGTCATGAACACCGACAACATGTCCATCCTGGGGCTGACGCTGGACTATGGCCCCTATGGATTCATGGACGGCTTCGACGCCCACCACGTCTGCAATCATTCCGACACGGCCGGACGCTACGCGTGGGACGCCCAGCCCGCCGTCGGGCACTGGAACCTGTACCGCCTGGCCGGCGCGCTGATGCCGCTGGTGCAGGACGAGGACGCGCTGCGCGCCGTGCTGGCCGGCTACGAAGGCGCCTTCCTGGCCGCCTTCCACGACAGGATGGCCGCCAAGCTCGGCCTGGCGCAATGGCAGGCCGGCGACGAGGAACTGCTGAACGGCCTGTGGTCCGTCATGCACCAGAACCGCGCCGACTTCACCTTGAGCTTCCGGCGCCTGGCCGCCGTGGCCAGCGCCGGCGACACCCCGCCGGCCCCGGGCATCGAGACCTTCGAGGACCTGTATGCCGACCGCGAAGCCGCCCGCGCCTGGCTCGCCACCTATCGCGCCCGCCTCGCGCAGGACGGGCGGGCCGATGCCGAACGCGCGGCGGCCATGAACCGCGTCAATCCGCTGTACGTGCTGCGCAACCACCTGGCCGAGCTGGCGATCCGCGCCGCGAAGGAACGGGACTCCGGCGAGATCGACCGCCTGATGCGGCTCTTGCGCGATCCCTATACCGAACGCCCCGGCCATGAAAGCTATGCCCGCGTGCCGCCCGACTGGGCGGGCGCACTGCAAGTCAGTTGTTCTTCATGAGGTAGACCATGTCCGACCGGCCCAAAGTCACGAAATCCGATGCCGAATGGCGCACCCTGCTCACGCCCATGCAATACGCCGTGGCACGCGAGAAGGCGACCGAGCGCGCGTTCACCGGCCAGTACTGGGATCATCGCGAGCCCGGCATCTACCGCTGCGTGGCCTGCGGCACGCCGCTGTTCGCCTCGGACACCAAGTTCGACTCGGCCTGCGGCTGGCCCAGTTATTTCGCCCCGCTCGACCCCGATAACGTGCGCGAGGAACTCGACACCACCCATGGCATGGTCCGCACCGAGATCCTGTGCAACGTCTGCGACGCCCACCTGGGACACGTCTTCGAGGACGGCCCGCCGCCGACAGGCCTGCGTTATTGCATCAATTCGGTCTCGCTGAAGTTCGAACCGCTGTAGCCCCCCACGCCCTTCGGGCGCCCCCTCAAGGGGGCGATGCGGGCGGACCGGCAAAGCCGGATCCACCGCATCCTGGATCTTGGTAGGCCGGGTTAAGCTGGGGCTGTAGGGTGAACGGTGGGGTGGTTTTCTTGTCCCACTCGGGTGCATTTTTTTCTCGACGATTCGATGAAATTACTTTTTGATCTTTTCCCGCTGGTTCTTTTCTTCGCCGCATACAAGTTCGCCGACATCTATGTCGCGACGGGCGTGGCCATGGCGGCCAGCGTGCTGCAGATCGTCTGGCTGCTGGTGCGGCGCAGGAAGATCGAGCCCATGCACTGGATCAACCTGGCCATCATCGTGGTGTTCGGCGGCGCGACGCTGTTCCTGCACGACGAGGTCTTCATCAAGTGGAAGCCCACGGTGCTCTACTGGCTGTTCGCGGCGGTGCTGGGTGGCGGCCAGTGGCTGTTCAAGCGCAATTTCCTTCGCAGCATGCTGGGCGCGCAGATCCAGTTGCCCGAGGCGGTCTGGAGCCGGCTCAACCTTGCCTGGGTGACGTTCTTCGCGGCGGTAGGCGGCCTGAACCTGTACGTCGCCTACAACTGGCCCACCGAAACCTGGGTCAGCTTCAAGGTCTTCGGCATCTTCGGACTGCTGCTGGTGTTCGTCGTTCTGCAATCGCTCTATCTCGGCCGCCACATGAAGCCCGCCCAGGAAGCCTCCACCGCGGACATCGCCAAGCGCGAAACCGACGCCGGGGCCGAACGTTCATGAACGCCGACCGCATCGCGGGGATCCGGCAGCGCCTGCAGGCCCTCGACCCCATCACCCTGGACGTGCAGGACGAATCCCACCTGCATGCCGGGCATGCCGGCGCGGCCGGCGGCGCCGGACACTTCCGGCTACGCATTGTTTCGCCCCGTTTCGCCGGGCTCAACCGGGTAGCCAGGCATAGGCTGGTGTATGATCGATTGGCAGACTTGATGCCGGCGCACATCCACGCGCTGGCGCTCCAGGCGCTGACACCAGAAGAAGATTCCGCACCAACCTCTTGAGCCCGGTCTTTTCAACCGACCTCACTCCCCCTCTACCTTCAAGGACTTCCATACATGAAGCGTGTTTTGATGATGGCTGCCGCGCTGACCCTGGCCGCTCCGGTTTTTGCGCAGAATGCCGCCGTGGTCAACGGCAAGGCCATCCCCTCGTCGCGCGTGGACCAATTCGTCAAGCTGCTGACCAAGCAGGGCCAGCCCGACTCCCCCCAGTTGCGCGAGCAGATCCGGGAAGAACTGATCAACCGTGAAATCTTCCTGCAGGAAGCCGACAAGCGCGGCGTCGCCAAGCAGCCCGAAGTCCAGGCCGAAATCGACCTGACCCGCCAGAGCGTGCTGATCCGCGGCCTGTTCAACGACTTCCTGGCCAAGAACCCGGTCTCGCCGCAGGACATCCAGGCCGAGTACGACCGCGTCAAGAGCGCCCAGGGCGACAAGGAATACCAGGCCCGCCACATCCTGGTCGAAAGCGAGGCCCAGGCCAAGGACATCATCTCCCAGCTGAAGAAGGGAGCGAAGTTCGAGGACCTCGCCAAGCAATCCAAGGACCCCGGCTCGGCCGCCAACGGCGGCAGCCTGGACTGGGCGCCCTCCAGCACCTACGTCAAGCCGTTCGCCGACGCGCTGGCCGCGCTGCAGAAGGGCCAGACCACGGAAGCGCCGGTGCAGACCCAGTTCGGCTGGCACGTGATTCGCCTGGACGACGTGCGCCCGGTCCAATTCCCGCCGCTGGAGCAACTCCGCCCCCAAATCGAGGAATCCCTGCGCCAGACCAAGCTGCGTGATTTCCAGACCAGCCTGCGCGAAAAGGCCAAGATTCAATAAGCTTGTTGGATTCAACCAACAAAAAACGTTGTCCCGATAATTAAATTTTCAACAATCAGGGTTTCCCTGGGTTGAACCTGATGCCCCGTAAAACAGCCCCTTGCCGGCCTGAGTTACGGGGCGTTTTTCTTGCTCAACCCTCCAGCAGAACTGGCGATTCGCGGGTTCACTCCGCCCTGGGGTTGCAATTAGGTAACAAAACCTTAGAGCAAAGCACAACACATTTTTATTGCAAGGGAATTAACTATTGGCACTCCATGGGCTTTCTGGTGAAATTCTTCGAGATTTCTTCACAGCAAAGTACATCGCGTAGAAATCGTAAGCAAGACGGGGGGCTTGTCTTGGGGGAAAGCGGCAGCAATGCTGTCTTCCGACTCGTCCCTTCGGCTTATCGAGTTACTCACTCCGCTGGAGACCTATTTAAATGAAGAAGACCCTTCTTGCCGCCGCGCTGCTGGCTGGCTTCGCAGGTGCCGCTCAAGCGCAAAGCAACGTCACGCTGTACGGTTTGGTTGACGCTGGTTTCAACTACACCAAGCTCGAAGGCAACAAGAGCAAGACCGGCATCGACAGCGGCCTGCAGAGCCAGTCGCGCTGGGGTATCCGTGGTTCGGAAGACATCGGCGGTGGTCTGAAGGCCATTTTCACCCTGGAAAACGGCTTCAGCATCGATAACGGTCAACAACTCAACGGCGGCCCCGCTCCTGGTGAAAGCGCCGGCCGTCTGTTCGGCCGTTATGCCTTCGTCGGCCTCGAAAGCGCCTCCGCTGGCCGCCTGACTCTGGGCCGTACCACCAACCTGGCCTTCATGTGGGCTGCCGGCATCGTCAACCCCTTCGGCCTGAGCTTCAGCAGCGCTACCGTCGGCTCCACCTTCGCGTACAACGACGCGGATCTGGGCCTGGGTCGTGTCAACAACTCGGCCTACTACTACTCGCCTAGCTTCTCGGGCTTCCAAGGCGCGATCGGCTACAGCTTCCAATCCAATGCCAACGGCGAAGTCGCTGGCAACAAGAACAACGACCGCCTGATCGACCTGGGTTTGAAATATGACAACGGCCCCCTGAAGGCTGTGATCACGTATCAGTACCTGAACCCGTCGCAAGCCTCTGCCAACAACGGCAAGCTCAAGAACCTGACGCTGGGTGCCAACTACGACTTCGGCGTCGTAGCTGTCTACGCTGGCTATAACAACGTCAAGGGCATCCGTACCCTGACCAACTACAATGGCTCCATCGGTGCTACGTCTGCGGACTTCACCAAGGACAACGCCTACACGATCGGTCTGAGCGCTCCTCTGGGACCCGGCAAGGCTTACGCTGCCTACCAGAAAGCCACCAAGTCGAAGACCGACAACTGGGCCATCGGCTACACCTACGACCTGTCGAAGCGTACCAACCTGTACGCCTTCTTCGTCGACGGCAACGTGCGTGACTTCGCCGCCAAGAAGGACCTGAGCAACCGCCAGTTCGCTCTGGGCCTGCAACACCGCTTCTAAGCACGTGATACCGGTCTGACCGGTATCACGGGGCTTCCGCCCTCGTGCGAACAAGCAAGAACCCCGCCTTGTGCGGGGTTCTTTTTTGCCTGTCCGATTCTGACCAGTTCCTTTCGAACCCTTTCATATTGCCAAATGTAACGCTCTTCCCCCTCTTGTTGCGCGAACAGCGACAAGTCCAATTGATTTAGACAGAATCGCAACACCGCCGAATATCGCACCAGATTTATCAGTTGGCACCCTTAATCCTTTCTGGTGAAATTTCTTCAGATTTCTTCGCAGCCTAAGCAGCACCGCCTGGAAATCGGGATCAAGACGGCGGCTGTACGCCGAAGACACTGGCCCCGCCAGCGCCGCCGGAACACCAGCCAACTTGTCGAAATGTTTTTCAGCTGGAGACCAAGTAATGAAGAAAACCCTACTCGCGACTGCCCTGCTGGCCGGTTTTGCAGGCGCCGCGCATGCACAGAGTTCCGTGACGCTGTATGGCCTGGTCGATGCAGGCTTCGACTACCGCAAGGTGGACGGCAAGACCGTCAAGGGTATCGACAGCGGCCTGATGAGCCAGTCCCGCTTCGGGATGCGTGGTTCAGAAGACTTGGGTAACGGCCTGAAGGCCATCTTCACCCTGGAAAACGGTTTCAACGTTGACAATGGCACTCAGACACACGACCGCCTGTTTGGTCGCTATGCCTACGTCGGCCTCGAAAGCAACAGCATGGGCCGCCTGACTCTGGGCCGCACGACCAACCTGGCCTTCATGTGGGCCGCCGGCGTCGCCAACCCGTTCGGCCTGAACTTCAGCACCGCCAGCATCGGCAGCACCTTCGCCTACAATGACGCAGTGATGGGCGGAGGTCGGGTCAACAACTCCGTCTACTACTACAGCCCGTCGTTCTACGGCATCCAAGCCGCCGTGGGTTACAGCTTCAACGCATTCTCGCAAGTTCCGGGCGCAGGTCCTGCAGGCGAAGGGGAAGCTGCGGAAAGCGGCAAGAACAACCGCCTGATCGACGCCGGCCTGAAATACGACAACGGCCCGATCAAGGGCGTGCTGACCTACCAGCAAGTGGAATCGCCGCTGCCCGGCACCAAGACCTTCCGCAACCTGACCGTGGGCGCATCGTACGACTTCGGCGTCGCGGCCATCCACGCCGGCTACGCCAAGGCCAATAACATTACCGGCGCCTACCTGAACGGGTACAACAACGTCGTCGCCACGGGCGGCCAATTCTCCAGCGACAGTGCCTATACCATCGGCGCGAGCGCCCCGATCGGTCCCGGAAGGCTCTACGCCGCTTGGCAGAAAGCCACCAAGTCCAAGGTCGACGGCTGGGCGCTTGGCTATACCTACGACCTGTCCAAGCGCACCAACCTGTATGCGTTCTTCGCCGACAACGACGTGCGCAACTTCGACCAGAACCGCGACATGACCTATCGCCAACTGGGCGTCGGCCTGCAACACCGCTTCTAAGAAAAAGGGCCGCAAGGCGGCCCCCATGCCGGCAGCTCAGGCTGCCAGCCCTCGCACCCCGGGCCCTGCCCGGGGTTTTTATTTGCCTCGTTGGCTCAAGCGGTCCAACGGCGCGCGTTGCGGAACATGCGCATCCACGGCGAGAACTCGCCGCCGCTGTCGCGTTCGCCCCACGAGGCAGGACTCCACGACATCTGCACGTTGCGGAACACCCGCTCGGGGTGCGGCATCAGGGCGGTGAAGCGGCCGTCCGCCGTGGTGACGCCGGCCAGGCCGCCGGCGCTGCCGTTGGGGTTGTAGGGATAGACCTCGGTCGGCTTGCCGGCGTGATCGACGAAACGCATGGCGGCCAGCGCCGCGTCGGCCCTGCCCTGCTGCGAGAAGTCGGCATAGCCTTCGCCGTGGGAAACGGCGATGGGCATGCGCGAGCCGGCCATCCCGTCGAAGAAGATGGACGGCGACTCGGGGATCTCGACCAGCGAGAAGCGGGCCTCGAACTTTTCCGAGCGGTTGCGCGTGAAGCGCGGCCAGTCCTGGGCGCCCGGGATCATGGGGGCCAGCGCAGCCAGCATCTGGCAGCCGTTGCACACGCCCAGCGCGAAGGTGTCGCCGCGGCCGAAGTAGGCCGCGAACATGTCGGCCAGCACCGCGTTGTACTGGATGGTCTTGGCCCAGCCCTCGCCGGCGCCCAGCACGTCGCCGTAGCTGAAGCCGCCGACGGCGACCAGCCCCTTGAAGCTGGACAGGTCGATGCGTCCGCTCAGCAGGTCGGTCATGTGCACGTCCCAGGACTCGAAGCCGGCGCGGTCGAAGGCATAGGCCATCTCGACCTGGCTGTTGCAGCCCTGTTCGCGCAGGATGGCCATGCGCGGGCGCGCGCCGGTGGCGATCATGGGGGCGGCGATGTCTTCCTGCGGGTCGAAATCGACCTTGGGCGACAGGCCGGGATTGGCGACGTCGTCCCACAGGTCGAATTCGGCCTGCGCGCAGTCGGGGTTGTCGCGCAGCGCCATGATGCGGCGGCTGACCTCGCTCCAGGCCTTGCCGAGTTCGGCGCGCGGCTTGCCCCAGATCCTGCGGGCGTCGCGGTAGAACTCGATCTCGTCGCGGCCGTTGGGTTCGCCGATCACGTGCGAGTGGGCCGACAGTCCGGCGCCGCGCAGTACTTCCATCACCGCGTCGCGGCTGGCGGCGGGCACCTGGATGACGGCCCCCGCCTCTTCGGAGAACAACGCCTTGATCGTCAGTTCGTCGCGCTGCACGGCGACCTGTTCCGGCCGGATCTTGAAATCGCCCCAGTCCGACGCATACGGATCCAGGGTAAGCATGTCCAGGTTGATCGACAGGCCGGTATGGCCGGCAAAGGCCATTTCGCACAGCGTGGCGAACAATCCGCCGTCGGAACGGTCGTGGTAGGCCAGGATCACGCCGCTGTCGGCCAGGGTGCGGATCGCGGCGAAGAAGGCGCGCAGGTCGTCGGGGGCATCGATGTCGGGCGCCTGCTGGCCGACCTGGCCGATGACCTGGGCCAGCACGGAACCGCCCAGGCGGTGCTTGCCGCGCCCCAGATCGACCAGGATCAGGGTCGTGTCGCCCTGGTCGGTGCGCAGTTGCGGAGTCAGGGTCTTGCGTACGTCGTCCACCGGCGCGAAGGCGGTAACGATGAGCGACACCGGCGCCACCACGCGGCGCGGTTCGCCGTTCTCGTCCCAGGCCGTGCGCATGGACAGCGAATCCTTGCCCACGGGGATGGACAGCCCGACGCGCCGGCACAGTTCGCTGACCGCGCTGACGGTGTCGTACAGCGCCGCGTCCTGGCCGGGCTCGCCGCAGGCGGCCATCCAGTTGGCGGACATCTTGACGTCTTCGATGCGGACCACGGAGGCCGCCACCAGGTTGGTGATGGCTTCGGCCACGGCCATGCGGCCCGAGGCCGGGGCGTCGATGACGGCCAGCGGAGTGCGTTCGCCCATGGCCATGGCTTCGCCGCGCGTGCCGCTGTAGTCGGCCAGCGTGACCGCGCAGTCGGCCACCGGCACCTGCCACGGGCCGACCATCTGGTCGCGCGAGGACAGGCCGCCCACGGTCCGGTCGCCGATGGTGATCAGGAAGGTCTTGTTGGCGACCGTGGGGTGGCGCAGCACGCGCAGGGCCACGTCGTCCAGGTCCAGGCCGACCACGTCCAGCGATTCGCCCGCGCCCGGCTGGCGCGCGACGTCGCGCTCCATGCGGGGCGGCTTGCCCAGGATGACGTCGACCGGCACGTCCACCGGACGCGAAGTCCGGGCCCAGTCGGCCGCGGCCACGTCGCCCGCCGAAAAGCCTTCGCCGTCGACCACGCGCAACTGGCGCTGCTCGGTGGCCACGCCCACGACCGCATAGGGGCAGCGCTCGCGGCGCGCCAGCGCATCGAAGCGCTCGAGGTCCTGCGGCAGGATGGCCAGCACATAGCGCTCCTGCGATTCGTTGCACCAGATCTCGGCCGGCGACAGGCCCGATTCCTCGAGCTGGACGTTGCGCAGGTCGAATATGGCGCCGCGCCCGGCGCCGTCCACCAGTTCGGGGAAGGCATTCGAGAGGCCGCCCGCGCCTACGTCGTGGATGGACTGGATGGGGTTGTCGGCCCCGAGCTGCCAGCAGCGGTCGATGACTTCCTGCGCGCGGCGCTCGATCTCGGGATTGCCGCGCTGGACGGAGTCGAAATCGAGGTCGGCGGTGTTGCTGCCCACGCCCATGCTGGAGGCGGCGCCGCCGCCCATGCCTATGCGCATGCCGGGTCCGCCCAGCTGGATCAGCAGCGAGCCGGGCGGCAGATCGTTCTTGTGTGTCAGGCCGTCGTCGATGCTGCCAAGGCCGCCGGCGATCATGATGGGCTTGTGGTAGCCCCAGCGCACGCCGCCCGCGGTCTGTTCGAAGGTCCGGAAATAGCCCAGCAGGTTGGGCCGGCCGAATTCGTTGTTGAACGCAGCCCCGCCCAGGGGGCCTTCGATCATGATGGACAGGGGCGAGGCGATGCGGTCGGGCGCGCCGTGGCCATCGTGTTCCCAGGGCTCGATGGCATCGTCGAAACGCAGGTGCGATACCGTGAAACCGGTCAGGCCCGCCTTGGGCTTGGAGCCGCGGCCGGTCGCGCCTTCGTCGCGGATCTCGCCGCCCGCGCCGGTCGAGGCGCCGGGGAAAGGCGAGATGGCCGTGGGATGGTTGTGCGTCTCGACCTTCATCAGGGTGTGCACGATCGCGTCGCGGCGTCCGTACACCTGGCCTTCGGTGCCAGGCTGCACATGGAAGCGCTCCGCCCGGCCCCCGGCCATGACGGCGGCGTTGTCGGAATACGCCACCACGGTGCCTTCCGGCTGCGCCTTGTGCGTGGCGCGGATCATGCCGAACAGCGTCTCGGACTGCGGCTGGCCGTCGATGACCCATTGGGCATTGAAGATCTTGTGGCGGCAATGCTCGCTGTTGGCCTGGGCGAACATCATCAGTTCCACGTCGGTCGGATTCCGTCCCAGGCCGTTGAAGGCCTCGACCAGGTAAGCGATCTCGTCGTCGGACAGCGCCAGCCCCATGCTGCGGTTGGCCGCCACCAGGGCGGGAGCGCCTTCTGCCAGCAGGGGCACGGTCTGCATGGGCTTGCCGGCCAGGGTAGCGAACAGCGGCGCGCCGTCGAAGGCGCCGTCGACCACCGTCTCGGTCATGCGGTCGTGCAAGGCGCCGGCCAGCGCGGCCAGGTCGTCCGCCGAGAACGATTTGGCGCCCCCCAGCAGGCCCCGTTTAGGGACCACCGTGTAGGCGACTGCGCGCTCTATCCTGCGGACCTGCGCCAGCCCGCAATTGTGCGCGATGTCGGTGGCCTTGCTGGCCCAGGGCGAGACAGTGCCCAGGCGCGGCACGACCAGCAGTTCCAGCCCCTGCTGGGGCTCGGGGGCCGGATCGCCGTAGCGCAGCAGGCCCTCCAGGCGCTGGCGGTCGTCCGCGGCCAGGTCGCCCTCCACGGCGACGAAATGCACGAACCGGGCCGAGACATCGGCCACCGAGGCATTCAGGGCCTGGAGTCGGCGCAACAGCCGGTCGCGGCGGAACGAGGAAAGGGCAAGGGGGCCGGAGAGGCGCAGGATGGAGGCCACGATAAGCGAGCTGGAAGCGGAGGAAATGAGGGGGAAAACGCGAGGGAAGCGCGTGACTAGCCGTGATTTTACTTCGTACCGGGGGATCGGGAAAAACCACGAGCGAATACCCGCCCTCCCCGCTTAAAATCCGGTGCCCGTTCCCCGGAATGCCCTCGCGCTCCGGCGGGAAAACGGGCTCGACCAGAAAAAGCGACCAGACCCCATGCGTGTGATTGTGATCGGTGCCGGCATCATTGGTGTGTGCACCGCCTATTGGCTCAACCGGCACGGCATGCAGGTAACCGTGGTGGACCGCCGCAGCGGCGTCGCCCAGGAATCGAGCTTCGGCAACGCGGGCATCCTGGCCGCCGACTACGCGGCCCCATGGGCCGCCCCGGGCATGCCCGGCCGCGTGCTGGCCCATCTGTTCAAGAGCGAGGCGCCGGTGGCGCTGCGCGCCTCGCTGGACCCCGCCCTGTGGAAGTGGCTGGTGAAGTGGCTGGGCCAGTGCCGGGCGGAGCGCTATGCCGCCAACAAGCGCGTCATGCAGCGCGTGGCCCGCTACAGCCGCGTCCAGCTGGCCGCGCTGCGCGAGGAATACGGCTTCGAATACGAGCGCCGGATCGGCTACCTGCAACTGCTGCGCACGCCGCGCGACGTGGAAGCGGCGCAGGCCACCCTCCAGGTCCTCCGGGAAAGCGGCATCGCCCACCAGTTGCTGGGCGCCGAAGAAGCCGTCGCGATGGACGTCCACCTGCAGGACGCGGTCCACGTCGGCACGCCGCTGGCGGGCGCCATCCACTATCCCGACGACGAATCGGGCAACTGCCCGCTGTTCGCCCGCCTGCTGGCGGCCGAATGCGAACGGGGCGGCGTCGAGTTCCTGTTCAACACCGTCGCCCAGCCCGTGCAGGACGCCGGCGGCATCGTCGCCGGCGTGCGCCTGCAGGACGGCCGCACGCTGCCCGCGCAGGCGGTCGTCGTGGCCTCGGGCAGCGACGCCGGGGACTGGCTGGCCCGGCTGGGCGTGCGCGTGCCGATCTACCCGGTGCGAGGCTATGCCGCCAACCTTCCCCTGCGCAACGACGTCATCGGCCCGCGGCGCGCCTTCGTGGACGAGACCTATCGCGTGACGGTGACGCCGCTCGGCCAGCGCCTGCGCATCGCCGGCACGGCCGAGCTGGGCGCGCGCGGTCCGGCCCTGCGCGACAAGGCCTTGCGCACCCTGGTCAGGACGGCCCAGGACTGGATGCCCGGCATGCTGGATTTCTCGCGCGCGACCTGGTGGGCCGGCACCCGGCCGATGACGCCGGACGGCCCGCCCATACTCGGCCCGACCCGGCTGCCCGGCCTGTACCTGAACGTCGGCCACGGCTCGCAGGGATGGAGCATGGCGGCGGGCACGGGGCGCATCGTCGCCGACCTGGTCGCCGGCCGGACGCCGGAGATAGACCTGGACGGGTTGGACATCGGCCGCTACGCGCGCAAGAATTAGCGCATGGACCCACACCCGCACCGGCTGCTGCGCACCCCCGCCATCAGGCTGATCGAACGCGAGGCGCAGGCCGCGCTGCCGCCCCACACCCTGATGCGGCGGGCCGCCGGCGCGGCTGCCGCGCTCATCGCCGAGCGCTGGCCCGGCCATTCGGTCGACCTGCTGTGCGGTCCCGGCAACAACGGCGGCGACGGCCTCATGCTGGCCGCGCTGCTGCACCAGGCCGGCCGCCGGGTCCGCGTCTGGGCGCTGCCGGCCGGCAGGCGGCCGGCCGATGCCGAACAAGCCTGGCAGGAATTGCCCGCCGGCCTGTTGCAGGCCGGCGAACCCGATGCCCGCGATCTGCCCGATCCATCGCGCACGCTGATCGTCGACGCCCTGTTCGGCATCGGCCTCTCACGCCCCCTGCCCGAATCCGCGCAGCGGTGGACGGCCTGGGCGGCGCGGCAGGGATCGCCGATCCTGGCGCTGGATGCGCCCAGCGGGCTCGATACCGACACCGGGGACGCGCAGCCGGGTGCCATCGTCGCCCACCATACCCTGACCTTCATCGCCGACAAGCCCGGACTCCACACGCGTGCCGGCCGCGACCATGCCGGCACGGTCAGCGTCGCCGACCTGGAACTGGAAAGCGGCATCGGCCGCCACGCCGGGCTGCCCCATGGCGGCCTGCTCGTGCGGCAAGCCGACTGCCCGGCGCTGTTCCACCCCCGGCCGCAGGACAGCCACAAAGGCAGCTTCGGCACGCTGGCCATCCTGGCCGGCGCGCCCGGCATGACCGGGGCGGCCTTGCTGGCAGCCCGCGCGGCCTTGTACGGCGGGGCCGGCAAGATCCTGGTCGGGCTGGCCGAGGCGGCACCGCCCGCGCTGCCCTGCGACCCATGGCATCCCGAGCTCATGCTGCGCGACGCCGACGGGCTGCTGGATCATGCGGCGCGACTGGGCGTCGGCGGCTGGGTCGCGGGCTGCGGCCTGGGCACCGATGCCGGCGCCGAGCGCTGGCTTGGCCGCCTGCTGGCCGAGGCGCCCGCCTCGGCCCCCCTGGTGCTGGACGCCGACGCGCTGGTCCTGCTGGGCACGCTGCCCGACCTGGCGCGCGGCCTGGCGGCCCGGGGCGGCCCCGCGATCCTGACCCCTCATCCGCGCGAAGCGGCGCGCATGCTGGGCATCTCGACCGACGAGGTGCAGGCGGACCGCATCGAGGCCGCCCGCGAGCTGGCCGCGCGCTACCGCGCCTGGGTGGTCCTGAAGGGGGCCGGCAGCATCGTGTGCGGGCCGCATGGCGCCTGGAGCGTCAATGCCAGCGGCAATGCCGGGCTGGCCACCGCCGGTACCGGCGACGTGCTGGCCGGCATGCTGGGCGCGCTGCTGGCGCAGGGGCTGGAAGCCGGCGAGGCGGCACGGGCCGGCGTGTGGCTGCACGGCGCCGCCGCCGACAGCCTCGTGGCCCGCGGCATCGGCCCTATCGGCCTGACGGCCAGCGAGATCGCGCCGGCCGCGCGCGACCTGCGCAATCGCGGCGGCCACTGATCCCTCGCCGCGGGCGCCCGGTTCAGGAAACGTCGCCGGCCGAATCGTGCACCAGGCGCCCGCCCGCCACCACCAGCTGGCGCGCGCAGCGCTGCGCCAGCTTGGCATCGTGCGTCACCAGCAGCAGGGTCGTGCCCCGCTCGCGGTGCAGTTCGAACATCAGGTCGATGACGGCCTCGCCGGTGGCCGAATCCAGGCTGCCCGTGGGTTCGTCGGCGAACAGCAGTTCCGGCTCCACCACGAAGGCACGCGCCAGGGACACCCGCTGCTGCTCTCCTCCCGACAAGGTGCGCGGATAGTGGCGCAGGCGCGCGCCCAGCCCCACGCGTTCCAGCATGGCCGTGGCGGCGGCGCGCGCATCGCGGCCCGCCAACTCCAGCGGCAGCATGACGTTCTCCAGGGCGGTCAGGTGGGGCAGCAGCTGGAACGACTGGAACACGAAGCCCACGTGGCGCGCCCGCAGGCTGGCGCGCTGGTCCTCGTCCAGCGCGAACAGGTCGCGGCCGGCCAGGTGCACCGATCCGGAGGTCGGCACGTCCAGCCCGGCCAGCAGGCCGAGCAGCGTGGACTTGCCCGATCCCGAACTCCCCGTGATGGCCACGGTCTCTCCGAAGGCCACCGTAAAATCGACCGCATCGAGAATGGCGAGCTCGCCGCTCGAATCGGCCACCCGCCTGGTCAACGATCGTACGGCGATGGCGGGCTGCGCGGCAGGCGTGGCCGCGGACTGGCTCGCGGCGGATCGGGTCGGTCCCGTCATGATTGGATCGCTGAAAGAAAGGAAAGACATGATAAAGCCTCGCTCGTCGCAGCCGCTCCGGGACACCGCCCGTACTGCGCACGGCGCCGCCCGGCGCCTGTTCGCGGGCACGCTGTGCGCGGCCGCGCTATGCGGCCTGGCGCCAGCCGCCCTGGCACAGACCGCCGCCCCCGCCGCGAGTTCCTCGCCCGCCCTGCTGGTGCTGGGCGACAGTCTGTCGGCGGAGTACGGCCTGCCGCGCGGATCGGGATGGGTGGCGCTGCTCGAGGCCCGCCTGCGCGAGCGCAAGCTCGACTATCGCGTGGTCAACGCCAGCATCAGCGGCGACACCACCAGCGGCGGCGTCAGCAGGCTGCCGGCGCTGCTCGCGCGCCATCGGCCGAGCGTGGTCGTGATCGAGCTGGGCTCGAACGACGCGCTGCGCGGGCTGTCCCTGCAGATGACCGAGCAGAACCTGAACAAGATGGTGCAGGCGTCGCGCCAGGCTGGCGCGCGCGTATTGCTGGTGGGCATGCAGATCCCGCCCAACTATGGCCGCGACTACACGCAGCGCTTCCAGCAATTGTTCGCCAAGGTCGCCAAGGAGCAGCAGGCGGCGCTGCTGCCCTTCCTGCTGGACGGCGTCGCCCAGCACATCGAACTGTTCCAGCCCGATCGCCTGCACCCCACGGCACAGGCGCAGCCGCGCCTGCTGGACAATGTCTGGTCGCGCCTGGAACCGCTGCTGGGCACCGGCAAGTCCTGACACGGCCGGCCCGCGGGCCGGCCGGGGCGATCAGCGCTCGGCGGCCGGCGCGGCGGTGGTCAGGGCCGTGCCTTCGGGCGAGATCGTGACCTTGTACTTCTCGCGCAGCGTCTGCAGCACGGCCAACTGCTCGGCCTGGGCCCAGCGGCGTTCCATCATCGACTTCTCGCCGGCGATCGCGGCGGCGTCGGGCTTGGGCGCGGCCTCGACCTTGGAGATCCGGGCAATGACATAGTCGTCGCCGGCGATCGTGCCCACAAACGCCGGCAGCTTGCCGGCCGGCGCCTTCATGACCGCGTTCAGCAGCGCGGGGGCGACGCCCTGGGGCGCATTGCGCGCCACCGTGACGACGGCGCCGAAGCCCTGGCTGGAATCCTTGGCCTGCAGGGCCTTCAGGCGTTCCTCGCCCGCCGCGCGGGCCAGATCGAGCGCCTTGTCCTGGGTCAGCTGGGCGCGGATGCCGCTGGACACGTCGGCCAGGGGCTGCACCGAAGCCGGCACGTGCTTGACCACGCGCACCGCGGCCAGGCGATTCGGGCCAAGCTCGATCACCCCCGAGTTGCGCTTCTCGCGCAGCACCTCGTCCGAGAACAGGGCCTGCGCCACCTTGGGATTGCCCAGGACGTCGTTGCCCTGCAGACCGCTGCGCGTGACGCCCTGGGCCTCCTGGATCTTCAGGCCGAATTTCTGCGCCGCGGGTTCGAGCGTATCGCTCTGCTCGTACACCAGGTTCGTGAACTGCTCGGCGGCCTCGGCGAAACGGCGGGCAGCCTGCTGCTGCTTGATTTCCTCGACGATCTGGGCGCGAACCTCGGCCAACGGCTTGACCACGGCCGGACGGATGCCGATGAGCTTGATGACATGGAAGCCGTAGTCGGTCGCCACGACGCCCGACACTTCGCCGTCCTTCAGCGCGAAGGCGGCATCCTCGAAAGGCTTGACCATCATGCCGCGGCCGAACCAGTCCAGGTCCCCGCCCTTGGCCGCCGAACCGGGATCCTGCGAGTTCTCGCGCGCCAGCCTGGCGAAATCGGCCTTGGGCGCCTTGGCCTGGTCGGCCAGGGACTGCGCCTTCTTGCGCGCTTCCTCGCGCGCGGACTCGCTGGCGCCGCTGTCGACCGTGATCAGGATGTGGCTGGCCCGGCGCTGTTCTTCCTGGCCATAGCGGCCCTTGTTCTGCTCGTAGTAGCTCTTGATGTCGTCCTCGGATACCGCGATGCCGGACGTCGACGCCCCCTGGTCCAGCACCACGTACTGCGCGTCGACCCGTTCCGGGACCTCGAAGCGGGCGCGGTTGGCCTCGTAGTAGGCCTTGACCTCGTCGTCGCTGACGCTGACCTTGGCGCGGTAGTCGGCGGCGGCCACGCGCAGGGTCTGGATGCTGCGACGCTCGGTGGCGGCGGCCACCAGGCGGTCCATGACCGCGTCCGGCATCATGGTCGACTGCGCCACCGGCCCCAGCACCTGCTGCAAGGCCAGGTCGCGCCGCAACTGGGCCTCGAACATGACCGGGGTCATGCCTTGCGCGGCCAGTGCGTCGCGGTAGCGGGCGTTGCTGAATTTGCCGTCTTCCTGCACGGCCGGAATCGCCTGGATGGTGGCGCGGAGCTGGTCGTCGGACGCCGAGAAATGGTTCTTGGTAGCCTCGGCCGAGATCAGGCGGGTGTTGATGATCTCGTCCAGCACCGCCTGGCGCATGGCCGGCGTATCGAAGGCCTGCGAATCGAACTGCGCGCCCATCATGCCGCGCAGCTGGTCGAGCCGGTTGCGCGACGCCGCGTCGAACTCCTGCTGCGTAACGGCTTCGCCCGCCACCTTGGCCAGCGACTTGTCGCCTTCCATGAAGCTGGAGTAGCCCTGTATGCCGACGAAGACGAACGACGGCAGGATCAGCAGCAGCAGGACGAACTGCATCCAGCGGCGGTGGTTACGGATGAGGTCAAACATGCGCGAATACTCCGGTCGGATGCCAGCGGCACGACGGCCATACAAGCAAAATGCCCACGGGCTCAAGGCCAATGGGCACCCATTAGTGTGGAGCCGATTCTAGCATGGCGCCTGGGGCTGGACGCCTTGCGCGACCGGCGCGGACTACGCCGGACCGACCGCGGAAAACAGTGCTGCGTCGCGCGCCAGGTCGCCGCTGGCCTGGACCCGGCGGTCGCGGCGGGCGGCGAAGTCCAGCATGCGGTCGATCGGCCGGCGCGCCTGCCGCCCCAGCGCCGGATCCAGCAGGATTTCGCCCGTGCCCCGCTCCAGGCATCCGGCCAGGTTCTCCAGTCCGTTCATGGCCATCCACGGACAATGCGCGCAGCTCTTGCAGGTCGCGCTTCCCCCCGCCGTCGGCGCCGCGATGAAAATCTTGCCGGGAGCGGCAAGCCGCATCTTGTGCAGCAGGCCCTGGTCGGTGGCCACGATGAAATGCGTGGCGTCGAGTTCGCGCGCGGCCTTGATCATCTGCGCGGTCGAGCCCACCACGTCGGCCTGGTCCACGACGGCGGGCGGCGATTCCGGATGCACCAGCACCTTGGCCTGCGGATGTTCCGCCCGCAGCAGTTCGAGCTCGATGCCCTTGAACTCGTCGTGCACCAGGCACGAGCCCTGCCACATCAGCATATCGGCGCCGGTCTGCGACTGGACGTAGGCGCCCAGGTGGCGGTCGGGCGCCCACAGGATCTTTTCCCCGCGGGCGTGCAGGTCCGCGACGATGTCCAGCGCGATGGCCGAGGTCACGGCCCAGTCCGCCCGGGCCTTCACGGCCGCGCTGGTATTGGCGTAGACCACCACGGTGCGGTCGGGATGGGCATCGCAGAAGGCCGAGAACTCGTCCAGGGGACAGCCCAGGTCCAACGAGCAGGTGGCGTCCAGGTCCGGCATCAGCACGCGCTTCTCGGGGCTGAGGATCTTGGCCGTTTCCCCCATGAACCGCACCCCCGCCACCACCAGCGTGCTGGCCGCGTGGTCGCGGCCGAAGCGCGCCATCTCCAGGGAATCCGCGACGCAGCCGCCCGTCTCGTCGGCCAGTTCCTGCAATTCGGCATCCACGTAGTAATGCGCGACCAGCACCGCGTTCTCGCGCTGGAGCAGTGCCCGGATGCGCGCCTTCAGTTCGTCCCGCCGCTGCCCCGGCAAGTCCTCGGGCACCTTGGCCCAGGCCTGCCCTACCGAGCACGAGCCGCCGGCGGCCGTGGGCGAATCGAAATCGAAAGTGCGAAGCAGCGTCTGGCTCATCCTGTCATCCGTCCATTTATGCTCATACTGAGCATTTTTTGGGTAAAAAAATATCGACCGGACTTATGCTAAATATGAGCATAACGAATGTCAATAGCGAAAACCCGAAAACGCATGGCGACATGCCGTAAAGCAAGCACCAAAAGAAAAAGGGCCTGGATGACTCCAAGCCCTTGATCCCGACACGTATGCGCTTCGACAGAGTGGTGGGTGCTACAGGGGTCGAACCTGTGACCTACGCCTTGTAAGGGCGCCGCTCTACCAACTGAGCTAAGCACCCTCTGCGATACGACTCGTGACTCGGCGCGTATTGTAGCGGATTGCCCGGGCACCTGCATCAGCCGCCCCGCGGCAGCCGGCTGGGCGGATAACCGTAGAACTTTTTGAATGCCTGCGCATACGCGCCCTCGGTGGCATAGCCCACCGCCAGCGCGATATCCAGTTGCCGCCAACCCTGCGCATGCAGTTCGGCCGCCCGGGTCATCCGTGCATAGTTGCGCCATTGCTGGAAGGACATGCCGGTATGGGCCACGAACGCGCGCTGGATGGTCTTCTCGCTGGCTCCCGCCACGCGCGCCCACGCCCCCAGCGAACGATTGTCGGCCGGATCCTGTTCCAGCGCGCGGCAGATGGGCGCGATGCGCGCATCGCCCGGGATCTGTATGCCCGGCTCGGTCCAGGGCGCCGACGCCAGTTCGTCGGCCAGCACGCGCGCCCTGCGCAGGCGCTGTTCGCCCCCGCCGCCATCCGGACTCCAGCTTGCCGCGTCCAGGATCAGTTCCCGCAGCAGCGGCCGCACGCAGACGACCACGCAGCGTCCCGCGTCGTAGAAATCCGGCTCGACGTAGACACTGTGATATCGAAAACTGCGGTCCATCAGCACGGCGTGCGGCACGCCGCGCGGTATCCACGCCGCCCTGTCGGGCGCGAGCCGTATCACCCGCTGCCGGGTCTCCAGCAGCGTCGAGCCCTGCTCGGGATAAAGCAGTTGCCCCACTTCATGGCTGTGCATGGCGGCGTGCGCCGCGCGCCCTTCCCTGACCACGATGCGCAACGGAAACCGTTGCGGGGCGACGATGCCGGACATGTCCGATCCTCAATGAAATCTGGCCGAGATGCGACGGCGCGAGAAACAGCGCCGGTCGATGATGCAGGCGTCATCAACCGGAGCCCCTCATGTACATCGACCTCACGCTTTCCATCGACATCCAGGACCCCATTATCGCCAAAGCCAGCGCCGATCCCGACAGCTACATGTCGCGCGGCCACATCGGCACCCATCTCGACGTCTACGGCGGCCAGGCCTTCCCGCCCGCCCACTACTGCATGCGGCGAGGCCTCTTGATCGACGCGCGGGACGCCGGCGACGAAATCGGCCTCACGGTCCTGGCCGGCCGCGAGTTCCAGGCCGGCGACTTCCTCATCTTCCATACCGGTCATCTCGCCCGCCACGTCTACGGCTCCCGCCCGTACTACCAGAACCAGCCGAAATTCTCGTGGGACCTGGTCCGGCACCTGGCCGAGCGCGATACCGGCTTCATCGGCCTGGACTTTCCCGGTATGCGGCCCGGCCCCGAGCACAACACCGCGGACCGCATCGTGGGCAGCCGCGGCGGCTACGTCATCGAGAATCTGGCCAATGTGGACAGATTGCATGCCCAGGCCGGCGACCGGACGTTCCTGGTCTGCACGGGATGGACCGGCTTCCAGGGCTCGACGGGACTGTCGTGCCGTGTCGTTGCCCACCTGGACTGAGACCGCAGGAGAAGCCCGCCATGACCTCGCATCCTGTTGCTCCCCCCCACCCCGACGGCAGCGCCTATCGCGCCGCCATGGCCCGCCTGGGCGCCTCGGTGCACATCGTCACCAGCGCGGGCCCCGCGGGCCGCGTGGGCCTGACGGCCTCGGCCGTCTGCAGCGTGACCGACGACCCGCCCATGCTGCTGGTGTGCCTGAACCGGCGCTCGTCGGCCCACGACGCGACGCTGGCCAACGGCGTACTGTGCGTCAACACGTTGGCCGCCGGCCACAAACCCCTGTCGCGCCGGTTCAGCGGCGGCGGGGACATGGACGGCCGGTTCGCGCAAGGCGCGTGGAGCCGCCTGGAAACGGGCTCGCCGGTCCTGGAGGACGCGATGGCCGCGTTCGACTGCCGCATCGTCGACACGACGCGGCAGGGCACGCACACCGTCATGTTATGCGAGGTCCAGGGCTTACGCACGGGAGAGGCGCCGGCCGGCCTGTTCTATTTTTCGCGGACGTATCACGCGTTGGGACCGGCAACCTAGGGACGAAAAAAAACCCTGGCGCCAAACCAGGGTTTCTCGTCACGAAGTGCGTGCGCCTTAGTTGACGGCGTCTTTCAGCGCCTTGCCCGGACGGAACTTCGGCACCTTGGCCTTCTTGATCTTGATGGCTTCGCCGGTGCGCGGGTTACGGCCGGTGCGGGCCGCGCGAGCGCTCACCGCGAAAGTGCCGAAACCGACCAGCGTCACCGTGCCGCCCTTCTTGAGCGTCGTTTTCACCGCTCCCACCAGCGCATCCAGCGAACGGCCGGCAGCCGCCTTGGAAATGTCGGCTTGCTTGGCGATGTGGTCGATAAGCTCGGTCTTGTTCATTAGGCCCCTCACAAGGTCTATCTGTGGAAAAAATTTTTGGTCCCGATGCGAGTCCGCAAGGGGCACCCCCGAAGAGCGACGTACCCCGCCGGGACTGCTCTTACGGGTACGAAACGCAGACGGCTATTTAATCCTCGGGCAGAAAGTCGTGTCAAGGGAAACCCGCTGGAAAACCGCGTAAAACCTCATGTTTCCGCATGTGACGAAAAAAAGAGGGCACTTGCGTGCCCTCTTCCATGCCCCGGACCTCGGGATCAGTGCTTCATGACGGGATCCGTGGCCGCTCCGCCTTCGGCGGCCACATGGGCCTCGACCTTGCCCTCGGCCTTCGCGGCCTCTTCCTCGGGCAATGGCTCGGGCAGCCGCTCCAGCGCGAGTTCGAGCACCCGGTCGATCCAGCGGACCGGCACGATCTCGAGGTGGTTCTTGACCGTATCCGGAATCTCCGCCAGGTCCTTGGCGTTCTCCTCCGGAATCAGCACGGTCTTGATACCGCCGCGGTGCGCCGCCAGCAGCTTCTCTTTCAGGCCGCCGATGGGCAGGACTTCGCCGCGCAACGTGATCTCGCCGGTCATCGCCACGTCGGCGCGCACCGGAATGCCCGTCAACGAGGAAACGATGGCCGTGGTGATCGCCGCGCCCGCGGACGGACCGTCCTTGGGCGTGGCGCCCTCGGGCACGTGCACGTGCATGTCCTTCTTCTCGAACACGGCGTGATCGATGCCCAGACGGCGGGCGCGCGAACGCACCACCGAGCGCGCGGCCTCGACCGACTCCTTCATGACGTCGCCCAGCGAACCGGTGCGCTGGATGGCGCCCTTGCCCGGCATGACCGCCACTTCGATCGTCAGCAGGTCGCCGCCCACCTCGGTCCATGCCAGACCGGTCACCTGGCCGATCTGGTTCTCCTTCTCGGCCACGCCGAAGGTGTAACGGCGCACGCCCAGATAGTCGTTCAGGTTGTCCGCCGTGACGACCACTTGCCGCTTGTCGCCCTTGAGCAGCAGGCCCTTGACCACCTTGCGGCAGATCTTGCTGACCTCTCGCTCCAGCGCGCGCACGCCCGCTTCCCGGGTGTAGTAGCGCACGATGTCGCGCAGGGCCGATTCCTCGACCTTGAGCTCTTCGGCCTTCAGCCCGTTGTTCTTCATCTGCTTGGGCAGCAGATGCTGCATGGCGATGTGCACCTTCTCGTCTTCGGTGTAACCCGACAGGCGGATGACCTCCATCCGGTCCAGCAACGCCGGCGGAATGTTCAGCGTGTTGCTGGTCGCCACGAACATCACGTCGGACAGGTCGAAATCGACCTCGACATAGTGGTCCTGGAAGGTGTGGTTCTGTTCCGGATCCAGCACCTCGAGCAGCGCCGACGCCGGATCGCCACGGAAATCCATGCCCATCTTGTCGACTTCGTCGAGCAGGAAAAGCGGATTGCGCGCGCCGACCTTGGAGAGGTTCTGCAGGATCTTGCCCGGCATCGAACCGATATAGGTACGGCGGTGGCCGCGGATCTCGGACTCGTCGCGCACGCCGCCCAGCGCCATCCGCACGAACTTGCGGTTGGTCGCCTTGGCGATCGACTGGCCGAGCGAGGTCTTGCCGACCCCCGGAGGGCCGACCAGGCACAGGATCGGCGCCTTGACCTTGTCCACGCGCTGTTGCACCGCAAGGTATTCAAGAATGCGTTCCTTGACCTTCTCGAGCCCGTAGTGGTCGTCGTTGAGCACCTCTTCCGCGTGCGGCAGGGAATTGTTGACCTTGCTCTTCTTCTTCCACGGCAGGCCGACCAGCGTGTCGATGTAGTTGCGCACCACGGTAGCCTCGGCCGACATGGGCGACATCAGCTTGAGCTTCTTGAGCTCGGCATCGGCCTTCTTCTTGGCCTCCTTGGGCATGTGGGCGGCGATGATCTTCTTCTCGAGTTCCTCGAAGTCGGCACCGTCCTCGCCTTCGCCCAGTTCCTTCTGGATGGCCTTGACCTGCTCGTTCAGGTAGTACTCGCGCTGGCTTTTCTCCATCTGCTTCTTGACGCGACCGCGAATGCGCTTCTCGACCTGGAGAATGTCGATCTCGGTCTCGAGCTGGGCCAGCAGCGCTTCCAGGCGCTCGGAGGTGGAGAACACCTCGAGCATCTTCTGCTTCTGTTCCAGCTTGAGCGGCAGGTGCGCCGCGATGGTGTCGGCCAGCCGGCCAGGCTCGTCGATGCCCGACAGCGAAGTCAGGATCTCCGGCGGGATCTTCTTGTTCAGTTTGACGTACTGGTCGAACTGCGACACGATCGCGCGCCGCAGGGCCTCGGTTTCCGAGCCCTGGCCCCGGTCGGGATCGATGGGCACCAGTTCGCAGGCGAAATGCGCGCCCAGGTCGTCGATGCGCGTGATACGGGCGCGCTGGGCTCCCTCGACCAGCACCTTGACGGTGCCGTCGGGCAGCTTGAGCATCTGCAGGATGCTGGCCAGGCAGCCGATCTCGTAGATGTCGTCGGCCGAGGGCTCATCCTTGGCGGCCGACTTCTGGGCCACCAGCATGATGCTCTTGCCGGCTTCCATCGCGGCTTCCAGCGCCTTGATGGACTTGGGCCGGCCCACGAACAGCGGGATGACCATGTGCGGAAATACGACCACGTCGCGCAGCGGAAGCAGCGGCAACTCGATCGGTTCGGGAGGGAGTATCTGGCTCGCAGACATGATTCGTCCTCGAATTTGAATGCAATCAGGATGAGGGCGTAAGCGTGGATTTCAAGCGTCGGCGGGCAACGTGGTCTGCTGGAACTGCCGGGCGCATGCCCTTTTCCCGCACAGCACGCCCGGGAAAAGCGTATGAACCCGAAGAGAGGCGCAGAGTCATCATTCGCCCACAGGCCATTGATTTACACGCCATGGCCCAATGTAGCATAGGTGGGGTCCCCCCCTACGCCCTTCGGGCGCCCCCCAGGGGGCGATGCGGGTGGACCGGCAAAGCCGGATCCACCGCATCCTGGGGTAACAACGGGCTGGCGGAGACTGGCGATACTGCCAAACGCCTGGCTGGATTGGAAAAGAACAACGGCCTTGCGCGCAAACAAGGCCGTTTTCTTTTCCTGATCGTTCCCCAGACCCAGGGCACAGCGGATCCGGCTTTGCCGGTCCGCCAGTGCCGCCCCCTGGGGGGCGCGCGTCAGCGCGTAGGGGGGGCCCTACTTATTGGCGACCTTGGGCTTGTCGCCGTAGATCAGGAGGGGGATGCCTTCGCCGGTGATGGCGTTTTCGTCCAGGACGACCTTGACGACGTTGCCCTGGGTGGGCAGTTCGTACATGGTGTCGAGCAGCGCGGCTTCGATGATGGAGCGCAGGCCGCGGGCGCCGGTCTTGCGCTTGAGCGCCTTCTGGGCGATGGCCAGGAGAGCCTGGGGCCGCACGTCCAGTTCGGCGCCTTCCATGGCCAGCAGCTTCTGGAACTGCTTGACCAGGGCGTTCTTGGGCTCGACCAGGATCTGGATCAGGGCCTCCTCGTTCAGCTCGTCCAGCGTCGCCACCACGGGCAGGCGGCCGACCAGTTCGGGGATGAGGCCGAACTTGATCAGGTCCTCGGGCTCGACTTCGCCGAACAGCGCGCTGACCGAGCGCTCCGACTCCGCCTTGACCGAGGCGCCGAAGCCGATGCCGGACTTTTCGGTGCGGCCGCGGATGACTTTCTCCAGCCCGTCGAACGCGCCGCCGCAGATGAACAGGATGTTGGTCGTGTCGATCTGCACGAAATCCTGGTTCGGGTGCTTGCGGCCGCCCTGCGGGGGAACGGAGGCGACGGTACCCTCGATCAGCTTGAGCAGGGCCTGCTGCACACCTTCGCCCGACACGTCGCGGGTGATGGACGGATTGTCGGCCTTGCGCGAGATCTTGTCGATCTCGTCGATGTAGACGATGCCGCGCTGGGCCTTTTCCACATCGTAGTTGCAGTTCTGCAGCAGCTTCTGGATGATGTTCTCGACGTCCTCGCCCACGTAGCCGGCCTCGGTCAACGTGGTGGCGTCGGCGATCACGAACGGCACGTTCAGCAGGCGGGCCAGCGTCTGGGCCAGCAGCGTCTTGCCCGAACCGGTGGGGCCGATCAGCAGGATGTTGCTCTTGGACAACTCGACGTCGTCCGTCTTGCCGCCGGCATGACGGATGCGCTTGTAGTGGTTGTACACCGCCACCGACAGGATCCGCTTGGCCCGGGTCTGGCCGATCACGTATTGGTCGAGGATCTCCTTGATCTCGGCCGGCGTGGGCAGTTCGGACTTGGCGCCGGTCTTGACGTCGGCGGCCACTTCGTCACGGATGATGTCGTTGCACAGGTCGATGCACTCATCGCAAATGAACACCGACGGTCCGGCGATCAGCTTGCGAACCTCATGCTGGCTCTTGCCGCAAAACGAGCAATAGAGCAGCTTCTCGTTCGACCCTTTCTTTTCCGACATGCTCAACCCTGTTCGGTACGACTGCTGAAGACTTTGTCGATCAAGCCATACGATAGCGCATCGGCCGCCGACATGAAATTGTCGCGCTCGGTGTCCACCGCGATGCGTTCGATCGGCTGGCCGGTGTTCTCGGCCAGGATCCGGTTCAGGCGCTCGCGCAGGTACAGGATCTCGCGCGCGTGGATTTCGATATCCGTCGCCTGGCCCTGGGCGCCGCCCGAGGGCTGGTGGATCATGATGCGGGAATTGGGCAGCGAGATCCGCTTGCCCTTGGCGCCGGCGGCCAGCAGGAAAGCGCCCATGCTGGCGGCCAGGCCGGTGCAGAGCGTGGCCACGTCGGGCTTGACGAACTGCATGGTGTCATAGATGGCCATGCCCGCGTACACCGACCCGCCGGGCGAGTTGATGTACAGCGAGATGTCCTTCTCGGGATTTTCCGACTCCAGGAACAGGAGCTGGGCCACGATCAGGTTGGCGGTGGCATCGGCCACCGGGCCCACCAGGAAGATGATCCGCTCTTTCAGCAGACGCGAGTAGATGTCGTACGCACGCTCGCCCCGGCCGGACTGTTCGATCACCATCGGCACGTAGCCGAGGGCCTTGGGGCCGAGAGACTCGGCCCCGTACATGGATGCGTAGAAATCTACGAAGCGTTGCATTAGGCAGTTCCCATCAATTCATCGAAGGAGACTTGCTCGTCCTTGACCTTGGCCTTGGACAGCACGTGCTGGACGACGTTGTCCTCGAGCACGATGGCCTCGATTTCGGCCAGGCGAGCCTTGTCCGTCAGATAGTAGCGCACGACTTCCTCGGGCTTCTCGTAGCTCTGGGCGAAGTCCTCGATGCGGGCGCGGATCTGGTCGGGCTTGGCCTTGAGGTTCTCGGCCTTGACCAGCTCCGAAACCAGCAGGCCCAGGCGCACGCGGCGCTCGGATTCCGAGGCGAAGGCCTCGGCCGGGATCGGCAGCTTGTCGGCGTTGGGCACGCCGCGCTGGCGCAGGTCCTCGCGGGCCGCTTCGATGCGGCGCTCGGTGTCGTCGTTGACCAGGGCCTTGGGAATGTCGAAGGTCGCGGCCTTGGCCAGCGCATCCATCACGCTCGACTTGGTGCGGGCCTGGGTGCGGCTGCGCACTTCGCGCTCGAGGTTGGCGCGGATGTCGGCACGCAGCTTCTCGACGTCGCCTTCGGCCTGGCCCAGTTGCTTGGCGAACTCGGCATCGACCTGGGGCAGCACGCCCTCTTCCACCTTCTTGACGGTGATGGTGAACTCGGCGGTCTTGCCGGCGACTTCGGCCGAACCGTAGTCGGCGGGGAACGTCAGCGGGAACACCTTGGTCTCGCCGGCCTTCATGCCGCGCGCGGCCGCTTCGAACTCGGGCAGCATGCGGCCCTGGCCGAGCACGAACGGGAAGTCCTCGGCGGTACCGCCCTGGAACGCGACGCCGTCGATGGTGCCGGCAAAGTCCAGCGTCACGCGGTCGTCGTCGCCCGCGGCCCGGCCTTCGCGCTCTTCGAACGTCACGCGCTGCTTGCGCAGGATGTCCACCGTGCGATCGACCTCGGCATCACCCACTTCGCTCTTGGCGCTGGTGACTTCCAGGGCGGTCAGGTCGGGAATGGCGACTTCCGGGTAGACCTCGAACGTGGCGCTGAAGGCCACCACGTCGTCGGCCACGCCTTCGGTCTTGGGCTCGACGGACGGCGAACCCGCCAGGCGCAGCTTGGACTCGGCCACGACCTTTTCCAGGGCGTCGCCGATCTTGGCGTTCAGCACTTCCATGCGCACTTCGGGACCGTAGGTACGGGCCAGCATGGGCAGCGGGACCTTGCCGGGACGGAAGCCCGGCATCTTGGCGGTGCGGGCCAGGCGCTTGAGGCGCGTCTCGACTTCTTTTTCGATGTCGGCCACCGGCACGGAAAGATCAACGCGGCGCTCAAGCCCCGACAGGGTTTCAACCACAGGCTGCATGCAAAAACCTATATTGAGTATGTGTAATCGACAGAACCGGACACCCGCGCCGCGAGAGGCACCGCAACCAGAGATCGATCCGGGCATTCGCGAATTGTGCCACAGCCCCCGTGCGGCGCCGCAGCGCCGCGCGGGGGCTCCGGAAGCCGCCTTGCCGGCTGCGGCCGGACACCACCAGGGTTGTTCAAACTTGTGGTGCGACCGAGAGGAATCGAACCTCCACAGGATTTCTCCCGACAGGACCTAAACCTGTTGCGTCTACCAATTTCGCCACGGTCGCACATCAGAAACCGGATTGTAACCCGAGTCTCCGAAAAGGCCCGGCGCCCCCCGCCTCCCGCCCGGGGGCGACGGCCCCGCCGGCCCGCCAACCATTGTTTTCGCTCGGCGCGCACGTAGCGGCCCCGGCGGGGCGCCCGTTTACCGTTATTGATCATCCTCACCAAAACGTTGGGATAGATTGCCATTGCAATCCCGCAACGCATTCTTACCCGCAATGATAGAAACCCATACGCCAGAAGTCGCCGTCCTGCTCGGGGAGACCGGCCGCGATTACGAAATCGCGGACGAGCTGATGCGTGCCGGCTTCAGCGTCTACGTCTGCACCAGCTCGCAGGAAGTGCATGCGCTGCTGCGAGCGGGCAAGAACCCGGTGGTGCTTGCCGACGCGGCGCGGGCGGCGGCGTTCGACAGCTATTCGCTGACCCGGCTCGTCTACATCCCGCCCGATCCCGGCCAGGCCGCCGACAAGCCCCATGTGGAAGTCCGCGTGCTGGGCGCCGATCCGAGCGCCGAGCTGCTGCCCATCCTGCGCGCCATGCGGCGCCATCTCGCCCTGGCCGCGCCGCGCCTGGCCGAACCGCCGCCCGAGACGCCCACGCCGGCGCTGTGGCTCCTGTCCACGCCCCCGCGCCGCCTGACGAGCCCCGAAGGCCGCAGCCTGCCGCTGACCCTGACCGAATGGCAGTTCATCAGCCATCTTTTCGGCGAGCGCAACCGTACCCTGACCTTCGCCCAATGGCAGGCCGTCTCGGCCAAGGACGGCGCCCGCCAGTTGCACAACGTCGCGGTCCTGGTCAGCCGGCTGCGCCGCAAGGCCCAGCGGCACGGCATCACCCTGCCCCTGGAGGCCGTCCGGGGCGTGGGCTACTCCTTCACGCAGCCCTGCGGGGACCTGGCGTCGGGAACCAGGCAGGCCGGCTAGCCGCTACGCGACCGCTGCCCCCCCCGGAGGGCGCTTGTTGCCTTGGGGCGGCCCCACGGCAAAATGCCCGCCCCGAGGTTACAATCGCGGCCATGAATCCACGCCTCGGGCTGCTGCAGCCCTATCCCTTCGAAAAACTGCGCGCGCTGTATGCCGATGTCGTGCCGCCCGCCAGCCTGCGTCCCGTCAGCCTGTCCATCGGCGAGCCCAAGCACGCCACGCCGGCTTTCATCGAGGACGCCATCCGGCAGAACCTGTCCGGGCTGTCGGGCTACCCCCCCACCAAGGGCTCGCCCGCGCTGCGCGCCGCCATCGCCGGCTGGCTGGAACGGCGCTACGGGCTGCCCGCGATCGATCCCGACACGCAGGTGCTGCCCGTGCTGGGCTCGCGCGAGGCCTTGTTCGCCTTCGCGCAGGTGGTGATCGACGGCGCGCGGCAGCCCCGCGTGCTGTGTCCCAACCCGTTCTACCAGATCTACGAAGGCGCCGCGCTGCTGGCCGGCGCCCGTCCCACCTTCGTCAACGCCGACCCGGCGCGCAACTTCGGCTGCGACTGGGCCTCGGTCTCGCCCGCCGAATGGGGAGAGACCCGGCTGGTCTACGTCTGCTCGCCCGGCAATCCGGCGGGCAACGTCATGGACCTGGACGAATGGAAGTACCTGTTCGAGCAGGCCGACAAGTACGGCTTCATCATCGCCTCGGACGAGTGCTATTCCGAGATCTACCTGGACGAGGCCGAGCCGCCGCTGGGCGCGCTCGAGGCGGCCCACCGCCTGGGCCGCGGCGACTTCCACAATATCGTGGTGTTCTCCAGCCTGTCCAAGCGCTCGAACGTGCCCGGCATGCGCTCCGGCTTCGTGGCGGGCGACGCCAGGCTGCTGGCCAGGTTCCTGCTGTACCGCACCTACCATGGCAGCGCGATGAGCGACGTGGTCTCGGCGGCCAGCATCGCGGCCTGGAACGACGAGGAACACGTGCGCGAGAACCGGCGCATGTACCGCGAGAAATTCGACGCTGTCCTGCCCATCCTGCAGGAGGCGATGGATATCCAGCGCCCGCAGGCCTCGTTCTACCTCTGGCCGCGCACGCCCATCGACGACGCCGAGTTCACCCGCGGCCTGCTGGCGCAAGAAAACGTCACGGCCCTGCCGGGCAGCTACCTCGCGCGCGAGACCCCCGCCGGCAACCCCGGGGCCAACCGCGTACGCCTGGCGCTGGTGGCGCCGCTGGACGAATGCGTCGAGGCGGCCCACCGCCTGGCCCGCTACGCCCGCTCGCTGCCGACCAGCCGCATCGCATGAACGACTAGAACACCCATACCGCATGTAAACACACCCCACCCAGGGCACAGCGGATCCGGTTCCGCCGGTCCGCCAGTGCCGCCCCCTCGGGGGACGCGCGCAAGCGCGTAGGGGGGTCCTTCTATTGGATATCCGACCATGAGCCAAGACCTCAAGACCGTCATCGAACAAGCCTGGGAAGACCGCGCCTCGCTGTCGCCCTCTTCTGCCCCCGCCGCCGTCCGCGAAGCCGTCGAGCACGTCCTTGCCGGGCTGGACAAGGGCGAACTGCGCGTGGCCGAGAAGCAGAACGGCGACTGGACCGTCCACCAGTGGATCAAGAAGGCCGTGCTGCTGTCCTTCCGCCTGGAAGACAACGTCGTGATGGGCACCGGCCCGGGCAGCGCCCTGCAGTTCTACGACAAGGTACCCAGCAAGTTCGCCGGCTACAGCGCCGAGGACTTCAAGCAAGGCGGCTTCCGCGTCGTGCCGCCCGCCGCCGCCCGCCGCGGCTCGTTCATCGCCCGCAACGCCGTGCTGATGCCCTCTTACGTGAACATCGGCGCCTACGTCGACGAAGGCACCATGGTCGATACCTGGGCCACCGTGGGCTCGTGCGCGCAGATCGGCAAGAACGTGCACCTGTCGGGCGGCGTGGGCATCGGCGGCGTGCTCGAACCGCTGCAGGCCAACCCCACCATCATCGAAGACAACTGCTTCATCGGCGCCCGTTCGGAAGTCGTCGAAGGCGTGATCATCGAGGAAAACTCGGTCCTGTCCATGGGTGTGTTCATCGGCCAGAGCACCAAGATCTACAACCGCGAAACCGGTGAGATCACCTACGGCCGCGTGCCCTCGGGCTCGGTGGTCGTGCCCGGCAGCCTGCCCTCGGCCGACGGCAAGTACAGCCTGAACTGCGCCGTGATCGTCAAGCGCGTCGATGCGCAAACCCGCGTCAAGACCAGCATCAACGACCTGCTGCGCGCCTGACCCCGGACTTTCCAACGCACTCGCCATGACCACTTCCGTCCTGTCCCTGGTTGAAGAACTGATCCGCCGTCCCTCGGTCACGCCCGAGGACGAAGGCTGCCAGGCCTTGCTGGCCCAACGCCTGGCGGCGCTCGGCTTCGCCTGCGAAACCATCGCGGGCGGCGGGGTGGTCAACCTGTGGGCGCGGCGCGGCGCCGAAGGGCCGCTGGTGGTCTTCGCCGGCCACACCGACGTGGTGCCGCCCGGCCCGCGCGAGCAATGGCATACCGACCCGTTCGTGCCCACGCAGGTCGACGGGAACCTGTACGGCCGCGGCGCGGCCGACATGAAAAGCTCGATCGCCGCCTTCGTGGTTGCGGCCGAGGAATTCATCGCGCACAACCCCGACCATCCCGGCTCGATCGGCCTCCTGATCACCTCCGACGAGGAAGGGCCGGCCACCGACGGTACCGTCAAGGTCTGCGAGCAGCTCGTGGCCCGGGGCGAGCGCCTGGACTACTGCATCGTGGGCGAACCCACGTCGTCCGTGCAACTGGGCGACACCATCAAGAACGGCCGCCGCGGATCGCTGTCCGGGCGGCTCGTGGTCAAGGGCATCCAGGGCCACGTCGCCTATCCGGAAAAAGCGCGCAACCCCATCCACCAGTGCGCGGGCGCGCTGGCCGAGCTGGCAGCCACCGAATGGGACCGGGGCAACGAATACTTCCCGCCCACCACCTTCCAGATTTCCAACTTCCACAGCGGCACGGGCGCCACCAACGTCGTGCCGGGCGAAGCGGTCATCGACTTCAATTTCCGCTTTTCCACCGCCAGCACCGCCGACGACCTGAAAACCCGCGTGCTCGCCGTCCTTGATCGCCACCAGCTCGAATACACGGTGGACTGGACCCTGAGCGGCCTGCCTTTCCTGACGCCGCGCGGAACGCTGTGCAGCGCGCTGGGCGACGCCATCGCCGCCGAGCTCGGCATCGAGGCCGAGCTGTCCACCACCGGCGGCACCTCCGACGGCCGCTTCATCGCCCGGATCTGCCCGCAGGTCGTGGAGTTCGGCCCGGTCAACGCCACCATCCACAAGGTCAACGAACACATCGCCGTGGATAGCCTGGAGCCGCTGAAGAACGTCTACCGCCGGACGCTGGAAGCGCTGCTGAGGTGATGCTTCCTCCTAGGCGCTTACGCGCGCGCCCCCGCGGGCGGCGCCGGCGGACCGGCAAGGCCGGATCCCCCGCGCCCTGAATCAGGATACCGATATGCCCACTGCCGATTTCCATTCCCTGCGCACCGTCCGCGACCTGATCCGCTATGCCGTGAGCCGCTTCAATGCCGCCGGCATCGCGCTGGGCCACGGCACGCTCGACGTCTACGACGAAGCCGTCTACCTGGTCCTGCACACGCTGCATCTGCCCATCGACCGGCTCGAGCCCTTCGTCGATGCCGCCGTGCTCGATGGCGAGCGCGAGGCCGTGCTGGCCATCATCGACCGCCGCATCGACGAGCGCCTGCCCGCTCCCTACCTGACCAACGAAGCGTGGCTGCGCGGCCGCCGTTTCTACGTCGACGAGCGGGTCATCGTGCCGCGCTCCTACATCGCCGAGCTGCTGGACGACGGCCTCGCGCCCTGGATCGACGACCCCTACGCCGTGGAATGGGCGCTGGACATGTGCACCGGTTCCGGCTGCCTGGCGATCGCGGCGGCGGAGACGTTCCCGCACGCGCAGGTGGACGCGGTGGACATCTCGAAGGACGCGCTGGACGTGGCCCGCATCAACGTCGACGACTACGGTCTGCAGGATCGCATCGCGCTGCATCAGTCGAATCTGTTCGAGGCGCTGCCGCCCGCGCAGTACGACCTGATCCTGTGCAACCCGCCCTACGTCAATACCGATTCCATGAATGCGCTGCCGGCGGAGTACCGGCACGAGCCCAGTCTGGCGCTGGCCGGGGGCGCGGACGGGATGGACCTGATCCGTCCGCTGCTGGCCCAGGCGGCTGAATTCCTGCAGCCCGACGGGATCCTGGTGCTGGAGCTGGGCCACGAGAAAGCTTATTTCGAGCAGGCCTTTCCCCATATCGACCCCGTATGGCTGAGCACCTCCGGCGGCGACGACAAAGTGTTGCTGCTCAGGCAGGACCAATTAGTATGAAGGCCCCTCCCTACGCGCTGACGCGCGCCCCCTATGGTGGACCCCCAGCCGCTACGCGGCAGCCCCCCATGGGGGCTGGGACCCGCCTTGGGGCGGCCCGGCGCCGGGTCCCGGGGGCGAAACTGGCGGACTGGCGGAGCCAGATCCGCGGTTTCCTGGGGTACAACCCGACGGCTGAAGAACGGCGATTTTGCCGAGCTGCACTGGAGAGCGTGCAAACAAGGCGGTTCCCGCGGTGATACGAGCATCAGGCATTACGCTTCGGCGCGGCACCAAGGTGCTGCTGGACGGCGCCGACTTCGTGGTCCATCCCGGCGAGCGCGTCGGCATCGTGGGCCCCAACGGCGCGGGCAAGTCCACGCTGTTCGCGCTGTTGAACGGCCAACTGGAATCTGACGCGGGCAACCTCGACATCCCGGCCGGTTGGCGCATCGCGTCGATCGCGCAGGAAATCCACGACACCGGCCGCGAGGCGCTGGACTTCGTCATCGACGGCGACACGCGCCTGCGCCGCCTGCAGGCCGAGCGCGCCGCGGTCGACGTCGACCGCGATGGCCTGCGCCTGGCCGAACTGGAAGCGGAACTGGCCGACGCCGGCGCGTTCTCGGCGCAGTCGCGCGCCGAGCAACTGCTGGTCGGCCTGGGGTTCTCGCAAGAAGAATTCCGCCAGCCGGTGGCGAGCTTCTCGGGCGGCTGGCGCATGCGCCTGAACCTGGCGCGCGCGCTGATGGCGCCGTCCGATCTCCTGCTGCTGGACGAGCCCACCAACCACCTGGACCTGGACGCCATGCTGTGGCTGGAACGCTGGCTGGCGTCCTACCCCGGCACCGTGCTGGTGATCTCGCACGATACCGAGTTCCTGGACGCGGTGGCCCGGACCATCCTGCATTTCGACCAGGGCAAGCTGGTGCGCTATAAGGGCGGCTACGAGGACTTCCTGACGCAGCGCGCCGAGCGCCTGCGGCAGAACCAGATCGCCTACGACAAGCAACAGCGCGAAGCTGCCCACCTGCAAAGCTTCATCGACCGCTTCAAGGCCAAGGCCAGCAAGGCCAAGCAGGCCCAGAGCCGGGTCAAGGCGCTGGCGCGGATGCAGGTATTGGCGCCCATGCGCGCGGCGGCGGGCATCGACATCAGCATCCCCTCGCCCGACCACATGCCCGATCCGCTGCTGTCGCTGGACGGCGTGCGCGCCGGCTATCCGGACGCGCCCATCCTGGACGGCGTCAAGCTGTCGGTGCGCGCCGGCGCGCGGGTGGGCATCCTGGGCGCCAACGGCGCGGGCAAGAGTACGCTGGTCAAGACCCTGGCGGGCGAAATCGAGCCGCTGGGCGGCGAGCGCAAGGAAGCCCGCGGGCTGGCCGTCGGCTACTTCGCCCAGCACCAGCTCGACATGCTGGATGCCGAGGCGACGCCGCTGCTGCACCTGGCCCGCCTCGCCCCCGAGGCGCGCGAACAGGACCTGCGCAACTACCTGGGCGGCTTCGGCTTCTCGGGCGACTTCGCGCTGGCCAAGGTGGGCCCCATGTCGGGCGGCGAGAAGGCCCGCCTGGCGCTGGCGCTGGTGGTCTGGAAAAAACCCAACCTGTTGCTGCTGGACGAACCCAGCAACCACCTGGACGTCGACACGCGCGAGGCACTGACCGAGGCGCTGGCCGAGTTCGAAGGCACCATGCTGCTGGTCTCGCACGACCGGCATCTGTTGCGGACCACCGTCGACAGCTTCTGGATCGTCGCCGACGGCGGCGTGCACGAATTCGACGGCGACCTGGAAGACTACCGCGACTGGCTGGCCAACCGCCAGGGCGGCAACGCGTCCGCCTCGTCCGCCACCGCTGCCTCCGCCGAAGGCGGCGTCGACCGCAAGACCCAGCGGCGGCTGGAAGCCGAGAGCCGGCAGCGCCTGTCCACCCTGCGCAAGCCGTTGGAGACCCGGCTCAGGAAGCTGGAAGAGGACATGCAGAAGCTGGAGGCGCGCAAGCGCGAACTGGACCAGCTCATCGCCGATCCCGGCTTGTACGAGGATGCCCGCCGGGACGAATGCCGCCGCGTGCTGGCCGAACACGGCGACCTGCAGAAGCGGCTGGGCGAGATCGAGGAGGCCTGGCTGGGCGTGCAGGAAGAACTCGACGCCATCCAGGCCTGAGGCGTCCGCGCGGACGCCTGAACGGAACGGCCCTAGACGTTCATCACGCTGACGGCGCGCGTGTTCAGGTACGCCTCGACCGCTTCCGGACCGCCTTCGGAGCCGAAGCCCGAATCCTTGATCCCGCCGAACGGCATCTCGGCCGTCGGAACGGCCGGCATGTTGACGAACAGCATGCCGACCTCGACCTTGCGGGCAATCAGGTCGGCGTTCTTCAGCGAGCTCGTGAAAGCGTAGCCGGCCAGGCCGTACGACAGCCGGTTGGCTTCGGCAATCGCCTCGTCCAGCGTGTTGAAGGAGCGGATGGCGGCAACAGGGCCGAAGGGTTCGTCGTTGAAGATGCGGGCATCGAGCGGCACGTCGGCCAGGACGGTCGGCTCCCAGAAATTGCCGACTTCGCCGATGCGCTTGCCGCCGGCCAGCACCTGGGCGCCCCTCTGGACCGCGTCGTCCAGGAAGCCGGACATGGCGACCAGGCGGCGGGGATTGGCCAAGGGACCCATCTGCGTGCCCTCGGCCAGGCCGTCGGCGACGCGCAGGCCCTTCGCCCACTTCGCCAGCTCGGCGGCAAATTCGGCGCGCACGCTTTCATGGACCAGGAAACGCGTCGGCGAGATGCAGACCTGGCCGGCATTGCGGAACTTGGCGCCGCCCGCGGACTTCACCGCCAGGGCGACGTCCGCGTCCTCGCAGACGATGACCGGCGCATGGCCGCCCAGCTCCATGGTCACGCGCTTCATGTGCTGGCCCGCCAGCCCGGCGAGCTGCTTGCCGACCGCGGTCGAACCCGTGAACGTGATCTTGCGGATGGCCGGATGCGGGATCAGGAAACCCGAGATCTCGGCCGGGTCGCCATACACCAGCCCCAGGACGCCAGGCGGCAGGCCGGCATCCTGGAAGGCGCGGATCAAGGCGGCCGGCGCGGCGGGGGTTTCCTCGGGCGCCTTGACCACCACCGAGCAGCCCGCGGCCAGTGCCGGCGCCAGCTTGCGCACCACCTGGTTGATCGGGAAGTTCCACGGCGTGAACGCCGCCACCGGCCCGACCGGGTCCTTGAGCACCATCTGGCGCTGCGCCAGGCTGCCGCGCGAGGGCACGATGCGGCCGTACACCCGGAAGCCCTCCTCGGCGAACCACTCGATGATGTCGGCGGCAGCTAGCGTCTCGCCCTTGGCTTCGGCCAGCGGCTTGCCGTTCTCCTGGGTCATCAGCGGCGCGATCTCGCCCGCGCGCTCGCGCATCAGCCCGGCGGCCTTGCGCATGATCTCGCTGCGCTTGGCGGCGGTCATGCCGTTCCAGGTGGCGAAGCCGCGCTGCGCCGCCTCGACGGCCTGCTCCAGGTCGGCCCGGCTGGCGTGGGCCACGCGGCCGATTTCCCTGCCGGTCGCGGGGTTGACCACGGCAAGGGTCTTGCCATCGGCGGCATCCCTCCACTTGCCGTCGATGAAGAGCTGGGTATCCGTATACGTCGTAGCCTGTGCCATCTCGATGGGTTCCTTTTGCGTGTCGCGGCAATACCGCCGTCCTGCGCCGATGGACGCAGGCGTACCTTCAAAGCATAAAGCGCAATGTCCGACGCGCCATAAATATCTTTACATTAAGATTCTTAATGATAAGATAACTGCACGTTCCACCCTTCCACAGGACATGCATCGTGCAAGCCAGGATCACCCGCCTAGAAGGCACCCCTTACCAGCAGCAACGCGCCTTTTCGCCCGCCGTCGTCTCGGAAGGCGGCCGCACCATCTGGCTGGCGGGGCAGACCACCACCGAGGACGCGCAGGGCCGCGACATCTCCGGCCAGTTCGAAGCCCAGGTGCGGGCCTGCTTCTCGCTGATCCAGGGAACCCTGGCCCGCTGCGACGCGGACCTGCGCAACCTGGTCTGGATGACCGTGTTCATCGACGATCCCCGGCACGGCGACCGCTTCGTCGACATCCGCGCCGAGCTGCTCGGCAGCACCGGCTTTCCCGCCAGTACCCTGATCACGGTGTCGCATTTCGCCCGTCCGGGCATCGTGGTCGAAATCCAGGCCATTGCCGTGGTCTGATCCCCCTCCCGCCCCTGCGCCACCCAGGAGACTTCCATGCCACGCCGCGCCTTGCTCGCTTTCTGCATCAGCTCGCTTTGCCTCGCCGCTCACGCGGACACCTATCCCAGCAGGAACGTCACGCTGGTCGTCACCAGCGGCCCCGGCTCCTCGGCCGACATCCTGTCCCGCATCATCGGCGTGGATCTGTCCCGCCGCCTGGGACACACCGTCGTCGTCGACAACCGGCCGGGCGCGGGCGGCAACATCGCCGGCGAACTGGTCGCCAAGGCGCCCGCCGACGGCCATACGCTGCTGCTGGCCTCGATCAGCACGCACGGCATCAACCCCTGGCTGTATGCCCGCATGCCCTTCGATCCCGTCAAGGACTTCAAGCCCATCGGCACGGTGGCCTCCAATCCCAACGTGCTGGTGGTGGCGGCCAGGTCGCCCATACGCTCCATTCCCGATCTTCTCGCCGCGGCCCGCAAGACACCGGACCTGGCGTACTCGTCCGGCGGCAGCGGCACCTCGCAGCACCTGGCGGGCGAAATGTTCGCGTCGCGGGCCGGCATCAAGCTGATGCACGTGCCCTACAAGAGCGCGCCACAAAGCATGAACGCGGTGCTGGCGGGCGACGTGGCCATGACCTTTCTGAGCGTTCCCGTCGCCGCCGGCCAGATCCAGGCCGGCCAATTGCGCGCGCTGGGCCTGACCTCGGCCCGGCGGCTGGCCAGCCTGCCTGACGTTCCCTCCATCGCCGAACAAGGCCTGCCGGGCTTCGACGTCTCGGCCTGGTTCGGTCTCGTGGCGCCGGCGGGCACGCCGCAGCCCGTGGTCGACCAGCTCAACCGCGCGTTGCAGGAAACCCTGCGCGAGCCGTCGGTGCGCGAGAAACTCGAGGGCCAGGGCATGGAAATCCTGGGCGGCACGCCCGAGGAGTTCGCGCGCCTGATACGCAGCGAGATCGACCGCTGGGGGCCGGTAGTACGCGCCTCCGGCGCCGCCGTCAACTGAGGCCGCCATGGCGATCGATACCCTGCGCGTGGCCGTGTTCGACGGCGGATGGAACCTGCCCCTGTGGGCCGGCATCGACCAGGGCTTCTTCGCAAGCCATGGGGTGCCCATCGAACTGCGTTATGTCGGCGGTTCGGCCGAACTGGTCGAGCGCCTGCTGCGCGACGAAGTCCAGGTCGCCATCGCCGGCATCGACAATCTCGTGGCCTACCAGGAGGGCCATGCCCGCATCCCCGGCACCCGCCCCGACCTGGTGGCCTTCCTGGGCGGCGACCGGGGCTTTCTGAGCCTGGTCGCCGGGCCCGGCATCCGAAGCTACGACGAGCTGCGCGGCCATACCTTGTCGGTGGACGCCCTTTCCACCGGATTCGCCTTCGTGCTGCGCGAACTGCTGGCCACGCACGGCATCTTGCCCGGCGAGGTCGAGATCGTGCCCGCCGGCGGCACCAGCCAGCGCCACGCGGCATTGCTGGCGGGCCGGCATGCGGCCACGCTGCTGCGCACCCCGTACGAATTGCTGGCGCAGGAAGCCGGCTGCCGTATCCTGCCGGGCGCGCACTGGCTGGACGACTACATGGGATCGGCCGCCTTCTGCCAACGCGCCTGGGCGGCCACGTCGGGCGAAACGCTCCGGGCATTCACGCGCGCCTACCGCGCCTCGCTGGACTGGCTGACCAGGCCGGACGCGGGCCCGCGCGCCGCCGCCCTGCTGCGCAGGCACGCGCCCGGCCTCGATCCGACCCTGAGCGAGCGCGCCCTGGACGTGTTGCTGGCCCCCGCCACCGGCCTCATCCGCGATCTGCGGCCCAGCATGACCGGCATCGCCACCGTGCTGGCGCTGCGCAACCGCCACGCTGGCCAGGCCGCGGCGCTAAGCGACCCCGCCCGCTATGTGGACCTGAGCTACCTGCCGCCGGCGTGAACCGGCCGCGCGGCTCGTGATAGAGTTCGACGCAATCGAAACGGCGTCGAGAATCAGTCCCTTGCCCCCTGCGTCCCCCCCTCCTCCGCGGCGCGACTCCGTCCAGCAACTGCTGGACGACTGGAAGCGCGAACGCCCCGATCTCGATCCCTGGCCACTGGGCATCATCGGCCGCCTGTCGCGCCTGTCCACGCACATGGTGCGGCATGCCGAGGAATGGCTGGCGCCCATGGGGCTGAGCTGGGAGACCTTCAGCCTGATCGTCACCCTGCGCCGCTGCGGCCCGGAATACGCGCTCAAGCCTTCGGACCTGATCAAGGTGTCGCTGCTGACCTCGGGCGCCGTCACCAACCGCATCGACCGCGTACAGGAGCGCGGCCTGGTGGTGCGCGAACCGGACCCCAACGATCGCCGCGGCGTGATCGTGCGGCTCACGCCCGAAGGCAAGGCGCTGGCCGACGAGGCCATCGCCCGCCACTTCGAGGCGATGGCGGAACTGCTGCGGCCCCTCGGCCGCCAGGAGGCGGACAAGCTGGCCGCCATGCTGGGCACGCTGCTGTTCGCCATCGAGGCGGGCGACTAGGGCCTCAAGCCCGCACCTCCGCCGCCTGGGCGGCCAGCAGCAGTTGCGCCGCCACCGAGACCGCGATGATGCCCGGCAGCTTGCCCTCGACCGCCGGCAGCCCGACCGGACACACCAGCGATTCGATGCTTGCCTCGGCCATGCCCCGCGCGCGCAGGCGCCGCTCGAAGGTCACGCGCTTGGTGGCCGAGCCGATCAGCCCGCAATAAGCGGCATCGCCGCGCGCGAGCACCGCGCGCACGATGTCGAAGTCCAGCGCGTGGCTGTGGGTCATGACCAGGTGCATGGCGCCGGGCGCGGCATCGGCGACCTCGGCCGCGAGGTCGTCGGCATGCACGGTTTCGACCTGTCCTGGCAGCGGCAGGGGAAAGACGTTCTCGCGGGTATCCAGCCACCGGATCCGGAACGGCAGCGGCAGCATCACGTGCACCAGCGCCCGCGCCACGTGTCCGGCTCCATACAGCCAGAGCTGGTGCGGCCGTGCCTCCAGCCCTTGCAGCAGCGGCAGGACATCGCCAGCGTCCGCCAGCACCGAGAAGCGCAGGTCGACGCTGCCGCCGCAGCATTGGCCCAGCGAGGGACCGAGCGCGAAGCGGCGCGTGCGCGCGGCCACGGAGCCCTCCTCGGCCTCCCGCAGCAGCGACCGCGCATGCGCGATGGCCTCGTATTCCAGGTGGCCGCCGCCTATGGTGCCGGCGAAGTCTTCGGCGCCGACCAGCAGCGCCGCGTCGGTGCCGCGCGGAACGCTGCCGCGCGCCTCCAGCACGCGGACCAGGCACACCGACCGGCCGCGCGCCGCGCGGGCGAAGTCGGCCAGCCCCTGGGGCAGCAGCGCGGCGGGAGTCATTGCTCCACGGCCCGCAGCACGGCCTCGGGCGTGGCGGGCGCCGACAGGGGCACGAGCGGACCACGCCCCTGTTCCCGCCGGGCCGCCGCCACCGCGTCGCGTATGGCGAAGAAGGCGGCGAAGCCCAGCATGAAAGGCGGCTCGCCCACGGCCTTGGAGCCGTAGACATTGTCCTCGCGGTTGGGCTCGGGCCAGAGTTCGACATGGAAGTCGGCGGGCACGTCGCCCGAAGTCGGGATCTTGTAGGTGGAGGGCGCATGCGTGGCCAGCGCGCCGTCCGGCTTCCAGACCAGTTCCTCCGAAGTCAGCCAGCCCACGCCCTGCACGAACCCGCCTTCGATCTGGCCGAGGTCGATCGCCGGGTTGATGGAGCGGCCCACGTCGTGCAGGATATCCACGCGCAGCACGCGCGTCTCGCCGGTCAGGGTGTCGACCGCGACCTCGGTGGCCGCCGCGCCGTAGGCGAAGTAGTAGAACGGACGGCCGCGCATGGTCTTGTGATCGTAGTGGATCTTGGGCGTAGCGTAGTAGCCGTCCGACCACAGCGACACGCGGGCGGCGTAGGCCGCCTTGGCCACGGCCGCGAAATCCAGCTCGGCGCCCGGCACGAGCACCTTGCCGCCGCGTATCGATACCTGGCCCACGTCCAGGCCGCGCGTGCCGGCCACATGGGCGCGCAGGCGGTCGCGCACTTCGCGCGCGGCGAACTCGGCCGCCCTGCCGTTCAGGTCGGTGCCGCTGGAGGCGGCGGTGGCCGAGGCATTGGGCACCCGGCCAGTGTCGGTGGCGGTGATCCGCACCCACGCCAGCGGCACGCCCAGGGTATCGGCCACGACCTGGCACACCTTGGTATGCAGCCCCTGCCCCATCTCGGTCCCGCCGTGGTTCACCGTGACGGAGCCGTCGGTATAGACGTTCACCAGCGCGCCGGCCTGATTGAACATCGTGGCCGTGAACGAGATGCCGAATTTCACGGGCGTCAGGGCCAGGCCGCGCTTGATCACCGGGCTGGCGGCATTCCAGCGCGCGATGGCCTCGCGCCGCCTGGCGTAGCCGCAATCGGCCGCCAGCCGCTCGATCAGTTCGGGCAGGATGTTGTCGGTGACCCGCATGCCGTAGGGCGTGCGGTCACGCGGCGCATCGCCGTACAGGTTGATCCGGCGCACGGCCAGCGGGTCCAGGCCGAGATGGCGCGCGATGTCGTCCAGGGCGGCCTCGATCATGCCCACGCCCTGCGGGCCGCCGAAGCCGCGGAACGCCGTATGGGACTGGGTATGGGTCTTGCAGCGATAGCTGTGGATGGCGGCGGCCGGCAGGTAGTAGGCGTTGTCGGCATGGAAGATGGCCCGGTCGGCGATCGGCCCCGACAGGTCGGCCGAGAAGCCGCAGGCCGCCGCCTGCGTCAGGTCGATGGCCAGGACGCGCCCCTGGCCGTCGAAGCCCACCGTCCAGCGTCCGAGGAAGGGATGGCGCTTGCCGGTGATCAGGAAGTCATCGTCGCGGTCGAGCCGCATCTTGCACGGCGCGCCGGCGATGCGCGCCGCCACCGCCGCCCACACCGCGATGTGGCCGGCCTGGGTTTCCTTGCCGCCGAATCCGCCTCCCATGCGGCGGCATTCGACCTGCACCGAATGGGCCGGCACGCCCAGTGCGTCGGCCACCCAGTGCTGTACCTCGCCCGGATGCTGGGTCGACGACAGCACCTTCATCGTGCCGTCCTCGCCCGGCATGGCCAGCGCGATCTGCCCTTCCAGGTAGAACTGCTCCTGTCCGCCCACCGCGAACTCGCCGTGCAGCCGGTGCGGCGCGGCGGCCATCGCAGCCTCGACGTCGCCCTCGACCAGGTGCACGGGAGGCAGCACCCAGGACTCGGCTTCCAGCGCCTGGGCTATCGTCAGGATGGCCGGCAGCGGCTCGACCTCCATCCGTACCGCTCGCGCGGCCACGCGCGCCGCCTTGGCGCCCGTGGCGATGACCAGCGCCACCGGCTGGCCCAGGTATTCGATCAGGTCCGCGGGCAGGATGGGTTCGTCGTGTCCCGCGCCCACCACGTTGGCCGCGGGCAGGTCGGCGGCAGTCACGACGCGGCGCACGCCGGGCATCGCCAGGGCGGCCGAGGCGTCTACGTTCATCAGCCGCCCGTGCGCGACCTTGGACAGCACGGGGGCGACGAACAGGGTGCCGCGCGGCTCGGGCACGTCATCCACGTACAGCGCGCGGCCGCTGACGTGCAGGTGCGCCGCCTCGTGCGGCGCGGCGACGCCGCAGGCCTGCGGCTCGGCCTCGATGTTCAGGATGCCGGGATGATCGGGTGCGTTCATGGTTGTATCGCCGCAAGTTCGCCCAGGCGCGTGGCCGGCGCCTGCCGCGCCAGTTGCAGGCAGGACCGCAGCAGCAGGTTGGCGGCGGCCTGGCGCCGGTAGGCCGCGTTGGCGCGCAGGTCGTCCAGGGGATCGAATTCATCGTGCATGGCCTGCCAGGCCGCCCGCATGCCGGCGCTGTCCCGCAGGGTCGCGGCGGGCACGTCCACCCGCAGGCCCAGCAGCGCCTGCTCGGTCCGCACGGCACGGCTGGATACCGCGGCCATGCCGCCCACGCCCACGCCGGCGGCGACGATGCGGCCCCGTTCCACGCGCAGCGCCGTGGCCACGGCCACGGCGCTGATGTCCTGCTCCACCCGCTTGGACAGCTTCCATGCATGGACCGAGACGTCGGCGCCGAGCAGGGGCACGCGCACGGCACGGATGAACTCCCCCGGACGCAGGTCGTTCTTCTGGTAGCCGTGATAGAAATCGGTCAGCGGCAGGATCCGCTCCTGGCCCTGCCGGTGCAGCACGACCGAGCCGCCCAGCGCGATCAGCAGCGGCGCGGTGTCGCCGATGGGCGAGCCGTTCGCGACGTTGCCGACCAGCGTGGCGCTGTTGCGTACCGGCACCGACGCGAAGCGGTCGAAGTAATCGATACAGGCGGCAAAGTGCGGCGCCAGCGCCCGCCAGGCGTCCTCGACGGTGACGGCCGCGCCGATCTCCAGGCACGGGAGCTCGCGCCCCCAGCGCGACGATGCCAGCGCATCCCGGCCGATGCGATCGATCGCGGCCAGCCCGGACACGCCGCCTATCCACAACACGTCGCCCAAGGCGCGATGATGCTTGGTGACCCACAGACCGACGTCGGTCGCGCCGGCCACGATGCGGCTGTCCGGATGGGTCGCGCGCAGCGCCGCCAGTTGCGCCAGCGTGCGCGGCGCCAGGAAGCGCCCGCGCGCATGGCCGTCGAACCCTCCGGCTGCTTCCCCCGGCGTCCAGGCCTGCGGTCCGGGCGCCACCCGGACCAGCCGCTCGCGCATCGCGTCGGCCGTCTCGCCCTGCCAGTCCGGCCCGCACATCGCCTGTGCCGCATCCAGGATGGGCCGGTACCCCGTGCACCGGCACAGGTTGCCCGACAGGGCCCGCACCGCGTCCTCGCGGCCGACTGCCGCATCGTCCGCCAAGCGCCGGCCCTCGTACATCGCATACAGCGACATCACGATGCCCGGGGTGCAGAAGCCGCATTGCGAACCATGGTGCGTCACCATGGCCGTCTGCACGGGATGCAGCGCATCCGGTTCGCCGATGTCGCCGGCGGTCGCCAGCAGCTTGCCGTCCAGCGCCGCCACCGGCTGGATGCAGGCGTTGATGGCGCGCACGCGAGGGTTGCCGGCGCCGTCCAGATCGGTCACCGCCACGGTGCAGGCGCCGCAGTCGCCCTCGGCGCAGCCTTCCTTGGCGGCATGGCAGCCCGCCTCCTCCCTCAGCCACTCCAGCACCGTGAAGGCGGGAGGCAGGCCTTCCAGTTCGACCAGCTTGCGGCCATGCCAGAAACGCACGGGGCGCACCCGCAGCTCGGGCGGCGTATCGGGGGAGGAAGGATCGGAAGCCATGTCGCTCTGCCAGGAGTACGCCCGCCGCGCCCGTCATGGGACGCCGGGACCATATCCGAAACATACGCGCCCTGGCCGGGGTTGTCATCTTCGGTGGAAGATGAGCATTATTCATTATTGTGAATGAACTCCCGGAGCCGCCATGCCCGCCTCCCCGCCCGCCGCAGCCTCCGGCGGCACCGGCCTGTCCCGCCTCAGCCTGACCGACATCCAGGCCTTCGTCACGCTGCTGGATACGCTGCACGTCTCGCGCGCCGCGATACGGCTGGGCATGGGCCAGCCCCAGCTGTCGGGCCGCCTGGCCCGGCTGCGCCGCCTGACCGGCGACCTGCTGTTCGTGCGCGGACCGGGCGGCGTCGTGCCCACCGCCACCGCCCTGTCGCTGGAAGCGCCCGCGCGGGAAATGCTGGCGCAGGCCGAGCACTTCCTGGCGCCGCCCGACGAGTTCGACCCGCGCAAGGCGCACGGCACCCTGCACCTGGCCGCGCCGGACTATCTCGATCCCATGCTGTTGCCGCGGCTGGCGGGCCGGCTGCGCGCGGCCGCGCCCGCCCTGGCGCTGAGCGTGCATCCGCTGACGGACGACCTGGACTACGCGCAGAAACTGGGCGACGGCCGCCTGGACCTGGTGATCGCCAACTGGCCCGACCCGCCGGCGCAGTTGCACCGGTTGCCGCTGATGGAGGACGAACTGGTGGTGATGATGGGCAGCCACCATCCCCTGGCGCGCCGCAGCCTGACCGCGCAGGCCTACCTGCAGGCGCGCCACGCGGCGCCGACCGCGATGCGGCCAGGCCTGCGCAGCACGGTCGACGCCATGCTCGCGCGGCAGGGGCACGCGCGCCACATCGCGCTCGAGTGCCCCGTGTTCAGCCTGATTCCCTATGTGCTGACGCAGACCGACCTGCTGCTGACCACCGGCAGGCGCTTCACCGACTTCTTCGCCAGCTCGCTGCCGGTCACGGTGATGCCGCTGCCCATCCCGTTGCCGTCATTGCAGTACTACCTGCTGTGGCACCCGCGCGCCCGTCGCGACGGGCCCGTGCGCTGGCTGCGCGAGCAGATCGCCGCCAGCGTGCGCGCCCCGGCCGTCAGCTCCCCCGATACGTACTCCAGCTCCAGGGGCTGACCAGCAGCGGCACGTGGTAGTGCTGGCCGGGCTGGGCGATGCCGAAGTCGAGCGCGACGCGGTCGACGAAGCGGGGTTCGGGCAACGCCAGGCCTCGCGCGGCGAAATAATCGCCGGCCTCGAACACCAGGCGATAGGCGGCGGCGACGAGCTCGTCGCCTTCGAGCAGGGCGCCGTCGACGCGCCCGTCGGCATTGGTGGACAGTTGCCGGAGCAGGACCGCCTGGCCGTCATCCATGCGGAAGAGTTCTATCCTCATGCCCGCGGCCGGGCAGCCATGGGCGGTATCGAGAACGTGGGTGGTCAGCTTTCCCATGGGGATCCTTTGGTGGAACGCGATGGCGCGGCAAGCGCCATCCGGCGCGCCGACAAAAGTGTATATAGTTTCGCTAGCGGCCACATCCCCGCGCACGGCCCCGCCGCCCGGCATGGGAGAATGTCCATGCGTGTCCGTTCCGTTTCCACTCCTGATTCGTTGCCCGCGCCATGACAGCATACCCCCGCGACATGATCGGCTACGGCCGCCATCTTCCCGACGCACGCTGGCCCAATCGCGCCCGCGTCGCCGTGCAATTCGTCCTGAACTACGAGGAAGGCGCCGAGAACCACGTCCTGCACGGCGACCCCGCCTCCGAGCAGTTCCTGTCCGAGATCGTGGGCGCGGCCGCCTACCCGGCCCGGCACATGAGCATGGACTCCATCTACGAATACGGCTCGCGCGCGGGGGTCTGGCGCATCCTGAACGAGTTCGAGCGGCGGCGCCTGCCGCTCACGGTGTTCGGCTGCGCCATGGCGCTCGAGCGCAACCTGGAGGCCACGGCGGCGTTCCTGGAACATGGCCACGAAATCGCCTGTCACGGCTGGCGCTGGATCCACTACCAGAACGTGGACGAAGCCACCGAGCGCGAGCACATGCACCGCGGCACGGAGATCCTGCGCAGGCTGACCGACGGCGCCTGGCCCCTGGGGTGGTACACGGGGCGCGACAGTCCCAACACGCGCCGCCTGCTGGTCGAGCAAGGCGACTACCTGTACGACAGCGACTACTACGGCGACGACCTGCCCTTCTGGACCGAAGTCGAAACCTCGTCCGGCGCGCGCAAGCCCCACCTGATCGTCCCCTACACGCTGGACGCCAACGACATGCGCTTCGCGACGCCGCAGGGGTTCAACACCGCCGGCCATTTCTTCGACTACCTGCGCGATACCTTCGACGTGCTGTACACGGAAGGCGCCGACAAGCCGCGCATGATGTCGGTGGGCATGCATTGCCGGCTGCTGGGCCGGCCCGGCCGCTTCACCGCCCTGCAGCGCTTCCTGGATCACGTCGAGAAGCACCAGGACGTCTGGGTGTGCCGCCGCGTCGACATCGCCCGCCACTGGAAGCAAGAACATCCGTACACGCCGGCTGCCGGCTCCGCCTCCTGATCCCGCCATGACCTCCTCGCTCACGCTCGACGTCCTGAATACCGCCGACCCCGTCCGCTTCGTCCAGTTCCTGGACGGGCTGTACGAGCACAGCCCCTGGGTGCTGGAGCGGACCGCCGCGCGGCGGCCGTTCGCCTCGGCCGCCGCGCTCAAGTACGCGCTGGCGCAGACCGTGCGGCAGGCCAGCCGGGACGAACAGCTGGCGCTGATCCGTGCCCATCCCGAGTTGGCCGGCCGCGCCGCCGTGGCGGGCCAGCTGACCGAGGATTCGGCCGGCGAACAGGCGCGCGCCGGACTCACCCAGTGTTCGCCCGAGGAGTTCGAACTGCTGCAGCAATTGAACGCGGCCTACAACAGCCGCTTCGGATTCCCGTTCATCATCGCCGTGCGGGGGCCCACCGGCGCCGGCCTGAGCCGCTACGACATCATCGCCGCCCTGGAACGCCGGCTGCGCCACGCGCCCGACCAGGAGTTCGCCGAAGCCCTGCGGCAAATCGACCGGATCGCCGAGATCCGTCTGGCGGACCGGCTCTCGCTCGCCCGGCCCTATGGCGATGCCGTCATGGACTGGGCCGAGACGCTGGCCAGCTACTCCGATTCCCCCGACCATCTGACCTGCACCTACCTGTCCGCCGCCCACCGCGCGGTGGCGGCCCGCCTCCAGAGCTGGATGCTGGAAGCCGGGTTCGACTCCGTCTACCAGGACGCGGCCGGCAACGTCGTGGGCCGCTACCGTGCCGCTCCCACCGTGGCCGAGCCGCAGCTGGTGGCCACCGGCAGCCATTACGACACGGTCCGCAACGGCGGAAAATACGACGGCCGCCTGGGAGTCCTGCTGCCCATCGCCGTCGTGGCCGACCTGAAACGGCGCAACCGCCGCCTGCCCTTCGACCTGGACGTGGTGGCCTTCGCCGAGGAGGAAGGCGTGCGCTACGGCAGCACCTTCCTGGGTTCGTCGGCCTACATCGGCCGCTTCGACCCCAGCGTGCTGGATGCGCTGGACGCCTCCGACATCAGCATGCGCGAGGCCATGCAGCTCGCGGGCCTCGATCCGGAACAACTGGGCAAGGCGGCGGCCGAGGCGGCGCGCCTGCGGCACTACTTCGAGATCCACATCGAACAGGGGCCGGTGCTGCTGGAACGCAACCTGCCGGTGGGCGTGGTCACCTCCATCGCCGGCAGCGTGCGGCGGCTCATGACCCTGGGCGGCGTCGCCAGCCACGCCGGCACCACACCCATGGACATGCGCCGCGACGCCGCCTGCGCCGCGGCCGAGATCGTGCTGGCGGTGGAACGGCGCTGCGCGCAGGTGCCGTCGCTGGTCGGCACGGTGGGGATATTGAACGTGCCCCACGGCTCGATAAACGTCATTCCCGGCGCCTGCACCCTGTCGCTGGACCTGCGCGCCGCCGACAACGCCGTGCGCGACGCGGCGCTGGCCGACATCGAGCGGGAGATATCGGCCATCTGCTCGCGGCGCGGCATCACGGTCACGACCGAGGAACTGATGCGCGCCGCCGCCGCGCCCTGCGCCCGGGAGCAGATGGCCATGTGGTCGCGCGCCATCGCCGAACGCGGCCTGCCCGCCTTCGAACTGCCGTCGGGCGCCGGCCACGATGCGATGAAGCTGGCCGAGGCCACGTCCATCACCATGCTGTTCACCCGCTGCGGCAACGGCGGCATCAGCCACAACCCGCTGGAGACCATGACGGCCGACGATGCCCAGCTGGCCGGCGAACTGATGCTGGACTTTCTGGAACAGATGGCGGCGGCCCTCAGCCGCTGACCAGGCGCGCCAACACCGGCGCACCGTCGACGAACACCATCAGCTCGCCCGGTTCGAAGCGGCGCCAGACTTCGTTCGTGGTCAGGGGCTCGGTCACGATGACCGCGACCCGGTCGTCAGGCGTGGTCACCTGGGCGAAATCCACGCTGACCTCGTCGTCCGACAGGCTGGCGGTGGCGAAGGGGTGCTGGCGCACCAGGTAGTGCAGGCGCGTGGAGCAATGGACGTACAGCGCCTCGCCGTCCGACAGCATGAAATTGAAGGTGCCGTGCTGGGCGACCCCGGCGCTCAGCTCGCCCAGCGCATCGGCCAGGGCCTCGACGCCCGGGTGGCAGGCGAAGCGCGCCCGCAGGGATTGCAGCATCCAGCAGAAGGCCCGCTCGCTGTCCGTGTCGCCCACCGGCCGGTAGGGGCCGTCCAGCGTGGGAAGATAGTTCACCAGGTCGCCGTTGTGCGCGAACACCCAGTAGCGCCCCCACAGTTCGCGTACGAACGGATGGCAGTTCTCCAGCGCGACGCGCCCCACCGTCGCCTTGCGGATGTGCGCGATCACGTTCCGCGACTTGATCGGATAGTGCCGGATCAGGTCCGCCACCGGAGACAGCAGAGCCGGTTCGTGGTCCACGAAGTGGCGCACTCCCGCTCCCTCGAAGAAGGCGATGCCCCAGCCGTCGACGTGCTCGCCGGTGCGGCCGGCCCGTGTGGCGAAGCCGGTGAAGCTGAACACGATGTCGGTCGGCGTGTTGCCGTTCATGCCTAGCAATTGGCACATGGGGAACCTTCGCGGTGCAGGAAAGCAGGCATGGATCCTGCTTTTGATACGGGTGGAAACCGATGCGCCCCAATCTGGGGAAACGCCGCACCAATGCGGGTTTACCTCGCATTGTTGAGGCGCAAAACCGGGATGTATTCTCCCCACAAAACCCAGGACGGCACAACCGTCCCCACTCACCTGAGGAAACCCCCAGCATGAAGACGACACTTCGCACTCCGGGTCGCCGTGCCGTGCTCGCCGGCCTGGCGCTGTCCCTGGCCACGGCATGGGCCGCTCCCGCCGCCCACGCCCAGGATACCAAGATACGCTTCCAGCTCGACTGGCGGTTCGAGGGGCCGAGTGCGATTTTCCTGGTCGCGGCCAAGAAGGGGTATTTCAAGCAGGAGAAGCTGGACGTGACCATCGACGCCGGCAGCGGCTCGGGCGCGGCGGTGAACCGGGTGGCCTCGGGTTCGTACGAAATGGGTTTCGCCGACCTGGCGGCGCTGATGGAATTCCAGGGTAACAATCCCGGCGCTCCCAACCAGCCCACCGGCGTCATGATGATCTACAACAACACGCCGGCGGCGGTGTTCTCGCTCAAGAAAAGCGGCATCAAGACACCCAAGGACCTCGAAGGCAGGAAGCTCGGCTCCCCCTCGTTCGACGGCGGCCGCCGCTCCTTCCCCATCTTCGCCCAGGCCAACAAGATCGACGACGCCAAGGTCACCTGGGTCAGCATGGACCCCGCCCTGCGCGAGACCATGCTGGCGCGCGGCGACGTCGACGCCATCACCGGCTTCTACTTCACCTCGCTGCTGAACCTGAACGCGCGCGGCGTCAAGGACCAGGACATCGCCATCATGTCCTATCCCGAATACGGCGTGAAGCTGTACGGCAACGCCATCATCGCCGACCGCAACTTCGCCAGGAACCACCCCGAGGCCGTCAAGGGCTTCCTGCGCGCGGTGGCCAAGGCCACGCGCGACGTGCTGGCCGACCCCGCCGCCTCGATCGCCACCGTCAAGGAACGCGACGGCATCATCGATGCACCGCTGGAGCTCAAGCGCCTGCGGCTGGCGATCCAGACCGCCATCGACACGCCCGACGCGCGCGCCGACGGATTCGGCGATATCGACCCCGCCCGCATGGCGCTGATGGCCGCCCAGGTCACCCGCACCTACGGCACCAAGACCTCGGTCAATCCCGAGGCGGCGTTCGACCGTTCGTTCCTGCCGGAGAAATCGTTGACGGCTTCCGTGCTTCGCGGCAAGTGACATGGCGGCCTTCGTCGATTTCCAGCGGGTCTCGCTGGCCTACACCGCCGCGCTGGAGCGGGCGGGCGAATACGCGGTCGAGGACATCAGCCTCTCGATGGACAAGGGCGAGTTCGTCGCCATCGTCGGCCCTTCGGGTTGCGGCAAGTCCACCTTCATGAAGCTGACGACCGGCCTGAAATCGCCCACCCGCGGCACCGTGACCGTGGGCGGCGCCAAGGTCACCGGGCCCCTCAAGATCGTGGGCATGGCGTTCCAGGCCCCCAACCTGCTGCCCTGGCGCACCACGCTCGACAACATCCTGCTGCCGCTGGAGATCGTCGAGCCCTATCGTTCCAGCTTCCGGGCCCGCCGCGCCGAATACACCGAACGCGCGCGGGCGCTGCTGGCGACCGTCGGGCTGGACGGCTACGAGCACAAGTTTCCCTGGGAGCTGTCGGGCGGCATGCAGCAGCGCGCGTCGCTGTGCCGGGCGCTCATCCACGAACCCGAGATGCTCATGCTGGACGAGCCCTTCGGCGCGCTGGACGCGTTCACGCGCGAGGAGTTGTGGTGCGTGCTGCGCGATCTCTGGAGCGCCCGCCGCTTCAACGTGGTGCTGGTCACCCACGACCTGCGCGAAGCCGTGTTCCTGGCCGACACGGTGTACGTGATGAGCAAGCGCCCCGGCCGCATCCTGTCCCGCCGGGACATCGAGCTGCCGCGCCCCCGGGAACTCGAGACCACCTATTCCGACGACTTCAACGCCCTGGTGCTCGAACTGCGCACCCAGATCGGACATTGAGCCTCCACCCGCCGACTCGCCCGATGAACAACAAATTCGCCGAACGTCTTGCCCCGATCGCCTTGCTGGTCGCCGTCATCATCCTCTGGGAAATCATCTGCCGGGTCTTCGAGGTCTCGGAATTCATCTTTCCCAGCCCCTCCCAGATCCTGCAGGCCACCATCGACTACGCGCCCGTGATCGCGATGCATGCCTGGCGCACCTTCTGGGTCACGATGGCGGGCTTCGGCATCTCCATCGCGGTGGGCGTGGTCCTGGGCTTCGTCATCGGCAGCTCGCGGCTCGCCTACACGGCCGTCTATCCCCTGATGACGGCCTTCAACGCGTTGCCCAAGGCGGCGTTCGTGCCCGTGCTGGTGGTGTGGTTCGGCATCGGTATCGGCCCCGCCGTGCTGACGGCCTTCCTGATCTCGTTCTTTCCCATCATGGTCAACATCGCCACCGGGCTCGCCACGCTCGAACCCGAACTCGAGGACGTGCTGCGGGTGCTGGGCGCCAAGCGCATGGACGTGCTGCTCAAGGTCGGACTTCCCCGGTCGCTGCCGTATTTCTATGCGTCGCTGAAGGTCGCGATCACGCTGGCCTTCGTCGGCTCGACGGTGTCCGAGATGGCCGCCTCGAACGAGGGGATCGGCTACCTGCTGGTATCGGCCGGCTCGGCCATGAAAATGCCGCTGGCCTTCTCCGGCCTGATGGTGATAGGCGTGATGGCCATGGCCATGTACGAGCTGTTCGCGCTGGTGGAAAAACGCACCACGGCCTGGGCCCACCGGGGCAACCAGGGCACTTGAGGCCATGCCGGCGGCCCCGTCTCCGAATTGAGACGTGCTGTAAGTATCGCTACATAATCCGGCCGATGCGGAGGGCGCGCGCACGGACGTGCATACTATGAGGGTTCGCTCCCTTCGACCTCGAACCAGGTGCACCTCCCGAGTCCCGCGTCCGGCAAGGACATTCCGGCCGCGCGCGCGAGCGGGTCCACCCGCCCGCCGCACGCCATCCAGCCCCACGGCTTCCTGCTCGTGCTCGACCGTGCCCGCGGCACGATCCTGCAGGCCAGCGCATCCGTACGGCAACACCTGAACGCACCGCCCGCCGAGCTGCTGGGCCAGAGGCTGGCCTACCTGGTGCACCCCGCCGACGGCCGCTTCCACGAACGGCTGCGCGCGGCGACCCAGGCCGAACGCATTCCCCACCATCTGGGCACCGTGGCTTTCATCGCCGTGGGCGGCCGCTTCGACCTGGTGGTCCACCGGCACGGCGAGTCCATCGTGGCCGAGTTCGAACCCGCGGCGCCGCAGGTCCGGCCGTCCGACCTGGGGGGGTTCGTCGACCAGGCGCAGCGCTGCCAGACCGCCGACGAGCTATGCGAGCTGGCGGTCGAACGGATCCGCAGGATGACCGGCTTCGGGCGCGTGGTTTCCCTGGAACTCGACCCCGACGGCCACGGCCGTGTCAATGCCGAACGCCGCGGCCGCGGCTATGCCTCGCTGCTGGGCCGGCATTTTCCGGCCGTGGGGCAGCCGCTCCAGGCTCGCGCCGACGCCCGGGCCCAAGGCCTGAACTACATTCCCGACACCGGCAGCGAACCTTCGCCGCTGGAACCGGCCCGCCACCCCGCCACGGGCGCGTGCACGGACCTGAGCCTGGCGAGCCTGCGCGCGGCACCACCCACACTGCTGCATTGCCTGGAAGACGTAGGAGCCCGCGCGGCGATGTCGCTGCCGCTGATGTCGCAGGGCCGGCTCTGGGGCATGATCGCGTGCCACCATGCCCAGCCCCGGACCATGCCGCAGGCCGTACGCTCCCAATGCGACCTGCTCGCGCAGGTCGTCGCGCTGCAGATCGAGGCTCGCCAGGCCCAGGCCGAGGCGGACCGGCGGCACGAATTGCAGCGCCTGACGGGCATGCTGCTGGCCGCGATGTCGCGGCACGACAGCGTGCCCGCCGGGCTGGCCAGCGTACCGGAGGCCCTGCTCGAGTTCGCGGACGCCACCGGCGCGGCCATCGTGCATGGCAACGAATGCCAGACCTTCGGCCAGGCTCCCAGCCGCCGGGTCGTGCAGGCCCTGTCGGCCCGGCTTGCGCGCACGGGCGGCACGGGGCTCTTCCATACAGCCAGCCTGCCCGGCGAGGCCCCCGAGTTCGCTTCGCTGCGGGACGTGGCCTGCGGCGTGCTGGCGCTGCCGATCTCGGAACTGCATGCCAACTACGTGCTCTGGTTCCGGCCGGAATGGACGCGCGGCCGCGCCCGTCCCTGGCAGGCGTGCGAGCTGGAAAGCGCGGCGGAACTGCGCACCGCCATCACCGGCATCGTGCTGCGCAAGGCCGAGGAGCTGGCAGGCCTGGCCGACGAACTCGGCCGCATCAACCAGGAACTCGAGGCCTTCTCGTACAGCGTGTCGCACGACCTGCGCGCGCCGTTGCGCCATATCGCGGGCTACGCCGACCTGCTGCGCGAATACGAGGGGCCTCGCCTGTCTGACCGGGGCGCGCGCTACCTCGACAACATCGGCGATTCGGCCCGCTTCGCCGGCAGGCTGGTCGACGCGCTGCTGACCTTCTCGCAGATGGGCCGCTCGGCCCTGCGGCCCTCGCAAATCGATCTGTCGCAGGCGCTCGAGCAGATACGCCGGGAACTCGCCCCCGACCTGGACGGCCGACAGGTGGACTGGATCATGGGCGAGCTGCCGTCCGTCCACGCAGACGCCGCCTACATGCACCTGGCGCTGCGCAATCTGTTGTCCAACGCCATCAAGTACACGCGCGGCCGCGATCCCGCGGTCATCGAGATCGGCGCCTGGCCTCGGCATGGGGGCCATGTCATCTACGTGCGCGACAATGGTGTGGGTTTCGACATGAAATATGTCGGCAAACTATTCGGCGTATTCCAGCGGCTGCATCGCATGGAAGAATTCGAGGGCACCGGCATAGGCCTGGCCAACGTCCGCCGCATCGTCGAACGCCACGGCGGCCGCGTGTGGGCCGAAGGCACTCCCGGCCAGGGGGCGACCTTCTACGTGTTCCTGCCCGGCGCCCAACCCCCTGCCGCAACCGCGGCCGCCATGAAGGAGTGAGATCCCCGTCATGCTCAAGCCCATTCTGTTGGTCGAAGACAGTCCCCAGGACCTCGAATTGACCCTGATCGCGCTCGAGAGAAGCCAGCTCGCCAACGACGTGGTGGTGGCGCGCGATGGCGAGGAGGCGGCCGATTACCTGTGCCGCCGCGGGCACCATCAGGACAGGCCGGTCGGCAACCCCGCGGTCATCCTGCTGGATCTGAAGCTGCCCAAGATGGATGGACTGGAACTGCTCCAGTTCATACGCGGGGATCGCGGGCTACAGAACGTTCCCGTGGTCATGCTGACCTCGTCCAGCGAGGAAAGCGACCTCGTTCGCGCCTATGACCTGGGCGTCAACGCCTACGTGGTCAAACCGGTGAATTTTCCGGATTTCGTGCGCGCGATCGGGGAACTGGGCGTATTCTGGGCAGTGTTGAACGAGCCCCCTCCAGGCTCTCTGCGACGCACCGCCGCCCGCAGCAACCGCGATTCCCGGAGCCAGCCAACGTGAACCCGTCTCCCATGCGCGTCCTGCTTGCCGAGGACGATCCTCACGACGCGGAACTGACACTGGAACGCCTGTCGAGCTCGGGGCTCGATGTGGAGAGCGTCATCGTCAACAACGAAGCCGACTTCACCCGGGCCCTGGACGCCGGCAACTTCGATCTCGTGCTGTCCGACTTCCACATGCCGGGCTTTCCCGGCAGCGAGGCGCTGCGGATCGCGCGCAGCCACCCCACGGCCCTGCCCTTTATCTTCGTCTCGGGTGTCCTGGGAGAGGAACACGCGGTCGACATGCTCAAAGAAGGCGCGACCGACTACGTGCTCAAGCAACGCCTGGAGCGCCTGCCCATCGTCGTGAGGCGGGCGCTGGATGAAGCCCGGGAGCGGCGGTCCCGGCACGATGCCGAGCGCCGGCTGCGCGAGAGCGAAACCTATTTCGGCCAGTTGATAGATGCGCTGCGGGACTACTCGGTGGCCACGCTGTCGCTGGAAGGTACGATAGAGAGCTGGAACCGCGCGTCGGAATGGCTGTTCGGCTATCCGGCCGAAGAGGTGATCGGGCGCCCGGGCGACATGTTCAATCTCCCGCCCGAGCCAGGCCAGCCCGAGCCCGTGCCGCTACGCCAGCAGCTCGCCGACATCGGCACCGGCAACAGCCTGGCCGAGGAACGATGGCTGATGCGCAAGAACGGCGCCACGTTCTATGCCTCGGTCGTGACGACCGCCATTTTCGGCAATGGCGGCGCCGTGCGCGGCTTCTCGCGCATCGTGCGCGACATGACCGACAGCCGGGTCGCGGCCGATCTGCTGCAGGTGGCCAAGGAACAGGCCGAGGCCGCCAACCGCGCCAAGGACCGCTTCCTGGCCGTGCTGTCGCACGAGCTGCGCACGCCGCTGGGCCCGATCTACGCGGCGGCGCAGGCGCTGGACCTGCGCCAGGACCTGTCCCCCGAATGCCGCCGCAGCGTCGAACTCATCAAGCGCAACGTCGAGGTCGAGGCACGCCTGATCGACGACCTGCTCGACATCTCCAAGATCGTCAACGACAAGCTCAGCCTGCGCCTCGAACCCACCGACCTGGTCGGCATCCTGAACGGGATCGCCGAGATCTTCCGCGAGGAAGCGGCCGCGCGGCACATCGAGCTGCACTACACGCCGCTGCCCTATCCGGTCATCGTGCAGGCCGACCCGGCCCGCTTGCAGCAGATCGTCTGGAACCTGCTGAAGAACGCCATCAAGTTCACGCCGCGCGGCGGCGAAATACGCGTGACCGTGTATCAGCCGATACCCGGCAAGATCGCCGTCGACGTCTCGGACACCGGCATCGGGATTCCCCCGCAGGCGCTCAAGCGCATCTTCGACGCCTTCGACCAGGGCGAGGAAGATGCCGCCCAGTCGCGCGGCGGCCTGGGGCTGGGGCTGGCCATCGCCAGTTCCCTGGCGCAGCGCCATGGCGGCACCCTGAGCGTGCGCAGCGACGGCCAGGGCAAGGGCACGACCTTCACGCTGACGCTGGACGATCCGGCCAGCGGGGCTCCGGACGCCCCGGTCGAGCAAGCGCAGCCAGTCTCCGCGCCGCTGGTCCGCCCCGCCAGCATCCTGCTGGTGGAGGACAACGTCGATACCGCCGAAGCCATGCAGTTCCTGCTGAGCGAATACGGCTACGAGGTCGAGGTCGCGGAAAACGTGGCGGCAGCCTGCCGCTGCGTCGACGCCAAGCGCTACGACGTCCTGGTCAGCGACATGGGGCTGCCCGATGGCGATGGCATCGACGTGCTGCGGCACTATGCCCCTCAGGCCGACCAGATCGCGGTCGCGCTCACGGGCTACGGCATGGAGTCCGACGTGCGCCGCTGCCTGGATGCCGGGTTCGCCTTTCACCTGACCAAGCCGCTGGATATCGATCAGTTGATCCGCGTCCTGCAACGCGAACCTCAGGGTTGATGCGCCGGCCCCTCCGGTTTTTAAGAATAGGCTAAAATCGGGCGCAAATTATTTACTAATTTGCATAAATCGCCCGGCCTCCCATGGACCGCTTCAAGCAGATCGAATCCTTCGTCTCGGCCGTCGTGCGCGGAAGCCTGTCGGCCGCGGCACGCAGCGAAGGAGTCGCTCCCGCCGTCATCGGCAGGCGCATCGACGCGCTGGAAGCCAGGCTGGGCGTCAAGCTGCTGATCCGTACCACGCGCAAGATCTCGCTCAGCGCCGAGGGCACGGAATTCTTCGAGGAATGCCAGCAGATCCTGCAGTCGCTCGAGAACGCCGAAAACAGCGTGGCGGCGGGCGGCGAACATCCCAAGGGGCACTTCCGCGTCACGGCCCCGGGCGGATTCGGCCGGCGCCACGTGGCGCCCCTGCTGCCCCGGCTGCTGGACGCCTATCCCGGCATCACGGTGACGCTGGACCTGAGCGACCGGCTGGTGGACCTGGTCAACGAAGGCTATGACTGCGCCATCCGGATCGGCGATCTGGCCGACTCCAGCATGGTCAGCGTGCGCCTGGCCGACAACCGCCGGATGGTGGTCGCCTCGCCCGCCTACCTGCGCCGGCACGGCACGCCCGAACACCCCGCCGACCTGGCGCGCCACAACTGCCTGTCCTTCGGCACCGGCGTCAACCAGGCACGCGGCTGGCTCTTCACCATCGATGGCAAGACGACGCCGCAGCGCATATCGGGTACGCTGGAATGCACCGACGGCGCCGTGCTCCATGCCTGGACTCTGGACGGGCGGGGACTGGCATGGCGATCGCTGTGGGAAATCGAGGACGACCTGAAGGAAGGCCGTCTGGTGACGGTGCTGGACCAGTTCGCCGCGCCCCCCAACGCCATCTATGCCGTGTATCCTCAGCGCAAGCACCTGCCGCTGCGCGTCCGGGTATTCATCGACATGCTGCGGCAGAGCTACGCCAAGCGCCTGCCTTAGGGCAGACGCCGCCCAGGCCGCTGCGGCCGGCCCAGAACAAAGACCAGCCATGACCAAACGCATTCCGCTTACCCTCGACTCCATACGCTGCTCGACCTGCGGGCTGGGGCAGTTCTGCCTGCCTGTCGGCATGGCCGCCGAGGATGCCGGGCGAATGGACGAACTGGTGCAGCAGCGCGTGCGGCTCGCCCGGGGCGAATCCCTCTTTCGCTTCGAGGACGGCCTGGACGCCGTCTATGGCATCCGCTTCGGCACCCTGAAGACCTATCTGGAACTGGCGGACGGCCGCCAGCAGATCACCGGCTTTCACCTGCCCGGCGAAATCGTCGGGCTGGACGGACTGGGCCGCAACAGCCATGCTTCGACCGCCATCGCGCTGGAAGACAGCGAGGTCTGCGTGATCCCGGTGCGCGACCTGTCCTCGCTGGCCAACCACCTGCCCTCGCTGCAACGCCAGCTCATGCGGCTGATGAGTCGCGAGATCGAACAAGACCAGCAGATGCTGCTGTCCCTGGGTACCATGCGCGCCGAGGAACGGCTGGCCGTCTTCCTGGTCAGCCTGTCGGAGCGCCTGGCCGCGCGCGGCTATTCCTCGTCCGCGTTCGTGCTGCGTATGAGCCGCGAGGAAATCGGCAACTTCCTGGGACTGACCCTCGAGACCGTCAGCCGTCTGTTCTCGCGTTTCGCCAAGTCCGGCGTGCTGCGCATCCAGCAGAAGCAGGTCGAGATCGTGGACATGGCGGCGCTGCGGCGCCTGGCCGGCCCCCATTGCTAGCAGGATACCGATGACCACCTCTCCCCAGGCGGGCGCCAACGCCCCCATGTTCGCCCAGGCCCGCGCGCTGGACCCGCAACGGCATGCCCACCTGCGGCTCGACCGCCAGGCCGGCTACGCCTTCTCGCGCGGCCAGACCGCCGTGCCGCTGGTGGCGACGGAGTTCGCGATGGCGGCGCGGGACCTGCCCATCGTGTTCGCCGGCGAAGAACAGATGCCCATGGCGGTACTGGGCCTGCGCAGCGCGCAGAACCTCCTGGTGGATGCCGCCGGGCGGTGGCGGCCCAACCGCTACATTCCCGCCCATTTGCGGCGCTATCCGTTCATCCTGCAGGAAGACCCGGCCAGCCAGCGCTACGCGCTGTGCGTGGACGAGGATGCCGCCCACCTGCGCAGTGCCGCCGACGACGCCCAGCCCCTGTTCGAGGATGGCCAACCCTCTCCTGTCGTCGGGGAAATGCTGCAATTCCTGGGGGAACTCCAGGCCGGGCTCGCGATGACCCGCGACTACGTCGCGGCCCTGCGGGCCGAGAACCTGCTGATCCCGCGCCAGGTGGCCGTGGACCTGCAAGGCGGCGAGCGCGTCACGCTGGACGGCTTCCTGGTGGTGGACGAGACCCGCTTCGACCAGTTGCCCGACGCCACGGTCACCGCGTGGATGCGCAAGGGCTGGCTGGCCATGACCTACTTCCATCTGCAATCGCGGCTGAACTGGGGCCACCTGGTCGCGCTGGCGCAATAGCCGCGCGGCCGTTCATGCCGCCTCGGGACACGCCGGCGGCGTCGGGCCGGCCCCCACCTTGCGCAGGCTGGCGCCTATGTGCAGGTCGGCGATCTGCCGGCGCAGCCAGGTATTGGCGCTGTCGTGGTGGTAGCGCGCATGCCAGAACTGGCGGATGTGGGTATGCGGGGTCTGGAAGGGCAGCCGCGACCAGGTCGCTCCGGCGGCATCGTCGGTAATGGCCTGGGCGATGACCTCGGGCACCGTGACGATCAGGTCCGTCTGCGCCAGGATCTTGGGCAGCACCAGGTAGTTGGGCACGCGCAGCGCCACTTCGCGCCGGTGCCCCTGCTTGCCCAGCTCCTTCTCTATCTGCAGGTCGGTCTTGTTGGCCGTGACCACCAGGTGCCGCGCCGCGAGGTACTCGTCCAGCGTGATCGCCTCGCCCGCCTTGAGGAAACCGCTGCCCATCACGCACACGTGCTGGTCGACGAACAGGCCCTGCTGGTAGAAACCGCTTTGCAGCTCCTGCAGGTTGCCGACGGCGAGATCGGCGTCGCCGCTTTCCAGGGCCGCCCGGTAGTGTTCCCTGCTCAGGCTGCTGACCTCCAGGCTGATGCCCGGCGCGGACGACTTGAAGCGCGCCACGAGCTGCGGCAACACCAGGAACTGGGAAAAATCGGACATCAGGAGCGTGAAGCTGCGCTGGCTGGAGCCCGGATCGAATCCGCTGGCCTGCTCGAAGCCATTGCGCACCAGTTCCAACGCCCGCAGCACGCTGCCCGCCAGCTCGGACGCGTACGAAGTGGGCTCCATGCCGCCCTGCGTGCGAACGAACAGCGGGTCGTTGCATTGGTTGCGCAAGCGCAGCAGGGCATTGCTCATGGACGGCTGGGACAGTCCGACGCGTTCCCCCGCGCGAGTCACGTTGCGCTCGAGATAGAGCGCCTCGAATACCAGCAGGAGATTCAGGTCGAGCTTGTTGATGTCCATGGCAGCATGACTATATCCGCCGGGTCCCGAATAGACAATGCACGGCCAGGCGGCCCTACTGGCCGAACTCCAGCGCCACCTTGGAGCGCTTGGCGATGGCGTCCCAGCGCGCCAGTTCGGACTGGTTCACCCGCGCGAATTCCACCGAATCCAGCGGCCGCGGCTCGAACGCGGCCGCTTCCAGCCTGGCCGTCATGTCGGGTTGGCGCAGCCCTTCGGCGATGTCCCGCCCCAATTGCTCGACGATGGCCGCCGGCATCTTCGCCGGGCCATAGATGCCCAGCCAGCTGGTGACGACGAAGTCCTGCACGCCCGCCTCGGCCATGGTGGGCACGTCGGGCAACTGCTTGATGCGATACGAACTGGTCACCGCCAGCGCGCGCAGCTTGCCGCTCTTGAGCAGGGGCATCACCGGCGGCAGGTTGGAGAAGCAGAAATCGAGATTGCCGTTCACCGTATCGACCAGCGCTTCGTTGCTGCCCTTGTAGGGGACGTGCATGAGGTCGATTCCCGCGGTCGAGGCGAACAGTTCGCTGGTCAGGTGCACCGAGGTGCCCAGTCCGTTCGAACCGTAGCTGAGCGGCTTGGACGAACGCTTGGCATACGCGATCAGCTCGCGCACCGAGGTGGCGGGATGTTGCTGCGGCACGACCAGGATGTTGACGAATTCCGCGACCTGGGCAATGGGCACGAAGGACCGCACCACGTCCAGGGGCAGGTTGCGCACCGTGACGGGCGGAATCACGTTGCCGCCCAGGCCGCCGGTGATGAGCGTGTAGCCGTCGGGTGGCAGGCCGGCGACGTACTGCTGGCCGATGATGCCGCTGGCCCCGGCGCGGTTCTCGATGACCACGGGCTGGCCGTACTTGCGGGTCAGCACCTCGCCCACCAGGCGGGCGGCGACGTCGGTCACGCCCCCCGGCGGATACTGCACCACGATGCGCACGGGACGGGAAGGATATTTGTCCTGGGCGTGCAGCGCCCGCGCCCACGGCAGGGCCACCACGCCGCCCGCCGCCTTCAATGCTGTTCGACGATCCATAGTGCCTCGATACGATACGAAGAGAACGACGCGGCGCGGGATGGATTTTCCGCCGCCATTTATACTATAAATAAATACTACTTATTGACGCCCCGGACAGGAATTCATGCAAACCCTAGGACGGCTAGCGGATGAACTGCCGCACGTAGTCCTCGCCCAGTCCGACTTCCCGATAGTGGCGCCTGCACATCTCGATCTTGCTGAACACATCCTCGTAGCCGATCTGCATGCCGCGCTCGTCCAGATAGACCATGGCGCCGCTGACGTTGAAGAAGGTGATCATTTCGTCGTCCTTGCCATCCGCGTCCACCGTCAGGGTATGGATCTCGCCCGGCGGCTCGAACACGAAGCGGCCGGCCGAGGCCACCCAATCGTGTTCCAGGTAGCGCCAGGATCCCTTGATGACGTAGCCGAACACCGGCGCGGGATGGATGTGCCGGCTCAGGACGCCCGAGCGCCGTACCCGCAGCAGGTTGCACCAGCCGCCCCCCAGGGTGTTGAAGAACAGCGGACGGAACCAGACGTTGGGCGCCTGCGGCACCCATACGCGCTCGTCGTCGGGGATGGCGTCGATCGCGATCTCGGGCAGGATGCCCGGCAACTGGGCCAGGGGTTGGGCAAACACGGTTCCGGTCATGCGGGGTCTCCTTGCCGGCCGCCGCCGGCATCGTCGGGGCGCGCCGGCGCGCGCAGGAAGTCGAAGTCGCAGCCGTGCTCGGCCTGCATCACGTGCCGCTGGTACAGCCATCGGTAGCCGCGCTGCGCGGCCGGCCGCGCGGACGTCCATGCGGCGCGGCGGCGTTCCAGCTCGGCCTCGTCCACCAGCAGGTCGATCGCGCGGCGCGCAACCGACAGGCGGATCAGGTCGCCGTTCCTGACCAGGGCCAGCGGACCGCCTGCCGCGGCTTCCGGCGAAACGTGCAGCACCACCGTGCCGTACGCGGTACCGCTCATCCGCGCGTCCGAGATGCGCACCATGTCGCGCACGCCCTGTCGCGCCAGCTTGGCCGGGATGGGGATGTAGCCCGCTTCGGGCATGGCCGCCGCCAGCGGTCCGGCGTTGCGCAGCACCAGCACGTCGTCGGGCCGCACGTCCAGGTCCTCGGCATCGAGCCGCTCGGCCATGTCTTCCAGCGTATCGAACACCACCGCCCTGCCGGTGTGCTCGAACAGCGCCTCGTCCGCCGCGGCGCGCTTGATCAGCGCGCCATTGGGCGCGAGCGAGCCGGACAGGGCCAGCAGCCCGCCCTCGGGCTTGAGCGGTTCGGCGCGCGGCCGGATCACCGCGCGGTCCACCCAGGCGTCGCCCTGCTCGTCCAGCAGTTCGCCTACCGTGCGGCCGGTCACGGTCAGGCAGTCCAGGTGCAGCAGGTCGCGCAACTCGCGCAGGATGGCCTGCACGCCGCCGGCCGCGTACAGGTCTTCCATGTAGTGCGAGCCCGTGGGCTTGAGGTCGACCAGTACCGGCGTCTCTTCCGACAACCGGTTCAGCCGCGCGGCGTCCACCGGCAGCCCGAGCCTCCCGGCGATCGCCGTCAGGTGCAGGACCGCATTGGTCGAACCGCTGATCGCCAGCAGCACGCGCAGCGCGTTGTCCACCGACTTGCCGGTCACGATGGCATCGGGCCTCAGGCCTTCCCGCGCCAGGCGGACCGCCTGCGCGCCCGTGGCCTCGGCGGCCCGCAGGCGGTCGGCGTGGACCGCCGGGATCGCCGCCGTATGCGGCAGCATCATGCCCAGCGCCTCGGCCACGCAGGCCATGGTGCTGGCCGTACCCATGACCGCGCAAGTCCCTGCCGTGGTCGCCAGATTGCCTTCGATCGCGCCGATCTCGTGCGCGTCGATGGCACCCGCGCGATAGCGGCCCCAGTGGCGCCGGCAGTCGGTACAGGCGCCCAGGCGCTCGCCCCGGTGGCGCCCGGTCATCATGGCCCCCCCCACCAACTGGATGGCGGGACATCCGGCCGACAGCGCCCCCATCAGCTGCGCGGGTACCGTCTTGTCGCAGCCCCCCACCAGCACCACCGCATCCATGGGCTGGGCGCGGATCATCTCCTCGACGTCCATCGACATCAGGTTGCGGAACATCATGCTGGTCGGATGCAGGAACGGCTCGCCCAGCGAGATGCTGGGGAATTCCATGGGTAGCCCGCCCGCCGCCAGCACGCCCCGCCTGACCGCCTGGACCAGCTCGGGAAAATGCCGGTGGCAGTTGTTGAAATCGCCGCCCGGATGCGCGATGCCGATGACGGGCCGTGCCAGCGCCTCGCGCGTGTGCCCCATGGACAGGGCGAACGAGCGACGCAGGAAGCGCGCGAATTCGGTGTCGCCGTAGTGGGTCAGGCCCCGGTCCAGGCCCCTGGGCGGATCGTCATGCATGGGCCGCTCCCATGCCATCGCGCACGGCCGGGTTCACCATGGCGCGCGGCTGTCGTCCCGCCAGGGCATCGAGCAGATTGGCCACCGCCAGTTCCATCATCGCGCGCCGCGTCTCCACCGTCGCGCTGCCCGCATGCGCCTGCAGCACCACATTGGGCATCGCGCACAGCGGACTGGCCGGGTCCAGCGGTTCGCGCTCCATCACGTCCAGTCCCGCGCCCGCGATGCGGCCTTCCTGCAGCGCGCGGATCAGCGCGGCCTCGTCCACCACCGGTCCACGCGACGTATTGACCAGATAGGCCGAACGCTTCATCGCCGCGAATTCGCGCATGCCTACCGAGCCGCGCGTCTCGGCGGACAGGGGGACATGCACGCTCAGGAAATCGGCCTCGGCCAGCAGTTCATCGCGCGAACGGTAGGCCGCCAGCCCCAGTTCCTCGGATGGCGTGTCGCGGTTGCGATTGTGATAGACCACCCGCATGTCGAAGGCCTGCGCGCGCCGCGCCACCATGCGGCCGATGCGCCCCATGCCCAGCAGCCCCAACGTCTTGCCCGCCAGGTCAGCGGTCAGCGGCGCGGGTCCCTTCAGCCAATCGCCCCGGCGCACGTAGGCATCCCCCTGCACCATATCCCGCGCCAGGCAGATCACGAACCCCATGGTGAGATCGGCCACCGCGCGATCGAGCACGCCTGGCGTATTGCAGACCAGCACGCCGCCGCGCGTGGCGCGTGGCACGTCGATGTTGTCGTAGCCCACGGCGAAGTTGGACACCACCGATACGGCCGGCAACGCGTCCAGCGCATCGGCGTTCATCGGGGTGCGTACCGTGCACAGCACACCGCGCGCCGCCTCGCGGTCGGCGGCGGACACGGCCTGGTCCAGGCGCTGGCCGATGGGGACGTCGACGATCCGGCAGGCCGCCTCGATGGCCGAACGCAGGTCGGGCGGCACGGGTGCGCTGACGATGACAGTAGGTAGGGATTGCGGCATGGCACTTCTCCGGATCAGACGGACGAACGAATGCCGTGCTCGCGCGCGCACGCGCGGACACGAGTGAAAATGGAACGGCAGGGATGGAACGAGCGGGCGTAGCCGGCCCGGGTCAACGCGCGGGCTTTTCCTGGATGGCGCTGCGCAGGCGCGTTTCGGTGTTCTCGACGTGGACCCGCGCGCATTGCCGCGCCGCTTCCGGATCGCCCTTCTCGATGGCGGCCAGCAACCGGGCATGCTCTTTCTGCGCCAGGGCGCCGCGCCCCGATACCTTGGCCGACCGGCTGCGCGAGACCTCCAGGTTCTTGCGCAGCAGGACCGCCAGGAAATCGAAGAACATGATGTAGTTGCGATTGCGGGTCGCACGCGCCACCGCCCGGTGAAAACGCAGGTCCGCGTCCACCCCGCGCGCGATCTCGCCGCTGTCGATGGCCTTGCCCATCTCCGACAGCGCGGCACGCATCTCGGCCAGGTCCTCGGACGTGCGGCGCTCGGCGGCCAGCGCCGCCGCTTCGATCTCGAACCCCCGGCGCAACTCGACGATGCCCAGGGTCTGCTCGACGTCCTCCTCGCTGGCCGCATGCATGCGCAGCACCGACAGGGGCGTATTCGCGATCACCGCCAGGCCACGGCCTTGCTTGCTGCTGACGATGCCTTCGGCCTTCAGGCGCGAGACGGCCTCTCGCAGCACGGTGCGGGATACGCCCAGCCGGTCGGCGATCACCTGCTCGGGCGGCAGGACTTCGCCAAGCTGGTATTGCCCGCCGGTGATCTCGTCCATCAGCATCCGTGTGATGCGCTCGGTCAGGTTGGGTTCGGCGCGCGCGGGCTCTGGCGTGTCTTTGAGCAGGGCCATGGGAGTCTCCTTTGTACGATAATAGCATTAGACTCCCTCCTCCCATTCGAAGCAGAACCCCTGGCGGCGCAATGCCGGGCCAACGCCGCCATAGGCATCGGCGGCGTAGCGGCTGGATACCGCATCCGACCAGCTCTGCGCGCCTTCGCGCCCCAGGCCGCGCGAATAGGCGTCCATGTCCGCGTCCAAGGCATCGATGGCCCCCGCCACCCGGTCGCGGTCATAGGCTTCCGCATGCCAGCTCGCTTCCAGCGCCATGCGGGGCTTGCGGACCTCGGACGCCGTGTTCAGGTATCCCAGGCACACCCCGGCCAGCGGCGCGACCAGGCGCGGCAGGCGCAGCAGTTCGATGACTTCGAGCATGCCGCGGCGCACGCCGCCGATCGGGCAGACCCCCAGCCCGGCGGCGCGCGCGGCCGCCATCATCGTGCCCATCAGGATGCCCGTGTCCAGCGCGCCGATCAGCACGCTGTTGACGTTGTCCAGGACGGCCTGGCGGCGGCCATGGCGGCCGGCCGCCAGCTCGGTCTTGTAGAAATCCATCAGCAGCACGACGAACACCGGCGCGCGCGCTATCCAGGCCTGGTTGCCGCTGCAGCGCGCCAGCGCTGCCTTGGTCCGCGGGTCCCGCACCGCGACCCAGGACACGTTCTGCGCATTGTTCCAGGTGGGTGCCCGGCGGGTGGCCTCGAACACGGCGGCCAACGTGTCGTCGCCCACCGGGCGGTCGGAAAAATCGCGCTCGCTCCGGTGCGCGCAAAGATGTTCCAGCACGGGATTCATGGTGTTCTCCATGGATATGATTATAGTATAATCATATTTAATCTTGCCACCGATGTTTTTCTTCAGGAGCCGTTCCGCCATGCCGCATGCCGATTTCATCCACATTCCCGTGCCCCAGGGCAAGTCCCCCATCAGCCGCGCGGTTGGCGTTCCGCCCGGCGCCATCACCTACTACCTCAGCGGGCAGATGCCCACCGTGGTGGATCCCGCCGCTCCCGCCGACAGCCGCCAGGCCTATGGCGATACGCGCACGCAGACGCGCACCACGCTCGAACGGCTCGACGGCATCCTGCGCGACCTGGGCATGTCCATGCGCAACGTGGTCCACGTCCGCGCCTGCCTGGTCGCCGATCCCGACAAGGGCAACCGGATGGACTTCGAGGGTTTCAACGCCGGCTATGCCGACTTCTTCGCCAGCCAGCCGGACGGGCATCCGGCGCGCATGGTGTACCAGGTGGCTGGACTGGTGAATCCCGGATGGCTGCTGGAAATCGAGGCCATGGTCGCCCGCTGAGCGCGTGGCCGGCCGGTAGGCCGGCCATCGCGGGCCGCTCAGGCCAGGGTGTAGGCCGTCTTCACGGTGGTGTAGAACTCGGCCGCATAGGTCCCCTGCTCGCGCGGTCCATAGCTCGATCCCTTGCGGCCGCCGAACGGCGCATGCGGATCCACCCCGGCCGTCGGGCAGTTCACCATCACCATGCCGGCCTGGGCATGCCGCTTGAAGTGCGTGGCATGCTTGAGCGAGGTCGTGCAGATCCCTGCCGACAGGCCGAACTCGGTATCGTTGGCCAGGGCCAGCGCCTCGTCATAGTCCGCCACGGGAATCACCGCCGCGACCGGTCCGAAGATTTCCTCGCGGCAGATGCGCATGTCGTTGGAACAATCGGTGAACAGCGCCGGCTCCAGGTAGTAGCCCTCCCTGGCGCGCGCCACCCGCCGGCCGCCCTGGGCCAGCGTGGCGCCTTCGTCGCGGCCGATGCGCAGGTATTCCTCGTCCTGCTGCAACTGGCGCGCATCCACCACCGGCCCGATGTCGGTGCCGGGCGCCAGCGCGTCGTCCACGCGCAGCGCGGCCATGCGTTCCTTCATCGCCCGCACGAAGCGCTCGTGGATGCCGCGCTGGACGATCAGCCGGCTTGACGCGGTGCAGCGCTGTCCGGTCGAGAAAAAAGACCCCTGGACGGCGCACTCGACGGCCTGGCCCAGATCGGCATCGTCCAGCACGACCAGCGGATTCTTGCCGCCCATTTCCATCTGCACCTTGGCCAGCCGCCGCGTGGCGGCCTGCGCCACCTGCCTGCCGGTCGCCACCGACCCGGTGAAGCTCAGCGCGTCGATGCGCGCGTCGTCCAGCATGGCCTGTCCGACCACGGCGCCGCGTCCCATGACGAGATTGAAGACCCCCTCGGGCAGGCCGGCGCGGCTGATGATCTCCGCCAGCGCCCACGCGCTGCCGGGCACCAGGTCAGCCGGCTTGAAGACCACCGTGTTGCCGTACGCCAGTGCCGGGGCGATCTTCCAGGCGGGGATGGCCAGCGGAAAATTCCATGGCGTGATCAGCCCCACGACGCCCACGGGTTCGCGCGTGACCTCCACGTCCACGCCGGTCCTGGCCTGGGGCAGCCGGTCGCCCCGCACCCGCAGCGCCTCGCCGGCGAAGAAGCGGAAGATGGCGGCCGCGCGCACCGTCTCGCCCACGGCCTCGGGCAGGGTCTTGCCCTCCTCGCGGGCCAGCAGCCGCCCCAGTTCGTCCTTGCGCCGCAGGAGCTCGACGCCGATCGCATCCAGGCATTCGGCGCGCTGCGTGGCGCTGGCCAGGCCCCATCGGTGGGCCGCGTCGCGCGCCGCGGTGATCGCCAGGTCCACCTGCGCCGGGGTGGCGTGCGCGTATTCGCCGACCAGGTCGGCCACGTCGGAAGGATTGATGTCGCGCGTGGCGCCGTCGCCTTCCAGCCATTGTCCCGCTATGTAGTTCGCATGCATGTCTTCGATTCTTCCGTGGCTGGCGCCGCTCAGGGCAGCATGACCTCGATCAGTCGCGGTCCGCGTTCGGCCATGGCGCGCCGGAACGAGCGCCGCAATTCGCTTACCGTCGTGGCGCGTTCGGCATGGACGCCGAAACCCGCGGCCATGCCCAGCCAGTCCAGGTCGGGGCGCGAGAGCTGCAGCAGGTCCCGCACCGGCGGCGAAGCGAGTTCATAGCCGTTGCGGCGCATCTCGTCGATCAGGATGTTGTAGCGGCGGTTGGACGCGATGAGGATGGTCACGTCGGCGTTCTCGCGCGCCATCGACCACAGGGCCTGTACCGTGTAAAGCGCGCTGCCGTCCGATTGCAGGCCCACGACCTTGCGGTCCGGCGCGGCGATGGCGGCGCCGAACGCGGCCGGTATGCCCTGGCCGATCGCGCCGCCGGTCAGCACGATGCTGGCATGGCGCGCGGTCCGCGCGGCAATGGCGTTGAAGGGGAAGGCCAGGGTCTTGCCCTCGGCCGAGATGATGGCCTGTTCCGGCAGCCAGGCGGCCACCACCCGCGCGGCGCTTTCGGGCGTCAGGTCCTCGCCCAGGTCCTGGTCGCTCACGCGCTCGGCCGGCGCCAGGCCGCGCCGGGCCAGCTTCAGGTCGTCGGCCAGGGCCGCCAGCGTGGCGGAGCCGCCCCGCCCTTCCTGGCACAGCTCGACCATGCGCGCCGGATCGCCCAGGTAGCTGGGATAGCCCTCCACGCCGAAGAAGGCCACCGGCCGCCTGGCGCCGACCAGCGCCACGAGCTCGAAGCCCAGCAGATAGGCGTGGGCCTGCTCGGCAGCGGGATTGAAGCGGCGGATGGCCGGCAGGCCGCCGCCGTGTTCGCTGCGCGCGGGAAAAGTCTCGCCCACGACCTCGACGTTGGCCAGGCCCTGGAACCGCAATGCTTCCATCAGCGCCGGCTCGTGCAGGGCGTCGCCGCCCAGCAGCAACAGGGTCTTCCTGCCCGCGGCGACATGTGCCGCCACCTGTTCGACCAGGCTGGCTTCCAGCACCGCCGGAGAGTCCGGCACGCGGGCGGCGAACACGGGCTCGTCCATCGCCGCCGCCTGCAGGTCCATGGGCAGGATCAGGGTATGGATGCCTCCTTGCGGCGCCATCGCATTGGCCAGGGACTGGCGTACCGACATCACCAGCGACGCGGGCGAATCGGCCCGGTAGACGCCGGCCGATACCGGCCGCGCCAGCGACTCGATATCGCTGGCCAGCGGCGGATCGGCCTCGACGTGCCAAGACATGTGCTCGCCGATCACGTTGTAGACCGACGAGCCGGCTCGCCGGGCGTTGTGCAGGTTGGCGATGGCGTTGGCGAACCCGGGTCCCAGGTGGGTCAGCGTCATCGCCGGCGTGCCGCGCATGCGGTAATAGCCGTCGGCGGCGCCGGAACATACGCCTTCGAAGGCGCACAGGATGGGCCGCACCTGCGGCACGGCATCCATCGCGCCGACGAAGGGCAGTTCGGTTGTGCCGGGATTGGCGAAACAGACCTCGATGCCGGAGGCGGCGGCGCTGCGCAGCAGCCATTCGGCACCGGTCTGCCGGGTGGGAACGTTCATGCCACCAGCTCCTGCCGGGTCGCCTCGACCAGCGCGGCGTCGATGATGTCCATGCCCCGTTCGAACAGGGGCATGGGCGTGTTGAGCGGGAACAGGAAACGGATCACGTTGCCGTAGCTGCCGCATACCAGCAGGATCAACCCGCGCGCCAGCGCGTGCTCGCGCACGGCCTGGGCCAGCGCGGCCGAGGGCCGCCCCTGTTCGTCCAGCAGTTCCATGGCCAGCATGGGACCGAGGCCGCGTACCTGGCCGATGCAGCCATGCCGGGCCCGCGCCGCCTCCAGGCGCCCACGCATCACGCGGGCCAGCTCGTTGCCGGACTCGAGCAGGTTTTCCTGCTCGAACACATCCAGGACGGCATGCGCGGCGGCGATCGCCAGCGGCGCGCCCGCGTAGGTGCTGCCCAGGCCGCCGGGCGCCACGGCATCCATGACCTCGGCACGCCCGACCACGGCCGACAGCGGCATGCCGCCGGCCAGGCTCTTGGCCACCGTCGTCAGGTCCGCCGCCACGCCGAAGTGTTCCATCGCGAACATCTTCCCGGTACGCCCCATGCCGCACTGGATCTCGTCGGCGATAAGCAGCATGCCGTGCCGGTCGCACAGCGCGCGCAGTCCGCGCATCAACGCCTGGGGCGCCGGATGGAAGCCGCCCTCCCCCTGCACGGGCTCGATCACGATGGCGGCCACGCGGGCGGCTTCGACGTCGTAGCGCAGCAGGTCCTCGAGCGCGGCCAGGGACCGGGCCACCGCCTCGGACGTGTCGGCGGACGGAAACGGCACGCGATAGACGTCTCCCGGGAATGGACCGAAACCCGTCTTGTAGGGCGCGACCTTCCCGGTCAGCGCCAGCCCCATCATCGTGCGTCCATGGAAGGCGCCGGTGAAGCCGATGACGGCGGTCCTGCCCGTGGCCGCGCGCGCGATCTTGACCGCGTTCTCCACGGCTTCCGCCCCGGTGGTGAAGAACACCGTCTTCTTGTCGAAATCGCCCGGCACCAGCGCGTTCAGGCGCTCGGCCAGCCTCACGTAGGATGCGTAGGGCACGACCTGATAGCAGGTGTGCGTGAAACGCCGCGCCTGCTCGACGATGGCGGCCTCCACCCGGGGATGCCTGTGGCCGACGTTCAGCACGCCGATGCCGCCGGCGAAGTCGATGTAGCGGCGCCCCGTCTCGTCGGTCAGTTCGCTGCCCGCCGCCTGCGCGGCGTAGATTTCCGTCACCAGGCCCACGCCTCGCGGGCAGGCCGCATTCTTCCTGTCGGTCCAGCTCGCGGTCACGACCCTTCTCCCTGTTGGTTGGCGTCGGCCAGGCCGACGATGTCCTGCGCGAACACGGTCTGTTCGGCATCGCCGACCAGTTCCGGCTCGGACGGATGCTCCACGTAGCGGCAGATCAGCCAGACGCCGTCCTGCGGGTTCTCGACCAGCTCCACGACCGCCCCTTCGTTGGTACGCAGCCGGGCTCCCGGCTTGATGTGGATCAGATTCAGCGCATTGTGTCCGCTCATGCTTCACCCTTCGGCGCGGATGTTGGCCAGCCGCGCCACCTCTTTCCACCGCGCCAGCTCGGCGCGGTTGAAGGCGGCATAGGCGGCCGCATCCTTGGTCGAGACCTGGAATCCCACGGTCTCGAAACGCTGCACGTTCTCGGGCTGCTGCGCGCCGCGCACGATGACCTCGCCCAGCTTCCTGACGACGTCGGCCGGCGTGCCGGCGGCCGCGTAGGCGCCCAGCCAGCTGGTCACGACGAAGTCCGGCATGCCCGACTCCACCATGGTCGGCACGTCGGGCAGTTCCTTGGTGCGGTTGGCGCTGGTCACCGCGATGGCGCGCAGCGTGCCTGCCTTGACCAGCGCGTTGACCGCGGGCGCGTTGGCGAATGCCATGTGGACGTCGCCGTTGCGCAGGCCCGAGATGACCTCGCCGCTGGACCGGTAGGGAATGTGGATCACCTTCGTGCCGGCCTGGAGGTTGAACAGCTCCGAGGTGAAGTGGGCCGAGGTGCCTACGCCGTTCGTGGCGTAGTTCAGCTTGCCGGGATTGGCCTTGGCGTACGCGATCAGTTCGCTCACGTTGCGCGCTTTCACGTCGCGCCCCACCAGCAGCACATTGACGAACTCCGCCACCTGCGCCACCGGCGTGAAGCTCGCCTGCGGGTCCACCGGCAGGTTGGGATTCAGGATGACCGGCAGGATCAGGCCCCCCAGCCCGCCCGACAGCAGCACGTGGCCGTCGTGCGGCTGTTGCAGCACGTATTGCTGGGCGATGGTGCCCGTGCCGCCGCCCTTGTTCTCGACGATGGCGGGCTTGCCGAATTCCTTGCTCAGGATTTCCGCCATCAGCCGGCCGGCGATGTCGGTCACGCCCCCCGGCGGATAAGCGACCACGACCTTCATCATGCGCGACGGAAAGCCGTCCTGGGCCCACGCGGGACAGCCGCCCAGCGCCGCGGCGCCGGCCAGCATCTTCAGCACATCTCGACGATCCATGTTTCGTTACCCCCAGTCAGAAGAAGACGGTCAGCGCCTTGCCCAGCAGCACGGTCTGGTCCAGCAGGATCTCGCGCCGCAGGACCTTCCAGCCCGAGTCGGTGCGGCGCAGCGTGTCGTTGCGCTTGCCGACGAACCAGGCGACCTCGGTATCCAGGCGGTTCTGGTAGACGATGAAGCGCGACCGGGTCCGGACTTCCTCCTCCAGCCCGGCGCCGGAGGTCTCCAGGATGCGCACGTTGGTCAGGAGGTGCGAGGTGCGCGAGGCCGGCTCCTCGGCCCAGTGCATGCCAGTGTTGATCTGCTCCACGCGCTGGCGCAGCGTCTGGATGCCTTCGTCGAACCACGCCGCTTCCACGCCCTCGCGGGTGCGTTCGCGCTCGCGGTTGTCACGCCTGACGTTGCGCGCGATGGGCATCCAATAGCGGATGTCCTCGTGCAGCAACGTCAGCCATTCGTCGAAGCGGCGCTCGTCCAGCAGGTCGGCCTCGCGGTAGAAGAACTGCTCGATCTCGCGCAACAGGAAGGCATGGTCGGTATTCAGGTGAGTGTCGGTCATGGCGCGCTCCGCTTATTCGTCGTAGGTGGGCATGAGTTCGTCCCACGAGCGCCCTTCCATGAACTGCGCCCATCTCGCGTAATAGTTCCGGTTGTTCTCTTCGGTGAACTCGCCCGTCGTCACCGCGCCGCGCAGGCCGGGCACGGGCTTGGCGTGTCCGATGCCCATCTGGTAGTTGTAGTGCAGCGTGCGGGCGATGGTCCCGGTGCTCGACTCGGTGGCGTAGCACCAGTTCTCCATGTCGTCGGACTCGGTCATGCCGCCCGGCCCCGAATAGCGCAGGTAGTAGGCGCGCGCCGCGTCCTTCACCTCCTGCGGGGCGTCCTTGTCCACGAGATAGATGCGCCACATCTCGGTCTCGGTCGCGCTGACCGGGTGGAATACCGCGATGGTGCGCGGCTGGCGGCCGTGCACCGCCATGTTGGGAAATATGGTGCCCACGCTGTGCAGCACGCGCATGGTGCCGGCCAGGTTCTTCTCGCGCTCCTCGTATACCTTGCGGTAGTACTGCTCCACCTCGGGATAGTTCGCGAAGATCGGCGTGTACGGGTTCTCTTCGTAGTACGGCGCGCGGCCGACCAGCCCGTGCCCCAGGTCCTTGAAGGAGATCGACACGCGATGGGGCGTGGGATCGCGCCGGCCCTTGCCGCCCGGTCCGATGCCCACGACGTCCACCGAGCGGTGGCTGATGTCGTGGTAGAGATCGGCGTTGAAGTTCTCGGCCGCGGTCTTCCAGTTGCAGGGAATGCGCCACTTCTGCACGCCGCCTATCATCTCCGATCCGCCGGGACTGCCGTCACGGTGGTCCAGGGCGAAATCCAGGTACAGCTTCATGTCGCCCAGGTACTCTTCGAACGACGGCGCGTTCTCGTCCCAGGTGGCCCAGATCGTGCCCTTGTAGTTGACCAGCTTGGCCACCGACTTCAGGCCCCAGTTCTTCTTGTCCAGCTCGCCGTAGTAATGGGTCTTGAAGCCCGGTACGCCCACCAGCTCGCCAGCCCGCTCCACCAGCTTGCCGTCGGTGGAATAGCTCCAGCCGTGGTAGGGACAGGTGAAGGTGCGATTGTTGCCCTGGTCGTAGCGGCACAGCCGCATGCCGCGATGCAGGCAGCTGTTGAGCAGGACCTGGAGCTGCCCCTGCCGGTCCCGGGTCAGGATGACCGAATCATTGCCCATCCGGCTGACGAAGTAATCGTCGGGATTGGGCACCATGCTCTCGTGCCCGACGAACAGCCAGGCTCGGGAGAAGATGCGCTCCAGTTCTTCCTGGAAGATGTCTTGGTTGACATAGACTTCGCGGCTGACCGTGCCCTGCTCGGCATCGACCAGTTGCTGCGGGGACCACTTCCGACTCATGTATCGTTCTCCGGAATGCGTGAACGGCGGCTGGAATGCGGGCGCGGCCGGATGGCGCGCCGGCATCCTGCCGGACATGTGTCAAAGGTAGAGGCGAGGCCTTCGGGTGTCTACGCAGCCCCAGCCATACCGGGTATGGCTGACGTGAATATCGGCCCCGCGCCCGCGCGGCGGGGCGTCCTCAGCGCAGGACCATTTGCGCGCCGTAGCGGGACAGCAGGCCCCGCGCGGCCCGGACTTCCCACAGCCCGTCGCCGCCCTGCACGCGCGCCATCATGCGGGCCATCAGGGCCAAGTGCCCGGCATCGGGGACGGGACAGGCGTAGCGCACCAGGTTGGTCAGCGCACGCAGCGCCAGCAGCGGAGAATCCAGCGCGCAGGCGGTTTCCAGCGCCCGCTCCAGCCATGGCCGGAACACGCTGGCCGGCTGTCCCTGGCGGAACAACTGCTTGCCCTTGATGCGCTCGAACTCGGACTGGAGGTAGCGGGCCTGGGTCTGCGTGACTTCGCGCAGCCCATGCGTGGTGGCGTCCAGCCCGGCACCGACGTCCTCCACCAGGTCGCATGCATCGGTCCACCGCGCGACCAGCAGGGGCGCGATCCCCTTCATGATGGCGGGAATCCGCTGCACGCACGAGGCCATCTCCGCCAGCGCCGTGGCGTCTCCGCGCACGGCCTTGACCCAGGCCTCGCTGGTCTCGGCGCAGACGGCCCACAGCGGCGTTCCCATCTCGCGCGCGATCTGCAAGGCTTCGGACGACAGGGTGGCGACCTCGTCGACCTCGCGGTTCAGCCGGTGCAGCTCGGTGGCCGACACCAGCGCGTACAGCAGCGAATAGCGGTGGCCGATGCGCCGCGCATGCGCCACCGATTCACGCGAGGCCTGCAAGGCGTCCTCGACCCTGCCGGTATGCCAGCAGGCGATGGACAGGACGGCCAGGTTCGTGACGCGGGCGTCCTCGCCCAGGGCCAGGTTGGCATGCTGGGGCTGGTAGGCCTTGGCGCCGTGTTCGAGATCCGCCACCGCCTCGGCAAAGCGCCCCAGGAAGAAATGACTGTAGCCCCGCGCATAGTAGGCGTGGGACAGCAGGTTGGGATCCCCGGCGGTGCCCGCCATCCGCAGCAGCGTTTCCGCCAGCGTCAGCGTCATCGAGAAATTGGCCCATGAGCTGGCGCTGGTCCACAGCCCCCAATAGATCGGGAACAGCCGGGGGTCGTCGCCCAGCGGCTGCGCCAGGGTCAGCGCCGAGCGGAAGGTCTCCACCGCCTGCTCGGAACCGAAACCGTAGAGCGCGCACAATTGGATGCCGAACTCCATCCGGATGCGCAACTCCTCCATGATGGCGTCGATGCCCTCGCCCTGCCGCTCGAACCATTCCAGCGCGCTGCGATAGTAGCTGACCGCCTCGCGATATGCGCATTGCGCGGCCGCCTTGCGCGCGGCCTCCAGCAGGTACTTGACGGCGGGCGCGCGGCTGCCGGCGCCGGAGTAATGCCAGGCCAGCACCTCCGGGTTGCCCTCGGCCAGGCTGGATTCGAGCCGCCGGGCCAGACGCGCGTGCGCCTGGACCCGCGCCACGCGCGTCTGCGACTGGTAGGCCGCCTCGCGCAGCAGGGTATGGCGGAAGGCGTAGGCCTTTTCGTCGCAGCGCACGATGATGTTCTGGCGCAGCATGATGGCCAGCGCCTCGGCCAGCTCGGCGCGAGGCTCGCCCGTGGCGTCGGCCAGCAGGTCCAGCGTGAACTCGCCGCCCACTACCGAGGCGAATTGCGCGACGGGGCGCGCGCGGCCCACGCTGTCGATGCGAGCCATCAGCAAGTCCTGCAGCGAAGCGGGCAGCGACCACGGCGCGGACGGATCCCGCCGGTCCGCCAGCACGTCGCGGGTCAGTTCCTCGGCATACAGCGGAATCCCTTCCGAGCGCTTGATGATGTCGCGCAACAGCTCCGCGTCGATGTCCTCGCCATCGGCCACCGCGTGCACCAGGTCCACCACGGCGAAATCGTCCATGGGCCCCAGGTCCAGATGATCGACCGCGACCGTGTGCTTCCACGGCGGCACGAACTCGGGCCGGGCGGTAATGAGCAGCATCCGGTCGGGCAAAGGATGCTCCACGAGCAGGGCCAGGACGTCGCGCGTGGAAGGATCGGCCCAATGCACGTCGTCGAAGCAGATGACGCCGCCTTCGGGCACCATGACCCGCAGCAATTCGTGGCACAAGGCGCCGATCTCGTCCACCGCGCCGGGCATGCCCGGGCCGGGTGTACCCGCCTGTGCCCCGACCATCATGCGCTGGCCGATCGTCTCGAGTATGCGCTGCGCGCTTTCGGGCAGGGATGACGGTTCGGCGGCAAGGCGCTCGCAGGCGCGCATCCATCGCACGAAGGGGTGATAGGGCATCTGCCTGAGCTCGGACGAGCATTGCAGGACGACGCGCTCGACCTGCAGGGTGTCGCAGAAATGCTCCACGAGAAAGGACTTCCCGAGCCCCGCCTCGCCGCGCACCAGGCCGACGTAGCACCCTCCCCGGTGGTAGGCGTCGACGAGCCGCGCCATTTCCTCGTCCCGCCCGCAGAACGCGCGCGCAGCGTCCTGCCGTTCCGGGGAATGCTTGCCGCTGACCAGGAAAACCTGCACCTCGACACCGCGGGACCAGTCGGTCAGCTGTCCCGCCGGCTCGATACCGTACTCGTCGCCCAGCAGGTGCAGGGTGACGTCGCTGACGGCCACGCCGGCCCCGCCGGCCATGGCGCCAAGCTGGAGCGCCAGGCGCGACACCATCCCGCCCGCGTCGGGAACGTCGTTCTCGGCGGAACTGATGGCGATGCCGGTATGCACGCCCAAGGCGACGCGCACCGGCAGGCTGCTTTCCTCGTCGCCCCAATGCCGCGACCAGATGCTGTTGTGGCACACCAGCGCCGCCGTCACGGCGCGCCGCGCGGAATCCTCCTGCGCGAAGGGATAGCCGAAATAGGCCAGCAACCCGCTGGGCATGCGCACGACGTGGGCGCCCGCGGCCCGCAGCGTCGGTTCGCAGCAGGCCATCAGCTGACGCTGGACCTCGACGATGTCCTCGGGTTCGCCGGTCACCTCGAATTCGCAGGAAAGCACGGTCAGTTGGCGGCGCTCGCCCATCGACGCCTGCCGGCGCGCTCCAGCCTCGCGGCCCGTGCCAGGCGCCTCGAGCAGCGCCGCCACCGAAGCATCCGGCGTGGTTCCCAGTTCCATGTCGAGCAGGTGGCGATAACGCTGAAACTCGCGCCTTGCCCGATCCAGCTGGCCGGCTTTCACCAGCAGGCGCAGCATCTGGTGCCAGGCCGTGCCGTCCAGCGGCGCGACGGTCACCCATTGTTCGGCGCATTCGATGCCCGCCTGCAGGTTCCCTTCCCGCTCGTGGCTCTCGACCAGCATCCCCAGTGCCTGGAGATAGCGCTGGTGATATTGCTCCCGGCGCATCTGCACCCAATTACCGAAGTCGGGCGCATCGTCCAGCTCCAGCCCCTGCAGGAATTCGCCGCGATACAGCGCCACCGCATGCGCGATGCGCTCGGAGTCGATCACCGCACCCATGGCCAGCGCGCGCTGCTCCCCATCCAGCACGGAAGTGAAGGCTCCGACATCGGTCCACAAGCCGGCCTCGGCGCGCAGCCTGAGCACGTCGCGGCTGCTTTCGATCGCATCGGGCTTGAGGGCGTCCTTCAGCAGGAACAGCATGCGCCGCAGGTTTTCCCGGCCGGCCTGCACGCTGGCGTCGGGCCACAGCATGAAGGCCAGCGCCTCGCGCGTATGGAAGCCGCCCTCGAGTGCCAGGTACGCCAGCAACGCTCTTGCCTTGTTGTAACGAATGGAAAGCGGTCCATCCGCGCTTTCCATGGCCAGGGGCCCCAACAGGTACAAAGAGAGCGAAGATCGCATAGCCTCGTGGATTCCGCGCAATAGATGTCTGAAGAGAACCGTGCCGGGAGCGAGCCCGCCAGGCTTACCGCCGCGGCCGAGTCCCAAGCTTACGGTTCATGCGTGACGGCTGTTTCAAGCCGCGCGCCGAAGCCTTTTCGTGGCCCCTTATTTTGCGTTTGGGTGACTTAAATACATCATTTATAGACCGCTTGCTAGAGGTTGTCGTTCCGCGAATCTTTTCCAATTGAAAAGAATGTCACAATCATGCGAACTTGGCATGTGCAACATGTTTCAGTCGGTTTTACGCTGACAAAAAGACAAGACATGAATCGCCGCAGCGAAGGCAGGCCCGCGCTCGGCGGGCCGGGCAGCTCAGTGCACGCGCCGCGCCTTGGCGGCGATCAGCGCGGCGAAGAAGGCCGCGAGTACGAACGCAAGAAATGCGCCCAGGTAGGGCCCCTGCCGCAGGCCCGCATCCAGCATCACGCCAAAGGCAAGCGGTGCCAACGCCGAACCCGTGTCCATGCCGGAGTATACCAATCCGTAGACCGAGCCCGTGGCGCCGCGCGGCGTGACCCGGCGTACCAGCATGTCGCGGGACGGCCCCGCGACGCCCGCGCACAACCCCGCCAGGGCGACGCAGGGTACCGCCGCCGCCACCGGCAGCCAGCCGGTGGCCAGCAGGGCCAACAGCGCGCCGGCCGCCACGAAGGACATGCCGACGATGCGCTCGCTGTAGGGACCGCTGGAGACCAGGAATCCGCCCAGCACCATTCCGCAGGCGCCGGCCACCATGTAGCCGGACAGCGCGGTACTGGCGGTCACGCTGGAGATGCCGTAGATGGAACCCAGGATGGGAATGGTGTAGTTCTGGACCGCCGAGATCGCGACGGACGAAAACATGAAGAACAGGAAGGCCCCCCACACTACGGGGTTGATCAGCAGCGCGCCCAGCGACGTACCCGCCGGGGCCGCGTCCAGGCGGCGCCCGCGGGCGGGGCGGCGCGCCGCCTCCACCGCCAGCAGGCGCCGGCCCACCACCGTCATGGCCAGGATGACTGCCACCAGCAGGCCCGCGCCGAAGGCGGCGACCCGCCAGTTGAACAGGTGGGTGAGCGTCGTGATGAATATGGGCGTGGTGGCCCAGCCCAGATTCCCGGTGATGCCGTGCGCGCTGAAGGCGTGTCCCAGGCGGGGACTGCTGACGCGGCGGTTCAGGATGGAGAAATCAACCGGGTGGAACACCGAATTGCCGATGCCGGCCACGACGGCCGCGGCCATCAGCCAGCCATAGTTGCTGGCCAGCCCGAGCAGCAGGCCCGCCACGACGAAGCAGGCGAGCCCGAACCACAGGACCGGACGCGCGCCCGCACGGTCCACCACGAAGCCGGAACTGGCCTGGCCCACGCCCGAGATCGCATAGAACACCGCGACCAGGACCCCCAGTTCGGCAAATCCCAGTCCGAACTCCGCCGCCAGCGGCGCGAACAACGAAGGAATCACCAGTTGGAAGAAATGGGAGCTCGCATGGGCGATTCCCACCAGTCCGATGACTTTCCAGTCGAGCCTGCGCCGGGCGAACCTCATCCCGGGGGCGGCCAATGCTTGCTGCACGTCGTCTCCTGCTTTATTGCTCTGCGGACTGCGCCGCGAATCCCGCCGTGCCGGCCCTAGGCAGATCGCCGGATGACCGGCCAGGCCCGCTGCAGGTAATACATCATCGACCACACGGTCAGCACGGCGGCGATCTCGATCAGCCTCGACCCCCACCAAAGCGTGTCGATGCCGGCCACGCGTCCGCCGTACAGCAGGCACGGGATCGCGGTCATCTGCGCCGCGGTCTTGAACTTGCCCAGCCAGTGCACGGCGACGCTGGTGCTGGCGCCGATCTTGGCCATCCATTCGCGCAGGGCCGAAATGGTGATCTCGCGGCCGATGATGACCAGTGCGATCATGGCGTCGACCCGCCCCAGGTTCAGCAGCACGAGCAGCGCCGCGCTGACCATGAGCTTGTCGGCCACGGGGTCCAGGAAGGCGCCGAACGAGGATGTCTGGTTCAGCCGCCGCGCCAGCCAGCCATCGAGCCAGTCCGTCAGCGCGGCGAAGATGAACATGCCCGTGGCCACCGCATCGCGCACGGCCGTGGGCAGCACATGCTCCGGTACGTAGTACACGCTGACGACCAGCGGGATCATGGCGATCCGCACCCAGGTCAGGATAATCGGCAGGTTCAGAGGCATGGTCGAATGCTAACAGGCTACGGGGAAAAGTTCTCGGCAGGGGTCAGTGCAGTTGGCGGTGGATGCGCTCGGCCAGTTCCAGGGAGATGCCCTCGACGGACGCCAGGTCCTCCACGCTGGCCGAGATCACCCCGCGCAGGCCGCCGAAGCGCGCCAGCAGGCGCTGCCGGCGCTTGGCGCCGACACCCTCGATTTCCTCCAGCCGCGACACGTTGCGGGCCTTGGCCCGCCTCGCCCGCATGCCGGTGATGGCGAACCGGTGCGCCTCGTCGCGGATCTGCGCGACCAGCATCAGCGCGGCCGACTCGCCCCCCAACGCCAGCGGCTCGCGGCCGTCGGCGAAAACCAGCGTCTCCAAGCCCACCTTGCGCCCTTCCCCCTTGGCGACGCCGACCAGCAGCCCGATGTCCAGCCCCAGTTCGGCGAACACCTGGCGGGCGATCTCGACCTGCCCCTTGCCGCCGTCGATCAGCACGACGTCGGGCATGATCCCTCCCCCATCGGCGATTTTCTCGTAGCGGCGCGTCAGCACCTGCCGCATGGCCGCATAGTCGTCGCCGCCGGTGATGTCGTCGATATTGTAGCGACGATACTCCTTGGGCTGCATGGCATGGTGGTGGTAGACCACGCACGAGGCCTGCGTCGCCTCGCCGGCGGTGTGGCTGATGTCGAAGCACTCCATGCGCAGGGTTTCCAGCGCGGCCTCGTCGGCGTCTATGCCCAACACCTGGGCCAGGGCCGCGGTGCGCGCCTGCTGCGACCCGGCCTCGGCCAGCACTCGCGCCAGCGCCAGTTCGGCGTTCTTCCTGGCCTGCTCGAGCCAGCTCTTGCGCACGCCCTGCGGTTGCTTGACGAGATTGACCTTCGATCCGGCCTGCTCCGCCAGCATCGCGACCAAGTCGGCGTCGGGCAAGGGGTGCGACACGACGATGGTGCCGGGCAAGGCACGGTCAATGTAGTGCTGGGACATGAAGGCCTCCAGCACCTCGGCGGGCGAATCGCCATCGGTATGCGAAGGGAAGAAGGCCTTGTCGCCCAGGTGGCGCCCGCCCCGCACCATCGCCAGGTTCACGCAGGCCTTGCCCCCCTGCATGTCGACCGCGATCACGTCGGTATCGCCGCTGCCCCCCTCCATGGTCTGCTGGTGCAGCACGCGCGACAGGGCCGACAACTGGTCGCGCAGGGCGGCGGCTTCCTCGAAGCGCATCTCCTGCGAGGCGGCGAACATCCGCGTCTCGATGTCCGTGAGCACGGCCTGGGTCTGGCCGCGCAGGAACTGCGTGGCCCGGTCCACGTCCAGGGCGTAGTCCTCTTGCGAGACCAGGCCCACGCAGGGCCCGGAACAGCGGTGGATCTGGTACAGCAGGCACGGCCGCGACCGGTTGGCGAAGACCGTGTCCTCGCAGGTGCGCAGGCGAAAGACCTTCTGCAGGATCTGTATGCTTTCGCGTACCGCCCACACGTTGGGGAAAGGGCCGAAGTACTGGTTGGCGCGGTCGGTGGTCCCGCGATAGTACGCGATGCGGGGGAACGCATGGCCGCTGACCTTCAGGTAGGGATAGGACTTGTCGTCGCGGAACAGGATGTTGTAGCGCGGCGCCAGCGACTTGATCAGGTTGTTTTCCAGCAGCAGCGCCTCGGCCTCGGAGCGCGTCACGGTGACCTCGACCCGCGCCACGCGGGCCAGCATATGCGCGATGCGCGGGCTGCCCACCTGCTTCTGGAAATACGAGGAAACGCGCTTCTTCAGGTCCCGCGCCTTGCCGACGTACATCACCTCGCCTTCCGCGTTGATGTGCCGGTACACGCCCGGCAGGTGCGGAAGCTGCGCCAGGAAGGATTTGATGTCGAAGGCCTGCCCGGGCTCTTCCGCGGCGGCCGGAGCGGGCGACGCCGGGGGCGCCACGGGCGCGTCCGGCTGCGCCGTCGTCTCCGGGGCCTGGTTCTCGTCCTTCTTGCGGCCGGCCATGTCGCCCTCCTCAGGCGCCGGCCCGCGCCAGGGCCTGGACCGCCTTGCGGGCCTTGCGATAGGCCGGATCGGCCGTCAGCGCCTGCCAGTCCTGCGCGGCGAACCTCGGCTTGAGCGACCGGATGCGCGCCACCGAGGCCGGATCCTGGACCCAGTCGAGCCGGCCCAGCAGGTCGTCCGCCATGTCGGGCCGGTTGCAGACCAGCACCATGTCGCAGCCCGCGCGCAACGCGGCCATCGCCCGGCCATGGATGTCGCCCGCCACCGAGGCGCCTTCCATGGTGAGATCGTCGGAGAACACCACGCCGCCATACTGGAGGCGCTTGCGCAACACGGTCGTCACCCACTTGCGCGAGAACCCGGCGGGCGACTTGTCGACCCGCGGATAGATGACGTGGGCCGGCATCACGGCGCCCAGGATGGCATCGCCCAGCCAGCGATAGGGCTGCGCGTCCTCGCCCAGCACCTCGTCCAGCGACCGGTCGTCCACCGGGATCTCGTAGTGGGAATCGGCGGCGGCAAAGCCGTGGCCGGGGAAATGCTTGCCGCAGGCGGACATGCCGGCCAGCGCCAGCCCCTGGATCAAGGCCCGGGCCAGCATGGCCACCACGCGCGGATCGCGATGGAAGGACCGGTCGCGGATGACGCGGCTTTCGCCGAAATCCAGGTCCAGCACCGGCGTGAAACTCAGGTCCACGCCGCAGGCACGCAGCTCGGCGGCCAGCACCCGGCCGGTATCGGTCGCCATGCGCATGGCTTCGAGCGGGTCGCTTTCCCACAGGCGGCCCAGGGCCCGCATGGGCGGCAGCGCCGTGAAGCCATCGCTGCGGAAACGCTGGACCCGTCCGCCCTCGTGGTCGACCGCGATCAACAGCGGCTCGCCGCGGGCGGCGTGGATGTCGGCGGTCAACCTGGTCAGTTGCGCCCGGTCGCGGAAATTGCGGGCGAACAGGATCACTCCGCCCACCAGCGGGTGGCGCAGCCGCTCGGCCTCGGCCGCGGTCAGTTCGAAACCCGCCACGTCCACCATCACGGGGCCGGGTGCAGGCAAGGAAGAAAGAGATGCAGTCATGATCGGATCCGTCACGGGCGCCGCGTCTCCACGATGACGTAGGCGGCGACCATGTCGTGTTCGTCGGTCAGCGATACGTGGGCGGCGCCGAAGCGCGCCTCGTACCAGGTCTTGAGCGGCTCGGCCAGGACCACGACGGGCCGCCCGCCCGGCGCGTTGAGCGTTTGCATGCGGCGCCAGGTCATGGGCATGCGCATGCCCAGTCCCACGGCCTTGGAAAAGGCCTCCTTGGCGGCGAAGCGCGTGGCCAGGAAACGCACGCCGCGCTGCGGGTCGCGGCTGCGGCGCGCGGTGAATTTCGCGAATTCCTCGGCGCCCAGGATCTTCTGCGCGAAGCGGTCGCCCCGGCGCGCCAGGGCCTGCTCGATGCGTTCGACCCGCAGCAGGTCAATGCCGATGCCGGCCAGGGCGGGAAGCGCACCGTCGCGCAGCGGCTCGGGCATCAATGCGCCGGCCTCGGCAAGGCACCGCTGCGCGCGGTGATCATCAGGGCCTTCATCTCGCGCACCGCCGTCTCCAGGCCGCAGAACACGGACTGGGCGATGATGGCGTGGCCGATGTTGAGCTCGGCGATGCCGTCCAGGGCCGCGACCGGCTGCACGTTCTCGTAGTGCAATCCATGGCCGGCGTTGACGCGCAAGCCCTGCCGCAACCCGACCGCCACGGCGTCCCGGATGCGCGCCAGTTCCCGCTGCGCCGCATCCGCCACGGCCTCGGCATACGCGCCGGTATGCAGTTCGATCACGGTCGCGCCCGTGCGGGCGGCGGCCTCGATCTGGTCCGCCTGCGGATCGATGAACAGCGACACCCGCACGCCGGCATCGTGCAACCGCGACACGGCGGCCTTCACATCGTCGAAATGCCCCAGCACGTCCAGTCCGCCTTCGGTGGTGAGCTCCTGGCGTTTCTCGGGCACCAGGCAGACGTCCTGTGGCCGGATCCGGCAGGCGATCTCCAGCATTTCCGGCGTGATGGCGCATTCCAGGTTCATGCGCGTGCGCAGCTTGCCCCGCAGGCTCTCGACATCCGCGTCCTGGATATGCCGGCGATCCTCGCGCAGATGCAAGGTAATCAGGTCCGCGCCCGCCTCCTCTGCCACCAGCGCGGCCCGGACCGGATCCGGATAGGAAACGTGCCGCTGCTGCCGCAGCGTCGCCACGTGGTCGATATTGACGCCCAGATCAATCATAGATATCCAACAATTCCATCCATTCAGCCCCTCTCGCCGGTCAATCGGCGGCTTTTCCAGGATGCGGTGGATCCGGCTCCGCCGGTCCGCCCGCATCACCCCCGGGGGGGGCGCGCGTCAGCGCGCAGGGGGGGAAAACTCCTCAGGTCTCGCAATACCTGCCGCGTCGCCATCGGCCGGCCATTCATATGATAGTCCAGCCGTTCCCGCAGCAAGCGGCGCAGCTCGGGCTCGGCGGCGACATCGTCGAAGCGGCCCGCGGCCAGCGCCAACAGCGACTCACCGGTAATAGGCGTGCCCAGTTGCGGCGCTTCGGGCTCCTCGGGCTCCGGCCCGGCTTCCAGCGGCACACGGTAGCGCATGCCGGCTTGCACGGGCTCGTCGTTGCCCGTTGCGGCCGGGTCGAAGCCATAGCCGATCTCGCACAGCAGCCGCCATTCGAACTCCCTCAAGGCAGCCGACAACCGGGGCTGCGCGGCCAGCCTGGACAAGGCGTCGACATAGGCGTCGTACAAGGATTCGTGCGGATCGTCGCGTCCCAGCAGGCGCAGCAGCAGCTCGTTCAGGTACCAGCCCGACATGGCTGCGGCCCCTTGCAGGCGCTGGGGTGCCCCGGACCACTCGGCCCGCACCAGGGTCTTGATCTCGCCCGCGCCGCTCCAGGACAGGCTCAGCCGCTGGAAGGCGATCAGTACCGGCCGCAGCGCCGAATGAGGCCGCTTCGCGCCCTTGGCCACCAGGGCCAGCCGTCCGTGGGAACGCGTGAACACGTCCAGGATCAGCGAGGTCTCGCGATAGGGATAACTGTGGATCAGGAAGGCGGGGACATCGTCCACCCGGTGCCCACGGCCACGCGGACGCGCCTGCCTGGCGGGCGCCGGAGCGGCCGCCAGGGGCGTCCGCCGGAACAGCGATCCTGCGGCGTCGGGCAAGATCTCGTCCGGCGCCACGGGATCCCGGGAATTACTCATAACCCAGGTCGCGCAGCGCGCTTTCGCGCTCGGCCCAGCCCTTGCGCACCTTCACATAGATTTCCAGGTGCACCGGCTTGTCGATCAGCTTGGCGATGTCCTGCCTGGCCTCGGTGGCGATGCGCTTCATGCGTTCACCCCCGGTTCCCAAGAGGATAGGCCGATGGCTGTCCCGGTCGACGATCACGCAGGCCGCGATGCGGGTCACGCGGGGCTGCTCTTCCCATTGCTCGATCACCACGGTGGACCCGTAGGGCAGCTCGTCGCCTACCAGGCGGAAGATCTTCTCGCGTATGAGCTCGCTGGCGATGAAGCGCACCGGCCGGTCGGTCAGGGTGTCTTCCTCGAACATGGGCTCGCCTTCCGGCAGCCCCTTGGCGATCTCGTCCAGCAGGTGATCGAGCTGGCGCGACTTGGCGGCGCTGACCGGCACGACGGCATCGTAGGGATGCAGCCCCATGATGCGCGACACGTAGGGAAACAACGCGTCGCGGTCCTTGAGCAGGTCGGTCTTGTTCACGGCCAGGATGCGCCGCGCCCGCGCCGGCAACAGCGGCAGCAGGTTGGCATCGCCCTCGGACCACTTGCCGGCCTCGACCACGTGGACCACCACGTCCACGTCGGCCAGCGCCTGGGTCACCACGCGGTTCATCATGCGGTTCATCGCGCCGCCGTGGCGGGTCTGGAAACCGGGCGTGTCGACGAACACGAACTGCTCGGCGCCACGCGTGAAGACGCCGTGGATACGGTGGCGCGTGGTCTGCGCCTTGCGCGAGACGATGCTGACCTTGGCGCCGATCAGCGCGTTCAGGAGGGTCGACTTGCCGACGTTGGGCCGGCCGACGATGGCGACGAAACCGCAGCGGCTGGCGGTGGAGGAATCAGAAGACATGGTCATTTCTTGCCGGCGGGCTGCCCCGAGGCGGACAGGGTTTCGCCGGGAGGCTGCGGCGCCGGAGGCGCTGCCTGGGGTTCTTTCCGGGGCGCGGCCGCCGGGACGGGCGCCTTGCCCTCGGCGGCCTGGGTCGAGGTGATCTTGGCGACGGGCGCCTCGATCACGGCGGCCCTGGCCGGAGCCGAAACGGCGGCCGCCTCTACCTTGGCGGCGTTGGCGGGTTCGTCCGGCACTTCCTGCGCCACCGCAACCGGCAGCGACAACTGGGCCGTCTTGCGCGCGCGGGGCGAACGCTTGGCCGGCGTCGGATTGGCGGCCAGCGCGGCTTCCAGCGCCTGCTTGGCGGCCGCCTGCTCGGCGGCGCGGCGGCTGCCGCCTATGCCGACCACCTGCACGTCCAGCTTGGGGATGGCGCACTCGACCTCGAATTCCTGGCTATGCGCCGCGCCGTGCGTGGCCACCACCGTATAGACCGGCAACGCGATCTTGCGGCCCTGCAGGTATTCCTGCAGCAGCGTCTTGGCGTCCTTGCCCAGCGTCTTGGGATCGACGGTCTCGAGCACGGGCTTGTAGAGCCGGGCGATCACGGCGCTGGCCGCGTCGAAGCCGCCATCCATGAAGATGGCGCCGAAGATGGCCTCGAGCGTGTCGGCCAGGATCGACGGCCGGCGAAAGCCACCGCTCTTGAGTTCGCCTTCGCCCAGCCGCAGGAAGCGGGACAGTTCCACCCGCTGGGCGATGTCGGCCAGCGACGCCTGCTTGACCAGGTTCGCGCGCAGGCGCGACAGGTCGCCCTCGTCGATGCGGGCGAAGCGGTCATACAACAGGGAGGCGATCGCGCAGTTCAGGACGCTGTCGCCCAGGAACTCCAGGCGTTCGTTGTGCTTGCTGCTATGGCTGCGATGCGTCAGCGCCTGCTCCAGGAGGCTCTTGTTCCTGAAGGTGTAGGCGAGGCTGGTCTCGATATTCATGGCTCCCCCTACGCGCTGCGCGCGCCCGGCATGGTGAGCCCCCAGCCGCTACGCGGCAGCCCCCCGAGGGGGCGGGGCCCCGCCTTGGGGCGGCCCGGCGCCGAGCCCCCCGGGGCGGCACTGGCGGACCGGCGGAGCCGGATCCGCTGTGCCCATGGGTACGACCCGGCTGATGACGGATGGAGAAGCTGCGTGGCGGGGCAATGCGCATGCGCGGCCGCGCCGCCAGGCGCGGGGGGCGCTTGCGGCCGGGTGCGACAGGCGGAGGTAGGCGACGAATTCATGCGGTGCGGCGCATGGCGCAAGACATCAATGGAAGCGGCCAATCCGTTTCAGGTCCCCGAAGTTCATCCAGACGAAAAACGCCTTGCCCACGATATTCGAATCCGGCACGAAACCCCAATACCGGCTGTCCGCGCTGTTATCCCGATTATCGCCCATGACGAAATAATTGCCTGCGGGCACTTTGCAACGCACGCCCTCGCGGGAGTATTCGCAGGCGTCGCGGTTCGGATAGCCCCCAAAAGGATCGATTTCCGGCGAACGTCGCTCATCTATCAATATCTGATGATTTACGCCCTTGAGGTTTTCATCATATAGCGCGGCGTAGGAAACCCGGTCTGGGTCGAAATATTCCCCTACCTTTTTCATGGGTATTTCCTGCCCGTTGATGGTCAGCCGCTTGTTCAGGTAGGCCACCTCGTCGCCCGGCACGCCGACCACGCGCTTGATGTAGTCGACCTGCGGATCGACCGGATAGCGGAAGACGACGACGTCACCGCGCTGCGGGTCGCCCAGCGGGACGACCTTCTTGTCCACGATGGGCAAGCGCAAGCCGTACGAAAACTTGTTGACCAGGATCAGGTCGCCGATCTGCAGCGTGGGCATCATCGAGCCCGAGGGGATGCGAAACGGCTCGACCACGAACGAGCGCAGCACGAACACGAACAGGATGACCGGGAAGAAACTGACGGAGTACTCCACCCACCAGGGCATCTTGCCGGCGCGGTCCACCGCTTCCTGGCGCTGGCGTTCGACCTCGGCCTCGCCGCTGGCGGCGCGCACCGACTGGGCGCGCCCGGCGTCGAACTCGGCCGCGGCGCGGGCCATGCGGGCGGTACGCTGCGGACGCAGGGACACGCGGTCGAATGCCCAGACGATGCCGGTCACCACCAGCAGCACGAACAGGATCAGCGCGAAATTCAGGCTCATGCCCCCTTCCCCTCGATATGGTTCACAACACCGCGGTTCATTTGTCCTCCACCTGCAGAATGGCCAGGAAAGCTTCTTGCGGAATCTCGACGCTGCCGACCTGCTTCATGCGCTTCTTGCCGGCCTTCTGCTTTTCGAGCAGCTTCTTCTTGCGGGAAATGTCGCCGCCATAGCACTTGGCCAGCACGTTCTTGCGCAAGGCCTTGACGTTCTCGCGCGCGATGACCTCGGCGCCGATCGCGGCCTGGATGGCCACGTCGTACATCTGCCGGGGAATGAGCTCGCGCATGCGGGCGGTCACGTCCCGCCCGCGGGCACGGGCGTTGGCACGGTGCACGATGAGCGACAGCGCGTCGACCTTGTCGCCGTTGATCAGCAGGTCGACCCGCACCACGTCGGCGCTGCGGTATTCCTTGAACTCGTAGTCCATCGAGGCATAGCCCCGCGACACGGACTTGAGCTTGTCGAAGAAGTCCAGGACGATCTCGGCCAGCGGGATCTCGTAGGTCAGGTGGACCTGGCGGCCGTGGTAGGCCATGTTGATCTGGATGCCGCGCTTGGCCGTGCACAGGGTGATGACCGGCCCCACGTACTCCTGAGGCATGAACAGCGTGACCGTGACGATGGGCTCGCGCACGTCGGCGATCTTGCCCACCTCGGGCATCTTGGACGGGCTGTCGACCATGACCACCGAACCGTCGCGCAGTTCGACCTCGTAGACCACCGATGGCGCGGTGGTGATGAGGTCCATGTCGAACTCGCGCTCCAGCCGCTCCTGCACGATTTCCATGTGCAGCAGCCCCAGGAAGCCGCAGCGGAAGCCGAAACCCAGCGCCTGCGAGACTTCCGGGTCGTACATCAATGCGGCATCGTTGAGCTTGAGCTTTTCCAGCGAGTCGCGCAGCGAGTCGTACTCGCTGGATTCGACCGGATACAGGCCGGCGAATACCTGCGGCTTGATCTCCTTGAAGCCCGGCAGCGGCGCGGCGGCCGGCTTGGAGGCGTGGGTGATGGTGTCGCCCACCTTGGCGTGCTTGAGTTCCTTGATGCCGGCGATGACGAAGCCCACTTCCCCCGCCGACAGGTGCGTGCGGGCTTCGGACTTGGGCGTGAACACGCCGACCTGTTCGCACAGGTGCGCGGCGCCCGTGGCCATCAGCAGCAGCTTTTCCTTGGGCTTGAGCACGCCGTTGACCACGCGCACCAGCATCACCACGCCCACGTAGTTGTCGAACCAGGAGTCGATGATGAGCGCCTGCAGCGGCTCGGCGGCATCGCCCTCGGGCGGCGGGATGCGGGCGATGACCGCCTCCAGGATGTCGTCGATCCCCATGCCGGTCTTGGCGCTGGCCGGGATGGCGTCATCCGCCGGGATGCCGATGACTTCCTCGATTTCCTGCTTGGCCGTTTCCGGGTCGGCCTGCGGCAGGTCCATCTTGTTCAGCACCGGCACGACCTCGACGCCCAGCTCGATGGCCGTGTAGCAATTGGCCACGGTCTGGGCCTCCACGCCCTGCGAGGCGTCGACCACCAGCAGCGCCCCTTCGCAGGCCGACAGCGAGCGGCTGACTTCATACGAGAAGTCCACGTGCCCCGGGGTATCGATCAGGTTCAGGTTGTAGGTCTTGCCGTCCCGCGCCTGGTAGCGCAACGCGGCGGTCTGGGCCTTGATCGTGATGCCGCGCTCGCGCTCGATGTCCATCGAGTCGAGTACCTGGGCCTCCATTTCCCGGTCCGACAAGCCCCCGCAGCGGTGGATGATGCGGTCGGCAAGCGTCGATTTGCCGTGATCGATGTGGGCGATGATGGAGAAATTGCGAATGTGCTGCATGCGATCCAAATGATGAGCCCACCCCCTACGCGCTGCGCGCGCCCCCTCGAGGGGGCGGCACTGGCGGACCGGCGAAGCGGGTCCGCGGTGCCCTTGGGGATTTGCAAAAAAAGGGGGCGCAACGCGCCCCGCCTGTATCGGCCGTGCGGGACGTTCCCGCACGGCTTGCCTGATAGATATGTCGCGACCCGGCATTTTACCGCCGAGCGCGAATGTCTGCCCGACTACCGCGTGGGCCGTATCGGCACCCACTGGGTCAGGTCGTCGCGCCGGACCAGCACGCCGTGGACCTTGCTCCGGTCAATCTTGGCCACCAGCCCGTTGAACTGCGACGCGCCGGTGATTTCGGTATTGTCCAGGGCCAGGATGACGTCTCCCTGGCGGATGCCGGCCCGCGCGGCAGGGCCGTCGGCGGCGTCCACCTGCACCCCGCCCCGGACCCGCAGCTCGCGGCGCCGGGCGGCGGGCAGGTCGGAAACCACCAGCCCCAGCACGTTGGTCTTCTGGGCCTGGCTGCCCCCTTCGTCCTGGCGGGCCGCGGCGGCCTTGTCCGGCTCGAGCTCGCCCACGGTGATGGACAGGTCGCGGGTACCGCCGCGCCGCCAGACCTGGATCGTGGCCTTGGTGCCCGGCTTGGTCTCGCCCACCGTGCGCGGCAGGTCGGACGAACGTTCGATCGTCTTGCCGTTGAATTTCAGGATGACGTCGCCCGGCTCGATCCCGGCCTTCTCGGCGGGGCTGCCTGGCTCGACCATGCCCACCGAGGCGCCGGCGGTCCGGCCCAGCCCGATGGCGTCGGCGACTTCCTTGCTGACTTCGCCGATCTGCACGCCGATGCGGCCACGGATGACCCGGCCGCTGGAACGCAACTGGTCGGCCACGCGCATGGCTTCGTCGATGGGAATGGCCAGCGAGATGCCCATGAACCCGCCGCTGCGGGAAATGATCTGCGAATTGATGCCCACCACCTCGCCGCGCATGTTCAGCAGCGGACCGCCGGAGTTGCCGGGGTTGACCGCCACGTCGGTCTGGATGAACGGCAGGTAGTCGCCCGTGTCCCGGCCCGTGGCGCTGACGATGCCCGCGGTGACGGTGGAGTCGAGCCCGAATGGCGAGCCGATGGCCAGGACCCACTCGCCCTTGCGCAGCTGGGTGGGATCGCCCGGCTTGAGCGGCGTCATGCCGGTGGCCTCGATCTTGATCAAGGCCACGTCGGTGCGCTCATCCGAGCCGATGACCTTGGCCTTGAACTCGCGCCGGTCGGTCAGGGTGACGTAGATGTCGTCGGCGCCGTTGACCACGTGGTGGTTGGTCAGGATGTAGCCGTCGGCCGAGATGAAGAACCCCGATCCCACGCCGCGCGGAACCTCCTGGCCCTCGTCGTTGTTGCCCGGCGGGGTCGGCTGCCGGGGCCCCCGGCCGGGAGGCACGAAATCAGGACCGAAGAACCAGCGGAAAAGCTCGTAGGGGTCCTGGCCGCCCCCGCCGCCATAGGGGCCGCGTGCCACGGCCCGTGCGGTGGTTCGGATGTTGACCACGGCAGGATCGGCCTTGGCCACGAGATCGGTGAAATCCGGCAAGGCACGGGTCTGCGCCTGCGCGGCCGGCTGGCCGGCGGCCAGCAGCAGCGCGGCGAACAGGACGAGCAGGAACGCGGTGCCCAGGGTCGAGCACACCCGTTTCATCGGATGCGGATAGCACGCAGCACCATGGAAAACTGACATGTAAGCTCCGGGTAAAGAAAAGGCTCGAACCGGCGGCGCTCAAGGCTTGCGCGCGGCCACCGGCGTATAGCTTATCGAATCGGCGATCTGTTGAATCGTACCGAGCGGCGCTTCGCCCAGCACGGTGATCCAATGGTCGCCCAGGCGGCGCCCCACCACATTGATGGCGCCGCGGGCGCCCGGCCCGACCTGCCGCGGATGCGATTCGCTATAGGGCTCGATGAAGACGGAAATCGCCGCCAGGCCATCCGACAACATGACCTGCTTGACGTCGGGCTTGCCGCCCATCGAACGCTGGACTTCCATCATCCTGTGGAAACCCACCGGTTCGCCCACCTTCCAGCCGAGATCGGCCAGCTTGACCGGCTTCAATTGCGTGCGCACGACGCGCCAGCCCTCGGTCTTCCAGCGCGGCTTGAGTTGCTTGCGATCGACATCCGCCCCCACCTGCAGCGCAATGAAGGCGACCTGCTCGACCACGTCGTCCTCGGGCGACAGGGTCTGGGCCCGCAGCAGCAGCCCGGAGCTGCTGTCGGCGCACAGCCGGTAGCCGTAGCGATCGGCATCCCGGGGGCGCAGGGTGATGACCTGGCAGTCCCGGTCGGCCACCCGTTCCGGCTGGGGCTCGACGCTGACGTCGTAGTGCTCGCCCAGTTGGTCCGGGCCGCCTATCATCAGGCCGGGGAAACGATCGCGCGCGGTCCGGGTCTCGACCAGCACGGCGCGCTTCTGCGGCAGCAGGCACTGGATCTCGTCGTCCTTGCGCAGAAACTCCAGCGGCTGGCCGTCCAGCAGCTCGAGGCGCTCGTGCTCGCTCTTGCCGTCGTAGATATGGGTGATGCGGGAGGACTGCATCGAGGCGCCCTGCTGATACGCGAAGACGCCGGAATAATTGAGTTCCCGGGCCGAGGCCTGGATGCGCTGCAACAACCCGGTGCCATCGGCCGGGGCCGCGGGGGCCGGGGGCTGGGCCTGGGACGCGATCGTCACCAGGCACAGCATGGCGAACGCCAGGGAACGTGTGGACCACACCACGGCCGAACGACTAACCTCCGACACGAGACCTTCCTTCAACGTTGCCCTGCGGCGGATTCGAAAGAGGTGGCCGACACCTGCCGGATGGCGCTCCGGCCGGCGATCTGCCGGTGGGCCTCGAGGTATTCGCCCAGCGAAACATCGACCGCCGGCTCGGCCCGGCGCGCCGCGGCCGGCGCGGCGACCTGGACGACGGCCGGCGTGGCGGCGGGCTGGGCGCTGGCGGAAAATTCGACCGGTGCGCCCTGCCCGCCGAAATAGGGCTGGGCGATCCAGGTGACCGAGGCGACGGCGGCCGCCGCAGCCAGACCGGGAAAACCATAGCGCGTCATGAACCGGCGGGAAATCGTCCGCCGGGGCGCCGCGACGATGGGCGCCTCGTGTTCCAGCGCCTCGAGGAAGCGCCGGTGGAAGCCGGACGACACGGGCAGCGCCAGTTCGGGCGTGCGCACCACGTCGCCGACCAGATGGTAGAGGTCCCAGTCGGCGCGGCCTGCGCCCGTCGCCAGGTAGGCGGACACTGCCGCTTCCGCTTCATCGGCCTCGTCGGCGAGTTCGCCGTCCATGTAGGCCGACAGCCATTCCTCGACGCGGGCCTGATTCAACCCGTCCAGATCGTCCTGCGCAGACGCGGCCGCTTCCCGGCCGAAACCGACGGACTCATTCCGATGCGATGTCACCTGCATTTCCATAACCTCCGGGGCTGCCGATTGCCCGGTTACCTGCCATTTTGCCCAAAATTCATGCCGCCCTGCTCCCCTGGCTACCAACGCTTGTCGTCCTGGGTATCCAGCAGGGGCCGCAATCGGGCCGCAATTGCCTCGCGCGCCCGGAAGATCCGGGATCGCACGGTGCCTATGGGACATCCCATCGACTGGGCGATGTCCTCATAGCTCATTCCTTCAATCTCGCGCAACACGATAGCCGTTCGCAGCTCCTCGGGAAGAGCTTCGATCGCCAAATTGACCGTTTCAGCAATTTCGCGGGTCGCCATCATGGATTCTGGCGTGTTGATATCGCTTAGGTTGTCGGTTTCGTCGAAAGTTTCACCATCCTCGTTCTCGTATTCGGACGGCGAGCTGGGACGCCTGCCCGAAGCCACCAGGTGGTTCTTGGCGGTATTGATGGCGATGCGGTAGAGCCAGGTATAGAAGGCGCTTTCCCCGCGGAACTGCGGGAGCGCGCGATAGGCCTTGATGAAGGCCTCCTGGGCGACGTCTTCGATTTCGCTGGGATCGCGGATGAAACGCGACAGCAGGCGCAGGATCTTGCGCTGGTACTTCAGCATCAGCAGTTCGAACGCCTTCTTGTCGCCCCGCTGCACGCGGGCGACCAGCTCGGCGTCGATCTCGCGCTCGCTCGTCATGCCGAGGCCCCCAGGCGGGGATCACGAGCCTGGGGCGCGACCAGCAGGCCTTCGCCCCGCTGCTCGGTCCAGGCGACGGCCATGCGCAGTTGCCGCCATTCCCTGGCCTCCAGGCTGTCGGCCCACACGGTGAGCGTCGCACGCGCGGGGGCCCGGGGCCGTCCGGGCGGCGGCGCGAGGTCGCCCTGCAGCGTCAGCCAGCCCAGCGGGGAATGCCAGATGTGGCGGGGACGGAAACGCCGCCAGCCCTGGTGGTCGGCCAGCGCCCAGTTGCCGCCGGCATCGACGGCAAGCGCCCGAAACGGCTGGCGCGCCCGGCGTTGGCAGACGATGGCGCCCAGCGCCAGCCCCAGGCCGGCAGCCGGGGCTGCCGCCCAGGCCAACGGCGAACCGGCCAGCGCGAACCAGGTCCCGGCGGCCGCGGCCCATCCCGCTGCCAGGGCGATGCAATGCCCCAGCAGGCCGGCGCGGCGCGAAGGCCGCAGATGCGCCAGCATGGACAGACCGGAGGGTGCCGTCCCGATATCGCTCAAATCAGACCTTGCGCACGATCATCGTGCCGTTGGTACCGCCGAACCCGAAGGAGTTCGACAGCGCGACGTCGATCTTCATCTGCCGCGCCTGGTTGGCGCAGTAGTCCAGATCGCACTCGGGGTCCTGATTGAAGATGTTGATGGTGGGCGGAGCAACCTGGTTATAGACGGCCAGCGTCGTGAACACGGCTTCGATGCCGCCGGCGGCGCCCAGCAGGTGGCCCGTCATGGACTTGGTCGAGCTGACCACGATCTGCTTGGCGTGGTCGCCGAAGGCCAGCTTCAGGGCCTCGGTCTCGTTCTTGTCTCCCAGCGGCGTCGAGGTGCCGTGGGCATTGACGTAGTGGACCTCTTCCTTGTTGATCCCGCCGTTGCGCAGCGCGTTGACCATGCCGCGGCAAGGTCCTTCGCGGTCGGGCGCCGTGATGTGGTGGGCGTCGGAGCTCATGCCGTAGCCGGCGAATTCGCCATAGATGCGCGCGCCGCGCTTCTTGGCATGTTCGTATTCCTCGAGCACGAGCACGCCCGCGCCCTCGCCCAGCACGAAGCCGTCGCGATCGCGGTCCCAGGGACGCGACGCCGTCTTGGGATCGTCGTTGCGGGTGGACAGCGCCCGCATGGCGGCAAAGCCGCCGATACCCAGCGGCGACACGGTGGACTCGGCGCCGCCGGCCAGCATGACGTCGGCATCGCCGTACTCGATCAGGCGCGCGGCGTCACCGATGCTGTGCAGGCCGGTGGTGCACGCCGACACCACGGCGTAGCTGGGTCCCTTCATGCCATAGCGTATCGACAGCTGGCCCGAGATCAGGTTGATCAGCGACGCCGGGACGAAATAAGGCGAAATGCGGCGCGCGCCGCGCTGCAGGTAATCGGCCTCGGTTTCCTCGATGCGGGGCAGGCCGCCGATACCCGAGCCGACGATGACGCCGACGCGTTCGGCGTTGGCATCGGTGATTTCAAGCCCGCTGTCCTTCAAGGCCTGCACGCCGGCCGCGATGCCATAATGGATGAAGGTATCCATCTGGCGCACTTCCTTGGCGGGCACGAACTGGCTTGCGTCGAATCCTTTGACTTCACCGGCGATATGGCAGTTGAAATCGGTGGGGTCGAAGCGGGTGATGCGGTCTATGCCTGAACGGCCGTTGACGATGTTGTCCCATGCGGAGGCGATGTCATTGCCCACAGGGGAAACGATACCGAGACCGGTGATGACGACGCGTCGCTTCACTGACTACTCCTCAAGTGCGCGGAGAAAAAGCGAATCCGGCAGCTGCCCTCCCGCCGTTGGCTCCGGCAAGGTCGCGCATGGCCGCGCCGAACTTAAAAAACGAAGGCGGCCGATGAGCCGCCCGCGTCATCGCACGAAAACGATTTACTTCTTGATGTGCGCGCCAACGTAGTCGATGGCTTGCTGCACGGTCGTGATCTTCTCGGCTTCCTCGTCGGGAATCTCGGTCTCGAACTCGTCTTCGAGCGCCATGACGAGTTCCACCATATCGAGCGAATCGGCACCGAGGTCGTCGACAAAAGAAGATTCGTTCTTGATCTCGGCTTCGTTGACGCCGAGTTGCTCAGCGACGATCTTCTTGACGCGCTGTTCGATGCTATCCATGGAGATCCTCCAAAAGGGTCTATATCTAACTGAATTATAGCCAAGCTCGCCTGTCTAAAGCGGCCCGGCCGGACGAATGCATATCGCGGTTGCAATACGCGGAAATCAATTCATGTACATGCCGCCGTTGACGTGCAAGGTGGCACCGGTTACATATCCAGCCCCCGGCGAAGCCAGGAAGGCGACGCTGTGGGCGATGTCCTCGGGACGGCCCAGCCGGCCCAGCGGGATCTGTCCCAGCAAGGCACCGGTCTGCTCGTCCCCCAGGGCGCGGGTCATGTCGGTGTCGATGAAACCCGGCGCCACGCAGTTGACGGTGATGTTGCGACTGCCCAGCTCCCGCGCCAGCGCACGGGTCATTCCGGCCACCCCGGCCTTGGCGGCGGCGTAGTTTGCCTGGCCGGCGTTGCCGCTGGCCCCCACCACCGAGGTCACGTTGATGATCCGGCCCCATTTGGCCTTCATCATCCCCCTCATGACGGCGCGGGACAGGCGGAACACCGCCGTCAGATTGGTGTCGATCACCGCCGACCAATCCTCGTCCTTCATGCGCATCGCGAGTGTATCTCGGGTGATGCCGGCGTTGTTGACCAAAATGTGCAGACCGCCGTCGGCCTTGCCGATCTCGTCCACCAGGGCGTCCACCGCCGCGGCGTCGTTCACCTGCAACACCACGCCGCGCCCCTTGGCGGGAAACCCGCTCAGCGCCTCGGTAATGGTGTCGGCGCCGGCCTGGGTCGTGGCGGTCCCGACCACCGTCGCACCCCGCGCGGCCAATTCCGCCGCGATCGCCTTGCCTATCCCCCGCGACGCGCCCGTCACCAGGGCGACCTTGCCTTGCAATTCCATGATTTTTCCTTATCTCATCCCGGCGCGCCCCAGCGCCCCGGACTTATCCATCCAACCCCGCCCCTTCTCCCGCTCTTGCCAGGATGCGATGGATCCGGCTCCGCCGGTCCACCTGCATCGCCCCTTGGGGGGCGCGCGTCAGCGCCTAGGGGGAGCCCTAATTGGAGGCCACCGCCTCCAGGGCGGCTTGCAGCGACGCCTGGTCCGTCACGGCCAGCGCCGTCAGCTCGGGGGCGATGCGCTTGGTCAGGCCGGTCAGCACCTTGCCCGGGCCACACTCGACGACGTGGGTAATCCCCTGTGACTGCATCAGTTGTATGGTTTCCACCCATCGTACCGGATGCCAGGCCTGGCGGACCAGCGCGTCGGCGATCGCCGCCGGCTCGGTCGGCGCGGCCACGTCCACGTTGTTGAGCACCAGGATATGGGGGGACTGGATGTCGATGGCCTCCAGCGCCTTGGCCAGGGTCTGGGCGGCCGGCTGCATCAGGCTGGAGTGGAAAGGCGCCGAGACCGGCAAGGGCAGCGCGCGCTTGGCGCCCGCCTGCTTGGCGGCCTCGCAGGCGCGCTCCACGGCGGCCTTGCTGCCGGCGATCACGACCTGCGCCGGCGCATTGAAGTTCACGGGCTCGACCACCTCGCCCTGGGCCGCGGCGGCGCAGGCGGCACGCACCTGGTCGTCGGTCAGGCCCAGGATGGCCGCCATGCCGCCCTGCCCCACTGGCACCGCGGACTGCATGGCGTCGGCACGGATGCGGACCAGCCGCACGGCATCTTCCAGCGTCAGCGAGCCGGCGGCGACCAACGCCGCGTACTCGCCCAGGCTGTGCCCGGCGACCACGGCGGGAGCCGGCCCGCCCGCCGCCTGCCAGGCAGCATAGGCAGCCACGCCGGCGGTCAGCATGACCGGCTGGGTGTAGGTGGTCAGGTTCAGTCGTTCGGCCGGGCCGTTGGCCATCAGGCCGCCCAGGTCCTCGCCCAGGGCGGCGCCGGCACGGGCCACGACGTCCGCCACCGAGGCGTTGCCCGCGAAGCCGTCGAGCATGCCGACCGACTGCGAACCCTGGCCGGGAAAGACGAATGCGATTTTAGTCATGGGTAAAGCCCCGCTTGTTCTGTTTTCCTACCGGACTCACATGCGCGCCAGCACGGCGCCCCATGTGAATCCGCCGCCCACGCCCTGCAGCATCACCAGGTCACCCCGCTTGACGCGGCCGTCGCGGCGGGCGGCGTCCAGGGCCAGCGGCACGCTGGCCGCCGAGGTGTTGGCGTGCAGGTCCACCGTGGACACCACGCGTTCGAGCGGGATGCCGAGGCGCTTGGCGGTGGCGTTGATGATGCGTACGTTGGCCTGGTGGGGAATGAGCCAGTCCAGCTCGGACAGCGGCACGCCCGCTTCCTCCATCACTTCCTGCGCCACGCGGTCGAGCACCGTGACGGCCTGCTTGAAGACCGCCTGCCCCTCCATCCGCAGGAAGGGATCGCCGGTCACCTCGCCATAGGCCACGTTCCCGGCGGCGCACAGGATCTTGGTCTGGCTGCCGTCGGCATGCAGCCTGGCGGCCATCACGCCCGGCTCGGGCGAGGCCTCGAGCACCACGGCGCCGGCACCGTCGCCGAACAGCACGCAGGTCGACCGGTCGTTCCAGTCGAGGATGCGCGAAAAGACCTCGGTGCCGATGACCAGGGCCTTGCGGGCCCGGCCGGCGCGCACGAAGCTGTCGGCGGTGGTCAGCGCGTAGATGAAGCCTGTGCAGACGGCCTGGACGTCGAAGGCGGCGGCGCGCGAGGCGCCGAGCCTGGCCTGGATCAGGCAGGCCGTGCTGGGAAAGACGAAGTCGGGTGTCGAGGTGGCGACGACGATGAGGTCGAGCTCCGCGGCGTCGACCCCGGCATCCTGCAGCGCGCGCCGCGCGGCCTCGGTACCGAGGTCGCTGGACGTGACGCCGCGCTCGGCGATGTGGCGCTGGCGGATGCCGGTGCGCTCGACGATCCAGGCATCGGACGTCTCGACGCCGCGCTGGGCCAGTTCGGCCGCCAGTTCGTCATTGCTGACCACGCGCTCGGGCAGGCAACTGCCCGAACCGACGATTCTCGACCATGCCGCGGGAGCCGGGCTGCTGGACGGATGCGCCGCTGTTGCACTCATGCAATATCTCCGTGCGAGGACGGCTCGAGGCCGGCCTCATGCTCGGCCCCGCCGGCCGGCACGCTCGTGATCTGCGCGATGGTTTGCGCAGTCCGGCCGAGCAAGCCGCTTTCGACCGCGTCGTAGGCGTCCTGCAGGGCCCATTCGAACGCGTAGGTGTCGGCGGAACCATGGCTCTTGATGACGACGCCGCGCAGCCCCAGCAGTGCCGCTCCGTTGTAGCGGCGCGGATCCACGCGCTGGCGGAAGCGGTTCAGCACCGGCGTGGCGATGGCGCCCATCAACAGCGTGAACAGGTTTCTCTTGAACTCTTCCTTGATGAAGACGCCCAGCATCTTGGCCAGGCCCTCGGAAGACTTGAGCACGATGTTACCAACAAAGCCATCGCAGACGACCACGTCCACGGTGCCCTTGAAGATATCGTTGCCCTCGACGTTGCCGTGGAAGTTCAGCGCGCTGCCGCGCAGCAGCTCGGCGGCCTGCTTGACCACGTCGTTGCCCTTGATCGCTTCCTCGCCGATGTTGAGCAGGCCCACGGTGGGCCGCTCGCGATGGCCGACGCTGGAAACCAGCGCCGAACCCATGATGGCGAACTGCAGCAGGTGCTCGGCCGTGCAATCGACGTTGGCGCCCAGGTCCAGGATGACGGTCATGCCGCCCGACTGGTTGGGTATGGCCTTGGCGATGGCGGGACGATCGATGCCATCGAGCGTCTTGAGCACATAGCGGGAAATGGCCATCCATGCGCCGGTATTGCCCGCCGATACGCAGGCGTCGGCCTGGCCGTCGCGCACGAGTTCGGCGGCGATGCGCATGGAGGAATCTTTCTTGCGGCGCAGCGCGACCTCGACCTTGTCGTCCATGGTGACGACTTCGGTAGCAGGCACGATGCGCAGCCTCTCCCGCTGGCCGGAAGAGGCCTTGGCCTGCGCCAGGCGGGCTTCGACCTGGTCGGCCAGGCCGACCAGCAGCAGCTCGACACCGGGATGGCGGTCGGCGAACGCCAGGGCAGCAGGAATCGTCACGGGCAGGCCGAAATCGCCTCCCATGCAATCGATCGCGATACGGATCATAGCCATGGACGCAGAAACGCCTGCCCGCGCGCGCGACGGCTGCCCGGATCGCTACAGACGCAAGCTGTATCGGTCATCGGCAAACCTGGTTCGGCGGGACAGACAAGACCGGAAAAACCATTCCGCAAGTGCCCAGGGGAGGAACGCCGACCTTGCGGCCTCGCGGCGTCCGCATTCCACCCCTGAGTAAACGACCCCAGTGCAAGGGACTGCCCAGGGCCGTTCGGTATCACTCGTCGTTCTTGGTCTTGAGGACTTTGCGACCGCGATAGATGCCGTTGGGGCTGATGTGGTGACGCAGGTGCGTCTCGCCCGTGGTCGGTTCGACCGCAACGGGGGGATTGGTCAGGAAATCGTGGGCGCGGTGCATGCCACGCTTGGAAGGCGACTTTTTGTTTTGCTGAACGGCCATGTGACTGGACTCCTAGGAACGGCGCGCATTGTAAGCCAGATGCCTACGCGTGACCGCCGCGAGTTCTAAAACCTGCTTTCTCGAATGATGACGGCGGTCTGCGCAGGCTTGCCCGAAACGCCGTCCAAAAACCCAAACTACTACGAAAACGCTTACAACGATCGCTTACTTGTCCGCATCGCGCCGGACGCGAAGCCCGAGGCCCCAATCCGGTTCGCTGCGACTATACACAAAATATGTCGCTTATTTGCCGACATCGCCCGTCGAGCCTTTCAGCCCGGCCAGCACCGCGAACGGCGACGGCTTTTTCTCGGGCGCATCGCCCGAGGATCCGCCCCCGCCGTCGGGACAGACGTCGTGCCGAGGGACGTACGGCACGCTCAGGATCAGCTCGTCCTCGACCTGCTCGAACAGATCGAAGCGACGCGACCCCAGCACTTTCTCGAAATCCTGCCCCGAACCGAGCTCTTCCAGGTCGGACTCGTCGAACGAGTCCGGGTCGTCGAGCTCGGCCTCGGTTTCGACCAGCTGCAGCGCGACCTCGGATTCGATGGGCATCGCCAGCGGCCCCAGGCAACGCTGGCACTGCACGGTCAGGACCGTTTCGACAGCGAGCCGGATCAGGGGTTCGCCCAGCGGACCGCGGTCGGCCTGGGCCGACCAGCGCACTACCGCGGAAGGATCCTGCTCGGGCAAGCCGTCCAGCAACCGGACGAAACGCGCGAGCGGCGCGCTGCCTTCGAGCGACCGCCCGAGCCGAACGAACTCGAACGCATCGATGTGGCGCACCGCGCCGGGTTCGCTGGACTCTTTCACGACCTGCCGCCTTGCATGTTTTTCCCTTGGTGGAAAAGAAGCTCGGGAAAACGTTGGATAATAGCGTGAAAACCCGAAAAGAGTCAAACAAGTCAAACACTTATCCCACCATGGCAAGCTCCGAAACCACGGCGCGGTCCCTGATCCTCGCCTCGACCTCCCCCTACCGCCGCGAGCTGCTCGAACGGCTGAGGCTTCCCTTCTCCGTAGCCGCGCCCGGCGTGGACGAAACACCGGTTCCGGGCGAAGCGCCCGAGGACCTGGCCCTGCGACTGGCCCTGGCCAAGGCCCGCGCCGTGAGCCAGGCCCGTCCGGGCGCCCTGGTGATCGGTTCGGACCAGGTCGCGACGGTGGACGGGGCCCCCATCGGCAAGCCCGGCGGCTTCGAGCAGGCGCTCGCGCAATTGCAGGCCATGCGCGGCCGCACGGTTTTCTTCCACACCGCCGTGGCCGTGGATGACGGCCGGCGGCCGGCGACCGCCGTCGTAAGCACGCGATGCATGTTGCGCGAACTGTCCGACCGGGCGCTGCGCGCCTACCTGCACGCCGAGCGCCCCTACGACACGGCCGGCAGCGCCAAGGCCGAGGCGCTGGGCATCGCGCTCATGGAGCGCATAGAAAGCGACGACCCCACCGCCCTGATCGGCCTGCCGCTGATCGCCCTGACCCGGCTGCTGGCCGGCTTCGGCATGGACCCGCTGGACGCGCTCGAGGAGCCCCGGGCATGAAATCCTCCGGCATCCTGCACCTGGTCCCCGTCTCGCTGGGCGACGTGCCGCCCGAGCGCTGGCTGCCCGCCGAGGCCCGTGCCCTGGCCGGCCGGCTGGACACCTACATCGCCGAGAATGCCAAGACCGCGCGCGCTTTCCTGAAGGCCATCGGCACCGTGCGGCCCATCCAGGAAATCACCATCCACACCCTGGATGCCCGTACCGACGACCGCGACATCGCCGCCTGGCTCAAGCCCATCGCGGCGGGCGGCGAAATCGGACTGGTCTCAGAGGCCGGCTGCCCGGCGGTGGCCGACCCCGGCGCGCGCGTGGCCCGCGCCGCGCATGCCATGGGCATACGCGTGCAGCCGTGGGTGGGCCCCTCCTCCATCCTGCTCGGCCTGATGGCCAGCGGCCTGGACGGCCAGCGCTTCGCCTTCCACGGCTACGCGCCGGTCGACGCGGGCGAGCGTGCTCGCCAGTTGCGAGAGTGGGAGCAAACCTCGGCGCGGCACAACCAGACCCAGCTCCTGATCGAGACGCCCTATCGCAACGGCGCCATGTTCGCGACGATGCTGGCCACGCTGCGGCCGGCGACCCTGCTGTGCGTCGCCCGCTCGCTCACCACGGATCGCGAATGGGTGCGCACGAACAGCGTCGCGGACTGGAAGCGCCTGCCGCCGCCCGACCTGGACAAGCAGCCCACGCTGTTCCTGTTCCTGGCCAAGGGCTGACCAGGCACTGCATCACATGCGATAAACGGATAACCAAGCACGAAAGAAATCGTTGGGCGGCCAGCCTTCCGTCTCTAGCATCCTTGGACATGAACGACCGGCATGCGGGAGAAGGCGCTCTTCTCCCGCTGCGGTCCCCCGCACTCCGGCCCACGGCCGGTTCCAGGAGAGACGAACATGGCGGTACGCGATTTGCACCCCCTGCCCGGCATCGAAGCCTCGGTCCGGCACGATGCCGATGTGCTGATCATAGGAGGCGGCCCGGCCGGCACGTGGGCCGCCGTCAGCGCAGCCGCACGCGGCGCGCGCGCGCTGCTGGCGGACAAGGGATACTGCGGCACCTCCGGCGCGACCGCGCCCTCCGGCACCGGGGTATGGCACGTCCCGCGCGACACCGCCGCGCGCGAGAAGGCCAAGGCCAGCCGACTGGAAATGGGCGGCTTCCTGGCCGAGCACGCCTGGATGGACCGCGTGCTGGAACAGACGTGGAACAACATCGAGACACTGACGGAATGGGGCTACCCCTTTCCGCAGGACGAACACGGCCAGTTGCACCGGACCTCGCTGCAGGGCCCGGACTACATGCGGCTGATGCGCAAGGCGGCCAAGCAGGCGGGCGCGCGCATCCTCGACCACAGCCCGGTGCTGGAGCTGCTGGTGGACGAGCACGGCACGGTCTGCGGCGCCTTCGGCATCAACCGCCAGACGGGTTCGACGTGGGTGGCCCGCGCCGGCGCGGTGGTGCTGGCCACGGGCGGCTGCGCCTTCCTGAGCCGCGCGCTGGGCTGCAACGTCCTGACCGGCGACGGCTACCTGCTCGGAGCCGAAGCCGGGGCCGAGCTGTCGGGCATGGAGTTCTCCAACGCCTATGGACTGGGCCCGGCCTTCGCGTCGGTCACCAAGTCCCTGTTCTACAACTGGGCGACCTTCTACGACCGCGATGGACAACGCATCGAGGGGGCGGGCTCGTCGCGCGGACGCGGCGTCATCGCCAGGACGCTGGCGACCCAGCCCGTCTACGCCTGCCTGGACCGCGCCGACGCATCCATCCGCGCCTGGATGCGCACCGCCCAGCCCAACTTCTTCGTCCCCTTCGACCGGCAGGGCATCGATCCCTTCACCCAGCACTTCCCGGTCACGCTGCGCCTGGAAGGCACGGTGCGCGGCACCGGCGGCCTGCATGTGGTCGACGATGACTGCGCCACGACGGTGGCCGGGCTGTATGCCGCGGGCGACGCCGCCACGCGCGAGCTGATCTGCGGAGCCTTCACCGGCGGAGGCAGCCACAACGCCGCATGGGCCATGTCCTCGGGTTTCTGGGCCGGTGCCGGCGCCGCCCGGTTCGCCCGCGAGGCGCGCGCCTTCGGCCATCGCAACGTCCATCGCGCCGGCGTCGCCGGGCTGGGCGGCAACCCGTCCGCCCCGTGGGACGCGGACGCGGTCATCCGCGCGGTGCAGGCCGAGGTGTTTCCCACCGAACGCAACTGGACGCGCAGCGGACCGCTGCTGGAGGACTCGCTGCGACGGCTGGATGCACTATGGGCCCGCGTGCGCCACGGACGCCCCGCGGGCACGGGCACGCAGTGGGTGCGCGCCCGCGAGGCGGCGGCCATGCTGGCAACCTCGCGCTGGATGTATCGCAGCGCCCTGCGACGCACCGAAACGCGCGGCATGCACCGGCGCGCCGAGCACGCGGCCGTCGACCCCGCCCAGCACCATCGGCTGGTCAGCGGCGGATTGGACGAGGTCTGGGTGCGCACGCAGGCCGTCTCGACGCCCGCGACCCCGGGCGCCTACACGGGCAAGGTGGCGGCATGATCGAGATCGTCAGCGCCGAACGCTGCACCGCCTGCAACATCTGCGTGCACGCCTGCCCCACGAACGTCTTCGATCTCGTTCCCGGCGGCCCGCCGCGCATCGCGCGGCAATCCGATTGCCAGACCTGCTTCATGTGCGAGCTCTACTGCCCGGTGGACGCGCTGTACGTGGCGCCGTCGGCCGACGCCGCGCAGGCGGTCGAGGAAGCCGCGGCGCAACCCTTGATGGGCAGCTACCGTGCCGCGATCGGCTGGGGCGCCGGGCGCACGGCGACGGCACGGCGCGACAGCAGCTTCGAGCTGTTGATACGCGCGCATTGATAGAGCCCCCCTACGCGCTTGCGCGCGCCCTGCACGGGTGAGCCCCCAGCCGCTACGCGGCAGCCCCCCCCACAGGGGGCCGGGGCCCGCCCTGGGGCGGCCCGGCGCCGGGCCCCGTGGGGGCGGCACCGGCGGAGCCGGATCCGCTGTGCCCTGGCAACGGCTGGGGGCATCGTCATTTTCAACAAGGATAGGAATATGCGGTTCATTCGTTATGCGGCGGCGGCGGTGGTGTCGGGATTGGTGGCGGCGGGCGCGCAGGCGCAGGGCTGGCCGGAGCAGGTGCGGTTCGGCGGGTTCGGACAGGGATTCGGCAAGCCCTATGGGCTGGCGGTGCTGGCGATCGCCCAGGGCAAGGGATTCATCGCCGATGAATTCAAGGGCACGCCGGTCAAGCTGAGCTTCGAGTACTTCACGGGCACGGGGCCGGCGATCAACGAGGCCATCGCCAACAAGCGGCTGGATTTCGCCCAGTACGGCTCGCTGCCCAACATCGTCGGCCGCGCCAACGGGCTGCCCACGCGCATCGTGGCCTCGTACGGCTACACCACCATCTTCGGCGTGGCCCGGCCCGACCTGCCGGTCAGGTCGTTCAAGGACCTCAAGGGCAAGCGGGTGGCCGTGGCCAAGGGCACGGTGCTCCACTGGGCCTTCCTGAAGGCCCTGGAGGGAAACGGCCTGCCCCTCAAGGACGTGACCCTGCTCGACCTGGCCACCGCAGACCAGTTGGCGGCGCTCACGGCAGGCAGCGTGGACGCGGTGATCGGTTCGAGCGTGCTGCTGTCGCTGCGCGACAAGGGACTGGCCAAGGTGTTCTACAGCTCGCACGACATCGGCCCCAAGGCAGCCGGCTTCGGCGCGATCACGGTGACGGAATCGTTCGAGCAGCGCTACCCCGAGGCCACGCAGCGCGTGGTGCGCGGGCTGGTGCGCGCGGCGGAGTGGCTGGGCCATGAGGAGAACCGCGAGGAAGCCCTGCAGATCTGGACCCGCTCCGGCGTGCCCTACCCGGCACTGCGCGACGAATATGCGGGCGTGGCGCTCAAGGACGTATTCAATCCGCGCATCGACGAGTTCTTCATCTCCCAGTACCGCGACGCCATCGCCTTCAGCCGGGAACAGAAACTGATCCGCTCGGGCATCGACCTGCAGCAATGGTTCCTGCCCCGGTACGTCGACCAGGCGCTCGACCAACTCGGCCTGCAGCGAACCTGGCCACGGCGTGACGCCAGCGGCAAGCCGCTGGAAGGCTGAGCGGAGCGACAGCCATGGCTTCCCATACCGACGCCCGCCTGGACGCGATCGCCGTCCCCGCCTCCACGCCTCGCCCTCGCCCTTCGCGGGCCTGGCGCGCCGCGCTGCTTCCCCTGCTGCTGCCGGCCTTGGCGCTGTGCGCCTGGCAACTGGCCGCCTCGCAGGGCTGGATGGCACCACAGATCCTGCCGGCGCCGGAACAGGTATGGGCCAGCTTCGTGGAACTGCTGGAGAACGGCGACATCGCCGCGAACTTCGCCGTCAGCCTGCACCGCATCGGCATGGGTTTCCTGCTGGGCGCCGCGCTGGGCCTGGCCACCGGCATCGCGCTGGGGGTCTCGAACACCGCGCGCGACTATCTCGACCCGCTGCTGCGCGCGCTGTTCGCCATTCCGTCCATCGGCTGGATACCCATCCTGATCCTGGTCTTCGGCATCGCCGAGACGCTGAAGATCCTGATCATCGCCAAGGCGGTCTTCGTGCCCATCGTCATCAATACCGCCCAGGGCATACGCGACATCCCCAAGACCCACCTCGAAACCGCGCGGGTGCTGCGCCTGCGGCCCTGGACCCGCTTCATCCGGGTGATCGCGCCCGCCAGCCTGGGCCCGGTCTTCAGCGGCGTGCGGCTGGGTCTGGGCCACGCGTTCATCGCCCTGATCGTCGTCGAGATGCTGGCCGCCACCGAGGGCATCGGCTACATGATGGTGTGGGGCCGCAAGCAGTTCCAGACCGACATCGTGATCGTCGGCATGATCGTGGTGGGGCTGGCGGGCTTCGCGCTGGATCGCGCCCTGCTGGCCATCGAGCAGATCCTGAACCGCAAGGTGCCGCCCCATGGCTGATACCGCCTGGCAAGGGCCGCTGGCCGCCCTCTCGCGCATTCCACCCCGCGTGCGGCGCGGCGCCGTCCTGCCCGCCGCCCTGGTGCTGGCGTGGCTGGCCGTGGTCGATACCGGCTTCGCGAGGACTCCGCTGCTGGTTCCGCTGCACCAGGTGCTGTCGGCGCCGTTCGTGGATCCGGACGGCCGGCAGATCTGGACCGCGCTGGCCGCCAGCCTGGCGCGGGCCACGGCCGGCATCGCGCTGGGCGCGTCCGCCGGCGTCGCGCTGGGTGTCGCCCTGGGACTGTCGCGCCCGCTCCAGCGCGGAATCGCTCCCACGCTGCACGGGCTGCGCCAGATCGCCCTGTTCGCATGGATTCCGCTGCTGACCGCCTGGTTCGGCACGGGCGAGATCGCCAAGGTGGTCTTCATCTCGCTGTCGGCCTTCTTTCCCGCCTTCCTGAACACCGAGCAGGGCGTGCGGGCGATCGCGCCCGCCTACTGGGAAACCGCGGCGGTGCTGCGGCTGCGGCCGTGGCGCCGAGTGACGAAGATGGTCCTGCCCGCCGCGCTGCCCGCCATCCTGATCGGCCTGGAAATCGCGCTGCTGACTGCCTGGATAGGCACGGTGGGAGCCGAGTACGCGATCGGCGTCGGCCGCGGCCTGGGTTCGTTCCTGGTGGCGGCGCGGGAACTGTTCCGCATGGACCTGGTGCTGGCCGGGGTCGTCGCGCTGGCGCTGGTGGGCTATGCCTGCAACCGGGCCTCGCGCCATGTCTTTTCACGCATCATCACCTGGCGGGACCGCTAATGACGACATCTTCCCCTTCCCTGGCCCGGCCCGGATCCTACGCGCTGTCCCTGCGCCGGGTGGGCAAGCAATACACCGTGGACGACCAGCCGCTGCCGGTCCTGGAGCGCATCAACCTGGACCTGCGGCACGGCGAATTCCTGAGCATCGTGGGTGCGTCCGGCTGCGGCAAGTCGACGCTGCTGCGCCTGGTGGCCGGCCTGGACGCGGCATTCGAGGGCGAGATCCTGATCGACGGCCGGCCCATCGCCGGACCGGGCATCGAACGCGGCATGGTGTTCCAGGACCACCGTCTCTTCCCCTGGCTGAGCATCGCGGACAACGTCGCGCTGGGACTCGACAGCCTGGATCTCGATCCGCGCGACCGCGACCGGCGCGTGGCGGCGATGCTGGAACTGGTGGGGCTGTCCGCCTTCGCCAAGGCCCATCCCCACCAGCTTTCGGGCGGCATGGCCCAGCGCGCGGCAATCGCCCGCGCATTGGTGTCGGAACCGGAGATACTGCTGATGGACGAGCCCTTCGGCGCCCTGGACTCGCTGACGCGTGTCCACCTGCAGGAGGAGTTGCTGCGCATCTGGTCGCAGCGGCGGGTGACGGTGATCGTGGTGACCCACGACGTGGAGGAAGCCGTCTACCTGAGCGACACGGTGGCGGTCATGGCGCCCCGCCCCGGCCGCGTCGTCGGCGCGACCCGGATCGACCTGCCGCGCCCTCGCGATCGCGCGGATCCGCGCTTCGGCGACATCCGGCGCGCCATCCTGGGACAGTTGCGGCGCTGAGGCCGCCGCGCATCGCGCCCCGGGGCCCCCCGGGGCGGTCCGTCACTTCCAGTGCCAGAAGCCGCCGGCACCGCCCAGGCCGGTCTTGGCCAGCCCGGCGCCGAAGGACACGCCCACGCGCTTGGCGACCCGCTCGGCGAAGTTTTCCCGGACCGTGTAGTCCACCACCGTGTCGGCCTGGATGACGTCGCGCGCGACGCTGTCCACCGTGCCCAGTTCGTCGGCCAGGCCCAGTTCGACGCTCTTGGCGCCCGTCCAGATCAGGCCGGTGAACATGTCCGGCGTTTCATGCAACCGCTCGCCGCGCCCTTCCCGCACCGCGCCGACGAACTGCTGGAAGATTTCCTGGACCAGCGCCTGGGCGTGGGCCTGCTGCCCGGGATTGGCGGGCGAGAACGGATCCAGCAGCGCCTTGTTCTCTCCGGACACGACCAGGCGCCGTTCGATTCCCACCTTGTCCATCAGGCCGGTGAAGCCGAAGCCTTCCATGATGACGCCGATGGAGCCGACCACGCTGGCCTTGTTGACGTAGATCTTGTCGGCCGCGGCGGCAACGTAGTAGCCGCCGGAGGCGCAGATTTCCTCGACCACGGCATACACGGGCTTGTCGGGATTCTGGGCGCGCAGGCGGCGGATCTCGTCGAAGATCATGCCGGCCTGGACCGGGCTGCCGCCCGGGCTGTTGATGCGCAGGACTACTCCCTTGGCGTTGTCGTCGTCGAAGGCGGCCTGCAGCGCTGCGTTGATCTTGTCGGCGCTGGCCTCGCCCTGGGCATCGATGACGCCGTCCAGTTCGATCAGCGCGGTATGCGGGTCGGGCGTGCCCGAACCCGAACCCCTGAACAGCACGCCGGTGGCGGCGAGCACCAGCAGGACCACGATGGCGAGCATCAGCAGCCGGAAGAAAATGGTCCAGCGCCGCCTGGCGCGCTGCTCCTTGAGCGAAGCAAAGACCAGCTTCTCCAGCACGTCGCGCTCCCATTCCCCCGGAGCGCGGGACGAAGCATCGGGCGGGGAGGAATAGGCATCCTGGGACATGAAGACAACTCGCTATGAAAGGTCGAAGGTAAGCAATCGCTAGGATAGGGCAAGTCGCGGCGCGGCGACAGCGGCCCTCGCGGCCAGGGCCGGTTCACACCGCGCGCCTTGCGCGGGTCCTAGGCCGCCCGGGCCGCGATGCGGCCGTGCAGCCAGTCGCCCAGTTCGGCGATGCTGCCGGCCAGTGTCTGCGGCGCGCATCCGGCCAGCTCGTCCACGGCGTGCGCCCCATAGGTCACGCCCACGCCATGGATCCCGGCGTTGCGGGCCATCTGCAGGTCGTGCGACGTATCGCCCACCATGACGGCGGATGCCGGATCGGCGCCCAGCTCGCGCATGATCTCGAACAACATGGCCGGGTTGGGCTTGGAGAAGGTCTCGTCGGCGCAGCGGGTGGTGTCGAAATACCGCCGGATGCCGGTGGCGTCCAGCGCCCGCTCCAGGCCGACGCGGCTCTTGCCCGTGGCCACCGCCAGCCGCGCGCCGCGCTCGGCCAGGCGCGCCAGCATCTGCTCGGCGCCGGCGAAAAGACGCAGCTGCGGATCGCGGGTCAGGTAATGGAAGCGGTAGCGCGCGACGAAGGCCTGGACCTGGTCCTGCGCCAGCGTGGGAACGGCCGCCATCAGCGCGTCCTGCAGGCTCAGGCCGATGACCCAGGCGGCGGCCTCGTCGGGCGGCACCGGCAGCCCGAGGTCGCGACAGGCGGACTGGATGGCGGCGATGATGGTCGGCGTCGAGTCCATCAGGGTGCCGTCCCAGTCGAACACGATCAGCGAATAGCCCGGGAGGGGTGAAGTCATGGATGTTCCAGTTGCTGTAGGAATTCGACGCAATCTTCGGGCAGACGGGCTTCCAGCGCCAGGGACTCGCCGGTCAGCGGATGCGGGACGGCCAGGGTGTGGGCGTGCAGGAACATCCGGCGGAACCCGCGCCCGGCCGCAGCCGCGTTGGCGTGGTCGTCGCCGTACTTGTCGTCGCCCACGATGGGAAATCCGCAACTGGTCACGTGCACCCGGATCTGGTGGGTCCGCCCGGTCTTGAGTTCGGCGTCCAGCAGGGAATACAGGCCGTAGCGCCGCTTGAGGGTGAAGATGGTGTGGGCCGCCTGGCCATCGGGATCGACCTTCACGCGGCGTTCGCCCGACTGGGTGGACCACTTGGTGAGCGGCTTGCGCACATGCTGCCGGTCGTTGACCCAGTCCCCCACGACCAGGACCAGGTAATGCTTGTTCCAGAGGCCGTTGCGCAGCGATTCGTGCAGGCCGACCAGGGCGCTGCGCTTCTTGGCCACCAGCAGCAGCCCCGACGTGTCGCGGTCGAGCCGGTGCACCAGTTCCAGGAAGCGCGCCTCGGGCCGCGCCCGCCGCAACTGTTCGATGACGCCGAAATCCACTCCGCTGCCGCCGTGCACCGCCACGCCTGCCGGCTTGTCGATCGCCAGCAGCGCGTCGTCCTCGAACACGATGGGGAATTCGCCGGGAGGCACGAAGCGCACCGGCGCCTCGGGCAGCCGGAACGGCGGCACCCGGACGACGTCGCCGGCGGCGATCCGGTGGTCCACCGGCACCCGGCCACGGTTGACCCGCACCTGGCCGCCCCGGATGGCCTTGTACAGGTGGCTCTTGGGCACGCCCTTGCACAGGCGCAGCAGGAAATTGTCCAGCCGCTGGCCATCGTGCGCCTCGTCCACTTCGACCAGGCGCACGGCGGGGGCCGCGGCCGGTTCGGGGTTCCGGGGCGGGCGGCCCTGGCCGGGCGTGGATTTCGCTTTGCGCAACAATGGTAGCGACATATAATCCTGAAGCCTGATCGAATCAGGCGGGTTGGAGCACAGGGTTGACGTACACGTTGTGTCCCTGAACCGCGCTTCCGGCGTCGAGACGCGCTTTCATGCGGCGTTTCCGCCAGATGTGCGCGAGACACCTTTCCGAATCCAGGCCGCGTCCCAATCGGGCTGCCGCCTGCCGCTGAATGTTTCGCGGCAAGCCGTGCAGCCTTTGCAGCACGCCGCCGGGTCAGGACAGGTCGCAAAGTGTGCCGGAATTGTACCCGTCCCGCCCGCCGGATTCTTCCGGGCCGTCATGGTCGCCCGCCTGTCGCGCCGCAATGGCTTCGAACCCGAAGCCCAACCGCGCGACGACGGATATGCGCCCGCGGACGCAAGTACAAAGAAACCGTCGTATACGCAAAGGCTCGCCCAAGAGGCGAGTCTGTCTGGCTCGCAAATACCGTGAACACCACTGCTTTCGATACCGCAACCATCCCTCGCCCCCACCGCAAGCCGCGGTCAGTGGGCGACGGCCGCGGCATCCACGGTGCCTGCGCTCTCTCCCGACCTTGCGCATTCCCACCCGGCCGGTCATCGTGACCTGAGTCCGCGGGGTGCGGCTTTTCGCGCACCGGTTTCCTCCACTCGCTCCGCGCACCGCGCATCTTCCCGACGGCCCGAGGCTGCGCGCCGGTTTTCGGCGCGACACGACCACGGAGAACTTCATACATGAAGCGCATGCTGTTCAACGCAACGCACCAGGAAGAACTGCGCGTTGCCATCGTCGACGGGCAGAAGCTCATCGACCTCGACATCGAAACCGCCGGCCGCGAACAACGCAAAGGCAACATCTACAAGGGCGTCGTCACCCGCATCGAACCCAGCCTGGAAGCCTGCTTCGTCAACTACGGCGAGGAACGCCACGGCTTCCTTCCCTTCAAGGAAATCGCCCGCACCTACTTCAAGGAAGGCGTGGACGTGCGCAGCGCCCGCATCCAGGACGTGCTGCGCGAAGGCCAGGAACTCATCGTCCAGGTCGAGAAGGAAGAGCGCGGCAACAAGGGCGCGGCCCTGACCACGTTCATCTCGCTGGCCGGCCGCTACCTGGTGCTGATGCCCAACAACCCCCGCGGCGGCGGCGTGTCGCGCCGCGTCGAGGGCGAAGACCGCCAGGAGCTGCGTGAAACCATGGAGCAGCTCCAGGTTCCGCAGGGCATGAGCATCATCGCCCGCACCGCCGGCATCGGCCGCAACGTCGAAGAGCTGCAATGGGACCTGTCCTACCTGATGCAGCTGTGGACCGCCATCGACGGCGCCGCCCGCGAGAATGCCGGCCCCATCCTGATCTACCTGGAATCGAGCCTGGTCATCCGGGCCATCCGCGACTATTTCTCGCCCGACATCGGCGAGATCCTGATCGACACCGACGACATCGCCGACCAGGCCTGCGCCTTCATGAGCGTGGTCATGCCGGACAACGTCCAGCGGGTGAAACGCTACCGCGACGACGTGCCCCTGTTCTCGCGCTTCCAGATCGAACACCAGATCGAGACCGCCTACGCCCGCACGGTGCCCCTGCCCTCGGGCGGCGCGGTGGTGATCGACCACACCGAGGCCCTGGTCGCGGTGGACGTCAACTCGGCGCGCGCCACCAAGGGCAGCGACATCGAGGAAACCGCGCTGCGCACCAACCTGGAAGCGGCCGACGAAGTGGCCCGCCAGTTGCGCCTGCGCGACCTGGGCGGCCTGATCGTCATCGACTTCATCGACATGGAAGACGGCAAGAACCAGCGCGCCGTCGAGCAGCGCCTGCGCGAAGCCCTCCATTTCGACCGCGCCCGCGTGCAGATGGGCAAGATCTCGCGCTTCGGCCTGATGGAGCTGTCGCGCCAGCGGCTGCGCCCGGCGCTGAACGAGGGCTCGCACATCACCTGCCCGCGCTGCAACGGCACCGGCGTCATCCGCGACACCGAGTCCAGCGCCCTGCAGGTGCTGCGCCTGATCCAGGAAGAGTCCATGAAGGAAAACACCGCCGCCGTGCACGCCCAGGTGCCGGTGGAAGTGGCCACCTTCCTGCTGAACGAGAAGCGCACCGACATCGCCAAGATGGAAGCGCGCCTGAAGGTCAACGTCATCCTCATCCCCAACAAGCACCTGGATACGCCGCACCATCGCATCGAGCGCCTGCGGCACGACGACCCCAGGCTGGAAAGCACCAAGGCCAGCTTCGAGCTGGCCGAGGCGCCCGAGACCAACCTTGCCTATTCCGCGCAGGAACACGAGGTCAAGGCCCGCCCCGAGGCGCTCGTCAAGGGCATCACCCCCGCCCAGCCGGCGCCCGTCTCCTCCACGCCCCCGTCCGGCGCGAATGGCTCGCGAGCCAAGGCCGAGCCCGCCGCGGCGCCGTCCGCCGGCGGCTTCTCGGCCCTGGTGTCGCGCCTGTTCGGCTGGCTGAAGGGCAGCCCCGCCCAGCCGGCCGAGCCGGCCGCCCGCCCGCGCAAGGAAGAATCGCGCGAGGAACGAGACGCCCATCGCAACCGCCGCCGCCCGCCCCAGGGCGGCAACCGCGGCCGCCGCGACAACCGCGAGGCGCGCCCCGATGACCGCGAGCGCCAGGAAGGCGAGGAAGGCCGCAAGGAAGCCCGCGATTCGCGCGGACAGCGCCGCGATGGCCGCCGGGACGACCGTGCCCGCGCGCCCAGGCAGGAAGAGCAGCGCCCCGTGGCCGTCGCGCCCGTCGCCGATGACGCCGAGCAACAGTCGGGCGAGGCTCGCAACCGCAACCGCCGCGGCCGCCGCGGAGGACGCCGCGAGGACCTGCCGGCCGATGAAGCCGCCGGCTCGACCGTTGCCGCGGCCGCCGTCGTGGCTGGCGAGGCCGTCGCACCCGTCGCCGCCCCCGAGGCCCCGATCGTCCCCGACGCGCCCCTGACCGCCGAGCCGCAAGGTCTCCAGGAAGAGGAACCGCTCGCCGCCGCCGATGGCGCCGATGGCGAACCGGAACGCAAGCGCCGCCGCCGTCGTGGCCGCCGTGGCCGCCGCCAGGGCGAAGCCGGCGCCCAACTGGGCGAAGATGGCCTGCAGGACGACGAGGCAGCCGATGACGAAGACGCCGCTCCGGCGTCCGCCCCGGCCCAGCCGCTGGCCACGGTATCCGAGCCCATCCTGATCACGGCCGAGGCCCTGCCCATCGACACGCCCGCCCCCGTGGTGGCGGAAGTCGTGCACGCGCCGGCCCAGCCCGCCCAGGAAGCCCAGCCGTCGCAAGAGGCCGCTCCCCAGGCCGAGGAAACCGCCCCCGTGGCGGCTCCGCAGGCGGTCGAGGAACCCGCGCCCGCCATTGCCGCCGAGGCCCCTGTGCAGCAGGCCGCCGAAGCTCCGGTCCAGCCGGCCGAGCCCACGCCCCAGGCCGAGGCTCCCGCCGCGCAGCCTGAACCGGTTGCCGCGGAGGCCCAGGCCGAGGTGCCCGCGCCCGTGGCCGAGACGCCTGCTCCGCAACCGTCCTCCATCCTGGATACGCCGGCCCAGATCGTCGTTCCCCAGGCCGCCGCGTCCCACGACGAACTCGTGCGCGTGGTCGAGCAGGCCGGCATGCAGTGGGTGGAAACGGACAGCGCCAAGCTGGCGGCTGCCCGCCAGGCCGCTCCCGCCGCCGCGCCGGTCCGCCTGGGCCGCGAGCCGCGTGTCCGGCCGCCGGCGGCCGCCGAGGCGCTGGTCCAGGTGGAAACCCGTCCCGAGCTGCGTCACTGATCACGCAGCCGGACCGTCACGAATGCCGCACGTTCGCGTGCGGCATTTTTTTTGCCCGGAGTCCGGCCTGCCAGCCCACAGCATCATGTTGCACGGGCGGCCGCCGAAGCGGTGCCGCAAAATCACCACAAGGCTGCCCGAGCCCGGCCGCAACGCCTAGAATGGCGGCTTGGCCTGCCCTACGGGATATCCCCCCATGTCCAGCAAGAAGACCCTCGAGAACTCATGGCTGGGGAATATCCCGCTGACCGGCAAGGTATCGCTGCTGGTGGGCTCGCTGCTGACCCTGTTCATCGTCTCCAGCATCGGCACGTCGCTAGTCCTGGAACAGGAGAAGCAGAACCGGGCCGCCTTCCGCGCCACGGTCGACCTGCTGCGCGAGATCGAGCAGACCAATCGCGTGCTGTATCAGCGGCAGTCCGAACTGCGGCAGTTGCTGCTGAGCCCGGGCGAACCCGACACCAAGACGCTGCAGACGGCCAACGCCGCGATCACGCAGCACCTGGACCACCTGGAACAGCAGGTCCGGAACGACGCCGCGCAAAGCACCCGACTGGACACCATACGCGGCCTGGACGCCAGTTGGCGCAACAATGTCGAACAACAGGTGCTGCCCGAGCTGCGGCGCCTGGCCAAGGAATCGCCGACCGAGGCCGCCAGCCAGCGCGAGCGGCTCTTCCCGAAGTTCACCGCCAGCACCCCGGTCGCCACACCGGCCATCGTCGCGGCCCTCGACGGGTTCGGCACCTATGCGCGGCGGCAGTTGGAAGAGCGCGAGAGTGCCCTGGAGCAGTCTGAATCCCAGCGCGAGTGGCTGCTGTGGGGCACGCTGCTGCTGGCCGCGCTGTGCGGCGTGGCGGCCTTGCGGCTGTCGGCCACGCTCGTGACCCGGCCCTTGCGCCTGATGAGCGAGCGCATGGAGCGCCTGGCCCGGCACGACCACGCCATCGAAACGCCCCGGCTCGACCGGCGCGACGAGATCGGCACCATCTCCAGGGCCTTGACCGAGTTCAAGCAGATGGCCATCGACATCTCGGACCAGAATTGGGTGGGCCACTGCGTGGGACGGATCGCCGACCGCCTGCAGCGCGCGTCGTCCCATGCCGAGTTCGCCCAGGCGCTGCTGTCGCAACTGGGCACGGAGCTGAGCGCGGGCGTGGCGCTGTTCCACCTGCGCGCGGAGGACGACGTCCTGCATCCGGTCGGACACTACGGATACCAGCCCGATCCCGCGGACCGGATCCAGCCGTTCAGGATGGGCGAAGGCCTGGTCGGCCAATGTGCCCGCGAAGCCCGGGTCATCGAGCTCGACGCGGTGCCGGACCATTACCTGCGCATGCGGTCCGGCCTGGGCGAGGCCGTGCCTCCCCGCCTGATGCTGATCCCCGTCCTGTCGATGGAGCACGTCCTTGCCGTCATCGAGCTGGGCCTGATGGGGCCCCTGGACGTCCGTCGCCGCCGCCTGCTGGAAACCCTGCTGCCCGTCGTCGCCCTGTCGCTGGAGAACATCACGCGCTCGGTGCGTACCCGGGAGCTCCTGGAACGCACGCAAAGCCAGGCCGCCGAGCTGCGCACCTCCGAGGAAGAACTGCGCACGCAGCAAGAGGAGCTGCAGGCCTCGAACGAAGAGCTGCGCCAGCAATCCGAGATCCTGAACCAGCAGAAGACGCTGCTGGAAGCCCTGCAGCGGGAGACGGCCGACAAGGCGGACGCGCTGGCCCGCGCCAGCCAGTACAAGTCCGACTTCCTGGCCAACATGTCGCACGAGCTGCGCACGCCGCTCAACAGCCTGCTGATCCTGTCCAACGACCTGGCCGAGAACCGCGAAGGCAACCTGAGCGAAGACCAGGTCGAGTCGGCCCGCATCATCCACGAAGGCGGCACCAACCTGCTGCGCCTGATCAACGACATCCTGGACCTGTCCAAGATCGAGGCCGGGAAGATGGAACTGTCGCTCGAACAGGTGGACCTGCGCGTTTTCGCGGCCCGGCTCAAGCGCCAGTTCGATCACGTGGCGCGCGGCAAGGGACTGCGTTTCGCGGTCGAGATCGCCGATGCGCTGCCGTCCGCGGTGCAGGCCGACGGCGGCAAGCTCGAGCAGATCGTGACCAACCTGCTCGGCAATGCCTTCAAGTTCACCCAGTCGGGCGAGGTCCGGCTGGTGCTGCGGCGCCCGGCCGCCGATCTTCCCGGCTTTCCGGCGGACCGGTCCGTCTCGATCGAAGTGCACGATACCGGCATCGGCATCCCGCCCGAAAAATTCGCGCAGGTCTTCGGCGCGTTTGAACAGCTCGATGCCGGCACCAGCCGCCAGTTCGGCGGCACGGGCCTGGGGTTGGCGATCTCCCGCCGCCTCGCGCGGCTGCACCATGGCGACATCCAGTTGCGCAGCGAGCCCGGGCAAGGCAGCGTCTTCACGGTGCTGCTGCCGCAGGCCCAGCCCGGCGCGGCCGAACCGGCACCCCTTGCCGAGGCGCCCCCCGCGGCCGGCGACGCCACGGCGACGCTGCCGGATACACCGCCCGCCGCCCCCGTGTCCCCGCGCGACACCACCATCCTCGTGATCGAGGACGATCCGGCCTTCGCCCGCGTCCTGGCCGACATGATCCGGCGCAAGGGCTGTACGGCCCTGGTGGCCCACGGCGGCGAAGCCGGCCTGCAGCTCGCCCGCCAGCACCACCCCACCGGCATCATCCTGGACCTGATGCTGCCCGACATGGACGGCTGGACCGTCCTGGAACGGCTCAAGGCCGAGCCCGGCCTGCGCCACGTCCCGGTGCATATCGTCTCGGCGCTGGACCAACCCGGGCGCACGCGGGACTCCGGCATCGCCGGCTACCTGACCAAGCCGGTATCGGCCGACGCGCTCAACGGCGCCATCGACCGCCTGATGCTGCCGACCGAAGGACAGGTCCGGCGGCTGCTGATCATCGATGACGATCCGGCTTCCCGCACCTCGGTGCGGACCCTGCTGTCCTCCCAGCCCGTCGAGATCTCGGAAGCCGGCTCGGCCGAGGAGGCGCTGGCCATGCTGCGCGGCGAAACCTTCGATTGCGTCGTGCTGGACCTGGGCCTGCCGGGCATTTCAGGCTTCGACTTCCTCGAACAACTGTCCACCGTCGAACCGCGCCCGCCGATCGTGGTGTATTCCGCCCGCGAGCTGTCGCGCGAAGACCAGTTGCGGATACGCTCCCACACCGACAGCGTGGTGATCAAGGGCGCGCACTCGTCGGAACGGCTGCTGGACGAAGTCAGCCTCTTCCTGCACAGCGTGCGGCTGCGTCCCGCCGCGCCAGCCTCGGGCAGCGACGACGACCTGAAGGGGCGCAAGGTCCTGATGGTGGACGACGACATGCGCAACCTGTTCGCCCTGTCCAAGGCGCTGCGCGGCCGCGGCATGGAGGTCCTGATGGCGCAGGACGGCAGCAAGGCCCTGCGTCAGCTGGAAGAGAACCCCGACATCGAGCTGGTGCTGATGGACGTCATGATGCCGGTCATGGACGGCTACGAGGCCACGCAGGAGATCCGCAAGAATCCGCGCCATGCGCATCTGCCCATCATTTCGCTCACGGCCAAGGCCATGCAGGGCGACCGCGAGAAGAGCCTCGCCTCGGGCGCCAACGACTACCTGCCGAAACCGGTGGACATTCCCAAGCTGCTGTCTATGATGCGAGTATGGCTGCACCGCTAGGGCGGCCTGGAACGCCATGGAACCCGACCTGGACGAAATCGAGCTGGACCTGTTCGTGGAAGCCCTGCGGCGGCGCCACGGCTACGACCTGAGCCAGTACGCGCGCCCCTCGCTCAAGCGGCGCGTGCAGGGGCTGGTCCGCCAGCACGGCCTGGCGCACATCGGCGAGCTCACTTCGCGCATGCTGCGCGACGCTTCCTTGCTGCCGCAGGTGATCGAAGGGCTGTCGGTGCCCGTCTCGGAAATGTTCCGCGACCCTTTCGTGTTCGAGGCGCTGCGCACCAAGGTGTTCCCTGTCCTGGCCTCGTATCCCAGCATCAACATCTGGCAGGCGGGCTGCGCCCACGGCGAGGAAGTCTATTCGCTCGCCATCCTGCTGCAGGAAGCCGGGCTCTACGATCGCAGCCAGATCTACGCCACCGACTTTTCCGATGCCGCGCTGGCGCGAGCCCGGGAAGGCATCTTCCCCGTACGCGAGGCGCGGGCGGCCTCGCTGCGCTACCAGCAGGCGGGCGGCACCCGTACCCTGGCCGATTACTACCACGCGCGCTACGACCTGGTGAAGCTGGACGAATCGCTGTGCCGGAACGTGGTCTTCGCCAACCACAATCTCGCCACCGACGGTGTGTTTTGCGAAGCGCACCTGATCCTGTGCCGCAACGTGCTGATCTACTTCAACAACGCCTTGCAGGACCGCACGCTGGCCCTGTTCGCCGACAGCCTCGTGCGCGGCGGCTTCCTGTGCCTGGGCACCAAGGAAAATCTCGCGCTGGCATCGGCCTCCTCCAGCTTCGCCACGGTGGACGGTCCGGCGCGGATCTTCCGGTCGATACGGGCGACCTGACGGAGAGATGCGATGGAACTGGTGGCCATCGGCTGTTCCACCGGCGGACTGAAGGCCCTGCAAATCCTGCTGCGCGGCCTGGCCCCCTGCCCCCGGACCGCGTTCGTCGTCGTCATCCACACGGCGTCCGCCGATGCCGACTCCCTGCGCAGGTTGCTCGCCCGCGACACACCGATGCCCGTGCAGGAAGCGCAGGAGCGCGCGCCCGTGCTGCCCGGCGTGCTGTATGTCGCCCCGCCGGGCTATCATTTGCTGATTGGGGCCGATCACTATTTCTATCTGAATGTCGACCCCAAGGTCTGCTTCGTGCGACCCAGCATCGACGTGCTGTTCGAATCGGCCGCCGATGCGTACCGCCACCGCATGGCCGGCGTGATCCTGACCGGCGCCAACGACGACGGCGCCCGCGGATTACGCTGCGTCCGGCAGGCCGGGGGTATCGCGCTGGTGCAGGACCCGGAGGAAGCGGAAGCCTCCGGCATGCCGGAAGCCGCGCTTTCCCTGGCGGGCGCCGACCATTGCCTCGGGCTCGCCGACATTGCGAGCGAACTCAACCGGATGTGCCTATCTTGAAGACCGACCTGCCCACACCCAAGATCCTGATCGTGGACGACACGCCGGCCAATCTGTTCGCCATGCGCAAGCTGCTGGCGCAGATCGATGCCGAACTGGTCACGGTCGCCTCGGGCAACGAAGCGCTGGCGCTTTGCCTGGACGAGCGCTTCGCGCTGATCCTGCTCGATGTCAACATGCCCGAGATGGACGGCTACGAAGTCGCCGCCCTGCTGGCCAACGAACCGCTCAATCGCGACACGCCCATCATCTTCGTCACCGCCGCCTTCGCCGACGACCTGAATCAGTTGAAAGGCTATCGCAGCGGCGCGGTGGACTACATCGCCAAGCCGGTCAACGACTCGATACTGCTGTCCAAGGTCAAGGTGTTCCTGGAGCTGGAAACCAGCCGCCAGCGGCTCGCGCAGGCGCTGTCCACGCTGGAACAGCGCAACCAGCAACTGCAGGTGGAGATCGCCGAACGCCGGCGCATCGAGGAACAGATGCGGCACCAGGCCACGCACGACCAGTTGACGGGCCTGCCGAACCGGGCCTTGTTCATCGAGACGCTGGACCGCTTCCTGAGCCGTGCCCAGCGACACGATGAACTGTTCGCCCTGCTGTACGTGGACATCGACGGCTTCAAGCAGGTCAACGACGGCCATGGCCACCAGGCCGGCGACATGCTGTTGCAGGCCTTCTCGCTGCGGCTGCGGTCCGCCCTGCGCGCCGAGGACGTCGTGGCCCGCCTGGGCGGCGACGAATTCGGCGTCCTGCTGTGCAAGGCCGCCGACGGCGGCGCGATCCGGCAAAAATGCGTCGACCTGTGCGAGATCCTGCGCGCGCCCTATCGCCTGACCACCAATGGCCAGGCGTTCACGGCCCACGTGGGCGCAAGCATCGGCGCCGCGATCGCCATGCAACACGGCACCAGCCGCGACAGCCTGGTGCAGGCGGCCGACAACGCGATGTACGAAGCCAAGCGCAGCGGCAAGAACCAGGCGAGACTGGCCACCACGCTGCTGTGACCGCTCGCGCTACAGGGTAACCGCGACGCCCTGGCGGGCGTCGGCATGGCGCAGGAAATCGGTGACGGCATCGGCGCCCATGGGGGGCGAACAGAGGAACCCCTGCCAGGCATCGCAGCCCAGGTGCCTGAGCGCCTCCAGTTGCTGCGGCGTCTCGACGCCTTCGGCGATGGTCTGGATATCGACGGACCGGCAGAACTGTATGACGGTGCGCAGCATTTCCTTGTCGTAGGTGTTGTCCAGCATCCCGGCCACGAACTGGCGGTCCAGCTTGACCGCCGCGAACTGCGCCGAGCGCAGCCGCAGGAAGTTGGAATATCCGCTGCCGAAATCGTCCAGGCTGAAGCCCACGCCCATTTCTCCCAAGCGCCGGGTGATGGCGCCTGCCTCTTCCGGATCGGGAATCTCGGCCGACTCGGTCAGCTCGATTTCCAGCCGGCCCGGCTCGATGCCGTACTCCTCCAGTACCTGGCCCACGCTGGCGGCCAGGTCCCCCTGCAACTGGGCGGCGCTGAGGTTGACGGCCACCTGGGCACAGAACACGCCTTCCTCGCGCCATTCGGCCAGTTGCTGGCAAGCGCGCCTGAGCACCCACATGCCCAGCGCGGAACTGAGCCCCGCCGCCTCGACCTCGGGCACGAAGTCGTTGGGCATGACCATGGTTCCCTTGCGATGCCAGCGTACCAGGGCCTCGACGCCCCGTACCCGGCCGGTTCGCATTTCCAGCTGGGGCTGGTAGAACAGTTCGAACTCGCCGCGATCCAGGCCCTGCATGACCTCGGTGACCAGCGTGTCCTCGCGCGACATCAGCCTGCCGTCCAGGTCCTCGGGACCGTCGTTCCAGCATACCCACCGCGCCCGCGTGCGCAGCGCGTAGCGGGCCGCCTGCTGGGCGCGCAGCAGCACGTTCGAAGGCTGGGGCAGGTCGCTGGGCAGCATGACGATGCCGAAGGCGGCCAGCGACGACCCCTGGCTGGCACCCAGTATCTGCAGCAACGAGGAGCGCTGGAACAGCCGCTGGGCGGCGCCTATCGCGCCCGACTTGTCGTTGACGTCGCGCAGCACGATGATCAGGCTGGTGTCGTCCAGCATGCACAGCAGGTCGTCCGCGCGGATGAAACGGCGGATCTTGCCGAGGATTTCGTCGCGCTGATGGGGAGCGGCATCGGAAGGCAGGGCCAGCGCCATGACGGCGGCTCGCCGGCGCTCGCCGATCAGCACGCCCAATTCGCGCAACAGCATGGCCCGTTCGCTGACATTGGCGAACTGTCGTACGGCCTCGGCGGGCTTGGACCTTCTAGGCATCGGCGACATGGAAAAATCGAACAACCATCAAGCTTCTTTTAATCGATATACCGCTAGTCCGTCATCGGCGCCAGGCACACGGAGCCGTGATACATGATCATCGCACACAGGCGATCATCGCAAAAGCGAAACCGCGCCCCATGCTGCCGGCCCTGCCACCCGGCGCCGGACACGTGCCTTTCGCGGCAAGTTAGTAAACGCCAACATTGGACTTCACCCGATAATTGGCGTGGGGAACATTACGGGAGGCATACGCGGCAGGAACGGGTTCGCCCGTTACAATGTTAACAACTGTTGCCTCCGGTACGAACACCCCCCGGCAATACCCTATGCTCTCACTCAGGGAAACCATCGTGGATCCAACGACTCTCGAATATCTCGGCAGCCGGCTGGCATCACGGCAATGGACCGGGTTTCTCGGCGCCCTGGCCCGGGAATTCTCCGACCAGTTGCCCGAAGCCGATCTGCGCGCCTTGATGCATCGCGTCGGGGCGCGTTTTGCCAGCGAATCGGCCTTGGCCGATTGCCAGAGCCTGGACGATGTCCAGTTCGCGATGAGCAAGATCTGGATGGCGCAGGATTGGGGCTGGGTCACCGTCCATGAACACGACGACTCGTTGCATATCAGCCATCACTGCTCCCCCCTGTCCGCCACCTTCGGCCAGCAGGCATCCCCGTGGATGGCCGCCTTCCTCGAAGGCGCCTACCAGCGGTGGTTCGAGCAGCTGGGCGCCGGCAAGAGCCTGAGCGTCAAGCAGGCCGGCGAGCCGGATGCCGTCGGCTGCGTCGAATTCCGGCTGGGCAGGTAACCTCCTCCAAGCCCATGTGAAACGGATCAACGGGAAGCACATGAAAGAATCCGACGACATCGCCAACCTGTTCCGTCACTTCGGCGGCCAGCCTGGCCAGTACCAGGAAATCAGCCGCGCCAACGAAGCGCGCCAGTCGCGCGAGCGCTGGCCGCTGCTGGCCTCGATCGAAGCGGACCAGGCCGCGCAGTTTCCCCCCGTGGAAGCGCCCGTCCCCAGCGTTCCGCAGGCACCGCAGCCCGCCGCCGCGCCACCTGCGGCCGACTCCGCCCTCCAGCCTGCCGCCCCGCCGGCGGGCCGCATCGAGCCTCGCCTGTCCCCCGCCACGGCCTCGCCGCCTCCCCCCCAGGAAGCGCCCAACCCGCCGCGGGCAGCCGAATTCATTCCGCCCCGGGCCGGTGCGCTGAGCGACAGGATGCGGCCTGCCGCCGCCCTGGCGGCCCAGCAGCCAGCCCAGGTCGGTGAGCCGGCTCCCCGGCCTGCCCCCGCGCCGCGCACCGCCGCCGATACGTATGCGGGTCCGGAGCAGGAACCGGCACCGCAACTGCAAGCGCTCTTCACCCGCCTGGCCCGGCCCGCCTCGCGGCCTACGGCCGACAAGAGCAGCGCGTCCCTCCTCGAGCGATTGAATCGACTGTGAAGATCATTGCTGTTGTTTCCGCCAAGGGCGGCGTCGGCAAGACCACGGCCACCGCCAATCTCTGCACGGCCCTGCGGCAGGGCGGCCGCAACGTGCTCGCCGTCGACCTCGACCCCCAGAACGCCCTGCACCTGCATTTCGGCGACGATCCCCAGCGCATCGCGGGCACGTCCCGCGCGACGCTGGCCGGGCAGGATTGGCGCGACGTCGGCTTCGCCAGTCCGTCCGGCGTCGTCGTCCTGCCCTATGGCGCCGTCAACGAAGACGACCGGCAGGCATTCGAGCGCCATCTGGAAACACACGCCGACTGGCTGCCCCGCAACGTCCAGGCCCTGGGCCTGGGCACCGAGGACGTGGTCGTGCTGGACACGCCCCCCGGCCCCTCGATCTACATGCGCACCGCCCTGTCGGCGGCGCAATTGACCGTCATCGTGACGCTGCCCGACGCCGCTTCCTATGCCACGCTTCCCATGATGGAAGGCCTGGTCCAGACCTACTGCGTCACGCGGCCCGACTTCATCAACCACGTCTTCGTGGTCAACCAGGTGGACAACTCGCGGCTGCTTGCGCGCGACGTGCTGCAGGTCATGCGCGCCGACTTCGGCGAACGCGTGGTCGGCGTCATCCACCAGGACCAATCGGTCAGCGAAGCCCTTGCCTTCAACCAGAGCGTGCTCGACTACGATCCGCGGTGCCAGGCCACGCAGGACTACCTGGCGTGCGCCCGGAACATCGAGGCCATGCTGTCCACCTTCGGATCCTCGCTTTGACCTCGCGCCCGCGCCGCCCGATGTCCGCCCGCCTGGACGATTGGAGTGCTGTTCTGCTTCGATGGTCCGGCTGGCACCGTCCGGTGGTGCGGGTGATCACGGTGGTCCTGGCCGCCCTGCTGTTCGCGCTGGCCGTGACGGTGCCCCTGGAACTCGGGCAGCAGGCCGTCTTCGCGGCCGCATGCTTCGGGCTGGCGCTGGTGCTCAGCACCACCGTGGGCCGGCTGGCCCCCCTGGCGATGATCGTGCTGTCGGTAACCGCGTCGCTTCGATACATGTACTGGCGGCTGACCTCGACGGTGGGATTCGAGAACCTCCTCGATGCCTTCTTCGGCTTCGGCCTGGTCGCGGCCGAACTGTACGCGCTGGTGGTCCTGCTGCTGGGCTATTTCCAGACCGCCTGGCCGCTTGAACGCAAGCCCGCGCCCATGCCGCCCGATCCGGCCATGTGGCCGACGGTGGACGTCTTCATCCCGACCTACAACGAACCGCTGGACGTCGTGCGCCAGACGGTCTACACCGCCATCGGCCTGGACTGGCCCGCCGACAAGCTCAAGGTGTTCGTGCTGGACGACGGCAAGCGGCCCGAGTTCAGGGCCTTCTGCGAGGAACTGGGGGTCGGCTACGTCACGCGCGACAACAATGCCCACGCCAAGGCCGGCAACATCAACCACGCGCTGGAACTGACCAGCGGCGAATACGTCGCCATCTTCGACTGCGACCACGTACCCACGCGCTCCTTCCTGCAGATCTGCATGGGCTGGTTCCTGCGCGACCCCAAGCTGGCCATGCTGCAGACGCCGCACTTCTTCTTCTCGCCCGACCCCTTCGAGAAGAACCTGGACACCTTCCGCGTCGTCCCCAACGAAGGCGAGCTTTTCTACGGACTGGTCCAGGATGGCAACGACCTCTGGAACGCCACGTTCTTCTGCGGCTCGTGCGCGATGATACGGCGCGGCCCTCTCATGGAGATCGGCGGCGTGGCGGTGGAGACCGTCACCGAGGACGCCCATACCGCGCTCAAGCTCAACCGGCGCGGCTACAACACCGCCTACCTGGCGATTCCCCAGGCCGCGGGCCTCGCGACCGAAAGCCTGGCGCGCCACGTCGGCCAGCGCATCCGGTGGGCGCGCGGCATGGCGCAGATATGCCGCGTCGACAACCCGCTGCTCGGGCCCGGCCTGACCCTGGGCCAGCGGCTGTGCTACCTGAACGCGATGCTGCATTTTTTCTACGGCCTGCCGCGCCTGATCTTCCTGACCGCGCCGCTGGCCTACCTGCTGCTGGGCGCCCACGTCTTCCAGGCAACGGCGCTGATGATCACGGCCTATGCCGTGCCGCACATCTTCCACGCCTCGCTGACGAACTCCCGCATGCAGGGCCGCTTCCGGCATTCGTTCTGGAACGAGGTCTACGAGTCGGTGCTGGCCTGGTACATCCTGCGCCCCGCGCTGGTGGCCTTCGTCAACCCCAAGGCCGGCAAGTTCAACGTCACCGACAAGGGCGGCGTGACCGAGGAAGGCTATTTCGACTGGGACATGGCGCGGCCCTACATCGTGCTGCTGGTCCTGAACCTGGCCGGCTTCCTCGTCGGCGCGGGCCGGCTGGTCTTCCAGGAGTCGCCCGACGTGGCGACGGTGCTGATCAATCTCGCGTGGACGGTCTATAACCTGATCATGACCAGCGCGGCGGTCGCGGTGGCGGGCGAGACGCGCCAGGTGCGGCGTTCCCCCCGCGTCGCCACCGCCCTGCCCGCCAGCCTCATGTTCGGCAACGGCAAGACCCTGGCCTGCCAGACCATCGATTTCTCGCAGACCGGCCTGGGGCTGCGCGTGCCGGCCGACGCCGACGTCCCGATGGACGAACTCCTGCACGTCTCGCTCTATCGCGGCACCGAGGAAGGCATCTTCCCGGCCACGGCGGCGTTCCGCCGCGGCGACCACCTGGGGCTCCAGTTCAAGGACCTGAACGTGCAGCAGGAAGTCGAGCTCGCCCAGATGACCTTCGCGCGCGCCGACACCTGGGCCCAGGCCTGGGGCAGCCACGAGCGGGACTCCCTGCCCACCGCCTTCGCCGAGATATTGCGCATCGCCGTGAAAGGCTTCTGGGACCTCGCCCGCAGCACGGGCCGGCTCGCCTTGTTCTGGCGCCGCGACCGGCGCGCCATTCCATCCATACCCGAGACGGGGGATCAATGACAACGAGATCGACGCTGGGCAGCCTCGCGGCCACGAGGCTGCGCGCCCTGCCCGCCCTGGCGGCCGGGCTGATCGCCTGCCTCCCGCACGCATCCGCCATGGCGGCCGCGGCGGCTCCCAACGCGGCCAGCGCCACGCCGGTCAAGGTGACATCCGCCGTGCCGGGCGCCACCCGTACCCATACCTATACGCTCAAGCAACTGGGGGCGCTGTTCCCGCTGCAACTGCGCGGCATCGACGGCGTGTACGGCGTCCCGTTCAGCGTGCGGGCGGACGAAGTCGTCACGGGCGCCACGCTGCGCCTGGCCTATGCCTATTCCCCCGCCCTGCTGCCCGACCTGTCGCACATCAACGTGCTGGTCAACGGCGAGGTGTCCTCGTCCATCCCCGTCCCGCGCGAACAGGGCGGCGTGAACCTGACGCGCGACATCGCCATCCCTCCGCGCCTGATCACCGAGTTCAACCGGCTGAACCTGCAACTGATCGGACACTACACGATGGAGTGCGAGGACCCGGCGCATTCCAGCCTGTGGGCCAACATCAGCAACAACAGCGTGCTGGAACTGACAGTCACCCGCATCGCGCTGGAGAACGACCTCGCGCTGCTGCCCCAGCCCTTCTTCGACCGGCGCGACATCCGGCCGTTGAACCTGCCGTTCGTCTTCGCCTCGGCGCCGGGCGGCGCCGCGCTGGAAGCGGCGGGCGTGCTGTCCTCGTGGTTCGGCGCGCTGGCCAGCTACCGCGGCGCCACCTTCCCGGTCACGCAGAACGCCATTCCCGACCACGGCAACGCCGTCATCCTGGCCACGGCCAACGAACGCGTCGCCGGGGTGACCTGGCCCCAGGTCCAGGGGCCGACCGTGGCCGTCGCGACCAACCCCAACGATCCCTACGGCAAGCTGCTGCTCGTGCTGGGACGCGACGAGGCCGAACTCAAGACGGCGGCCACCGCGCTTGCCGTGGGCGCGCCCACGCTGTCGGGCCAGGCCGCCACCATCACCGGGATCGAGCAGCAGAAGCCGCGCAAGCCCTACGATGCGCCCAACTGGCTGCGCGCCGACCGCGCGGTCAAGTTCGGCGAACTGGCCGACGCCGCCGCGCTGAATGTCTCGGGCTATTCCCCCGACCTGATCCGGGTCAATTTCCGCATGCCGCCCGACCTGTTCGCCTGGCGCGAAAAAGGCATCCCGGTCGACCTGCGCTACCGCTACACGCCGCGCGCCGAACCCGACAAGTCCACGCTGAACATCAACATCAACCAGCGCTTCCTGCGCTCCGAGCCGCTGCTGGCCATCCGCCACGACGCCACCAGCCGCGTCGACCGGCTGCTGGACAAGGTCATGCCCGACGGCACGGTGCCGGCCCGCGCGAAGTTCCAGATCCCGCTGTTCATGCTGCCCGCGCAGACGCAGATGCAGTTCCATTACTACTACGACTACATCAAGCAGGGCGAATGCAAGGACGTGGTGCTGGACAACGTGCGCGGCACGATAGAGCCCGATTCGACCATCGACATCTCGCACTTCTCGCACTTCATCGCCATGCCTGACCTGGCCGCGTTCAGCAACAGCGGCTTCCCCTTCACCCGCATGGCCGACCTGTCCGACACCGCCGTGGTGCTGCCCGACTCGCCGACCCCGGCCGACTACTCCACCTACCTGACGGTGCTGGGCCGGTTGGGCGATGCCACCGGCTACCCCGCCACCGGCGTCACCGTGGCGGCGGCGCGGCAGGCGGAAACGCTGGGCGGCAAGGACCTGCTGGTGATCTCGTCGGGCGGGCGCCAGCCGTTGCTGCAACAGTGGGCGCAATACATGCCCGTCAGCCTGGACGGCAACGCCAAGCGCTTCTCGCTGTCCGACAAGGTCTACCAGTTGTTCTCGTGGCGCGACAGCGACTCGCGCACCAACGCCAAGCCGACCCGCCAGACGCTGGCGTTCAACAGCGCCAGCTCCGACGCGATCATCGCCGGCTTCGAGTCGCCGCTGTCCGGCGGGCGCAGCGTGGTCGTCATCTCGGCCAACCAGCCCGCCGGCCTGCACGAGGCCATGCGGGCCATGCTCGACCCGGACCTGGTCAAATCCATCCAAGGCAGCGCGGTCGTGATCCGCGAGAAGCAGGTGGACAGCCTGGCGGCCGACCAGACCTACTTCGTCGGTTCGCTCAACCCGCTGCTCCACGTCCAGTGGTACCTTGCCAACCACCCGCTGCTGCTGGCCCTGCTTGGCATCGTGGCCGCACTGCTGCTGGCCGTCGTGCTGTACCTGTCGCTGCGAGCCCGGGCCAGGCGCCGGCTCGCGCTTTGAGGCCATGGCCGGGATCCTGCCGCCTCCGCGCCAGGCTCCGAGCCGCGGCCTGGCGGCGCGATGGCGGCGCCGGTTGGCGGCGCTGTCGGCGCTCGCCGCGATACTGCCGGCGGGCGCCTGGGCCCAGGCCTGCCAACCGGCAGACTGGCCGCTGTGGAGCGATTTCCAGCGCCGCTTCGTCCAAGCCGACGGCCGTGTCATCGACCATAGCGTCGCCCAGCGCCCCTCCACGTCCGAAGGCCAGTCCTACGCCATGTTCTTCGCGCTGGTCGCCAACGACCGCGCGGTCTTCGACCGCGTCTGGCGCTGGAGCATCGACAACCTGGCCGCGGGCGACATCGGCGGCCGCCTGCCCGCCTGGCAATGGGGCCAGCGCCAGGATGGAAGCTGGGGCGTGATCGACGCCAACGCGGCCTCGGACGCCGACCTGTGGTTCGTGTACGCGCTGGCCGAGGCCGGCCGCCTGTGGAACCGCGCCGACTACGCCCGCGATGCGCGCGCCCTGCTGGCGCGGGTGGCCGCCGACGAAGTGGCCGACCTGCCCGGCCTGGGCAGGATGCTGCTGCCCGGCCCCACCGGCTTCGCGCTGTCCGGCCCGCTGTGGCGGCTCAACCCCAGCTACCTGCCCGTGCCCCTGCTGCGGCGGTTCGCCCTGATCGACCGCGACGGTCCCTGGCAGGCCATCGCCGCCAACACCGTCCGCATGATCCAGGCCACCGCGCCGCGCGGCTTCGTGGCCGACTGGGTCGCCTACCAGGCCCCCGAGGGGAAGGCCGCGGGCTTCGTGGCCGACCCCGAGAAGGGTGCCGTCGGCAGCTACGACGCCATCCGCAACTACCTGTGGGCGGGCATGACCCCGGCCGGCGATCCCGCGCGCAAGACACTGCTGCAGGCCCTCTCCGGCATGCAGGAGGCCACGGCCGCCACCGGCCTGCCGCCCGAATCGGTCGACGCCGCCACCGGCGCCGCCAAGGGCGAGGCCCCTGTAGGTTTTTCGGCGGCGCTGCTACCCTATCTCGCGGCGCGCGGCGCGAGCGACGAGCTCAAGCGCCAGCGGACCCGCGTCCAGGCCAGCCTGCCCGCGGATCCCCGGGCCCCGCCCGAACAGGCGCCACGCTATTACGATCATGTGCTGGGACTGTTCGGGATCGGCTGGGACCAACAACGGTATCGATTCCTGTCCTCGGGGACACTCAAGCTGAGCTGGGAGAAGGCATGTCAGCACGCCACAACACGGTAATCCTGGGCCTGTTGGCCGCGGCCCTGCACGGCGGCGCGCTGGCCCAGAGCGACCCCGTGAAGGTCCTGGTCGAGCAGGGCCAGTACTGGCAGTCGCGCGGCAACGGCGAACGCGCCGCCGAAGCGTGGCAGAAGCTGCTGCGGCTCGCGCCCAACCATCCCGACGCGCTGTACGGCCTGGCCCAGATCGAACTCGATGGCGGCCGCCCGGAGCAGGCCCGCGCCTACCTGGCCCAACTCCGGCGCAGCCATCCCGGCAGCCCGCTGATCGGCCGCCTGGAGCAGGCCATCGACCTGGGCGGCAATGCCCAGGTGCTGCAACAGGCCCGCCAGCAGGCGCGCAGCGGCCAGACCGACCAGGCGCTGGCCACCTACCAGACGGCGCTGGGCGGCAAGGCCCCGGAAGGCCCGCTGGCGCTGGAGTACTACCAGACCCTGGGCGGCACCCCGCAAGGCTGGGAGGAAGCCCGCCGCGGCCTGCAGAAGCTGGCCGGCGAATCCCCCAACGATCCGCAGATCGCACTGGCGCTGGCCCAGCACCTGACCTACCGCGAATCGACCCGGCGCGAAGGCATCCAGCAACTGGCCGCGCTGGCCCGGCGCCAGGATGTGGGCAAGGCCGCCGCCGACAGTTGGCGCAAGGCGCTGGCCTGGGCCGGCACGCGGCCGGCCGATGCCCCGCTGTACCGGGCCTATCTGGACGTCTATCCCGACGACACGGGCGTCAAGACCAAGCTCGACGAGATCGAGCGGCAACAGCAGCAGACCCGCCAGGCCGCCGCGGTGTCGGCGGATCCGCAGCGCCGCCGCGTGATGGAAGGCTTCCAGGCGCTGGACAACGGCGACCTGGTCAAGGCCGAAAGCGATTTCCAGGCCGTGCTGGCGGCACGGCCGGCCGACGGCGACGCGCTGGGCGGGATGGGCCTGATCCGCCTGCGGCAGGAAAACTTCACCCAGGCGCGCGACCTGCTGGAACGCGCCTCGCGGCAGGGTTCCGCGTCCCGCTGGCGCTCGGCCCTGAACAGCGCCGCCTACTGGAGTCAGATCGGCCAGGCCGGCGCCCAGCGCGCCAACGGCGACCTGGACGGCGCCCGGCGCACGCTGGAACAGGCGATCAAACTCGATCCGGCCGAACCGACCGGCCAGAACAGCCTGGGCGACGTGCTGGCCGAAAGCGGACAGCTCGATGCCGCCGAAGCGGCCTACCGCCGCGTACTGGCGCGCCAGCCCGACAATCCCGACGCGCTGCGCGGCCTGGTGGGAGTAATGGCGCAGAACAACAAGCCCGACCAGGCCTTGGCCCTGGTCGAGAAGCTGACCCCGCAGCAGCAGGAACGGATCGGCGAACTGGGGCGGCTGCGCGCCGCCCAGGCGGTGGGAGCGGCCAAGGCGGCCGCGCAGCGCGGCGACGATGCCGGCGCGCGGGTGGCCCTGGAGGACGCCCTGCTGAACGATCCCACCAGCCCCTGGATAAGGCTGGACCTGGCGCGCCTGTACATGAAGATGGGCGCCTACAACGATGCCCGCGGCGTCATGGACGGTCTGCTCGTCTCCAACCCCGACCTGCCCGAGGCACAGTACGCGAGCGCGCTGCTGGCCACCGAGATGCAGGACTGGCGCGGCGCGCTGAACACGCTCGACAACATTCCCGCGCAAAGCCGCACCCGCGACATGGCCGCGCTGCAAAAGCGCGCCTGGGTGCACGTCCAGGCCGCCGATGCCGCCGAGCTGGCCAGGCAGGGACGCGCGCAGGAAGCGATCGCGCTGCTGGCCCAGGCCGAGCCCCAGGCCGGCCAGGATCCGGAACTGCTGGGCGCCATCGCGCTGGGCTACACCGACGCCGGCGACACTGGACGCGCGCTCAACATGATGCGCCAGTTGCTGTCGCGCACCACGCGGCCCGACATCGGCCTGCGGCTGCAATACGCCGCGATCCTGCTGCGCACCCGGCAGGACGTCGAACTGGCGGGCATCCTGCGCCAGCTCCAGTCCGAGACCATGAACCCGACCCAGCGCAGGAGCTACGAGGACATCCGCGTGGCCTACATCGTGCGGCAGGCCGACGGCCTGCGCACGTCGGGCGATCTCGTCATGGCCTACGACACCCTCGCGCCGCTGCTGGCCGAACGGCCCGACGACCCGCAGGTGGTCGGCGCCCTGGCCCGCATGTACGCCGACGCGCGCGACTACCAGCAGGCGCTGGGCCTGTACAACCAGTTGCTGCAGAAGGACCCGCGCAATCTCGAGACCATGCTGGCCGCCGCGTCGATGGCGACCTCGGCCAAGGAATACGGCTATGCCGAGAACGTGCTCGACAACGCGCTGCGGCAGGCGCCCCAGAATCCGGAAGTGCTGACCGCCGCCGGCCGGCTCTACCGCGCGCAGGGCAAGTCCAGCAAGGCCGAACAGTATTTCGCCGCGGCCGTCCAGGCCGAGAACCGGCAGCGCGGCATCGCGCCGGCCTATGCGGCCAACGGCCAGCCCGGCGCCGCCCCCGGGCGCTCCGGCAATCCCTTCGTCGGGCTGCCGGGCCAGCGCTCCAGCTCGACCCTGGCGCCACGTCCCTTCGCGCCCGCCCCCTATGGGGGCGCGGCCCCGGTGCCGATGGCGGGCGGCTACGCCCCCGCTCCGGCCTACGCGGCGGCGCAAACGGCCATGCTGCCGGCCCAGGCCGCGCCGCAACCCGCCTATGCCGGCGCGCCGCAACCCTACATCCCGCCGCCGGCGGGCGCCTCGCGATTCGCAGCCCAGCCCGTGCAGCTTGCCGCGGCATCGGGCTACACGCCCTACG